>NZ_ARYM01000015.1 GCF_000685315.1 Hyphomonas polymorpha PS728
TCACAGTCGCTGACGGGGAACACTCTTGCCCCTTGCAATCAGGGCAGCCATGCAGTTCAATCCCTATCGTGTAGACAGTCTCTCCGCGAGCGATATGATTGGTTTGGATCATTTCTGCAAAATCAGGACCGTCCACTGGAAGGGTCATTAGCGTGTCGTAATAGTCAGCGAGCTTCTCGATTGTATCAAAGCTCTTTCCGGTCTTGCTCAGTGTACGCAAATATTTGTTACATGGGCGACACGTCAGTTTGTTGCGCAGATTGATAAACATTGCAAATCCGCCGAGCAAAAATCCAACAAACTGGATTGCAGCCAGCCAATATCCTGCCTGTCCGACTTCACCCATATTATGCTGTAGGCCACGGCCCATGCTATACTGCGCGGTCGTCAGAGACAGTTCGACGTATTCCTGGAAGGAGATTAAATCGCGTGCACGGAAACCTTCTACCATGAGCGTGGCATATTGCGCATAATAGATCAGAATTTGTGTGATTCCCGCAATGACGATCATCTGTAAGATCAGAAGCGCGTTCGGACGCGTATGAAAATACAGACTTCCGAAATAGTATCCTGAAGCGGCAGCAGCTCCGCAAATGAGCGCGCCAACTGGGATGATGAAAAAGAAGCTGAGCGTATACAGATCAAAGCCCGTGAAGTGCCCGATAGCTGTAACCAGAAGCACGGTCAGCAATGATGTGGCCAATCCGCAGGCAACCACGCCGCTGGTTTTTAAGAAGTCGTCCATCTTGATGAATTCAGTGCGGGATAAGCCCGCAGGAACACGCCGCGAAGCGACATCCACCTCCTGCGACCCCTGTTCTGCGAGGGAATCCCCCGTTCCCGTTTGCGAAGCCGACTCCAGTCCGTCCAGCAGTTCATTCACAGAGCGCAGATACCGCTCCCCGCTACTGTGATTGCCCATCGTAAACTCCAAAATGAATCTTTGGCGTTCACCATACACAGCCTAGCTTAGAGAAAGGTGAAAACACCGCTTGCAATTTGTCGTTCTGAGCTGGCCTTCTTGCCTTGCGCGCCTCACGTAGATGGATCGGCGAAAGCCCGGGCGGTCTCGTCACTCCACAGCAAGCGCTCTGGCTTTCCGCGCTCGACCGTCTTGCGTGCCCGCTTGATCTCGTTCCCAGCCTTTAGCTGCGGCAGGCGGCTGCCTGCATAATCGTCCTGAGTGATCGTGCATGTGCGGACCAGTAGCTTGAGCCACCCGTCATCTGTCACTTCCAGCACTTCGGCTGTGACCTGGCGCTCGCCGATGCGCCGCGACTTTGCATTCTTGCGTCGGCGTTTCTCATAGATGCCTTCCGTCCAACGGATGACATCCGCAACGATGATCCCTTCTGTGGTTGCAATCCAATTCCCCAATCGAACCCCTGCCTGCTCGGCTTTTATGCTGACATCTTCATTATACCATGAATTCCAGTTCTTCCTTTGACGGATTATGTGATGCTGGGTTTGTTTTGGGTGATGCGGCGCAATAGCCTGTTGGATTGGTTGGCAAAAAGTTCCCTTGAAATCTGACAGACATTCGCGTGCTCCATCTTCGTGAGCTGTGTACCTCAGGCCCGCCGCCGTTCAACCCAGCTCGCTTCCTCCACCTTGTTACGTGCAGCTCCGCTCCCTTTGGGGCGCGCCGCAGCTGCGCTGCAATATGCATTGCCGACAAGGTCGGCGGGCGCGGGGTGTGATCGCCGTCTCTATGGCCAGAGGTTCTTGGCTCCCATGAAGCCGCGGAATGGTCCGTGGCCAGAACAAGGAGACCTTAAATGGCCAAGAAACCTCAACCCAAACAGCAGCAGCCGCAAGGCCGCAAACCCACGCACCGCCTCTACCGCGTCGTCGGCGATGGCAAACTGGCAACATGGACACCGATTGGTGCAGCATGGCCGAACAAAGATGGCATGGGCTTCAGCATCCAGTTGGATGCGATACCACGTGAAGGCCGCGTCATGTTGCGCGTCATCACCGAAAAAGTGGAAGGAGAGCAGCAATGACAACGCTTTCCTCCGCAAATCGCATCCGCGATCTCAACGACGCCATGCGCAAAGCTGGCATCTCCAGCGGAAAGTGGATGATGACGGCAGGTGTCATGGCGCAAGGCCCCGACTTCATGCTGCTCGCTACCCGCGCCGTTCAGACCTTCTCGGACTTCTCCGAGGACAATGATCCCTACGGCGAGCACGACTTCGGTGCTTTCGATATCGCTGGCAAGCGTGTCTTCTGGAAGATCGACTATTACGACCGCGATCTTCGCTACGGATCGGAAGATCCTGCCGATCCTGACGTCACCACCCGTGTGCTGACCATCATGCTGGCCTCTGAGTATTGAGGCCAGCCATGAGCAAAGCATCACACATCATCATCAACGAAGTGATCGACTGGCAGGGCTTGTCCCTGTCAGTCACCTTCTCCCCCGACTGGAATGGTTGGGGGCATGTCGCCCATATGGAGATCGAGACCATCAAGCCCGCCCGTGCGCCGAACCCGATTTCGGAAACGGGCTACAAGTCGCATTTTCTGCCTCTGAACGAGGTCGAAAACGTCGAAGAACTGCGGGCTTACATTCTTGCCTGGCTGACAGAAGCGGCGAAAAAATCCGACTGGAAGGCTCATGCCCAGTTGTCGCTGTTCTAGCGACGCCTTGGGCGCGCCTCTTCGGGTCGGGCTCTCGTGAACCAAGCCCCGCCGCAAAGACAGCGGCGGGGCTCGGCCATGCGGCTTCGATCCCGCGCGCTTTCGAATTGCAGGGCTTTAGAGCTGGGATGTAAAAAAATTCAATAAAATCAGTATTTGAAAGTATATTATGTTTGTTTTAGTTCATCATTCTGATGAACTATCGCAGATGAAAGCTATTGGCGCTGGGCGCGGGATTAGTATATTATGGCTGTAGAAGTTCATTGATTCGTGGAATTGCAGCAGTTGAATAGCATCCCGTCCATTCCAGAAGGCCGCCAGCAACTCGCCCATCTTGTGGCGGGGGCGGGCGATGTGATCCAGATCGATGATGCCGTGCGCGTCTTGGGTCTCGACCGAACCGTCGCTGCGAAAACCCTCGCGCGCTGGACCAACCAAGGTTGGCTGCGGCGCGTCCGGCGGGGCGTCTACGTTCCTGTGTCGCTCGACTCCTTGAGCAGCCAGCATGTGCTTGATGATCCGTGGGTATTGGTGCCTGGGCTCTTTGGCCCCGCCTATGTGGGCGGGCGCACCGCCGCCGAATACTGGGATCTGACCGAACAGCTCTTCAACGACATCGTCGTGATGACCGCCCAGTCTGTGCGTTCAAAGTCGCAGCAGCGGCACGGCGCGACCTTTACCCTCAAGCACATTCAGGAACGCAAGATATTCGGATGCAAGCCCGTCTGGCGCGGGCGCACGAAAGTCATGGTCTCGGACCTTGAGCGCTCCATTATCGATACGCTCGATGATCCCGCCATCGGCGGCGGCATCCAGCAAGTCTCCGACTGCTTTGGTGAATACCTCAAACGCAAGGATCGCAAAGATCATTTGCTGATCTCCTATGGGGAGCGGTTGGGGAATGGCGCTGTCTTTAAGCGCCTCGGCTTTCTGGCGGAGCAGCGCGGGGAAGAGGCGCTGGTGCAGGCCTGCCTGGAGCGTCTGACGAAGGGCGCCATCAAACTTGATCCTGCGCAGGATTGCCCGAAGCTGGTGACACGCTGGCGCATATGGATTCCCGCGCGCTGGAAAGCAGGGATGCAGACATGATCGAACGCCGCGAAATCCTTGATATGGCGACACGCATGTCGCTGACGCCGCATGTCGTCGAGAAAGACTATGTGCTGGGCTGGATGCTGGCGGGCATCAGCGCGCATGACGCGCTGCGCGATAGCTGGCTATTCAAGGGCGGTACGTGTCTGAAGAAATGCTTCTTCGAAACCTATCGTTTCTCCGAAGACCTTGATTTTACCCTGACCGATGCCTCCCATCTGGACGAAGAGTTCTTGAAGCAAACCTTCAGCGAAATCGGCGACTGGATTTACGAGCGCACAGGCATCGAGATTCCCGCCGAAAAGCAGGCATTCGACATCTATACCAATCCGCGTGGCTCAACCTCATGCCAGGGCAAAATCAGCTATCGCGGCCCGATAGCACCGCGCGACCTGCCGCGTATCAAGCTCGACCTCACAGCCGACGAACGCATTGTCCTTGCACCAAATCGTGTGAGTGTTTTTCATCCTTATACGGACGCACCCGAAGAAGGGATCGACGTTCTTGCATACGCCTATGAGGAGCTGTTCGGTGAAAAGGTGAGGGCGCTCGCCGAACGCACGCGCCCGCGCGACCTCTACGATGTCGTGAACCTTTTCAGGAATGGGGAAGCGCTGCCATCACCCTCGGTGCTGCTCGATGTCCTGCGCCAGAAATGTGAGTTCAAAGGCATCAATGTGCCCGTGCTTGCCGATCTTGAAGAGCATCGGGGCGAACTGGAAAACCTCTGGCAGAGCATGCTCGCGCATCAGCTTCCAATTCTGCCGCCTTACGAAAACTTCTGGGAAGAACTGCCCGCCTTCTTTGAATGGCTTGCAGGTGGCGCAGCGCCTGTCATCCCCGCGAGATACGCCGTAGGCGCTGGCGAAGTCGTCTTGCGCGCACGCGATATGCGCTTGCCCGTCTCTGGCCAGGCGCAATCCATGATCGAGATCATCCGCTTCGCAGCAGGCAACCGCTTGCTGGTCGAACTCGACTACCAAGGCTCCACACGCCGCATCGAGCCTTACTCTCTGCGCCGCACGCAAGACGGAAACATCGTCTTGCATGCATGGAACACCGACAAGAACGAGCATCGCAGCTATCGCCTTGATCGCATGCAGGGCGCCCGCGTGACCAATCGCAGCTTTGTGCCGCGCTACGCCATAGAACTGGGGCCAGAAGGGCCAGTGCAGGTCTCCGCATCAAGCGCACGGCCGCAATCCTATACGCCGCGCGCGCCGCAAATCAGGCCGACACGCGCACCGACGCGCCGCAGCACGGGCTTTGGACAGCCCGTGCACATCTATCAATGTCCTGTTTGCAACAAGAAGTTCCGTCGCCGCACGCATGACAGTCAACTCAATCCACATAAGAATGATTGGGGCGGCCAGTGCTCAGGCCGCAGAGGATTCTTTGTAGAGACGAAGTACTGACGGCAGGCAATCGTGGCGGGCAAGAAGCAACATCACATTCCGCAGTCTTTGCAGCGTGGGTTTCTCTTCGATGCGAAGGCCGAGAAAACCTATGTGCATCGCCGCAAGGGTGTCATCCATCCCGCATCGATCGCAGATGTGGCGGCGCAGCGGTTTTTTTATTCGCGCCTGTCGAGCGATGGCAGCAAGACGCTCGACGACAAGATCACGGACTACGAGAACCGGCTCGGCGGGCTGCTGATCTCGCTTCGTTCCGTCGATATTGACGGCGCTGTCGATCCCGCGCTGGCAGCCGAAGTCATCGCGCATCTGACGCCGCGCAGCGCCAACATGCGCCGCATGTTCGGAAGCGGGATGCAGCAGCTTATGACGGCCGCTGCGGAAGCCTTTTCCGACGAAGACACTGTCGTGCAGATGCTTGGCTTGTCTGAACCGGGGCCGAATGCCGTCTGGAACGAACACATCTCGCGTATGTTCGATAAAGAGCCGCAGCTTAAGACGATGCTCGACCTTCTCCAGCTACCAGACGATCTGCTGGAAAGGCTGATTTTCATGGCTGCAAAAGAGCATTTCCTCGGTCGCTACGGCGCCAAGAGTCTCGGCATCATGGAGGCCTTCACCTCCGTATTGGACGGTCTCGATGATATAGTCCGCGACGGGCACAATAAAGCGCTTGGCAATGGATTGGTCGCGATGGCGCGCAAGGAATCGCTGGAGGCCCTCGAATGGCGCATTAGGGCAGCGCCGCCGGAAGGCGCGATCCTGCCGGATTGCGTCGCAATCGGCGCTGATGATGAGGGCGGAACGTTCTTTCCCTACATGATGACCAATACGGCGAGCGTGTCCGCTGTGGTGATGCCGATCACGTCTACAAAACTGCTGGTGGGTGTGAGAGTTGGCCATGCTGCGCCAGTTCTTTCCGACTTCAACAAGGATGCATCGGCGTGCAGTGATGAACTCTTTATCACCGCATCGTCCGCATCGGTCTTCGCTGAGATCAGCGCGAACTTGGGAGAACGTTGGTCGGCCGAAATCGATGCCGTCGTGCAAGGGGCACTAAAGGACATTCTTCCAAACAAGAAGTCTGCCCGCGAACTCAGCGGAGAACCGCCGCCGTTGTCGCCGCTGAGCTACCAACTCTCCTTCACGGGGCTTGGAACAGATGAGGAGATCACGCCGCTCAGCGAGAAAACGCAGAGGCTCGTAGGCCAAATTCGGCCGCTCTTCGATCTCGACCGTTTGGACGGAATTACATTCGCCGCTGACCATGAAGCGGCGCTCACGGAGTTGGAGCGCGGCTTCGATGTGAACGTTACGCCGGAAGGAATGCCGGAAGATATCGCGCAAGGGGTATCGACCGCCGTAGTGTTGCGCGACGGTGTGCTGAAGGTGCGTATCGTCATGCACGCAGCTTACGGACAAGCCCTGGTGGCCAATGATGTCCAAGACGCGGAGGTAGCGCTGCACTTTCTAGTGGCGGGTCTCGCTCAAGCCTGCACGCTTAATCGGATCGAGAAAGCGCTGCCCGAATTTCTCATGACGCCTGTGATGATGTCCGATCACGACGGCGTCCTGCATTGCGCGGTCCGCAAGGCGATCCGCGCCTATCGCTACGCGCGCGACAGCACCGAATTCGGCGCGGATGATGTAGTCGAAGAGGAATTCTCAAAATATCTGATCAGCACGTTCGATAGTGCCACAACGGCGCTCAAACAAGCCAAAGAAGCCCATGCGCAGAGCGAGAATTTCCCCGTGCTGTTTGAAGCCGCACACGGCATGGCCAGCAATATGCTGATCAGCGCGGCGCGCCTGATCGGCCACCGTCACGGCATGGGGCAATTGGGTTTCCCCGGCGCTGAAACGGAAGTCGGCGCAGTTATGGCATCACGACAGCTCACCAATTGGATCGAGGTGTTCTCCAAAGACCTACAGCGCTTCTGGCAGAAAGATCAGTGGACGCGAAAAGACTTCTACGCGCTCAACATCCATGCCGAGCGCGTCCTTTGGGCGAATGGCATTGTTCTCTGGCGCGAACCTAATGGGCAGGGAACGATGATCATGGCCGCGCCACATAATGCCGCGTCACTTCAGCTCCAACCGTAATCAATCACGGGCGCGTTCCTTCGGGTCGGGCTCTCGTGAACCGAGCCGCTGCGCGTCTCTGCCCTTCGGCTTCGATCCCTCGCGCTTTCGGATCGCGGCTGCGCCGCGCACGCTACTCAGGGGCTTTGCCCCTCGCGCACGCAAGGCATCCAAACGTCTCCACGCCTGACGGCGCGGACCCTCGTTCGGAGCCTCCTTGCGCTTGCTACCCCCATCCTCGCCGGAAGGCAGGGTTGCATATGCAACCCCTTTTTTGATGAAACGCGCCTCACTTCACTTACAATATTGCGTAAAATCGAACTATTCTTACCTATATTTTTGTTGGGTTTGGATAATTCAGACGCTAAATTATCAGTACACTGAATAGGAAACCGCACATGAATAAGATAAAGCTTACCACTGATCAGAAGATGCGCATTGAAGTGGCACGTAAGGCGCTGAATGAAGCCTTGAAAGACTGGCCGCAGCAAAGCGAACGCTCACTGAATCGGCAGACGGCAGAAACAACTTTGCCGCCACTTAAGATTAAGAAACGCTAATCACGTCCGACCTAGTGTGTTATAGGGCGCTTGGGATTGAGCGTTTCTCCTTTGCTGGGTGGTTTTGTGATAAAATATTTGGTCGATATCGCAGCTCGCGCACTTATGAGCCGAAAGACGCGCGAAGCATTTCAAGTAGCTCCCCGCCATATATTTGGTCATGAGTACGCGGAATTGTTTGATGACGTCGAACGGCAAATATTGGCAAGCAGTTCTTCGCTGCCATCTGATTTTGATGCCGACGACAAAGTTGTAGTCCACTGGTACACCAAGGAAACTGCGAGCGCAGGCTTGAGGTATGCAGACCTCAATCTTTTGCTACGCACACGTGAGCACCCTGAAGCCGTACGCTTATATTCCATTGGCCTCTACCTCAACGAAGCACTCCAAAAACTCCCGAAGCGCCTGGCTCCTTCATATCGAGGATCGAAACCGCATCCCGGCATAGCTCAATATGAGGAGGGGGATGTGATTCATGAGAAGGGGTTTCTTAGCAGTAGTCGGAACCCGAGAAGGGCCTTTCCAGGCGTCTGTTACTTTACAATCTGGGGAAAGTCTGGAAGGCAAATCACTGCCTTCTCATCCTTTGAACTTGAAGATGAGATACTGTTCCCACCGTATCGTTCTTACTTAATCATTTTTGTCGAACATCTGATCGATGGATCTATTCATGTAGTCATGGAGGAGCAGGAATGACATTTGTCCCCACCGATGAACAGCAGCGGCGCATAGAGCTATCTCGACAAGCCCTAAGAGAGGCTTTGGCACGAGACGAACACTACAGCCCCGAGTTCATTGAGAGATGTTCTGCAGAGATTGGCGCAGATGAAGCAAGCGCTCCCGAGCCATCACCAGACTTCAATTCTGATCTTGGCGTTGTTGGCTCAGCTTTGCGAGCTTTGGTTCAAAAATAGTTCTGATCAACCTCTCCAAATGGACTCCATGCTGATGGCCTGTCTTTAATGTTCGCTGAGCACTGAGCGTGATAGCTGGCTAAGAACGAGATCGTTTCTGCAAAAAGTGGCAGCGCGATACTGTAAAAGGCATCAAAAACTTACACATTTTCTTACACATAAATTTTGCGCACAGTCATTTTGTCTTTTAATATCAATTACTTACAAAATCCAAAGGCGACTTAAAATCCCTAGGCCCAACGGCCGTGCCGGTTCGAGTCCGGCCGCCGGCACCATTTGCCCTCCGGCAAAAAACCGGTAGCGTCGGGAAGCGAAACAAGCGGGGACTGTATTAATGACAACAGGAGACCGGCAGGCCGCCGCGCTGAAGCCCGGCTTTGCCGCCCGCCTGGGACTGTTTGCCGGGCCCGCCCTTGCCATCCTGATTGCCGTGCTGCCGCCGCCCGAAGGGCTGGAACGGGGCGGTATGCTTGTTGCCGGTGTCCTGGTGCTGATGGCCATCTGGTGGGCCACCGAGGCGATCCCGATTGCCGCCACCTCGCTGATCCCGCTGGCGCTTCTGCCGCTGACAGGCGTGGCAAGCCTCCGCGAGATTGCCGCGCCTTATGCCGATACCGTGGTGCTGCTGCTGCTCGGCGGGTTCATCATGGCCATCGGCATCGAGAAATGGCACCTGCACCGCCGCATTGCGCTGAATGTGCTGATGCTGTCAGGCGGGCGGCTGAAACTGCTGGCCGGGGCGTTCATGCTGGCCACCGCCCTGCTCTCGATGTGGATTTCCAACACGGCCACCACCCTGATGATGGCGCCGATTGCCCTCTCGGTCGCCGTGGCAGCGGGCGGCGGCGCCCGGCTTGGCAGCGCCCTGCTGCTCGGGATTGCCTATTCCGCCTCCATCGGCGGCCTCGCCACCCCCGTTGGCACGCCCACCAATCTCATCGCCATGGGCTGGCTGAATGACAATGCCGGGATTGATATCAGCTTCCGCGAATGGATGAGCTTCGGCCTTCCGGTGGTCCTGATCATGCTGCCAATGGCGTGGCTGATCCTCACCTGGGGCATCAAGTCAGACGCCGCCTCGGCCAGGGCTGCCGGCGCCACAGTGCGCACCCAGCGCGACGCGCTTGGCAAGATGACGACGCCCGAAACGCGCGTCGCCATCGTGTTTGGCTTCATTGCGCTTGCCTGGATCACGCGGGAACAGCTTGTCATGATTCCCCTGTTCGCCGGGCTGACGGATATGGGCATCGCCATCATGGGGGCCATCCTGATGTTCCTCGTGCCCCATGGCAGCCGCGCGCCAGAGCACCAGCCCGGCGGCTGGGCCCTGCTGAACTGGGAAGATGCCAAGGCTGTGCCCTGGGATGTTGTGCTGCTGTTTGGGGGCGGACTGTCGCTGGCCGCGGCGGTTCAGGCGTCGGGCCTTGCCGGCTGGCTCGGCAACTCACTGGCAGGCCTGGCGGCCCTGCCGCCCATCGTGCTGATCCTGATCGTCGTCAGCATCCTTATCTTCCTCACCGAGGTGATGTCGAACGTGGCGGCGATGACCACTTTCCTGCCCGTGCTTGGCGCGCTGGCAGAGGCAACCGGCATAGACGTGCGCAGCCTGATCCTGCCGTGCGCGATGGCGGCCTCCTGTGCGTTCATGTTGCCCATCGCCACCGGGCCGAACGCCGTGGTGTTCGGGATGCGGCAATTCTCCATCGGCCACATGATGCGATCCGGCTTCTGGCTCAACGTCGCCTGCGTAGTGATCGTTACGCTGTATTTCGGGCTCTGACCCCGCCGGCACACCCCTGAAGTGAAAATGTCACAAAACTGCGATTGACGCGTATGTTCCGCGCGCCTAGTTGCGCGCCTGCTTGTCAGTATTGTGTCAGATTTGTTGGGGTAGACGCCACCGCATGCGACGTACTTGTATTGCCCTGACCGCTCTGGCCATTGCTGCGGCCTGCCCCGCCCTGGCGGAAAACCAGATATGGACCGCCGCCAGCACCAAGGCCAAACCCTTCGACAACAGGGCTATCAGCCTCTCCCTTGACGCGGATCTGCGCTACCAGCCCGACGGTGATCTCGACACGATCGAGCTGCGCCCCGGCATCGGCTATCGCCTGAATGACACGTTCAAGATCAGCGGCGGCTATCTATGGGGCAGCGTTCGCCAGGAGGGGCCGGACCGGAAGGAACACCGTCTCTGGCAACAGCTGAGCTATGATTTCGGCGAAGCTTATAGCTTCGAATTTGATGGCCGCTCGCGTCTGGAAGAACGCCGCCGTGAAGGCTGGGACGATACCGGCTGGCGGCTGCGCCAGGAGTTCGGCGTCAAGCGTCCTCTCGAAGGCACCCCCTTCGAAATCTCGCTGAGTACGGATCTGTTCTTTGAACTGAACGATACTGACTGGGGCCAGTCTGACGGCTTCATCGAAGCCCGCAGCCAGCTGCTGCTCGTCTGGGACATGAACGACAAGGTAAGCTGGGAATTCGGCTATATGAACCAGTTCGAGAACGAACGCGGCGCCCCCGACGAGACCAACCATCACATCGTCCTCACTGTTTCACGCGATTTCTGAGCCCCAAATGAAAAGCGCGCCCCGGTGAGGAGGCGCGCTTCGCAATTACGTCAGGCAAACGGCGAGGCGTCTGCCTTGAAGAACTGTTAGACCAGCTCGATGGAGCTGACAGCAGGCTTGCCCGAACGTTTGTCGATGGCGGTTTCGTAGGAAACCTTCTGGCCTTCGTTGAGTTGGGCGATACCCGAGCGCTCAAGCGTCGAGATGTGCACGAAAACGTCATTGCCGCCGGTGGTGGGCGAAATGAAGCCGAAGCCCTTCTGGGTGTTGAAGAACTTCACGATACCTTGGGTCATTTAGATAAGTCTCATAGTCATATGTGGACTGACAGTGTGTCAGCCCTTGCGTATCGAATTTTGGAGAGTTTCTGAAACCGCAACTCACCCTGGTGAGCGCACGCGCCTGATCGTCCGGCCAATGTCGATGCCAGCCATATGCGCCATCCACAGGCAGAATGCAAGTTTAAATTACTGTCAGGCTCCGGACGCTCCGGAGCCTGACCGAATTTTCAGTTAACGCGCTCGAACACCGCCGCGAGCCCCTGCCCACCCCCAATGCACATGGTTTCAAGGCCGTAGCGCGCCCCGCGGCGATCCATTTCGCGCAGCATCGTCGCCAGGATGCGCCCGCCGGTTGCGCCCACAGGGTGGCCCAGCGAGATGCCCGAGCCATGCACGTTCAGGCGCGCATAGTCTTCCTTCGAGAAGCCCATCGCCTTGGTGCAGGCAAGCACCTGCGCGGCAAAGGCTTCGTTCAGTTCGATCAGGTCAATGTCTTTCAGCGAAAGCCCTGCGCGCTTCAGTGCTTTTTCCGTAGACGGAACAGGCCCGATCCCCATCACCGCAGGGCCAACGCCCGCTACGGCCCAGGAGACAAGCCGCGCCAGCGGTTTGAGGCCATTGGCCTCTGCCATCTCGCGCGTCATCACGAGGCAGGCCGAGCCGCCATCATTCTGACCGCTGGCATTGCCGGCGGTGACGGTGGCTTCAGCGTCCTGCTTCAGGCGGATGGCTTTCAGCTTCGACAGCACCTCCACCGTGGAATCCGCCCGGGGATGTTCGTCCCGGTCCACCACAGTGTCGCCCTTGCGGCCTTTGACCGTGAACGGAATGATCTCTTCACCGAACACGCCGGATGTCTGCGCCGCTACAGCCTTGGCATGGGAAGCGGCGGCAAACTCGTCCTGCGCCTCACGGGTGATCTGATAATCGCGGCGCAGGTTTTCTGCCGTTTCCAGCATCCCGCCCGGCACGGGGTAATGTTTGCCGCCGGCGGTGAGGCGCCCGGTGATCAGGCCGTCATTGATGGTCATGTTGCCCTGGCCAAGCCCCCAGCGCAGGCCGGTGGAGTAGAAAGGCGCGTTGCTCATCGACTCCGCGCCGCCCGCGATCACGCAGTCCATCGCGCCGGTCGCCACCTGCATCGTCGCATTGATGATCGCCTGCAGGCCCGAGCCGCAGCGCCGGTCGATCTGCATACCCGTCACTTCCACCGGCAAGCCGGCGTCGAGCGCCACCACGCGGCCCAGCGCGGGCGCGTCCATGGAAGGGTAACACTGCGCGAAGATCACATCATCGACCTTGTCTTTCGCCAGGCCCGTGCGCGCCATCAGCCCTTCGACGACGGCCGCGCCGAGTTCATGCGCCTGCACGCCCTTGAACGAGCCGCCAAACCCGCCCACCGCCGTCCGCACCGGCTCGACAATCACCACATCGCGCATTCATTCCTCCCGGGAGTATCCAAAGTCCGCCCCTGTTAAGCCCGGCCTGCGCCCCAGCGCAACCCGGCCTCTTTCATGCGAGGCCCGCATAACAGTCAGGCCGGAGCAGGCCTGTTCCCGCCAGCAAACCTCTCTTACCTAAGGGGAAGCAAGATTGAAGGAGGCTTCCTCTGATGACCCCGCCGATTTTCGTATCGCATGGCTCGCCCACGCTGATCTTCGATGATGTGCCCGCGCGCGACTTCCTGATGCAGCTGGGCAAGGCACTGCCGCGCCCGAAAGCGATCCTTGCCGTCTCCGCGCATTGGGAAACGCTTGCCCCAAGCATCACCGCCGCGCCTGCCCCGCCGACGATCCATGATTTTGGTGGCTTTCCAGAGGTGATGTACCAGCAGCAATACCCCGCGCCGGGCGACCCTGCCCTGGCGGCGCGCATCAAGACGCTGCTGGACGGGGCGGGCCTGCCCGCAACGCTCGATCCGGCGCGCGGCCTCGATCATGGCGCCTGGGTGCCGCTGAAGCTCGCCTTTCCGGCGGCGGATATTCCGGTGCTGCAGCTTTCCCTGCAAACCCATCTTGGCCCGGCGCATCATCTGCGGCTTGGCGAGGCGCTGCGCCCTCTGGCCGAAGAGGGCGTGCTGATCCTCGGCAGCGGCAGCCTCACGCACGACCTGCGCAGTGTCAGCTGGCGCGGCCCGAATGCGGAGCCCGATTGGGTGAAATCCTTCGGTGACTGGGTGAACCAGGCGCTGGCCGAAGGCCGCGTCGACGATCTCGTGAACTATCGCAGCCTCGCCCCCAACGCCGCGCGCAACCATCCGACGGAGGAGCATTTCCTGCCGCTGTTCGTGGCCCTCGGCGCGGCTGGCAAGGGTGCGCACATGGCTCAGTTGCACACGTCCGTAACGTTCAGCGTGCTGAGGATGGACGCTTTTGAATTTGCAGCCTGACACAAAGAACCCCCTTCTCCCTTGGGAGAAGGGGTTGGGATGAGGGCCCGCGCACAGCGCGTGGGAGGCGAGGGCCGGCGAAGCCGGAAACCTTACCCCTGCTGATCCCGCCCGCGCGCGGTCACCTGCTTGCGTGCCTCTTCCACCGCCGAGGCGGAAACCGACTTCGAATGGTCGATCGAGCGGGTCACTTCTTCCTTCATGGCGGCGGCGAAATTCATGCCGAAGCCGTCATCGATCAGCGCCTTGTATTTACGCAGCAGGTCCGGATTGGTCGAGGTCATTTCCGTCGCCATCTGCAGCGCGGCCGGCACAAGATCCGCCGCCGGATAGACGCGGTTCACAAGACCCCATTTCTCAGAAGTGTGCGCATCGATGAAATTGCCGGTGAAGGAGAGCTCCTTCGCGCGGCTGATGCCGATGAGGCGCGAAAGCTTCTGCGAGAGCCCCCAGCCCGGCACAATGCCGACGCGGGCATGGGTGTCGGCAAAACGGGTATGTTCGGAGGCGAGCAGCACATCGCACATCAGGGCGAGTTCAAAGCCGCCGGTAATGGCAAAGCCGTTGATCGCGCCGATGATCGGCCAGGGATAGGCTTCCAGCGCGGCCAGCATGTTGATGGACTTGCTGTCCTCGTCGGCGCCCAGGGCAAAGCCCGTCTGGCCGGCTTCTTTCAGGTCGATGCCTGCGGTGAACGCACGGCCCGCCCCGGTCAGCACCACAGCGCGGATTTCCGGATCGTCCTTCAGCTCAGTGAACACGCGCACGATCTCGGCGCGCAGGGCGCGGTTGAGCGCGTTGAGCGCGTCGGGTCGGTTCAGCGTGACAAGGCAGACAGCGCCGTGGCGTTCGGTCAGGACGATGGGTTCGGACATGGAAGCTCCTCCGGAAATGGTCAGTAAAGGTGTTACGGCGCGCAGATGGGCCCGCCAAGCCTGACGCGGCGTCGGCTCTCAGCCCTTGTGGCCGGTCACCAGGCGGAAGACGCCAATCAGCGCCGCAATAATCGCAATCGCCGCAGCCAGCCAGAACAGGCCAAACTTGAGGGGCGTGATCCAGGCCTTGGTATCGAGCGCGTCGGCCACCCCGGCCAGGGCGAGGGCCTGAACCGTGTTCTCGGTCAGGTCAAAGATCAGTACGGCAAAACCGGGCAGCGCCGCCAGCTTTCCCCAGCGCCCAAAGAAGCGCAGCGCCATGCCCGCAAAGAGAAGACCGAAGCTCAAGGGGAACACGGTGTCGTTCAGCACCGTCACCCAGAAATGGGCGGTCTTCTGCTCCGGCGTCAGCGCCGCAAACAGGGCTCGCACCTCGGCCGGGTCTGAGACCATGTCGAGATACGCCCCGCCCACCGCCGGCCCGAAAACCTGGAACGCGGCGCCGGACAGGATCATCATCACGAAAAGCGCCCACAGGACGGGCGCGCGTGTCAGGACTTGCATTTTCTCTCCTCCCCCTTGGAGTTCTGTTGGAATTTTCTGCGGCGTGGTTGGAGGAATCGTTGGCGTTTTTTTGCCTCCTTATCCACGCTTTATGTGTCGTCAGAGCGGGTCGGGGATGGGCTCCACACCCAGGCCCCGCATCAGCGCCTCAAGCTCGCCCCGCACCGTTTCCAGCCTGACCGTATCAGTCGACCGGGCCACCAGCGCCACGCCATTATCCCCCGTCCCCAGATACCAGGGGTAAGAGCCGATGGAGACGTCCGGATACGCCTTGGCGATAGCGCCGAGGGGCTCGGCAAGGTCGCCCTCGCGCAGGCCAGGGCCGCGCAACTGCACCTTGTGAACCCGCGCGCCGCCTTCCAGGCGGGGGCCGATATCCTCCAGCATCGCGCGGGCAATCTGGGGCACACCGGCCATAGTGAAGACGTTTTCCATCTGGAACCCCGGCGCGCCAGAGACGGGATTCTTCACGATTTTTGCCCCGTGCGGGATGCGCGCCATCCGGCGGCGGGCGGGGGTGAAATCGGTGTTCATGGCCTTGTAGCGCTCGGCCATTTCCGCCAGCACCTCGGGGTGTTCGGAGATGCCCGTGCCAAAGGCCGCCGCAATCGCATCCGCTGTGATATCATCATGCGTCGGGCCGATGCCGCCGGTGGTGAAGACGTAAGTGTACTTCGCCCGCAGGGCGTTCACTGCCGCCACGATCTCCTCCTCAATATCCGGCACCGTCCGGCACTCCCGCACAGGAATACCGATCGGCTCCAGATATTGCGCAATCTGCTGCAGGTTGATGTCTCGGGTGCGCCCGGAGAGCAGCTCATCCCCAATCAGCAGAACGGCGGCAGTGGGCTGGGTCATTTGGTCTCCTGAAGCGCATCATAAACGAGTTCGGCCGATTCCGTCCGCATACTGCGGTCCAGGGATCCGCCGAATACCTGGATCATACCGACGAAACTGATCTTGTTGACAGGGTCGACCCAGAACCAGGTGCCCGCCGCGCCACCCCACATGAAGGCGCCTTTCGGATAGGCCTCGCCATCATTGAGGATCACGGCAAAGTCGAGCCCGAAACCGCCGCCGGCATTGGGATCGGTCGTGGTGCCATTGTGGCCGATGAAAACGCCTTCGGGGAGGAAATTGGTCGCCATCAGCTGCACCGTTTCCGGCTTCAGCACCTGAACCCCGTCCAGCGTGCCGCCCTTGGCCAGCATATCGGTGAAGCGCGCATAGTCGCCGAGCGTACCCACAAGGCCATGCCCGCCGCCTTCAAAGGCGATGGTGTCCTTGCGATACTGAAAGCCCGGCATTGGCAGCGGGACGAGCTCCCCCGTTTCCGGGTTCGGACCCCAGACGTCGGAGAACCGGTCGTACTTTTCGTCCGGCACGAAGAACGCAGTATCGGTCATGCCGAGCGGCGCAAAAACGCGCGCCTGCAGAAACTCGCCCAACGTCTGGCCGGACAGGCGCTCGATCAGCGCGCCCTGAATGTCTACCGAAATGGAGTAATCCCAGGTCACGCCCGGCTCATGCTTCAGCGGGATGGTGGCCACGCGGCGGATCATTTCATCAGCGTCAGGCGACTGGAAAACCTCCAGCTCGCGGAAGCGATCGTCGACGTAATTGCCGGGCGCGAGGCCGTAGCCGAAACCGGCCGTGTGGCTCATCAATTCCTGAACCGTGGGCGGGCGGCTGACCGGCGCAAGAATGGGATTGCCCGCCTCGTCCTGCCCCTTGAAGACCTGAAGCCCTTCAAATTCGGGGAAATATTTGGTGATCGGGTCGTCCAGCTGGAACTTGCCCTCTTCCCAGAGGATCATCAGCCCGGCGCCGGTGACCGGCTTGGACATCGAATAGATCCGCCAGATGGTATCTTCTTCCACCGGGGCGCCGTCCGCCTGGCGGCGGATGCCATGACGGAAATCGGAAATGATTTCGCCATCCTGGATCAGGCGTGTGGCAATGCCTTTTACAGTTCCGCCATCAACATACGAGGCCATTCTGGCTTCCAGGGCGGCAATTCCCTCCGCGCTGAAGGCAGGCCGGGCTTCGGCGGCGGGCGCCGTCAGCGCGGCTGGTTCGAGACCCGCAGGCGCGCTGGCGCAGGCGGCCAAAACCGCCCCGGCAAGGGCCAGTATGCCCCCCATGAATTGTCCCTTGAACCGCTTCATGCCCGCTCTCTCCCATGCCATGTCGCGGTGATAACTGGCAGCGGTCTGCCTGTTCGGCAAGAAGGGAGTGGAATCTCGGGGCCCGGACTGCCATATTGCGGGCATGAACGATACAAATCTTCTCCTGCCCATGCGCACGGGCGACATCCGCATTCACGACGCCGAAGGCTTCGAGGGGATGCGCCGCGCGGGCCGCCTCGTCGCCGAATGTCTGGACATGCTGGTTCCCGAAGTGAAACCCGGTGTAACGACCGAGCGTCTGGATACGCTTGTGCGCGAGTTCGTGCAGGATCACGGCGCCGTTTCGGCAACCATCGGGTATCGGGGTTACCGCCACGCCTCCTGCATTTCGGTGAACCATGTGATCTGCCATGGTATTCCCGGCCCGAAGGCGCTGAAGGAAGGTGACATCGCCAATATCGACGTGACGTTGATCCTGGACGGCTGGCACGGTGACCATAGCCGGATGTACGGCGTGGGCGAGGTGAAGCGCAAAGCCGAACGCCTGATGGAAGTGACCTATGAAGCCATGATGGCGGGCATTGCCGCCGTCAAACCCGGCGCCCGGTTTGGCGACATCGGCGGCGCGATCAGCGAGATTGCCCGGCTCAACCGCTATTCGGTGGTGGATGATTTCTGCGGCCATGGATTGGGGCGCCTTTTCCATGACGAGCCCAACGTGGTCCACTCCGCCAAAGCGGGCACCGGCCCTGAGCTGAAACCCGGCATGTTCTTCACCATCGAGCCGATGCTGAACCTTGGCCGGCGCGACGCGGCGATCCTGCCTGATGGCTGGACGGCTGTGACGCGCGACCGTCAGCTTTCGGCGCAGTTTGAACATTCCGTCGGCGTGACCGAAACGGGCGTGGAGATTTTCTCCGCCTCGCCCAAAGGCTGGCATGAGCCTTTCAAGGTGAAGCTGGGATAGGCCCATACCCTTGGGTTGTCCTTGGGAAAGCCCCCGCTGAACCTTTTGCAACTACTTGACGAACTCAAATGTTCGTGAAATGTTCCAGCACGTTTCGCGTGCTGGATCATCGCTTTGTCCATGGGCAGCACATTCCATACCTGCCGGGAGAAGGGCGCGTGCTGACACTATGAGTTCAGAAGTTTCATCCGCAAACGGATTGAATGAGGCCGGCGGCCTTTTCATTGCACCAGCCCTAGCCGACAAGCCTCACTGGCAGGGCCACCGGGACAGGCTGCGGACGAAACTGCTGAACCGCGGCGCCGGCGCCCTGGATGATTACGAGATCCTCGAAGTGCTGTTGATGGCTTTCATTCCGCGCCGGGATGTGAAGCCGATTGCCAAGGCACTCGAAAGGAAGTTCGGCTGCCTCTCGGCCATTCTCGCGGCGCCTGCCGAAGACCTTCTGAAAGTGCCCGGCGTGGGGGAAACGGTGGCGGCCTACATCAAGGCCATTGCCGAGCTTCATTCCCGCGCGGCGCGCGAAGAGATCAAGGCGAGGGAAATCATCTCATCCTGGTCCGCCCTGGTGGCTTATGTCCGGCGGGAACTTCAGCATGAAAAGCGCGAACAGTTCCGCGTCATCTTCCTTGACCGGAAGAACCAGCTGATCGTCGACGAGATCATGGGCCATGGCACGGTGGATCACGCGCCCGTCTACCCGCGGGAGATCGCCCGGCGCGCGCTGGAGCTTCAGGCCTCCAGCCTGATCCTCGTTCACAACCACCCCTCGGGTGACCCCAAGCCGTCACGCGCAGACATTTCGATTACGCGCGAAATTATCGATGTGCTCGGCCCTTTCGATATTTCCGTGCATGATCATCTCGTGGTCGGCACATCGGGCGTTGTCAGCTTCCGCACTTCCGGCCTCATCTGAGACTGATCTTCCGGGTCACGCCCACGCGCTCCAGGAAGGTCTCATCATGGCTGACCGTCAGCAGCGCGCCGTCATAGGCGTTCAGCCCGGCTTCGACGGTTTCCAGGGACGCAATGTCGAGATGGTTGGTCGGCTCGTCCAGGATCAGAAGCTGTGGCGGGGCGCCCCCGCCGAGGACGCAGGCAAGGCCGGCACGCAGGCGTTCTCCACCGCTCAGCGTGGCCACCGGCTGAAGCGCCGCGTCCGCCCTGAAGCGGAAGCGCGCCAGCGCAGCCCTGCAGGCATTTTCATCCGCCTCCGGATTTATACGCCGAAAGTTGTCAAGGATAGTGCCGGCGCCCTCCAGCAGGCTCACCTCCTGATCCAGCAGAGCCCAGGGTACGTGGACCAGCGCCTCGCCGGAAAGCGCCGGCAGGGCGCCGGTTATGACCTTGAGCAGGGTGGACTTGCCCGCCCCGTTCGGCCCGGAGATCGCCGCCCGCTCAGGCCCTCGCAGATCAAATGACAGATCACGGATTACGGGGCGGTCCGCATCATATCCCGCCGCAAGACGGGCTACGCGTAC
The DNA here is from genome assembly GCF_000685315.1 of Hyphomonas polymorpha PS728. GTDB lineage: Bacteria > Pseudomonadota > Alphaproteobacteria > Caulobacterales > Hyphomonadaceae > Hyphomonas > Hyphomonas polymorpha. The sequence continues at coordinate 19,966 of NZ_ARYM01000015.1, forward strand.
CACCTCTTTATTCGGCGGAAGAGCCGTGGGGGCGAGTTTCACGATGAAGGGCTGAAGCACTTCGACCCGGCCGCGCGCCTCGGTTGCGGCCTCCTCTGCCTCAGTCTTTTGTCTCTCGGCCAGACGCCCCAGAGCGCCGGAAGAATCTTCCGCCCTGTTCTTCAGTGTGCCAAGCAAAATGCGGGGCGCGCCGCCCCTGGCGGCCTTGCGGCTGCCTGCGCCATCGCGTCTTGCCTTGCGCTCGGCGGCGGTCTGCGCCTTTTTCCCCGCCTCCTCGACGCGCCGTTCTGCATGCGCCAGATCCTGCTGGGCGGCTGCGAGCTCGCGCGCCTTCTGCGCTTCATAGCTGCTCCATCCCCCGCCATAGCGCGCCGCGCCGAGTGATGTCAGCTCGATGATGGCATCCATGTTTTCAAGCAGTTCCCGGTCATGGCTGACCACCACGGCGCCGCCGCGCCAACCGGCCAGCAGCTCTGCCACAGCGGCGCGTCCCTCACGGTCAAGATTGTTGGTCGGCTCATCCAGCAGCAGGAAATCGGGCTCTGCAAAAATGAGCGCAGCAAGGCTTGCCCGCGTTCGCTGACCTCCCGACAGGGTGGCGAGTGGCGTCTCCAATCCCACGCCCTGCAAGCCCGCGCGGCCCAGCGTTTCAGCCAGCCGCGATTCCAGCGTCCAGTCGGCCTCAGCAAAATCGGTCTCGGTACCGGCGCCCGCCTCGATATGCCGGAGACAGGCAAGTGCAGGCTCTACCGCAAAAAGGCCCGCGAGGGTCTCCTCCGGGGAGGGCTCAAAAGACTGGCGCAACACACCGGTCGTGCCGGCGACCGTGACCGATCCGGACGCAGGGCTCAGCGCGCCGGAAATCAGCTTGAGCAGAGTGGATTTGCCCGCGCCGTTGCGGCCAACAATCCCTGTGCGTTCCTGATTGAGACTAAAACTAAGGTCTGAAAAAAGAACCCGGCCGTCAGGCAGGGCAAAGTTCAGTGAGGCGAAGGTTATGGAGGCGGGCATGGTGTGAACTCTTCCGGTAAACTGATCCGAGGGCGGTCGTTTTCCGGTGGTCGTTCATGACGCAGGGCCTCACGCTTGGCTGTGGAATTCTTTGCAAGGTTGCTCAGATAGGCATCGCTCACGAAAAGTTCAACTCGCATCTGGCGGAAATGAAGAGGCTCCCTCTGCGCCTTCCCTCACGATAACACTTGCAGGGCGCGACGGGGCCGTTACCGTTCGGTCATCAACGGCGCGCCGGCAGAAGCGCGTTTCCCTGGGAGGCGAGCGACACATGACGGCATCCGCAGACGCGGCTGAAACTGGCAACGGCCACATTACCGGTTTCGGCAGCAAGCCATACCGCTCCTATGTGCTCATTGCCCTCACGCTGATCTACACGCTGAACTTCATCGATCGAACGGTGATTACCGTCGTCGCCCAGCCGATCATCAACACCTTTTCGCTAACCGATACGCAGTGGGGTCTGCTGACCGGGCCGCCTTTCGCGCTGTTCTATGCGCTGATGGGCATACCGATCGCCATGTGGGCCGACCGGGGCAACCGCGTCTTCATCATCTCGCTGTGCGTGGTCATCTGGTCTGTGATGACCGTCTTTTGCGGCCTGGCGGCGAGTTTCATCTGGCTGCTTCTCTTCCGCGTGGGCGTCGCGATCGGCGAGGCCGGCTGTACGCCGCCCGCCAACTCGATCATCACAGACTATTATCCCCCAAAGAGCCGCGCCAATGCGATCGGCATCTATTCGATGGGCGTGACCATCGGCGGGGTGATGGCTCAGCTTTTCGGCGGCGCGCTCGCCGGTCTGCAGGGCCCCGATTTCGGCAACTTCCTGGCCTCGATTGGCCTGGGCGGTCTCTTCTCGGGCATCAACTGGGAAGAGGTGGAAGGTTGGCGCCTGGTCTTCGTGATTGTCGGGGCGCCGGGCATTCTTGTTGCCCTGATCCTGTGGCTGACCACGCGCGAGCCTCCGCGCGGCTATTCAGACCCCAAGGGCAAAGCGCCGGTCGAGAAGGCCGGGTTCTTTGAAGCCTTCCGGGAATTCAGCGCAAAGCCAACCTTCTGGACGCTGTCGCTGGGCGCCGCTTTCGTTGCCTTCGTCGGCTACGGCCTGATCAGCTTCCAGGCGCCGTTCCTGATGCGCGTGCATGGCGTCAGCGTTTCGGAAGCGGCCATCCGCTATGGCGCGCCGCTCGCAGCCGTCGCCGCGTTCGGCACATTCCTCGGCGGCTTCCTGTCAGAAAAACTGTCTCCGCGCTTTCCGGCGGTGGTCGCCTGGCTTCCTGGTGTTGGCCTGCTGGTAGCTATTCCCGCCTATATCGCCGCCTTCATGACGCCGTCGCTGACGATGGCATTCTGGATGTGGATGATCGCTGCCATTGCACACTACGCGTATCTCGGCGCGCAATACACCGTGTCGACGGCCATCGTCAGCCCGCGCTCGCGCGCCACAACGGTCTCAGTCCTCCTGCTGATCGTCAGCCTTATCGGCAACGGTCTCGGCCCGATGTTTACCGGCATGATGAGCAGCGCCTTCATGGGCGGAATTATCCGCAGGAACGGGTTGGAAGAAGCCTTTACCACCTTCAATCCCGGCTTCTGCGCCAGCCGTATGGCAGAGCTCGGAGAGCTCGGCCCGGCGCTCTGCTCGGCCTACGCCGAAGGCCTGCGTCAGTCGATGGTGGCCACGGTGCTGTTCTTCGTGGTTGCCGCCGCATTCTACTTCCTCGCCTCCCGCACCTTCCTTAAGGACCGCTGGAGCCCTGCGATCTGAAAATCCGCAAAATTTGCCTGACTATTCGTGGAGACCCGAATGACCGACGCCGCCACCCCTAGCCAGACAAGCGCTACGACCCAGCCGGGCTATCTCACCGGTTTTGGGACACCGCTTTACCGCGGATATGTGCTGTCTTCACTTCTCATTGTTTACATCTTCAACTTCATCGACCGGTCGATCTTCGGGATCCTGACCGAACCGATGAAGCTCTCCCTGCAGCTTGAAGACTGGCATATGGGCGTTCTCGGGGGGCTCGCCTTCGCGATCTTCTACACCACGCTCGGCATTCCGATTGCGCGTGTCGCCGAGCGGCGCAGCCGGATGATGATCATTGTCATCTCGCTCACCCTGTGGAGCCTGATGACGGTGATGTGCGGCTTTGCGACGAGCTTCCTCACGCTGTTCATCTTCCGTCTGCTGGTAGGCGTGGGCGAAGCCGGCTGCACGCCGCCGGCCCAGTCGGTGATCGCGGATTATTTCAAGCCGACCAGCCGCGCGACGGCCGCCTCGATCTATGCGCTGGGCGTGCCCCTTGGCGGCATGCTAGCGGGCCTCTCGGCCGGTCCGATCAACGACTATGTGACGGGCGAAAACGTCTACAACCTTCTGGGCTCATGGGGCTGGACCTGGGCGCAAGGCCTGGTTGACTGGAACAGCCTTGAGGGCTGGCGGATCGCGTTCATTGCCGTGGGCCTGCCCGGCGTTCTGTTTGCCCTCATTCTTTTCTTCACCGTGAAAGAACCACCGCGCGGCTATTCGGACCCTCCGGGCGCGCCCCGCAAAGCTGTACCCGATGGGTTCGGCACCGTGCTCAAGGATCTGATGCAGAAGCCGACCTATGTTCATGTCGTTGCCGGCGCTGCGATTGCTTCCTTTGCCGGATATGGCGTCGCCGCTTTCTCCACATCCTTCCTGCTGCGCACACATGGCCTGACACTGACGCAGGCCGCGCTGATCTTCTCCCTGGTGCTCGGCCTCATGGCAGCCCTGGGCGTGTTCCTGTCCGGCTTCCTCGCTGACAAGCTGTCGGTGCGTTACCCGACGGCGCTTTCCTGGATGCCCGCCCTCGGCATGGGCCTGTCGGTGCCGCTTTACTGGCTCGGCTATCTCAGCCCCACCGTGCCGCTGATGATCCCGCCGCTGATGCTGGCCGCCACACTGCACTATTTCTATCTCGGGCCGATGTATGCCGTCTCTGCCGGCGTTGTGGACAGCCGCACGCGGGCCACGGCGGTGGCGATCACCCTGTTCGCGGTCAATCTGATCGGCATCGGCCTTGGCCCAACGCTGATCGGTTTCCTGTCCACCGGCCTCAAGACCATGATGCTCAGCGGGAATGATCTCGGGCTCACACTGTCGATGTGCAAGGATGTAACCGGGCTGGCAGCAGATCAGGTTGCGGCCTGCCGCGACGCCGATGCGCGCGGCCTGCAGTGGTCGATCATCATCTTTGCCACGCTCTATGGCTGGGCAGCGATCCATTACCTGCTGGCCGGCAAAACACTGCATCGTGACATGCTGCCGAAAACTGCGTAAGGGCGCCGCCTATGGCGGTATACACACAGGTTTCAGACGAAGCGCTCTCATCCTTCCTCGCCGAGTATGATCTCGGCGAGGCGCTGGCGTTCAAGGGCATTGCCGAGGGCGTCGAGAATTCGAACTATTATCTGGAGACCCGCAAAGGGCGCTACATTCTCACCCTCTTTGAAAAGCGGGTGAACGCGGCTGACCTGCCTTACTTCATTGGCCTCAAGCAGCATCTTTCCGCGCAGGGCTTTCCCTGCCCGCAGCCCGTGATGGGCCGGGATGGAGAGGCGCTGCGCACGCTGGAAGGCCGGCCGGCCGTGATTGTCACTTTCCTTGAGGGGCTTTCGCCCAAGCGGCCGAATGCGAGGCAATGCCGCTCGCTGGGCGAAGGGCTCGCGCGGATGCATCTGGCGCTGGGAGGCTTTGACGGGCGCCGCGAAAACGCGCTCGGGCCCGCCTCCTGGCGTCGCATGTGGGAGGGCTGCGCGGGCAATGCCGACGCGCTGCAGCCGGGCCTCTCAAATGAGGTCGATGCCTGCTTCGTCAGGATCAATGCCGCCCGCGCCTTCTCAGATCACCTGCCACGCGGCACGATCCACGCCGACCTCTTCCCGGACAATGCCTTCTTCCTGGGCGACACCTTCACGGGCGCCATCGACTTCTATTTCGCCTGCACCGACGCGCTCGCCTATGATCTCGCCGTCTGCCTCAATTCCTGGGCCTTCGAAGAAGGCAACGCGACGGACGCCTCGCGGCTGGAATACAATTTCTCCAAAGGTTCGGCGCTGATCGCGGGCTATCAGTCCGTGCGTCCGCTGGAGGCCGCAGAGCTTGAAGCGCTGCCCGCGCTCTGCCTCGGCTCAGCGATGCGTTTTTTCCTGACGCGGCTTGCCGATTGGACGTCTACACCGGCGGGCGCCCTCGTGCGGCCCAAAAACCCCCTTGAATACGCCGCTCGGCTGGCTTTCCATCGCAAGATGGAAACCGCCGAGGGCTATGGGGCATGACGGAAAACACAGCTTCCGACCCGCAAGGCAAGACGCCCGCGCCCGCTGAGGCGGCGCCCACCTATACCCTGGATATGCAGCCCAGGCGCTTCAAACGGGTCAAGCTGGCAGTTTTCCTGTGCGCCCTCGTTGCCTGCCTGTCCGTCGCGATTATCGGCTTTCTGGTGCTGGCGCTGAGCGCCATCTTTACGGGCCTCGGCGGCATGGGCGCAGGACCGCCAACAGGCGCCGGGGAGTTCGGCGGCGGCTTCCTGCTGGCAGCCCAGCTTTCAGCGCTGAATTTCATTCTGTTTTTCATCACCATCCCTGCCGCCGCAATTGTGATGGGACTTTCCGTTGCCCGCTTTCCCTATCGGCGTATCGCCGGGGTGAAATCCTATCTTCGCTGGGGGGCCATCTGGGGCGCCTTTCTTGTTGGCGGGACAACCTGCCTGTTCGGGCTGACCGACAGCTTCGCCTCCGGCCTCGGCGCGCTGGTTGGGGGGGCTTCCATCGGAGGCGTCGCCGGCACCTTCTGCGGCTTTCTTTTCCACACGATCGTGCAGCCGGCCCGGCAACTCACGCAATTGGATGTAAGCGTCTTCTAAAGCCCGCCTTGACGCAGGCGCCGAAGCCCCGCACCTCGCGATGATGACTGATGATGTAATCGAAATCTGGACCGATGGCGCCTGCAGCGGGAATCCCGGGCCCGGTGGCTGGGGCGCGCTGATCCGCTGGAACGGCCATGAGAAGGAACTCTATGGCGGCGATCCGGCGACGACCAACAACCGGATGGAAATGACCGCTGTGGTCGAAGCGCTGAACGCCCTCAAGCGTCCGTCCAAGGTCACGCTCAATGTTGACTCCACTTATGTGAAGGACGGCCTGACCAAATGGATCAAGGGCTGGAAACGCAATGGCTGGAAAACCGCCGACAAGAAGCCGGTGAAAAACCAGGAGCTCTGGATGGCGATGGACGAAGCCTGCAAACGCCATGATATCACCTGGAAATGGGTGAAGGGCCACAATGGCGACGAAGGCAATGAGCGCGCCGACGCCCTCGCGCGCAAAGGCACCGATGAGGCGCGCGGGCGGAAATAGCCGCCGCTTCCTCTGCCTGCCGATACTCTGTCAACAGACATGAAAACGCCCGGAAAGTCTGGCTTTCCGGGCGCTCAATTTCAAATCTCAACGGAAGCTCAGGCGGCTTCCTCGATCTCGCCAGCCTTCTGGCCGGGACGCGGATCACGGAGCACATAGCCACGGCCCCAGACGGTTTCGATATAGTGGTTGCCACCGGTGGCCTGCTGCAGCTTTTTGCGCAGCTTACAGATGAAGACGTCGATAATCTTCAGCTCTGGTTCGTCGAGGCCGCCATAAAGGTGGTTGAGGAACATTTCCTTGGTGAGCGTCGTTCCCTTGCGCAGGGAAAGCAGCTCGAACATGGCGTATTCCTTGCCGGTGAGGTGGACGCGCTCGCCTTCCACTTCGACCGTCTTGGCGTCGAGGTTCACCAGGATCTCGCCCGTGCGGATCACGCTCTCGGCATGGCCTTTGGAGCGGCGCACAATGGCGGTGATGCGGGCGATCAGCTCGTCCTTGTTGAACGGCTTGGTGAGGTAGTCGTCCGCGCCGTAGCCGAGGGTTTTCACCTTGGCTTCAATGTCCGGATTGCCCGAGAGGATCATGACGGGCGTGTTCACACGGCTCATGCGGAGCTGCTTGAGAACTTCAAAGCCTGTGATGTCAGGCAGCGACAGATCCAGGAGGATCATGTCGAACTCGTAGACCTTGCCGATATCAACGCCGTCTTCCCCCAGATCAGTGAGATAGACGTTGAAGCCAGCGGCTTTGAGCATCAGCTCGATCGAACGGGCCAGCGCCCGATCATCTTCAATTAGCAGGACGCGCATCGCTCGTCTCCCGAATCATCTTAAAGTCAGTCGTAGCTGTTTTGGTTAACATTGTGAATCCTAACGTACCTTTATTAACAGGTATTAAAAAAGCGTTGGACCACAGACGAAATGATTCACTTTCCCTGAACGGATCAGTTGCCAAGCTCTGCGGAGGCCTGGCCCATCATGACCTGGGCCACCGCGATCACATCCTGAACAGGCTGGGCCTGGGGATCGATTGACATCAGCGTCTTCTGACACCGGATTGCATCGCGAACCTTCGGGTCGCGCATGACCGTACCCGCAAGGCGAGGCCGGAAACCGAGGAAGGTCTGGCAGGCGCGCGCAATGGCTTCATAGGTACGTTGACCTGCCGCGCGCGTATCGGCCTGGTTGATGCAGATCAGCGGCTCAACCGACGGGGCATAGCCGCGCAGCACCTTGATGAAGGCGTAGGCATCGGTCATCGAGGCGGGATCATCGGTAATGACGATCAGCGCCTTGTCGCCCGAGCGGGCGAGCCGCATGCAGTTGGCTTCGATGCCGGCGCCAAGATCAATCACCACATGGTCATATTGCAGCGCCAGCGCCGAGAGACCGGCCGCAAGGCGCGCAACTTCTTCCGTGGGCAGCTCAGCCAGCGCACCGGAGCCCGAACGGCCCGGCAGCACATCGAACCCGCCATGGCCTGCGCCGCCATCAATCGGGGTAACTGCGTCTTCAAGCTCAACCCAGCCAGCCACCACAGCCGCCAGATCCGTCTCCGGCGCGATGCCCAGCTGAACGTCGACATTGGCAAGGCCAAGATCGCCATCCACCAGCAAAACACGGCGGCCGGCCTGCGCCAGGGACGAGGCCAGAGAGATGGATACAAAGGTCTTGCCGACCCCGCCCTTGCCACTGGCAACGGTGATGACGGAAGCCGGCGTCACGCGCGGGGGCGGACGAACGGGCGGGCGGTCTTGCGATCTGCGAAGGGCAAAGCTCATGGGATCATGCAGCTCCTCTGAGGGCAATCACATCGCCGCGGGCGTCTTCCATAAGAAGCGCAGCAAGACGTGACGGGGCGGCCGGGACGAGCCCGCCACCAATGAACGGCGTGATTGCCAGATGCGAGAATGCGATACCTGATGAGGTAAGAGCCGCGATGGCCCCGCCCCGGCGGCGTACAACATCAAGCTTGGTCAGGATAGCGCGGCGAACACCTGCGCGGTGGAAAGCGCGGGCGGACTCGGCCAGATCGTCCGGGTGCCCCTCAGCAGAAAGGACCAGCACCGGCTCGGCGCGGATGGCAGCCACGAGATCGCCAAGGCTCGCCAGATCATCGCCCTCGAAGGGGTTGATAGCCGGCAGGTCGATCACGCAGCGGCGGCTTTCATTGCGCAGGGATCTCAGCTCACTGAACAGCGCATCGGGCGTTTCAGCCACCCGGATCTGCCCGCGCTCGCGCTCGAGATAGGCAGCCAATTGCTCACCGGCTGCAGACCCGTCGAGGTCAGCCGCCAGCGGCGTGATCTCGGCCCGCGCCACCGAAGCGCGGCGGGTCAGCTTCGCTGCTGTCGAGGTGCGGCCATGGCCGGGCGGACCAACGAGAAGAATGTCGCGGTCCAGGCGGGCCGGAATAGGATCGCAGGTCACAAGGCGCGACAGGCCCTCGGCCATCGCCTCCTCAGGCGTCGAGAACTCGCCCGGGCGGCGGCCAGCGCCTTCATTGGCCACACGCTCGGCAAAGCGTTGCGGGGCGCCATGCCACAGCAGCGCGTCCCGCACGCGGGCAAAGATCGGATTGTCCACGCCGCGGCCATGGCCGAGATTGCGGGCGTCGCGCAGGAAGAGCGGCTCGTTCCCGGCAGCTGATGCGCCTTTCCGGTCGGTGGCCGCGCGCACTTCCACGCCGCCATCTACTTCGCGCTCGGACAGGATCACCGCATCCGCGCCCATTTCCGCAAAGATCATCGCCTTGGCAGCTTCCATCGATTCTGCGGCGAACATCTTCATGCGCATGGGCGTCGTGTCCTCAGGTTACGCTGCGGCGGGAGTGGGGAGTGATTCTCTGGGGCGCCGCTGAACTCGATTTGATCAAGCCGCCCAAAGGTTAATTTTTTCCGAAATTGCGTTAGGGTTTACAGGAAATTCAGGAAAGCAGGGTGTTTGTAACGTTTCGCGGACCCGACTGGCCTTGCTGGCTGGACGGCCTATCCTGACATCAGGAAAACGCAGGGAAACGTCATGCCGCTGACAGAAATTCCAGCGATTACAGGGCTTGGGCTCGGGGCAGCGATGGGGCTGGGCGCCCTCCTTGTGCCCGAATGGGCTTCGGGTGTCGTCCGCCTCAAAGCCGATCCGGCAAAGGGCGGGGGCTATTCGGAGTTCCGCGCCACATATGGCGGCCTTCTCTTCCTGGTTCACGCTGTAGCGCTGGGCATTGTGCTGCTCACCCCGCCGGCCGGGTCTGCCCTGGCGGTGATGCCGATTGCAGCGGGATGGTTTGGCGCAGCGTTTGGCCGGGTGGTTTCGCTGCTGTTTGATCGTTCGAAACTCGGCGATACGCGCATCATCCCGATCTGGATGGCCACTGAGGTGGCGCTCGGCCTTGCTATTGGCGCGCCAGTCCTGCAATTCCTCGGCTGAAGCCACATAGAAAGACACTGCCATGACGGAGCGTCGCGAGACGGCCCGCCCGAACCGGAAACCTTCCGGCGCGAAACGGCCCGCCCCTGCCCACAAATCTGCTGCCGCCCGGGCCGACTGGTCGGAAGGCGAGCGTATCGCCAAATATCTGGCGCGGGCGGGCATTGCCTCCCGCCGCGAGGTCGAACGCCTGATCGAGGCGGGCGAAGTGACCGTTAACGGCCAGAAGCTGACATCCCCAGCCTTCAAGGTGACCGGCAAGGAGCTGATCAAGGTTGGCCGCAAGACGGTTCGGGCGCCTGATGCCAGCCGCCTCTGGCGTTACCACAAGCCTGCTGGCCTGATCACCACCACCAACGATCCGGCCGGCCGGCGCACGATTTTCGACGAGCTGCCCAAATCCCTGCCCCGGACCGTTACCGTTGGCCGGCTCGACCTGACCACCGAGGGCCTGCTCCTCCTCACCAATGATGGGGAACTCGCCCGCTTCCTGGAACTGCCGAAATCGGCGCTCGAGCGCACCTACCGCGTCCGCGCCAAGGGAACGGTGACGCAGCTGAAGATCGACGAACTGGCGAGCGGCATTACGGTCGAGGGCGTGAAATACCAGCCGATCAAGGCGGTGTTCGACCGGGAGATGGGCGCCAACTCCTGGCTGACCGTGACACTGACAGAGGGCAAGAACCGGGAAGTGCGCAAGGCGCTGGAATCGGTGGGCCTTACGGTGAACCGCCTGATCCGGGTGAGTTATGGCCCGTTTGTGCTGGCAGATCTGAAACCAGGCCAGGTGGATCAGGTGCCCTCCGACCTCCTCGAAGCGGCGCTGGCAGAGCTGGGCCACAAGGTCGATTCTGCGCCCGCCAAGCCCGCTCCTGCCCCTAAGTCACGCCTTGGCAGGCGGGGGCCTTCGACTAGAGTAAAGGGAAAGCGGGCCTAGATCCGCACCCCACGCTCTGGAGGCTTTTCACATGTCCGATACAGCTGTGCTGGCGGTTCCGCCGGACACAAAGAAAGACCCTGCGCGCCGCATGAGCGAAGCAGCAGCGGCCACCTGCGATCAGATCGTCACCCCGGCCGTCTATGCCGACCAGGCGGCGCTGGACGCGGCCTTCAAGCGGCTGCGCGCCGAAGATCCGCTGGCCTGGTGCGAGCCTGAAGGCTTCCGTCCCTTCTGGGCGGCCACCAAGCATGCCGACATCATGGATATTTCTCGCCAGAACCAGCTGTTCACAAACGGCCAGCGCGAGATGCTCTCCTATCACGAGGCGGAGAAGGGCGTTTACGCCAAGTTCGGCCAGCCCCACCTTCTGAAAACCCTCGTCCAGCTGGACGACCCGCTGCACTACAAGCTGCGCCACCTGACCCAGGAATGGTTCATGCCGCAGAATGTGAAGAAGCGCGAAGACGCCATCAAATCCATCGCCAAACAGTATGTCGACCGGATGGAAGACATGGGCGGGGAGTGCGATTTCCAGCGCGATGTGGCGCTCTATTATCCCTTGCGCGTGATCATGCAGATCCTCGGTGTTCCGGAATCGGATGAACCGATGATGCTGAAGCTGACGCAGGAGATTTTCGGCGCGCAGGATGAAGACCTGATGCGCGACAAATCCCTCGCCGAGGAGCGCGATGTGGAAAAGGGCCTCGCCTCGATCCAGGCGACGCTGGCCGAATTCTTCATGTACTTCACCAACATCACGGCCGACCGGCGCGCCACCCCGAAGGATGATGTCTCCACCGTCATCGCCAATGGCATGGTGGACGGCGAGCCGATCGGCCAGCTGGAAGCGATGAGCTATTACATCATCGTGGCCGCTGCGGGCCATGACACAACCAGCGCATCGACCGGCGGCGGCGTGCTCGGCATGCTGCAGAACCCGTCCGAGCTGAAAAAGATGATGGCCGATCCAAAGGCCGTCTCGCGCACGGCCGTGGACGAAGCCATCCGCTGGACGACGCCGGTGAAGCATTTCATGCGCACCGCGCAGGATGACTATGAACTCCGGGGCAAGAAGATCCTGAAAGGGGAGAGCGTTCTGCTCTGCTATCCGTCGGGCAACCGGGATGAGGAAGTCTTCGACGATCCCTTCACCTTCCGCGCCGACCGCTCGCCCAACAAGCTGATCTCCTTCGGCTATGGCGGCCATATGTGCCTCGGGATGCACCTTGCCCGCCTCGAAATGCAGGCGATCTATGAGGAGCTGTTCAGCCGCGTGAAATCGATCGAGCTGGCCGGAGAGCCGAGCTTCATCAAGGCCAACTTCGTCGGCGGCCCGAAATCCATCCCGGTACGGTACAAATTCTAGTTAATCGCCTCCCTGAGGGGAGGCGCCATCACAATGAGCAGGATCAATGACGCTTCTGAATGTCACCGAAACCTATCAGGTTGAAAGCCCGCCGAAGGAACCGAAATTCGGCAAGGCTCACGCCCTCACGCCGCCGGTGGACCTGACCCAGCCGACCGTCTTCTCGGACAATGGTGGCTACACTCATGACGCGTTCGCGACAATGCGCGAGAAAGCCCCCGTCATGTGGCATCCGGAAGTCCTCGGCGCAGGATTCTGGGCCGTTACGTCCTACGATCTGGTGAAGAAAGTCGAGCTGGCGCCCGAAACTTTCTCATCCCAGAAAGGCGGCATCCTGATGAATTACGGTATGGAGGGCGTTCCGCGCCATCCGCTGCTGCATTCCTCTTCGCTGAACTCGCTGATCAATCTGGACCGGCCCTTCCACACGCCGCTCCGCATGGAGCATATGGCCTATTTCCGCGCCGACTTTGTTGCCGAACTTCGCAAGCGCGTGGATGTGGAGGTCAACCGTCTGCTCGACGCGATGGAGAAGCAGGGGCCCGTGGTCGACATGGTGGAGATGTTCTCTGCCGAACTGCCGCTTTTCACGCTCTGCGAAATCCTCGGCGTGCCGCCGGCCGACCGGCCGAAGCTCGTCCACTGGATGCACTTCCTGGAGACCTCGCAATACCAGGCCCAGCAGGAAGGTCTCGGCAATGTGACGCCTGAGCAGATCATGACCTTCATGACCGAAATCCAGGCCATGTTCGAATATGGGCGCTACCTGCTGGATGAGCGGCGCAAAAATCCGCAGCCGGACCTTCTCTCCGCCATCGCCAATGTGCAGATCGACGGCAAGCCGCTCTCGCCGGAATTCCTCGATGGTTCCTGGCTGCTGATCGTCTTTGCGGGGAACGATACCACGCGCAACTCCCTCTCGGGAACCATGCGCCTGCTGACGGAAAATCCGCATCTGCGCGAGCAGCTGAAGGAGAAGCCCGAGCGCTTCCCCAATTTCGTGCATGAAGCCATCCGCATGGTCACACCTGTCACCTATATGCGCCGCACCGCCACGCAGGACACCGAACTGGGTGACCAGAAGATCGCTGCGGGCGAAAAGGTCGTGATGTATTATCCGGCCGCCAACCGTGACCCGGCAAAGTTTGCAGATCCCAACACCTTCGACATCGACCGCGCCAACGCCAAGGAACATCTTTCCTTCGGCCATGGACCGCATGTTTGCCTTGGCCAGCGTGTGGCGAACATGCAGCTGGAATCGGCCTACCGGAACATTCTCAGCCGCTTCCCGAATGTGCGATGGACCGGTGAGCAGACAATTGCGCCGAACAACTTCGTGCATGCGATCTCGTCGCTGATGGTGGATCTCGGCAAATGAGCGTCGTTCTCCGCGAAGACCGCGATGGGCTGGCCATCCTGACGCTGAACCGCCCGGACAAGCTCAACTCGCTCACCGTGGGTATGTTCGAGGAGCTGCGCAAACATGTGCTCGCGCTCTACAAGGACGACTCCATCGGCTGCGTGGTATTGCGCGGCGCCGGGCGGTGTTTCTCCGCCGGGCACGATCTTGCCGATATCGCCGAAGGCGAAGCTGTGCCCTCGCGCGGCTGGCATTCGGAAACCCTCCGCCTGATGGAGCGCCTGCCCAAACCGGTGATCGCTGCCGTGCACGGGCATTGTTACACCGGCGCCCTGGAAGTGGCGCTGGCGGCCGATTTCATCATCGCCGCCGAAAGCGCAAAGTTTGGCGACACTCACGCCAAATGGGCGCTCACCCCGATCTGGGGCATGAGCCAGCGCCTGCCCCGGCGCGTCGGCATTGCCACCGCCAAGCGCCTGATGTTCACCGCCGAAATGTTCGGCGCCGCCGAGGCGCACCGGATGGGCCTTGCAGAACTCGTTGTTCCGGATGCGGAATTTGATGCCGCCATCGACGGAATCGCCCGTCAGATCCTCGCAAATTCACCGTTCAGTCATGCTGCCAACAAACGCCTTCTGGAGGCAACGGACGCGCGGGATATGGACAGCGGCCTGCAATGGGAAATACTTAACAATGAGGGTGTAGGCCCGGACATGCAGGCTCGCATCGGCGCATTCATGGGGAAAGGCCGCAGCTGAGCCCTGAAAAGGGGACAAGACATGGCTGACTTTCTGATCCGTCGCGGCAATCTGCGCGACACAAGCTGGACCGAAACGCCTGCGGCTCCGCTCGCTGACGGCCAGGCCCGCCTGAAGGTCGATGCCTTCGCGCTCACCGCAAACAACGTCACCTATGCCACGTTTGGCGAGGCGATGGGCTATTGGAGTTTCTTCCCTGCCGCCGATCCGGCCTTTGGCCGCGTGCCGGTCTGGGGCTTTGCGACCGTGACCGAGTCGAAAGCCGAGGGCGTCGCGCCCGGCGCGCGGGTCTATGGCTACCTGCCGGTCTCCGAACAGTTCGACGTTTCACCTATCCGCGTCAGCGCGGCGAGCTTCATGGACGGCGCCGCCCACCGTCAGGGCCTCGCGCCGATCTACAACACCTACATCTTCAACGCCGCGGACCCCTCCTACGATCCCGCCTTCGAAGCCCAGCAGATGCTGTTCCGTCCGCTGTTCACCACCGGCTGGATGATCGATGACTGCCTGATGGAAACGGGCGCGGACATTCCCGAAACCGTCGTCATCTCCTCTGCCTCGTCGAAAACGGCCCTGGCGCTTGCCCATTGCCTGAAACAGCGGGGCGCCGTGGAAGCCATCGGCCTCACCTCACCGGCCAACAAGGCCTTTGTCGAAGCCTCCGGCCTCTATGCGCGCACCACCACCTATGATGAAGTCGACAGCCTGCATGCCCGCGGCCTCACCGCATATGTGGATTTCCTTGGCCGCCCGGCGCTGACAGCCGATGTCCATCACGCCCTGAAAGACCGGCTGGTGCGCAGCCTGGTGATTGGCGTGACAGATTGGGAAGGCAATCGCGCGCCGGTGGAGGCGCCCGGCCCCCAGCCGGAATTCTTCTTTGTACCAACATATGCCGCCGAGCGTGCCAAGGCGCTGGGGGCGGATGAACTCAATGCGCGGACGGGCAAATCTCTGGCGGGTTTCTATGCTGCCTCGTCAAAATACCTGACGCCGGAACATCAGAAGGGCCGCGCCGCCATCGAGACAGCCTGGCGCCAGACGCTGGACGCCAAGGTCTCCCCGTCGACCGGCCTGATCCTCAGCTTCTGAGGCTTCAGCGCGGCTTTACCGTGAACTCGGTCCGGCGATTGCGGGCATGCGCCTCAGCCGTCGAACCTGTGTCGATCGGGCGGCTTTCGCCATAGCCCACCGCTTTCAGCGTCTCTTCGGGCAGCCCCTTGCCGATCAGATAGGCGCGCAGGGCATCGGCCCGCTCTTGCGAGACGCGCAAATTATAGTCGTCCGCGCCGCGTGTATCCGTATGCGTACCAATCTCGATCCCGAAGGCCCGGCAGAGCATGGCAACCCCGCCCAGCGCATCAACCAGCGGCAGGCTGACCGGGGAGATATTGGCATTGCCGGTGCCAAACTGAATGACCCGGTCCCTGGAGGTCGCATTGAACGCCGCCTGACAGCTTTCCGCCGTGGTCAATTGACCCGCCAGCGCCGCCAGCGGCACGCCGAGGCCCTCTTCGCCGCCCTCAACTGAAATGCCATCCACGACCAGCATCCCGGCAGCCCCCGCGCGCGGATGCCCCTCAATGGCGGCCAATCCGGCAGCAAGGCCCTGCGCCTTGGCGCCGGCGTCCGGCGCTGAGCCGGTCACCACGGCCACCTGATCGCGCATGGTGATGCCAAGCCAGTCAATTCCTGCGGCCTGCAGCCCTGTCTGAATTTCCTGCGCCCAGAGCGCCGGATTATTGGCGGCAAGTTCCGGCGGCGTTGTGCTCACCAGCAGGCGGCCATCCCGCATCTCATACATCCCGTCCGCAATCGGCACACATTCGTCTCCGCCCGCCGTTGAGGCGGCTGGGGCCGCCGCACGGGTAGAAGCAGGGGCCGTGTCGCTACAGGCGCCCAGCGTCAGAAACGCGGCCGAAACAAGCAGGCAGGAGCGGATAGCCATGACTTTCCTCACAGGGGTAACGCCGGCGCAGGCAGGATTTACCATCATAAATGCATAAGCGGTGCAGCCCCCGCCGTCAAAGCGGGAGGCCGCGTCCCTGTCGCCCTGCAAATTACTTGCCGGACTTGTAGACCTCTCCGCCCTTCATCACGAACTCGACCGCCTCAAGCACGCGGATGTCTTTCAGCGGGTCTTTGGTCACCGCAATCAGGTCGGCATATTTGCCCGGCTCCAGCGTGCCGATGTCCTTGGCCATTTCAAGGTGCTCGGACGCCACGACCGTCGCTGACCGGATGGCTTCTTCGGGCGTGAACCCAGCCTCAACCATCAGCGCAAATTCCCGGGCATTGTCCCCATGGCGCGAGACGCCGGTATCGGTGCCAAAGGCCACCGCCACACCGCCCTCATGCGCCCGGCGCAGCATCTCCAGCATCAACGGCCCAACCTGCGCCGCCTTGGCCCGTGACGGCGCCGGCAGCCAGGGTTCATTCGTCCAGCCGGTCACCGTCGCCCCTGCCAGCACGGTGGGCACCAGAATGGCGCCGCTTTGCTTGAACAGCGCAATAGACTCGGCATCCAGGTACGTGCCGTGCTCGATGGAATCGATGCCGGCGCGCAGCGCCGCATCTACCCCGCTCTTGCCATGGGCATGCGCGGTCACCTTGCGGCCCATCTTGTGAGCGGCGTCCACGATGGCGGCCAGCTCCTCATCGGTGAATTGCTGTTCCAGCCCCGCAGCGGTGTTGGACAACACTCCGCCGGTCGCGGTGATCTTGATGAGATCGGCGCCTTCCTTGATCTGCTGGCGCACGGCCCGGCGGCAATCATCAGCGCCGTTGCAGATGCTGCTGCCCGTGAAGGCTGCCATCACGCGCGAGGAATAGCCGTTGATGTCCCCATGCCCGCCGGTGATCGCGACGCTGCTTCCGGAGGCACGCATACGCGGGCCCGGCACAGCGCCGCGCGCAATGGCGTCGCGCAGGCCGAAAATGGAATCGTTGGGCGCGCCCACATCCTGAACCGTGGTGAACCCCGCCTTCAGCGTTACCAGTGCAAAGGCAGCGCCATCAAAAGCGGTGTCGACCTCGGAATCCTCGAAATCCTTGATGCGCCCGCCCGGCCCGTTCTCGCTGGTGATGTGCACATGGCTGTCGATCAGCCCCGGCAGCACATAGGCGTCTCGCAGATTGATCACCGTATAGTTCTTCGGCGTCGAATAGCCGGCCGTGATCGACACGATGCGGCCATCTTCAACCAGGATTGTCTGGCGGGTCAGATAGCCTTCGCCCGGCTTGGCGAGCACATGGCCGGCATGGATGACGGCATCCTCGGCGATAGCCGGGGCTGACAGGGTGAGCGCGCCGAGCGCGGCGGCAATCAGTTTCTTCACGGGTAATCCCTCCCAGAGATATCGCGCGCAGGGTAGCGCCCCTTACCGTCGATGCAATCGCCCCCGATACGTCAGGCGAGGCGTTCCTTGGGATATTCGGGATAGCTCGCCTTCATCACGCCGTGATTGAGCAGCATCTCGGCCACCTGCTTCTGGCCGGAGGCATCAAAGATGCGCGTGCGGATCCAGTAATTCTCCACCCGCCGCGATTCTGAAAGCGCCACGACCTCCCGCCGCAGCACATATTCCTCGCCCACGAAAAGCGGTCCCTCGATCATCCGGATTTCCAGATCGGCAAACAGGCCAATGCTCGGATGTTTCACCGGGAAGCGGGCGCCATGGCTGGAATAGTTGGCCAGCACGCTGACCATTTCGAGCGGCACCACCGGACGCCCCCAGGGCGAGGCGCCGGCATCCGAATACATCGGGTCATTCTCGGTGATCACGGCCAGCTTCTCTGCCAGCGAGAAGGGATAGAGATCGCCCATATTCTGATCCGGCCCCATCCGCACACGTTCTTCGGCGGCGCCCTGCAGGCCAACCTTCATGTCCGCCAGGATGACGAGATCGCTCGCGGGGCGCAGCGCCTTCATCCGCGCCTCCAGCAGTGTCTCGCCATGGTCCGGGCCCAGCGTGGCACTGGCTTCCAGCACGGGCGTGCCATCTTCCTTGAAGGCCCGCGCCGCCGTGCGCGTGGCGCCCGGCGCAGGCTTGTCAATCTCGGCACGGACTTTCTCGCCATCGAACACCATGTTGAGGAAATGGCAGGAGAAGCAACCGCGTTCAAACCAGTCCTTGCCCCAGACGTCCGCCAGCAACGGCACGAATTGCTGGAAATGTGTCGGCCCTTCGATAGGCCCCGCCTTGATGCCAAGGCGCGCGGCTTCTGCGTCATCATGCAGGGATTTGTGGCCACCATATTTCTGCTCGGTCAGCATATTGACGGGGCTGCGCAGCGGGCCTTTGAGAATTTCGGTCATAACATCTCCCTTTTGATCGATCCTGCCATGTTCAGGCGGCGGGGTCACGTCTTGCCGCGCCCCATGAAACGCATACTCAGAAAGGACAGCGTCACCAGCAAGGCTGAGAGGATCAGTGCCAGCCGCGTTGTCCCATCCCAACCCGCCTGCTCATACACAAAGGTTGCGCCCCAGCTGGCAAGTCCGCCGCCGATGAACATCAGCACGATATAGGCCGTCATCAGCCGGGTCCGCACGCCGGGCGACTGGCTCAGGAACGTCATCCGCCCCGTCACGTCAATCAGCGGGCCGACAACGTTCATCAGCGTCAGCGGGATGATCAGCAGCCAGAGGCTGTGCCCGAAAACTCCGAGGAGGCAGACACCGGCAAACTGCACCAGAGAAATGAGGAAGCGCGCCTTCCGCGCGCCCACCCGGTCTGCCCAGGCGCCCAGCGGCGCGGTCGTCATCAGGTTCAGCAGCGCCAGCGCCGCCAGATAGCCGACCGTATCGGTGCCATAGCCCATCTCGGGGCTGGTGAGATGAAGCCCCAGCGTCAGCCACACGGACAGGAAAATACCAAAGCCGAGCCCCTGGATCACGCCGGAGAGCACCACTTCGGGATGGCGCCGCACAATCGGGATGACCGAGAGGACAAGGCCGAAATAATTCTCTGCCGGCCCTTCTGCAGCGGATTTCTCGCGCCCCTCCATGATCCGTGGAAGGAGCAGGGTGATCGCCAGCATGACACAGGCGGCGATATAGTAGACCGTTCTCCAGCCCAGATGCTCGCCCACCCAGCCAGCGCCCACACGGGCGATCAGGATGCCGGCAATCACTCCGGTTGTCAGCGTCGCTGTCACCTGGCCGAGACGCTGAGGCTCCACCCGCTTGGAGGCATAAGCAGGCAGCAGATAGGGAGTAATCGTCGAGAAGCCGAGGAAAGTCGATCCGGCCACGAACAGCCAGAAGCTGCCCGAAAAGGCCATCATCATCAGCCCAAGGAACTGCCCGGCGGCAAACACGGTTGCCAGCTGACGGTTGCTGAACCGGTCGCCCAGCGGCAGCAGCACGAAAATCCCGACTGCAAGTGCAATCTGGTTCAGCGCGGGCACCAGACCGATGCCCGAAGGCGAAACGCCGAAATCCTTCGCCACAAGGGCGACGATCGGGTGGATGTAATAGGCGTTTGCCGTAACAACGGCGCTCGCCAGTGCCAGCAACAGCAAATCCCGGCGCGTCAGCAGCCGCCGGCCACCCTCAGGGGCCGGCGGGCTGGAAGGCTCAGGCCTCACCCCGGCATGCCGGCGCGGCGGGCATATTCATAAGCGAACCGTGCCAGCGGGACCACGCGGGCAGCATTCGACTCGGCATTCGCGCTGTTGGCAGTGCCGTCGCGCACGCGGCCGATGATCCCCTGAAGGATGCCGGCCAGACGAAAGGCATTGTAGGAGAAGTAATAGTCAAGCTCCGGCAGGCCCTTGCGGCCGGTATGCTCGCAGTAAAGGCCCACATATTCTTCCATCGTCGGAATGCCCCAGGCCTTCAGGTCCGGGATCGCCATGATCGAGCCACGCGCCGAATCCCCCGGCGGCATCACCCAGTTCATCAGATGGTAGGAAAAATCCGCAATCGGATCACCCAGCGTCGACAGCTCCCAGTCGAGCACCGCGATCACCTTCGGCTCGGTCGGATGCAGGATCATGTTGTCGAGGCGGTAGTCCCCGTGAACAATCGTCGTCGTGTCGCCCGGCGGGATGTTCGCCGGCAGCCATTCGATCAGCTTTTCCATCTCCGGAATGTGGATCGTCTCGGAGGCTTTATACTGTTTCGTCCAGCGGTGGATCTGGCGGGCAACATAGTCGCCCTCCTTGCCGAAGCCTTCGAGGCCCGCTTTCCGCCAGTCCACATTGTGCAGGTCGGCGAAGGTCTTCACCTTGGCTTCATAGATCGCCCGGCGCTCTGAGGGTTGATACTCCGGCAGCGTGCCATCCCACAGGATGCGGCCTTCCACGCAGTCCATCACATAGAATATCGTGCCGGTAACGCTCTCATCCAGGCACAGGCCGTAGGGGCGGGCCACCGGATAGCCGAGCGGATAGAGGGCGTTGATGATCGTGAACTCGCGGTCCACCGCATGTGCGCTCGGCAGCAGCTTGCCCGGCGGCTTGCGGCGCATCACGTATTTCTTCTTCGGCGTGATCAGCTGATAGGTCGGGTTGGACTGCCCCCCCTTGAACTGGCGCACCACCAGCGGGCCTTCATACCCCTCGACATTCGCTTCCATCCAGGCAGCCAGCTTGGCTTCGTCAAAACGATGCGACTCGGCGACTTCCTTGGTGCCGGAATACAGGTCTTGTGCGGTATCGCCCTCTGCCATTTTGGTCTCTCTCAATTCTGCCGGATTCTGTATGGATACCATACAAGTCCGCGCCGTCCCGCCAAGACCTGCCGCCGCGTCGCGTCACCTTTTCAGGATACCAGGATGAGAACCGCATTCCGTTTTTGCGCCTTGATCTTTCTGATCTTTTCCAGCGCCGGGTTGAGCGCGCAGGCAAAAATGCTCGATCCGGACGGGCTCATACGCCCGGAACTGCTGGAACGCGCCCTCGCTGCGATGGAAGCGCACGCCCGCGATGGCGGCAGCAGCGGAAAGCTGGTGATCGTCGATTATGGCCAGCATTCCAGCAAGAAGCGGCTGCATGTCATCGATCTGGCAACGGGCGCCGTCTCGGCCTATCGCGCCGCCCATGGCATGGGCACCGACAAGGATCATGACGGCTATCTCGACGGTTTCTCCAGCCTGCCCGGTTCACAGGCGAGCAGCGAAGGCACCTTCCGTTTCGCCGAGGAATATACCGGCAAGCATGGCCGGTCCTTCCGCCTAGATGGGCTGGACAAAACCAACAGCACCTCCCGTGAGCGGGCAATCGTCGTCCATGCCGCCGACTATGCAGAGCCCGCCTTCCTTACCCGCCATGGCAAGCTCGGCCGGTCGAACGGATGCATCGTGTTCTCGAAGGACGACCTGGCCGCGTTCGCAAACGAAGTGCCCGCAGGCACGCTGATCTTCGTCGGCAAATAACGCCGCCTATTTTGCTTGATCCGCCCCGCCCGAGGCGGCTAAACCCCGGCCATGACCGATACACCTCCCGACCGTCTCTCGATCTATCCCAACAGCCCGTACTACGACTATGACGTGCTGGTGCGCGGCATTGGCGTGCGCTTTCGCGGTGAAGAGAAATCCACCGTCGAGGAGTATTGCATCTCCGAGGGCTGGATAAAGGTGTCCGCCGGCAAGGCTGTGGACCGCAAGGGCCGGCCGATGCAGCTGACCCTGAAGGGGCCGGTCGAGGTCTGGTTCAAGGACGAGGAAGCCCAGGGCTAAGCCGGTTCCGGCCCCAGCATATCCTCGCAATGCGCCTTATGCTGCGCGCGGATCTGTTCCAGGGCCTTGTGGATCATCGCCCGGTTCTTGTCATACATCAGTTCCAGCGTGATGCCGCGCAGCGTCAGGATCAGCACGCGGGCATGCACCATGGCCGCCTCAACATCCTTCACCCCGGCAGCAATCGCCGTGGCGCATGTATCCTGGTCAATCTCCGCTTCGACCCGCATACCGATGGGCCGCAATGCCTCTCCCAGCGCGGCGTCCCACCGCGAGGCCAGCAGCGCCTCGGTAATGGCGGCGCCCTCGGGAATGTTCTGGGACTCCCAGAACAGGTCGCACATCGCCCGGTACCGGGCCACCGGATTGGGTAAGGCGCGCATCAGCTCTCGCGTATGCTCCATCATCTGGTCCATCGCCGCCTCAACCGCGCCGGTAATCAGCGCGATCCGCGTCGGGAACTGGTGCAGCACTGACCCCCGGCTGACGCCCGCCCGCTCCATCACCGTTTCGATGGAGGTGGCGGCATAGCCCCGCTCACACAGGCATTCGATGGCCGCAGTGATCAGCTGCCGGCGCGTTTCTTCGCCCCGCCGCGTTCGCCGGGGGCGTGCCGCCAGCGTATGCGGCAGCGGATCGCTCCTGTCGTTCATACCCATCAAGACTGCGCTCCCCACTCGTCATCCTGGCTATCCGGCTCGAAAATAGTCAACATTGACTACTTTTCTAACCATGATACTAATTTTCCAGCTTGCCGCGTTGCCGGGCGCGGCGCCAGAGGCTTTTCGAAGCCATAACAAGAAATCATCCGGCACGGGAGGAACACATGACCACAACTGCCGCGACGGAACCGTCTGCCAATACGGCCGGTATGGAAATTTTCCGCTTTGCCTCTGCGCCCACGCTGGACGAGACAGGCCATATGGAAGTGGCCGATCTCAATGAAGACATGCAGGCTGGCATCGGCGGCGCGCTGGAAGCAGGCTTTGCTGAAGGCAACGTGGTGAAAACCCTCTTTTCCCGCCCCGGCTTCAGCCTCACCTATGCCTGGTTCAAGAGCGGCTTCCCGCTTCCTCTGCACACGCACAATGCCGATTGCCTCTATTATATCGTCGCCGGCACGCTGCAGCTCGGAACGGAAAAGCTCGGCAAGGGTGACGGCTTCTTCATCGGCAAGGACAAAGCCTATCGCTACACACCCGGCCCGGAAGGCGTCGAGGTGCTGGAATTCCGCAGCGAAGAGAATTTCGACATCAAGTTCCTGGCCAAGACGCTGCCCGCCTGGGCGAAGATCACCGATGTGATCAAGGAGCGCCGCCCGGCCTGGGCCACCGAAGCCCCGCCCAGCAGCGCGCAATAGGCGAGCCTCGCATGACCCGGAAAAGATTTGAGAACAAAGTCGCCGTCATCACCGGCGCCGCCTCCGGTATTGGCGCGGCCACCGCCCGTCTGCTGGCCCGCGAAGGCGCCCATGTGGTGCTGGCGGACCTGAACGATAATGGCGGCGCCTCCATCGCGGCTGACCTTGGCGCTACGGCCATGGCCATCAAATGCGACGTCTCCAGCGCCGCCGATATCGAAGCGCTCATCAAGGCGGCTGTGGATCGCCATGGCCGCATCGACATCCTCTTCAACAACGCCGGCATCGGCAGCTTCGGCACCAGCGTGGAAATTCAGCCTGCGGAATGGGAACGTGTCATCGCGGTAGACCTGCACAGCGTCTATTATGCCTGCCACTTCGCCATACCCCACATGCCGCGCGGCGGCGCCATCGTGAATACGGCCTCCATCTCTGGCATGGGCGGGGACTATCGCTTCGCCGCCTATAACGCTGCCAAGGGCGCCGTCATCAACTACACCCGCGCCCTCGCGGTAGACCATGCCCGCGACGGCATCCGCGTCAACGCGCTCTGCCCCGGCCTCGTCGTTACACCGATTACCGCGGGTGCCCAGCAATTGCCGGGCCTGAAGGAAGAATGGGAAAGCCGCATCCCGCTCGGCCGCGCGGCCCAGCCCGAAGAGATGGCCAGCGTCGTGGCCTTCCTGGCTTCGGAAGACGCCTCCTATGTCACCGGCACGATCATGGTGGCCGATGGCGGCACCACCGCGCACACCGGCCAGCCGGAAGTCGCCCGCTTCGCCCTTCCGCCCCAGAGCTGACCCGCAGCAAGCATCAGGACACGTATCATGCGCGCCGCCGTTCTTCAGGGCAAATCCATCAGCATACGCCAGATGCCGGACCCCTCGCCTGCGCCTGGCCAACTCCTCGTCCGGCCGATCTTCACCGGCATCTGCGGCAGTGATCTCAGCGCCCGCAAACAGATGGCGGCCATGGCCGATACCCTGCCGCCGGAAGCCCTGTCCCAGATGCCGGCGATCATTCCCGGGCATGAGTTTTCCGCTGAAGTGATCGGCATCGCGCCGGGCACGGAGACGCAGATCAGGCCCGGCGACATCATCACCGGCCTGCCCTTCACGCACACGCATGAAGGCCCGCAGACCATCGGCCTCTCGCCCGCCCATGGCGGCGGGCTGGCCGAGCTTTCCTGCATTGATGCCTGCCGCAGCTTCCGCATCCCTGAGGGTGTACCGCATGATCTTGCCGCGCTGAGCGAGCCGCTGGCCGTTGGTCTGCATGCGGCCAATCTGGCCAGCCGCAACCGCGCGCCAAATGTCGTCATCGGTTGCGGCCCGGTCGGCCTCGCCGTCATCCTCTCGCTCAGCCTGCAGGGCAGAGGGCCCATCCTCGCGGCAGACTTCTCCGCAGAGCGCCGCCGCGCCGCCAGCGCGCTGGGCGCCGACATTGTCATAGATCCGTCGGCCGGGTCTGCCTTCGATCACTGGGGCGATCTGAAGCTGACGCCTTATCCGATGTCACCCCTGCTTGAGCGGGATTTCCGCGGCCTGCCGCCCGGCGCCAACATCTTCGAATGCACCGGCGCCCAAGGGATGCTGGATCAGGTGATCAAGGGCGCCCCGCCGCACAGCCATATCATCGTGGCCGGCGTCTGCCCGCATGAGGAGAAGCTCACCCCGCTTGACGGCATCCTCCGTGAACTGACGCTTGAGTTCAGCTTCGCCTACCGCCCGGAAGAGTTCGCCGCTGCCCTTGCCATGATAGAGGCGCACCCGGACAAGGCCGCCCGCCTCATCACCAGCCGCCAGCCACTCGCCAATACCGAAGCGGCTTTCGAGAGCCTCGCGAAAAACCCCAGCGAGATCAAGGTCCTGATCGATCCCAATTCCTGAGGCGCCGCTGCCCCCCGAACGGCTCATCCTGAGCGAAGTCGAAGGACGAGCCGGGGCTGGCGATCGCACCGCTTGCCATCCTTCGACTTCGCTCAGGATGAGCGTTGCATTCAGCTATGACTAGCTAGAGCGCGCGCCAGCCAATATCCCGGCGGCAGAAACCTTCCGGCCAGTTGATCGCGTCAACGCCTGCATAGGCCCGGTCCACCGCTTCCCGCAGGGTGGCGCCGCTGGCCGTCACGTTCAGCACGCGGCCGCCCTTGGCGATCAGCTTTCCGCCATCGGCAACATCCGTGCCCGCATGGAATACCGTGACACCTTCCAGCGCCCCGGCCTGTTTCACGCCTTCAATCACGGTGCCTTTTTCATAGCTGCCGGGATAGCCCTTGGCTGCCAGAACGACGGTTGCCGCCGGTTGGAAGTCCTCCAGTTCCAGCAGCGCCTCGAACGCTTCTTCATTGCCCTTGAGGCCACCAGTCGCCGCCACAAGAATGGCGGGCACAATATCGCCCTTCAGGCCCTTCATCAGCACCTGGCATTCCGGGTCACCAAAGCGCGCATTGAACTCGACAACCTTCGGGCCTTCAGCGGTCACCATGATGCCGATATACAGCACGCCCTGATAGGGCATCCCGTCTTTCGCCATGCCCTTCAGCATCGGGGCGGCAATCTCGCACTTGACGCGAGACATGATCTCTTCACTGACGACCGGGGCGGGCGCGTAGGCGCCCATGCCGCCGGTGTTCGGGCCGGTGTCGCCATCGCCCACGCGCTTGTGATCCTGGGCGGCAGGCAGGAAGATCGCGCCTTCACCATCCGTGATGACGAACACGCTGGCCTCTTCGCCATGCATGAATTCCTCGATCACCAGCGTGGCGGAGGCGTCGCCAAACTTGCCCGACAGCATCTCGTCGATTTCGCTATCGGCCTCTTCCAGTGTCTCGGCAATCACAACGCCCTTGCCCGCTGCCAGGCCATCGGCCTTCAGCACATAGGGCGCGCGCATCTTGCGCAGGAAGGTTTTGGCAGGGGCAGCCTCGGTAAACTCGCCATAGGCCGCCGTCGGCACGCCGTATTTCGTCATCCGGGCCTTGGAGAAAGCTTTGGACGCTTCCAGTTGAGCCGCCTCTTTCGACGGGCCGAACACATCAAATCCCCGTGCCCGCAGAATGTCAGACAGGCCAAGGGCGAGGGGCGCCTCCGGGCCGATCACCACCAGGTCGGGCTCTATCTGCAGGGCAAGCTTCACCAGCCCGTCAATGTCATCGGCCGCCACATCAAAACAGGGGCCCACCGCGTCCATACCGGGATTGCCGGGCGCGCAATGCACCACGTCCACGAGGGGAGACTGGGCCATCTTCCAGGCCAGGGCGTGTTCACGGCCGCCCGATCCGATCAGGAGTATGTTCATGGGGCGGCTTGATGCGCTGAGCAGGGCATGGGATCAAGCCCAAATGCCTGACTCGCCGACCACAAATCAGCCTGAACTGACCGTCTCGGAACTCGCCGCGAGCCTGAAGCGGACAATCGAGACCAATTATGACCAGGTGATCGTGCGCGGCGAGCTTGGCCGGGTGACGATTGCCAAGTCCGGCCACATGTATGCTGACCTCAAAGACGACAAGGCCGTCCTCAACACCATCATGTGGCGGGGCCAGGTAGACCGGCTGACCTTCCGGCCCGAGGAAGGGCTGGAAGTGGTGGCCACCGGGCGCCTCTCCACCTATGAGGGCCGCTCGGCCTATCAGATGATCGCCAGCACGATGCGGCCCGCCGGCGCCGGCGCGCTGATGCAGCTGCTGGAGGAGCGCAAGAAAAAGCTCGCTGCCGAGGGCCTCTTCGACGCGAGACACAAGAAGCCGATCCCCTACATGCCCCGCACCATCGGGGTGATCACCTCGCCGACCGGGGCGGTGATCCGGGATATCCTCCACCGGATCCGTGACCGGTTTCCGGTGCGCGTCATTGTCTGGCCCGCGCTGGTGCAGGGGGAACAGGCCGCTGCCCAGGTGACCACCGGCATCCGCGGGTTCAACGCGATGACAGGGGCAGACCGGCCCGATGTGCTGATCGTGGCGCGGGGGGGCGGCTCGATTGAAGACCTCTGGCCGTTCAATGAGGAAACGGTCGTCCGCGCCGCTTTCGAGAGTGAAATTCCTTTGATTTCAGCGGTTGGGCACGAGACCGACACCACGCTGATCGACTATGTGTCCGACCGCCGGGCACCCACGCCCACAGGCGCCGCCGAGATCGCCGTGCCGGTGCGCACAGAGCTGATCCTCAGCGTGGAAGAGTCTGGCCAGCGGCTGAAACGCGCGCTCACCCGCGCCCTTGCCCGCGCCAGCGACAAACTCGTCGCGGCCCGCCTGCCCCGCCCGGAAAGCCTTTTGCAATCAAAGCGTCAGCGGCTGGACTATGCTGCCGCCAGCCTGCCCCGCGCCGCCCTGGCGCTGACCCAGAAGGCGCGCCTGAAGCTCTCCCGGCTGCAGCTTTCGCCCTCTACCCTGCGGGCGGAAATCCGGGGACAGCGCCAGCGCCTGCGTGAGGCGGCCGTGCGCGCGCGCCCTGCGCTGATGCGTCTGATCGAGCAGCGCAAGGCGGCGCTGAACGCGGAGGGCAAGCTGCTCGAAACGCTGTCCTATCAGGCGACGCTGAAGCGCGGATATGTGATCATTCGGGACAATTCCGGACAATTGGTGCGCACATCCGGACAGGCCCGGACACTTCCGGTCATGCGCGTGACCTTTGCGGACGGAGACGTCACCGCCGCGCCCATCGAGGGCGACACGCCGCCACCTGCCGCCAAACCCAAGCCTGCTCCCCGCAAGAAGGGGGATCAGGGCAACCTGTTCTGAGCCGATGCACCCTTCGCCCCGCTTCCGTGAGACCGACCCGGCCACCCTGCTGGCGCGGATTGCCGCCCATCCTCTGGGCATCGTGATGGTGAATGGCGAGCGCGCGCCCCTGGCTGTGCATACGCCGGTAATCGTGCGGCTGGAGGGAGAGAGCCCTGTCCTGCGCTTCCACCTTTCGGCGGCCAATCCGGTTACGGCGCGGCTGCTGGCGGGGGCGGCGGCCACCCTCGTGTTCACCGGGCCGGACGCCTACATCTCGCCGGACTGGTATGGCGATGTGCCCGATCAGGTGCCGACCTGGAACTATCTGTCGGTCGAAGCCGAGGGCGCAGTGACCGAAACGGGCCGGGAAGGCGCAGCAGCGTTTCTGGATGACCTCTCCGCCGTGTTCGAGGCTGGCCTCTCGCCCAAGCCGCCCTGGACGCGGGCGAAGATGAAGCCGGCCGCCTTTGAAGCGCTGCTGAATGGCATCCGCGCTTTCGAAATGCGGCCCAGCCGGCTGGAGGGGATCACCAAGCTCGGCCAGAACAAGTCGCCTGAGATGCGCGCAGGCGTGATCGCGGCGCTGGAAGACCAGCCCGGCGGCGCAGGAATCGCGGCGGCGATGCGGGCGCTGGACTGAAGGCGGGCGATGGACGCTTGGCCCATCGCCCAGCGCAATCAGGCCGCAGCGCCAATCGCCACGAGTTCAATATCGAATGTCAGATCCTTGCCAGCCAGCGGGTGGTTGGCGTCCAGCGTGATGGCAGCGTCGTCGGCAGCAACGATCACCACGGGGATCACCTGGCCATTCTGTGTCTGCATCTGCAGACGGGTGCCAACTTCTGAAGGCACGTCCTGCGGAAACTCTGTACGCGGTACATCCTGACGCATGGACGGATTGACCGGCCCATAGGCATCTTCGCAGGGCACATTCACGGTTTTCTTGTCGCCCACCGCCATGCCGGGAATGGCCGAATCCAGGCCCGGAATGATCTGCCCGCTGCCCACCTCGAAGGAGAGCGGCTCGCGCCCTTGCGAGCTATCGAAAGTCGACCCGTCGCTCAGCGTGCCGGTATAGTGGATGTGTACGGTGTCGCCGTTCTTGACAGTCATAAGATATCCAATCGTTCTGGAGGATGGTTGGAGAAGGCCGCAGCTGCGCACCACGCCTTCCTGAAGCGTAGATGAACAAGGTAGGCGCTTGATCCGGGATGTAAACCCATAAGCAGGGATTCTGCGTTCCTTCGTTTCGCCGGACGCGCGGCTGTTGTACTCAGGAGGAGACATCGACAAGCTCCGGAGACGAACCATGTTACGTTCTGTTATTGCTGCTGCAGTGCTCGCCAGTTCCGCCCTGCCGGCGTTCGCGGACTTCGACCCTAATCGTCTGGCAACCTGTATGAAAAGTAATACGACACCGGAACTCAAGACGAATGTAAAACAGGTCATGATCCATGCTTTGCAGGATCAGAAGCCGGAAGCAAATGCGGCCCTCCTCAACTTCAGCTTCAGCGCGCTGGCCATTGCGACCTCGCAATGCGGCATGAGCTTCGCGGATGTTCAGAACCCCAAATTCGAAAGCGCCGTGGAAACCTATGCGCAGCTTCTGGGCGAGGAAATCCTGAACGACGCGCTGGCAATGATGGACATGCCGGCCTTCTGAGCGCGCCTCCGCACGCTCACTCGTCCCAGGACTGATAATTCCGGCGCATATGGGCGACACCATCGCGCACGATTTCGGCGAGCACGTCCATGTCTATATCGGCCAGCTTGTTGATATAGAGGCAGCTCTTGCCGGTCTTGTGCTTGCCGAGGCGGGCAAGCTCGGCTGAGTAATCCCGCGTGCCCGGCATGGCGTAAAAGACAAGGTTTGCCTTGCGCGGGCTGAAGCCGGTCAGCATCGCCTCGCCGGAATGGCCGCTGTCATAAGTATAGGCATAGCGGCCATAACCGATCATCGACGGGCCCCACATTTTCGGTTTCAGGCCCGTTATCTTCGTCATCCAGGCGAGCGCGGTAGCGGCGTCCGTCTTGCGCGGGCCATCTTCCATGGCAGCGATGTAATCTGCCGGGCTGATCGCCGTGGGTTTTGTTTTCGCTTCCTTGCCTGCCATCGTCTTCCCCCCTGGCGTCTCAGGCGCCCAGTTCGACAGCGCTCCCAAGATCCAGCAGCAGTATGAGCGCGATGGCAATCAAAAGGAAGAGGCCTGACAGGATCGCGTTCAGCCAGACGGCGCGATTGGCATGTTGCTGCTCTATCCATGTCCGGGGACGGATCTTGCGCAGGCGGAAGACAATCAGCGCCGACAGGATCAGCGCCGCCACATTCAGGCTGAGCAGCAGCGCCGCGCGCAGGGCGAGTTGCCATTCGCCATAGCCAAGGAAGAGGCCGAACGCTGCGCCCGGTGGCAGCAGCGCGGCGGCCACCATCACGCCTACCAGCGCCGAGGAAGCGCCCCGCGTCACCGAGAGCGCCGCTGCGCCACCTGCCGCCATGGCAAGCGCCAAACCGTCCAGCCGCACTTCCGCGCGGGACATGAGTTCCCGGCTTTCCCAGTTGGGCGGCAGCACCAAAGCCAGCACCAGCGAAACGCCGAGTGCGATGGCGATGCCCGCAAACAGTGTGAGGATGCCCCGGCGCAGCAGCGCGAGCTCGCCCAGCGCAGCGCCCATCGCCAGGCCAATGATCGGGCCCAGCAGCGGCGCGATCACCATGGCGCCGATCACGGCGGCAACCCCATCCGAGACAAGCCCGATCGCCGCCACGATGGTGGAGAGCACCACCATGACGATGAAGTCCCGATTGAGTTTCGCATTGCTGGAAACCTGAACGTAGAGTTCCTCGCGGGTGTGCTGCTGGCGGGCGATTTTCTTCTCGTCTTTCGGCTCGGGCAGCTTGGGAATGGTCACATCCAGATCGGCAACGGTGACGCGCCAGCCGGAGCGGTGTTCGAGCAGGGACTGAAGATTGTCGAGCATGGCTTGAACCGGGCCGTCCCGCATGATCACCTGGATCAGGCGGCGGTCTTTCTGTTCCGGCTGAAGCACCAGATAGTCGATCGGGTCTGATGCCTTGATGATCCGTATCGCCGTGTCATAGGCTTCGCCATCAGACGGGATGTGAATATCGACGCGGCAGATCCCCATCAGTCAGGCTTCCGGTCCAGCCGGGCGATCAGGCTGGAGGTGTCCCAGCGGTTGCCACCCATCGCCTGCACATCGGCATAGTACTGATCCACTTGCGCCGTGAGCGGAAGACTTGCGCCATTCTCGCGGGCCGCGTCCAGCGTGATCCGGAGGTCCTTGCGCATCCAGTCAACCGCAAAACCGAAATCGAACTTGCCGTCCGTCATCGTCTTCCAGCGGTTTTCCATCTGCCAGCTCTGGGCCGCGCCGCCGGAAATCGCCGCGATCACCTTCTCTGCGTCCAGCCCCGCCTTGCCGGCAAAGTGGAGTGCCTCGGCGAGGCCCTGGACGATGCCGGCGATGCAGATCTGGTTGACGGATTTGGCAAGCTGGCCCGCGCCGCTCTCGCCGATCAGCGTGGTGGCCCGGGCAAAGGCGGCCATCACCGGCTCTGCCTTGGCGAAGGCATCTTCCTCGCCGCCGCACATGATGGTGAGCTTGCCATTGATGGCGCCCGCCTCGCCGCCCGAAACCGGCGCGTCAATGAAATGCGCGCCCTTGGCACGGCAGCGCTCGGCCAGTTCGCGGGCGAGGGAGGCGGAGGCCGTGGTGTGGTCGATGACGGTCATGCCCGCGCCCAGGCTTGGCTCAAAGCCGTCAAACACCGCGCGTACATCGGGATCATCGCCCAGGCACATCAGCACATATTCGGCGCCGAACACGGCAGAGGCGGGGTCTGCCGCGCTCTTGCCCTTGTGGGCCGCGGTCCAGGCAGCGGCCTTGGCGGGCGTGCGGTTCCAGACGGTGACCTGATGGCCTGCCCGCGCCAGATGGCCAGCCATGTGGAAACCCATGACCCCGAGGCCCAGAAATGCGGTGCGCGCCATTGCTCTCTCCTGCTGAATTACGGGCTAATTAGAGCGAATTTCATGGAAATCCCACCCCTCGGCGAAGCGTGGCTTTCACCACGACCTGATACACCAGCGTCATCCATCAGAAGGATTGGACGCAAAAGAGCAATGGCATATGCCACGACCTCACGGCGGCAGACGGGCAGAAGGCCCGTTATGCCTACCCGTAAAACGGGCACCTGGAAGCTGGCCTATGCCGACTTCCTGACGGCCCTGGTCGCGTTCTTTCTGCTCATGTGGCTGATCAGCGGGGTCTCGAAAGAAGACCGCGCGGTGATCGCTTCGGAATTTACCGGTAAACCGGCTACCGTCTCGGTGACGGCCAGCGAGGCGCTGTCAGACGCGGCCCGCCTGCTGGCGATGCTGGAACTCTCTGAAAGCCTGAAGGCGGCCGGTGACAGTGTGCAGCTGTCTGCCGATGCGCAAGGCGTGCGGATAGAGCTTGTGGATACCGCCGACCGGCCCCTGTTCGAAACCGGCAGCGGCGCGCTGACGGAAACCGGCGCCGCCCTGATCCGCGCGGCGGGCGCAAGTCTTGCGGCCCTGCCCTATACCGTTTCCATCGAAGGCCATACCGACGCCTTCTCGATGGCGGGCACGGCCAGCTCCAACTGGGAACTTTCCTCGGCCCGGGCCAATGAGGCCCGCCGGCTGCTTGAGGCGTCCGGTTTCGGAACAGAGCGGGTCGTGGGCGTCACCGGCTATGCCGACACCCGCCCCCTCAGCGCCGGCCAGCCCCACCTGGCCGCCAACCGCCGCATCAGCCTGCAGGTCCATCTGGCCGACTAGACTGTCACCAGCAGGGCACAACCCTGCGCCATTTTTGCTGCGCCCGGCCCTCTGCCCCGAAAACGCCACTTGGCGTATCGGCGCGCCGGTGTATCGTCAGCGGCAATGAAGTTTTCGGATCCACATCTTCTGCTGGCGGGCCTTGAGCGGTCGCTGAGGTTCTACGTCACGAACCCCAGCCCCTGCCCCTATCTGCCTGACAGGAAGGAACGCAAAGCCTTCACCAACCTGGCCATTCCGGAAGCAGACGCTGTGCATAACGTGCTCAGCCAGTCCGGTTTCCGCCGCAGCCAGTCGATTGCCTACCGGCCAGCCTGCGCGCGCTGCAATGCGTGCAAGAGCGTGCGGGTGGCGACGCGGGATTTCGAGCTCAGTCGCAATGACCGCCGGGTGATCGCGCGCAACGAGACGCTGGTGCGCCGCCCGGTTGCCGCGCAGGCAACCCGCGAGCAGTTCCGCCTGCTGAAAACCTATGTCACGACGCGCCATGACAATGGCGGCATGTCGGACATGACCTACCGGGATTATGTCGCCATGGTCGGCGGTAGCCCGGTGCAGAGCCTGATCTTCGAATATCGCGAAGGGCCGGAACCGGACGCGCCGCTGGTGGCCGCCGCCATCACCGATGTGCTGCGCGATGGGCTGTCGATGGTCTACACCTTCTTTGACCCGTCGAAGGCCAGCCGCAGCCTTGGCCACTATCTGATCCTCGACCACATCCTGCACGCGCACGACCTCGGCCTGCCGCACCTCTATCTGGGCTACTGGGTGAAGGGCAGCCCAAAGATGGACTACAAACGGCGCTACAAACCGCTGGAAGTGCTTGACGGCGACCGCTGGCGGCCCTAGAGAGACGACGACTAGTTTTTCGCCGGCAAAACGGACCGATGGCGCAAACGCGCCAAAGAGACCCGTGCCGCGTGGGGAGGGCATTGATGATCAACCGCCGTAACCTGATCGGCGCAGGCGCACTGGGTGTGGCCGGCGCGGCCGCCACCTTCTCGACGCCAACAGCCGGCGCCGTGCTGGCAACACCGGCCATCGGCCGCAACCGGCGCCGTTTCAACATGGTCACCACCTGGCCCAAGGGCCTGCCCGGCCTGGGCACCGCCGCCGAGCGCGTGGCCCAGCGTATCAGCGACATGACCGATGGGCTGATCGAGGTGAAGGTGTTTGCCGCGGGCGAACTCGTGCCGCCGTTTGAATCCTTCGATGCCGTCGCCAATGGTTCGGCGGATATGTATCACGGCGCCGAATATTACTGGACGGCGAAGTCCACCGGCTTTCCCTTCTTCACGGCTGTGCCCTTCGGGATGACGGCCCAGGAGATCATGGGCTGGATCGACTTTGGCGGCGGGCAGGAACTCTGGGACGAGCTCTCCGGCCAGTTCGGCATCAAATGCATCCAGGGCGCCAATACCGGCCACCAGATGGGCGGCTGGTTCCGCAAGGAAATCCGCTCCCTGAGGGATATGGCGGGTCTGCGCATGCGCATTCCGGGGCAAGGCGGCGAAGTGCTGCGCGCGCTTGGCGGGGCCTCCATCGCGCTGGCGGGCGGCGAGATCTATCAGGCCCTCCAGACCGGCGCGATTGATGCGGCCGAATGGGTGGGCCCGTGGAACGATTACTCCCTCGGCTTCCACCGCGAGGCCCCCTACTATTACGGCCCGGGCTTCCATGAGCCGGGCGCGAGCCTTGCCGTTGGCATCAATCGCGGCGTCTGGGACAGCCTCACGGCCAGCGAGCAGGCGATCTTCAAGGCCGCCTGCGAAGCGGTGAACCATGAGACGCTGGGCGAGTTCACCTATCAGAACTCCGTCCATCTCGACCTGCTGGTGAACCAGCATAACGTCCAGATGCGATCCTTCCCCGAAGATGTCGTCAAGCGGATGTCGGAAGCAGCCTATGATGTGCGCGCCTCTGCCGGGCGTAGCGGCGTCGAGAAGCGCATCTATGAGAGCTTCGAGAAATCCCTGAAGCTGATGCGCGGCTGGGCCGGGGTTTCGGACGGGGTGTATTACACCGCCCGGGCGCTCGGCAAATAAGGGCGCCGGGGCGGGCATGGACACAGGCATCTTCCTGCATATCGGCACGGGACTGAAATGGCTGGGCCTGATCAGCCTGCCGCTGTTCCTGGTGCCGCTGATTGCGCTGAGCGCGCCGCGCCTGACTGAGGGGTTTGCGCTGAAGCTCAGCCGTCTGATCGACAAGATCACCGGCGCAGCTCTTGGCGCGGCGATTGCCGCCAGCCTGCTGCTCGTCTTCTCGATGCTCGCAGTGGTGATCCTGCGCTACACCTTCGCCCTCTCCTTCAGCTGGCTGAACGAGATCACCACCTACAGCTTTGCCGCCATGTTCATGCTAGGCGCCGCCGCAGCCCTGCGTGACGGGGCGCATGTGCGTGTGGACATCCTGCGCCCGCGCTTTGGCGAGACGGGACGCAACTGGATCGAGCTTGCCGGCATCTACCTGTTCCTCTTCCCCATCTGCGTCCGCATCCTGATGACGAGCGAGGCAGGCCTTGCCCGCGCCTGGCTGCTGCTGGAAGGCTCGCGCGAGTCTGACGGTCTGCCGATCTTCTTCCTGTTCAAGACGCTGGTGCCGGTCTTTGCAGTGCTGCTGATGGCGCAGGGGCTTTCCGAAGCGATCAAGGCCGCCCTGCGCAATACCGGCGCCCTCCCGCCGGAAACGCCGGAGCAGCTGGCAGCAGAAGGAGGCGGCCATGGAGCTTGAGGCGATCCTTGCCATCTCGATGTTCGTGGTGGCCATCGGCGCGCTGCTGGCGGGCTATCCCGTAGCGCTGACCCTGGGCGGGGTGGCGCTGATCTTTGCGCTGATCGGCATTGCCACCGGCGTGTTCCCCGACACCTTCCTCAAAGCCTTCCCGAGCCGCATCGAAGGCAGCTCGATCATGCAGAGCCAGACGCTGGTGGCCGTGCCGCTTTTCGTCATCATGGGCGTGATCCTCGAGCGCTCACGCGTGGCTGAAGATCTCCTGGGCATCGCCAGCCGCCTGCTCGGCAAGATGCGCGGCGGCCTCGGCATTGCCGTGGTGCTGGTGGGCACGCTGCTGGCAGCCTCGACGGGTATCGTTGGCGCCACCGTGATCACCATGACGCTGATCGCCCTGCCCTCGATGCTGCGGCAGGGCTATGACCCGCGCCTCGCCACCGGCACGATTGCCGCCTCCGGCACACTCGGCCAGATCATTCCGCCCTCCATCGTGCTGATCCTTCTGGCGGACGCCATCTCGAATGCAGCCAGCCAGGCCGCGCTTCGCTCCGGGGGCGGATCAGCGGTTGTCTCAGTGGGCGATCTTTTCGCCGGAGCCTTGATCCCCGGCCTGATCCTGGTGGCGCTTTACCTGTTGTGGATTGCCATCATGGCGGTCTTCCGGCCCGCCTCCTGCCCGCCGGCCGAGGTGATTGAAGGCACCGCGCCGCTTACCTTCCGGGATGTGGCCCTCGGCCTGGGCGCGCCGCTGGCACTGATCGTCGCCGTGCTCGGCTCGATCCTCGGCGGCGTAGCCCCGCCCACCGAAGCGGCCGCCATCGGCGCGGGAAGCGCAGAGCCGCCTGATGCCGGTGATGCTGGCAGGCCTTGCCGGCATCCTCCTGATCATCGTGCTGCGGAACACGCTCGACCTGCGCACCGCTTCGGGTGGCCATAGCGGGGCGGATTTCATCGGCATGGCGATCACCGTGCTGGCGGCCTTTGCCATTCTCGCATCGCTGGTGGCTGGGCTGCTGGTGCTGCGCCGGGTAAAACAGCTCGGGCCCGCACTCAAAAGCTCAGCCCACATCACCTCGATGGTGTTCCTGATCCTGATCGGCGCGTCGCTGTTCAGCCTCGTCTTCCGCGGCTTTGACGGGGACGATCTGGTGCATGACATCCTGCACAATGTACCCGGCGGGAAATGGGGCGCGCTGGCCGCCGCCATGCTGGTGATGTTCGTGCTCGGCTTCTTCCTGGACTTCATCGAGATCGTGTTCGTGGTGGTGCCGCTGGTAGCGCCGCCGCTGATCCTGCTCGGCTGTGATCCTGTCTGGCTCGGCATCCTGATGGCGGTGAACCTGCAGACGAGCTTCCTGACGCCGCCCTTCGGCTTTGCCCTCTTCTATCTGCGCGGGGCCGCGCCGCCGGAAGTCTCCACGATGCAGATCTGGCAAGGGGCGCTGCCCTTCATTGGACTGCAGGTCATTCTGCTGGCAATGGTGGCGTCGATGCCGGCGCTGGCCACATGGCTGCCGGCGCTGGCGGCGAAGTAATCACGAACACAGAGGTTCCCGATGGGACAGAATATTGCGCCATTTCAGGCAATCGCGATCAGCCGCCGCGCACACGAACTGAAAGCCGCCGGGCAGCGCATTCTGCATATGGAGTTTGGCCAGCCCTCCACCGGCGCGCCCAAGGGCGCGATTGCGGCGGCTCACCATGTGCTCGACAGCGAAGCGATGGGCTATTGGGAAAGCCTTCCCCTGAAAGAGCGCATCTGCCGGCATTACCGCGAGGGCTTTGGCGTGGAGCTCAGCCCCCGCCGGATGGTGATCACCTGTGGCGCCTCTCCCGCGCTGGTTCTGGCGCTTTCAACAGCCTTCAACCCGGGCGACCGCATCGCGATGGCGCGGCCGGGCTATGTGGCCTATCGCAATACCGTCCGCGCGCTGAACCTTGAGCCGGTCGAGATCGCCTGCGGGCCGGAGGTGCGCTTCCAGCTGTCAGCCGCCGCGCTCGATGCGCTGGAGCCTGCGCCCCAGGGAGTGATCATTGCGAGCCCGGCCAACCCCACCGGCACCATCATTCCGAAAGAGGAACTCGCCGCGATTGCTGAAGTCTGCCAGCGCCGGGGCATACGGATCATTTCCGACGAGATTTATCATGGCCTTTCCTATGGTCCGAAGATCCATTCGATGCTGGAATTTGCGCCCGACGCCTATGTCGTCAACAGCTTCTCAAAATACTTCTCGATGGCGGGCTGGCGGCTGGGCTGGCTCGTGTCGCCCGAAGAAGGTGTGGCGCGGACGAATGCCTATATCGGTAACCTGTTCCTCACCGCGCCATCGCTGGCCCAGCATGCCGGGCTGATTGCCATGGACAGCCGGGACGAGCTTGAAGGGCATCTGGCCGTCTACCGGAAGAACCGCGCGCTGCTGCTGGAAGCGCTGCCGCGTCTGGGCCTCGACAATATCGCCCCGCCCGATGGCGCGTTTTATATCTATGCGGACGTTTCGCGCTTCACCGACAACAGCCTGAGCTTCTGCCTGAAGCTGCTGGAGGAGACCGGCGTGGCGACCGCGCCCGGCGTGGACTTTGATCCTGTCGATGGCGGGCGCTTCATGCGCTTTTCCTTCGCGCTCTCAACGCCGGAGATCGAGGAAGCGCTGGCGCGGCTGGAGCCGTGGTTTGCGGCGCAGCCGGCGCGTCAGACCGCTTAAGAATCGCAGGCGCCCCAGAAGCTTTCCAGGCCGGGCAACTCGCCCTTGCCGACTTCCTGTTCCGGCACGAACAGCTCAAAGTCTGCCTCCGGTGTGACGCGGATGTAGAGCGTGCGGCGCAGGCTCTCTGGCGTCTGGCTTGTCTCGTTCCAGCAGCCGGGCGCGACCGCGCCGAAGCTCAGCTCATTCTCCCCAGGCGCTTCGCGCTTCAGGCGGGCAAGCTCGGCGCTGATCGCCTGCAACAGAGGCCCATCTTCCGGCCGCGTTCCATAGGTCCATATCCTGTAACCCTCCCGCGCCTCTGACGCCAAAAAAGGGCTGGTCACCGCGCTCGTTTGAACAAGGGGAAACTCCTCGGCCACATTTACGCCGAGGCGTTCATTGGTGACGTTGATCTGCAGCCGGGCGCCTTCTTCGCGCGCCTGGAAGGCGGTGGGAATGCGCATGGCAAGGGCCATGCGGGAGAAGTCCAGCGCCGTGGGGTCCAGCAGCGGCGCGGCGGCGTCTGCGTCTTCGGCGGCTTCAACGGGAGATGTCAGTTCTGCCTGAAGGGTTTCCCCCTCCTCCGCCTTCTGCGCGGGCGCAGACGGAGAACAGGCCACCAGCAAAGCGGAAGCTGCAACAATCATATAGCGCATCACGCGGCACCACCCCTGAAGAAAGTTATTCCGCATTCTGAGCTTGGCGCCCCGGCGCTGTCCATGCCTGCCAACATTTAAGTTTGGCAATCATAGGCCGCTTCGGCGCTGCCATCGGGCGCCACCTCCAGCGAGGCGAGGCGGCAGCCTTCGGGCGCGGCCTGCTCGGCGGCGGCGCGCAGTTCCTCCGGCAGCGTGCTTTCACCCTCTTCCTGAATGCGGAACATGCCGTCTGTGGCCAGCGTCAGCTTCAGCTTGAAACCCTGCCCGTGCAGCGGGGCGGCGAAGAAGCTGTAATTCTCCGTACCGATGGTCTGCGCGGCCAGGCCGTTCCAGGCCGCCGCGCTCCAGCGGACGGTGGGCGTGTCGGTGGTGGATGCGCAAGCGGCGAGCATGAAGCCCGCCGCAACCGGAAGATAACGAATGATGGACATGGGGCCTCCCCTCCCTGGCTACCGGATCAGGATAGCGCGGGCAGGCCCGTCCGGCGAGGCCCTCAGAAGGCAACCTTTGGCGGCTCATCCATCGATGCGCGGCCTTCAACGCCGACATCGAAGAATTCGCGCGGTTCGAAATTGAAGCTGCCGGCGATGATCGAGCCGGGGAACTGTTCGCGGGCGGTGTTATAGTCCTGGACGGCCGAGTTGTAGAACCGGCGGGCGGCGGCCAGCTTGTCCTCGATCGAGGAGAGCTGCTGCTGCAGCTGCAGGAAGTTGGTGTTGGCCTTGAGGTCTGGATAGGCTTCGGCGAGGGCAAAGAGCTTGCCGAGCGCCTGGCTGAGCACCCCTTCGGCCTTGGCCATTTCGCCCGCTGTATTGGCCGCCTGGGCGGCGTTGCGCGCGGCGATCACCTGCTGGAAGGTCGCCTGCTCATGGGCGGCATAGCCCTTCACCGTTTCCACGAGGTTCGGGATCAGGTTCTGGCGCTGCTTGAGCTGCACATCCACATCCGCGAAGGCCTGGTTGACCCGCTGCCGTTTCATGACGAGGCCGTTATAGATCAGGATGATGGCGCCAATGACAGCCACCACGATCGCGAGCACGATTAGAAAGACGTTCATTCGGGTGTCCCCTTATTGCTATTGCCAGCCTGCAAAGGCGTAACGGTGTGTGGCCACGTGCGCAAGTGCGGGTTAACCTGACCTTACCTGCCCGTTTTTGCACCGTTTTTTCCGGTTGCTACAGCCCCTGTTCCGGTGGAGTGCCCAATGCCCGACCCTTATTTGCCCAAGGAGCACCATTACAGCCAGCGCACCGGCTGGTTGCGCGCCTCCGTGCTGGGCGCCAATGACGGGATCGTCTCCACCGCCAGCCTGATGATTGGGGTGGCGTCGGCTGCCGCCTCGCCTTCCGATATTCTGGTGGCGGGGATTGCGGGTCTGGTGGCCGGGGCAATGTCGATGGCAGCAGGAGAGTTTGTCTCGGTCAGCTCGCAGGCCGATACGGAAAAGGCCGATCTGGAGATAGAAAGGCTGGCCCTGCACAAATTCCCCGAGGAAGAACTCGATGAACTGACGCAGATCTATATCGACCGGGGCGTGGAGCCGGTGACCGCCCGGGCCGTGGCCGAGCAGCTGACCCGATATGACGCGCTGAGCGCCCATGCGCGCGACGAGATCGGGCTGACGGAAGTGGCG
Source organism: Hyphomonas polymorpha PS728 (assembly GCF_000685315.1). Lineage (GTDB taxonomy): Bacteria > Pseudomonadota > Alphaproteobacteria > Caulobacterales > Hyphomonadaceae > Hyphomonas > Hyphomonas polymorpha. The sequence continues at coordinate 60,517 of NZ_ARYM01000015.1, forward strand.
AGCGCCAACCCCATTCAAGCGGCCTGGAGTTCGGCAGCGAGCTTTTCGGCCGGTGCCATCCTGCCGCTGATCGCAGCGGCGCTGGCGCCCTCGGGGACGGTCACCCCAGTGGTGGCGGCCGTTTCGCTGCTGGCGCTGGCCATTCTGGGCTGGCTGTCGGCGAAGGCAGGCGGGGCGAAGAAGCGCCGGGCGGTTGTCCGCGTCGTGTTCTGGGGGGCTGCGGCAATGCTTGTGACCGGCCTGATCGGCGGGGCTGTCGGCACGGTGGTCTAGCCGCGTTCCAGCCCTGCTTTCAGCCGGGCGAGCTTGTCGGCCGCGCCGGCAGCGTGCGGGCCAATCCAGCGGTCATGGATGGTCTTGATCGGCAGCGCGTTGAGATGGTTCCAGCGCACCCGGCCTACCTTGTGCGCAATCACCAGATCAGCGCCTTCCAGCACCTTGAGATGCTGCATCACGGTGCAGCGGTCGATCTCCGGAAAGCGGGCGCACAGCTCTGTCGTGGTCTGCGGATTATCCTTCAGCGCATCAAGGATGGCCCGGCGCACGGGCGCGGCGAGCGCCTTGAAGACGAGATCTTCCTGCGTTTCGCGGCGAGGGGCGGTCTTGCTGCTTGACATGTTATGTTTTTATAACATGATGGTACAAAGATCAAGACCGGAGGCCCTGCCATGGATCTGAAATTCGAGGTGAGCGGACGGATTGCGCGGCCAGTCGACGAGGTGTTCGAGGCGGTGGTGAACCCGGAGAAACTTTCCGGCTATTTCACGACCGGCGGCGCCAAGGGGCGGCTGGAAACGGGGGCGACGGTGACTTGGGACTTTGCCGATTTTCCCGGCGCGTTTCCGGTATATGTGGCCGAAGTAGAGAAGAACAAGCGGATCATCCTGCATTGGGATGCAGGCGATACGGCCGCAGAGCCCGGCGGCGAAGAAGGCCCCTATCGCACGCAGGTAACGATGCGGTTTGAAGCGCTGGAGGATGGCCGCACGCTGGTGACGATTGCCGAGGAAGGCTGGCGGCAAACGCCTGAGGGGCTGAAATCCGCCCTCGGCAATAAGGGCGGATGGATGCACATGCTGTGCTGCCTGAAGGCGTGGGTGGAGCATGGCATCAATCTGCGGGAAGGCATGTTCCGCTAGAAGGCCGCGCAAATCCCGTATAGTTTCGGGGCCATGACCGAAACTGACGCCAAAAATCTCGCCCATATGATCCAGGTTGCCGAGCGCGTGGTGGTGTTCACCGGCGCGGGCATTTCGACCGAAAGCGGCATTCCCGACTTCCGCTCGCCTGGCGGGGTGTGGAGCAAGATGAAGCCGATCATGTTTCAGGATTTCGTCGCCTCGCGCGATGCGCGGCGGGAAGCCTGGACACGCGTGTTCAACAAGACTGCCGGCTGGACCGGGGCGGAACCGAATGCCGGGCATTATGCTGTGGCCAAGCTGGTGGAGGCGGGCAAGGTTACCAGCGTCATCACGCAGAATGTGGACAACCTGCACCAGGCCTCCGGCGTGCCGGCGGACAAGGTGATCGAGGTGCACGGCAATGCGAGCTATGCCAAATGCCTGCAATGCGGGAAGCGCTACGAGTTTGAGGCGCTGCGCCACCGCTGGGAAGCGGATGAAGACATCACCTGCATGTTCTGCACCGGCCTTGTGAAATCCGCGACCATCTCCTTCGGCCAGGCGATGCCGGAAGCGGAAATGGAACGGGCGACCGAAGAAGCGCTGCTGGCAGACCTGTTCCTCGTGCTCGGTTCCTCGCTGGTAGTCTATCCGGCGGCGGGCTTGCCGGTTGTGGCGAAGAAGGCCGGCTCACGGCTTGCCATCGTCAACCGCGAGGAAACAGACCTCGATCCGTATGCCGATCTTGTGCTGAACACGGATATCGGGCCGTTGATGAGCGCGGTGATGGAACGGCTTTAGGCATCTTTGCCGGCTGCGGACAGCGACATAGAGTTTCAGGCAGCACGAAGGGCCGGACGCAGCGGGGGCTGGCCGGGGGATTTGGGCTGAGTTCGAAGTTGCGAGAATAGCTAGGACGTGTCGGGACGTGCGGAGAAGGTGCAGTCCCCCTTCGTCAAGGCGCTTTGCGCCTTGCCACTGGGAAAGAAAAGGTGGTGCGCATCATCAGCGCTGACGACAGCCGGGAAGTCTGACGACCAGCAGGGATCGCTCCACGGCTTTCGTGTGGGCTCGACTGGTCTGTAGGCGGAGGGGTCAGGCTGGGGGTCGCCGAGATATTCGATGTGCACGCCGCCCCACCACATCACGCGCAGCATGGCGCGGCTGCGCCCGGCGGCGCGCACTTCTTCCACAGCGCGGGCGAGCTGCCAGATCAGCACCGGCCAGAAGAAGGGATGCACGAACGCGAAATATCGCGCGAGCGCAGGTTCCTTTCTGAGGCGGGCAAGGCTGAACATCCGCCAAGGATACGCCCGGCACGGGAGGGGGTGGACAAGGATTGCGGATATTTCTTGTAATTGGTTGAAATATATGAAAATTTTAGGTCCGTCGCCAGCGGGATGGGTTGGATAGGGCGGGAAGGCCCTCACCTCCCACGCCGTCCGGGCGCGGGCCCCTCCTCTCCCGGAGGGAGAGGGGCGAGTTGCATCCAGCCTGGCTGTTCCGTGAGAGGGCGCAATGGGAAGTGAGGGGCTTCGTCAACCGATCATCGCGCCGCCGGTCTGCGGGGCGGGGACGCCGGTGGTGCCGGGCCAGCTGAGGGGGAGGCCGCGCGCTGTGCGGGCGGCGAGCAGAGCGAAGGCTTCGGCCTCTATTGAGTCGCCGCGCCAGCCGGCCTGCTCTGCGGTGAGCACGGTGCAGGGGCATTGGCGGGCGAGCGCGGCCATGAAGGACGGATTGTGCCGCCCACCGCCGCAGGCGATGAGGCGGGCGGGAACCTCCGGGAGCTGACGAATACCGGCGGCGACAGCCGCGGCGGAAAATTCTGTCAGCGTGGCGGCGCCATCCTCCAGAGAAAGCCCGCGCGCCATGGAGGCGTTGAAATCATACCGGTCGAGCGATTTGGGCGGGGGCTCCTCAAACCAGTCATGGGCGAGAAGCTGGGTCAGCAGGCCCTCATGCACACGGCCCGCAGCGGCGAGCCTGCCGCCAACATCATGCGTGCCCTTGCCGTGGCCTTCGACCCATTCATCGATGGGGCCATTGGCCGGGCCGGTGTCAAAGGCGATCAGCGTGCCATCCGCCGTGCGGGCGGTGATGTTGGCGACGCCGCCGAGATTGAGGACCACGGCCGGCTCCCCGCCGAGGCGGCGCATCAGGGCGGCGTGATAGGCCGGGGCAAGCGGCGCGCCCTGCCCGCCGGCGGCGACATCGGCGGAGCGGAAATCATAGGCGAGCGGCACGCCGAGCGCGGCCTGCATGGCGGGCGCGTCGATCAGCTGGAGGGTGGCGCCGGGCTGGCCGGGGCGCGCGCGGCGATGCAGCACCGTCTGGCCGTGGACACCGGCGAGGACGGGCCGGGGCGCGCCCGCCTGCCCAGTCATCATCGCCCAGGCATCGGCATGGGTTTTCGTGATCGTCTCGCAGGCGGCGGCGAAAAGCGCTTCGGGGCGCGGGCCCTGCCAGTTCCACGCGCGGGCAGCATCCGTGGCGGCCTGCAGGACGGCGCGCTCTTCGGCCGTGTATTTGCGCTCCGCAACGGGGCCAAATTCCAGCACATCCTCGCCATCTGTCAGGATCATGGCGGCATCGACCGCATCCAGCGAGGTGCCGGACATGAAGCCTGCGACCCAGACGGGACCTGAATTTGCAAGACCGGTGTTCAAGGCTGGCCCTTTCTGTGTTAGGCGCGCGCATCTCATCGGAGACACGAGAATATGAGCGATTTCAAGTCGGAATTCCTGCGCGAGCTGAGCTGGCGCGGCTTCATCAAGGACACGACTCACAAGGCTGAGCTCGATGCCTATTGCAGCACGGGAACGCCGGTCGCTTATGTGGGCTATGATGCCACGGCCGACAGCCTGCATGTGGGCCATCTGATGACGATCATGATGCTGCGCATCTTCCAGCGCCATGGCGGCAAGCCGATCGCCCTGATGGGCGGGGGCACCACCAAGGTGGGCGATCCGACCGACAAGGAGAAATCCCGCCCGCTGCTGACCGATGAGCAGATCAACGCCAACATTGCGGGTATCAAGACGGCGTTTGAGCCCTTCCTGCGCTTTGGCGACGGCGCCAATGACGCCATCATGGTCAACAACAATGACTGGCTGGGGGAGCTTGGCTATCTGGAGATGCTGCGCGCCATCGGCGTCTATTTCACCATCAACACGATGGTGAAGCAGGACACAGTGCGCCGGCGGCTGGAGGCGGAGCAGCCCTACACCTTCCTCGAATTCAACTACCTGCTGATGCAGTCCTATGACTTCCTGGAGCTCTTCCGGCGCCATGGCTGTCGGATGCAGCTCGGCGGGTCTGACCAGTGGGGCAATATCGTGGGCGGGGTGGACCTTGTTCACAAGGCGGAAGGCGGGGAAGCCTTCGGCGTGACCGCGCACCTTGTGACGACCTCTTCCGGCGTGAAGATGGGCAAGACCGTGGGCGGGGCCGTGTGGCTGAACGCCGACCGCAAGAGCCCGTACGAATACTGGCAGTTCTGGCGCAACACCGAAGACGCGGATGTGGGCAAGTTCCTGCGCCTCTTCACTGATCTGGGCCGGGAAGAGATCGAGCGGCTGGAAGCTCTCGAAGGTGCGCAGATCAACGACGCGAAGATTGCGCTGGCGAATGCGGCGACGACGCTGCTGCATGGGGCGGCGGCGGCAGCGGAGGCTGAGGCGGCGGCGAAGGCCGTGTTTGCGGGCGGGGCATCGGCGGACGCGCTGCCGACGGCGATTGTTCCGCAGGCGGAGCTTGAGGCGGGGATGCTGGTCGCGGCGGCGTGTACGGCGGCGGGGCTTTCCAAGTCCAATGGCGAGGCACGGCGGCTGATTGAGCAGGGCGCGATCCGTGTGAACGATGAGCTCGTGTCTGATCCCAATGCGAAGGTCTCGATGGCAGACATGCAGGATGGGGCGATCAAGCTGTCGGCTGGCAAGAAGCGGCATGCGCTGGTGAAGGCGGGGTAAGACCCGCCTAGAACTCTTCTTCCTTCAGCGGAGGGAGTTCCTGTGGCAGGGCCTGGTCCGGGGCGCGGGGGATCGCTTCGGGGATCTTGATGTCTGACGGGTTTTCGAAGACACGGCGGATGACGCCGGGCGCGAGCGCGGAGAGCGGGTTTACCGAGACGTTGGCTTTTTCCAGCGTGCCGCGCACGGAATAGGTCAGCGAGAAGATGCCCTCGCCATCGCGGCCGACGACGAGATCACCGATTATGGGAATTCCTCCGAGGGCGGAGTTGACGCCAAAGCTGGGCACCAGAACACCATCGATCTCGATGGCCTGGCTGGTCATGTCGATATAACCGTTCGCGGTGAGGCCGAGGGCGGGCCCCTGCGCCTTGGCGCCGGTGACGACATAGCGCCCGCCCTGCACTTTCATCGGAATGTCGATACGGGAGAACATCACGCCCTCCCCGCTCAGCGTGTCGGCAAGGCCGCGCAGGGAGGCGAGCGAGAGGATCTGCGTCAGGAAAGGTGCATTGCTCATCCGCGCATTGGAAATCTGCAGCAGCAGGTCTGCCGGCGCGGCGGCTGTCTCCAGCGTGCCGGAGAGGGCCATTTCCCCGCCCGTGATGAAGTCTGCGCCCAGGAAGGCGCTGGCGATGAAGCCGGCGTCGCCAGAGGAAACATCGATCCGGATCGGCGCTGATCCGCCGGCGGAGAGTTTGGCGCTGAGCGGGGCGCCGCCGAGGGCCAGGCCGCTCGCCTCCAGCGATTGCAGGCCGCGCGTGCCGGTGACGGCGCGAAGTTTCGCCTGGCGCAGATCGAGCCCCTCGCGCAGGGTGAGACGGTCAACTTCTGCAATGATGGTCAGCGGGGTACCTTCGGCAGGCTCTGCGCCGGCCGCGCCCGCCATGCCGCCCAGCCCCGGAATGATGCCGGAGGCATCAAGATATTTGCCGCGCAGCGTGACGGTCAGCCGGTCGCCCGGTTCGCGCTGCACCGCGCCGGAAACTTCGGCGACATTGCGGAAGAAGGCTTCCCGCAGGTTTGCCGAAATCAGTTTTGAATCGGCGCCAAGGGTAAAATCCCCATCCAGCCGCGCGGTCGGGCTGATTAAGGTCACCCGCGAGGCGGAAAGCTCTCCCTTCTGGGAAATGCTGACATCGGCCCGGGCCGCGGTGCCGGCCGGTTTGACCCATCCGATCTCGGACATATCGAGGCGCGCCGACGAAAGGTCGACGCTGATATTCGAGGTAACAAGTGTTTCCCCGTCCAGCTTTGCGGTGACATCTATGGGGGCTTCGCCAGTCATGTAGGCCCGGCCGAGAATGCCGAAGCGGTTGAGGAAATCTGCCGAGACGGTGCCGGTGGCGGTGAGGTCTGCCGGGGCGCCCTCATCAGTGAAGCCTTCATACCAGCGGAAGGTGACGGGCGACGGGCCCAGGCGGGCCGCGCCGGTAAGCTCGGCGCCCGCCTGATCGACCTTTACATCCATTGTCCCACTGGCGAGATCAAAGCCGAGCGCGGCGTTTTTCAGACCCGCATTGCGCACAGTGCCGATGGCGGTGAACCGAACATCCTCATACGGCACATCGTTGAGAGCGGGGCGGAACATCTCGAAGGTGAGATCCCCGTCGCCCGACATGCGCGCCGGATCGAAATCTATTTCCAGGCGCGAGTCGACAAGCGCCTTCATCATGTTCCGGGCGGGCCCGCGCCCCTTGGCGAAGACGCGGAAATCCTCGCCGCGCGGCGTGAAGGCCGGAAAATCCACCAGGCCCTCGGCAAGGGTCCATCCGGCGAAGCGCCCCTGGCTGAGCTGCACGCGGAAGCTGTTGCCAGTCAGGCGCCCATGGCCATAGGCATTTTCCACCGCAGGCAGATCATCCAGAAAGCGCACCCTGGCATCTTCCACGCGGAAGGTGACCTCCAGATGATCGTCCTTCAGATAACCGCCCGGTAGGCTGTCGCGGGCCAGCGTGATGCGGCCGGCAGCATCGAAGACTGTGCCCGTCTCGATGCGCTCTGCCGTAAAGTTGCGCGCACCTTCGCCGAGCTTGGCGGGCCAGAAATTCAGAACGGTCGGTACCTGCATCGGCCCGGGAACAGACAGCGTTACCTCGCCGAGCACCGGAGCCTCTCCGGGCTGGCGATCCGGCGTGCGGGCAAGATCGCCGGCAGCGTCAAATCTGGCGCCGCCGGAAACGAATTCCATTTTCGCCGCGCGCAGGGCGAGGGCATCAATATCCGCCTCAGCCGACGCGCGCACGCTGGCCAGATCAATCGGCGCGGTGAAGACGGGCGTAAGGTCGAGCGTCAGGGCCGGGCTTTGCAGCACGAAGGGGCGGAAGCCCTCTCCGGTGAGGGCCTTTTCAAGCGCGATATCTGCCGTGCCCTTGAACGGGCCGGCGCCGCGCGAGGCGACCTTGAGATTGAGCCGGTCCTCGGAGCGATCATAGAGCAGCGAGAGATCCAGATCCCGCACCGGCCAGACCTGGTCGTCAAAGGAGAACTGGCCCTCACCGCTTTTCGCGACCAAGGTGACTTCATCAATGCCGGTCTCTTCGGAAAGGTTCGCAGCGAGGCTTATGTCCGAGGGCAGACCTTCGGTGAGTTCGCGGTCAAGCCCGAGGCGGGCGCCGAAATCACCGAGCGGCCAGCCCGTGAGAGCAAGCTCTGCGCGCAGGCTGCGCGTGTCATTGGGGTTGGCAATCGACAGGGTGATCGCCGCAGGCAGCCCCTCGCCGAGGCCCTTGCCCCTGAAATTGAGAACCATTCCCGTAGCGCCCAGCGCCAGGCGCCCGCTGGCATCTTCAACGGTGCCGATCAACGCACCTGCCTGATCGCGCACGCGCAATTCGATATTCTCGAAGCCGGCGGCCTCAAGGCGCATGCTCGCGCGCGCCTCGCGCCAGGCGCGCAGCCATTCAGGAAGAACCCCGCCGACATAATCGATCCAGCCCTGCGGCGTATCGGGAAGCCGGGTTTCCCGAAACTCCGGCAGCGGATCACCTGCCAGCGCCCATTGACGCGCCGACATCTGGTCAATCGCGATCCAGCCATCGCTGAGATCCATGGCGAGCACTTCGATGCCGCCAAAAACCAGCGCCGAGCCGGAAAGCTGGATAACGGCATTTTCCGCCTCGGCGGCAGGACGCCCGGCGCCGTCCAGCAGGCGCACATCCTGCGCCATGATCTGCACGCGCCTGTCCTGCGGCGACCATTCCAGCTGCAGCGCGCCGAGGGAAACGCCGCGCCCACCCCGCGCATCGGCCAGCGCCTCCTCCACATCATCCCGGAAAACAGCCAGATCAATCGGCCCACTGGCGAGGCGCAGCATCAGCACCGCCGCCAGCACGAAGGCCAGCAGAATCAATCCGCCGAGAATCTCGAAAACCACAATGGAAGCGGTCTGGCGGACCAATAGCGGGCTCCTCAGGAAAGTCTCTTCTGCCGCAGGTCCAGAGGCATCATAAGACTATAAACTTCGTGAACTTCAGGCACCATAGGAGCATTGCATGACCACAGGACCGCAGGAAGGGCGCAAAGCCCCCGCTTTCTCGATGGAAACGACCGCCGGCAAGCGCCGCCTCGCCGATTATGCAGGCAAGTATCTGGTGCTATATTTCTATCCCAAGGACGACACGCCCGGATGCACGCAGGAAGCGCTCGACTTTTCTGCTCATGCGAAAGCCTTCGAGAAGGCGGGCGCGGTGGTGCTGGGGGTTTCCCGCGATCCGCTCAGCCGTCATGAAAAGTTCGCAGCCAAGCATGCCCTCACGATTCAACTGGGCAGCGACGAGGACGGGAAGGTCTCCGAGGCCTATGGGACATGGGAGGAAAAATCCATGTACGGAAGGACGTATATGGGCATGGCGCGGCGCACTTTCCTGATCGGGCCGGATGGCAAGATCATCCGTGTGTGGCCTAAAGTGCGCGTCAAGGGACATGCCGAAGATGTTCTGGAAAACATTAACTCCCTGACAGGTTAGGCGGCGCTGGCGCTGTAGTTCCTGCAACAGATGCCCAGGTTAACAGCAGATTTACCCAATCATGCTAAGATTGCCTAAAAATATGCTCCCAAGGGGTTTCGCGAAGAGGCGAATTGGGTATGTATAAACGCGGGGTATGGGAGCGCTGCGGAAGATTTTTCTGCGGTCATCATAAAAAGTTTCCAGCTGACAGGTAGCTTGCATGGCGAAGTGGAGTGCAAACCTTAAAGCGACGTTCGACCGCGCTTTTCCGGAACGCCAGATCTATCACCGCAGCGGAGGCACTGTCCGCTACATTTCCATCTCTCCCTGGCAGCAGGCCATGATGGCCGCCGGGGTCACCGCCCTCGCCAGCTGGACCATGTTTGCCACGGCCAATTTTGTGCTGGGCGGCGGGCCGGGTACTCCGCAGACGGGCGAAGGCAAGGAACTCGCCAAGTATGAGCGCTGGGTCCAGGATCTGCGCGCCCGCGAATCGCTGCAGCGCACCCTGCTTGAAGAACGCAGCAAGGAAACCGCCGAACTCGAGCAGAAACAGCGCGCGCTGGAAGAACTGCTGAACGAGATGCGCGACGAGGACGGCATGAAGATGTCGGCGCTCGAAGGCGATGGCGCGCCCCTGCTGATCGAAGCCACCATCGAGGAAGCCGATCGCCGCCAGTCGCGCGATGCTTATCTCACCCTGGCCTCCATCGGTGTTCCGGCTGCACGCGGCACGCCGAAGGCCATCGAGTCTGACATGAACATGCTGTTCAATCAGATGGAAGATCTCGCCGCCGAGCGCGCCGAACGGGCCCGCGGCGTGCTGAACCTGACCCAGGTGGCCACCGGCGACCGGATTGCCGCGCCGCAGTCGGGCATTGGCGGCCCTCTGGTTTCCATCGGCGCGCTGACCTCTTCGGCCGCTGAACCGGCCATTGGCGGTGATCAGCCCTTCATGGTGCGCCTGTCACAGGCCCGCGCCCGCATCGCCGAGATGAAACATTACGAGCGGATCGTGAACGACCTGCCGCTGGGCATCCCGGTCGCCGTTCCGTTCCGCTATACAAGCCCTTACGGCATTCGCGTCGACCCCTTCACGAAGCGGCCTGCCGCACACTGGGGAACGGATTTTGCCGCCTACCGGGATGCGCCGATCGTGGCATCTGGTCCGGGCACGGTTGTTTTTGCCGGATCGCGCGGCGGTTATGGTCTGCTGGTCGAGATCGACCACGGCCACGGCTTCAAATCGCGTTACGGCCACCTTCGCTCGTATACGGTGAAGAAGGGCGATGTTATAAAAGTTGGGGACCTGGTTGGGCGCATGGGTTCTACGGGGCGCAGCACCGGGGATCACCTTCATTACGAAGTGTGGTACAATGACAAGCCTTATGACCCTATGAAGTTCCTGAAAGCAGGCAAACATGTTCACAAAGAATAACAAAACGCCGGCGGCTCCACCGCCCGAACCGATGCAGAAGCCGGTGCCAGCCCAGGATGCCATTCGTGGCGCCGCCTCCAAACCTGCCGCCCGCGCGGCTTCCATCATCTGCGCCGACATGAAGATCAACGGCTCGGTGACCTCGGAAGGTGCGCTGCAGATTGACGGGATCGTGGACGGCGATGTCAGCGCGACCGACATCACCATCGGTGCCAGTGGCCAGATCACCGGCGAAGTGAAAGCCGAAGTCGTCAAGGTCAAGGGCCGGATCAAGGGTTCGATCCGCGCACGCAAGGTGGAACTGGAAACCGGCGCGCATGTGAAGGGGGACATTGTCCACTCCTCGCTGCAGATCCAGTCGAACGCCGTGTTTGAAGGCCAGGTGAAGCATGCGGATGATCCGCTGCGGGAAACCGGCCCGGTGGCGGCTTCGCCGGCCAATGAGAGCAAGCCTGCGCTCTCCTCCGCTACGCCTGGCCCTTACAGCATCTCCAGCTCTTCGCCGCCGAGCTGATCTGCGCGGAAGCTGTTTCGAGACAGTCAGAGATTTTCAGAACGCCGGCAGATTTTCTGCCGGCGTTTTTGTTTGGCCGGAGGCGGAAGATAGGTCTCCTGATTTTATTGGACTTTTCCGGACAATGACAGGATTCCAGGCGCCCTGGGCAGGACAGGCCCGGACAGGCGGGGGACATTTCTGGACAAATCCGGACAGGTTCGGACACTTCCGGACGGGCGGTGACAAGCCGGATGCCAGATGCAGAAAGCCCCGGACCAGACGGCCGGGGCTTTCCATTAGACTTGCTCAAGGGGGCCAGGGCCCGCCTGCCGGATCAGACCGGCTGGGCGGCGCGCTTGCACTCAGGCGTTTCGTTGAACTTCGCCTCAGCTGCCTTCAGGCGGTTTTCAACGGTTCTACAGCCTTCCGGCATGTTGTCGCCAAGGGCCTGGAGCTTCTTGCAGATCTTCTCTTCGTTCTGAACGTTGAGCATCGCGGCCTGAACCTCGAAGCAGACAAGCGCGTCGCGCGTGTATTCTTCGGAGTCCATGAAGGCGAGCCAGCCGCGGCCACCGGCATTATTGGCCTGACGGAAGGCTTCGCGGGCACCGGCACGATCCCGACGCTCATAGCGCGACTGGCCGATCCGGACCCAGGCATTGCCCCGGTCTTTTACGCCGCCGAGCTGAAGTGCGCGCTGGAGCGCCTCTTCGGTTTCCGGCCATTTCTGCAGCTCGCTGTAGGAAGCGCCGAGACGCTCATACATCGCGCCGCCACCGCCCATTTCAGCGGCCTGACGGATCACCGGGATGGCTTTCTCATGCTCACGGGCCACCTGGTAGAAGTCTGCCAGGAGGGACATGCGCTCAACCGACTTCTTGATCCGACCGGCATTCATTTCCTTCTCGAGCACGCGGGCAGCGTGATAGGGCGCGTTGAAGCGGTTGTAGAAGTTCACAATGCGCATGATTTCGTCTTCGGTGGTCAAGAGACCGCCGAGATACATAGCCTTCTGGACTTCGAACGCCTTGCGCTCCTCGTTACCAGCAAAGTAGTTGCCGGCAATTGCATCCCAGTATTTGCGCTCTTTCGGGTTCCGCTCGACGAGGGCTTCAAGCACCTCGGCCAGCTTCGCCTTGTTGCCGGTGTCGTTGTACAGGAAGACGAGCAGGTCATAGAGCTGCTGGTCGAACTTGGCGCCATCGTCACGGCGGACTTCCTCGGCCCAGCGAATGGCCTCGGCATTCTTGTTGGCGCGCTGGTTGAGCACGGCCAGCTGCCATTTCTGCGTCCGGTCCGGCTTGCCGCCAGCCTGCATCCAGCGCGTCATGTAGTCGAGCGCCTGAGCCAGGTTTTCATCCTGCAGATAGATCTGGGCAATGTTGTAGTAGGTCTGGGCGCGCTGATCAGCCGGGATATAGCCCTTGTTGATTGCATCCAGAAGATCGCGGACGGCGCCTGCGCGGTCGCCCTGTTCGATCTTGATGTAGGCAGAAAGGCGGATAACCGCGCCTTCTTCATAACAGTTGAGCTCGCCGGCGCGCAGCTGGTTCAGCTTCGCGATTGCCGTCGCCCAGTCTTTGTTCGCCATCGCTGCGGTTTCAGCTTCAAGATAGGTCTGGCCCGTCTTGGCGCTGAAGGTGGTCTCCGTACAGGCCTGCGCGAGCGCAGATCCTGCACCCATGACTGCCATCGCCCCCGCTACGATCGCCCCTTTAAGGATTGCCTTGAGTTGCATCGTTTTTTCTCCTCACCGCCAAAGCGGCATACTGGACCTGATGGATCGCCGGCCCGGCCCCTGAGCCCTACCGGCAATTCCGTCGAAGGGGCTGATGGCTGCCGCTGAAACAGCAGCCATCACCCGATGGGGGCCCTACTGGATCTTGAATTCCAGCGGGTAGACAACGTTCCGGCGCTCAACCGCCTGGCCGCGAACGATCTTCGGCGCAAACTCCACGCGCGACACGGCGCGTTCGGCTTCCGACTTGAAGACGCTGTCGGTGCAGGTTGCCACGATGTTGTACGGCTTGCCGCGGGTATCCACGTCAAAGCGCACATCGCAACTGCCCGAGAGGCCACGTTCAGCCGCACGCTGCGGGAACGAAGGCGTCGGCGGGCGGATCGGCTGCGCGTCACGGTCGGACACGGCAACCGGGTCGATCGCCAGCGAGTTCATCCGGCCAAGATCAAGGTTCTGCGGCACGCCGCCCTCGATCTTCGGAGTCGGCAGGTTGATGCTCGACTTCGTGGCAGACTGTTTCGGCGGCGGCGGCGGCTTCTGCGCAGCATCGATCTTCTTGGGCGGCGTCCGTGTACGGGTACGCACCTCGGTGTCCTGTTTCTGCGGCGTGATCGCCGCCAGGGTCCGGGTTTCACCTTCGGCAAGCTCGATCTCGTCGACCGAAATCAGCGAGTTCATAAGCAGGAAGATCACCACCACGATCGGGATCGCGAGAACCACCCCGACCAGCAGACGCATGAAAGGATTATTGAACATGCCCGATCCTCCCTAACCCGACGTTTTCGCGGAGATATTGATGACGGTGTCACCATCAATCTTGTTGATGGCTTCCATTACGTCAACCATTACCTGCGCCTCAGCGTCCACATCGGTCTGGATCACCACCTCGCCCCGCGGATTGTCGAGGCGCATTTCCTTGAGCACGAAGCCGAGCTCATTCGGGTTGATGCGTTGCTTGTCGATGTAGATTTCACTGTTCTTGTCGATCGCGATGAGGATGGCGAGCGGCTTGGCCGCTGCCTTGTTATCCACATCCGGACGGACAATCGGCACACCCGGTTCCTTGATGAACTGGGCCGTCACGATGAAGAAGATGAGCAGGATGAACACGACGTCCAGCATGGGCGTCAGGTTCACGTCATCCTCGGCGCTGCCCCCACCCGTTGCCAAGCGTTTTTTTCTGGCCATTGGGGTCTCCTAGGTCTGCGAAATGACGATGTTCACACGATCGCGGAAGCCCGCATTGTACGCCTCGTCACGGATCTTCACCACAATACCGCTACGGGTTTTGGGGTGAGCCTGAATGATAAGCGCACTTTGCGGATTTTCTGCGACCACGCGTTCGATATTTGCACGCACCGAGCCGATATCCGTCGGGCGACCGTTCACCGTGATGAGATTGGACTCATCAATGAAGATCAGGATCGCCTGTTGGGTCTGCTGCTGCTCCTGGTCAGGAGACGGCGGCGGCGGCGGCTCAAGGCCGATCGCCTCCTCACGTGCAAAGGTCGACGTCACGATGAAGAAAATGAGGAGGATGAAGACGACGTCCAGCATGGGCGTCAGGTCAACATTGGCCTCCTCGGGAGGTCTTGCGGAACGTCCACGCATCAGCCGATCTCCATCTCATCTTCGACCGCCTGGACAGCGCGGTTCACCCGCCGGTCCATGCCCGATGTGAACAGGATGCCGGACAGGGAGGCCACCATGCCTGCCATGGTCGGGATCGTGGCGCGCGACACACCGGCCGACATGGCCTTCGCATCTGCACCGGAAGTGATGGCCATGATATCAAACACGGCCACCATGCCCGTCACTGTGCCCAGCAGGCCCAGCAATGGCGCAAGGGCCACCATTGCTTTCGTCAGCTGGACATTCGCCTCCGCCTTGGCGCGCACTTCGGAGACGAGCTTGTCGCGGATCCAGTGGGCGGGGACGGACTTGCGGTCCGACCGCGCGCGCCACTCGGCGATCGCTTCAGCTGCCACCTGCTTGTGAGCAAAGCGGAAGTAAAACAGCCTTTCCAGGATCAGGGCCCACATGATGAATGTGGCAGCCATGATGACGATCAGAACGGGACCGCCACGATCAAGGAAGGCTTGTAGGTCTTGGAAACCCATATCGGGTTACTCCTCGAGCGCTCTGAGGGGCGGGCTTATGCCCGGCCCCCGTGGACGGATTCCATCTTCTCGGCGACGAGGCCAGCGGCCTGCTCGTCGAGGAGCTGCTGGTTGCCGCGGGCCATGGCCGAGACAACAGCGTGGATCAGAAGCAGCGGGATAGCTGCGACGAGACCGAACACCGTGGTCATGAGAGCGACCGAGATACCGCCAGCCATCAGCTTCGGATCGCCGGCACCGTAGATGGTGATGGCGGTGAAGGTGATGATCATACCGACGACCGTACCCAGAAGACCGAGCAGCGGCGCGACGGCAGCAAGCACTTTGATGATGTCGTTGAAGCGCTCGATGCGGGGGCTTTCGCGCAGGATCTGCTCGTCCAGCTTCAGCTCGAGGGTTTCAACATCGGCATTGCGGTTGTTCTCGTAGACTTCGAACACGCGGGCCAGCGGGTTGCCGGTGCCGGCCTGGCGGGTTTTCGCCGTGCCGCGCATTGCGCCGCCCATGGTGAAGAGGGTGAAGATCTTGAACAGGCCGAGCAGGATACCGGCGACGGCCAGAGTGGCGATCACGGCACCGACTTCACCGCCCTGTTTCAGACGATCACCGAAGGTCGGCAGGTCGCCGAGGATACCGAAGAGGTTGCCTTTCGACGGATCGACCGGAGCGCGGACGACTTCGCCTTCACCCGCGCGGATCAGCGAAGCGATACCGGAGGAGTAAGCGCCGCCCGGCTGTTTCGCGAAGACCTGCAGGAAGGTGTCGGAACCCTGGCCACCACGGACTTCGACGAAGTCGCGTCCAGCGGTGGTGGCGGCGGTGAACACGCCGACGCGGATCAGTTCAGCTTCGCCATTCGAGCCGTCAGCGCCGATGCCGTTGACCGTCGCGGTGAAGGTCTTGACTTCGGACTGGGCGATCATTTCCTGCAGCATTGCCTTGGGCAGACGCTCCAGCTGGGCGCGGGTCGGCAGGACGCGGGCTTCAGCGATCTCGGCGATGGCTTCCACGCGGTCTTTATAGTCGAAGTTGGCGACCGAGTTGGCGATTTCCGGCATCGTGGCGCCGGCTGCCGAGCGGAACTGGCCAAGCAGTTCCTGGAAGTCACCGGCCTGAGCCGAAACTTCTGCTTCCAGAGCGCCGAGCTGGGCTTCGTTGGCATCGAACTCGCGGCTGAGAGCTGCGGCGCGGCCTTCAGCAGCGGCGAGCGCGTTGCGAGCTTCGGCCATACGGGCGGACTGGCTGGCGGTGTCCTGCTGGAATTCGCGCAGGCGAGCCTGGTCAGCGGCGGACATCTGCTCGGAGTCGCGGCGAACCGCAGCGAGCACTTCAGAAAGGGTCTGAGCGACGGCCGGGGGCGCCATCGTGGCAGCAGTTGCCGCAACGAGGACAGAAACACCCAGAGCCTTCAGAGAGGATTTGAACTTGAACATGTTTTGAAAACCTTTGTGTCTGACGGTTCGGGCCGTTTACTGGACCGAGAACTTCTGGACCGGGGCGAACAGAACGACCTGCTGGGCCTTGCCCTGAGCGACGCGGATGGCGCGCTGGACTTCCGGCACGTAGCTGCCAGGCAGGTTGACCCACTCACCGGTGGCGCGGTCAAAGCGGGCAGCTCTGCCGTTCGGCGTCAGGTAGACGTAAGAAACACGGCCATAGAGGAACATGTCCACGGTGGTCGGGTTGCCGTCGATGGAGATCTCTTCCTGCCAGGTGTCGATCGTGCGGCCGTATTCCATCTCAGCCTGGTAGGCTTCCATGATCAGGCGGTACTGTTCGGAGGCAGAAACGTTCGGGCTGCGCATCACGCCGTCCAGCGCTTCAAGGCGGGCGTTACGCTCTTCCATCTTGAAAGGCAGGTCGGCGGCAACAAAGAGCTTCAGGTCTTCGATCATGCCGAGCAGCATCGGGACAGTCTGCGCGGTGATGTCGTCGATCGAGCCGAGCTGTTCGGTGAGCGAGGCAATCTCTTCCCGCTGGCTCTGCACGACGAGTTCCTGCTGCTTTGCAAAGAGCTCAGCAGCGTCGCGACGCTGCAGGAGCGTGCGGTATTCGCGAACCATATCCGAACGTTGATCATCCAGCTGGTTGATCTGATCCTGGATCTGTTCGGCTCTCCGGGTCGCTTGCTCGCCCGTGTTCAGCGCCTCGCGGAATTGAGCCTGAGCTGGAATGGCCAGCCCGGCGATCAGCGCGGCAGCGATCACGCTGCGAGCGGGTGAAAGAAGTTTCTTCATGAGGTTAGCCTCTCAACTCTCCAAACAAACGGTGACGCACCCTCTCCGGGGCGCGTAAATCCTGGTTGCGGGCGAGCCTGCTCACGAGGCCGTCCCGATCTTATGCCGGCTCACACACACAGAGCCGCAAAGTGAACCCGGAAGTGGATGGGAGAATCAAAACCCAATCACCTCCCCTGCATGGTAACGGGACGCTGTCCGTCCTCTATTCTTGTCTGATAGACCCAGCGGCATTCTGCTGCGGAGCGCCGAAAGGCCTTAGCTGTGAACCCTGACGGTAACAATCCTCTAATTTCGGATCAATCAGGCTTTACCATTCCTTAGAAAATATCCTGACCACATTGTAACGCAACCAGCCCCGCGCAGTTCGTTTCCGGCGCCACTCAAAGCACCGGCTGGGCCCCTCTAGCGACCGAACATGACAAGTTTACATGCGCTGGCATGTCAGATGCAGCTTAATGGGGCAGCGATGCCGCATAAGGGGGCATTAGTCGGGCTGAATATATCTTTTTTAAGGCAAGCCACTCACCTTATCGCGGCGATTCAATTCCCCCAGAGGTCAACGGTGGCGAGCGCGTCAGCCGTCACCTGATCAATCGCCTGACGGACTTCTTCCGCCGTGAGCCCCTCATTGGCGATCGCGCGCCCGATGCGCAGCCCGTTGAATTCCCACATCATTGTGGGCTGCAAATCCTTCACTCTCTGCAGGGCGCGCGAGGCGACTTCCGGAGACACCGGACGATCGGTGAGGCGCACGGACACCCAGAGATATTCCATGTTGCCGGAAAGCTCGACAACAACAGGAAGGCGGTTCCCGTCGCGGACCACCATCACCTCATAGGCAGGCAATCCACCTGAGCTGATATTCGTCGCATTGCCGTAGGTCGCCTCAGCGGCCTGGCGCAGAAAATCATGGGTCACCCTTGTCCCGCTGGCGCCGGTGGGCACCGAAGGCCCGGTTTTCAAGGCGTCCAGCAGCTGGCGCGCGACAGAGATCAGCGGCGAGTTCGGATACCGCCGGGCCAGTTGCACCTCGGCCTCCCGCGCCAGATCCATCTGGCCGGTCTCGATCAGCTCCGCCAGCATGGCGAATACGCGGTCTTCAGAGGCCCCGGACAGGACCGCCTTTATTGCGGCGGTATCGGTGCCCAGGCGCGAGGAGGATGACGCCGCTGTCGGAGCCGCCGGCGCTGGCGCAGATGCCGGCGTGAGGGTTGCAGGCACGCAATAGACAAAGTGCGCTGCGTCTCCGCACCCCATGTCGAAAGACTGCCAGTAATAGCTCGCCAGCATCTTGCCGTTGTGGATCTCTTCGATGCGCCCGTTCATATATCCGCCGATCAAGGCGCCGCGATAGCCCGTCGAATAACTCCCCCCACCACTATCGATGCGCTGTGTGGTCAGGTCTCCTGAGCCGGAGGCAACGCCGTTTGCGCAGCCGCCCGTCCAGGTCCAGCCCGCTTCCTTGTACCAGGAGCCGGCCGGGTCATCATAATCGTAGAGAAAGAAGGTGCAGCCGCTGGTGGTCTTCATCGGGATCCAGGGGGCGGGCGCTTCCTCCCCCTGCGCCATGACCGGCGCGCCGAAAACACCGAGCATCAGCCCGGCAATGCCGGCAAACGCCAGGCGCTGTTTCGCGAGATTCTTCATATTGCCCCCCCTCGCCGGTTATCGGCGAACCTGCGCGCCCCCACCGGCCTTGTGCCCGAGCCTGAAAACAAGCGGCGCGCGCAACCAGAGAAACCCCGGCTTCAATCAAACGCAATAGAAGAAACAAGGCCGCCCCTTCGGCCCAGACAACGGGACAAGGCACCAAGAAAGAGACAGATGCAGGAGAGAGTGGCTGGGGTGCTAGGATTCGAACCTAGGGTGGCGGTACCAAAAACCGCTGCCTTACCACTTGGCGACACCCCAACAGTGGAAGCGCCAGATAGCCAACCTTTATTGCGCTGGCAACACCCGCTTCCAGCGTTTTGCACACGGATTTCATCTGAAAGGCTGCGGCAAGCGCCCGCAGCATAGCAGGTCTTTACATTTTATCGATTATCAACAATATCATTCCAGAACCCGTTTGCGCACTCCGCGCGCCCTCAAGGAAGGCCTCCCGGAAATGAAAACTTTTCTGCTGTCCATGGCAGGCGCCTTCACGGCGATGATCCTGTTCATCGTCCTAGGCTTCTTTTTTCTTTTCACGCTTATCGGCATGGCCGTCAGCGCCAAGCCGCCCCACCCCGCCAATATTGTCCTGACGCTGGACCTGAACGCCAACTATCCCGATCAGGCGCCCTCTGGCGGATTCGCCGCCCTTTCCGGCACGCCCGGCTTCATCGACCTGCTGCTGAAGCTGAAAGAGGCCGAAGCCGACAAGTCGGTGAAAGGCATCTATATCCGCGGCGCCGATATGGGCTTTGGCACGAGCCGCGCCGAAGAACTGCGCCAGGCGCTGAAAAGCTTCCAGGGGTCGGGCAAATTCGTCATTGCCCATTCCCAGGGCATGTTCGGGGCCAGCGGCCCTTCGGCGTTTCACTCGATCGCCGCAGCCGATGAAATCTGGATGCAGCCGGGCACCGATCTGATGGTCACCGGCGTCGTGTTCGAGACCGAGTTCTACAAGGGCCTGTTCGACAAGATCGCCTTGGAGCCGCAGGTCTATCCTCTCTACGAATACAAGAACGCGCCCAACTCTTATAATGAGACGAGCTATACCGGCCCCCACCGCGAAGCGATGGAAGCGCTGGCCAATTCCATCTGGGCCACCGCGCTGAGCGACATCGCGGCAGATCGCGGCCTGGAGCCGGGACAGCTGCGCACGATTCTGGAAAGCGGCCCGAAAACGGCTGAAAACGCCGTCGAGCTGAAACTGATCGACAAGCTCGGCTGGCCGGAAGACGCGCAGGAAGCCGCCAAGGAACGTGCCGGCAGCGACGATGCCGAACTGATCGACCTGGCCGCCTATACTTCGCCTGCGAAGTATAACAGCAAAGCCCCGCTGATTGCGGTGATCGGCGGCGAAGGCGCCATCGTCACCGGCGGCGCGACCAGCAGCTCGCCCTTCTCCGACCCGCCGGCGTTTGCCTCGGACGTGATCGCCCGCGCGATTCTCGACGCGGCTGAAGATGAGGACGTGAAAGCCATCGTCTTCCGGGTCGACAGCCCCGGAGGCTCTCCGACGGCATCTGACCAGATCTGGCGCGCTGTGGAGCGGGCCAAGGAAGCGGGCAAACCGGTCGTCGTCTCGATGGGCAGCCTGGCCGCATCGGGCGGCTATTATGTGTCGACCGGCGCGGACGCCATTCTCGCCAACCGCGCCACTCTGACCGGCTCGATCGGCATCTTCGGCGGCAAGCTGGCCATTGATGGCACCTTCAACAAGATCGGCGTCACCTTCGACACCGTGACCGTTGGTGGCGACTTTGCCTCCGCCTGGGGCACCGCGCCCTTCACCGAAAGCCAGGAAGCCGAAGTGAAGGCCAGCCTGAAGCGCGGCTATGACCGGTTCCTTGCCCATGTCGGCGAAGGCCGCGGCATGACCTATGACCAGGTGCATGAAGTGGCCCGCGGCCGCGTCTGGACCGGGGAAGCGGCCAAGCAGCAAGGCCTCGTCGACGAGATCGGCACCTTCATGGACGCCATCGAGAAGGCCAAATCCCTGGCCGGTATCGAAGCTGACGTGAAACCGCGCCTTGCCTTCTACCCCTACCGCAAGACCGGCTTTGAAGCCCTGGAAGACCTGTTCGGCGTCTCCGCAGAAACTGCCCGCGCCGCCGCCGTCATCAGCGCCTTCGCAGGCGACGAGCGCACCCAGGTGCTGCTGGAAGAACTCGCCACCGCAGAAGCGATGAACTCCGGACAGGCCATGGCCATCGGGCCGCGCATCCGCGAACGCTGATTGCTGGCTGCAATTGACCTGCCGCGCACCCTCGCCCAACTGGCGGGGGTGTTGCACATTCGGGGCAAGTGGTGGCTAGTGCGCCGGGCGCGATTTGAGATGAGACTGACATGAAAATCCTCGTAACCGGCGCGGCCGGCTTCATCGGGAGCGAGATGGCGCTGCGGCTTCTCAAAGAAGGCCATAGCGTGACCGGCGTGGACTGTTTCACCCCTTATTACGACCCGCAGCTGAAGGAAGACCGCGCCGCCCGCCTGACCGCGTTCGAAGGGTTTCAGCTGGAGCGTATCCGCATCGAGGACAGCGAGGCGCTCGAAGCGGTGTTCCGGCGCGATACGCCCGACATGGTGGTGCATTTTGCGGCGCAGGCGGGCGTGCGCTACAGCCTCGATCATCCGCGCGACTATATCGACGCCAATATCGTCGGCTCGTTCAATGTCATCGAATTTTCCCGCCGCTATAACACGCAGCATCTGGTGCTGGCATCGACCAGCTCGGCCTATGGGGCGAACCAGAAGTTCCCGTTCGAAGAGCGCGACTCGGCGCCCTACCCGCTGACCATCTATGCGGCGACGAAGCTGGCGAGCGAACTGATCGCGCACAGCCATGCCCATCTTTATGGCGTGCCCACAACGGTGCTGCGCTTTTTCAGCGTGTATGGGCCCTGGGGCCGGCCGGACATGGCGTTCTTTCTGTTCACGGACAAGATTTTCAAGGGTCAGCCGATCGACGTGTTCAATCATGGCGACCTCTTGCGCGACTTTACCTATATCGATGATCTGGTAGAGGCGATCCGCCGGCTGATGGATGTTCCGCCACAGATCGGCAATCACCTTATCCGGGGGGATTCCCTTTCGCCCGTGGCGCCCTACCGGCTCGTGAACATTGGCAATGCCAATCCTGTGCGCCTGATGGACTATATCGACGCGATTGAGGAAGCCATTGGCCGCAAGGCGGAAAAGAACATGCTGGACATGCAGCCGGGCGATGTGAAGCAGACCTTTGCCGATGTGCGCCTGCTTCAGGCCCTCACGGGATATACGCCGGACACGGACTATCGCACGGGCATTGCCCGCTTCGTCGACTGGTACCGGGACTATTACAAGCCAGCCTGAACGCCTGCGCGGGCGGCGGCCTGACGAAAATCATCCGGCACCGGCGCCTCGAGCGCCAGCGTTCCGCCCTCGGGATGGGGCACTTCCAGGCGGGCGGCATGCAGCATCACGCGGGCGCCGGTTGCCTGCCCTTCGCCATAGAGGCCATCGCCCAGGATGGGGCAGCCGAGCGACATGAGATGCACCCGGATCTGGTGCATGCGGCCGGTTTCCGGGGAGAGCTGCATGAGGGCCTGATCGCCATTGCGGGCGAGAATTTTCCACCCCGTCCGCGCGCTCTGGGCGCCCTTGCGGCCCTCGCGAGCGAGGATCATCCGCGGGCGCCCGCCTTCCTCGACCTTGACGAGGGCAGCGTCGATCACCCCATGCTCTGCCTGCGGAATTTTTCCTTTCACCAGCGCCAGATAGGTTTTCTGTGTATCGCGGCCGGCAAAGGCGGCAGAGAGGAATGCGGCGGCCGGCTGGGTGCGCGCGGCGATGATGACACCGGAGGTGCCAAGATCCAGCCGGTGGACAAGGCGCGGGCGTTTGCCATTGGACTTGGCAAAGGCCCAGAGCAGATCATCCAGCGACTGGCCCACCCCGCCCCCACCCTGAGACGCCATGCCGGAGGGCTTGTTGAACGCCAGGACAGCCGCATCCTCATGGATCAGCAGGCTACGCGCGAGGGCGGCAGCTTCGGCGCTGAGCGAGGGAATGTCGCGGTTGCGGGTCATGCGAAATCTTCCATGAGGCGCTCTATCATCTTTTCCGACATGTCACAGGGAAGGCCATTCTCATAGGCGTATGGTAGAAAGATCACCGCCATTGATAAGGCCCATCCGGCGCCGCGCAGCCATTCTGCTTCGCTTGCGCCAAGCGCGGCGCGGAAAATTTCCCGCGCGGGCGCGTCAAACATCGCCCAGGCACTGAGAAGGTCGCAGGCCGCATCGCCCACCCCGCAAAGCCCCCAGTCGATAACGCCGGATAACTGGCCGTTTTCGACAAGTATGTTTCCAGGATGGATATCGCCGTGCAACCAGGCGGGCGAGAATGGCGCCTCTGCGCGGAGCGCCTGCGACCAGAGCCGGTTTGCCCAGGCAGCATCGACGTCCGGCAACCGGGCAAGAGCGGCCTGAAATGACCCGGTGCGAACCGAAAGCGGCGCGCCCCGCCAATTGTTGCCGGGGCAAAAACGGAAGGCATCATCGGGTGGCACGCTTCGCAGGAACGCGCGAAATCCGGCAAGCTGTCCCGCAGCGGCGGCAGGATCAGCAAGGGCGCCGTCTGTAAGCGGAATTCCAGGCAGCCAGCTCAGCACAGACCAGGAATGAGGGTAGGTTTCACTCGGCTGACCGGCACCATAAACCGCGGGAACGGCAATCGGAGCGCGACCCATGCGAGGCAGAACACCTGTCTCCCGCTGCGCGGTGCCGGTGGCCCACGCAGCTTTGGGGAAGCGGGCGCAAAGATCCCTGCCGATGCGAACAATGGTATTGTCCGTTCCCAGCGAAGGCTGCAAACGGATTTCAAGTCTCGCCAGTTCCGGAAACTGCCGGTTGATCAGATCCGCCGCAGTCTGCACATCGAGGGGCTGGAGGGGGGTGGCTTCCGACATCTGCAGGAATGGCGCTTTCGGGCCAGGCCTCATCCTTCCCCGCGCCTGTGCCGCATCTCTGCAAACCGCGCAAGCTGATCTGCAATCGGCTTCTCGCGCCCTGCGCCTTTGGGGGTGTAGAATTCCTGGCGGCCCATGGCGTCCGGGAAATAGTCCTGGCCTGAGAAGCCTTCCTCCGTATCGTGATCATAGACATAGCCGGAGCCGTAGCCCTGATCTTTCATCATGGAGGTGGGCGCGTTGAGGATGTGTTTCGGCGGTATCAGGCTGCCGGTTTCGGCGGCGGCGCGGCGGGCGGCCTTGTAGGCGACGTAAGCGGCGTTGGATTTGGGCGCAGTGGCCAGGTGGATGACGGCGTGGGCGAGCATCAGTTCGCCTTCCGGCGAGCCAAGACGTTCGTAGGCGCGGGCCGCTTCGCCGCAGATCATCAGGGCGGTGGGGTCAGCAAGGCCGATATCCTCGCTTGCCATGCGGATGAGACGGCGGGCGATGAAGAGCGGGTCTTCGCCCCCTTCCAGCATGCGGGCGAACCAGTAGAGCGCCGCATCGGGATCTGATCCGCGCACGGATTTGTGCAGGGCAGAGATGAGGTTATAGTGCTCTTCCCTGTCCTTGTCATAGGCGGCAGCGCGTTTCTGCAGGCCGGTGGCGATTTCCTCCAAGCTCAGCAGACCGGGCTCGCCGCGCATGGCGTAGGCCTGTTCGACGAGGTTCAGGAGGTAGCGCCCGTCGCCATCGGCCATGCGGATCAGCGCTTCGCGCGCTTCGGGCACGGCCGGCAGGCGGCGGCCCATTGCCTTTTCGGCGCGTGTGATCAGCTCCCGCAGGTCGGTGTCTTCAAGGCGTTTGAGCACCATGACCTGGCAGCGGGAGAGCAGCGCGCCGTTGAGCTCGAAGCTGGGGTTCTCGGTGGTGGCGCCCACCAGCGTGACCGTGCCGCTTTCCACGAAAGGCAGGAAGCCATCCTGCTGGGCGCGGTTGAAGCGGTGGATCTCGTCTACGAAGAGGAGCGTGCCCTTGCCGATGCGGCGGCGGGCCTCGGCCTTTTCGAAGGCGGCGCGCAGATCCTTGACGCCGGAGAAGATGGCCGAGAGGGCCTCAAACTCAAGATCCGTTTCCTGCGCCAGCAGCCGGGCTATCGTCGTCTTGCCGACGCCGGGCGGGCCCCAGAGGATCATGGAAACGAGGCGCCCATTGCGCAGCATGGCCCCGATGGGCCCATCCGGCCCGATCAGATGCCCCTGCCCGACCACTTCGGACAGCTTCTTCGGGCGCAGCCGGTCTGCCAGCGGGCGGGGCGCGCCTTCTTCGAGGCCGGCGGCGGAAAAAAGATCGCTCATGGGTGTGTTCTAGGACTTTGGGCGGGGCGTGGTAAGGTGGGGATTGGGAGGAAATATAAAATGACCCTGACTGTTATCCCATCCGATATGGCCTGCGGCGCCCAGGTGCGCGGCGTGGATCTTTCACAGCCCATCTCCGCTGATCTTGCCGCGGATATCCGTGGCGCCTGGCTCGGGCATCAGGTGATCTGCTTTCCGGATCAGCAGCTGAGCGAGGATGATCTGGAACGCTTCACGCTAGCCTTCGGTCCGTTTGGCGACGATCCGTTCATCGCGCCGATACCGGGGCGCCAGCATATCATCGCGGTGAAACGGGCGGCGGATGAAACCTCGCCGATCTTTGCCGAAAGCTGGCATTCGGACTGGAGCTTTCAGGAGAGGCCGCCGCAGGGCACCTGCCTTTATGGCATCACCATACCGCCCGAGGGCGGCGATACGCTGTTCGTGAACCAGTATAAGGCGCTGGCCGAAATGCCCACAGACCTGCGCCGCCGCATCGAGGGGAAGAAGGCGATCCACTCAGCGCGCAATGCCTATTCGTCAAAGGGCATGTATGGCGCCGGCGACAAGGGCCGCAGCATGGATATCCGCCCGTCCGACGAGGCCGAGGCAACCTACGCCCACCCTTTCATCCGTATACATCCGGAAACGGGCTGCGAGAGCCTGTTTGGCTGCGCGGGTTATATTGTCGGCGTGGAAGGCATGGACCAGCAGGAAGGCTGGGACATCGTGACGGAGGTTTACCGCTGGCAGACGCGGCCGGAGTTTCAGTATCGCCACCGCTGGCAGAAAGGCATGCTGCTGATGTGGGACAATCGCTGCACGCTGCACATGGCCACCGGCGGCTATGCCGGCCATGACCGGCTGCTGCACCGCACGACGATCGGGGCGGCGTAACAGTCAGGGCTCCCCGAGAACGGCCGCCGCATCGACCACTTCGATGTCGCTTATCATGGCGAGATAGGCGTCGAGCCAGGGCTTGTGCGCCGAGCCGATGATCACGAGCACGCGCCCTCCAGGCGCATGGGCCATCGCCTCGCGGATATGAGCCACCTGCCGAAGATTGCGCGCCTCCCATTCGGCCATGCGCACCCGGCCCGCATGATCCGGCGAGGGCCGGTCGATCAGCAGCGCCCATTGCAGCGCGACGTCGAGCTGGCCCGCCTCCGGCGAATTGAGGTAGCGATATGTGTCCAGCGCTTCCTCCGGCGTCCGAAGCCGGTCTGTGGCCTGGATCAGCCGCTGATATTCAGGCATCTCAAAAACGGCGCCGATGTTCTGAGCTTCAAAGAACTCGCTCAACTGTGGAATGATGGGATAGATCAGGTCATCACTGTGATGATCGTCTACCGGATAGACCCGTTCCAGACCGAGACGCTCGGCGAGCCGCGCCCCGATCAGATGGCTTTCATTCCGGCGGGCATCATATTCGCCCAAGAACGCGGCAAGTTCCGGAGAAATTCCGTCCGCAGCCACCCGCTCCGCTTCCGGCAGGCGCCACCACTGGACCAGGGCGGAATGCGTATCGCCCGAAGCGGCAAAGAGCGCGGCCAGTTGGCGCCGCTGCGCAGGTGATGGCGCATCTGGAAACTCTGCGAGTGTCCGGCGCACCTCTGCTTCTGCGGCCGGCAGGTCGAGACCAATCTGCCCAGCGGCGAGCGCGGCACCCTTGAGCAGGCGGCCACTGTAGACATCAGCCGTCTCCTGATAGATCGCCTCATAGTCCTTGAGCGCGCGGATACTCTCACCAGAGAGGTTTTCGATCGCGATCACATCCGGCGCGAAAGCGGCAAGGCGCTGCAGCAGCGGCTCCAGCACGGCGGGGTCGAAATCCTCCGGCGCGCCGGAAAGGTGGGGGGTGCCCAACACCAGAAGCTGTGCCGGCGCGCCATGCAGGCGTTGTTGCAGGCTGCGCGGATCGAACGCTTCCGACGGCGAGCCGGCAAAAGCCGGAGCAATCAGCAACAGGGACGCTGCTGCAAGGGCCTGGATGAATTTCATGGCGATCTCCCGCATTATCACAGAGAGCAGATGCGGCCGGGAGGCCTTTTGGATGCACACGGGCTGAAATAAAGATGTGGGGGAGACGGCGGGCCGCGATCACAGCAGGAGCCCTGTCCTCAGACGGACTGGCGCCCGCCGCGCGTGTCGAAGGTTACGCCCCTTTGCGGGCGGATCAGGTGCGGACCGTGCCCCGTACGACGCGGCCGTTGCGTTCGATTTCGATGTCCCATTCGCGGGTGTTCTGTTTCAGGACTTCCTGAATTTCCTTCACTGTCTTGGTCTGCTTTCCGTTCACGGAGCGAATGATGTCGCCGGGGCGGAAATAGTTGCGCGAGATGGTGCCGCGCGTGACGGAGTGAACGTAGATGCCCGAGCCACGCGTGAAGGGATCCAGGCCATTTTCCTCAGCCAGGCGCGGCGAGAGTTCGATCACGCGGGCGCCGTTGAAGACCGACCCGTTGGTGAGGAGGACCACATCGGCCTCGGTGGCGCCCGGCGGGGGCTCGACCCTCACATTGATGGTCTGGTTCTTGCCGCCGCGCAGGATCGAAAGCTTTGCCTGCTCGCCCGGATTGCGGATGGCGGCGAGGAATTTCAGGCCTTTTTCGTCGAACACTTCCCGGTCATCAATCGCGGTGACGAGATCGCCGCGGCGCAGGCCGGCGCGCTCGGCCGGGCCATCGGGATAGACTTCGGTGACCATCACGCCGACAGGGCGGGAGAGGCCCTGCGCCTTGGCAATGTCAAAGCTGACCGATTGGGCGGCCAGCCCGAGCCAGGGGCGCACGAAGGTGCCGCCGTTGACGGCAGCATCGACCACGCGCTTGACCATCTCCGCCGGGATCGCGAAGCCGATGCCGACCGAGCCGCCGGTGCGCGAGAAGATCGCCGTGTTCACGCCGACAAGTTCGCCGCGCGTGTTGACGAGGGCGCCGCCGGAATTGCCGGGGTTCACGGCCGCATCGGTCTGGATGAAGAACGAGTAGTCGTTGATGCCAACGTCCGTCCGCGCGGTGGCGGAGATGATACCGTTGGTGACCGTCTGGCCGACGCCGAAGGGGTTGCCGATGGCGAGGACGAGATCGCCGACCTGTGCGTCACGCGTATCCGCGAAAGGCAGCACCGGCAGGCGCTGGCCTTCGGTGTTGATGCGCAGCACGGCAAGGTCGGTGCGCTCATCGCCCAGCAGCAGTTCGGCAGCGTATTCGCGCCGGTCGCTGAGGACGACGCGGAAGGTGTCGGCGCCCTGGATGACATGGTTGTTGGTGACGATGATGCCATCAGCGCCGACGATGACGCCGGAGCCGAGCGAATTCTGCACCCGGCTTTGCGGGGCCACGCCGAACATCATCTGTTCCAGCGTCATGCCGCGCTGGGCGACGTTCTTCTCGGTGTAGACGTTGACGACGGCGGGCGAGGCCTGGCGCACGAGGGGCGCGAAGGTGAGGCTGATTTCGGCCGTCGAGGCGGGCACGCGCTCGGCCGGCGCGCCCTGCGCGAAGACGGGCATGATTACCATGGTCAGGGCCATGATCACGGCGAGGAAGGCGGCCGCGAGGAGCTTGGAAGCGTGTCGAGTCATGATCTTGAGATGGGTCATGATCATGGCTCTATTGCGGAGCGAATTATGGCGCAATCGCGCCCGCATGACATTTCAGACAGGTCATACCGCCGCAGGGACGCAAGGACGTCCCCGGCGGCGGCATGGGCGGGTTACTGCGCATCCTGTTCTGCCTGCCGCAGTCTCAGCTTTTCGAGATTGTCGGCATGGCTTTCGCGGCTGATGCGGTAGAAGCTGATGCAGATGAGCATCAGGGTCCAGGCGGTGAGCAGCGAGATGCCATAGCCCCAGCCGAGCATGCGAATCGATTCCGGTGTGGCTGCGTCAACGCCCCCACCCTGGGAAAGACCGGCAACCGCCAGCACCATGGAGGCGGTGATCACCCCTGCCCCCTGCGACAGCTTCCGGATGAAGCTGATGCCGGCAAAGAAGATGCCTTCCGACCGCCGGCCGGTCTGCAGCTCGGAATCCTCAACGATGTCTGCGACCATCGAGCCGAGCAGCATCTGCGTGGCAATGATCAGCGAGAGATCGAAGATCGTGATCGAGATGATGATGAGGAAGAGTTCGTCCGACCCGTTCGGCGGCAGGAGGCCGAAGAGGCGCAGGAAGACCGGGAGCGGCGCAATAGTGAAGGCGAGCGCGCCAATGGTCATGGCGCCGCGCTTCTTGCCGAAGGTCTTGCCCACGATCGGCGCGATGATCAGGGCAAGGATGGCTGAGACATAGACCCCCATGGTGAGGTTGGCGATCTGGGTGTTATCGAACTCCCAGAAGATTGTGTTGATATACTGGTTGAGGGTCGCGGAGATGCCGGTGGCGATCAGGCCGCAAAGCGTGGCGATGAACAGCGCCCGGAAAGACGGGTTGGAGATCGTCTCGAAGATTTCGCCAAAGATCTTGCCCAGCGTCAGGTTCCGCGCAGGCGGGGCCGCCTTCAGGCGGGGGATGTGGCTGTGCGTGCCGAGGGCGCAGATGGCAACGGCCGTCAGAATACAGATGGCCGACACGAGCCCATAGGTGTTCCAGCCCTCGACGTTGAACACCCCGACCGGGATTTCCTCGGTAGGTACAAGCAGGAAGCGGAACAGCAGAATCTGGATCGTCAGCCCGCCAAACCAGCCGAAGAAGTAACGCAGCGACATCAGCGAGGTGCGCTCGTCATAGTCGGAGGTGAGTTCCGCAGACAGGGCGGAACTGGGCACATCATAGAAGGTGAAGCTGATCCGCACGAGGATGGTGGTGGCCACCAGCCAGGGGAAAAGATCATTGCCCGTCAGGCCTTCCGGCGGGTTCCAGGTGAGGAAATAGGTGATCGCCGTCGGGATCAGCGCGGCATACATGAATGGATGGCGGCGGCCGAAGCGGGTGCGCATATTATCCGACCAGTAGCCGACCACGGGATCTGACACCGCATCGATGATCAGCGCAATCAGCAGGGCGACGCCTACCAGGCCGGCATCCACGCCCATGATATTGCTGTAGAAGAACAACAGCGCGTAATCGAAGCCATTGTTCTTGATGCCATCCGCCGCGCCGCCGATTCCAAACGACAAGCGCGTGAACAGGCCCGGCTTACCAGCCTGGGTAACCGCCATTCAATTCCTCCCGATGTAGAGTGTGTTGCTTGAGCCGTTACAGGCCCAGCACCATCTTCGCTATGATATTGCGCTGAATCTCGTTGGACCCTGCGTAGATAGAGGTCTTCCTGTAATTGAAGTAGCTCGGCGCCGCCGTGAGGAGATGCTCCGGCGTCGGAGATTCGGCATTGGTGCCGGGCTCGGCCAGCGCAATCGTATCCTGCACGAAGGGATTGCCGTAGATGCCGGCAGCCTCCAGCGCGAGCTCTGTGATTTCCTGCTGAACCTCGGAGCCCTGATATTTCAGCATCGAGCTTTCCGGGCCGACATTCTGACCCGCAGACAGGGCCGAGAGCACACGCTGCTCGGTGGCGTCGATTGCTTCAACACGGATCTCGGTGCGCGCCAGCTTGCGGGCAAAATCAGGGTCGCGCAGGACCGGCACATCCCCGGCCACTTCCTTGGACGCGATCTTGCGCACCTTGCGCAGCATGTTGCGCAGGCCAGAGGCATAAGCATTGCCCCGCTCGAACTCGAGCAGGTATTTGGCATAGGTCCAGCCCTTGTTCTCTTCGCCGATCAGCGCGTCCTTGATCTTGACGCGGACATTCTCGAAGAAAACCTGATTGATCTCGTGCTGGCCTTCGGCAGGCCCATCCAGCGTGGGCAGCGGGCGGATGGTGATCCCCGGCAGCGTCATCGGGAAAACGATGAAGCTGATGCCTTCCTGCGGCTTGCCGGTTTTGTCGGTGCGCACCAGGCAGAAGATCATGTCGGCCCACTGGGCCAGCGTCGTCCAGATCTTCGAGCCGTTGAGCACATATTCGTCGCCATCGCGCACCGCAGACATCTGCAGGCCGGCAAGGTCGGACCCCGCGCCGGGCTCCGAATAGCCCTGACACCACCAGACATCGGAAGACAGGATTTTCGGAAGGTGTTCCTTCTTCTGCGCCTCATTGCCGAAGGCCATGATGACCGGGGCCACCATCGACACCCCGAAAGGCGCGACATTGGGCGTGCCCGCGCCGGAAAGCTCGGCATGGAGGATATGACGCTGGGTGGCGCTGAGGCCGGGCCCGCCATATTCCTTCGGCCAGTTGGGAGCGATCCAGCCTTTCGACGCCAGCTTCTTCTGCCAGGCCACCTGGCTTGCCTTGTCGACATAGCCATTCTTGGTGAGCGCCATTTTCGCACGCAGTTCGGCATTGAAGTTTTCCGCGATCCAGTCGCGCACTTCCTGCTGAAACTTCTGATCGGCTGGCGAAAGCGAGAGGTCCATGCGCGGGGCTCCGGTTGGGCTGTTATTCTACGATGTCGTAATACTGGACGTCGGGCGCGCCGGCGAGGACAGCGCCCAGCTTGGGGCCAGCTGCCTTGAAATACTCGGTCTGGCCGTGGGATTTCAGCGCGTCGGCCGAAGCATACTGTTCCATGAAGATATATTCGGTGGACGAGCCTTTGGTCTTGTAGAGCTGGTAGGTCAGGCAGCCCGGCTCATTCGCCTTTACCTTGGCCATCAGGTCCTTGGCGACCTGCTCAAACTCAGCCTGTTTGCCATCCTGGATTTTCAGCTTTGCGACTACGCCAATCATGAGGTTCCTCCGCGAATTATCGTTCTTCGCTACAGTATGGAGTCCGCGCCCGGCGGCAAGCCTATCCCGGCGTCAGCCCTCAAGGATTTGATCGGCCTGGCGGAGCCTTGCGGGAGTTACAGATATCTAGAGAATTTGTTATCCTGCTTATGTTGGGTGGAACGGAATTTGCTCTAGTTTTTTTTGAACGCAACGATCAACCGGCAACACACCAATGCTGACTTCCATAAACACGGCAACTTTCAGACCTCTACCGCAAGGCGTCGACCCCAGCTCGATCCTCGCGGTGATCCCTGCCCTTAACGAAGCGCGCCATATTGAGACATGCATTCGCTCTCTCATGAATGGCAGCCCCCTGCTCCGGCTTATCCCGCTGACGGTCGCCGATGGGGGCAGCACGGATGAGACGGTCGCCATCGTGAAGCGGCTGATGGCAGAGTTCCCGAATCTGCGGCTGTTGGTAAACGAGAAGCGGCTTCAATCTGCGGCGATCAACCTTGCCGCCACTGCGCACGCCACACCCGGCACGCGCTGGCTGATACGGTGTGATGCCCATTCGACTTATCCGCCAAACTTCATCCTGCATGTCGCCGAAGCGCTGAAGCGGACCTGCGCCGCCTCCGTCGTGATCCCGATGGATGCTGTCGGCGAGACCTGTTTCGAGAAGGCGAACGCTTGGATCGTCGACACACTTCTCGGCTCGGGGGGCTCGGCCCATCGCGGCGGGCGCAAGTCTCAATATGTCGATCATGGCCACCATGCCGGCTTTGACATTGTCTGGTTCCGCAGCGTGGGCGGCTATGACGAAGCCTTCTCTCACAATGAAGACGCCGAATACGATTACCGCGTCTGCAAGGGGGGCGGCAGGGTGTGGCTCGATGCCGATATCCGCATCGCCTACACACCGCGCGGATCGGTCAAAGCCCTGGCGCGGCAGTATTTCAACTATGGTAAAGGCCGGGCGAAAAACCTGCGTAAACACAAGGCCAGATTGAAACTGCGCCAAGCGGCGCCCATCTTGATACTGGCACTCTGTCTGACCGGCCTCGTGGCGGGCCTCTTTCAGTGGCAGGCATTCATCTTGCCTGCGGGCTATCTAAGCGTGCTGGCTGGCGCCTCTGCGGCAATTGCCTGGAAGCACAAATCGCTCTGCGGCCTGCTCTCAGGCGTGGCTGCGGGCATAATGCATCTGGCCTGGGCGGCCGGATTTACTTGGGAAAGTGTTGCCGGGAAGCGGTAAAACTCACATCCGATTTCTTGGTTTCACAAGGTTAATCGGATAAGTTGCCCGCTACCGGGGATTACTATGATGGTTTTGACCAGAGGAAAGCTTGCGGATGCCTTGAGGGCCCGATTTGGCCAGTTCAGCCGCTCGGCAGACGCGGCGCGTCGCAATATCCTTTCCCAATTTCGCACATCCCCGCGCGAAGAAGACGTTGCCGCTTTCAGCGAAACACCCAGCGCTCCGCCCGTCCTGCAGCGGATAACCCAGGCTCCTGAAGGGCTGTGCTTGTACGCAGTGGGCGATATCCATGGCCGGATGGACCTGCTGCTGCGCCTGGTGGAGCAGATCGATGCTGATGCCGCGCAGCTCCCGGAAGGGGTTAAGCCGCAGATCATTTTCCTGGGCGACTATATCGACCGCGGCCTGCAATCGCGCGACGTGATCGAGTATTTCACCAGCGGCGCCCTGGACCGGTATGACCCCGTTTTCCTGCTCGGGAACCATGAAGAAGCGCTGCTCCGCTTCCTTCAGGAGGTTAATTTCGGCACCCAGTGGACGCGCTTTGGCGGCGGCGAGACACTCTATTCTTATGGCTTCGCCCCGCCCAACAGCCGGGCCAGCCTGAATTCCCATGAAGAGATGGCCAAGGTCCGCGACGCCTGGACCAAACTCTGGGAAGCTTTCCGCGAACGTCTGCCAGAAAGCCATCTCAGCTTTTTCCAGTCGCTGAAACCCTATCATGTCGCCGGCGATTACCTGTTCGTCCATGCAGGCCTGCGGCCCGGACTGAGCCTCGAAAAGCAGAGCCAGCGGGACATGCTGTGGATCCGCGAGGAGTTCCTCGACGACGCACTGCCCTTCGATCACCTGATTGTTCACGGGCACACGCCGGAAGACGCAATCCATAGAGATGACCGCAGGATTGGCCTTGATACAGGGGCGTTCCTCACCGGAAAGCTCTCGGCCGCGCGCCTTTTCGGCACAGATGTTGCTTTTCTTAATACCTGAAATTTAGTGATTATGGCTTCCGGGACCCCGTCATCCCGTGAACGAATTCAGGAGACCCTGCAGCATGCTGACGCTTCGCTCCTTTCTGGCCACCATGGCCCTCGCCCTCGGACTGATGGTTTCTGCCTGTGGCACCACCAGCCCCACTGCCGGCGCCCGCGACGCTGGCGTAACCACCCAGTCCCAGATCGCCACAGCCTACACGCTGGGTTCCAGCGATCGGCTGCGCGTGACCGTCTTCGGCCACCCCACCCTGTCGGGTGAATTCGAAGTGGACGGCGCGGGCGCCATCTCGCTGCCTCTGATCGGCCAGGTGGCCGCTGTTGGCCTCTCGACCGTCGATCTGGAAAATGCCGTCGCAACCAAACTCGCCGATGGCTATGTGCTGGACCCGCGCGTGAGCGTGGAAGTGATCAACTACCGCCCCTATTACATCCTTGGTGAAGTCGGCCGGCCCGGTGAGTATCCGTATACGAGCGGTCTGACAGTTCAGAACGCTGTTGCAGCAGCGGGCGGGTTCTCCTATCGGGCGAACAAGCGCGTCGTGTATATCAAGAGCATGGATGGCAATCAGGAGGTCGCCTACGATCTTACCCCGTCCACGGTGGTGAAGCCCGGCGACACGATTCGAATCGGTGAGCGGATTTTCTAAGTACCGATTCCCTCAACAGTCTGGACAGAAAGCGCCGCTCATTGCGGCGCTTTTTTTGTGTCTTGAGCGAATATGGGACAGCTCGTTGCGATCCATTCATGTTTAACAAACGATAAACCATTGCAACTGCCCCGCCGGGCGGCAGACTGTGCCAATATTTGACGAATACTTCGCCTGAGAGGAGAAAGTTTAAGAAAGCCCTTATTTCGCAAACGCGAAAGTGGTATACGAATTGCAAACGCCAATACATGAGCTCCGCGCGGCCCGGTCATATGGGGACTAAGGCTGAAAAGCAGTCGCGCGGATTAACAAGTGTAACGCGGCGTAGAGTACAAAGGGGACTACCAATGGAATTCCGGATCACCGACACGACTGGCGGTGTCGAGGAGGACGGCTTTGTCATCAGCGAGCCGCGCCGGCCGAACCCGCGCAACTCGTTCACGGCGAAGCGCGCGCTCGACATCATGGCCGCTTCGCTGGGCCTGATCTTTGTCGCTCCGTTGCTTTTGATCGTTGCCCTGATGGTCCGCCTTCAGGACGGTCAGGCAGCCATTTTCTCGCACACCCGCTACGGCCAGCATGGCCGCACGTTCAAATGCTACAAACTGCGCTCCATGGTGCCGGATGCGGCGGAACGGCTGCAGGCGCTGCTGGACTCCAACCCGGAAGCCAAGCGCGAATGGGAACTGACACAGAAGCTGACGCACGACCCGCGCATCACCCCCCTGGGGCGATGTGATGATCATCCTCAAGACTATCCCGGCAGTGCTCAAATCCGAGGGCGCCTGGTAACAGAACTGGGACTAAAAAAGCGGCTTGCTGGGAGCCGCTTTTTCAACTTCCTTTTGAAGCAGGATCTAGAGGGAACAGGCTCTTGGCGGGGCCTGTTTTTGAGTGGCTGATGTTCGTGGGTAGCTGGGTGAAATTGAGCGACGATACCGCCGCCCGGCTTGGCGCTGTGTTTGGGATAATCCTGACCGGGCTCCTGGCGGGCTCGGTGCTGACCGCGCCCGTCGGGTCTGCGCCGGGGGTGGTTGCTCCGCTTAACCCGCATGAAGAGGCGCACCTGCCCGCCGAACAGATCCCCGTTCCGGAGGGCTATCCGCCCATGGCGTCCGACGCTGCAGAGGGCGCCTCCTTCATTCACAATTTCGGCGACGGCCACGATCCCACCCGCTGGTACAAGGCCAACATGACCTACCCCTCGCCGCATCCGGCCTGGCTGGCGCGGCATATTCATTTCTTCGACGACCGGGTGGAGCTGGAGCTGCGCCGGATGCGCGTGGGCGCCAAGAAGCTCGCCGGCGCCGAATACCAGCGGCGCGGCCTCTATTCCTTCGGGCGGGTCGAAGTCGTGATGACGCCGGCGCCCGGCTCGGGCACGGTCAGCGCCCTTTTCACCCACACCTCCGAACAGTTCGGCGCCCAGCATGACGAGATCGACATCGAATTCCTCGGCAAGGATCTCAACATGGTTACCGCCAACTATTTCACCGATGGCGAGCCCTATCGCTATCTCGAGATTCCCCTGCCCTTCGATGCCAGCAAGGAAGTTCACCTTTATGCCTTTGACTGGGAGCCCGACCGGATCCGCTGGTATGTCGACGGCGAGCTGATGCATACGGCGACGCATGACGATCACCCCATCCCGCAGCATCCCAGCCGGATCATCATCCAGCTCTGGAGCGGGCAGGAAGAACAGTTTCAATGGCACGGCCTGCCCACTTTCGAGGATGGCACCCGCGCCGCGTATTACTGCATCAGCTATCTGAAAGCGGGCGATACCGGGTCGCAATGTTCCGACACGTTCGATCCGGTTGCCGCCAATGCCGGCCGCGCCGCCAACTGAGAGATTGCCGGAATGGCAGCGGCCGGATTGGCGGGTTATGACAGGCCATGACCTGGCTTGAACCTTTCCTTCTGCCGGCTGGCGTGATCACCGGCCTCCTGACAGGCGCCGGCCTCGATGCATGGGCCGTGAAATATGCTGGGAAGGCTGCCGCGCCCGGAGAGACGGTGGCCAGGCCGCGCCCGTTCCTGGCCGGCCTTGGCGGCGCCGGAGTGGCGGCCGCTAGCATACTCCTATTACCGGAAAGCCCTATATTTCTTTGTTTTACAATAACTTTTGGCTGGTTTCTTCTGGCGCTCGCGCTGATAGACCTGCGCAGCTATCTGCTGCCCGACGGGCTGAACCTCGCGGTCTTCCTTCTGGGCGGGCTCATGGTCGCCCTCTTCCGGCAGGAGATCTGGGTCTGGCATCTCGCCGGCGCAGTGGCGGGTTTTGGCCTGCTCTGGCTGGTCGAGATCAGCTATCTGCGGCTGAGGGGCATACACGGGCTGGGCCGCGGCGACGCCAAACTGCTGGGCGCCATCGGCATGTGGACCGGGCTGACAGGCATTCCCCCTGTCCTGCTGATCGCATCGCTCGCCGCAATCCTGAGCGTGGTTCTCCGGGCGGCCCTCAAGCGCCAGGCTGTCTCCGGGCACTCCATGATCGCTTTCGGGCCATGGATCGCGCTGGGCGGGTATATCGTCTGGCTGTTTCTTCAGCTCCTGCCGGTATGACTGGCCAGCGGGGCTCTTTCCCCGGCCGGAGAAACACCCCTGGCGGCCAAAGCCTTCTGCAAACATCATAGGAGACAGAAGAGCACGCGCCTTGAGCCGCGCGTTTCAGCACGCCGTCTTGCCACCCCTGCCCACCTGTGAGGGCAGCCCCGAAGCGCGATGCGGGCGAGTAGCCCGTAAGCGTCCGGCCTGACCGCA
>NZ_ARYM01000016.1 GCF_000685315.1 Hyphomonas polymorpha PS728
TCCCAATGTGCTACGGCACGGAGTTCACGTCCACGGCCATCCTGGCTTGGGCGCAGGATCATGGCGTCGATTGGCACTACATCGCGCCCGGCAAGCCGACCCAGAACGGGTTTGTGGAATCCTTCAACGGCCGCATGCGCGACGAACTGCTCAACGAGAGCCTGTTTTTCAGTCTGGATCACGCCCGCCAGAAGGTCGCTGCCTGGGCGCTGGACTACAATACCCGCCGACCGCACTCGTCGATCGGCTACCTCACCCCGGAGGCCTTTGCCGCCAGTCTGACCGCAACAGGCCGATCCGCTGCGCAGTATGAAAGCTGCGCGGCTCGGCCTGTTGCTCACCCCACGCTGCGAGGCGTAACTAACCCAAGGACTCTGGTCGCCGCTGGATGAAAACTCAGAGGCACGTCAAACAGCACACGGCCCTTGAGCCGCATATGAGGGTAAGGGAAGAGGCTGGGAATTACGCTTACACCGTATTCCCAGATCTTCTTGCGGGCGACACCGCGTAGCATTGAATTGCGGCTCTGACCCTGGCGCCCCCATGAGACGCGCTTCTTGAGGCCCAGTCTTTTGTCGCCAACGTGGAAGGACAGTCCGCTTGAGAACGAATGCGCAAGAAGCCCTTGGCGGGCGCAATGCTTCTCCCATGCCTGGCGCAAGAGATTCATCATGATCGACCGGGCATCGCGGCTGTCGATCCCCGCGTCCGATGACCCGTTCTCGAGTAGATCGAGAACGTCGAAGTCACGCTCCGCGTGAAACGGCCCCACCCGCTCGAAATGTTCCGCCAGGTCCATTGGGCTGGCGAAGGTCAGGAAACCGTCGCCGAATTCCGCCATCGGGTATTCGAAGGACGCGCCGAGCTTACGCAGCAACGTCTCATTGGCACGATTGTTAGGCACCAGGTGATTGAGCTTGTCCGGTATCCTCAATATCCGGAGCCAATTGGACGTCAGGACCTCGGGAACCGCCTCGATCTCGACTGCGCGCCGACGCAGATGAGCGGACCATTCGGGCTGAATGATGCCGCCGCCAGCCTTGGGCACATGCTGCCTTTCGAGCGATTTGAGCAAGCTTGCAAGCCCCGTCGCCCATCCGCTCTCGAAGTCGACATACTGCAGGCCGCCGATGCCGAAGAGCTTTTGGAAGGCACGAATCTTCAATGGAATGATGAAGTTGGGATCCTGAAGTTGTCTCGTCAGGTCTTCCGCGATGGCGATCTCCTCGCGAACACCCCTCCTGGCGAGCGTCTCGTCGCTACAGCACAACAGCATCTTGAACGCACGAGTCTGAAGCGCTGCAGTAAGCTTGCCGCGCCATTCGTCCCCGGCATCAAGATCGAAAATGTCTGCGAAGACCTTGTAGCCGGCGGCTTCGAGCCGCGGCGCGAGCCACAACACAAACTGGTCATCACCAGGCGTCGCCTTGGAGATGAAAATCAGGTCGCGTTCAACAGGCCCGGCCCCGCTCATTTACTCGACCGCCTTGTCGATGAACCCGAGCGTATTGGCGTTTTCTACCAACGTCCGCACCTTTGCTCGGTCGAGCCCTGATGGAACTTCGGCGTCGATCTCTAGCTTCAGCTTCACCGAACTCCCCGGGATCGTTGTGAGCTGCTCGACGATCGCTTCGACAATCTGATGGATTTCGCGGGCTGGTCGTTCCGAAGAGATCATCACGCTGCCGGTGAAGCGGGTTGGCTTCCTCTCAGCAGGCGGAGCCTGGGGCGTACCGCCGTCTGGCTGTGACCCTGTAACCGGCGACTTCTCGCCTGGGCCTTGCGCACCCCCGCCACTACCAGGCTGCACCGGAGCCGGTCGATGGGCCTCGGCCACAGCAGGCTTAACAATGACACTGTCGCTGTCGATCACGACTGCCGCGTTCGCGGCGCGCTCGATGGCAAGGCCCAGATAGATGTCCGACTTCTCGTCCCATCGCTCGGCATAAGCGAAGGGCCCCGGGATCATCCCGCTTACGGAGGCCTGCACGGCCTTGATCAGAACCTCCTGGTTCTTCAGGCGTGGCAGATAGATGTAGCGATTGAGATACTCCCGCAGATCCTTGAGCGAGAGATGCGGCTTGCCGTTCCAGATGTACTTCTGGAGGTCGCGATCGAGGCGCGTCGGGCCCAGTTCCGTGAGCAACCCTTCTTCGGCCACGAGCTTCTTGCTGGCCCGCGCCAGCAGCCCGTCCTGAGCCGGGATCTTGCCCGAGACCCATTCGACATCGGCTTGTGCGCTCTCCTGCGCCGGATAGTGAAGATAGCACCATGCCTCTTTCAGGCGTGTCTTCATCGTCTCGTTTGATTCAGCCAGCTTGGCCTTGGCCAGCGCGCTGTCGCTCTGCGTCAGGTTGAGCCGCTCGGTGTCGCGGACGATCTCGCCCCAGGCGAGTGACGCTCGCACGGCGTCTTTCAGATTGTCGAGCTGGCGGGAATCCGCGGCGATGAAGACCAGCATGTTGCGATAGACGCGCGGCGTGCTGCCACGCTGCATCAGGATGTCCTTGGCTTCGACCAACGCCTCGGAACCCTCGCGGCCATTGTGCGGATGCGCGACGCCAAGCACGACTGCCCGCACGCCTCCAGCTTCGTCCGGCACTTCTGCAGACGAGGCCGGCGCCACCTGCACAGCATCGAAGTGCCCACGATCAGCGAGGCTATCCGGTCTTCGACAAGCCGTAGTGCTCTTTGTCCGCGCTCGTCTACGGCTTCAAGGCAGCCGGGATCATATCGCAAGAAGGCTCCACCCATCGCCAAAATGGTTGAGTAGAAGGAGCGTCGGCCAGCGCGCACGAGGACAGGAGCCTCTTCGAGAAGGTTCAGCTCCTCACGCGAAAAGCCGAGCGTTCGCCATTCGAGAAGCATAGTCGGTGCAGGTGGTGATCCAGGGTCAATGCACCCAAGAAGAATGTAGCGGCAGGGTCTGGTGCGATGGCTGAGTTCAACGTGGAACGGCAACGCGCCAAGGCCGTAGCGGGCGCTCAGGGATCTTGGGTGCGCTTCATCGATATGCCGAGGCTCAACGACTTCTTCGAGCGCACCGGCGCGGCCTCGAACGCGTCGACCTAGCCTATCGCCATCTGCGCCGATGACGAAGAGCGGCGGCATCTCGCCCTGAACGATCCCACGCGGGAACTCGACATAGACGCGGCGCCCGTCGTCGTAGACCGAGATTGGCCGCCACGGCGGCGTGTCGCCCGTGAGGCCGTAGCGATAGTTCCGTGCCGCAACGGCCGGGAGCACTGGCGTAGCGGGCACTGCCTGTCTCTGCGAGGCGGGCGGCTGCGGATAGGCCCAGGCGACGGCCGGCATATAAGGGCGTTCGCCCGAGCGCAGCTCGATCATGTAGATGCGACGGTCGGTGGTGATGACCAGATTGGTCGTGATATCTGGCCGTGTCGGCTTCACGAGAACATGGACGCGGCGAGTGATCCCCGAGCCGCTCTCGGTGTCGCCGATGATCCAGCGCGCTGTGTCGCCCGCAGCGATCGGGCCGGCGCCGGTCAGGCTCTCGCCTGGTTCCAGCGCGATGTTGGTTATCTGCCCGGGAGCGGCATAGACCTGATAGAGCGCGCCCTCGCTCCAGGGATAGATCTGGATCGAGTTGTAATACCCCTCGCGGCGTGGTTCGACGCGCGCGGCGGCGTTGGCATTCTCCACGCGGCCCGCCGGCGTCCCTGCGGCAGCGCCACCGCGCGCCGGTGTCCAGGCGGGCGGTGTGTGAAGCGGCCTTGGTGGCGCCTCCGTGACGG
Organism: Hyphomonas polymorpha PS728; assembly: GCF_000685315.1. Taxonomy (GTDB): domain Bacteria; phylum Pseudomonadota; class Alphaproteobacteria; order Caulobacterales; family Hyphomonadaceae; genus Hyphomonas; species Hyphomonas polymorpha. The sequence goes on from NZ_ARYM01000016.1 coordinate 3,756, forward strand.
CAGCCGGCACAGGGGGAAGCGGCGGCACATCGGCGTCGTAGCTGACCTGTGGCGGCCGGTTGGTCGCGCAGCGATTGCGTGGCGAAGACGACCGACGCGTTCTTCTTGCGCAGCGTCTTCAGCCATTCGCGCAGTTGCGCCGCGAAGCCTTCATCGTCGAGCGCGAGCCAGCCTTCGTCGACGATCAGGAGCGTGGGCCGTCCATCCAGACGGTCGCCGAGGATCGCCCGCGTGGACCAGCGATAGGGAAAGGCGAGCCGGTTGAGATCGTCGAGAATCCCTGGCGTCGTCGCCGTCGGAAAGCCGTTGATCGTCAGCACGCGCAGATGGGCGGCGCCGAGCCGTGGCTCGAGGCCGCCGGTCAACGGCTCATCGGCGAGAAGCGCATCGAGGTAGATCGGCGTTTCGGGCACGCGGACGCGGTGGCGCTTCGTCGAAACGGTCGAGTGCAGGTAAGTCAGGGTCTCGGCGTCATCGAGCCACCGGCATTCCGGCATGAAGCCATCGACGAGCTGGAGGACGCGGTTTGTGCGGTCAATGAAGGCCGCGAGGGCTTCATTGGGATCGACGCCGGACTGTTGGCGACCCTCGTAGAGCCAGGTCTCCGCCCGCGCGGCGTCCTCGGCAGGCGGGAGATAGAGAAAGGTCAGGAAGTAGCTCGACTCGTAATGCGCGTCCGCTTCCTCGAAGTCGGCCTTGCGCTCCGCATCAACGAGGGCGGAGGCGGCGTCCGCGAAGCGGCTTGCCGGATAGGAGGCGGCTTCGTGACGCTGCGCTTCGACGAAGATCGCCCAGCCCGAGCCCAGACGCCGGAAGGCGTTGTTGAGGCGACTGGCGACGGCCACCAGTTCAGCGGCCACAGCTGAGTCGAGATCGGGACCACGAAAACGCGCGGTGCGCTGGAAGCTGCCATCCTTGTTGAGCACGACCCCTTCGCCGACCAGCGCCGCCCAGGGCAGGAAATCAGCGAGACGGGTCGCGGTACGGCGATATTCGGCGAGGTTCATCATGGCCACGCCTCACACCGAGAGATGGCCCGGAATGCGCAGATGCCGGCGGCCCACTTCGACAAAGAGCGGATCGCGCTTTGCTGCCCAAACGGCGGCGAAATGGCCGATCGCCCAAATGAGGAGACCAACCAGCCATAGCCGCAATCCGAGACCGACAGCGCCGGCGAGTGTGCCGTTCATGATGGCGATGCTGCGCGGTGCGCCGCCCAGCAGGATATGCTCGGTCAGCGCGCGGTGGACCGGAACCGAGAAGCCCGCGACCTCATCGGGATGTTGCAGGAGGCCCGCCATCAGACGAGCGCCCCGCCGCCGAATGAGAAGAACGACAGGAAGAAGCTGGACGCCGCGAAGGCGATCGACAGGCCGAAGACGATCTGGATGAGACGCCGAAATCCTCCGCTCGTGTCGCCGAACGCCAGCGTCAAGCCTGTGACGATGATGATGATCACCGCGATAATCTTGGCGACCGGTCCCTCGATCGACTGGAGGATGGACTGCAGCGGCGCTTCCCAGGGCATCGAGGAGCCGGATGCGTGGGCGGCGGGCGCCAGAAGAAAGCTTAGGGTCAGCGCCGTGGCGGCAGTTGCGAGGCGCTGATGGCCGCGCGCGATATGTCGGATCATGCGGGTTCTCCTATTGGGTCGGGAGGCTGGGTTGCGGGGGAAAGGCGGTAGTCGGTGTCCGTCCCGAGCCCTTCGACGCGGGCGAGTTCTGTGAGACGCCGCGCAGCGCCGCGGCCGGAGAGCACGGCCACCAGATCGATGGTCTCGGCGATCAGCGCCCGGGGGACGGTGACGACAGCTTCCTGGATGAGCTGCTCGAGGCGGCGCAGCGCGCCGAGCGCGGTGCCCGCGTGGATCGTCCCGATCCCGCCAGGATGGCCGGTGCCCCAAGCTTTCAGGAGATCGAGCGCCTCAGACCCACGCACCTCGCCGATCGGTATCCGATCCGGCCGCAGCCGCAGCGAGGAGCGCACGAGGTCGGACAGGGTCGCGACGCCGTCCTTGGTGCGCATGGCGATGATGTTCTGCGCCCGGCATTGCAGCTCGCGGGTGTCTTCGATGACGATGACGCGGTCGGTTGTCTTCGCGACCTCGGCCAGCAGGGCATTGGTCAGCGTGGTCTTGCCGGTGCTGGTTCCGCCGGCGACGAGGATGTTGGCGCGCGCTGCGACCGCCTGCCGGAGGATGACGGCCTGGTCGGCCGTCATGATGCTGGCGGCGACATAGTCGTCGAGCGTGAAGACGGCGACTGCAGGCTTGCGAATCGCGAAGACCGGAGCCGTTACGACCGGCGGCAGCAGGCCTTCGAAGCGCTCGCCGGTTTCGGGCAGTTCAGCCGAGACACGCGGCCGTCGGTCATGCACCTCGGCACCGACATGATGGGCGACGAGGCGGATGATGCGTTCGCCATCTGCGGCCGAAAGTCGTTCCCCCGTATCGGACAGGCCGTCAGAGAGCCGGTCGACCCAGAGCCGCCCATCGGGGTTGAGCATGACCTCGACGATCGCGGGGTCTTCCAGGAATCGGGCGACCGCAGGCCCCAGCGCGGTGCGCAGCATGCGTGCACCGCGTGAGGCTGCTTCCGATTGCTGATGGTTGACCGCCACGTCGTCCCCGTTCGCTTGCGGGCCCGCGCGATGCGCGGCCCTGGATCGGGGATGAGTAAGAAAGGCAGGAATTGGGGCGTTGCAACAACGCTCAGGGGGTCATCGTACTGTGGCGAAGAAAGACAGGTGATCGGCGGACCGGCGTCGAGCCGCGGCAGCATCTGAGGTTCCCGACCGGCGCGTTTTCCCGAGCGGGAATAATTCAGACCCAGGAGCTACCCCGAGGCGCAAGCTTTCCCGAGCGGGAAATTCTTATAGACATTCTTCAGAAAGCCATGATACTTTCCCGTTCGGTAAATATCATGGCCAGACGCAATCTTACCACCGCCGAGATCGGCGACATTGTCCGGACAACCCGCAAGGCCGCTGGCCTGCGGCAGGACGAGCTTGCCGGCGCAGCTGGCGTCGGCCTGCGCTTCATCGTCGATCTCGAAGCGGGCAAGCCGACCGCGCAGATCGGCAAGACACTTCAGGTCCTAGCCGCGTTGGGCTGCTCGCTCGATATCACACCGCCGCCCGATCCCAAAGGAGCGCGGAAGGGATGACGCGCACCCTCGATATCTGGTGGGACGGGCGCCTGGTGGGTCAGCTGACGCAGGACAAGCATGGTGAACTCGGCTTCGCCTATGCGCGGGCTTGGCTCGACGACGAGGCGGCGCAGCCCTTGTCAGCCTCACTGCCAAAGCGGACGGAGCCGTTCAGTCGTCGCGAGTGCCGCCCGTTTTTCGGCGGTCTCTTGCCGGAGGAAAGCCAGCGCGACGCCGCGGCTCAGGCACTCGGCGTATCGCGCGCCAATGATTTCGCTCTTCTTGATCGCCTCGGCGGCGATGTGGCGGGCGCGCTCCAGCTTCTGCCGTCCGGTGAAATACCGACCGCTCCTGCCCTCGACCAGCAGCCCACCCCGCTTGACGATGCAGGCCTGGTCCGGGTGCTGGACGCGCTGCCTGTCCGCCCACTGCTAGCGGGCGAGGAAGGCCTCCGTCTCTCTCTCGCTGGCGCGCAATCGAAGGTGCCAGTGGTTCTGGTGGAAGGCGCAGTGGCGTTGCCTGCTCCGGGCCAGCCCACGACGCATATTCTCAAGCCCCCGATATCCCGCTTCGCGGCCACGACCGAGAACGAAGCCTTCGTGATGCGCCTTGCTGCCGCCATCGGCCTCGATGTCGCGCCGGTAGAAGCGCGCATCGTTCAGGATCGAACATTTCTGCTGGTCCAGCGCTATGACCGCGTCATTGGCGACGATGGAGGGGTGCGTCGCATCCACCAGGAGGATTTCTGCCAGGCGCTCGGCGTGCCACCGGAGACCAAATATGCGAGCGAAGGCGGCCCGACCTTCAAGGATTGCTTCGCGCTGCTCCGTCGCGTCGCCGCAAGGCCCGCGGTCGATGTGCTGAAGCTTCTCGATGCAGTGATTTTCAATGTGATCGCCGGGAACGCCGACGCACATGGCAAGAATTTCTCGATCCTCTACGGCGACGAAGGTCCACGCCTCGCCCCGCTGTATGATTTGCTTGCGACCGTTGCCTATCCCGATCTATCGCCGAAATTTGCCATGAAGATCGGGAAACGGGCGACGCTTGCCGAAATCGACGCGAAGGGGTGGGCAGCATTCGCGGCGGACACAGGTCTCGGTCTGCCGCTGATACGACGACGGGTTGCGGAGATCAGCAAACGCGTCCTGGAGAAAGCAACGGCCGTCGCAGAGGACCTTTCGTGCCCTGAGTTGGACGGTACGGCCATTGAGCAGTTTGCCGACATGATCAGTGAGCGCGCTCGCCGGCTGGCTGGCGCATAGATGAATAGGACGGCGAGATGCTTGAAAGAGAAACCGTCGTCGATGATCCGCAGCAGGTGCTCGGCCTACTCGCGAAGCGAGGTTGGTTTCGCCATAGCGGCGAGGCGATGCATCACGGCTCCATCCTTCGTGAGATGGTCCAGGTCGGTGAACCGCAGATCGCCAACAGCAGGATCCACCAGAACATACTGATCGTCGACCGCCTGTTCGCCGCCGCCGAGCTCCGTCTCGGCAGTGACGAGCGCCAGCAGACGGTCCGGATCGTTCGCACCGATGGGAGGCCCGCGTCATGAGCGAGCGCGACACGCCCAACGAAGCCGACGCACAGCTGGTCGGCACACAGCCCGGCGACGCCGCTGCGCCCATGCGGCTGCGCGCCGAACCGCCCCGGGTCACCCGACTATCGCGAAAGGTGCTGGGCGGCATCAGTCTCGTCGCCGCCCTCGGGGTCGGTGGCGCGCTCATCTATGCGCTTCAGACGCGCAATATCGGTCCTGGCAGTGAGGAGCTTTACTCCACGCAAAATCGGCGAACCGCGGACGGGCTCGCCGGCCTGCCACGCGACTACACCGGTCCGGTGCTTGGGCCTCCGCTGCCCGGGGATCTGGGGCGCCCCATCCTCGATGCGCAGAACCGTGGCCAGCCCGTCACGCCGCCGATGGCAGCAGCGCCCACCGTCGATCCGGTCGAGCAACGCAGACGCGCGGAAGAAGAAGCCGCCCGAACGAGCCGCGTCTTCTTCCAGACGGAGGCGCGCGTCGCAGCTCCGATTGCGACAGTTGGCGGACCAGGCAGCCCGAGCCTCTCTGGGCTAGGTCTTCCGGGCCAGCCAGGTGCAGCGACGGCGCAGGATCGCCAGCTCGCGTTCCTAAATGCGGGCGTGGACCGCCGCACGGTCTCGCCAGATCGAGTGATGGGTCCGGCATCGCCCTATGTGCTTCAAACCGGCGCCGTCATCGCCGCGGCCCTCATCACCGGCATCCGGTCCGACCTGCCGGGCCAGATCACCGCGCAGGTCACGGAGCATGTCTACGACAGCCCGACCGGGCGCATCCTGCTCGTCCCCCAAGGCACGCGGCTGATCGGCGAGTACAGCAACGATGTCGGCTTCGGTCAGCGCCGGGTGCTGCTCGTCTGGAAGCGGCTCATCCTTCCGAATGGCCGTTCGATCGTCCTGGAACGTCAACCCGGAGCCGACGCGCAAGGCTATGCGGGTCTTCAGGATGGCGTCGACTATCACTGGTGGGATCTCGCCAAGGCTGCCGGCCTGTCGACACTGCTGTCGGTCGGCGCCGAACTCGCCGTTGACGATCAGGATCGGCTGCTCCGGGCGATCCGCAACGGCGGACAGGACACCATCAACGACGCAGGCCAGCAGATCATCCGTCGGCAACTCAATGTCGCGCCGACCCTCACGATCAGACCGGGGTTCCCTGTGCGCGTCATCGTCACCCGCGACCTCGTGCTCGAACCTTATGGAGGGTTGTGATGACCAAGCTGAAGCTCGGCCCGATCATCGACGACAAGCCGGTCAAGGTGACGATTGAACTCCCTGCGCCGCTGCATCGGGACCTCGTCGCCTACGCCGCAGCACTCGGCCGCGAACAAGGCCAGACCATCGGCGACCCGACGAAGCTGATTGTGCCCATGCTCGAGCGCTTCATTGCAACCGATCGGGGGTTCGCCCGCGCGCGCCGCGATGGCAGTCAACGTGCAGCACGCGCCGATGCTCAGGGCGCATGAGCCGTTGCCGGGCGAACCAAGCGTCATCTCGCTCCGAGAAAGACTTTGCCAGCGCCAGCAGGCGCTCGAGGTTCCGATGGAGCGCCCCTCGCGGGTGGACAGCACCATAGCGGAGAACAGCATCCTCGATCAGGCGAAAAGCAATGCCTGGCAGACCCTGACGGACATGCGCGCTGCCTGCGATGGTGACGCCGTCCCCATGCGCGACGATCTGCATCAGAGATTCCCGAGTGACGGACAATTGCTCGATCTGGAGGTCTCCGGGCGAAGTTTGGAGGTTTCGCATCAGGTAACCCTTCGCGAAATCGCCGGTCGGTAAATCAGTCACCACAAAGTGCCGATCACGCAGGTCATCCCACCGGAGCGCCTTCTGATCGGCGAGTGGGTCGCCGTCCGGCAATGCCGCGTACACGGGCTCGGCCCACAAATGCGTCACGTCAAAGCCCTTCCCGGGCGATGCTTCGGCGACGACACCGACATCAAGCTGCCCCCGCCGCACGGCCGCGATAAGTTCGGGACAGCTGCCCTCGCTGAACCGCAACTTGACCCCCGGGCGGTCACCCCGAAAGGCCCCGAAGAGCTCAGACAGAAAGCCCATGGTCAGAGGCCCGAACACGCCGATCCGAAGATGCCGTCCTCTGTTCGCCACCGTTCTTGCTCCGTCGAGCGCCGATCCGATCTGGCGAGCCCCAGGGGCGGCCTGATTCAGGAATTGTTTGCCGATGTCCGTCAGGTCGACGCCGGCAGGATGACGGCGGAACAGCTGTGCGCCGATCTCATCCTCGACATCCCGGATGCGGCGGCTGATCGCCGACTGCTCGACGCCGAGATCTTGTGCCGCGCGCCGGAAGCTGCCGCTTTCCGCGGCGGCGATGATGTAGCGCACATGGCGCAGCTCGATCTTCGATCTCGGCACGATGGTTCCCCATGATGCAAAGGTCTTTGCAAACGTAGCCCCGTCAGCCCCCGAGAACTGTTCCGATCAGATTATGGGTCTTCTCCGCCTCCTCGCTACCGCCGCCCACGAAATCCTTAAGTGTCACACATTCGACTGTTGCTACGTCGCTAGCGGACTTCCGGATCGCATCTCGCCGGTGCAAGCAGTAAATGGTGCGTGATCTGAACAGCGCAATTACGGCGCGGAACGCGTGCGGCGAGTCGTGCAGATTCTGTGGGCTGACGGATGTCCGGCCGCGCTGTCAGGACTGAAAATGACCCGCCGATTTCTACGCCAGAGCCCGAAATTGCCGCACGCCACTCGGGAGGGACTTCCGGCATCGGCACCTATCGTTCTCAATCGCCAGCGACAGCCGCTAAGGAGATTGGGTATGGGTCAGAGCGAGCCTTTGGAGATCAGGAAGACCATCCGGCGGCACCAACTGCGCGAGATGGTGCCCCTGGCCGACAGCACAATCTACGAGATGGAGCAGCGCGGCGAATTCCCACGCCGCTTCGCGCTGTCGCCGCGCTGCATCGTCTGGGACCTCGCCGAGGTCCACGCCTGGTTGCTGGCGCGGCGCGCGAAGCCGATCCCTCGCGCACAGCATCCCGACGTCACCAAGCGCAAGTCCCGCCCGGTCAAAGGGCAGGATCGAGCGTGATAGACGGCATGACTGTCGGCAGCAGCGTCGGAACATACTTCCGCCCCTCGACCCAGGCATCGACGGTATCGGCCCATTCCTGCATCATGTGGCGACGCTGAACCTCGTATTCGGCCTTGTTGTAGACGCCGCGTGATGAACGCCCGTCCTCGTGCGCCAGGCACTTTTCGATCCAGTCGCGGTTGAAGCCCAGCTCATTGAGCAGCGTCGAGCCCGTGCGGCGCAGGTCATGCACGGTGAACGGCTCCAGCGGCAGCCCCTCCTTCTTGGCCTGTTCGACGACAGCGTAAGTGACCCGGTTGAAGGTCGCCCGCGACATCGGCGCATCCGCATCGTAGCGGGAAGGCAGCAGATACCGGGAGTTACCGGCGCAGGTCTTGAGCGCGATCATGATGTCGAGGGTCTGCCGGCACAGGTAGACATTGTGCGGCTTCGATCGCTTCATGCGCTCCTTCGGGATCGTCCAGACAGCGTTTTCGAAATCGACTTCATCCCAGACCGCGTCCTGTAGTTCGCTCTTCCGGACCATGGTGAGGAGGTAGAGCTTCATGCCGAGCCGGATCGTCGGCAGCGTCGCGACATGCTCGAGTTGCTTGAGCATGATGCGGATCTCGGTCGGCGAAAGCGCCCGGTCCTTGGGCGTGAACGTGGCAATCGAAGCCGGGCCAACGTCATCGGCCGGGTTCGCGACCTTCTCGCCGTGGAGGATGGCGAAGGCGTAGATCTGCTTCAGGATATCCCGCACATGGATGGCCGTCGCGGGCGCGCCCCGTTCCACGATCTTGGCGCAGTGGGCGCGCAGGTCATCAGGCGTGATTTCGGTCAGCAAACGGTTCTGCCAGACCGGCTTGAGTTCACGCTCGAATATGGCGCGGCGCATGGCGCGCGTGCTGTCCGCCATGGGCGCGCCCGTCAGCCACTTCTCGCCGAACTCGCCGAAGCTCTTGGCCTCCTTGATCCGGCGCTTCTCCCGTTGCTTCTCGATGGCGGGGGACCGCCCCTCGGCAATCATGCGTTTCGCGTCCAGGCACAATTCCCGCGCCCGGGCGAGCGAGATCCCATCTCGGGCGTACTTGCCGAGATGGACGGTCTCCCGCCTGCCGTTCAGCCGATAGTCGAGCCTGAACGAGATGCCGCCTGTCGGCGCGACACGCACATACATGCCGTCACGATCGGTCACCTTGTACATTTTGGCTTTTGGTTTCAGGCACTTGAGTGCCGCATCCGTCAACATTCTGGGCCTCCTCGCGGAAAAGTACCGTCACGCGGTTTTTGGAGGCTTTTGACGGGAATATCTGTTTATGATCAGCATATTAGGCTGAAAAAAGTACCGTCATTAGCCTCAGTCGCCATGACGGTACTTTCGATTTTCCGGATGATCAACGGGGGCAGGGTCCGTCAGCGGGCACGACAGACGCGTTTGATGCCCACCGATAGCTATCGATAGGTCTCGGCTGAAATATTTTTGTTTTTCAAGTGGTTACGTCGTATTCTGGCGTAGTTTCGGATACCCTCGGATGGGCAAAAATTATTCCCACTCGATTGTGCCAGGTGGTTTGGATGTCACATCATAGACAACCCGGTTGACGCCCTTCACCTCGTTGATGATCCGTGTGGCGACCTTCCCGAGGAAGGCATGCTCAAAGGGATAATAGTCCGCCGTCATACCATCAGTAGACGTTACCGCGCGCAGGGCGAGGACAGCCTCATAGGTGCGCTCGTCTCCCATGACGCCGACGGTGTTGACGGGAAGCAGCACGCTGAACGCCTGCCAGATTTCGTCATAAAGGCCCGCCTTGCGGATCTCGTCGATATAGATGGCATCTGCCTTGCGGAGGGTGTCAGCCTTCTCGCGGGTGATGGCGCCGGGAATACGGATGGCAAGGCCTGGACCAGGGAAAGGATGGCGGCCCACGAAGGCTTCGGGCAGGCCGAGTTCACGGCCCAGAGCGCGCACTTCATCCTTGAAGAGTTCGCGCAGCGGCTCGACCAGCTTCATCTTCATGCGTGCGGGCAGGCCGCCAACATTGTGATGGCTCTTGATGGTGACGGAGGGGCCGCCGATGGCAGAGACGCTTTCAATGACATCCGGATACAGAGTGCCTTGGGCAAGGAAATCAGCGCCGCCGATCTTGCTGGCTTCGGCATCGAATACATCAATGAACAGACCGCCGATGATCTTGCGCTTTTTCTCCGGGTCCGTCACGCCGGCGAGCTGGCCCAGGAAGAGTTCCGAAGCGTCCACATGTACGAGCGGAATATTGTAATGCTCACGGAAGAGGCTGACGACCTGCTCGCTTTCGCCGGCGCGCATCAGTCCGTGGTCGACATAAACACAGGTAAGCTGATCACCGATTGCTTCGTGGATTAATACGGCGGCTACGGATGAGTCCACGCCGCCGGAAAGGCCGCAGATCACCCTGCCCTTGCCGACCTGAGCGCGGATCTTTTCGATGGCTTCTGCGCGGTAGGCCGCCATTGTCCAGTCGCCCTTGAGGCCAGCAACGCCATGTGTGAAGTTGCGCAGGAGGCGCGCGCCATGGGTGGTGTGGACGACTTCGGGGTGGAACTGGGTGCCGTAGAATTTCCGCTCCGGATCAGCGATGACAGCATAAGGCGCGCCGGGCGACCGGGCGATGACACCAAAACCGGGCGCCATGTCTGCCACATGGTCACCATGGCTCATCCAGACCTGCTCGGAATTGCCGCCCTCAAACAGCCCCTCGAGGATCGGATCGTCCTCTACCGGCTCGATAAAGGCGCGGCCAAATTCGCGGCTGGTGCCGCTTTCCACGCGTCCGCCGAGTTGGTGCATCATCACCTGCTGGCCATAGCAGATGCCGAGGATGGGCAGGCCGCTGTCGAATATGGCCTGATCAGCAAGGGGCGCGTTTTGCCATGTGACGCTGGCCGGGCCGCCCGAGAGAATGATGGCCTGTGGGTGATACGCCTTCAGGAAAGCGCCATCGACCTTGTTGAAAGGATGGATCTCGCAATAGACGCCGCTTTCGCGGAGGCGGCGGGCGATCAATTGGGTCACCTGACTGCCGAAATCGACGATCAGGACGCGCTCATGGGAATTGGGGGCGGAATCGGCTTGCTGTGTCATGGCCTCTATTAGCGGGGCTTTCGCTGCTGCGAAAGGCTGTGAAACGCGCCATGGAGCAATTTGGACAGCCCTATGGATCAAGCTTCCCGGTTAAGCAGCGCGAAGAAGAAGCCATCGGTGCCCGCCCGGCGCGGCGTGAGCCGGACGCTGCCGGTGGGGCCGCGGAATTTGCGGACGACGGCGGCGCCATGGTCGGTCAGAAGGCCTGAAGCAATCGCGGCTTCAGCGGCGTCTCCCTCGCGGAAGCGGGTATCGGCCGCCAGAAATTCGGCAACGCGGTCCTCGTCTTCCTCAATCAGGAAGGAGCAGGTTGCATACAAGAGGCGACCGCCGGGTTTCACATAGTTGGCCGCTTCGGCGAGGATCTGGCGCTGATCCTCCATGCGTTTGGCGAGCTGGGCAGGCTTCACGCGCCATTTGGAGTCCGGCTTGCGGCGCCAGGTTCCGGTGCCGGTGCAAGGCGCATCGACAAATACGAGGTCCATCTGGCCCACCAGCGGCTCAAGGCTCGTGCCTTCGCTGGGGTGGACGAGTTGAACATTGTGCGCCCCAGAGCGCTTGAGACGCGGAACGAGCGCTGAGAGGCGCTTTCCATCAATGTCATAGGCATAAATCTGGCCGGTGCCCTGCATCTGCGCCGCCAGGGCGAGCGTCTTGCCCCCGCCGCCGGCGCAATAGTCCAGCACCTGCTCTCCCGGCTTGGCATTTGCGGCGGCCGCCGCGATCTGGCTGCCCGCATCCTGCACTTCCACCCAACCCTTGGAGAAGGCGGGAATGCCCTCGATGGAGTCTTCGCGCTCGGTGGGGTCGCGCGCCGGGATATTGTAGGCGTTGGTCAGCAGCTTTGAGGGCACCGCCCGGACGGATTTGAGCGGGAGCGCGGCTTTCTCTGCGTCGGATTTCAGCGTGTTGACGCGCAGATCCACATCCGCGCGGACGGCCATCGCCTGCGCCTCGACCACGGTATCGGGCCCGAATACACGCTCCATATGCGGCGTCAGCCATTCGGGAAAATCGCCCTGAACATGGATCGGCGCGGTAGGATCGGGCGCCATGATGAGCGCGTCGCGCTCTGCATTCGTCAGGGGCGTTGGGCCGTGATCGTCATAGCAGGCCTGTTCGATGTCGCGGGCGGGCCAGTCCCAGGCAAAGCGCAGGGTGCCGAACACCAGCGCGCGCGGATCGTCATGGCCCATATGATGGGCTGTCGAGTTGCGGCGCCGGAGGGCATCCAGCACGAGACCCGACACCCAGGCGCGGTCCTTGGAGCCGGCATAACGGGCCCGTTTGCCCCAGTCGCGCACGGCAATCTTCACCGGTTGATGCCTTTGCAGCACGTCCGTCAGGACAGAAATTGCTGCGCTGATGCGTCCGCCATTGCGCATGTGTCGGCTCTCCGGTTGCGAAAGCGTGGGTGTTAGCGTCCTATGAGGCCGGTGAAAACAACAAAGGGCTGAACATGCTGGAGATTCGCCTGCCGGAGGGGATGCGGGATGCGGAGGCCGCAGATTGGCGCCGCATGGGCGACATTACCGGAGAAGCCTTTGCCGAAGACCCGGTGAACCTCTGGATATTTGGCCGAACGGACGCGCTGACGCCGGTATTCTCGCAGCTTGCGCGGCATCTCTATATCCCGAACGGGATCTGCCATCTGGCCGGAGATCGCGGCGCGACGATGTGGTGCCTGTCGGACCGGAGAAAGGAGCTTGGCGCGCTGGCGACGCTGGGCCTCGTCTGGACGCTGATGCAGAAGGGTTCAAAGGGCGCTGCCAAGCGCGCGCTGACGGCGGGCGAAACCATGGCGCGGGAGCATCCCAAGGACCGCCACCTTTACCTTTTCACCATCGGCACGCGGAAGGCAGAGCGCGGCAAGGGGCTGGGCAAGCAGCTGATCAGCCCTGCCCTCGCCGCCGCTGATAAGGCCGGGATGCCCTCTTATCTGGAGAACTCCAATCCGGCGAATACCGGCTTCTATATGAGCCATGGGTTCGAGCGGATGAAACTGTTCGAGCCCGGCCCCGGCGCCCCGCCACTGGAAGCGATGTGGCGGGAGCCGAAACCTCAAGATGCGATCTGAAGATCAGCCGCGAGACAGTGAATAGTTCGGTGCTTCGCGGGTCATCATCACGTCGTGGACATGGCTTTCGTTGAGACCGGCGCCGGTGATCTGGACGAACTCTGCCTTCTGATGGAGCTCGGCGATATCCTTGGCGCCGACATAACCCATCGCCGCGCGCAGGCCGCCGACCATCTGGTGGATGATGGCGCCGACCGGCCCCTTGAAGGGTACCTGCCCTTCGATGCCTTCCGGCACGAGTTTCTCGGCGGCGGCGTCCTTCTGGAAGTAGCGGTCAGCCGAGCCGCGGGCCATGGCACCGAGGCTGCCCATGCCGCGATAGGCTTTGTAGCTGCGGCCCTGATAGAGGAAGACCTCTCCGGGAGCCTCTTCGGTGCCCGCGAACATCGAGCCCATCATGGCGGTGGACGCGCCAGCGGCGAGCGCCTTGGCGAAGTCGCCGGAGAACTTGATGCCGCCATCGGCAATGATTGGAATACCGGACGCCAGCGCGGCGGTGGCGCATTGCTCGATCGCAGTGAGCTGAGGCACGCCGACACCCGCGACGATGCGCGTTGTACAGATTGAGCCCGGGCCGATCCCGACCTTCACGGCATCTGCGCCTGCATCGATCAGGGCTTTGGTCGCTTCTGCCGTCGCCACGTTGCCGGCGATGATCTGAACGGCGTTGGAGATCTTCTTGGCGCGGGTGACCGCTTCAGCCACGGAAATCGAATGGCCATGGGCTGTGTCGATCACCACCGCATCAGCGCCGGCCTCGATGAGGGCCAGGGTCCGCTCGAAGCCTGCGTCTCCCACCGTGGAAGCGGCGGCAACGCGCAGGCGGCCTGCGCCGTCCTTGGCAGCGTTGGGGTGGACGGCGGCCTTGTCCATGTCCTTCACGGTGAGCAGGCCGAGGCATCGGCCGTCATGATCGACGATCACCAGCCGTTCGATCCTGTGCTTGTGCAGCAGGCGGCGCGCATCGCCGGGAGCCATGTCCATCTGGGCCGTGACCACTTCGCGGGTCATCAGGCTCGCGACTTTCTCGTTCGGATCGTCCGCAAACCGGGTATCCCGGTTGGTGACGATGCCCACCACCTTGCCGTTTTTCTCCACGACCGGAATGCCGGAGAAGCCCGTGCGCTTCTTGAGTTCCTGAAGGTCTCCAAGGGTGGCGTCGGGGCTGATGGTGACGGGGTTCATCACCACACCGCTTTCATACTTCTTCACCATTGCCACTTCGCCGGCCTGCTGCTCGATCGAAAGGTTGCGGTGGATCACGCCGATGCCGCCAGCCTGGGCCATTGCGATGGCGAGGCGCGCTTCGGTGACCGTGTCCATCGCCGCCGAAAGCAGCGGGATATTGAGGGGGATGGTTTTCGTGAGCAGTGTCGAAACATCGACATCTGCCGGTAACACCTCACTTGCGCCGGGCTGGAGAAGCACGTCGTCGAAGGTGATCGCTTGTCGGATTTTCATGTGGGGAGCTCCCTTTTTGGCCTCCTAAGGGAGTCGCGAGGCCTTGTGAAGTCCCCTCATGCTGCGTTTGCGATCACATTCCCGGAAAGCGCGGAAAAGCCCGAACACCCTCCGGTATATGGTGAAACGGTTGTGCATCGGCTGTCTGGAGGATGACCTGGGGGCCTTCGAACGCGGCCGGATTGTCGAGCGCGCCCACCTTGAGGATCAGCGCGCCGGGCAATGCCGGAGAGCGGGTGAGCAAGGGCGTTCCGCAATCGGGGCAAAATTCCCGGGTGGCCGCGCCCGGGAAATCAGGCCGGGTGTATCCTTTGGGCGCGCCTTTTGTGAACCGAAAGCCGGCCTCGGGCATGGCGATGAAATCATTCCCCTCCCCGCCCGTGAAGTATTGGCATTCCCGGCAATGGCACCGGGCGCGCATCAAGGGCGCTCCCTCCGCTTCGTAACGGACATTTCCGCAATAACAGCCACCTGACAGGTTCATTTTCTCTTCCCCCATGTTGATTTCACGCCCGGCCAGCTAAGCATGACAAGCCGCGCCAGTTCAATCGGGCCCACCTTGAAGCAGACATAAAATCAACTTACCACCAGCTTCGGTGGCGCAGGGTGGGACAAGGAAGAGATGTTGCAGCGGCTGGCCTGGGCAAAATCCGCCGCCTTCAGCGTCCTGATCCTGGCCGCCGCTTGCGGACAGCCCGCCGGCAATTTGGCCGACACTCCCGAAATAGTGGAGACCGAGGCGGCTGCTCCCGACCCTGCCAAGAGTTTTACCCCCTCCATCCTGGTGATGCTGGACGAGGAGATGGCGGCGGTGGTCCGCCAAAATAAGGTCGCCAGCCTGTCCTATGTTCTGATCAAGGATGGTGAGCGGGTCGCCAGCGGCTTTCATGGCACGCGCACACTGGATACTGCTGACCCGGTAGATGACCGGACGATTTATCGGATCTATTCGATGACTAAGCCGGTGACGGCGGTTGGCCTTCTGATGCTGCATGAAGAAGGCAAGTTCAGCCTCGACGATCCGATCACGAAATTCCTGCCCGAAATGAGCAAGCTGGAGGTGTTTGACGGACTGTCTGCCGGGAGCATCCGCACACGGCCGGTAAACCATGTGCCGACCATGCGGGAGCTTCTGCTGCACACCGCCGGGTTCGGCTATGGCGATGGGCGGCCGGATTATGTCTCGCAGCAGTTTCTGACCCACCAGATCGACAGCGCAGCCTCTTCCGATGAACTCGTGGAAAAAGTTGCCCGCATCCCCCTGAAATACCAGCCGGGCGAAGCGTGGTCCTATTCCATCGCTTCTGATCTTCAGGGCGTCATCATTGAGCGGATTACCGGCCAGTCGCTCCAGCAATATCTGGAGGAACGGATATTCGCGCCGCTCGACATGGCGGATACGGGGTTTACCGTTGATGAGGCGGATAGTTCGAGACTGGCCATCCTGACGAGCTGGACACCGGAGGCGGGTATGCAACCCCTGCCCGGCCCGATCCAAACATTGCGGGCCGCAGAGGTCGCGCGTTATTCAGGTGGACACGGACTTGTTTCGACTATTGCCGACTACGAACGTTTTGCAGCCATGCTGCTCAATGGTGGGTCTCTGGGCGACGTCAGGCTGCTGAAGCCGGAGACGGTTTCAATGATGGTGACCAATGGTCTGGCATTTGTGGATGCCAATACCAGGCTGCCGCTCTACCGGCCGTCCGCAGGCATCGGTTACGGGTTTGGTGTGGGCGTTGTTGATGACACCATTGCATCGGGCCTTGGAGCACCGGAAGGCAGCTTCTTCTGGGATGGCGCTACCGGGACCTGGTTCTGGGTCGATCCCCGGCACGATCTGATATTCATTGGTATGCTGCAGAATATGTCCAGCTCGCCCATTCTCATGCGGCGCGCAGCGATGCAGCGTGTATATCATGCGCTGATTACGGACTATTTCCCCACCCCGCACTGAGGGGGGGATCTGCCGTTATTTGCGGAAGCCCTTGGCAACCACATAGATTTCGGGGCTGCCAGCGCGGCTGGCGGCTGGCTTGATATGCTTCACCGTCCGGAAATGCTGTTTCAACTGGTCAAGCACATCTTTGGTTGCGCCGCCCTGAAACACCTTCGCACAGAACGCGCCGCCTTCGGCGAGATGTTCGATGGCAAACGCCACCGCCATTTCCACAAGCGCGACGGTGCGCAGATGGTCTGTCTGTTTGTGGCCTGTCGTGTTGGCGGCCATATCGGACAATACAAGATCCGGCGGCCCAGAAAGGCCGGCGAGCATTTTCTCGACATCCTCAGGATTGTTGACGTCACCTTCGATGATCAGCGCACCTTCAATCGGCACCAGGGGCAATAGGTCGATCCCCACAACCTCTACCGCGCCTTTCTGCAGCGCCACCTGAATCCAGCCCCCAGGCGCGCATCCCAGATCGACCACACGCTGGCCCTTGCGCAGGAGCTTGGCGGTCTCATCGATTTCCAGGAGCTTGTAGGACGCGCGCGAGCGATAGCCTTCGTCCTTTGCCTTGCGCACATACGGGTCCTGAAGCTGACGTTCGATCCAGCGCTTGGAGCTTTCCGTGCGGGCGTTCCGGGCAATCACCTTGCGCTCGGTGGCACGGCGGCCGGAATCCTGCTTCTCCGGGCCCGGCCCCTTCCATCGCCGCCTGTCGTCATCACTCATTTGGAGTCTCCTGAAGGCTGGGGCGGCGCCCCTTGCGGCGGCGGTTCCGGTTTCTGGGTTGACCATACATCATCGACAGCAAAAGTCCCTCCCGCAGGCCGCGGTCGGCCACGCGCAGGCGGGTGCCTTCGAAAGCTTCCCACACGGCCTGCATGATCGAGCAGCCCGCCAGCATCAGCGGCGCCCGTTCTTCCCCGATGGTCGGCAGCCTGGCGCGGCCAGCGACACCAAGTTCTCGCAACATATCGATCGTTGCACTGCCCTCCGCCCGGCTCATCCAGGCGCCATCCACCTTGTCCCGCCGGTACCGATCCAGCTTCAGGTGGACACCGGCAAGACAGGTTACCGTTCCCGACGTCCCGATAAGGTAGCCTTCGTCAGCGGCGAGGCGTTCCTGGACTGCCGCCAGCCCCGGCCAGGAGGCAACAATCCCCCGCGCGCGGGCCAGCATCAGCGGCCAGGCTTCAGCCTCTTCATGCTCGCGGAAAGCGTCGCTCATCGTGACGACGCCCATCTTGAGACTTGTCCAGTCGATGATCGGCGCGCGGTTAAGCATTCCCTTGAGGCCCTGCCCCCGCGTGGCTTCCGCATCCAGAAGCGACAGCTCGGTGGAGCCTCCGCCAATATCGACCACCAGCACGGATTTGGCGGGGGCGACCAGCAGGTCATGGCAGCCGATCGTGGCTAGCCGGGCCTCTTCCTTGGCGCCGATCACCTTGAACGTGAGCCCCGTTTCGGAATGCACCCTCTGGATGAATTCAGCGCCATTCTCTGCTTTGCGGCATGCCTCGGTGGCGATGCATCTGACGCGCCCGACCCCGTGATGGCGCAATTTGCGCCGGATCACATGCAGCGCGTCCAGCGCGCGTTCGATCGCAGCATCGGAAAGCCGGCCGGTATCGTGAAGCCCCTCGCCCAGACGCGCGATCTGGGAATGCGAATCCACCACGCGAAACGTCTGCCCGCGCGGCTCTGCCACCAGCAGGCGGCAATTATTGGTGCCCAAATCGACCGCAGCATATAGCGGGCGACTGGTGGTGGGGCGGGCCTGCGCGCGTTTGGGCGGCCCTCCCCTGTCTTTTTTGTCAGCCATGGTGTGGCCCGAATGGAAAACTTGAGGCAATGTCTACCACAGGAGATGAAAATGACCAGTAGACGCGGCCGAACCGCATGGTTGAAAAAGATCTTCCGTAAACGGGGGCAGCCGGCGGAGGCAGAACCGCTTTTGCTCGTTGATCCGGTCGATACCAACTATTTCTACAATACCATTTCCCGGCACGAGGCGCGTTTCCAGATCGGCCAGGTGGTGCGCCACAAGCTGTTTCCGTTCCGGGGCGTCATTTTTGATGTCGATCCGCAGTTTGCAAATACCGACGAGTGGTATGAGTCGATCCCGGAGGAAGTGCGCCCGCGCAAGGACCAGCCTTTCTACCATCTCTTCGCGGAGAACGACCGGACCCACTACATTGCTTATGTGTCCGAACAGAACCTGATACCCGACGATTCCGATGTTCCCTTGAGCCACCCTGATATTCCGGAATGGTTCACGATGACCGGAACGGGCACTTACGAGCTCAAGAAGCACGCAACCAACTAAGGTGCCCGCTGCGAGCTAGGTTCCGCTGGTGCTGCGCGCGATGGTTGCCGTTGTGGAGTGGCCTGGCACCAGGGGCACAATGACGACTTCGCCGCCGCGCGCTTCCACAATATCGGCGCCCACGATCGTTTCTTTCGTATAGTCACCGCCCTTGACCAGCACATCCGGCTTCAGGGCCGTGATGACTTCCAGGGGCGTATCGGTATCGAAGATGGTGACCCCATCCACCGCGCTGAGGGCGGCAAGCACGTCAGCGCGGGCCTGTTCGGTGTTGATCGGGCGCTGGGGGCCTTTAAGGCGCTTCACCGAGGCATCCGAGTTCAATCCGATAATCAACCGGTCGCAATGGGACCGGGCTTGTTCAATGACGCGGATATGGCCCGGATGCAGGATATCGAAACACCCGTTGGTGAAGCCGATTCGCAGGCCTGCAGCGCGCCAGCGTTCGGCCTGGCCGATCATGGCATCGATCGGCAACACGCCGGCGCGTCCGGCGGGGCCGAAATCCGTCAGCGCCGCTTTGACCTCTTCTGCAGTGACCGTTGCAGTTCCAGACTTCCCAACAGCAATACCAGAGGCAGCGATGGCCATGCTGACGGCCTCCTCCAGCGTGCCACCGCCGGCAATGGCGGCCGCCAGCGCCGCCAGGCTGGTATCGCCCGCGCCGGAGACGTCGAAGACTTCCCGTGCGCGGCCGGCTTCGTGATGAACCTTGCGGTCCGGACCGATGAGGGAAATGCCTCTGGCGGCGCGGGTGACGACCACGGCCTTTGCCGGGAGGATTTCCAGAGCGCTGCGCAACGCCCAGCTGGCTTCTTCGTCTGTGCTAACGCTGAGACCTGTGGCGGCAGCAAGCTCGGAGGCGTTGGGCTTGAGGATATCGACAGCGCCGTATCGGGCAAAGTCCCTGCCCTTCGGGTCTGCGATCACGGGGATCTTATGATCTGCTGCAATCTGCAGGATTGCCGCCAGAAGCCGGTCTGTGAGCAGTCCCTTGGCATAGTCTGAAATGAGGATAGCGGCGGCGCCTTCGGCTTCAGCCGCGACGATGCCTATCAGTTCGGTTTCTGTCGTTTCGCTGATGGGCGCGGCATTTTCCGTATCGACGCGCAAAAGCTGGTGTCCGCCGGCCACAAAGCGGCTTTTGAGGGTCGTGGGGCGGCCTTCCAGGGTCACGAGATGGACGGAAATGGACACATCCTGGACAAATCTGGACAGAAGTTCCCTGCCGGCGTCGTCATCTCCGCGTGCCCCGATCAATACGGGGGCGAGGCCCAGAGACGCAAGGTTGCGGGCGACGTTTGCTGCCCCGCCGGGCATGGCGGCATCGCGGCTGTAGCGCAGCACCGGAACGGGCGCTTCAGGGGAAATGCGTTCAACGGCGCCATAGATGAACCGGTCGAGCATCACGTCGCCAATGCAGAGGACGCGCTTTCCGGTGGCCTGATCCAGAAGCCCTGAGAGTCGGGATGACATGAAGCGCAGGCCTCCGGTGAAAACAAAATTGCCTCTGCAGCAGGCTATAACGGCGCGTCCGGGTAAGCGAAAGCGCTGGCCGTCATCTGGTGATCCAGTCTGCGATTCAAGGCGTAAGACCATCGTTACCAGATATTTGCCCAGACCGGTCAGTTCATGCCTTCTCCCGCACCCGCAATTCTATGGTTCAGGGAAGACCTGAGATTAACGGACAACCCGGCCCTGGACATGGCGGTAGCCAGCGACAGGCCGCTGATCTGCCTCTATATCCTGGAGATGGGTGACAGCGCGCCGCGCCCGCTGGGCGCCGCCAGCCGGTGGTGGCTGAACCGGAGCCTTTCCGAACTCGCTGCATCCCTGGAAGCGATTGGCGGATCGCTGGTGCTGCGCGCGGGCCCAGCCGAGCGCGTGCTTGCCACGCTAATTCAGGAGACCGGCGCGGAGGCCGTATTCTGGAACCGCCGCTATAGTCTTCCCGAGCGGGAGACCGACGCCGCCATCAAGAAGGCGCTGAAGGACAAGGGCATTGAATGCCAGAGCTTCAATGGCCGCCTGCTGATGGAGCCCTGGGAGCTGAAAACCGGCAGCGGTGGCTGGTACAAGGTATTCACGCCTTTCTGGCGTGCATTGCAGGCGAGCTACAAAGCCCCTGCTCCGCTCGCAGCCCCCAAACAGATCAAGGCCGCAGCAGCCGATAGCGAAGCGCTTTCTTCCTGGAAGCTGCACCCAGAAAAACCGGACTGGTCTGGCGGGCTTGCCGAAGCCTGGACACCGGGAGAGCGCGGCGCCATGGACCGCCTTGAGGCGTTCCTCGATGGGCCCGTCAGCCGCTATGCCGATACCCGTAACCTACCTGGAGAACCGGACGGCACGTCACGCCTTTCGCCTCATCTGAGGTTTGGCGAGATTGGTCCGGCGCAGGTCTGGCGGGCGGTGCAGGCGCGCCTTGCGGCCGGAAGGGTGGATGAAAATTCTGCCCGCGTGTTCCTGTCCGAGATTGTCTGGCGGGAGTTTTCCTACACCCTGCTCTACTACAATCCCGGCCTCGCCACGGACAACTATAACGCCAATTTCAACCGGATGGGCTGGCGCCGCAGCGATGCTGATTACACGGCCTGGAGCCGAGGCCGGACAGGCTATCCCATCGTGGATGCCGGGATGCGGGAACTTTGGCATACAGGCTGGATGCACAACCGTGTACGGATGATTGTCGCCTCCATGCTGACCAAACATCTGCTTCTGCCCTGGCAGAAGGGCGAGGAGTGGTTCTGGGATACGCTGGTGGATGCAGACCCGGCCTCCAATCCGGCGAGTTGGCAATGGACGGCGGGCAGCGGCGCGGATGCTGCCCCCTATTTCCGCGTATTCAACCCGATCAGCCAGGGGCAGAAATTTGACAGCGCCGGTGACTATGTTCGCCGCTGGTGCCCGGAATTGGCGCGCCTGCCAGATAAATATCTGCACGCGCCTTTCGAGGCCGACGCGCAGACGCTGTCCAAAGCCGACGTAAAGCTGGGCACGACCTATCCCAAACCCATCATCGACCATGCCGTGGGCCGCCAACGCGCGCTGGACGCGTATAAAGCCCTCAAAGAGGATCAAGCCGCAGAATGAAGAAGATAGCGATCATCGGGGCAGGCATTTCTGGCCTGGGGGCGGCCTGGGCGCTTAAGAATGTGGCAGATGTAACCGTGTTCGAAAAGGACGCGCGCGCCGGCGGCCATGCAAGTACGCATGTGTTCGACTATGACGGTCATCAGACGGCGGTAGATCTTGGTTTCATTGTCTATAACGCGCTGAATTATCCGAACCTCATCGCCTTCTTCGAAGAGCTCGGCGTGCAGACACAGGCGTCGGACATGAGCTTCGCTGTGTCTGATCCTGTTGGCTGGGAATGGGCCTCTACCCTGCCCGGCCTGTTTGCGCAGAAGCGGAATATCCTCAATCCGGACTTCCACCGCTTCTGGCAGACCATCCTGAAATTCAACAATACCGCACGGGCAGAACTGGCTGCGGGAAATGTGCGCGAAACCACGCTGGGCGCCTGGTTGGACCGGCACAGCTATGACGAAGCATTCCGCCGCAATTATATCCTGCCGATGGGCGCGGCGATCTGGTCTACGCCGGAACGCGAGATGCTGAACTATCCCGCGCAGAGCTTTTTCCAGTTCTTCGACAATCACCGGTTGATGCACAAAGAGCGTCCGAAATGGCGCACGGTGACGGGCGGCAGCCAGAGCTATGTGACGAAGGCCGTAGACGGATTGGGCGGGCGTGTCCGAACGGGCACGGGCGTCTCCCGCCTATATCCTGTCGGAGGCCGGACAGCGGTTGTTCTGGAAAGTGGGCATACAGAGGTTTTTGATGCGGTCATCCTGGCTGCGCATTCCGACCAATCTCTCCGTATGATCCAGGCAGATTATGAGGATCAGGCCTTTGCGCTCCGCTCCATCCGTTATCGCCCGAACAGTATCTGGCTGCACCGGGACCCCTCGCTGATGCCAAAGCGGCGCAGCGCCTGGGCGAGTTGGAACGTCCTCAAGCAGGAAGGCGAAGATATCTGCCTGACCTACTGGATGAACCGCCTTCAGGGGCTCGACCCTTCGCGGCCATTGTTCATAACCCTGAACCCTGCCATGCCGCCAAAGGAAGAGCTGACCTTCCTTCACTATACGTTCGATCATCCCCAGTTTGACGCTGCGGCCGAAGCGGCCGTGCGCAGCCTCAAGCGCATTCAGGGCAAGGATAATCTCTGGTTTGCCGGCGCCTGGATGGGGCGCGGATTTCATGAGGATGGGCTGAAATCGGGCCTTTCTGCTGCGCTGTCTCTTGGGGGCCGTGTTTCCTGGCAGACGGACGGTCTTGAAACCTGGACTCCTACCCACAGCCCTCCTGTGGTACATATTGCGGCGGAGGTATCTGCTTGACCGCGCCTGCTCTCCGGCTTTGGACCGGCAAGACGGTCCATCATCGCTACGCCCCTTTCGAGCGGCGCTTCACGTACGATATTGCTCTGATTGATCTCGATATAGACAGGCTTGCCGAAGCCGGCGCGCAATCCCGCCTGTTTTCCGTGGGGCGGCCGGGGGTATTTTCCTTCCGGCCGGAGGACCACGGAGACAAGACAAAAGGCGCGCCGCTGCGCCCGTGGGCCGAAGGCATGTTCGGTAAGGCGGACGTGAGCCTGGATGGCGGCGCCATCCGGCTGGTGACGTTTCCGCGCCACCTCTTCTACAAGTTTGCACCCTTGTCGCTCTGGTATGGATACGGACCGGACGGGGCTCTGCGCGGCATCATCTATGAAGTGAACAACACTTTCGGTGAGTGCCACTGCTATGTGGCCGCAACCGGCCCTGACCGGTCAGAGCATGAGGCCGAGAAAACGTTTCATGTATCGCCCTTCATGGACGTTTCCGGCCGGTACCGCTTCACGCTGCGGGCGCCGGACGGAAAGCTGCGCGTGACCGTCGAGAACTGGAACGAGGGCACACGTAGCCATATGGCGAATATCAACGCCGTGGAGATGCCGGCCACCACCGCAAACCTGATACGGCTGGCCCTCGTGCAACCCTTTTCGTCCTTCGGCGTTACAGTTGGGATTCACTGGCAGGCCCTGAAGATATGGATCAAGGGGGCCGTCTACCGCAGGAAACCCGAGGCACCCGGTAGGATGGCGACGATAGCGACGAGCGTTCCCGTTAAAGCATCCCTCCACAGCGGAGAGCCGGTATGACCCAAACCATCATCGCATCCTCCAGCACCATCCGCGCGCTCAGCGGCGTACCGGCATCGTTCAGAATCGGCGCGCTGCTGCTGCTCCGCACCGAGCGTGGCGAGTTGCGTTTCCTGCTTCCCGATGGCCGCACGCTGGTTTTCCAGAATGCGGAAGAGGGCCCTTCCGCGGTCATCGAAGTGCATGATTACGGCTTCATCAAGCAGGCCATGGCCGGCGGCGATGTTGGTTTTGCTGACGCCTATATCGATGGGCTTTGGTCCACGCCGGATCTGACTGCGGTGTTGCGGTTTTTCTCGGCTAACTTCGAAGCGGCCGGCAAGCTGGCGCGGGGCGGATGGATCGTCCGCTCCATGAACATGATCCGGCACGCCTTCACCCGCCGCAACTCTCGCGAGGGCGCGCGCAAGAACATCATTGCGCATTATGATCTGGGGAATGACTTTTACGAGCGCTGGCTGGACCCGAGCATGACGTACTCGTCGGCTCTTTTCGAGAGCCCGAACCAGTCCCTGCAACAGGGCCAGATGAACAAGTATCGCGAGATATGCGATCGCATCCAGGCTGGCCCTTCGAGCGAAATTCTTGAAATCGGATGTGGCTGGGGCGGATTTGCCGAGTATGCCGCCAAGCAGCGCGGGGCGAAGGTGACCTGCCTGACGATCTCGCCTTCGCAGCGCGATTATGCGGCCGCACGCATGCAGCGGGAGGGGCTCAGCGACCGTGTGGACATCCGCCTTGAAGATTACCGCGATCACAAGGGGACATATGACGGCATTGCCTCCATTGAGATGTTTGAAGCGGTGGGGGAAGCCTACTGGCCAAGCTATTTTGCCCAGGTGTATTCCTGTCTGAAGTCAGGGGGGCGAGCCGCCCTGCAGATCATCACCATCGATGACAAACTGTTCGACCGGTATCGTCAGCGTGTGGACTTTATCCAGCAGCACATTTTTCCCGGTGGCATGCTGATCAGCGAGGAAGTGCTGAAGCAGCAGTTTGCAAAGGCCGGGCTGCGGCATGACGGCGTGAAATATTTCGGCCAGGACTATGCGCGAACCTGCCGGGAATGGGCGCGGGCGTTCAACGGCAGCTGGGATGATATCCGGACGCTCGGCTTTGACGAGCCGTTCCGCCGCCTGTGGAACTTCTATCTCAGCTATTGTGAAGCCGGGTTCAGCGACGGCCGAATCAATGTCGGCCACTTCCAGGTGACCCGGCCAATCTGATGCCCCCTGCCCGGCTTGTCCTCAAACGAGCCGGGATTGCTTGACGGCAGCCCCAATAAAGCTTGCAAACAGCGGATGGGGCTCGAACGGGCGCGACTTGAGTTCCGGGTGGAACTGGACGCCGATGAACCAAGGGTGATCTTTAAGCTCCACAATCTCCGGAAGGCGGCCATCGGGCGACATACCCGAGAAGATCATGCCGGATTTTTCCAGCGCCGGGATATAGCCGGTGTTGACCTCATACCGGTGGCGGTGGCGTTCGGAGATATCGAGCGTGCCGTAGACCTGGGCGACGAGGCTGCCTTCTTTGAGGCGGGCCGGATAGGCGCCGAGGCGCATGGTGCCGCCAAGATCGGTATTGGCGTCGCGCGTGACCTTTTCGTTGCCCCTGGTCCATTCGCCCATCAGACCCACGACGGGCTCTGTGGTGGGGCCGAACTCGCTGGTGGAGGCGTCCTTGATGCCGGCAAGCGTTCGGGCCGCTTCGACGACCGAAAGCTGCATGCCGTAGCAGATGCCGAAGCAGGGCAGCTTGTGTTCGCGGGCATAGCGCGCAACGCGCATCTTGCCGTGCGCGCCCCGTTCCCCGAACCCACCTGGCAGAAGGATGCCGTGCACACCCTCCAGATCGTCAAGGGAAGCTTTCGGATCATCGAACTTTTCGGAATCGACGAAGCGGATATCGACCTTCACCTTGTTGGCGAGGCCGCCATGACCGAGCGCTTCGGACACCGATTTATAAGCGTCAGGCACATCGGTGTATTTGCCGACCAGGGCAATCGTCACATGACCATCGGGATGGCGGATGGTCTGGGCGATCTTCTCCCAGGACGAAAGATCCGGCTTGGGCGCGTCGGTGATGCCGAAATGGGAAAGAACCTCAGAATCGAGGCCTTCGGCGTGATACGCCATGGGCACGTCGTAGATATGGCCAACATCCCGCGCCTCGATCACGCTGGTGAGGCGGACGTTACAGAAGCTGGCGATCTTGCCTTTTTCGTTGACGGGGATCGGACG
Source organism: Hyphomonas polymorpha PS728 (assembly GCF_000685315.1). Lineage (GTDB taxonomy): Bacteria > Pseudomonadota > Alphaproteobacteria > Caulobacterales > Hyphomonadaceae > Hyphomonas > Hyphomonas polymorpha. The sequence continues at coordinate 29,884 of NZ_ARYM01000016.1, forward strand.
GTCGCAGCGGCACAGCAGAATCTGGGGCTGGATGCCGATGGAGCGCAGTTCCTTGACGGAGTGCTGTGTCGGCTTGGTTTTCATTTCGCCGGCAGCCGGAATGTAGGGCAGCAGCGTCAGGTGGATGAAGCAGGCGCGCTGAGGGCCGAGCTCCTGGCCAAGCTGCCGGATCGCCTCGAAGAAGGGCAACCCTTCAATATCGCCAACCGTGCCGCCAATCTCGCAGAGAACGAAGTCGACGCCCTCCCCCGGATCGGACAGGACAAATTCCTTGATGTCGTTGGTAACGTGCGGAATGACCTGAATGGTGGCGCCGAGATAGTCGCCGCGGCGCTCTTTCTCGATGATGCGCTGATAGATCCGGCCCGTCGTGATGTTGTCAGACTGGCGGGCCGAAACGCCGGTGAAGCGTTCGTAATGGCCGAGATCGAGATCTGTCTCAGCGCCATCATCGGTGACATAGACCTCGCCATGCTGGCGGGGGCTCATCGTGCCGGGGTCGACATTGAGATACGGGTCAAGTTTGCGCAGGCGCACGCGGTAGCCACGTGACTGCAACAGCGCGCCGAGGGAGGCGGAGGCAATGCCTTTTCCGAGCGAAGACACCACGCCGCCAGTGATGAAAATATAGCGGATCATGGGGTTATACTCATGAAATGATTCGCGCCTTGTGCGCGACCTCCACCAGCCGTTAGCGGAAAATTACTGGGGATTGGCGTTTTCCGGAACAGATTCCGTTACCGGCGCGGCCTCTTCGGTGGGGTCTACCGGCGCGGGCTGGGGCGCAGGTGCGATTCCAACGTCCGGAGAAGCCGGCGCGGCATCATTCAGCAGAGGCGCCGTCGGATCGAAGAGGTCCACCGGGCCCTGTTGCGGCGCCGTTTGCGGGTTCGATTCGTCCAGAATACGCTCAATGCCCGAACGGTTGTCAGCCTGACGGTTGGCGATCGAGGTGAGGATCAGGCTCGTCGCGAAGAAAATCGCACCGAAGATCATGGTGGTGCGGACCAGCGCGCCTGCAGCGCCCCGGCCCGACATCAGCGCGTTTCCGGCGCCGCCGCCGATCCCGAGGCCGCCGCCTTCAGATTTCTGGACCAGAACCAGACCAATCATCGCCAGACAGGCGAGAATGTGGATAACAAGAATGACGTTCTGCATGGGCCCGACCAGCTTTCCTGAATTTAAGGCGCCCGCATAACCCCGATCAGGCCGTTCGCCAAGTCAGCGGTTCCACACGACTTATTGCGCCGCCAGCCGGTAGATGGCGAGGAAATCGTCCGCCTTCAAGCTTGCGCCGCCGATAAGGCCGCCATTTACCTCAGCAACCCCGAGGATTTCCTCAGCATTTCCGGGGTTCATGCTTCCGCCGTAAAGGATACGGGTGCCTCTGCCCGCTTCGCCGAACTGCTTTGTCAGCAGCTCCCGGATGAAGCCGTGAACCTCGGCGATCTGTTCTGAATTTGCCACGCGCCCGGTTCCGATGGCCCAGACGGGCTCATATGCCACAACAATTGTATCCGCAGCGCCTTCGGAAGGAATCGATCCGGCGATCTGTTCGGAAATAACATTCAGAACATCTCCGGCATCTCGCTGCGCCAGAGTTTCGCCCACGCAGATGATCGGCGTGATACCGGCGCGAAGGGCAGCCGACGCCTGGGATGCAACAACCGCGTCTGTTTCACCATGGTCAGCCCGGCGTTCGGAATGGCCCACAATGACATAGGTGGCGCCGGCATCCTTGAGCATTTCGGCGGAAATATCGCCGGTGTGAGCCCCCTTTTCCTTCGGATGGCAGGTTTCCCCGCCAATTTTCAGCGCGGAGCCTTCTGCTTTCGCCGCAGCGGGATGAATCAGCGTGGCCGGCAGGCACAGCAGGATTTCAGGCCCTGTCTGGGACGGCGCAACTGCGGCCGCCACCCGTTCGATCTCGGTGAGACTCCCCACCAGGCCGTTCATTTTCCAGTTTCCGGCGATAAGCGTGCGTGTCATGCGGCCTTCCCTCTCTTGCAAGTCATAAACCGGTCGCCTAGCAAGCTGTGAGCCACCCGGCAAACCCCAGAAATAAGAGAAGCGCCGTATGCTCGCACTTATGAAGAAGCTGACCCGTTCCCCGTTGGGGAAGCTGGTTCTGATGATTGTCGTTGTCGGTATGGCACTCTGGGGTGTGGATCAGATCTTCAGCCAGGTGCGCAGTGGCCTTGGCGCGAACATCGTCAGCGCCGGCACCCGCGGTCTCGAGCCGGAGGACCTGGATTTCCGCGTCGAAACGGTTCTGCGGAACATTAACGCCACAGCAGAACGCCCGATGAGCAAGTCTGAGGCCCTGGAAGAAGGCCTCATCGATCAGATCGTGGAAGTCGAGAAAGCCCGGATCACGCGTCTGGGCTATGGTGAAAGCATTGGGATCTCCCCGTCGCCCAAGGCGGTGGTGGAAGAGATGAACAGCATTCCGGCGTTCCAGAACCCGCTTACCGGGGAGCTGGACGCCGCCATCTTCCGGGATCGCATTGCCCAGCTGGGCATGACGCCTGCTCAGTTCGAGCGTCAACTGCAGGACGATATTCTTATCCGTGCGCTCAGCCGGGCCGCCGGCTCAGCAGTCTATGCGCCCGACATCCTGTCAAACATTCAGGCCCATTATCTCGGCGAAGCGCGCGAGGTGGCCTGGTTCCTGTATGACGCCTCCAAGGCCCCTGCCCCTGCCGCGCCCACCGAAGCCGATATCAAGGCTTATTACGATGAACATATCGAGCGCCTGAAACAACCCGAGCGGCGGGCGCTGGATGTGCTGCGCATGTCCACCGATGACTTTACCGGTAAGGTCGAGGTGACCGACCAGGAAGTGGCCACAGTATATGAAGCGACCAAGTCGGAGCGCTTTGCGGCGCCGGACCAGCGCACCTATGCCGAGCTGATGTTCCCGAGCCGCGATGCAGCGCGCACCGCTTTCGGCCTTCTGGCCGGCGGCGCCGATCCCAATAGCGTAACCGGCGCCAATTCCATTCAGATGCGGACTGCGAGAGCTGAAGAGCTGTCCGACGCCGCGCTGCGGGACGCCATGTTCGGACCCGGCAAGCAGAGCGGCGCCATGTTTGGTCCGCGCGAAGTGAACGGTCAGTGGATGGTAACGCGGCTGATCTCTGTTCAGCCCGGCGCCGTCAAACCGCTGGAAGAGGTTGGCGAGGAAATCCGCCTCAGCCTCGCTCGCGAGCGCGCTCAACTGCTGTTCTCCGCGGCCCTGGATACGCTGGATGAATCCCTGTCTGCCGGACATGATCTCCATCAAATCGCTGAGGACATCGGGGTGCCGGTATTCAGCATTGCCCCGATTGATCAAAACGGCATGACAGAGGATGGCCAAGGAATTTCGCTGCTGGCTGACGCCCCTGAAGCGCTTCCCCAGGCTTTCCGCCTGCCGGAGAACGAAATCAGCAGCCGTTTCGACGTATCCGGTTCGGTGGTCCTCGTTTCTCCGCGCCGCATCGTTCCGGCCGCAACCCCGGAGCTTGAAGTGATCAAGGACCGCGTTCGCGCGATGATTGTCGCTGAGCGGGCTGCTAATGCGGCGCAAGCTGCCGTCGATGCCATCACCGACCGGATCCGCAGCGGCGCGCTGACGCTGGAAGCGGCGGCGGCACAGGCGGAAACCGAGGTTGATCGCCTGCCCGAACCTGTGTCCCGCGCCAACGCCCAGGCCATGGGTATCCCCGGACCTCTGATGCAGGCGACTTTCAACAACCCCGCAGGAAGCGTGATCAGCCTTCCGGCGGGAAGCGGCTCGATGTTCGCGATTCTCAAGGTGTTGAGCGTCACGCCACCGAGCGCTGAGGTGCTGGCCAGCATGGGGGCGGCGTCTTCTGCAGATGTCACCAATTCGCTGGTAACCGACCTCGAAACGGCGGTGGATGACGAGATCCGCCGTGCCGTGAAGGTGCGGGAGAATGCGGCAGCGGTCGCAGCCTACAAGCGAACGATCACGGCAGCCCAATGACAGCGCGCCTGATCGTAAGGCGGCGCATCGGCGATATCGAAACGCCGGTTGGCGCCATGATGAAGCTTGGATCGGATGATCCGGGCAGCTTTCTGTTCGAGTCCATCGCCGGCGGCGAGCGGCTTGGGCGATATTCCTTCATTGGCCTGAAGCCGGAGGTTTGGTTCCGCATCAAGAACGGCGTGGCCCAGACCAGCCAGTCTGCAGATTTTGCGGACGCGCGCACACTGGCCGAAGCGCCGGTGGATGCCTTACGGACATTTGCAGAGGCCGCGCAGGCTGAAACCTCAGAGGCCCTGCCCCCCATGGCCTCGGGCGCTTTTGGATATGTTGGTTACGACATGATCCAGCATGTCGAACCTGTTTCGATCACAAAGCCCGATCAACTGGATGTGCCTGAAGCCCTGCTCGTGATTCCCCAGGTGATGGTCATCTTCGATCACATCTATCAGGAGCTTCTGCTTATCGGCCGAATTGGCGGAAGCGATGAAACAACCGTGAATGCCCTGCTGGACGAGGTTGAGGAGCGGCTGGAAAGCCTGCCCTCCCTGCCCCCGAAGGACGGCGTTGCGCAGCAGGTGTCGCTGGTATCCGATACGCCGAAGGACCGTTATTTCGAAATCGTCGAGACCTGCCGGGATTACATCAAGGCGGGCGACATCTTTCAGGTGGTGCCAAGCCAGCGTTTCTCGGCGACGTTCCGGCAGAAATCGATCAGCCTCTACCGCGCCCTGCGGCGGCTGAACCCGTCTGCTTTCATGTTCCATATCAATCTGGGCGATGTCCGCCTGGTTGGGTCGAGCCCGGAAATTCTGGTTCGCCTGCGGGAAGGCCGTGTCGCGATCCGTCCCATCGCCGGCACGCGGCCGCGCAGCGGTAATCCGGCGGAAGACGCCCTGCGGGCCGAAGACCTGCTGAATGATCCCAAGGAACGCGCCGAACACCTGATGCTGCTGGACCTTGGCCGGAATGATGTGGGCCGGGTGGCGGCCTATGGCTCTGTGGAAGTGACAGAGCAGTTCATCGTCGAACGCTACAGCCATGTGATGCACATCGTCAGCCATGTGGAAGGCAATCTGCGCCCCGGTCTGGATGCCGTGGATGCTCTGTTCGCCGGCTTCCCGGCGGGCACCGTCTCCGGCGCGCCGAAGATCCGTGCCATGCAGATCATCAACGAGGTCGAAACTCATCGCCGCGGCATCTATGGCGGCGCGGTGGGCTATTTCGGCTGGAACGGGGATCTCGATACCTGCATCGCTCTGCGCACTGCGGTGCTCAAAGACGGCATGCTGCACATCCAGGCGGGCGGCGGTGTGGTGCTGGATTCCGACGCGCAGTATGAGTTTGACGAGACCGTCCACAAATCCGGCGCCCTGAAGCGCGCTGCCGAACTTGCCGCAGCCTACGAGCACGACCAATGATCCTCGTCATCGATAATTATGACAGCTTCACCTGGAACCTCGTGCATTATCTCGAGGAGCTCGGCGCCCATACGCATGTCGTGCGGAATGATCAGCTGACGGTCGGAGAGGCGCTCGCCCTGAAGCCGGATGCCGTGCTGCTTTCTCCTGGCCCCTGCACGCCGAATGAAGCGGGCATCTGTCTTGATCTGCTCAAAGCAGCGCCGGACGCGCTGCCGATCCTTGGCGTGTGCCTCGGCCACCAGGCCATTGGTCAGGCATTCGGCGGCGCGGTGATCAGCGCCCGCGAAATCCGCCATGGCAAGATTTCCGAAATCTCGACCAATCAGACCGGTCTCTTCGAGGGATTGCCTGAGCGGTATCGGGTGGTGCGGTACCATTCCCTGGCGATCCGGACGGATGACCTTCCAGACAGCCTCATTGCCGACGCTTATACCGACGACGGAGAGATCATGGCCGTCCATCACAAGACCCGGCCAATCTACGGCGTGCAGTTCCATCCGGAGAGCATCCTGACCGAGCATGGCCATGCCCTCCTCAAGAACTTTCTCAAGCAGGTGAAACAGTGAGCGAAAGCGCTCTCAATTCAGCCATCCAGGCAATCGCGCGGGGCCTTCCCCTTGAAGAGAGCATGCTGGAAGGCGCTTTCGATACGCTGCTTTCCGGCGAGGCGGCACCTGAAGAAGTCGGCGCATTTCTTGCCGGTCTGACCGTACGCGGAGAGACGGCCAATGAACTTACCGCGGGCGCCCGCATCATGCGGCGCCACGCCCGGCGCGTCAGTGTCGACGGCCCGCTGCTGGATACCTGCGGCACTGGCGGCCTGCCCTGGAAATCTCTGAATACCTCCACCGCGAGCGCCATCGTGATTGCCGCTTCCGGAGGCCGTGTCGCCAAGCATGGCAACCGGTCTGTGCCCCCCAAAACGGGCTCGGCCGATGTGCTCGAAGCGCTTGGTCTGCAACTTGAGCTGAGCGACACGGCTTTCAGGGCCTGTCTCGATCAGGCTCGCGTCGGCTTTCTCTTTGCGCGCAGCTACCATTCCGCCATGCGGCATGTGGCGCCAATCCGTCAGAAGCTCGGTATCCGCACTATTTTCAACCTGCTGGGTCCGCTGTCCAATCCCGCGGGCGCGGAATATTCCGTACTCGGCGTATATGATCGCCAGTGGGTTACCCCGATGGCCGAAGCCCTCAAGGCGCTGGGCACCCGCCGCGCATGGGTTGTCCATGGCCTCGCCGGCATCGACGAAATTTCGATTTCAGGGCCAACGGAGGTGTGCGAGGTAACCCCGGAGTCCGTCCGCCACTTCCAGCTGACGCCTTGTGATGCCGGTCTTCCGGTCCACCCGATCTCCGCGATTGAGGGCGGGGCGCCGGAAGAGAATGCAGCGGCCATCCGAGACCTGCTCGACGGACGCGAAGGCCCCTTCCGCGACATCGTTCTTTTCAACGCGGCGGCGGGTCTTCTGGTCAGCGGTCTTGTGCCCGATCTGCCCGCAGGCGTTGCGCGCGCCGCCGAAGCCATTGACAGCGGCGCGGCCCGCGAAACTCTGGACAAGCTTGTGCGCACATCCCGGGAGAGCGACTAGGCCATGAAAACTGCGCTCGACCGCATCATTGATTACAAGCATGATGAAGTGCGCGCCCTGAAAGCGGCGTGTTCGCTGGCAGATCTTGAGGCGGCGGCCAAGGCTGCGTCCCCCGTTCGCGGGTTCGCTGCGGCGCTGTCATCAGTCGCCGACGCAGGTCAGAATGCCCTGATCTGCGAGATCAAACGCAAGAGCCCTTCGGCAGGAGATATTTTGCCAGGCGCTGATCCAGTCGAAATTGCGCGGGATTATGAGCGTGGGGGCGCCGCCTGCCTTTCTGTGCTGACAGATATGCCGAGTTTTGGGGGAAACCTCGCAGACTTTGAAGCCATTCGCTCGGCGGTCAGCATTCCTATGCTTCGCAAGGATTTCATGATCGACCCCATACAGATCATTGAAGCCCGCGCCCATGGCGCAGACTGTATCCTGATCATCATGTCGGCGGTGGTCGATAGCCTGGCGGCAGACCTGCATCATTGCGCAACGGATTTGGGTATGGATGTCTTGATCGAGACGCATGATGAAGAGGAAATGGAGCGGGCCCTGCGCCTCCCCTCGCCGCTGATCGGCGTCAACAACCGTGACCTCAAGCGAATGGTCACTGATCTGACCACTACCGAGCGACTCGCACCGATGTTGCCGGCCGGCCGCCACCTTGTTTCCGAAAGTGGCATTGCCGATCCGGAAAGCATCATCCGCCTGCGAAAGGTCGGTTCACGGCGTTTCCTCATCGGCGAGTGGCTGATGAAACAGGGCGCCTCGCGTTCCGAGCAGGTAACGCGCCTGAAACTCGCCTGTTGAGATTGACCCGAACCGGGAACGCTTGTAGAACAAAAGCGAACAGAGATTCGCATCGGGAACCGCTCCATGCTCACAACCAAGCAAAAAGAGCTGCTGCTCTTTATCAATGATCGCATCAAGGAAACTGGGGTTTCACCCTCCTTTGATGAAATGAAGGAAGCGCTTGATCTGGCTTCCAAGTCCGGCATCCACCGGCTGATCACGGCGCTGGAGGAACGCGGCTTTATTCGCCGGCTGGCAAACCGGGCGCGGGCGCTTGAAGTGCTCAAGCTTCCCGATTCTGCCATTCCGCCGCCGAATGCGCGTCAGCGGCGGGATTTCCGCCCGGCCCTGGTCACAAATCAGGGCGTGGAAACACCCCGCATCGCTGGCATGATCCCGCTCGTCGGCCGCATCGCGGCAGGGTCGCCCATCTCTGCCATCCAGCAGGACAATGGCCAGGTGGCGAGCCCGGGCGGGCTTCCGGAAGGCGACGATTATTTCGCGCTCGAGGTTCAGGGCGATTCGATGATTCAGGCCGGCATCCTCAACGGGGATACCGTTATCCTGAAGCGTACCAATACCGCGCAGACAGGTGACATCGTCGTGGCGCTGATCGATGGCGAGGAAGCGACTTTGAAGCGCCTTCGCCGCAAGGGGGCGTCTGTGGCGCTTGAAGCGGCAAACCCTGCTTTTGAAACACGCATCTTCGGGCCTGACCGGGTTGAGGTGCAGGGCCGTCTCGTTGCCCTTATCCGGCGGTACGAATAAGCCTCTCGAAATAATCCCGGGCGCCGCCTGAAGGCTGCGCCGAGCCATTCTCACTGCACCGGCGCCATGGGCGTTCGGTGCAGTTCTGTAATTGGACCACGTAAAGGTCTTCGTCTCGCGCATAGACGGTGATGCCACCCGCGTCTTTAGCCTCGCCCCAAGTAAAAGTAAGGTCGGCGCTGGCTTCGCCCGCTCTTAATATCTGGATACGGAGCGTGTCGGGGGTCTGCTCCGTTTCTGCTTTCTTTTTCTGCTCTACGGGGCCGAGGGTAGTGATACTCAGACCTGAAAACGAGGGGTACTCACACACTTGCAGGCCACACTCTTCCCTGTCGGGGGCTTCCGAGAAGCGGAGAGGCGGCAGGCCATCTCCATCGACAAATTCGAGGCGTGAGACCATGCCTTGTGTATCTGCGATGAACACATCGCCTGAAGCTGACCAATGAAGCACCACTTTTGGTGCCGTGCTCCAGAGCCAGATGGCCGGCGCCAGCAGGACAGCCCCGCCAAGCAAACGTGCCCAGCCTGCGAAAGCCATCATGGCGCCCAGGGCCAGCGACAGAAAAACCAGCGCCAGTGGCGGCATGGGAACGGACATGCGAATGACACCGGGCGAGAGATTGTAAAAATAATGCGTCATGTTCAGCACCAGCTCGAGCGATTGCCCCAGCAGCCGGAGCCCAAGTTCGGCCTGCCCGAACAGCGCCAGGATGACTGTAAGCGCGGCCGCCGGCGCGGTGACGAAGGTTACCACCGGCGTGATGGCAAAATTCGCAAAGAGCCCCACCGGAGAAAGCCGCTCGAAGTGAAAGAAGGAGAACGGCGCGGTTGCCGCGTCCGACACGACAGATGTCATGATGATCGAAGCCCAGGCAAAGCCGATCGGCCCAAGAACACGCTCCCGGCTGGAGCGGTGATTTCGCCAGACCTCATAAGTGGCGATGAGGCCACCGGTGGCTGCGAAGGACATCTGAAAGCCTGGCGTCACCACGCTTTCAGGCTGCAGCAGAACGATGACGATCAACGCGATCGCAAAGGTTCGTAGACTGATGGCGGCGCGATCAAAAATTACCGCCAGAAAAACAATCGCGGCCATGATGAAAGCACGCTGGGTCGATACACTTGCCCCTGAGACGATGAGATAAGCGGCGCAGGTAATCAGAGCGACGACCGCAGCTATTTTCTGTACGGGCACTCGCAAGGCCAGCGGCTCTATGAGAACCAATGACCGCCGGATCAGGAAAAATGTCAGCCCGCCGACGATAGAGAGATGGAGGCCTGAAATGGCAAGAAGATGGGCGAGGCCCGTATCTCGCAAGGCGTTCTGGTCTTCAGTGCGCAGAAAGCTCCGGTCGCCGGCGATCAGCGCCGCCGCCAGCCCTCCCGCTCGTTCGCCAGCTGCTTCGTTGACATAGGATGCAAGCAGCCGGCGCTGGGCAGATACCCAGAGCGCGGCCTGATCCATCACATTGTCCGGCGCCCCGAGAACGCCGCCCCGGCAGCGCCCCTGCACATAGCCCACTGCGCCGAGCTTCTGGAAATAGGCTTGCCGCCGAAAGTCGTAATCCCCCGGCAAAGTCGGCGACGGCGGCGGGCGGAGCACCACCCAGCATCGCACAAACCGGCCCGAGGATACTTCAAGCCGTGCGCGGTGGGTCACCCGTACCAGTTCCGGCTGCTGGTCTGCCGGAAAGCCCGCGATGGAATGGACTTTGATCTTGAGGCGAGCCCCTTTTCGCCGGGCTCGATGTTTGCGACCCACCCCTCCAGAATGACGGGGCGGGTCTCTGCGGCGATCACGGGCGCTTCCATCCGCCAGGTACTTAGGCCCGCCGCCGAAAAACCAATGACTGTGCCAAAAACGCAGACGGCGAGCGCATAGGTCAGGTCTGACCGGCGGAGCCAGCGGACCAGCAGAAACCTTGCCGCCACCGCCCCGAAGAACGCGGCCAACTCAAGACGCGTAGGCTCAAATGGCACCGACAGGTAGGCCGCAGCGCCCGCCCACATGGCGAACGCCAGCAATAGCGGCCGGGAATCCACGCCGACAACGCTGGCCGTATCCCGCATGAGCTTCCGGAAGAAGCCGTCCCCCTCTTGCACTTCGCCCCGTCCTCGTGTTTGACCACCCCAACAGCGGCCACAGCGCCGGTCAATCGGAGCGTGCCACAGGATGTCCGTCGTTACTCGATTTGCCCCATCCCCAACGGGAATGCTGCATATTGGAGGCGCTCGGACGGCACTTTTCAACTATTTGTTTGCGCGCCGACATGGCGGGCGGTTTCTCCTGCGAATTGAGGACACCGACCGTGAGCGTTCCACGCAGGCGGCCACCGATGCCATTCTGGATGCCATGCAATGGCTGGGGCTGACGCCGGATGAGCCACCGGTAATGCAGTCTGCGCAAGTGGCGCGTCACGCTGCCGTTGCGCACGAAATGATCGCCCGGGGCACCGCGTTCAAATGCTATGTAAGTGCCGAGGAGCTTCAAGCCCGCCGGGACCTGGGCGAGGAGAAGCGCCTGGCAGCCCGTGAGGAAGGCCTCCCCGAAGCGGCGCGAGACGCTCTATTGGCCGAAGCATCCCAGCTTCTGGCCCCCTTCCGGTCGCCCTACCGGGATGGCGCGCCAGCGCCCTCTCCTGAAGCTCCCTTCACCGTTCGCCTGCGCGCGCCGGAAAGCGGCCCCCGCACCGTGGAGGACGGCGTGCAGGGCAGCGTTACCATTGATGCCTCAGAGATCGATGATCTGGTCATGCTGCGCGCCGATGGCACGCCGACCTACATGCTCGCTGTTGTGGTCGACGATCATGATATGGGTGTCACCCATGTCATTCGCGGTGACGACCACCTGCGTAACACCTTTCGCCAGGTGCCGATCTATGAAGCCATGGGCTGGGATGTACCCAAATTCTCCCATGTGCCGATGATCCACGGCAATGATGGCGCCAAGCTGTCCAAACGCCATGGGGCCCTCTCCACCACGGCTTATCGCGACATGGGCTACCTCCCAGAAGCCATGAAAGCCTACCTGCTCCGCCTGGGGTGGAGCCATGGCGACCAGGAGATATTCACGGACGAGGAAGCGATTACCGTGTTTGATGTTTCCGGCATCAACAAGGCCCCGGCCCGGTTGGACCTCGACAAGCTGGCCACGGTCAATGCACACTTCATTCGCCTGGCCGATGATGGGCGCCTGTTTGACCTGATTTGTCCGTTTTTGTCCGCCAATGCCCCCCTCAGTGACAGCGAACAGGACCGGATTCGGGCGGCCCTGCCGCACATGAAAGATCGGGGATCAACGCTGATCGAACTGGCGGCGGCATTTGATTTCCTCAGGGTAAAGCGTCCCCTGGAGATGAATAAAAATGCACGTAAAGCCTTGTCTGACGAAGGGAAACTTCGTCTTAAGGGACTATATGATGAACTGCAGCGAATGTCGCAGTGGTCAGGCGCTAGCATTTCGGAAACGATAAAGTCATATTGCGCCGCAACAGGCCTATCGATGGGGCAGATAGGCCCGCCACTCAGAGCCGCACTTACCGGCGGACTTCCAGCACCGGACCTCGCGCCGGTGATGGAATGGCTCGGCCGGGAAGAGACGCTCGCAAGAATTGATGACCAACTTGCCAGCTGACACGCAAGTCGACGCCGGCCAACACAAATGGAACAGGGTTAAAGGCTGATGGAAAACAAGGTTAAAGACGCTGGAACGGCCAAACTTGAAGTCGGAGGAAAGACGGTCTCCCTGCCAGTGTATTCTGGCACGCACGGCCCGAACGTAATCGACATCCGGAAACTCTATGCGGAAGTCGATCACTTCACCCTGGACCCTGGTTTCACGTCGACCGGCAGCTGTGAAAGCCAGATCACCTTCATCGATGGCGATGAAGGCATTCTGCTCCATCGCGGCTACCCGATCGAGCAGCTGGCTGAAAAATCGAGCTATATGGAGCTCTGCTATCTCCTCCTGAACGGCGAGCTGCCGACCAAGGAAGAGTATGAGGCCTTCGGCAAGGATGTGCGCCAGCACACCCTGCTCCACACCCAGCAAGACCGGTTCTTTGACGGTTTCCGCCGTGACAGCCACCCGATGGCGATGCTCACCGGCACCGTTGGCGGCATGGCAGCCTTCTATCCCGGTGCCATGGGCAACGAGGATCCGGAAGAGCGCCGGCGCGATTCCATCCGCCTGATTGCGAAGATGCCGACCATCGCAGCGCGCTGCATGAAATACAATCTGGGCCAGAAGTTCGTCGATCCGCAGAATCGTCTGTCCTACTCTGAAAACTTCCTCAACATGTGTTTCTCGGTGACCGCCGAGGACTATGAGGTGAACCCGGTGCTGGCCCGCGCCATGGACCGGTTTTTCATGCTCCATGCGGACCATGAGCAGAACGCGTCAACTTCCACGGTGCGCCTTGTGGCTTCCTCTGGCGCCCACCCCTTCGCCGCAATCGCGGCCGGCGTGGCCAGCCTCTGGGGCCCCAGCCATGGCGGCGCCAATGAAGCAGCGCTGCGCCAGCTGCGCGAAATCGGTGACATCAGCAATGTTCCGGATTTCGTGAAGAAGGTGAAAGACAAGTCCAGCGGCGTGCGCCTGATGGGCTTCGGTCACCGCGTTTACAAGAACTACGACCCGCGCGCGAAAGTGATGCAGAAGACAGCTCACGAAGTTCTCGACGCCCTGGACCTGCGTGACCATCCGCTGCTGAAGGTGGCGATGGAGCTCGAGCGGATCGCCCTTCAGGACGAATACTTCGTTGCGAAGAAACTCTATCCGAACGTCGATTTCTATTCGGGCATCATCCTCGAAGCGATGGGCTTCCCGACCAAGATGTTCACAGTGCTCTTCGCTGTGGCGCGGACCGTGGGCTGGGTGTCTCAAATGAACGAGATGCTGGAAGACCCGACGCAGAAAATCGGCCGTCCGCGCCAGATCTACACCGGCGCCGCAATGCGGGACTACAAGCCGATGGATGGCCGCTAAGCGGCTCTGAATTCGTCCAGAATAGCCCCGGCAGCGAGAACCGCTGCCGGGGTTTCTTCTTTCAGGAGCCGCGTCAGCGCATGCCCCTGCGCTTCCCGCTGACGCTGCAGAGCGCCAGGCTCCTTGATCCAGCTGATTGCCTGCGCGGCGATCATTTCGGGCTTTTGTTTCGTCTGCACGAACTCGGGCACCACTGCAGTATCGTCATTCAGGATGTTCAACAGCGTGATGTGCGTTTTCTTGTAAAGCAGCCCGCGCGCCAAAGCCCAGGTAACCCAGCCTGTCTTGTAAGCGACGATCATCGGCGCGCCCTGCATGGCAACCTCGCTGGTCACCGTGCCGGAGCATGCCAGAACCACATCTGCCGCAGCCATCGCATCAAACCGTTGGTCGCCATCGGTCAGGACGGTGAACTGTTCTGACGCTTCCGGAAACGCTTCTCGAAAGGTCTGGGCGGCCGTTTCCGCCGGCTCGACAAAGAGGCGCGTACCCGGCAATGCGCGCTTTACGAGCGCCGCAGCCTCCATGAGCGCAGGCGCAACGCGGGCAATTTCACTTGTCCGGCTGCCGGGCAACACGAGGAGCGCGGTGTCCCCGTCAGTCAGACCATGGCGGCGCCTGAAGCCCGCGCGATCCCCCTGCCCGCCCCGAGACAGCGCGGGGTTGCCGATCACGGTCGTCTTCAATCCGAAGGGTTCGTAATAGGGCACTTCAATGTCGTGCATGCAGAGCAGATGATCGACTGTCGCCGCAAGTGTCTTTGCGCGGCCTGGCCGCGTCGCCCATACTTGCGGACCGATCAGCTTGACCAGGCGGATGTGGGGCGCTTTTGCGCGAACCCTTTGAGCCAGCCGGAGCATAAAGCCCCACGAGTCCACCAGAACAACAACCTTGGGATCCGCCGCAACAATTACCTCTGTTGCCGCATCAGCCAATTTGACCACATCGCCATATGCCTTGATGCCCTCAAGAAATCCGAGGACGGACAGAGGGGATATGTCGATAGGCGAGTCGATGCCAATTTCGGCGAGTTGTTCCCCGCCAATTCCCTGTATCCGAAGATCTGCATCTGTGCCCCTGAGGGCCTCAATGACTTCACGCGCGAGAAGATCGCCAGAAGCCTCGGCCGCCACAAAATAAATGTCTGCGGTGCTCACGATACGCCCGTTTCAGGTGGAAAACCGTAGATGAAGACACCCAGTTCAGCAGCACGCTGCTCCATCCGTGCACGGTTGAGCATCAGGGCGCCGCCTGCCTCAATCGCAATGCCGGCGAGACCGGCTGCAGCAGCAAGCTCAACGGTAGATACACCCGTCGTAGGCAGATCAATTCGCCGCTCTTGAACCGGCTTGGGCCGCTTTGCGAGTACGCCGCGACGCGCCTGCTGCGTCCCCCTGATCTCAGCGGGCAGGCCAGCGCAGCGGCGCAGCATTTCATCGGTGCCTTCCTGCGCCTCGACGGCGAGGACGAGGCCGTCGCAGACGACACAGCCCTGCCCTATATCCAGCGTACCGGTCGCGGCCGCAACTTTCGCGGCCACCAATATATCCTGCATCATGGCTTCGGTGGGCTGGGGCCCTGCGATGAGCCCCACCGGCGCAAGAAGGCTGGCGTGAGCGACATCACTGCCGATCACGCGGAAGCCGTTTTTTTCAAACTCCCCGACCAGCACGCGCAGCAAGGCATCATCGCCCTTACGCGCTTCGGAGATTACCTTTGGCAGAAGCGAAAGTCCTTTGAAGTCGAGCTTCAGATTCTTGAAATCCGGCCGGCTGACATTGCCGGCGAAAACAACATCCCTGCATCCAGCAGCCTTCAGGCGGTCCATCACAGCGCCGATTTCTCCGAGGCCGACAACACTGCCTTCGAACTTCTCAAGCCGCGGTTCTTCGAACCCTTTGAGCCGCAGCACATATACGCCCTGCCCCGTAGAAACGGCGTTCTCCGCGATCGCGACCGGCAATTCCCCCAACCCCGCGATAAGCCCCAATGGCGCCGTCATCGCGTCACGCCGGTTTGCAGATCGGGCGGTCTCCGCCCTGAAGAACAAAATTGATGAGTTCCATGGCCAGCGGCTTTCCAGCGAAATTCTGCGCCGCCTGACTCAGACGATCCTTGAACAGACCTTCTCCCTCAAACACAGCTTTGTAGGCCGCCCGGATCTCGTGAAGGTCTGCCTTGCTGAAACCCCTACGCTTCAGGCCAACGGTGTTAAGCCCAGCGAGCTTTGCGTGATTGCCGATGACAGAGCCGAACGGGATCACATCATCCACCACAATAGCGCCCCCCCCGATGAAGGCGTTCCGCCCGATTCTGCTGAACTGATGAACAGCCGAAAGACCGCCAAACCAGACATTGTCGCCAACCTCGATATGCCCTGCGAGCGAGACGTTGTTCGCCATCACGACATTGTTTCCGATCTGGCAATCATGCGCGATGTGGGCACCGATCATGATGTAGCAGGACGCGCCAACCTTGGTGAGGCCGCCATGCTTGGGTATGCCGGAATGCGCGGTGGCATATTCGCGGAAGACGCTTCCGGCCCCGATTTCCAAGCGGGAGTCAGAAGTTTCTCGCATGCCCAGAACCTGAGGCCCGCACCCAAGGACAGCGTGTGGATAGAGCAGGCAGTTCTCGCCCAGCTTTGTATTTCCGACCACCGAGGCATGGGAAAGAAGTTCTGTGCCTGCGCCGAGCTCCGCCAGGGGACCGACATGGCAGAACGGGCCAATGCGCACGCCGTCATGCAGAACGGCGCCATGTTCGACCACTGATGTGGGGTGTACCTCAACGCTCATCGCGAGGACCTTCCTGACTTTGGAACGGCGACGCCGTCCATCAACCGCTTTTCTTGGGATTGGCCTGCTTTTGCAACCATGCGACTTCTCGCATCCACTGACGGATCGGTTTGGCAGGGGTGCCGCCCCAGGTCTCCCCGCTGTCCACATCTCTGAAAAGACCGGCCGACGCAGCAAGGCTGACGCGCTCGCCCACCTGAACATGGTCGGCGATACCCACGCGGCCGCCAAGCATCGAGCCATCCCCGACACGTACAGATCCGGAGATGCCTCCAAAGGCAGCCACAATCACCCCGCGCCCCAGTATGACATTGTGCGCGATCTGGCAGAGATTATCGATCTTCGTCCGCTCACCGATGATCGTGTCTTCGAATACGCCTCGATCCACGCAGCTGTTCGCGCCGAGCGTCACATGATCCTGAATGATCACGCGTCCGAAGTGAGGCGCATCTTCCGCTCCACTGGGCCCGACCAATACGCCGAAGCCCGTTTCACCGATACGAGCCCCCGCGAGCACGGTGACATGATCGCCCACCAGAGCGCAGTGGATGGACGCATTTGCGCCTATTGTCGTGTTGCAGCCAATCTGGACGCCGGCACCAATGACTGCAGCGGGGCCGATGACCGCCCCTTCCCCGATGGCTGCGCCAGGGCCGATCACTGCACCGGGCTGAACCACAGCATCGGGATGGATTTGCGCCAGAGAAGAGATCGGCTCGGCGCCATAACCCGTCAAATGGCGCGGACGGAAAAGCGCGCTGGCAACAACACTATGCGCGTGCCGCGGAAAGGGCGTTTCCAGAACGGCCACGCCCTCCGGCACGAATGCCTTCATCGCCGGATTGGCAAACACGGCTTTGAGATGAGGGCTGAGGGTTGGCGGGGTTTTGCCGTCCCCATCCAGGAAAGCAATTTCGGCGGCCTTTGCATTGGCCGCCGAGGCTATTCCGGAAATGGCTAACCCAGCATCCCCTGTTAGCGTTGCTGATGTCCGGCCGGCAATCTCTCCCAGCGTCAATGCCCCCAGCGGCGCATAGAATCGAGTGTCGACCGTCACAGCAATACCTTATCAGTTGCCGCCCTGAGGCGCTGCCGGCAGTTTCTGACGGGTGACGGCGATTGCCGCAGTCTTCGCGTCAAGTTTCTGAATCACGGCCGCTGTTGCATCGACTGCATCTGCGGAGAACACGACCTGGCTCTTCAGGAGAACAACCTGGGCATTCTTTTCACGGATCACTTCGGTAAGAACCGGGTCAAGCGCATTGTTGAAATCAATGATGGCCTTCTCGGCAGTCATCGCATATTCGCGCTCGGCGATGGCGCGCTTCTGGTTCAGATCGTTGTTCTTTTTCTGGAACGCTGCAAGCTCGTTCACGAGCGCTGTATCCGCGGCGATCGCTTCCCGGGTCTTGCCTTCGAGTTTGGGCTGAAGAGCCTTAACTTCGGTCTCGAGCGACTTGCGGGTGGGTTCCAGTTCG
Source organism: Hyphomonas polymorpha PS728 (assembly GCF_000685315.1). Lineage (GTDB taxonomy): Bacteria > Pseudomonadota > Alphaproteobacteria > Caulobacterales > Hyphomonadaceae > Hyphomonas > Hyphomonas polymorpha. Next base: position 47,701 of record NZ_ARYM01000016.1, read on the forward strand.
TTGTTGATCTGCTTTTCGATGTTCTGAAGCTTCGTCTGGATGTCCTTGCCAGCTTTGCTGTCGAGGAAAATCTTGTTGTCGTCGATGACCATGACCGTCGAGGTTTGCGCGTGCGCTCCTTGAACCGCCGAGACCGAAACGACCGCCGCCAGCATCACGGCGGCTACGAGAGTCCTGATGAATGACATAGTTAGTTCTTCCTACTCTGGGGCTTGCGATATCAGAATCGCGTGGAGGTAGAGAACCGGAAGGTTTCCGTCCGGTCGTATTCTTCCTTGCGGAGGATTTGTGAGAAGTCGAAGCGGATGGGGCCGAAGGGCGAGTCCCAGAAGACACTAAGACCGGCGGAGGCCCGCAGGGTCGCAGCATCCTTTGTCATCCGGATGGCCGTCAGGCCAGGATACCCGAATGGCGCGCCATCTTCGAGAATGACCGTAGAGCCCTTGTCGACATCTTCGAGCAATCCAAGGGAGCCGACATCCAGGAATAGGGCGCTCTTGATGCCGTATTCTTCCGGGATGAAGTTCGGAACTGTGAGCTCAAACGTACCTTGATAGTAGGCGTTGCCGCCCATCGAGTTGAGACGCTGCGTCGAGACCACTTCACCCGTCGCCGGATCAATCAGGCGAAGGATTTCGCGAGGACCAAGACCCGCAACATCGAAGCCGCGGAAAGTGCTGCCGCCGCGGAAGAAACGGTTGTTGATACGAACGCCCTGCTCATCGTCCAGCGGAACGACGAAACCACCGGAGAAGTTGGCGCTGGCCACGACATCGCGCCAGATGCCGCGATAGAACGAAGCGCCGGTTTCCGTACGGATGTATTTCACATCCCCACCGACGCCGGCGAGATCCTGGCTGAAGCGGAAATTGAAACCACGGGTGGGCGAAATCGGATCGTTGGTCTGATCCCAGAAGAAATCATACCCGACGATGCTTGAGATATCGCTGCGCTCCGAGCGGCAAATGGTGTTGCGAAGCACATAAGCAGGGTCACAGATGTCGACCACCGCCTCGCCCGGGCCGGCGTCGCCCGGCTCCGGAAGTCTGTAGATATCATCAGACAGGTCGTCGGGAGTATCCTGGCCCGCGATCTGCGTACGGCTGCGGATGAGCATGCCGCTGGAGTCGATGATGATGTTCTGGTTGGCAATACTGACATCATCAGACTGCAGACGGTAGCGAACACCCATCTGCATGCGATCTGTGAGCGGGAATGCCATCCGCAAGCCGCCGCCAATCGTGTCGCTGGTGAAGCCAGTATACTCCTCGAAATCCTGACGTGTCGCGAAGAGATCGACGCCCGCCGACAGGTTGCGGTCGAGGAAGCGCGGCTCCGTGAAGCGCAGATCGACAATCTGTTGGCGGCTGGAAAGCGAGGTTCTGGCGACAACTGACTGGCCGCGTCCACGCAGGTTCCGCTGAGAGGCGCTGAGATCAAAGAGGTACGCATCGACGGAAGAGAAGCCGGCGGCGAAGGATAGTTCGCCGGTCGATTGCTCGGTAACCTTGACATCGACAATCGTGCGGTCGGGTTGCTCGCTCGGCGTTTCGACGATTTCAACATCCTTGAAGAAGCCGAGTGCGCGGACACGGTTACGCGAACGGTCCAGCAGAATCCGGTTGAACGCATCCCCTTCAGAAAGGCGAAGTTCGCGGCGAATGACGCGGTCCAGCGTCTGAGTGTTCCCGACGATATTGATGCGATCGATATAGACGCGCGGGCCTTCATCGATCGCGAAGGTGATATCGATGCGTCCAGATTGTTCGTTCACGCTGATCTGTGGGCGGACATCCACAAACGCATACCCTGCTACGCCTGCAGCATATGTCAGGCTATCGATCGTCGCTTCGATCTGGCTGCCCCGGAAGAGTTCTCCCTCCTGGATCGGAACAACCGCCTGCAGAACATTCGCGTCCAGTTTCTCAAGCGCAGTTTCGACCTTGATGACCCCGAAATCGTACTGACGCCCCTCCTCCACCGTGTAGGTGATGTAGAAGTCTTTCTGATCGGGCGTCAGTTCTGCGACAGCAGAGGAAACGCGGAAGTCGTAATAGCCATTATTCTGATAGAACTCGCGAAGCCGTTCGCGGTCATATTCGAGACGGTTTGAATCGTAGTTGTCGTTAGAGCTGAAGAAACGCCAAAAACGCGACTGCTTGGTAACGATCTCGCTGCGCAGCCGGGAGTCGGAATAGGCCTGGTTGCCAATGAAGTTGATCGACCGGACGCCCGTGACCGGCCCTTCGGTAACTTCGAAGATCAGATCGACACGGTTTTGTTCCAGCGGCTTGTATTGCGGCTCCACCTTGGCCGCGAAACGGCCCGAACGGCGATAGAGTTCCATGATCCGCTGCACATCAGACTGCACGCGAGCTGCGGTAAAAATTCCACGCGGCGCTGCCTGAATCTCTTCGCGAAGCTTGTCGTCCTTGAGCGCGCGGTTGCCCTCGAAAATGACCCGGTTGATGATCGGGTTCTCCACAACCTGGATAACAAGATCATTGCCCCGGCGATCAATTGAAACGTCCGCAAACAGGTTCGTTGCGAACAGCGTTTTCAGGGACAGGTCGATCCGGTCTGGGTCGAATGCATCGCCCGGCTCAACAAGAAGGTAGGACTGGACGGTGCGCGCTTCGATACGCTGGTTGCCCTCAACCAGAATCGATTTGATCGTCCCGCCATAAAGGGGATCTTCCTGCGCACTGGCTGTGGCGCCAAAGTTGCTCACGCCCAATGCAAGGGCGCTGGTCGCAAGAAAAGTGGCCGCGAGAAACTTACGCATTATGGATATCACTCTCCGTATCGGACTGACATTCCGTCAGCCACCACCCCGTCCAAATACGCCCGTTTCAATCACATCTCCCCATGTGATAACCACCACCATAAGCAGCAGAAGGAACACACTCGCTCTCAATGCGAAGGCTTCCACCTGGCTTGGGAGTTTTGCTCCCGTGACTGCTTCGTATGCATGAAACACAACACGACCGCCATCCAGCACTGGCAGTGGCAACAGGTTGAAAAACCCCACACCTACAGAAACTGCCGCACAAACACTCATAAGCATCCAGAACAATTGCTCTGTCTTCTGCCAGGAAGTGAGTTGGGTCTGCTCCATCACCCGGTTGACCGCGCGACGGGAAATATCACCCACCCCGACAGGCCCTGACATGGTGTGGACAGACATGTTGCCGGTAACGATTCGGCTGAGCATCTTAACCGTCTGATCAATGGTCCGGCCGGTTTGAGCCGTACCGGCAACAAGGGAGCCGATCGGGCCATATTGCACCCGCTCTATCAGATCGGTGTGGGCCAGATTGAAGCCTGCGGTGCTCTGAGGCACGATCTGTCCAAATTCGTTCGGCCGGACAACCTCAAGCGGCGTGACTGCCAGGCTCAGCGGCTGCCCATCCCGCTCCACAACGAAGTTCATCGCCTTGTTGGGGCTGACGAGCACCATTGCCGTAACGTCGGCGCCGCTGAAAATGTCCCGGTTGTTGATCTGGCGGATCACATCTCCGGGCAAAAGCCCTGCTTCTTCGGCAGGCATACCCTCAGAGACATTCATTATCTGAACTTCGAATTTCGGCGTCCCGAACACACCGATGGCGAGCGCAAAGATCAGCGTGGCCAGCACAAAGTTCGCGAATGGCCCCGCAAGACTGACCACAATCTTGGGAATGGGTTTCAGGTCGTCAAAAGACTTGCCGACGACATTGGCGTGGGGACCATCCTCAAGGCGCGCTGCCGCGGGGAGGAAACTGACGAACCCACCGAGCGGTATCCAGTTGATCCGCCACCGCGTTCCCCGCTTGTCCCGTCCTTCTACAAGGGGTTTGCCGAAGCCCACGGCAAAGGACTCAATGGCCACGCCATAGAGGCGCGCGGCCAGATAGTGACCAAATTCATGAATGACCACCACGATGCCCATCATGAATATCAGGCAAGCAAGGAAGAGCGGCCCCTGGCTCAGAATCTGATCCACTCGATCATCCCCCTGCCCGGCTTGGGGCGTTGCTTAACCAATCGGACGCTAGGAAATGCCCGTATCGGCTCAATTCTGCTATCTCTTCAAGCGTTTCGCATTTGCTAGAGGCAAAATTACTTGATGAAAAGCGCTCGAGTGCGGCTTCCACCGCCCTTGCGATATCTAGAAACCCGCATTTTTCAGCAACAAAGGCGGAAACTGCCGCTTCATTAGCGCAATTTAATATCACCCGCGCGCCCGGGCCGGCATTCATGGCCTGGCGTGCAAGACGGATCGAGGGGAAACGATTTTCGTCAACTTCGGTAAATTCCAGCCTCGAAATCTGCGCAAGATTGAGCCGGGTGACGCTTGTAGGTATCCGGTCCGGCCACCCCAGAGCGTAGGCGATCGGGGTCTTCATGTCCGGAGTGCCCAGCTGCGCGATCACGGAGCCATCGCTGAAATGCGCCATTCCGTGGATGATGGATTGCGGATGAACCAGAACGTCGATTTCAGAAGCGGGCACATCGAACAGCACCGCCGCTTCTATGAACTCCAGCGCCTTGTTCATAAGCGACGCGCTGTCGATGGAGTTCTTGATACCCATTGACCAGATGGGATGGGCGGCCGCCTGTCCCGGCGTCGCCCGCTCCATTTGCTCTAGCGTCCATGTGCGAAACGGCCCACCCGACGCTGTGATGGTCAGCTGCTCCAGCTGTTTGCCGTCACCGAGGCTTTGGAAAATCGCGCTGTGCTCAGAATCGACGGGAAGAACGCGGGCGCCCGACTTTTTCGCTTCCTGGAGCATCAGCGGGCCCCCGCAGACGATGCTTTCCTTGTTAGCGATAGCGACGTCATTGCCTGCACAGATGGCCGCCAATGTAGATTCCAGGCCTGCTGCGCCCACAATGGCTGCCAGAACCCTGTCACACGGCCTGGTAGCGGCTTCGTTGAGTGCGGCGGCGCCAGCGGCAACTTCAATCCCAGCCCCGGCCAGACGGGCTGTGAGCTCATCTAAGCGGCTTTCATCGGCGACAACCGCAATGCGAGGACGCAGGACACGCGCCTGTTCCGCCAGTTTCTCAACATCTTGGCCAGCGGCGAGGGCCTCAATTTCAAATTCAGCGGTCCCAGTCTCGATGGCATGGCGAATCACGTCGAACGCGGACCGGCCAATGGATCCCGTGGATCCAAAAATAGAGACCCTGCGCACCATCAGCTCACAGCCCCAAAGATGCCGCGAAACCAGGAAGGACGAAAAGGGCCAGGCTTCCGGCAATGCTGACCGCGCCGAGCCCATCCACGCGATCCAGAAGGCCTCCATGGCCGGGAAGTATCTTTCCCGAATCCTTGACCTTGAAACGGCGCTTTAGTCCGCTTTCAAACAAATCGCCTGCCTGTGCCACGATCGATATTGCTATCCCTGATATGATCCAGATGACGGGATCGACATCTTCTATCATCGCAGCGAAATAACCACAGATTGCGCACCCGATAACAGCAGCAATTGCACCACTCCACGTCTTATTCGGGCTTTCACTCGGCAAAAGCTTGGGCCCGCCAATCGCCCGGCCGAAAAAGTAGGCGGCTGCGTCGGATGCCCAGACGAATGACATGAAATACAGCGCCGCCGAACGGCCCTCCCAGCCCCCTTCCCGAAGCAGGTAGAGCCCAGCGAGCATTCCGAAAACGTAGACAACACCGAAGCCGGCCGCAATTCGCGTATGAACACCGGCGCGGGCGGCCAGCACTGCCAATGACAATGCTGCCACCGCTATCGAGAGCGTGATGGCGAGATTATCGAGCGGGAATGACGCCGCAAAAAGCCCGCCAAGCCCCGCGAGCAAATGATGATGCGGTGTCGCGCTCATCGCGCACCATTCCAGCATCATGACATATCCAAATAAAGCGCATGCCGCTGCGAGCCACCAGCCCCCCATCCAGACAGCAGCGAGAGCCATCGGGATCAGAATGAGAGCAGACGCCAAACGGACAGGAAGTTCGGAAAACCGCCTTTCGGCTGGCGTCCAGTCGCCCATCAACCTGCTCCCGGAGTCACCGCGCCATAACGGCGCTCCCGTTCATTGTAGCTTTTTAGGGCTTCTTCAAGATGGGACCGGCCGAAATCCGGCCAAAGAACGTCACAAAACAGCAGTTCTGCGTAAGCCGCCTGCCAAAGGAGGAAATTGCTGATCCGGAACTCTCCGCTCGTGCGGATCAGAAGGTCCGGGTCGGGGAGACCGCTCGTGTCCAGATAGGCTGCGAATTCTGATTCGGAGATGTTCTCATCGCGAACCCCGGCTTTCACGTCGCGCGCGATAGCCTGCACGGCGCGGAGTATTTCGTCTCTCGCCCCATAATTGAAAGCGATCGTCAGATTGAAGCGAGTATTGCCGCTCGTCTCAAGCTCGGCCTTATTGACGAGACTAGCAATATCTGGCGGCAGGCCTTCCCGCTGACCAATTATCCGTATCCGCACGCCTTCCGCCTTGAGACGGCCGAGATCCCGCTGAACGTAAGCCTTCAGCAGCGCAAACAGGGTGTTCACTTCTGCTGGCGGTCTCCGCCAGTTCTCTGTGGAGAAGGAAAACACGGTGAGGTATTTGATGCCGAGTTCGCCGGCCGCATCGACCGTACGCCGCAAGGCTTCCACGCCCCGCTCATGACCGGCTGACCGGGGGAGATGGCGCGCTGTAGCCCAGCGGCCATTTCCGTCCATGATTATCGCCACATGGCGAGGGGCGGCGGGCTGATCGCCCGCCGGCACAGGGTCGAGAGGGGCAGCCGCCCGCGACATTAGACCTGCATGATCTCCGCTTCTTTGGACTTCAGCGCCTCATCGACGCGCTTTACGAACGCATCGGTGAGTTTCTGCACCTCATCCGTCAGAGCCCGGTGACGATCCTCGCTGATCTCGCCATCCTTCTCGGCCTTTTTGAGGGCGTCCATACCGTCGCGGCGCACATTCCGCACCGCAACGCGGGCAGCCTCTGCATACTTGCCGGCAATCTTGGTCAGCTCCACCCGGCGCTCCTCGTTGAGGGGCGGGATCGGAATCCGCAGGTTCTGCCCGTCCATAACCGGGTTCAGGCCAAGGCCGGACTCGCGGATGGCCCGGTCAACGGCGCCCACCACGGCCTTGTCCCAGACGTTCACAGACAGCATCCGCGTGTCGGAAACGGTTACAGAAGCGACCTGGCTTAAAGACGACATGCCGCCGTAAGCCGGAACCTGAATGCTGTCCAAAAGGTTCACGGAGGCACGCCCAGTCCGCAAACCCGCAAATTCCGACGCCAAAGACGCGAGCGCGCCTTCCATCCGGCGCTCGATGTCCTGTTTGCTATAGCTCATGGCTTCTCTGCTCCCTCATTGGTAATCGTCGTGGATGTGCCCCGCCCGTAAAGGACATTCAGCAGTGAACCTTCCTCTTTGAGCGAGAAAACCACGATCGGAACATTGTTGTCTCTCATCAGGCTGACGGCAGAGGAATCCATAACGCGAAGGTCTTTCGCCAGGAGCTCCTGATAAGCCACCTGATGGTAGCGGGTAGCCGTCGCGTCCAGTTTCGGGTCGGCGGTATAAACGCCGTCGACCTGGGTGCCCTTCAACAGCGCGTCGCAATTCATTTCGATCGCGCGCAGCGCAGCGCCGGTGTCCGTCGTGAAGAAGGGGTTGCCGATGCCTGCGGCGAAGATCACCACGCGGCCCTTCTCCATGTGCCGGTGGGCGCGCCGACGAATGTAGGGTTCACAGATGGCATCCATATTCAGCGCTGACTGCACGCGCGTGGGCACACCAATGTTCTCAAGCACGCTCTGCATTGCGAGCGCATTCATCACGGTCGCCAGCATTCCCATCGAGTCAGCCTGGGCGCGCTCCATTCCCTTTGCAGCGCCTGCAACGCCGCGAAAGATATTACCGCCGCCGATGACCAGGCAAATTTCCGCGCCGGCTTCACGCGCTTCGGCAATTGCCCGGGCAAACTTCTCACAGGTCGGAATATCGATCCCGAACTGCCCACTTCCCATCAGCGCCTCGCCTGAGAGCTTCAGAAGAACGCGACGATATTTCAGTTTGCCAGTTTCAGGCTCGCCGGAAGGCATAACGAAACCCCACTCTCTTTTATTATGAGTACTGGATACAATAATCCCGGCCGCTCCTGAGGGGGCGGCCGGGATTGTTCAAAGCCCCTCGCGGGCCGAAAGGCAAGCCCGATCAGGCGCCTTTTGTAAGCGCAGCAACCTCGTCAGCGAAGTTGTCCGCAGCTTTTTCCACGCCTTCACCGAGTTTGTAGTGGACAAAGCCTTTAAGCGTAGCTCCCTGCTCTTTCAGGAATTCGCCGACCGTTTTGTCAGTGTCCATGATGAAGGGCTGCTCAACCAGAACAACTTCCTTGTAGAACTTCTGCATCCGGCCAACGATCATTTTTTCAATGACGGCGTCCGGCTTGCCACTCTCGCGAGCCTGCTCGGTCAGAACACGCTTTTCCGATTCGACAAGCGCAGGATCAAGCTCTGCCGTGGTGGCCGCGGCCGGCGACGTGGCAGCGATATGCATCGCAACCTTGCGGCCAGCGTCTTCCAGGTCACCCGACCCGTCCAGCGCCACAAGAACGCCAACCTTGCCCATGCCAGGCACCACCGCATTGTGCACGTAAGCCGAAACGCGGCCGTCAGCCGAGAGCTTGGCAAAGCGGCGGAGCGTCATGTTTTCACCGATGGTGGCGATCATGCGCTTGATGAGGTCGTCAACGCTGCCTTCGCCGTCCGGCGAAGGGGCGCCAGCGAGTGCGTCAACCGCGCCATCCACCTTCAGAGCTGCCTCGGCGATACCGTCGAGCGACTTCTGGAAGATTTCATTGCGCGCAACAAAGTCCGTTTCAGCATTCAGCTCGACGATTGCGCCGGACTTGCCGTCGGCAGACAGCTTGACGGCGACGAGGCCTTCTGCAGCAGCGCGATCAGATTTCTTGGCAGCCTTTGACAGGCCTTTGGCGCGAAGCCATTCGATCGCAGCGGCCTGATCGCCATCGTTTTCGACGAGCGCCTTCTTGGCGTCCATCATGCCTGCGCCGGTCTTCTCGCGCAGTTCCTTCACAAGTGCAGCCGTAATCTCAGCCATGAGATTGTTCCTTCATCTTGGGTTGGCAGGAGAAGCGATTAAGCTTCGCCTGCAGCTTCTTCGTCAGCGAGTTTGACGTCGGCATCTGCCAGAGACGCAATGTCCGCAGCAGCGCCAAGATCAACGCCGAGACCTGCTGTGGATTCAGCCAGACCATCGAGCACGGCATCAGCAAACAGGTTGCAGTAAAGGGAGATCGCGCGGGCAGCGTCGTCGTTGCCGGGGAAACCGTAGTCAGCGTCGGCCGGGTTGCAGTTGGTGTCGAGGACAGCAACCACCGGAATGCCGAGCTTGCGGGCTTCCTGAACAGCGATCGCTTCCTTGTTGGTATCGATCACGATGATGGCAGACGGCAGGCCGCCCATATCTGCGATACCGCCGAGCGATTTCTGCAGCTTCTCGCGGCGGCGCTGCAGGTCGAGCAGCTCTTTCTTGGTCAGGCCGGCGCCGCCACCGCTCTCGAACATCGCGTTAAGTTCGCGCAGTTGCTTGATCGAGTTGGAAACGGTCGACCAGTTGGTCAGCGTGCCGCCGAGCCAGCGATGGTTCATGTAATACTGAGCGCAGCGTTGAGCGGCTTCAGCGATGGGCTCCTGAGCCTGACGCTTGGTACCCACGAACAGGATACGGCCACCTTTGGCAACGGTATCACGCACGAAGACCAGCGACTGGTGAAGCGCCGGAACCGTGTGCGAAAGGTCCATGATGTGGATGCCGGAACGCTCGCCGTAGATATACGGCTTCATGCGTGGGTTCCAGCGGTGGGTCTGGTGACCAAAGTGAACACCAGCCTCGAGCAGCTGACGCATCGAGAAGTCAGGAAGGGCCATCGATTTTCTCCATCCGGTTGGCCGTCGCAGGGGGAACTACGGGAAATCCCGTCGCACCGGATGCACCCGCGACATGGTTTAGAATGCGCGCGTATACTCAATTCAGGCGAAACAACAAGTCCCAAAACACCGTAGATTCAGGCTGCCTGGCGTGGATCGACCTTCTCCACCCCCGGAACTTCCTTCAGGGCGCGCTGGGCCCGCAGGCCGATGGTGTAGGTTTGGGGCAGTCTCATTGTCACGATGCGGCCATCCTCTAGGATGAGCTCGATGAAAATGATGCCCCTGTCGCCATCGGGAAGCTGCTCCAGCCGGCGCACCACTCCGGCCAGATCTGCCGGATTTGAATCAGGCCCCAGCCGAACTAGCAAAGAGCCGGAAGGCTTGGACAACCTTGCGTCTTCCAGTTCAATCGCCCGGTCGAGATTGAGGCGAAGCTCCTCCCCGTTGAGCTTGGCCGTCACCGTAATGGCCACCGCTTTGCCGGGTTGGAGCAGATCGCCGTATTGCTGAAGGCCTTCATTGAAGACCATCATTTCAAGCTCGCCTGTGGGGTCCGAAATCGTCAGAAACGCGAATTTGCCGCCATTCTTGCTCGGCTTGTCGTTCCTCGATCGCACGATCCCGATCATTTCCAGCGGCTTGCCATCAGCGGCGCGCTCATGGATCTCCATGGCGAGGGTCACGCGGTCCCGGTCAATCGAGGTCAGGACATCGTCCAGGGGATGACCGGAGAAATAAAAGCCAATGGATTTGAACTCTTCGTCCAGCTTCTGCTGAGCCGTCCAGGGTTTGGAGGGCGGAAAGTCTGGGCGCAGCGCCGGCTCAGCCTCGCCGAACAAGCCCCCCTGCCCGCCCTGGCGATCTTCAGCCTGGCTGGCGCAATACTGAGCCAGCAACGGAACCGCTGCCAGTACGCGCGCCCGGCTTGCTTCCAGCCCATCCAAAGCGCCAGACTTGGCCAGAGATTCCAGCGCCTTCTTATTCACATGTCTTGGATCGACCCGCTCGGCGAAATCATAGAGATCCTTGAACTGGCCTCCCTCATTGCGAACAGAAACGACATGCTTCATCGCCTCAATACCAACGCCCTTGATGGCGCCAAGCGCGTAGACGATCCCCTCCGCATTCACGTCAAAATCCGGCTGTGACGCGTTGATCGCGGGCGCCAACACCCGGATCCGCAGACGCTTGGCTTCCTGGAAGAAGGCCGCGAGCTTATCGGTATTCCCGATATCGAGGCTCATCGAGGCAGCCAAGAACTCCTTCGGATAGTGGCATTTCAGGAACGCCGTATGGTAACCGATGAGCGCATAGGCGGCGGCATGAGATTTGTTGAAGCCGTAGCCGGCGAACTTCTCCATCGTGTCGAAGATTTCGTTGGCGAGGGATTCCTTCATCCCCTTATTGGCTGCTGCGCCCTCCACGAACCGCTTGCGCTGCGCAATCATCTCTTCGAGCTTTTTCTTGCCCATCGCGCGGCGGAGAAGATCTGCTTCACCCAGAGAATAGCCGGCAATCTCCTGCGCCATCCTCATGACCTGTTCCTGATAAACAGGCACGCCATAGGTCGCCTCCAGCACAGGCTTGAGATCAGGATGCTGGTAGCGCACAGAGGCGGGGTCTTCCTTACCCTGAACATAAACGGGGATGTTCTCCATCGGCCCGGGCCGATAGAGCGAAATGATCGCGATCAGGTCTTCAATGTTATTGGGACGCACGCGGCGTAGCGTGTCGCGCATGCCCGCGCCTTCGAGCTGGAACACACCGAGTGTTTCGCCGCTCGCCATCAGCTCATAAGTCGCCGGATCATCCATGCTCCGCCAGGCAGGCCCGACTTCGCCACCATCCCGCCCGATGAAGTTCAGCGCCCGGTCGATCACCGTGAGGGTTTTGAGACCAAGGAAGTCGAACTTCACCAGACCCGCCATCTCGGCGTATTTCATGTTGAATTGTGTAGCCGGAAGATCAGCACGCGGATCGTTATAGAGCGGCACCAACTCAACAAGCGGGCGGTCAGCAATGACGACACCGGCAGCGTGCGTGCCGGCGTTGCGGTACATGCCTTCCAGCGCCCGCGCTGTGTCGATCAATTCCCCTACGCGCGGGTCTGCTGCTATTTCCTCATCAAACTTCGGCTCCGCTGCAATCGCCTCATCAAGCGTCGGAGGCTTAGCGGGGTTGAACGGAATCAACTTGGCAAGCCGGTCCACCTGCCCGTAAGGCATCTGCATCACCCGGCCTACATCGCGCACCACGGCCTTTGCCTGAAGCGTACCGAAGGTGATGATCATAGCCACGCTGTCTGCGCCGTATTTCTCGCGGACGTAGCGGATCACTTCGCCACGCCGCTCTTGGCAGAAATCGACGTCAAAGTCGGGCATCGAGACGCGTTCAGGGTTCAGGAAGCGCTCGAACAGAAGGTCGAACCGCAGAGGGTCCAGATCGGTGATTGACAGCACCCAGGCGACGAGAGAGCCCGCGCCCGAACCCCGGCCGGGCCCGACCGGAATCCCATTGGCTTTCGCCCACTTGATAAAGTCCGAAACGATAAGGAAGTAGCCGGGAAACCCCATGCGGGCGATAATGCCGAGTTCATAGTCCAGGCGCTCAAAGTACTTCTCTCTATCCGCATAAAGACGGTCTGCTTCCGCCAGGCGCTGTTCCAGACCCTGGCGCGCCTGATAGGCAAGCTCCTCTGCTTCCGAGCGCCCTTCCTTGCTGAAGTTCGGCAGGATCGGCTTTCGGGTTTCAGCCCGCACCGAGCAACGCAGGGCGATTTCCTGAGTATTGGCAATGGCCTCCGGAAGATCGTCGAACAGGGCGACCATCTCTTCGGGAGACTTCAGGTACTGATCCGGCTCAACCCGTTTGCGGTCGTCCTGACCCAGATATTGTCCATTGGCGATGCACATCATGGCGTCATGAGCCGTGACGTCGTCCGGCTTCATGAAGCGGGCGTCATGGGTTGCCACAATCGGCAGGCCGAGCTCGTAAGCGAGTTCTACCAGTCCCTGTTCCGTCTTGATCTCGTCCTGAGTGCCATGACGCGTAATCTCGACATAGCAGCGCCCCGGATAGGCGGCCGCGAGCGTCGCCATCTCTGTCCGGGCATCGGCCATGCGCCCTTTCAGAATGTGCCGCGCAATTTCGCCCTCAGAGCCGCCCGTCAGAAGGATAAGTCCCTCGGTATTCTCGAGCAGATATTTCTTGTGAAGGCGGGGCACGCCATCCTCTGCCTCCAAATAGGCGCGGGAAGAGAGGAACATGAGGCGCTCGTAGCCCACATCATCCTGAGCATAGGCGGTCAACCGGAAAGGCTCCGCCTTGGGTGACCCATCGGTAACGTCGAAGCAGCAGGCCATGATGGGCTGGACCCCATAGTCCGCCAGCTTCAGTGACAGCTCTAGCGCGCCGAAGAGACAGTTCCGATCTGTCACCGCCATCGCGGGCATGCTGTGCTGCTTGCACCATTTTGCCAGATCAGACGGCGTAATCATGCTCTCCAGCAGCGAATAGCTGGAGCGGACAGCAAGATGAATAAAAACGGGTTTCGTCACGCGGCAATCCTCTTCCGCGCGGATAATCTCACCGAATCAGCAAAGCTGGAAGCATCTGCCGCCAGCAGTCCACAAAAGGATCACTCTGTGTAGTCGACCAGCTTGCCATCCTGAAGGGTCAGCACGCGGTCCATATGCCGGGTCAGCGCCAGGTTGTGGGTCGCGACAAGCACCCCCGCCCCCTCTTCCCGCACCATCTTGATGAGCGTTCCAAAAACCCGCTCTGTGGTCGCCGGATCCAGATTGCCTGTTGGCTCATCGGCAATCACGAGTTTCGGATCGTTGGCAAGCGCGCGGGCAATGGCGACCCGCTGCTGCTCGCCTCCCGAAAGCTGGCCGGGCTGATGGAAGGCCCGCTCTTCAAGGCCCATCTCAGCCAGCAGGCGGGAGGCTTTTTCCCTGGCTTTTGATTTCTTTACCCCGGCAATCATCAACGGCATTGCGATATTGTCGATGGCGTTGAACTCGGGCAGCAGGTGATGGAACTGGTACACGAAGCCGATCTTCCGCCGGCGGATGCCGGTGCGGCCATTGTCATTCAGCTTCAGGCAATCGATTCCATCGAGAAATATCGATCCGCCTTCTGGCCGCTCAAGCAAACCGGCCGTGTGCAAGAGAGTGGACTTGCCTGAACCTGACGGCCCAACCAGGCCAACCAGCTCTCCTGGTGAAACGCGCAGATCTGTGCTCCGCAGCACCTGCAGCGCCCCGGCAGCCGTGCGGTAGGTGCGGTCAATCCCGATAAGTTCGAGTACAGGCTGTGTCATTCGAACCTCAGGGCTTTCACCGGATCCTGGGATGAGGCCCAGATAGACGGGATCAACGAGACAAGCATCGACATGACAAGCGCATAGGCGCCTGTGCTGAACACTTCCCCCCAGTCCAGAACTGCCGGGAGATGATCGAGCCCATACTGTTCGGCCGGGAATACCTCTCCATCAATCGCCAGATTGATGAGCGCCTCGATCGGGCCAATATTCAGAATAAAGAGAACACCGACGACCATCCCCAGCAGCGCGCCGAGAGAACCAAGAACGGTTCCCACCATCAGGAAAACCCTGAGGACGCCACCGCGGCTGAGGCCAATCGTACGAAGGATCGCGACATCCCGTGTCTTGTTCTTCACCAGCATGACCACACCGACGATGATATTCAGTGTGGCGATCATCATGATGATGGTCACCAGAAGACGCACCATGACACGCTCTGTCTGTAGCGCGCCGAGATAGGTGCGGTTCTTGGTTTTCCAGTCACGCAAAAGCAAGCTGTAGCCGGTCGCTTCCGCGATGCGCTGCATCACGATCTCGGTTGTATCCGGATTTTTCACGCGGATATCCAGATACTGGTAGCGGCCCTTCGACTGAAACAGGATCTGGGCCTGTTCCATCGGCATGAAGACGTACACATTGTCGAGCTGCGCGGAGCCGGTGCGGAAGATGTCCCCTACGATGTAAGCTTTGCTGATCGGCGTCTGCCCGATGGGACCAGACCGCATCTGAGAGGTCACGACTTCAACGCTATCGCCTGGTTGCAGACCGAGATTGGCGGCGAGGTACTGGCCAATCATGATGACGTTTCCGCCATTCCGGCCTTCGCCAAACCCGGCCGCCAAAGCCGCTGCGCCGCCATCCTTGAGGATTGGCATGGTTTTGAGATCTGCCGGCGGAACAGCCCTGACAACGCCGCCGGTGCGGACCCCATTGGCGGAGAGGAGCACAAACTGCTCAATGTAAGGCGAAACGCTGACCACGTCCTGCGTTTCGGAAATAACCTTGGCAAGCGCCTGTGCCTCATCCTGGGGGATGCCATCCACAGCGGCCGAAATGTGAGGTTCTCCGCCCAGTAGCGCGTCCAGCAGGGTCGCCCTGAACCCGCTCATGATCGACATGGTGATGATCAGTGCGGCAACAGCAAAGAAAATGCCGATGAACGAGATCACAGCAATCAGGCTTGCGCCGCCATGCTCCCGGCGTGCCCGCAGGTATCGCCAAGCAAGCGTCCGCTCCAGCTTGCCGAACGGAGTGGCAGAGGGCGTCGCGCTCATCAGGAGCCTTTCAGCTGAGCCAGCATGTCTTCAATTTTGACGTCGTGTTTTTCGCCGGTCTTGCGGTTTTTTACCTCAACCTTGCCTTCAGCCACGCCGCGCGGACCAACTGTCGTCTGCCAGGGCAAACCAATCAGGTCCATACGCGCAAACTTGGCCCCGGCACGATCATCCGTTTCGTCATAGAGCACTTCGCGGCCCGCTGCGGTCATGGCCGCATACAGAGTTTCGCACGCGGCATCGCATGCCTCATCGCCCGGGCGCATGTTGATCAGACCCACATCGAAAGGCGCGACCGCTTCCGGCCAGACAATGCCATTCTCGTCATGACAGGCTTCAATGATAGCGCCGAGCAGGCGAGAAACGCCGATGCCATAGCTGCCCATCTGGACGGGCACCATCTGCCCATCCGGCCCCTGAACGACGGCGTTCATGGGTTTGGAGTATTTGGTGCCGAAGTAGAAGATGTGGCCGACCTCGATACCGCGCGCCGACACGCGGCGATCTTCCGGCAGCGCGTTGAAGGCTGCTTCGTCGTGCATTTCCTCAGTGGCGGCGTAATAGCTGGTGCGTTCGTCGACAAAGGGAGTCAGATCCGCGCCGAAATCGAGGTCAAGGCCTGGCGCCGGCAGGTCCAGCAGGGCCTTGTCACAGAACACCGCGCTCTCACCCGTCTCCGCCAGAATGATGAACTCATGGCTCAAGTCCCCACCAATAGGGCCGGTATCTGCCCGCATCGGAATGGCTGTCAGCCCCATCCTGTCAAAGGCGTTCAGATAGGCGCAGAACATCTTGCGATAAGCTGCCCGGGCGCCCTCTTCCGTCAAATCGAAGGAATAGGCGTCCTTCATCAGGAACTCCCGCCCCCGCATGACGCCAAAGCGCGGACGCACCTCATCCCGGAACTTCCATTGCTGGTGATAGAGGTTCAGCGGCAACTGCTTGTAGCTTTTTACGTAGGTGCGGAAAACGTCCGTAACCAGTTCCTCATTGGTGGGGCCGTACAGCATGTCCCGGTCATGGCGGTCCTTGATGCGGAGCATCTCCTTGCCATAATCGTCGTAACGGCCAGACTCGCGCCAGAGGTCTGCCTGCTGAAGCGTGGGCATCAGCATCTCGATGGCGCCGGAACGGTTCATCTCCTCCCGCACAATCTGCTCGATCCGTTTCAACACCCGGAAGCCCAATGGCAACCATGAGTAGATTCCAGCACCGTTCTGGCGGATCATGCCAGTACGCAGCATCAACTGATGCGAAACGATCGCGGCATCTGCCGGAGCTTCTTTGGAAACAGGCAGGAAAAACTTCGACAGGCGCATGAATCATCCAGACTTTTACGGAATTCTTTCACGCTCACTAGCCGGAGCTAGACCGGTTCCGCAAGCAGGAGAGGAATAACCAGCGCAGCAACGGCCGTGATCACTACGGCGCCAATGGTGGCCCAGATCACTTTTTTGACCAGCATCGGGTTCTTAGGCGCCCCCTCTTCCGTACCAGGCGTGGTGGACTCGTCTTCCCATTGCCCCTTCACCCCAATCGGCAAAACAGCGAAGAAGGTGATCCACCACCCCAGAACAAAGACGATTGTGGCGCCCGCAATCCCCATCAGTGGTGACCTTTGGGCGTTTCCATCAGTTCAACCAGAACCCCGTTGGAGTTCTTCGGGTGAACGAAAATGATCATGGTGCCATGAGCGCCGATACGCGGTTTGCCCAACACGGTGGCGCCGCGCTTTTCCATTTCAGTCACGGCCTGATTGATGTCCGCTACTTCGAAACAGACGTGATGCTGCCCACCAGCCGGGTTCTTCTTGAGGAAATTCGCAATCGGCGAAGCTTCATTCAGCGGCTCGATCAGCTCGATCTGGCTGTTGGGAAGGTTCACGAAACAGACTTTCACGCCCTGCTCGGGCATGTCGAACGGTGTCGTAATGTCCGTTGCGCCATACAGCGTCCGGTAGGTCTCGCAGGCCTGCTCAATGTTAGGCACCGCAACGCCAACATGGTTCAGCGGACCAATCTTGAATTCGCTCATGAAAATCTCAGCTCCTCAGCACAACCACTTCAATCATCGGCTTCAGGCCGAAATTGATATCACAAGCTTTTCGCAATGCACGGCCCATAACGCGCTCGATCGCCTCATCATCGCCGCGGTCCTTCTTTGAAAGCCCGGCAAGGGCCGCCTCGGCCGCGTCATCAAGGATTTCAAGACTTTCCTCGGCCACGCGGCCATCGGTCTCGGAAAGCCCTTTCACGACAACGACCGGTCCATCGACAATGCGCCCAGCCTGATCGAGGCTCACGGTTGCGAAGATGATGCCGCTATTGTGCAGGCGCTTGCGCTCGATCAGGCCCTGAGCGCCTTCCGGCACCAGACGGCTGCCATCCAGGAAGAGGCGGCCGGCGGGCACCTCATCCAGAATTTCTGCTTCGCCCGGTGCGAGGCGGATCAGGCTGCCATTACGAGGCGCCACGGCTTCCGGCACCTGCATCGAACGGGCGTAGGCGGCATGTTCGAGAATATGCCTGCGTTCACCATGGACCGGCACAGCGATACGCGGCCGCACCCACTGATACATCCGGCGCAGCTCATCCCGGCAAGGATGTCCGGATACGTGGATTGTTTGCGGCACCATCCGGGGATGGATGACCCGTATACCCTGCTCCGCCAGGGTGTTCTGAAGACTGTAAACGCTGCTCTCATTTCCGGGGATGAGGCGCGAGGAGAAGATCACGCTATCCCCTTCGCGCAGCGCCACATGGCGGTGGTCTCCCCTCGCTATGCGCGAGAGCGCAGCATTGGCCTCGCCCTGGCTACCGGTGCAGAGATAGAGAATGTTTTCAGGAGGCAGGTAACCGGCTTCCGCTTCATCCACGAAATCGAGGCGCGCAGGCAGAATGCCAACCGCCTTGGCCGCCGCCGTAACACGGTGCATGCTTCGCCCGACAAGGCAGACGCTACGTCCGGCCCGGTTGGCCGCATCAATGATCGACTTCACCCGCGCCACGTTGGAGGCAAAGGTGGTGACCGCGACAGCCTGTTTCTGCTCGGCAATCAACTCGATCAGGCCCTGGCGTACAGTCTCTTCCGACCCCGCTTCACCATCTTCGAACACATTGGTGGAATCGCACACCATGGCGAGAACACCTTCATCACCCAGCGCGGTCAGCCCCTCAATGTCCGTAGTCGCACCGATCTGTGGATTGGGGTCTATCTTCCAGTCGCCCGTATGCAGGATCACGCCTGCAGGTGTCCGGATTGCGAGCGCATTGGGCTCGGGAATGGAGTGCGTGAGCGTCACGTAGGTCACTTCAAAAGGACCGGCCTTGACGGTGGCGCCCATGGAAACCGTCTTCAGCCATTTATGATCCACGCCGCGCTCATCCATCTTTGAGCGGACGAGTTCACAGGTGAAGGGGGTAGCGTAAATTGGCGCTTTGGTGCGCAGCAGAGGATAAAGCAGCCCCACGGCGCCGATATGATCCTCATGTGCGTGGGTCAGGAAAACGGCATCAATTTGTTCGCCCACGAGAAAATCGGGATCGGCACAGATCAAATCAATCCCGGGCGTTTCAGAGTTTCCGAAGGTTACCCCCACATCCACGACAATCCACCTCCGGGCATGAGGCGGGCCATAGCCATACGCATTCAGGTTCATCCCGATCTCGCCGCATCCGCCGAGGGGGAGGAAGACAAGTTCGTCCTTGGACTGATCGAAGGGGGTATTTCTAATGGTCAACGGTTCCGCTTCCAGACTTCCAGAAGGCCCCGGATGAGGATGTCCTGGTCATAATAATCAATCGTCTCACTAGCGCCTTCAAACAGAGAAGCGACGCCCCCTGTCGCAATCACCGTCATGGGGCGCCCCCATTCCGCCTTGATCCGGCGCACGAGACCATCAATCAACTCAATGTATCCAAGAAACACGCCAGACTGCATGGCAGAGACGGTGTCTTTGCCAATGACCTGCGCCGGTTTCTGGATGGCGATTCGGGGCAACTGGGCCGCCGCGTCATGCAGCGCTCTCATGGATAGATAGATACCCGGCGAAATGATGCCACCCTCAAACGCACCATCGGCAGACACAATGTCGAATGTTGTGGCCGTGCCGCTGTCGATCACCACCAGATCGCCTGGATAAGCGACATGCGCGCCCAGCGCGCTCACGATACGGTCAGCGCCCACCTGTTCCGGGTGCCGAACCCTGAGGTCCATGCCGGTCTTGATACCCGGCTCGCCTATGAACAGAGGCTCTACATTGAGGTAACGCCGCGCCAGATTTCTGAAATTGAATTGCGCGTGCGGGACCACGGAGGAGACGACGCAGCCCTTTACCTTCGAGAGGTCGACCCCCTGCATGTCCGCCAGGCGCCAGAGCCAGGAGGCATGATCATCGGCAGTCTTCGTGGAATCCGTTGCGCTGCGCCATTGGTTGACCCAATTCTGCCCATCATGCAGCGCGAACACGGTGTTGGTATTGCCGACGTCGATGACCAGAAGCATGATTTAGGCTTGTCCGATGAGGCTGACTTCGCCCGCTCTTATGATGCGCGTGCTTCCATCGGGCAACCGCAGACGCAGCGCGCCGTCCAGTTCCAAATCTTCAAATACACCCCGCACAAAGGCTTCGCCGACGCGAACGGAGACTTCCTGTCCCCTACCCTCGGCATAATCAAGCCAGTCCCGACGGAGGCTTTCAAAGCCTCTGCGCGCCTGCGCGAGCCGGGCCTCAAAGGCGGAATGATAGACACCAATCACTTGACTTAGTTCAAGATTTTGTCCGCTCAACAGATTGAGACTGGTCGCCGCCTGCCCCACATTCTCCGGCACATAAGCCACATTGATGCCGGTGCCCGCTGCGACCCAAAGATCCCCGCCAGCGCCGCCCGTTTCAACCAGGATGCCGGACACCTTCTGCTGGGCGATCCTCACATCGTTGGGCCACTTTACCTTGACCGGCGCGTCAGGCGCGAATGTCCGCACGGTATCCACCACCGCCATGGCCGCCGCAAAGGGGACCCGCAGCGCCACGGGAATGCCGCCCGGCTCCGCAAAGAGCGCCGTGGTGAAGATGTTCCCGACGGGCGAAGACCAGACCCTGTCCTGACGGCCGCGGCCTGAGGACTGAGACGCCGCCACGATCCATTGCTCGTCAAACTGGCCGGAGCCGGCCCGCCGTTTTGCCTCGGTATTGGTGCTGTCTATCTCTTCAAACCGGTAAACCGGCCAGGAAGCGCTCAAGGGGCCAGACCCGCAGCAGCATAGCTTGCCCAGCCACCTGTACCGAGTTCTCCGATGAAGATCATGAACACGACACCAGCCACCACGGCGCAAGCGATCACGGTACCAAGTACGGACACATCCACCCGCTCGAAAGCTTCCTTCGGCTCATCAAACCACATCACTTTCAGAAGCCGCAGATAGTATCCGAGCGAAACCACCGAGGCGATGACGAGCACGATGGCCAGCGGAACAAGATCGGCATCCACGCCCGCACGCAGGACTTCGTATTTGCCGAAGAAACCTCCAAATGGCGGAAGCCCGGCGACGGAAAGAACGAGAACCGTCATCGCAATGGCAAAGACCGGCTGACGGCGCGCAAGCCCGCCAAGCTCCTGGATGCTCTCAACCATGCCGCCGCGGCGGCGCATTGCCAGAACGCCGGCAAATAGACCAAGCGAAGAGACAACGTAGATCGTGGAGAAGGTGAGCAGCGCCGCCGCGCCAAGCGCCTGCCCCGCCGCCACCGCGACCAGTGCATAGCCGACATTGGCAATCGACGAATAGGCGAGCAGACGCTTGATGTTGGTTTGCGTCAGGCCACCGAGTGAACCGACAATCATCGAGAGACCCGCCACGATTGCCACGATGAGCTGCCACTGATGGATCACACTGCCGAACAGCGTGAACATCACATTGGCGAAGACGACCAATGACGCAAATTTCGGCGCCGACGCGAAGAACGCAACGACCGGTGTGGGCGCACCTTCATAAACGTCCGGCGTCCAGACGTGCATAGGCGCAGCAGAGATCTTGAACGCCAAGCCGACAATCATCAGCACCATGCCGAACATGGCGCCTACAGACTCCCCTGCCAGCGTCAGACCGTCAAAGGACGTCGTGCCCGTGAAGCCATAAACGAGGGACGCGCCGTAGAGCAGCATGCCAGAGGCAAGCGCGCCGAGAACAAAGTATTTGAGGCCTGCCTCGGATGACCGTGCGGAGTCCCGATGGAAGGCTGCGAGCACGTAGGATGAAAGGCTCAGCGTCTCGATACCCATATAGAGCGTCATCAGGTCGTTGGACGACAGGGTGATGCCCATACCGAGAGAGCCGAGAACCATCAGCAGCGGGTATTCGTAGCGGCTGATGCCGTGGCGCTTCAGGAAGCCCTCCGACACAAACACCGCAACGCCCGCCAGCGTGAAGCTGATAACCTTGGTGAAGTTCGTGAAGGTTGTCGTCTTGACCAGGCCATTGAACGCCTCGCCGCCCTGGAGGTGGATGGCGGACAGCACCGCCGCCCCGAACAGAACCAGCGCGCCCACCTTGTAGGAAAGGCTGTTGAAGCGCTCCCCGACAATGGCGCCGACCAGCACCAGTATAAGGCCGGACGCAGCGAGCCAGAGTTCGGGCGCGAGCGCCTGCAGGATGGATTGAGTGTCGAGCATCGGCTTACTGGCCTCCCGCCATGAGCGCGATGATGCGCGCGGTAGCACCACCGGTGACGGTGAAAATGAGGTTCGGAGCAATACCGAACAGGATCGTCAGCGCCGCGAGCGGGGCGATACAAACCCATTCGATCCGGTTCATGTCCTTGATATCCTCAAGGTGGGGATTGGTGATCTCGCCAAAGACTGTCCGGCGATACAGCGTCAGCATGTAGACGGCCGAGAAGATCACACCGAAGGCGGCGCCGAAGGCTGCCCAGGTTGCCGCCTGGAAGCCGCCGACCATGGTGAGGATTTCCCCCACAAAGCCGCTGGTGCCCGGAAGGCCGACATTGGCCATCGTGAACAGCATGAAGAAGCCGGCATAAATCGGCATGCGGCTGACGAGGCCGCCATAGGCAGCAATCTCGCGGGTATGCATCCGGTCATAGACCACGCCGACGATAAGGAAGAGCGCGCCGGAAATGAGGCCGTGGCTCAGCATCTGGAAGATGGCGCCCTGTATGCCCGTCTCATTGAATGCGAAGATACCGAGAGTGACGAAGCCCATGTGCGCGACAGAGGAGTAAGCAATCAGCTTCTTCATATCCGTCTGCCGCCAGGCGACGAGCGACGTGTAGATGATCGCCACAACGGCCAGAGCAAACATCATCGGCTGGAAAAACGCGCTCGCATCGGGGAACATCGGCAGCGAGAAGCGCAGCATGCCATAGCCGCCCATTTTCAACAGGACACCGGCAAGCACCACGGAGCCCGCCGTCGGCGCCTGAACGTGCGCATCCGGCAGCCAGGTATGGACCGGCCACATGGGCAGTTTCACCGCGAAGGATGCGAGGAAGGCCAACCAGAGCCAAGTCTGAACGCTGGGATCAAAGGCGTATTGCTCCAGCACTTCGAAGTCTGCCGAGCCTGCTGCCTGGATCATGTAGATTGCCGCCACGAGCAGAAGAAGCGAGCCGATCAGCGTATAGAGGAAGAATTTGAAGGACGCATAAATACGGTCCTTCCCGCCCCAGATACCGATGATCAGGAACATCGGGATAAGGCCAGCTTCGAAGAAGATGTAGAACAGCACCAGATCCAGCGCAGTGAAAACGCCGATCATGAATGTCTCAAGGACGAGGAAAGCGACCACATACTCGGTCACGCGCTTGTCGATCGAATTCCAGCTTGCCAGCAGGCAGATCGGCGTAAGGAACGTCGTGAGCAGGATCAGCGAAATCGACAGGCCATCGATGCCCAGCTTGTAGCTGATCGGGCCATACCAGGTATGCTGTTCGACCAGCTGGTAATCTGGCTGGGACGCGTCGAACGACACGAAAGCCGCCACCGACAGCACAAATGTCGCTGCCGAGATGATCAACGACGCCATGAGAATGGCGCGGTTCTGCCGGCCATCATCCGCGACCGCACGGCTGCCGGCCGTGGCCGCCCGCACAAGTACGATCAGCAGCGCCCCGATCAGAGGCAGGAATGTCGTTGCTGTGAGAATGGGGAAACCGCCCATCAGTTGGCCCCTCCGGCCCGCAGCCACAGGATCGCGCCAAAGACAATGGCGGCCCCGATGATCACGAACGCATAGTGATAAAGATAACCTGTATGGAGTTTTGCGAGACGGCGGGCGCTGAAGCCGGCAAACCAGGCCACTCCATCCGGTCCGACGCCATCGATGATCTTCTTGTCTGCCTTCCAGAAAATGTTTCCGAGGAAGGCGGAACCGCGGACCAGCGTGGCCTGATAGATCTCGTCGAAATACCACTTGTTTGAGAACAGCGCATGAAGCGGTCCACCGCTGGCAGCAATCCGCGCGCCCACACCTCTGTTGAAGAAGTAGGTCATGCTCGCCAGCACGAAGCCGGCGATGGTAACCACCAGAGGCGCCCACAGAACCCATTCCGGTACATTGTGACGATCATGGAGAACATGGTTCTCTGCGGCGCGGTAGATTGCGCCAGCCCAGAACGCCTCGTTGTTGGCCTCCACGAAGGCATCATAGAAATAGAAGCCGGCGAAAATTGCACCCATGCTGAGCAAGCCCAGAGGGATGAGCATCACCATCGGGCTCTCATGCGGCGTGTGCGCATGATGATCGTCAGCAGGATGCTCCTCCCCTTTTACGTCTTCGCTCTCATGGGTGTCGTGATGCCCGTGATCGTGATGCTCGCCATGCTGCGTCAGTGGACCATGGAAGGTCATGTAGATCAGGCGCCAGGAATAGAAGCTCGTCAGGAATGCTGCCAGCAAACCGAACCAGAACGCCATCTGGCCAAACATCACCTGCGCGCTGCCACCTGCAAACGTGCTCTCGAGGATCGCATCCTTGGAGAAGAAGCCGGAGAAGCCGAGTTTTGTGTGCGGGATGCCGAGGCCGATGATGGCGATCGTGCCGATCATCATGGCGGCGTAGGTCAGCGGCATGAACTTCGCCAGGCCGCCCATCCGGCGCATGTCCTGCTCGTGGTGCATCCCGTGAATGACGGAGCCGGCACCAAGGAAGAGTAGCGCCTTGAAGAAGGCGTGCGTGAAGAGGTGGAACATCGCCGCTTCATACGCGCCAACGCCGGCCGCGAAGAACATGTAGCCCAGCTGCGAACAGGTTGAGTAGGCGATCACGCGCTTGATGTCGTTCTGAGCCATGCCCACCGTAGCGGCGTAGAGCGCCGTGACGGCTCCCACCAGCGTGATCATACCGGCCGCATAGAACGTGTATTCATAGATCGGCGAGACGAGGCAGACGAGGTAGACACCCGCCGTCACCATTGTTGCCGCGTGGATGAGCGCGGACACCGGTGTCGGGCCTTCCATGGCGTCCGGCAGCCAGACGTGCAGGAAGAACTGTGCCGACTTACCCATCGCGCCGATGAACAGCAGGATACCGATGAGCTCGAGCGCATAAACGCGCTGGCCGAGGAAGGAGATGATAACTTCGCGGGCGGGCGCGGCTTCTGCAAACGCAACCGGCGTCACGATGACGTTGTTCCGGATCGCATCCAGTACCGGGCCGAACTCGACGCTGCCGAACACGAAGAATACAGCCATGATGCCGAGAGCAAGACCAAAGTCGCCCACGCGGTTGGTCACGAAGGCCTTGATCGAGGCATCATTCGGCGCCTTCTTCGTGTACCAGAAGCCGATCAGCAGGTACGACGCGAGACCCACGCCTTCCCAGCCGAAGAACAGCTGGATGAAGTTATCGGCCACCACCAGCATGAGCATCATGAAGGTGAAGAGCGAGAGATAGGCAAAGAAGCGGGCCTTGTGCGGCTCTTCGCTCATATACCCCCACGAATAGAGGTGAACGAGGCCGGAGACGCCCGTGATGACCGCCATCATGACAATGGACAGCGCATCCACCCGGATCGCCCAGTTAGCCTTGAAGTTGCCCACCTCGATCCACGGCATCAGCGTGATGATGTGCTGCTTCAGCGCCTGCGTACCATGCGCGGGGCCAGCGGTCAGGTAAGCGTCCAGCGCTGCGTGGGCTTCATGTCCGCCGACAAGGCCAAGGCCCGCCACATAGGCAAAGAGCTGGTAGAGCGACAGCGCGCCCGCAGTCAGCACCGTACCGGTGGTGACCAGCATGACGATCCGATCACCGATGATCTTGTGAAACAGACCGAACAGCGCCGCGATACCGGGCGCCAGAACGATGAAAAGGAGAAGGCTATCAGGAAGCATACCCTTATCAGCCCTTCATGAGGTCGACATTCTCAACCGAGATGTCGCGCCGGTTACGGAAATAGACGACCAGGATCGCAAGTCCCACGGCCGCTTCTGCTGCGGCAACCGTCAGCACGAGCATGGCAAAGATCTGCCCCTGGATCGTGCCGCTGAAGACCGAAAAGGCCACCAGGTTGATGTTCACGGAAAGCAGGATCAGCTCAATCGCCATCAGGATGACGATGATGTTCTTGCGGTTCACGAAGATGCCGACGACACCGATCGTGAAGAGTGCCGCAGACACCATTAGATAGTGAGGAAGTCCGAGTTCCATCTATCAGATCCCCTGCCCTGGTGTTGGGTCCTTGAGCTCAATAGCGTCCGCGCGGCGACGGCCAGTCTGCTTGGCAATATCCTGACGCTTGATGTGCGGCTTGTGGCGCAGCGTAAGAACAATAGCCCCGACCATCGCCACCAGCAGCACAATGCCAGCCAGCTGAAACAGCAGAATATAGTCAGTATACATCACATAGCCGATGGCTTCCGCGTTGGTGGGCGCATTCGGCGACGCATCCATATTGCCGGTGGGAACACTGCCGCCTGCGACAGAAACAAGCGCGAGCTCCGCCAGCAGAATGACCCCCACAAGCAGCGCAAACGGCCAATACCGGAGGGTTCCCTGCTTCATTTCGACGAAGTCGACGTCCAGCATCATCACGACGAACAGGAACAACACGGCCACTGCGCCGACATAAACGACCACCAGCAGCATCGCGAGGAACTCGGCGCCAATCAGGACCAGAAGCCCCGCCGCCGAGAAGAACGTCAGAATGAGCCAGAGCACGGAGTGCACGGGATTTCGCGCTGCGATGACAAACATCGCCGCCAACACGACAACCGCCGCAATCAATGAGAAAGCGATCAACGCCACGGCTTGTTCGCCCCTTCCTGCTAAATGCCAGAACCTGACCGGCCCGGCCCTGCTTCAACCCAGCGCCGCCCTACCGGTACGGCGCATCCAATTCGAGATTCTTGGCGATCAGCCGTTCCCAGCGGTCGCCATTCGCCAATAGCCGTTCCTTGTCGTAGAACAGCTCTTCGCGTGTTTCAGTCGCAAATTCAAAGTTCGGCCCTTCGACGATGGCGTCCACCGGGCAGGCTTCCTGACAGAAGCCGCAATAGATGCACTTCACCATGTCGATATCGTAGCGCGTCGTGCGGCGAGCGCCGTCTTCGCGGGGTTCAGCTTCAATGGTGATCGCCTGCGCCGGGCAGATTGCCTCGCAGAGTTTGCATGCGATGCAGCGCTCTTCCCCGCTGGGATAGCGGCGGAGGGCATGTTCCCCCCGGAAACGCGGCGAAAGCGGGTTCTTCTCGAAAGGATAGTTCACGGTCGCCTTACGGCGGAACATTTCCCGGACTGCAATCCAGGACGCACCCAGAAAATCCGTCAGCAGAGCGCCGCGAAGAGTTTGCGCAAGGCTCATGAGAGACCTCCCACGAATGTCACATAGCCGGCCACGAGGATCACCGCTGCCAGCGAAGTCGGCAGGAAGATTTTCCAGCCCAGACGCATCAGCTGGTCATAGCGGTACCGGGGCACGATGGCCTTCACCAGAGCGAACAGGAAGAAGCAGAACAGCACCTTCCCCATGAACCAGGCAAGGCCGGCGAGGCTGAGGAGAAGCGGCGGCAGGTTTGCCGTAAGCTCAGGCCCGAGGGCGATCGGGCCATGCCAGCCGCCAAGGAACAGGATCGTCATCATCGCGCACATCAGAACGATGTTGAGATATTCCCCCAGCATGAAGAGGAGGTACGGCGTCGAGCCATATTCGACCTGATAGCCCGCAACCAGTTCCGATTCAGCTTCCGGAAGGTCGAACGGCGGACGGTTGGTCTCTGCCAGCGCCGAAATGAAGAAGATCACGAACATCGGCAGCATGACGAGGATCAGCGGGAAATACTGGAAACTGAATACATGCCAGTTCTGAATACCGCCATCCTGGTTGTTGACGATGGTGGTGAGGTTCATCGAGCCGACCAGCAGGATCACCGTGACGATCACGAAACCGATGGAAACCTCATAGGACACCATCTGCGCTGCCGAACGGAGCGCGCCGAGGAACGGGTATTTGGAGTTCGATGCCCAGCCGCCCATGATGATGCCGTAGACACCCAGCGACGAGATCGCAAAGAGATAGAGGATACCAACGTTCAGGTTGGCGATAACCCAGCTGGTGCCCGTTTCGGTGCCGGGCGCCACGGGAATGGCCGCCCAGGTTACGAAGGCCAGCGTACAGGTTAGGATCGGCGCCATAAGGAACACGGCCTTGTTGGCGCCGGCCGGGATCACGATTTCCTTCAACAGGAACTTGCCAAAGTCCGCAAAGGACTGGAGCAAACCGAAGGGGCCGACCACGTTCGGGCCCTTGCGCATCATCACACCTGCCCAGACCTTGCGGTCCAGGAGCAGAAGGAAGGCAATCGACAGAAGCAGCACCAGTGTGAACAGGCCAATCTGACCCAACACCAGCAGCGGCCCCCAGAGGCTGCCAAGAGACTCGATCGCGTTGCTCATGGCGCCGCCCTACTCTGCCGCTACCGGAGTGTCTAGGCGGCTTGCCAGCGCAGAACACTCGGCCATTGTCTTGGATGCCCGTGCAATCGGGTTGGTGAGGTAGAAATCCACAATTGCAGATCTGAAGGGCGCGCTGCTGAGGCTGCCAGAGGCTTCCGCCACCGGCTGCGAAAGCGCCCCCACGCCGC
Organism: Hyphomonas polymorpha PS728; assembly: GCF_000685315.1. Lineage (GTDB taxonomy): Bacteria > Pseudomonadota > Alphaproteobacteria > Caulobacterales > Hyphomonadaceae > Hyphomonas > Hyphomonas polymorpha. The sequence goes on from NZ_ARYM01000016.1 coordinate 76,320, forward strand.
GTGCGCCAGGGGCGTAGCCGCGGCCGGAGAACGCAGTGTTTTCGCCTTCTTTGCCGCGCAGGAGCGCGCGGAGCTGGTCTGCTGTGTCATAAGGAAGCGGCTTTCCGCAAACCGCTGAAAGGGCGCGGAAAATTGCCCAGCCTTCCCGCGCCTCGCCTTTCGGCTGGACGGCGCGCGTGGTCATCTGGACCCGGCCTTCGGTGTTTACGTAAGTGGCGGTCATTTCGGTATAGGCAGCGCTGGGCAGGACGATGTCTGCCCGGCTTGCCCCGGCATCGCCATGGGAACCGACATAAATAACCTTGGAATTTCCAAGCTTTGACAGGTCCACCTCGTCAGCGCCGAGGAGGACGACCGTGGAAAGGCCGCCGCCCAGGATTTCGGCGGTTGCGAGGCCGCCTTCGGCCGGCACGAAGCCGACATCCAATGCACCCACACGGCCAGCCGCGGTATGAAGCACGCCAAAACCGGCCCATTCTTCGGACACTGCACCGACAGTCTGGGACAGTTTATGGACAATTTCGGACAGTTTAAGACCATCCTCGCGACAAAGCGCGCCCTCCCCGACCACAATCATCGGACGCTTGGCATCCTTCAGGACCTGGAAGAAATCACTTGAGGCAAGCTGGTCGAGATCGGCCGCGCTGGTCCCGAGATGCTCATAGGGATAGGTCAGATCGACAGCCTCGCCGATGAGGCCGATCTTGAGATTGCCCCAGAGCCAGGATTTGCGGATGCGGGCGTTCCAGACGGCAGCCTCAACGCGCGGGTTGGCGCCGATCAGCAGCAGGGCGTCGGCCTCTTCGATACCCATCAGGGTGGGATTGAAAAGGTAGTGCTCGCGCACGCCCGAAGTGCCGTACTGGGCACCTGCCGGGCGGCAATCCGTATTCTTCACGCCGAGGCTGCGAAAGAGGTCCAGCGCGGCCTTGGCCTGCTCGACCTCGATCAGGTCTCCGGCGACCACGCCGATCTTGTCGGCGCCGACCGAGAGAGCCGCTTTCACGGCTTCAAAGGCCTCACCCCATGTCGCGGCGCGCAGCTTGCCGTTCTCGCGGATATAGGGGCGATCAAGGCGCTGACGGCCGAGACCATCCCAGACGAAGCGCGACTTGTCCGACAGCCACTCCTCATTCACCTCTTCGTTGAGCTCCGGCATGATGCGCATCACGGCATCGCCCTTGGCATCAACGCGGATGGCGGCGCCCATGGCGTCCATCACATCTATGGAAGAGGTTTTGCGCAGCTCCCACGGGCGCGCATTGAAGGCGTAAGGCTTGGACGTCAGCGCGCCGACAGGGCACAGGTCGATGACGTTGCCCGAGAGCTCAGATGTCAGCGATTTTTCCAGATAGGTCGTGATCTCGGCATTCTCGCCGCGGCTGATCATGCCCATCTCTTCGACGCCGGCGACTTCTGCCACGAAGCGGACGCAGCGCGTGCACTGGATACACCGGGTCATGATCGTCTTGACCAGCGGGCCCATGTATTTGTCTTCGACAGCGCGCTTGTTCTCATCATAGCGCGAGGTTGAGCGGCCATAGGCCACCGCCTGGTCCTGAAGGTCGCATTCGCCGCCCTGGTCACAGATCGGACAATCGAGCGGGTGATTGATGAGCAGGAACTCCATCACCCCGTTGCGGGCCTTTTCGACATAGGCACCGCCGGTGCGCACGATGGGCGCAGAGCCATCCCGGTTCGGGCGCATGTCGCCAACGATCTGGGCGCAGGAGGCGATCGGCTTGGGCGCCCCTTCCCACTCGACGAGGCACATGCGGCAGTTACCGGCGACCGACAGGCGCTCATGATAGCAGAAGCGCGGGATCTCGGCGCCCGCTTCCTCACACGCTTGCATCAGCGTGTAGTGCTTGGGCACTTCGATTTCCTGGCCGTCGATGTTCAGCTTGAAAGTGTCGGACATGGGACTTCAGAACTCTTCGGAAGGATTGATGCGGGGCTTGCCAGGGTTGTCGATGGCGTTGAGGCCAATGGCGAAGCGGGAGAAGATGAACTGGGCGGCAAGCGCGCCCAGGACCAGCAGATTGAAAGGCAGCGCATATTCAATCATGCCGTAGAAAAACAGGCCGGCGCTGACGATGGCGAGCACCATGACACCCCAGAGCGCCTTGACGTAGAAGATAGCCATCAGCGCAAGGACGGCGGAAAGCAACGAAGCACCGGCAACAGCCATCACGAAAAGCCGCTGGCTTTCAACCACGCCGCCATTGCGCGGCATCACATAGCCAAGCGCAATCGCCACAACCCCGTGAAGGGTGGCCAGCGACAGGCACCAGGATACGATCAGGATGGCGCGGGTGAGGCTCACTTGCCAATTCTTCCTTACTCTGCAGCCGTGACCACGGCGCCCTGCACCATCGCGCGCGGCAAACGATACTGGGTGATGCGTTCTTCGATTTCGTGACGGAAGTGCCGGATCAGGCCCTGGATCGGCCAGGCAGCGGCATCACCAAGGGCGCAGATCGTGTGCCCTTCGACCTGTTTGGTAACGTCCAGCAGCGTGTCGATCTCGTCATGCTCGGCTTCGCCGCGCACCATGCGCTCCAGCACGCGCCACATCCAGCCCGTGCCTTCACGGCACGGCGTACACTGACCACAGCTTTCATGCTTGTAGAAGTAAGCGAGGCGGGCGATCGCCTTGATCAGATCGGTCTGCTTGTCCATGACGATCACAGCCGCCGTGCCGAGGCCGGACTTCAGATCACGGAGCGTGTCGAAATCCATATAGGCGTCCATGATCTGCTCTGCCGGTACCATCGGCACCGAGGAGCCGCCCGGGATCACGGCCTTGAGATTGTCCCAGCCGCCACGAATGCCCCCGCAATGGGTTTCGATCAGCTCACGGAAGGTGATCGACATCTCTTCTTCGACATTGCACGGCTTGTTCACATGGCCGGAGATGCAGAACAGCTTGGTGCCCGCATTGTTGGGGCGGCCGAAACCGGCAAACCACTGCGCACCGCGGCGCAAGATTGTTGGTGCGACAGCGATGGACTCAACGTTATTCACCGTGGTTGGGCAGCCATAGAGACCTGCATTCGCCGGGAATGGCGGCTTCAGGCGTGGTTGGCCCTTCTTGCCTTCAAGGCTTTCGAGCAGCGCGGTTTCCTCGCCGCAGATGTAGGCGCCAGCGCCGTGGTGAACATAGAGGTCAAAATCCCAGCCGTTCACATTGTCCTTGCCGATCAGCTTCGCCTCATAGGCTTCCTTGACGGCTTTCTCGAGCGCATGACGCTCGTTGATATATTCGCCGCGAATATAGACATAGCATTTGTGGGCGCGCATCGCGCGGCTGGCCACCATGCAGCCTTCGATCAGCAGATGCGGATCGTGGCGGAGGATTTCACGGTCCTTGCACGTACCGGGTTCGGACTCGTCGGCGTTCACGACAAGATAATGCGGACGGTCGCGCACTTCTTTCGGCATGAAGGTCCATTTCAGACCGGTCGGGAAGCCGGCGCCGCCGCGGCCACGCAGGCCTGACGCCTTGATCTGGTCGCAGATCCAGTCCGGCCCCATGGCGAGCATTTCGCGCGTCAGGTGCCAGGCGCCGCGCTGCTTGGCGGCTTCCAGGCCCGGCGAATGCAGGCCGTAGAGGTTTGTGAAGATGCGGTCCTTGTCCTGCAACATGGCCTAGTCCTTCTTGTCCTTCGGGGCGGACATGCCGTCCTTTGTTGCATCCGGCTTGCTGGTCGTGTCGATCAGGGTTGCCTTGCCTGCGGTCGGCTCTTCGCGCTTCACATTTGTCGGCGCGCCGGCATCTGGGCGGCCGGTAGCTTCGGCGGTAGCCTCCCCTGCCGGCTCCGGCAGGTTTGGCAGCGACTTGACCGAATTGCGGCTGCCATCGAACAGCGCTTCGTCCGTCAACGTCTTGGCGCCGCCCTCAGGCGCACTGTTGATGCGGTCAATCTGCGGACCTGGTGACACCTCAACGCCATTCTTCAGCCGGCCGATGATCTGCGCGAAGGAATCCGGCGTCAGGTCTTCATAGTAATCGTCATTGATCTGCACCATGGGCGCGTTCACGCAGGCGCCGAGACATTCGACCTCTTCCCAGGAGAGGCGCTTGTCATCGGTGACATACATCTGACCGCCAATCTCGCGCTTGCAGACCTCTTTCAGGTCATCTGCGCCGCGGAGCTGGCAGGGCGTGGTGCCGCAAAGCTGGATATGGAACTTTCCAACCGGCTGAAGACGGAACATCGTGTAGAAGGTGGCGACCTCGTAGACGCGGATGTAGGGCATCTCCAGACGGTCAGCGACTTCGCGCATGGCAGGCTCGGAGAGCCAGCCATTGTTGTCCTTCTGGGCGAGCCAGAGCAGCGGGATAACCGCCGAACGCTGCTTGTCCGCCGGATACTTGCCCCGCCAGAACGCAATCTTGTCTTCTGTCTCAGGCTTGAAGGAGAAGCTGTCGCCCCCCGCCTCAAGGTCAAACCGGCGCAATGCCATCTACTGCTCCTTCGCAAGCGGAACGGCAACGCGGCCCGCTTCGTCAATTGGCCAGAATGGATTGTAGGCGACTTCCCAGGCATTCCCTTCAGGGTCTGCAAAGTAGCCGGAGTATCCACCCCAGTATGTCTTGTGCGGCGGCTTGGAAATGCGTGCGCCCGCACGCTCCAGCCGGCCGAAAATCTCGTCTACCTCTTCGGCAGAACGCGCGTTGAACGCCAGCGCGAAGCCCTTGAAGGCGCCCTTGCGATCATCGGAAACGCCCGCGTCAGCGGCGAGCTTGTTTTCGTCCCAGAGGCCGATCACGAGGCCACCGGCATTGAAGAACGCCACCTCGCCTTTGACGCCGCGATCCTCAAACCCCAGAACATCCGTGTAAAAACGGATCATGCCGGCGAGGTCGCGAACCCCTACGGTGATGACCGATACACGCTGTTCCGGCAGAACGCCCATCAGACCGCCCCTGCCCTCGCAAAGTCGACACGCGCGATCTTGCCGTCGCGGATGGTGTAGATGGCGGCCACCTCGAAGGTTTCGCCGCCGGGCGAACGCTCCACCGCTTCATGGTCGATGACGGTGGTGCCGAGATCGATCCGGTTGACCAGTTTTGCGCGGTTCTGCGGGAACTGGGCGAAGAGGTCTTCGTGGCGCTTGCGGATGGCGTCCAGACCCTTCTGGTTTACCCCACCATTCAGTGTCGCGAGTTCGGCGTCGTCTGCATAGCAGGCGAGGAAAGCGTCGATGTCCTGGCTGTTATAGGCTTCCAGCTGGCGCTGGATGAGGTCGAAGGAGGCACTCACCGGTCGATCTCCCCGAACACGATGTCGAGCGTTCCGAGAACGGCAGACACGTCTGCCAGCTGGTGGCCCTTGCAAAGATGGTCCATCGCCTGGAGGTGCGGGTAACCCGGGGCACGGATCTTGGCGCGATACGGGCGGTTTGTGCCATCTGCCACGAGGTACACGCCGAACTCACCCTTGGGTGCTTCGACGGCGGCGTAGCATTCGCCTTCCGGAACGTGGAAGCCTTCCGTGTACAGCTTGAAGTGATGGATCAGGGCTTCCATCGAATTCTTCATCTCGCCGCGGCGCGGCGGGGAGAGCTTAGAACCGGCCAGAAGGACCGGTCCGGGACCATCTTTCGCCATCAGGTCGATACACTGGAGGATGATCTTCACGGACTCGCGCATCTCTTCCATGCGGCAGACATAGCGATCGTAATTGTCGCCATGGCGGCCGACAGGAACTTTGAAGTCGAGTTCGCTGTAGCACTCATAGGGCTGCGACCGGCGAAGGTCCCAGGCAAAACCTGAGCCGCGCACCATGACGCCGCTGAAGCCCCAGTCGAGGATCGTGCGCTGGTCGACCACGCCGATATCGACGTTACGCTGTTTGAAGATACGGTTTTCGGTGACGAGGCCCTCGATCTGGTCGAGCTTCTCGGGGAACTGCTCGCACCAGGTGGCGATATCGTCGATGAGACGCTGGGGCAGATCCTGATGGACGCCGCCGGGCCGGAAATAGGCTGCGTGCATGCGGCTGCCCGATGCGCGTTCATAGAACACGCAGAGCTTCTCACGCTCCTCGAAACACCAGGTGATCGGCGTCAGCGCGCCCACGTCCATCACGCCGGTACCGACGTTGAGGAGGTGGGACATGATCCGGCCGATTTCCGAATACATCACACGAATGAGGCTGGCGCGGCGGGGCACTTCCACCCCGAGCAGCTTCTCGATAGCAAGGCACCAGGCGTGCTCCTGGTTCATCGGCGCGCAGTAATCGAGCCGGTCGAAATACGGCATACCCTGAAGGTAGGTCTTGTATTCGAGCAGCTTTTCCGTACCACGGTGGAGCAGGCCGATATGGCTGTCCACGCGGGTGACGATTTCGCCGTCGAGATCGAGGATCATGCGGAGCACGCCGTGGGCGGCAGGATGCTGCGGGCCAAAGTTCAGCGTGAACTTACGGTCGTCCATGTCTGCGATGTGTGCGGTGTCGGCCATCTGATCAGCCTTCCTTCGCTTTCTCGTCGCCGGGGATGACGCTGGTCATGCCTTCCCAGGGCGAGAGGAAATCGAAATTGCGGTATTCCTGAGCGAGCTTCACGGGTTCGTAGATCACGCGCTTTTCGAGATCGTCATAGCGAACCTCGTAATGCCCGGTGAGCGGGAAGTCCTTGCGGAGCGGCCAGCCTTCGAAACCATAGTCGGTGAGGATGCGGCGCAGGTCCGGATGATCGGCAAACTGGATGCCGTACATGTCGAACGCCTCGCGCTCGAACCAGTTCGCAACCGGCCAGAGCGAGACGACGCTCGGCACAGCCGTTTCTTCATCGGTGCGGATGCGCACGCGGATCCGGTGGTTCATCCGCATCGACAGCAGGTGGTAGACCACTTCGAAACGCTCCGAGCGCTCCGGGTAATCAACGCCGCAAACATCGATGAGAGTTTCGAAGTTGCATTGCTGATCGTCGCGCAGGAAACGCAGCAGCGGGACGATATGGTCCCGTTCGGCCAACAGCGTCAGTTCGCCCACGCGGATCTGCCAGCTGCGCACGGCATCGGGCATCCGGCTTTCGATATGGGCTGCAAGTTCGGAAAGCGCCTGAGTATTCATTGTGGTCACCATCAGCGCTCAAGCGAGCCTTCGCGCCGGATCTTCTTCTGCAGTTGCAGGAAGCCGTAGACGAGAGCCTCAGCGGTGGGCGGGCAGCCCGGAATGTAGATATCCACAGGAACGATGCGGTCGCAGCCGCGAACGACGCTGTAGCTGTAATGGTAATAGCCGCCGCCATTGGCGCAGCTGCCCATCGAGATCACGTAGCGCGGCTCCGGCATCTGGTCGTAGACCTTGCGGAGCGCCGGCGCCATCTTGTTGGTGAGCGTACCGGCGACGATCATCACGTCTGACTGGCGCGGCGACCCGCGCGGCGCCATGCCGAACCGCTCCAGATCGTAGCGCGGGTTGCCGGCGTGCATCATTTCCACGGCGCAACAGGCCAGACCGAACGTCATCCACATCAGTGAGCCGGTACGCGCCCAGCTGATCAGATCATCCGCTGCGGCCGTGAAGTAGCCCTTGTCCGCAAGCTGATCCGAGAGGCCGGAATAGAACGGGTCATCATTGCCAGGCTTGAAGCCGCCTTCGACCCCTGCCCGCGCGCCGCCCAGCGCATATGGCTTGTAGGAATTGTCAGACATCATTCCCACTCCAGAGCGCCGCGGCGCCATTCATAGACAAAGCCGACCGTCAGCACACCCAGGAACACCACCATCGACCAGAAACCGACCACACCGATCTCTCCCAGGCTGATCGCCCAAGGGAAGAGGAAGGCCACCTCAAGGTCGAAGATGATGAACAAAATGGCGACAAGGTAGAATCGCACATCGAACTTCATGCGGGCATCATCGAAGGCCGGGAAACCGCACTCATAGGCGGAGTTCTTTTCCGGGTCGGGCTTCGAAGGAGCCAGAAGCACGTTCCCGATCACGAAAAGGCACGAAATCACCGCACCGATCACCACAAAAATGATGACCGGCAGATAGTCGAGGGCAAGCCGTTCAACTTCCGTCATAGTGCAATTGCTCCCATTGCGTTGCCGCCCGATTAGGACGGTTTCCCGCCGGGCGCAACTGACGCGCATCTGTAATCGCAGCGCCTCGCAGTATATCCTGCGAAAACGCAATTTCACGGGTCACTTGCTGCGGCGGTCGGTCACGGAGGATGCAGGAAAGCCCTGAATTTGCGAATAATTCTCAATCAGGTGCGCTTGTGCTGCTCATAATACGCCGCAGCGCCGATCAGCGGCGCCACCTGCTCCCGCATCAGCCACACGGGACAGTCCTCGAGGTAGTGGCTCATTGGTCCGCGCGTCACGAATCGCTGCCTTGCCGCAGCCGTTTTGAGGAAATCCGAGATGCGCTCGCTGACGCCGCCCGCAAGCACCACACCGCCGAGCGCGCCATTGGCCAAAACTAGGTCTCCTGCAGCGCCCAATACAGCCAGGGCCCGCACTTCGATGAGCGTCTGGAGAAGCTCGTCCCCCGAATCGGCGCGTTCGCGCATTTCTTCGGGGGTCAGTTCGACGCGAGGGCGGCCGAAAATCTCGCAAAAGGCCGCGTGAACCTCATCCAGCCCGCTGCCAGAGGCCACAAGTTCATTCGACACATACCCATGATCGCGCATCAGCAGGCGGGCGAGCGCATGTTCCATATCGGTGCGCGGGGCATAAGCCATATGCCCCCCTTCCCCCGACACAACGCGCCAGCGGCCTTTCGGCTCGGACAACAAGGTTGCCACGCCAAATCCTGTCCCCGGCCCGGTTACCAGCACAGGCGCGCCCGGCTTTGGCGTGCCGGGAAAAATGCAGTCGAACGAATCATACTCAAATTCGGGAACGGCGCGCGCCATCGCATGAAAGTCGTTGATCAGGCACACGTCCTGAAAGCCAAAACTTTCCTTCAAGCTGCCGGCGGAAACATGCCAGCCGCGATTGGTCAGCGTGACTTCCTGATTCTCGACGGGCCCGGCGAGCGCAAAACACGCCTCCGACACCTCGGCCCCGATCTGGTCGAGATATTGCTGCAACGCCTCATCAAACGAGCCGAACCCGTCCCCAGCGAGCTTCTCGAAATGCTCGATGTTCAGCTTGCCATCCCGGCGCGATGCCAGGGCGAAACGAGCGTTGGTGCCCCCGATATCGCCGACAAGGATCGGTTGCTGCATCGCTCAAGCCCCTGAGCCGAGAAAGCGAAAGGGACTGGCGCCACAATCGGCTGTGCTGGCGGCATGCCGGAACAGATCGAACATTTCTCGGCCAAGCCCTGCCGCGGGCCGGTTTGGGCGGAACTCGGCGGGCGCGCGGGCCGCAAACTCTGCAGGATCGACTTTCAGGTCGAGGCGCCCGGCCTCGCCATCCAGCCGGATGATGTCGCCATCCCGCACCCGCGCCAGCGGGCCACCGCGCGCAGCTTCCGGCGCGACATGGATCGCGGCGGGGATCTTGCCACTGGCGCCGGACATACGTCCGTCAGTTACCAGAGCGACCCTGTACCCCCGGTCCTGCAGCACGCCGAGAACGGGCGAAAGGCCGTGCAGTTCTGGCATGCCGTTGGCCGCGGGCCCCTGGAAACGCACAACTGCCACGAAATCCCGGTCGAGCTGGCGCGCCTCAAATGCCTCGCGGAGCGCTTCCTGCGTATCGAAGACGAGTGCGGGCGCTTCGACGATACGGTTCTCCGGCTTGATCGCAGACACCTTGCACACGCCTCGGCCGAGCGGGCCATCCACAAGTCGCAAACCGCCATCCGACGAGAAAGAGTCATTGGCTGGCCGGAGCACATCCCTGTCGCCGCTGACCTCCGGCGCAGGCCGCCAGGCAAGCGCGCCGTCCTGGAGGAACGGCTCGCGACTATATTCGGCCAGCGTTCCCATCACCGCAGACGCATCCACATGCAACAGACCGGCATTGATCAGCTCCCGGACAAGGAAGCCCATGCCGCCAGCCGCGTGAAAATGGTTCACATCCGCGCCGCCATTGGGGTAAATTCGTGCCATCAGGGGGGTCACGTGGGAGAGGTCGGCAAAATCTTCCAGCGTTACCTCCAGCCCTGCAGCGGCAGCCATCGCCGGGATGTGAAGGGCATGATTTGTCGAGCCGCCCGTTGCCATCAGGCCGACGATCGCGTTGACCAGCGCGCGGGCGTCGACCAACTCCCCGGCGGGCCGGTAGTCGCCGCCCTGCGCGGTAATGGCGGCCGCGCGCTGAGCGGCGGCACGAGTCAGCGCAGCACGAAGCGGCGTACCCGGATTGGTGAAAGCAGCGCCGGGCAAATGAAGGCCCATGACCTCCATGATCATCTGGTTCGAGTTTGCCGTGCCGTAGAAGGTGCATGTGCCCTGGGCGTGGTAGCTTTCCGCCTCTGCCTTGAGCAGAGCGTCTCGACCTACCTTGCCTTCGGCGAACAATTGCCGGATACGGACTTTCTCCGGATTGGGCAGCCCTGAAGGCATTGGCCCGGCCGGAACGAAGATCGAGGGCAGCCAGCCAAAGCGCAGCGCGGCGATCACCAGCCCCGGCACAATCTTGTCGCACACGCCCAGATGCAGCGCCGCATCAAACGCATCGTGAGACAGGCCGATCGCTGATGCCATTGCGATGATGTCACGCGAGAACAGCGAGAGCTCCATACCCTCCTGCCCCTGCGTGACGCCGTCACACATCGCCGGCACGCCGCCCGCCACCTGCGCCACCGCATTCACCTCCCGCGCTGCATCCCGGATGATCTGCGGATAGGTTTCAAACGGCGCGTGGGCAGACAGCATATCGTTGTAAGCCGTGATGATGCCGATGACGGGCCAGCCAGCGCCAAGGATCTGTGCTTTCTCAATCACCGCGCAGCCTGCAGACGCATGGGCGATGTTCCCCTCGTGCAGGCGTGTGCGCGCATACGCCTTGGGGCGCCGGCTACGGATCATTTCAAGATAGGCGGCGCGGGAATCCTTCGACCGCGCCTCGATGCGGCGGGTGACTTCCTCGACAGTGGGATGCAGCGGCGTCATGGATCAGGGTGCCCAAATGATGGAGAGGCGGCGTCCCAACCCCTCGATGGCTCGGCGGACGGGATAAAGCTGCTCGTCACCGTTCAAGGCGTGCTCAAGCGCCGCTCTCTTGTCTTCGCCGAATACCAGGAGAATGCCCGCTTCGGCATTGCAGACGGGGTCCGCCGTCAGCGTCATGCGGTGGCGAAACTCTCCGGCGACGGGCGTGTTGCTTGCGTCTATTGCAGCGATTACAGCGCCATCTTTCGGATACATTGCCTGCTCCAGCCCCATCGAGCCGGGAAACCAGCTCGCGGTGTGCCCATCCGGCCCCATCCCGAGCAGAATGCAGGAGAGTGGCGAAAGATGCGGCGCATAGGCGGCTGCGCGGCTGGCTACTGCGCTGGCTGGCTCTGCATCTGCCGTTTTCATCGGAAGGAAATGCGCAGCGGAGGCGTGCCCTTTCAGAAGTTTTTCCCGGACGGCCTTTTCGTTCGACTCCGGATGATCAGCCGCAACCCAACGCTCATCCACCAGCCCGACGGTGACCTTTTCCCATTCAAGATGCTCCTCGGCCAGCAGGCTGAACATCCGGCCCGGCGACGAGCCCCCGGAGACCATGAAGCTTGCCTGCCCATCTCTTGCGATGGTTCTCGATAATTGAAGCGCGGCGAGTTCAGCAGCGAGCGCTGAGGCAGCTTCCCGGTCATCCAGAACTATGAGGCGTGAATCCATCTGCTTAACTCTCCTTCCACCAGCTTCGATTGTCGCGGTCCATGAGCATGGCAGAAGCCATTGGCCCGTCGGTACCCGCTGGATAAGTCTCCGGCTCGTATCCGCTGGTTTCCCAGGCTTCTATAAGCCCATCCACCCAGCGCCAGGCCGCCTCCACTTCATCTCGCCGCATGAACAGCGAGAGATTTCCGCGCACCACATCCATCAGCAGGCGCTCATAGGCATCGGGATAACGCAGCATGAAACTCTCCGCATAGGAAAGGTTCAAAGGCAGGGATTTGACCCGCAAGCCGCCTGGCCCCGGCTCCTTGATCTGCACATAGAGGCGCACGGCCTCATCCGGCTGAAGGCGGATCACGAGCTTGTTTACGTTTCCGAACTGTTCACCAAACAGATTATGGGGCGCACGCTTGAACTGGATCACGATATCGGAATGGCGCGAAGACATACGCTTGCCGGTGCGAAGGTAGAAGGGCACGCCGGTCCAGCGCCAATTGCTTATCTCTGCCTTGATTGCAACGAAGGTTTCCGTCTTGCTGCCCTTGGGAGCGGACAGTTCCTCAACATACCCTTTCACGGGCTGGCCGGCATGAATCCCGGCCGCATATTGCCCGCGCACCGTCAGCCGCCGGGCATCGGCCTCTGTTACCGGGCGAAGCGCCTTGAGCACCTTTATCTTCTCAGTACGGATGTCATCATCGTCGAGATCGTTGGGTGGCTCCATCGCCGTCAGGCAGAGGAGCTGCAACATGTGGTTCTGAACCATATCCCGTAGCGCGCCAGAGCGGTCGTAATAATCCGCACGCCCCTCAAGCCCAAGATCTTCTGCCACAGTGATCTGAACGTGATCGATATAGTTCTGCGACCAAAGCGGCTCGAACAGAATATTGGCGAAACGCAGCACCATAAGGTTCTGCACCGTTTCCTTGCCGAGATAATGGTCAATCCGGAACACCTGCCGCTCGGCAAACACCTCTGCCACGCCATCATTGATCGCCTGCGCGGAAGCAAGGTCAGTGCCGATCGGCTTTTCAAGCACAACCCGCGAGAGACCGCCCGACAGACCGACTGCGCCAAGCGCCCGGCAAATGTCGACATAGAGGTGCGGCGACGTCGCGAGATAGAAAATCCGTGGGCGTTCTTCCTCGGACGTCATTTTGCTTTTGAGCCCCTCCCAGTCGCCTTCCGGGTTGGTGGCATCAATCGTGACATAGTGCAGAATCTTTTCAAACTTGTCCCAGGCGTCCGCATCCCACGACTTCCCCGATGCCTTTTCGCAGGCCTCCTTGGCGACGGCCCGGTAAGCTGCATCATCCATGTCCGACCGCGCCGTGCCGACGATGGTGGAGTTTTCCGGAATCTGCCCATCGACCCAGCGGTGGTAAAGCGCGGGAAGAAGTTTGCGCCGGGACAGGTCGCCCGTGCCGCCGAAAATCACGATGTCGAAGGGTTCAACAGGAACAAATTTTGCCACCGGGGCGCTTCCTCTCTCAGGTCGGCTGCCACGGGGAGCCGAGGCAGTTTCAGGCCTTATATGACGCTTCCACGCAAAATGACAACGTTAGTCATGGCGCCTTGTTATCCAATGCCCCAATCCATACTCCAAAAGGCGCCAAACGCTCCGGAACACGCATCGTTCCATCCGACGCCAGGAGTGTTCGGGCCGCTGGGAGAGGCATGCCAACCTCCTGCGGGGCGTTAGTCAGATTGAAAAGGCACACCACCCGCTCGCCTTCAAAGCTGCGCTCGATTGCCAGCAAGGCAGCGGGAGTTTCCGGAAAGCTCACTTCGCCCAGCCTGAATGCGGCCGATCCGTTGCGCACAGCAATCACAAGACGCGTGAACTCCAGCACCGAGAAGGGCTGACCATATTGCGCCGCCGCCGCCTGAAGCGCGTGGCCCGCGCCGACGGGTAACCACGGCTTCACCTCGGAGAAGCCAGCATAGCTGTTGTCGTTGATCCAGGGCATGGGCGTACGGGCGCCATCCCGCCCAAGGGTCAGCGGCCAGTTGGCGATGGCTTCCGGGTCCCGCAAATCTTCAAAGGCGATCTCGGCCTGCGTCAGCCCCAGCTCCTCCCCCTGATAGAGGATGGGGTTGCCGCGCAGGCAGAGCAGCAGCGCATTGGTCAGCTTGGCATAGGCCACAAGGTCACTGCCGGGCGGGCACCAGCGGCTGATACAGCGGGGCGCGTCGTGATTGGAGAAGGCCCAGGCGGCCCAGCCTTCGCTGAACGGGCCTGCCCAGTTCATCTGGGCGGTTTTCACCCGGCGGGCCGAAAGCGATTTGGCGTATAGAAAGTCAAAGCTGTAGGCCGAACTGAGCCGGCCTTCGGCCGTAAACGCGCGCATTTCGGGTATCGGATCGGGCCCCGGAATTTCGGCAACCGTATAGATATCGCCATAGCCATCGGCGAGTTTGCGCACCCGCTCCATGAATAGGGGAATATCCGGGTGCGACTGGTTATGAATATGATGTTGCAGGTCAAACGGCCGGGTGATCGTTCGCCCTTCGGCGGGCCAGGGCGGGTTGTCCCGGAATTCGGGATCAAACATCGCAAAATTGATCGCATCCAGCCGGAAGCCATCCACGCCCCGGTCCAGCCAGAATTTCGCGACGCCGAGCAGCGCGTCCTGAACCTCGGGGTTGTGGACATTCAGCTGGGGCTGGCTGGAGAGAAAGTTGTGCATGAAATACTGGCCGCGGCGTGCGTCCCACGTCCAGGCCGGGCCGCCGAACACCGACTGCCAGTTATTGGGGGGCGCGCCATCGGGCTTGGGATCGCGCCAGACGAACCAGTCTGCCTTGGGGTTTGATCGGGAAGTACGGCTCTCCGCAAACCAGGCATGCTCATCAGAAGTGTGGGCATAGACCTGATCGATGATGACTTTCAGGCCGAGAGAGTGTGCTTTTTCCAGAAGCGCATCGAAATCCGCCAGGGTGCCGAACACCGGGTCGACATCGCAATAGTCCGACACATCATAGCCGAAATCCTTCATCGGCGAGCGGAAGAAGGGCGAGATCCAGATGGCCGACACGCCGAGCGCCGCGATATGATCGAGCCGGCGGGTGATCCCCGGCAGGTCGCCCACCCCATCCCCGTTGGAATCCTGATAGGAGCGCGGATATATCTGGTAGATGACCGCGCCGCGCCACCAGGGTTGCGTATCTTGGCTCATGCGGACCTCCAGAACTGCGCTCCATCAAGGTCTCGGCCGCTGCGCCGCCAATGACAAGAGGGCCGCGCCAAATGGCACAGGCGACCGCTTTCTGAATTGTCCGGAAATGAGCGACCTGAGACATAGGTGA
>NZ_ARYM01000017.1 GCF_000685315.1 Hyphomonas polymorpha PS728
GCTGGGCATCGCGATCGAGCGCACCCATATCATCACGCGCATGAGTATCGGGGAGGGCGCCGAAGATGTCAGCCGCGCGCTCGGCATGGCTGAGGTGGAAGTGCCGGTCCGGTCACAGAGCTATTCCGGGGGGAAGGTATCGGACTCAACCTCAATGCAGGTTCAGACCCGCCCTGTCATGACCGCGTCTGAAATCGCCAGCGAGCTCGGCCCCCGCAAGAAGCATATCCGTGTGCTGCTCGTCGGTGTCGGACAGGACTACTACATCATCAATGTTCCCTATTGCACGCTGCGCTGCGAACGCCTCCCTCATGTCCCGGCAGAGTGGACACTCACCCCGCCCAAAGCGGTGGAAGGCAGTGAAGCGCCCCAAGGCCCTGAGGCTCCGCCACCACCAGCAGCACCAACACCTCGACTGACGGAAGGGGACATTTCCCAGATTCTCGGAAAGAAGCGCGACCTTCACTGATGGTCGCCTCGATCTCTGCCCGTAAGTCTGTCGGTGCGGCGGTCGCCTACTACAAGCATATGGCGCAGGACGAGTATTACACCGGCGACCGCGAGGCCGACGGAGAATGGTCCGGCCGGGGCGCCGAACGCCTGGCACTGGAGGGGGCCGTCACCAAGGCTGAGTTCGAAGCCGCCCTAAACGGCCGTGACCCAAGAACCGGTGAGCGCCTTAACCAGATTGGCAGGACGCATGCGCCTGGCTGGGACATGACCTTCTCCGCGCCAAAGTCGGTTTCGGTGATGTGGGCGCTCTCGCCTCCGGCCGAGCGGGCAAGGATCGAGCAGGCTCACCGGAAGGCCGTCACGGCCGCCACGCGCCATCTGGAGGACAATCACGCCGTCACGCGCCGGGGCAGGGGCGGGGCCATTCGGGAGCCGGTCGCGGGGCTGGTCATCGCACGCTTCCACCATCACACCAGCCGCGATCTTGATCCTCAGCTCCACACGCATGCATTCATCTTCAACAGCGCGCCAAGGCGGGACGGGTCTTGGGGATCCATTGTCAGCCGGGATCTCTACAAGGCGCAGAAGGAGGTCGGCGCGGTCTACCGGGAGCATCTCGGCCGGGCGCTGGAACGCGACGGCCACGCGGTCCGCTGGCAGGGCACCGGGTTCCGGCTGGGCGCTATCCCCTACAGTGTCGAGCGGGCGTTCTCGAAACGGCGCCTCGCCATCGAGCAGGCAGCAGAGACCCATGGCTACCGAACGCCCAAAGGCATGGAACTCGCCGCGCTCCGCACCCGGCAGGCCAAGCGCCCGCGCGAACGTGCTGCCCTCTTCGAAGCCTGGAAGCACGAGGCGCGCACGCTGGGCTTTGACCTCAAGCAGGCCCGGGAAAGGGCCGAGGCTACTCCCGGCCTGAAGTCACCAGCTGCCAATACCCACGCTGCAGAGGCCTCCACACCGACAGTCAGCCATCAGGCCATGCGGTTGCTGCAGAAGATCTCTGGCGCAGCCCGAAGCGCGGATTCCACGAGCAGCCTGAACGTCAGCCTGCGGCAGAAGCAGGTGCAGCGTGACCGGGAAGCGGAGCGCTAAGCCGCCCTTCGTCCCGCTCAGAAAAACTTCAAACTCCCTGTCTTCGCCTCATCAAGCTATGCGCAGGTTGAGGGGATTTGCAGAATGCTGAGTTATTGCGCTGTGTAGCCACCATCTGCGACAAATTCTGCGCCGGTAATGAATTTTGCCATATCGCTTGCGAGAAAGGCGATCACAGGTGCCATATCGTCGGCCATTCCAATACGTCCCACAGGGATCAGACTCACCCAGGGCGCAAGTGCCTCTTCGGCACTGAGCAGGTTTCCGTCGGCGTCCCGTGGCGGCTCCCAGCTTGCGGAAAGGTTTGTCGCGGCAGGCCCGGGAAGAATGCAATTGACCCGCACACCGCTTCCGGCGAGTTCCAGGGCAACCGCCTTCGTCAGCGCCCGCACGGCGCCTTTTGTGGCACTGTAAGCTGAAAACGCGGATCCTGCTACCATACCGTAGACGGAGGAAACATTTACAATGGACGTTGAGAGGCGCCCCTGTGCCAGCGCTTTCTTCATCAGCGGGAGCGCGCCATGCATGCCGATGTAGACGCTTTCGACATTGATGCGGTTCTGCAATCGCAACGTCTCGAGTTTTGCCTGTTCGAACGGTTCCGGCCGCATAATGCCAGCATTGTTCACAAGAATGTCGAGGTGGCCGTACTCGGCCTCGATAAACGCGAACACTTTGCGCCAGTCGTCTTCGGAGGACACATCATGCACGATCGTGCGTGCGCCGGGGCAGCCCAAAGCGCCGGAATCTGCCAGTGCCTCTGCATTGATATCGCTCATCACCACCTGGGCGCCGTATGAGGCCAGGAGGCGGCTCGTTTCAAGGCCAATCCCTGAGGCAGCTCCGGTAACGAGCGCGACCTTTCCGTTAAGATCCTTCATGTGCGGTTTCTCCTCAGACGTTTGATTTTGGAAATTTCTGTGTACCCGGCACCAACGGTACATAGGGCATGGCGCTGTCGCAGTAGACCTCAACGGCGGGCTGCAGCTCAGTACTGTCGTCCAGCGTCCCCGCTTTTATGAAAAGCATCTCGGGCAGGGGCTCGATGATCGACAGGATAGGTGATCCGCAGCCGCCGCAGAAGTGGCGTTCGACCCGTCGGCCGCTATCGCCTGTATCATGGAAAATCCGGGTTTCCCCCGTCTGGCGATAATCGGATCTGAGGATGCCTGCGATGACAGAATAGGCCGTCCCACTCTGGCGCTGGCAGTTCCGGCAATGGCAGATCGCCGTCATCTGAACAGGCCCGAGGATTTCATAACCAACGGCACCGCACAGGCACCGGCCGGTTTTTGATGGGTTATCGTCTGCTGTCATGATGATCCCTCCGGAAAAACGGATCATAACCAGGCTGCGGTGTCTTCCTTTGCACAGGATGGACCGGAATTTTGCAGACTGGGCCACAGCGCGGTTCGGAACAACGCGCCGCCGGAAAATGCAAACAAGGAGTTTATCCGGTGCAATGCCCCTCCCGGCCCCTCCCGGTATTGTCGTTTTATAAAAATGGGTCGGCAAAGTCCGGTCAGGGAGGAACAACAATGACTTTCTACAGAAAACAAATGCTATGCGCGACGGCCTTTTGCCTTGCAGGGCTTCTGGGGGCTGCGCAGGCACAGGAAGGTGCCGGGGAAGCCACATCTGTTGATGCCGAGCGCAAATTCCAGACCGTGACCGTCACGGCACAACGGCGCGATGAGGCGATCACGGACGTTCCGCTGGCAATTACGGCCAAGACAGGGGACCAGCTTCTCGAGGCGGGTGTGCTGGCGTCCACCGATCTGGCCGGTGTTGTTCCGAATCTGCAGGTCAACTCGGCTTTCGGCACCACTCAGCCGAACTTTTCGTTGCGCGGTATCAGCGTTGCCAACGAGTACAATGCCAACCAGGCGTCGCCCATCGGGGTGTATACGGATGACGCCTATCTGGCTTCGCGGACAAGCCATGGCATGCAGATTTTTGACCTGGAGCGCGTTGAAGTACTGCGCGGTCCACAGGGAACGCTCTATGGCCGGAATACGACCGGCGGCGCCATCAATTTCATTTCCAGGTTTCCCGACCTTTCGGGCAGCAATGGCAACATCATGGTGGGCGCCGGGTCACACGGGCTCCGGGAAGCTGGCGGCGCGTTCGAGACGACTATTTCGGAAGACGTCCTGGGCGCCCGCCTGGCGTTCAACTATCGGGAAAATGACGGCCTGATCGACAATCTCTTTCCAGGCGGCAAGGACGCGAGCGGACTGGATTCGCTCGCCGGGCGACTCACCGTACGGGCCCGCCCGACGGACCGGCTTGATCTTCGCTTCAAAGTCTATGCGGGGGAAGACAACGGCGCTGCATCTGCGGTCCACAATATCGGTGTCGGTGTGCCAGGCGATCCGATCGCGCATCCCAACATCCTGACACCTGATCCTGACGACGCGTTATATTCCCGGTCGGGTCTCGGTTTCTTCGAGGTCGAACAGGACAATATCGGCAAAAACGCCACCAAATCCTCCGGTGTCTATCTGCGCGCTGAGTACGACCTGACAGATGCCTGGCAGCTGACCTATGTGGGGTCCTATGACAAGGGAGAGCAGCTGCTATTGCAGGATTCAGACGGCATGCCGGTCGACCTACTCAAGATTCTGTGGGGCGGTGAGTTCGAGCAGTATAATCAGGAACTTCGTATCGCCTATGCCGGGGCCACGCTCGACTTCCAGGCTGGTGTGTATCTTGGGGAAGACGAGTCGAAGATCGAGAACGTCTTCGATTTCTTTTTCCTGATCGGCGCAGATTGTCCCGACCCTGCGGCTCTCGCCGGGTGCACGATTACACAGCGCTATACCCAGACCCGCGAATCAGCCGCAGTGTTTGCGCAAGGCGATTGGGAGCTTCAGCCTTCCTGGAAGCTGACGCTCGGCATGCGCTACACGGATGACGAGAATAAGTATGAAGATGGCCAGGCCTATATCGGGACGCGGGCAGGGGATTTCCTTGTCCCCACCATTCCGTCCATTGAGGTCGATGGGAGTGGCACTGTCACTTATTTCCCGTCTCCTGAAGATACCCTGCCCACACTGAGCCGGGGAGATTCAGCGGTAACGGGCCGGGTCGCCCTGACGAAGGAATTCGCAGACAGTCTGGCATATGTTTCTTACAGTCGCGGTTATCGGGCCGGGGCGTTCAATGGCGGGGGATATCTGGATCCGAGTCAGGTCGATTATGTGAAGCCTGAGACGATCGATGCCTACGAGATTGGCGCCAAGGGAGAGGTGCTCGGCGGAAGAGCGCGCTACAGTTCTGCGCTGTTCTATTATAAATACAAGAACCAGCAGGTTCAGGAAGTCGTGGGGCCTGTCGCTTTCCTGCGCAATGGCGGGGGAGCCACCGTTCTCGGTTTCGAGGCAGAGCTTGAAGCGTTCGTCACTGATACATTCGTTCTCAATGGCTCCATCGGCCTTCTTGATACGGAGTATGATGAACTGAATCTGTCGGGTGTTGATCTCTCCGGCAATAAACTGCCGTTTGCGGCAGATATCACCGCGCAGGCCGGCTTTGACTGGGATGTGTTTGAGGTCTCCGGCGGGACGGTCTCGCTCAATGGAAATGTCGCCTATACGTCCGACATCTGGTTCTCACCCTTCAATGGCCTGAACGGGAACCAGCGTCTCAAGCAGGACGGGAACACCAAGGTGAACCTTGCTGCCTCCTACAAAAAGGGTCCGTGGACGGCGAGAGTTTGGGGCAAGAACGTTTTCAACGAGAAGACATATGGCTACGGCCTCGATCTGCGATCCGCATTCGGATACGATTTCATGGTTCCGTCCACACCCGCAACCTATGGCGCGTCGCTTGGTTACGAGTTCTGAGGGAGCGCGCTATGTCTGCTGTGTCCATCAAATCCGGCTTCGATTTCAAGGATCCCGATATCTGGCAGCGCGGTGTTCCGCATGATCAGATCGCTGATATCCGGCGCAACACCCCGGTCTACTGGAATGAAGAGGCCAATGGTCCGGGCTTCTGGGCTGTGCTGCGGTTCGAAGACATCCATGAGGTGTCGCGCAATCCATCGGTTTTCTCCTCGGCAACTGCCAATGGAGGGCACCGCATCTTCAACGAAAATGAAGTTGGCCTGACAGGCGCGGGCAGTGAGGAACTCGGTATTCCCTTCATTTCGATGGATCCGCCGGTCCACCAGAAACGGCGCCTGCTACTGGTTCCCGGTCTGAGCAGTGCCAGGCTGAAGGAGATGACCGGCCGGATCGAAGCCCGTGCCCGCACGCTGATTGAAGCGATACCTGCAGATGAACCCTTTGACTGGGTAGAAAGTGTCTCCGCGCCCTATCCGCTGATGACCCTGGTGGAGCTTCTCAATGTTGCCCCGGAAGACTGGAAAAAACTCTATCACTGGACCAATGCTTTCATCGGGGAGGATGATCCGGAATTCCGTGCCTCTCCGGAAGACATGACTGCGCGCCTGGGTGAATTCGGGGCCTATATGTCCTGGCTGTATGAAGCGCGGCGCCGGGATCCGGGAGCGGACATTGCCTCGGCCCTCGCGAATGCTGAAACGGACGGGAAGCCTGCGAGCTTTCAGCAGTTCGTGGCCGATATGATCCTGGTGACGGTTGGCGGTAATGAGACCGTTCGCAATTCCATTTCCAATGGTCTGATCGCTTTTGCCGATCATCCCGATCAATGGAGGGCATTCTGCGAAAATCCCGATATCCGGGCCGGTGCGGTCCAGGAGATCGTCCGGTACGTTTCCCCGGTCCTGCACATGCGGCGTACGGCGACAGAAGATACCCGGATCGGGGGCACCAAGATAAGAAAAGGGGACAAGGTTGTGCTCTGGTATGTTTCAGGCAATCGGGACGAGACCGTGTTCGAGGCGCCCGATACCTTTGATGTACGGCGTGCAAATGTCCGCCATCTCGGATTTGGCACCGGTCAGCATGTCTGTATCGGGCAGCGGGTCGCCGAACTCCAGCTGCGTATCATTTTCAGCGAAATGGCGCGGCGCTTTTCCGGGTTTGAGCTGGCCGAAGCCCCTCAGCGGCTGCGATCCAATTTCATAAATGGCCTGAAATCCCTTATGCTCGTGGCAAAAGGGAGGACATGATGGCTCGCTACATCTGCACAGCGGAAGACATTATCGCCGATACACTGCATACAAAGCCTGACGTTGCGGTCGAAGTGAACACCGCACACGGGTTTGGTCAGCTTGTTCGATGGCGCCAGTTTATCGGCTCCTATAAGCTGCCCCCTCTGCCGACAGCGGTGATGTCCGTGCATCTGGGCGGAACGCGCACCATCCGCTACAAGGATGGCGATATATGGAGCGAGAAATCCTCTATTCCCGGTACGGTGACGATCGTGCCGAGCGGGGTCGAAACAGAGTGGCTCATTAACGGGGAACTCGACTGCGCAACCTTCAGTATCGGCTATGAAAGCGCAACGCTGAAGGATCTGCCCGAAAACTTCTCAAAGCTGAGCCTTGGATTTTCTGACCCTCTCAGTATGGCCCTGACACGCCAGATTATCGCTGAACTCTATCAGCCCAGCTGTCTGTCGCGGGACGACTACGTCAAGAAGCTGGTGGAGACGCTGCAGGCGCACGTCCTGCTCGACCGGGCGACGATTACCAAACTGGATATTCCGGGTTCGGCCGGCAACATGAGCGCCATGCATGCAATCCTGAACCGGATCGCTCAGAACCCTGGCGATGTCATGAAGACCGAGGAACTTGCAGAAGAGCTCAACATGTCACCGACACTGTTCTGCCGCACCTTCAAGGCGATTACCGGCAAAACCCCCAAGCAGTACGCGCTCGATATCCGTATCGATCGGGCCAAGGAACTTCTGGAGGCCTCTCCCTGTTCGGCAGGGATGATTGCAGAGCAGCTGGGATTTTCGAGCCAGAGCCACTTCAACCGCGTGTTCCGGGACGTCGTCGGAGTGCCGCCTATTCAGTACCGGCTGGCGTTCACCGGGTCAGGCAAACAGGCGCGGGCGAGCTGATGACAAAATGGCAGCCTCGTGTGCGGGCTCAGACGATTCCATCCGGGTTCCGGATTTTCATGCAAACTGGAATTTTATCATGAAGATTACTGCGGCCGTGGCGACCGCTGCGCAGGCGCCTTTTGTCATGCGTGACCTAGAGCTAGAGACTCCGCGTGCTGACGAAGTGCTTGTGCGGATCAGGGGTGTCGGGCTTTGTCATACAGATCTTATCGCCCGCGACCAGTTCATTTCGATCCCGCTTCCCGTGGTGCTCGGGCATGAAGGCGCAGGCATAATTGAAGCGGTCGGAGCGGGCGTCCACGATCTCCGGCCCGGGGATCATGTTGTCATGAGTTTCTCGAGCTGCGGGACCTGTCCGCGCTGCGATGAAGCACTGCCCGCATATTGCCAGTCCTTTCCCGGCCTCAACTATTCCGGGCGGCGGGCGGACGGATCCTCTCCCCTGAAGCTCGACGGCCAGGACATTTCGGCGGCCTTCTTCGGCCAGTCGTCCTTTGCCTCCTATGCTCTGGCTCCGCGCCGGAATGTCGTGAAGGTTGCCAGCTCGGCCCCGATAGAAATGCTTGGCCCGCTCGGCTGCGGCATTCAGACAGGCGCAGGCGCGATCCTTCGGTCGCTGAAATGTCCTGCCGGCTCGTCACTGGCGATCTTCGGAGGGGGCACGGTGGGTCTGAGCGCAGTGATGGCCGCGAAAATAGCCGGCTGCCATCCGATCATCGTGGTGGAGCCGGTTGAGGCGCGGCGTATGCTGGCGACTGAATTTGGCGCGACACATGTGATTGATCCGAAGGCGGAGCAGAGCGTTCCGGACGCTGTGCGGCAGATCGCGCCAGCCGGAGTGGATTTTGCCTTTGAGTCGAGCGGCCTGGTGCCCGTGGTGGAGGCCGCGCTCGCTTCGCTCGGAAGCCATGGCACACTCGGCATAGTCGGTGTTCCGCCCAAACCGGAAGATGCCCTTTCGATCAATCTCGCGTCGGTGATCACATTTGGCCATCAGATCAAAGGCATTATTGAAGGCGACAGCGATATCGAGACGTTTATTCCATATCTCGTTGATCTGCACACCGCCGGAAAATTCCCGTTCGATCGGATGATCAGGACATTTCCGTTGAGTGAGATCAATGCCGCAGTGAAAGCCCATCACGATGGGTCGTGCATCAAGGCCGTCCTGATCCCAGACTGACCGGGCAGAACAGATCTTTTTTAAGGGGAGAGCCCTGATCGTCTCTTCCCATACTGACAGGTGACAGCATGACCGAGCATTCCTTCACGATGACCATCAACGGCCAGGCCGTTGCCGGATCTGAAACATTCGGTGTCGAGAATCCGGCGACGGGCACAGTCTTTGCCCAGGCGCCGGATTGCACAAAAGACGAACTCGACTCTGCGGTCGCGGCCGCCCGTGCCGCGCTGCCCGCCTGGAAGGCCACACCCATCGAGAAGCGCCGGGAGCTGCTCAACGCGATGGCAGGCATCCTCATGCAGAATCTGCCGGAGCTGTCGCGCCTTCTGACCCGCGAGCAGGGCAAGCCGCACTCTGATGCAGAAGGCGATGTCGGGGGCGGAGCGTTCTGGCTGATGGAATCCTCCCGGCACGACATCCCGGTCCACGTCTCTGAAGACTCCTCTGAGCGCCACGCAATTACCCGTTATGGTCCCATCGGCGTAGTCGCGGCCATTGTGCCGTGGAATTTCCCGATCATTCTCGCGGCCTTCAAGCTGGGACCGGCGCTGTTGGCGGGCAATACGATTGTCCTCAAGCCGGCGCCGACAACGCCGCTCACGACCCTGCGCATCGGCGAGCTCCTGCGCGGCGTGTTGCCGGACGGTGTGTTGAATGTCATTTCGGGTTCAGACCGTCTCGGCCCCTGGCTGTCGGCGCATGAAGGCGTCGACAAGGTGAGCTTCACCGGCTCGACCCAGACCGGCAGGAAGGTGATGGAGAACGCGGCGCATTCGCTGAAACGCGTGACGCTTGAACTTGGCGGCAATGACCCGGCCATCGTGATGCCGGATGTGGACGTGAAGAAGGTGGCGGAAGATCTGTTCTGGGCGGCGTTCCGCAATGCCGGGCAGATCTGTATCGCGACCAAGCGGATGTATATCCACAAGGACGTCTACGAGCCCCTGAAGGCGGCGATTGTCGAGTATGCCGGGACGGTCAAGATCGGCGACGGCGCAGAGCAGGGCACCCAGATCGGCCCGATCCAGAACTCTGCCCAGTACAGGCGGGTTCTGGAACTGATCCAGGATGCCAGGGACAATGGCTACAAGTTCCTGATCGGCGGTGAGCCGTCCGACCAGCCAGGCTACTTCGTGCCGATCACAATTCTGGATAATCCCCCTGAGTCCGCCCGTATTGTTCAGGAGGAACAGTTCGGTCCGGTGTTACCCCTGCTCAGATTTGATGATCTTGAGGAAGTCATTGGCCGGGCCAATGACAGCGAGTACGGACTTGGCGCCTCGATCTGGTCGAGCGATATCGACCGTGCTCAGGAGATTGCTACCCGTCTGCAGGCAGGCACCGTTTGGATAAATGAGAGCCAGCACCTCAGCCCGCATGCCGCTTTCGGGGGCTTCAAGCAGTCCGGTATTGGCGTTGAGGGCGGCCCAGACGGCGTCCTTGAATTCTGCCAGGCGCAGACGGTATTTACGCGCAAGCCTGCCACGGTCTGACAGGGCAGGGGCCAGGGCACCCTTCTAAAGGTAATTTGGGTCGCGGCGATACGGGTTCGCATTCCCGACCACTCGGGGTCGCTTCCTGTCCGGCGGCCGGTCCGTGGGCTGTACGTTTTATCAGACGCCGTATCTCAATAAAGATTGTGAGATCCCCTCATCCCCTGAGGGTCTGCCGTAAACGGATATAATCTGCGGTATTTGGCGGACTTGCGAGCGACATCGTCCAAGTGCGTAATCGGGTCGGCTACCGATCGTAATCCGAATTTTCCAAATTTAATCAGGAATATAATGTCAGTTCGCTTGCGATCTGTAAGCACGGTAGGTGCATGGGGTGTGACAGTGATAGAAATAGTGACTGCGAGCGATGAGTGCTGAGGCCTAAGGAAGGCTTTCGGACTGTAGGCTTTTGAGCTTGGCCACCAACTCAGCCTGGCGGCGCACATCCAGCTTTGCATAGAGGGCCTGAAGCTGGGACCGTACCGTGGGCAGGGAGACCCCGCGTCCGCTGGCTATGTCGGGTACGCTGACGCCGCGGGCCAGGGCAAGGGCGATGTCAGCTTCGGCGGGGGTGAGGTTGTACCGGGCACGGATCAGGATTCTGCGTTCTTCCGGCGTAGTCGCTTCCCGCAGGATGGCGAGCGCAGCGGGGCCGGTGCCCAGCCCGTCGCGCTCTGGCGGGAGGGGTTGAAGGTCCAGCATAGCGCTGCCGGTAAACAGAGACATTGGCGGCGCGGTCCCCTTGCCCAGCCTGGAGAGCCAGGCTTCCAGTGCTTCGCGCGCGGCCCCGTCTTCCAGCTTCACGCGCCCGCCGGAAAGGCGCAGGCCGTCTCCGCGTTCGGCAATGTCCGCGCCGCGGCGAGAAAGGCCGATCACCCTTCCATCCGTATTCAGGATGAAGGCCGCAGCCTTAACCGCGTCAAGCGTAGCCAGCGTGGCGTGCACGGCGGCGAGACCAAGGGCGGCGCGTGTCTGCACGGCGGCTTGAAGATACGGCGCCAGAGCCATGAAAGTCCGCAGCGCGTCTGCGTCGAAGATGCCCTGGCGTTTTGTGCGGCTAACCGAGGCGCGTACCAGAAGCTCCGGGGAGCGCAGCAGCACGATCTGGCAGTTATGTGGGAAACCGTGGGGGTCGAACATCTCTGTGTAGATTGGGGTGCGCGCGCGGTCCTCAGGGCTGACGAAATCCTGATCAGCCCGCAGTTGCATCACCGGCGCAGACTGCCCGATCCGCAGGCGGGGATTGGCCCGTACATCGGCCAAGCCGAACGCCTCGACATCCCGGATGAAGTCGGGAGGGGTCTCTGTGAGCCGGTGCAGGACGACGGCCCCGCTGCTATTAAGTCCAATGATCTGCCCGCTGCGCCCGCCGCACGCCCCTGCAAAGGCCGTCAGGGCATCGTCCCACCGGTCTGGCGCCATCACTGTTTCCAGCAGCAGGCTGCGCGCCGCTTCAAGGCGGCCTTCGGGAGAGGAATGATCCGGTCGCGTCATCAATTTTGATGATGCGGGATTGCGCGGTTTTCGCAAGTATATCTTCCAATGCGCGGATGATCGGAGCGGGGAGAAACATGAGCAAACTGAAGACGCTGTGGCGGAGCCTGCGCGGGATATTGTCGGCGCTGGCCTTTGCCAGCCTGCCGGTGATCGCAGGCGCCCAGACCCTGGCAGAGCTGACCCTGGCAGAGCTGAAAGTCCAGGCCGAGGCGGGCAATGCTGCCGCGCAGATAGAGATGGGCCAGCGTTACTACTATGGAGGAGACGGCGCCCCCAATGACAATGCCGAGGCGAAGTTCTGGTTCAACAAGGCCATTGCGCAGGGATCGGATTTGGCCGCCTATATTCTCTCGAACCATTACAAGGATGAAAATAACTATCCCGAAGCGCTCCGCCTGATGAAGCTCTATGGGGAGCTTGCTGGCGACGAGCTCTACTGGGAGGATCGAGAGTTCCTCGCGCGGGATCTGGCCGCGCTGGAAAGCTTGATGAAAACCGCGCCACCGGTAAACAGGGAACTGACTGTCGGGCCGGAGCCCCACCCTCCTGGACTTTTACCTGGGGAGTTTCTTCAGCAAACGACCGCTGGCTGCAAAATTGTCAGCTGGCTGCCGGGCAGTGTGGCGGCGTCAGTGAAGCAGCAGGCAGAGCAGCGCAAGGTCGAGTGGGATGGCAGATGCCATCACGGGCGTGCGCACGGCAAGGGCAAGTTGTTTGGCGCCTACGATGCTGAATTTGCCTATGGTTACTGGAGGAGCGTGCCTGTGACGCAGACCCAGCTGGACGGAAACCAGTACGGGACATACACGGTGCCGTCGCTGGGCACGGCAACAACGATCAATACCGGGCCAGAGGCCTCCTTCGCGCCACGCTGGCCACGCCCGGCCGATGTGGATTTCACGACGGCCACCTCCATCCAGATGCATGACAGGCTCAACTGGAACCAGTTCCACGTGTCGACTATGCGCTCGAGATGCTATCCTCAATTCAAGGATACGATGACGGCAGCGCAAAAGAAGGCTCTGTCAGGCAAGCGTTGCCGGGGCAACGCGGGAGATGTGCAGGTCTATTACGTCAAGGTATCTACCAACAACCACCCCCACCTGTCGTCCACAGACCTTTCCGGCTTCCGGTATGGGGATCATTTTTGCCCTGATCCGAAGACTTCCAAAGGCTGTGAAAGCGTCTGGGAACGCGAAATGGTTCCTTTCCTGCCGCGCATGACGATGCTGGCCGAAAGTGCGGTGGCGCTGGAAGCCCGCCGCCCGCAA
Organism: Hyphomonas polymorpha PS728; assembly: GCF_000685315.1. Lineage (GTDB taxonomy): Bacteria > Pseudomonadota > Alphaproteobacteria > Caulobacterales > Hyphomonadaceae > Hyphomonas > Hyphomonas polymorpha. The sequence continues at coordinate 12,996 of NZ_ARYM01000017.1, forward strand.
GAGGATAAGGCCATCGCCGCCTGGGGCGACTATGAACGGAAACTGGAGGCATGGAAACAGGCTGGAATCGATGCCGACAAGGCAGCGGCAGAGCAGGCCAAGGCGCAAAAGGCCGCCGCAGCAGAACAGTCACGCCTTGAAGCTGCGGCAAGAGAGGAAGCCGAGCAGAAAGAACTGGCCGACAGCCTGAAGACGCTCAATCCCGGCCAGATGCTGGCAAAGGCAGACGAACTGGAGCAGGCAGGCCGGATTGAGGACGCGCGCACGGTGCGGCGGGAGATACTCTCGCGCTTTCCGGATCATCCGCTGGCAATTGTTGCGGCCGAGAAGCTGACGGCTGCACCAAAGCCCCCTGCAGGGCCGGAAGCCGAGTTCGCCGCCCTGCGCAAACGTGCTGAAAAGGGAGAAGTCAGTGCCCAGATGGAACTGGCCTCGGCCTATTATTCTGGCAAGGGCGCGCCGCAGGATCGGGCAGAGGCTGCGCGCTGGTACAGGGCCGCTGCCGACAAGGGAAATGCTGACGCGCAGAATTACCTGGGGGTCATGCTCAGTACCGGAAACGGTATTCGGCAAGATGAGGCGGAGGCCGCCCTCTATTACCGCCTGGCAGCAGACCAGGGCCATGCGGCCGCTCAGTACAATCTTGGAAATGCCTATTATAATGGAATGGGGGTCACGCAGAATCAGGCTGAGGCTGCCCACTGGTATCAGGCTGCCGCCAGGCAGGGATATGCACTGGCGCAGACTTCGCTCGGGTTTTTGTATTGGCAGGGTGAGGGTGTCGCGCAGAACAGCGCCGAAGCGGTGCGCTGGTTTGAGGCCGCCGCCGAGCAGGGCAACGCAAATGCGCAGAACTATCTGGGCGTGATGCTCTATGACGGGACAGACATTCCCCGCGATTATGTGCGCGCAGCGCGCTATTTCCGCCTGGCGGCGGATCAGGGGCTTGCCGCAGCGCAGAACAATCTGGGCAATGCCTACAGACACGGCAACGGCGTCAACAAAGACACGGCTGCCGCAACGGCCTGGTTCCGGGCTGCAAGCAAGCAGGGCCATGAACTCGCCACGAAAGACCTTGCAGCCCTTGAAAAACAGCTTGCCGACGAAGCCTACCAGCAGCGCCTTGCCCAGCAACAGGCAGAGGCGCAACGCGCCGAAGCGCAGCGCGCGCAGGAACAGCGCCAACGCCAGCAGGAGGCTGATTCAAAAGCCTGGGGCATGCTGGCCGCCGGCGGTCTGGCCGCTGCCCTCGGAGGAAACACCGACGACGTGCTCGGCGCCATGACGGGCCAGCCGGTCGTCCGGCAGCAATCCTCCTCCGGCAGCTCATCTCCAAGGAGAGATTGTTCGGGCCAGAACCGGACGGCGAGTTGCCTGATGGAGCAGTGCAAGGATCAGATTGAGGCGTTTCGCAGAACCCATCCTGGCCGCAATCTGGAGTGCCGCCCCTCCACGGCCAAGGATGGTGGTGCATGTGTCGCTTTCATTGATCATGAGAACACTGGCAACTATTCCATCACCTGCACCAATGGTTTCGGGGCTGCGAGGTGACAATTCGAGGCTAGCCTGGTGAATGACCGCTGGCGTCAAGGCGGTGCTCGGGCGGGCCTCTGCATCAGGGTGTTGAATGCGGGAGCAGCAGAATTATCGTGCGTTCTTACCGATTGGGCGCCAAAGGCGACTCATTCCCCGACGCGCAGATGCGGCAGCAAGCGGCTGCCTTGTGGGAGGCCTGACGTAGAGAGCATTGGTTCTCTGAATGTTGAGGAAGAGCTCTTTCTGGTGGTGACAATAATTCTCGGAAGTGCCAGTTCGCTCAACGATGATCGTTCCTGTGACCGACTTCATCTCCCGACAGGGAATTGGCCGCGAATTGTTCGATCTTGTCTCGCGAACGCTTTTCAACAAGGTCCCTCAAGACTTCCGCACGCTCGCCCATCCAAGCAAGCTCTTCGACCGTAATGGCATAATGCTCTGAGTACCGCGCATCGACATATCCCCGCTTGAGTAATTCAAACAGCCGCCGGTCATGCTTCGTCTCACGCGGCCAGGCTGTGATCAGGTTCGGTTCGATCTGCTCTGCAAGGGAGCGCAAGAATTTGATGCTGTGCGTTGATGGCGAGTAATTCGTCTCTACAAGGAGGAGGCAGGTATAGGCGCGCTCCACGGCTTGATGATATGTGAATGCCGCGTCTCTCAAATTGCGTTGAGTCACGTAGAAGCTGGCGCCCGTGAGGGCCTGCTCAATGCGGGGAAACCTTTCCTCAAAATGTTTCTGCGCGGTCGCCAGCGCTTCTTCAGCCGTCTGCGGCTGGGGCGTTACGATATGCGTGCTGCCTTTGAGGTCGTAGAGGGCGATACCTTCCTTGATGACGTCAGTGAAGAAGTACTGGCCCTGTGAGAGCGCGCTGTTCACCTCGTCCATTGTGTGGACGATGAAATTGACCGGCGTCTTGACACCTGTCTCCCGCATGATCCGGTCTTCGGCGCGGTACCAGTAGGTGGCGAAATCGACGACGCTCTGCTGGTTGACGACGATCAGCAGGTCATAGTCGCTGAGGTAGCCCTTCGCAGTATGGGGCTCGTCCACCCAGGTCCCGCGCGCATAGGACCCGAACAGGATGATCTTGAGGATCCGGCCTTGCTTCTTCTTCGGGGAAGAAGCGCCCGCCATGGCGTCGGTGAATTCCTCGAACAGGATCTCCGTCACGCGGGCGAGTTCGCGCTGCTTGCCATGGGGGAGGTGATCGAGGTCGGTTCGCATCATGTTCATATTAGGCAGCGCCGCACCGCGTGCAAAGCGCCAATCCTCCTTTCAGTTGAGGCTCTTGTAAGCAGGGAAGGGCCAGCCGCGCCCGAGGCGCGGCTGGCTGGTTCTCACTCTCCGGGGTTCCAGAGGAGGGCATAGCGGCCCTTCTTGCCTTTGACCGGGGCGAGGTTGGCGTAGATCCGGCGCGGCCCGATCTGCGGGTCTGCGAGGGTGAGGGAGATGTACTCCTTGCCGCTGGACTTGGCCTTCATGATCCAGCCGCCGCCGATCTCGGTTTCGATCTCGCCTGCGAAGATGCGGTAGTCGGGCTGGGCCGGGGCGGACTTCTCGGCGTTCTTCCGGATGATGAGGGGGGCTGAGAGGCTCATCATGGCGAGAGTGCCTTCAAAGCCGGTTTTGGTTTCTGTGACGTATCCGAGTGCGTTTGCCATGGGGATCTCCTTTGCGTTTCCTGGCGTGTCTTTCCGGGAACCCCTTGTTCCCGTCGACGCCGGACCGGAAGGACGGCCTGCGGCGGGCCTGAACCCGGAAGGGGCGCAGCGAAGCGGAGCACCGCCCCGCAGAGGAAATTTGGGCCGCGAGGAATGCGCCGCAGGCGCAGGGGAAATTTCCTGGGCAGGGGCGGTTTCAGGCGCGGCGGAGGTCGTCCAGGTCAAACGGCAAGAGACGGAAACAAGGGGGCAGGCGGGCGGAGCCGGGGGAAGAAAAGCAGAGGCTCGGAAATCCGCTTCCACAGCGTCATTGAACCCATGGCCCCCGTTGATGGGCTGGCTCCGAAGCTGAACCCCACGGCTCTCGACACTCGGCGAACCGCCAAACCTGTTCCCGGTCCTATGCCTGTCGTCCGCATGGCGGGGGCGACGAACCGGGTTCGCCTGGTCGTGCACACGAAGTGTGTCAGCCGGTGTGATCCTCTCTCCACCGTCGCGGCCTTCTCTGCAGGCAGAAGCCTGGTCGATCTGCTCATCTGCTTTCGAAGGCAAGAAAGCGTGCGCCGACTGACTGAGCGGAATGGAGCATCGCTGAAACAGTAGGCCTGCTCGAATGTTCGTGGACGGCTCATACAGACTACGAGAGCGCTGACCCTGGCTGAGGCGCCGCGGCGTGCCCGCGCAGAGCGCGGGCACATACCTTCACCGGCACCAGAAAACATGCACCTCATCAAAGCCGGTCTGGATGACGAGGATTTCTCCATTGAGCGCCATATCGCGGGCAAGCGCCTGCCAGTCGATGTAGTATTCCAGCGATGGCGGAATATCGGTCCCGGTTTCCCGGATCATCTCCTCGGCAAAGGCACCTGCGGTCTGATACTGCCCGGCATAGTTCTCGAACGCGGCGCGGGCGTCGGTGAGGCCGTTGCCGAAATGGCTGTAGAGCTTAGCCGCAAGCCTGCCGTGCTCTTCAACAAAGCTGGCCAGCTCGCAGACCGTGTCGAAGGAGGCGTGTTCAGACAGGCAGATGCCCTCGAACCCTTCATAATCATGGATCGCCCATTCCTGTGCGCGAGGCACCGGGCTCTCCCCCAGCATCGCGCCCGCTTCTGCTTTCACGTCATCAGGCGTGGTAACGGCAATCCACCTTCCATGCAGGATGCCGGAGTTATAGGCGGCCAGGCACGCCACATAGATACGCGGCCGGGCAGGGGCGTCAGCCTCTACGGCGGGGGTTGGTTCAATCGGGTCAGTCATAATCCGTGCTCCTCTCTATCCCGCGTACCTTCCCGCATCAGGCGGGAGGGGGCGGAGAAAGGCGCGCTGGCGGGGCGTATAAGGCGGGCGGGCACGGGGTCAGGTCGGAGACCAGGAACAATCCAGACGCTTCAATCCCGCCCCCCGTGCGCGGCCGCCGCGCCCCGGCATAAGCGACGTCCGGCCCCTCACGCCGTGCGTAGAGGCTTTGATGCTTTTGAGATGCCGGCGCCGCCAGACGACTTGTCGCGCGTGGAACCCGGATAATCGGGCGCCGCCTTCAGACGCGTGTAGGCGAACGTATCGCACAGGTGACCCCCTTGGCTCCGCCAATGGGAAGCGCCTGTGCGCCGCCCTGCCGGGGAGACCCCGCAGCGCCGCGCGGTCCGGCAGGACAGCGCGGTGACTGGAGCCGAGCCGGGCCGATGGGCAATGGCCCCTCGCACAGCCCTCGCCAGGGGCAGGGTGGTATTATCCCTTCACACGATACCGGGGAGTAGAAGTCGTGTCGGACTAAAATTCAGGGAGTCTCATCCCAGCCTGCAATGAAGATCACTGGCTAACGTTTCATTCTCACACCTTTACCGCACTCTGAGTCCTTGGGCGTGAAGCTGAGGCCGCCACTTTCAAGCGCTCCGCGGTTTGCCGCACAGAAGTGATTTCCGTCGAGTGGGAGCCTGGCGCCTGATCGGCAATGGCGCGACGCTGAAGGCGGACGGTCGGGCAAAGCCGGTCAGAGGGGGGCGCAGAGATGCCCCCCATCAACTTCCAGGACGGCGCCGGACATGAAAGAGGAGGCGTCCGACGCCAGGAGAAGCAGCGGACCGGCAAGTTCATGCAATTCGCCAAAGCGGCGCATGGGGATGCGGCTCTGCATGGCCTTGCCATAGTCGCTGTCGAGGAACTCACTCGACAGGTCGGTCGCAAAATAGCCGGGTGCAATGGCGTTGACGCGTATGGCGTAACGCGCCCATTCCGCCGCGAGCGCGCGGGTCATTCCGATCACGGCAGATTTCGAGGACGAGTAGGCTGGTACAGCCACGCCGGGCCGGATACCGGTGATGGAGGCAATATTGATGATGGAACCGCCCGTGCCTGCCTCAATCATCCGGTTTGCCGCCGCGCAGGCAACAGTGAAAGCGCCGTCCACATTGGTCGCGTAGACGTCACGCCACTGGCCGGGGCTGGTCTTGAGAGCCCGCGCTGGGCCGCCGATGCCCGCATTATTGACGAGAACGTCCACTTTCGGAATGTGCCCGAACGCATCCTCGATGCTCCGGGGGTCGCTGACATCCATGGCGACCGCACGTGCCTGGCCGCCCTCTGACGTGATTTCAGCCACAAGTTCGGCGAGCGCGTCCGCGCTGCGGGCGGCCGCAATAACGTCGGCGCCCATCGCGGCGAGCAAACGGGCGAAGGCCCGCCCGAAGCCCCGGGAAGCGCCGGTGATGAGCGCGGTCTTCCCGGAGAGATCTGCAGAGAGTAGGGGGCTGGGCGAACTGACAGGCGCCATTTTGGGATGCTCCTCATGTGTCTGGGATGGTGCGTGCCGATTGGGGTCAGCGGGCGAGATAGACGGACTGGGGCACCATGAACTCAAGCAGGCCTTCCATGCCGTTCTCTACGCCGAAGCCACTCTGCTTGTGGCCCGCAAACGGTGTATCCGGGCGCAGATTGAGGTTCTGGTTGATCCAGACCGTGCCGGTTTCCAGCTGGCGGGCGATATCGAGGCCCCGTTGAGGATTGCCGGTCCAGATGGCGCCGGCGAGACCGTATTCGCTGTCATTGGCGCGGGCGATCACATCGTCGATATCGGAGAATTTCAGCAGGGGCAGGATCGGGCCGAAGGCTTCTTCCTGAACAACGCGGGCGGATTCCGGCGGGTTGTCCACCAGGGTGACCGGAATGAAGTAGCCGCCATTGCCCGGCACTTCGGCCCCTTCAATCAGGGTCAGTCCATTGTGGCGGGCGTCCTCCAGAAGTTCCATGACGCGCGTATACTGCCGCTCATTCTGGATCGGGCCAAGGACCGTGCCCTGCTCGGCGCCGTCTCCGACTTTTACGGCCCGGGCGATGGCGGCGAGCCGGTCCCGCAGCTGATCGTAGATGTCCTCATGCACGTAGAGGCGTTTGGTAGCGACGCAGATCTGGGCGGTGTTGAAGAAAGCACCGAAGAATATTTTCTCGGCCACCGCGTCGATATCCACATCCGGCAGGACAATGGCCGCATCATTGCCGCCAAGTTCCAGCGTCACGCGCTTGAGATCCTTTGCGGCGCTCTCCATGACCTTCTTGCCGGTGGCGGTGGAGCCCGTGAAGGAGATTTTGGCAAAGCCCGGATGGGACGTCATTTTCGGGCCAAGACTGTCATTGCCTGAGATAACGTTGAGGACGCCGGGCGGGAACACGTCCTGGAGAAGTTCCCCGATCTTCAGCATGCAGAGCGGGGTAAACGGGGAGGGCTTCAGAACCATCGTGTTTCCCGCGAGCAGGGCCGGGGCGATTTTCCAGATGGCGAGATTGACCGGAAAGTTCCAGGGCGCGATCGCGCAGACGACGCCAAGGGGGACATAGCGTGTCTCTATAAACTGCTCAGCGCTGTCTTCGGAGACATGCACCGGGGGACGGACTTTTGAGATGATTTTCAGCCAGTTTCCGGCAAGGGCAATCTCCCCGCGCGCGCCTTCGGTCGGACGGCCCTGTTCCTGCGTGAAGAGACGGGTGAGTTCTTCCAGATGCTGCAGGATGACATCGCCTGCCTTGTCGAGAAGGGCGGCGCGCTCATCGATGGGCACTTTCTTCCAGCTTCGGAACGCCGTGCGTGCGGCATCAACAGCGTCATTGAGCTGCTCCGGACTGCAATCGGGCGCAGCCGCGAAAACTTTGCCTGTGGCCGGGTTGATCACCTCGATCTGTGTTCCTGTTGTGGCCAGCTTTCCATCGATGGTCATGCGGTAGTCGCGGTCAAAGGCTGTCATTGGGTTTCCTCGGGCGTGGGGATGTGTGGAAAATGGCGCTGAATATCAGCGCGGATTTGTTCAGTATGCTCACCGGTCAGCGGAGGTGGGATTTGCGGAGGCGCAATGGCGCAGGCATACCGGACAGGGGACGACATCTGATACCAGGTGCCTTCTGTCGGGTGTTCCTCTCGCTTGAAGAACCCGGTTTCCTTGAGGTGCGGGTCTTCCAGCATGTGCGCCAGATCGCGGACCGGCATGCAGGGAATGCGGGCCTGGGTAAATCGTGCAACCCAGTCAGCCGTCGTGCGCTGCGGCGTGAGTTCGGCGAGCCGGCGATAGAGCAGATGCTGCTTCAAAACCTGGTCTTTGGGGGTGTTGATCCCGGCGCGATGCAGGAAGTCTGCGTCTTCAGCCACTTCAAACACAACGGGCCAGGAGTCTGCCGTATACGGTACGATACTGATATGGCCATCCTTTGTGGGGAAGGGCTGGCGATCGGGGTCTATCTGACGAAAATACCCTTCAGGGGCGTTGGGGGGATCAAATGTCAGGCCGCCCAGATGTTCCGCCATCATGAAATGGGTGAAGGCTTCAAACATCGGGACTTCAACGAACTGTCCTTCGCCGGTGCGGAGTTTATGGACATAGGCGGCCAGTGCGGCCTGCGCGCCATAAAGGCCTGCCACCTTGTCTGCGATCAGCGATGGGATGTAGCGCGGTGTTCCGGTCCCATCGACACGGCCGGACAGGGTTGCCGCTCCGGAGGCTGCCTGGATTACATCGTCATAGGCCTGCAGTCCGTCATAGGGCCCACCCGATCCGAAGCCCGTGCAGTGAATATAGATGAGCCCTGGATTGATGGCTTCCAACTGATCCGGCGCAAAGCCGAGGGCTTCAATCGCCTTCAGGCGGACGTTATGGATGAAAATATCTGCTGTCCGGATGAGTTCCCCCAGGACAGCGCGATCCTCTTCAGTCTTGAGGTCGAGGACAATCGACCGTTTCCCGCAGTTAAGGGCCATGAACCCCGGACTCATGCCGCGGGATGCGGCAGGCTTCCCGGAATAGCGGAACTGGTCGCCCTGGGGCGCTTCCACCTTGATTACATCTGCGCCGAGACCTGCCAGCATCTGCGTGGCATAAGGCCCGAACACGACGCTGGTCATATCGATGATACGAACACCTCTGAGCATGCCGCCCATTCAATCTCCTCCCCCCGGTCAAGGGCTCTCAAGTCTGATCAGGGACAGGAATTCCCGCCGTAATGTGGCATCGTTCAGAAAGGCGCCGCGCATCACGCTGTTGGTCATATGGGTCCGGTCATCTTTCACGCCGCGCCAGTGCATGCAGAAATGATCTGCTTGCATAACGACAGCGATCCCATCCGGCGCGATGGCATCGCTCAGTGTATCGGCCAGCCGGACAATGGCCTCTTCCTGTATTTGCGGGCGCGCCATGATCCAGTCAGCGATCCGGGCATATTTGGAAAGTCCGAACAGGTTTGATCCCGAATTGGGCAAGATACCGATCCAGACACGCCCCATGATCGGGCAGAGATGGTGGCTGCAGGCACTCCGGACGGTAATCGGTCCGACGATCATCAGTTCATTCAGCGCCTCTGCGTTCGGAAACTCGGTCAGGGAGGGGCGGGGGGCGTATCTGCCCCGAAATACTTCCTGGACGTACATTCTGGCGACGCGCTCGGCGGTCTGTGCCGTATTGTGATCCTTGTCGACATCGATCACGAGGCTGACCAGGACGTCCCGTAATTTCCGCGCAACCTCATCTACGAGGCCATCGAGTTCACCCTCCTGGATGAACTCTGAAATATTGTCATTGGCGAAGAACCTCTTCCCAGAAGTTTCGATCCGCTTCCGGATGCGGCAGGAAATAACAGTGCAATCATCAGAATGGCTCATTGAGCAGGCTCCGGAAGATGCTGAATGTCACGCGGCCGACGACGGCGCCGCCAACACAGAAGTATGTATACAGATCATATTTCCGGGTCCTTGGATTGCCCTGTCATCCTCTCGGATGGGGAGCTGCATATTCGCCATTCAACCTGCTTCACTGTAATCCTAGTCTCCGTTTATCCCAGCCGTCATCTCAAGCACCGCTAACTGCAAGGCTCGATAAAGATCGCAATATAATCTAAAAATCAAATAAAAAATAATATTGCGAATAAAAAAACATTATATGTGGACGTATAATATTGTTTTGCTCTAGGCTGCGCCCACGGACGCCAGACGTCCGGGGGAGGCCAGGGGAGTTAAGAATGAAGTATGATGAAAGCTGGGACAAACCGCACACGCCATCTGGTGATATGCTTTGGCAGGAGAGCGACTGTTACTGGTTTTACGACAGGGCGCGGAGGATAGGCGGATTTCACCGCATCGGGCAGAAGCCTGCGACCGGGAAGGGGCAAGTGACCCTGTTTGTCTTCCGGGAAGAGGGGCAGAGGTTTGTTCTGAGCGCCGGGCCGCGGACAGAGGTCGCCCTTTGCCGGAACAGCCGCCAGGACACCAAGCAGCTCGTTGGAGGGCATACAGCCGAAGCGCTGGGAGACGGCAGGATGCAGTTTACCTGGCAGGAAGCGGAATCTGAGGCAGACCTTGAATTCTACGAGCGCTTCCATGAACCCAGGGACTGGTCAAAAACGGGCCACTCTGACGCGTTCATGAACAATATCAATTCAGACGGGCACCTCGAATGCTCGGGCCGCATCCGGGGAACGATCCGGATCGGGAGTGAGACCTGTACAATAGATGGTCTCTGTCACCGGGACCGGTCATGGGGACTGCGCGACAACAGCCGGGCGAGCCTGCACCGCTACCGGATGTTCTCGGGTACCGTTGGCCCCGAGCTGAGTTTCGCGAGCTTCTTTCTGGACCTGAAAGGCGGGCCCAGCATGGTGGCCGGTTTCGTGGCGCGGAACGGCGTCGACCATGACGTGCGGGATCTGCGAGTGATCCTGCGCATGGACAGGGACGGGCTGACGCCGCTTGGATCCACAGGTATTCTGACACTGGAGACCGGTGAAGAAATCCGGATAGAGAGCAATTCGGTTCAGGGATTTCTGACGCCGGTTCCTGAGGCCCACAGTGTCAGCCAGGATCATATCTCGACCTTTCTCTATAACGGAAAGACGGGATTCCTCGATCTTGAATTCTGCATCAATCCCGGTCGCGGCGCATACATCCCCGATCAGTCTGACCTCACCTTTGGGGTGATCGAGCAGGGGCTGTCCCAATGCGTGACATATCGCGACTAGGCGCAAGGGCGGGCCTTCCGCTACCGGTCTGGATCAGGGGGCCGGTCTTTTCTGGTCGTGGTCCACAATCCTGACCACGTCGAGCCTGTGCTTGGGGGAAGATATGAGCTCGTGGGTTTCGAGCGAATAGATGCCCTTCCAGCGCCGGAAGTGCTGATGGACCAGATCGGCCAGCGCCTGGCGGTCTTCGACGACGGCGAGGGTTACGACATTATGGGGGCCCCCGGTGAGGGAGACGAAAGGTACTTCCTTCAATGCTGCCGCAGACATAGCAATCTTCCGGGCCATTTCCGGCGCCGTCTTCAGCCGGACGAAGGCGGCGCAGTTAAGACCCAGCGCCTGCGGGTTGACGAGGGCCGTAATGCGGATCGCGCCGGAGCGCTGCATGGCTTTCAGCCTTTTGCCGATCGTCACGTCCGAGACATTCAGCAGCCGTCCGACTTCACGATTGCTGATCCGGGCGTCGACGGTCAGGATATCGAGGATCTTTTCCTCAAGGCTGTCATTCTTCAATTTCTGGCTCCCAGTGTTCCGTAGCGCAGGTCGAGCTTGATGATTTCCAGAGACAGATTGGCGGCCCAGTGGGAGATGCCTTTGACAGCCGCAACCTTGGTCTCAATGACCTCGAGCAGATGTTGATGATCCCGGACGTTCAGCTGCAGAAAGATATCCGGGTCTGAGAGCAGGACCGACACGGACGCGGCCTCCTCTATCAGTGAAAGTTCCTCCGCGACTTCCTCCGGTGAGCGCTGGCTGACATAAATGTCCAGCAGGGCAATCAGGTCGAGGCCCAGCGTCTTTACATCGCGCTGCGCGACCACCCTCAGAATATTGCGCGCCTCCATGTCGCGGATCCGGTTGGCAACCGTGATCTCTGTGCTCCCGACGCGGTCGGCAATCTCCTTGTTCGTAAGCTGCGCATTGCTTGTGAGGAGATCGATGATCTGCAGGTCCAGGTCGTCAGCAATCATGAGTGTATCCGGTCAGGCGCAGCGCGGGGCAGAGGGGGTGAATGGGAAGCATTTTCCTTGTTTTTCTTAGACTAGTTTCCATAACGGTGTCCATCAGCGTAATTTTGCGAACACAGACTGCCGGCAGCGTGCTCCCGCCGCACTGATCCGGGCGCCGGAAAGGGATGCGCGCCTCCTTTCCGATTGAACTCAGTCAGGATCGGAGAATATTGAAAATATTCAGACATGGATCTTATTGCGAATTAAAAAGTGATTTCTAATTAGCGCCTATTGCGTAGGGCGTGATAAAACTTTAATAACGCAAACAAGCGCCGGTAACTGGCGATGAACAGGGAGGCGTTTTCGCATGGATGCTAAGGACATCAGCAAAGGGATTGTGGAAATTTCCCGCAAGGCCCGGTTTCAGGGTGTCACGCCCGATGAGTGGCGTAGCCGGCTCGCAGCGTTTCTTGCCGCCCAGCCGGATGTGAGCGCGGTCATTTCCGTAGACGATGTCCGGCCCGTGGCGGAAGCGGCAGGTGGCTCCAATGGAACGATGCTGTTTCGCGCCAGATATCAGTCCGAAGAAGGGTATCAGGATCGCCAGCTCGTATTGCGCTTCCTGCCGGAGAAGGGTCTGTTTCATCATTATGATGTGACCGAACAATTCAACCTGCAGCGCGCCCTTGGGGAGACCGCCATTCCGGTGCCAAAGCAGCTCTGGCTGGATTCGGAAGGGGCGTATCTTGGCCGGCCCGGATATGTCATGGAGCGTGTCGCGGGTGTCAGCACACCGATGGCCTGGATGACATCGGGCATCCTGCATGATGCGCCCCCGGAGGGGAGGCGCGCGATGAGTGAAGGCTATGTCAGTGCGCTTGCGGATATCCATGAGCTGGACTGGCAATCCCTCGGACTGGATTGGATGCGGGGGCGGGCAAAGGGTGTGCGCCCTGTCGAGCGCGAAACAAACTGGTACTGGGACGCTCTGGTCTGGAGCGGGCATACGGAATATATCCGCCAGCTTGCGCCAGTTCGCCAGTGGCTTATCGAGAATGAGCCGGAAGGCATGCAAGAGGTTCTTTGCCATGGCGATGCCAATTTTGGCAATTATCTTTATGTCGGAAACGAAATTTCGGCAGTTCTTGATTGGGAAATGAGCTTTCTCGGGCCCAGGGAATGCGATCTGGCGTACCTGAAAATCGGAGATTCCATTCTCCTGGATGGTGTTCCGTGGCCGGAGGGTGTTCTCACCTATGACGAGATGCGCGCAGAGTATGAGCGGGCGTCCGGCTACACCTTGCAGCACATGGACTATTTCGAACTCTTCGCCGGCTACCGGATGGCGGTGATCAACGTTCTGGCCATGAAGCATTTTCCGCCTGAGGTGCTGAGTGCGTATGAGCCGGTGCTCAGGCGCGGACCTGAGCTCTGCCGGGCGCAGGCCCGGGCCCTGGGTGTCACGCTCGAATAGATCCGGACGACTTCTGTCCGCAAAAATCCGGCGCGCCGTCTGCGGCGGCGCCCGGATATTGGAATGCTTACAATAATAACATGCGACAAGGGAGGAACTTATGTCGTCAATCGGTAACAGGCTTTCGTTGGGGGTATGCCTGACGGCGCTCCTGCTCTCCGGCCAGGTGGCTGCCGCACAGGACGGTGCCCAGCCGGGCGCCAGCGAAATCGAGGCGGACGCCGCCATGCCGGAGGCGGGCGGTGAAAGGCGGCTCGGCAGCATTGTTGTCACAGCGCAGAAGAAGGAAGAGGTCCTCCAGAGTGCGCCGCTGGCGGTGAGTGCGTTTGACACCGAATCGCTGGAACTCAAGCAGATCGAAGGCCCGCAGCAACTGCAGTTCAGTGTGCCGTCGCTGGTTTTCGCGCAACTCACAGGCTACACCCAGCTCTCTCTGCGCGGCATCGGTTCGGATCTGACCGTCACGGCCGGTGAGCCGACCGTGGCAAGTTTCCAGGATGGGGTCTATGTAGGGCAGCTGTTTACACAGGCTGTCCCGAGTTTTGACCTTGAGCGGATCGAGGTACTCCGGGGGCCTCAGGGGACACTCTACGGCCGCAACTCCACCGGGGGCGCCATCAACTATATAACACGGCTCCCGGAGTATGATTTCGGCAGCAATCTTGCCGTGACCGCGGGTAATTATGGGCGTCTTGTCGCCGAAGGCGGCATAACGGGCGCCCTAGTGGACGACAGGGTGGCGGGGCGGCTGACAGTCAAGCACGAGCGCCGGGACGGGTACCGCCACAATCTCTTTGATGGCCGGGATTATGACGGCAACGACCTTTTCAGCGCTCAGGGGTCACTCCTGTTTGATCTGACACCGGATCTGAGGGTTATTCTGCGTGCAGATAAAACAAGGCAGTCTGTTTCAAGCGTTCAGCAGTTCGTGGATTCCCTTCCGCTCGCCTCCGGCGTGACGCCGCAAACGCCTCTGGGAATCTTCTCTCTCCCCGCGCCCGTCCTGGCGGGTATTCCCGGGCTGCTGTCGCCCGGCGACCTGGCTCTTCTGGGAAATGGGAGCATTGCTGACTATTACGGTCTCACTCCGCCGGGACAATCCGGCGGCGATCCCCGGAAAAGCCTCGATATCTGGAATGATTTTCCGCCCAAGCAGGTCTTTGATGTCAAGGGTCTGAGCGGAACAGTTGAATATGACATCGGGAACGCGACACTCAGATCCATTACTGCCTACAGGGAATCGGAAGCCGACATTCGTTATGATGGAGACGGGTCATCTGCAGCGCTCCTCAATGCAAACCCGATCTTTCAGTCTTCGAAGCAGTTTACGCAGGAGCTGACGCTGTCAGGAGAAGCCCTCTCCGGCAAACTGGACTATGTTTTGGGAGCCTTTTATTTTGATGACGAAGCCATCCTCAAGGCGGACCTCTTTCTGCCCGCAATCGGGGATCAGGTTGCTCTGGCGGGTAGTCTGACGAACCCGTCAGCGCCGCCGGCGTTCGACCTGTCCCGGCCGCTCATTCCAAATCTCCTGCAGCTGATCGCTGACCCGGTGCTGGGCACAACGCTCTACCGTCCAGGAGTCTCCCCGATAGGCACGCTTTCATTTGGCGCCGACCAGAAGACGAAATCCGCAGCCATATACCTTAACGGGACCTATCGTCTTTCTGACCGTCTCAGGGCGTCGGCCGGGGTGAGGTACACAGAGGATGAGAAAAAAGCCTTCCGGCAGCTGCACTCCAACTTCGTGCCGGCCGCCGCGCTCTGCGAAACAAACACCAGTAAGAGCTGGGGCGAGGTAACGGGAACGGGCGGGCTGGATTATGATCTCAGCTCCGATACCATGGTCTACGGCAAGGTTTCCCGGGGCTACAAGGCGGGTGGATTCAATCCGGCCGAATGTACAGCAACTTTCGATCCGGAGTTCCTCTGGTCCTATGAAGCCGGCTTCAAGTCGGTCTTCGCAAACAACCAGGCTTTGTTCAACGCGGCGGCATTCTATTACGACTTCTCGGATATTCAGTTCACCACCTATGTGAACAACAGTTCGTCGATCAGGAATGCCGCAGCCGCCACCCTTTATGGTGTCGAGGTGGAGTACGTGTTGCGGCCTGACGCGTTTGAGGGGTTGCAGCTGGACGGTTCCGGGTCATGGATCCACTCCGAATATGATGATCAGTGGCTGGCGGACCCGACAGAATCGGCGATTCTTAACATCGGCGGCAACAGCCTCATCAGGGCGCCGGAGTGGAAGCTGAATTTCGGGGCGCAGTATCAGGCCGATCTCGACCGGCTGGGCGAACTGCTGTTCCGGGGTGAAGCGTCCTACACCAGTGAAGTGTTTCACGACGTGTTCAATGGCAAAGCGCCCGGGCAGGCCGGAACCATACAGGATGGCTACTGGGTGTCGAATGCCCGGGTGGTCTGGCGTCCGGCGGATGACCGGTTTGAAGCCCAGCTGTTTGTCGAAAATATCACAGATGAGATTTACGCGCACAGCCTGGTTGCCTCAAGCACAACAGCAGCTGTGGTCGGCCAGTTTTCGGCGCCGCGCACATACGGGGTCCGCCTTTCCATGAAACTTGGATCGGCGCGCTGATGTCTTCCTCCTGGTGAGCGCGTCGCAGCGCCAGCCAACTCTCCCGGCGGGGGGAACTCCGCCGGGATTATTTTGTGTCGGTCTCCGCCCGGCCCGTCCCGCAGGCGGCACAGGGAGATCCGGAGTTTGCGCAGTCCCTGGTCTGCTGAATTCCCTCAGGATAAAAGTTCGCAAACATTTGACAAAAGATCCAAAAAGAACATAATGCAAATCAGAAATCTGTTTATCTAAAGCAAAACAGAAACTGATCCTTTTCTCGGGAGGCTAAAATGGCAAAGTTTGATACGGTGATCCGGGGCGGCAAGATCGTCGATGGAACAGGTCGGCCGGCATTCATCGGGGATGTCGCCATTTCCGGGGGTGTTATCGCCGCGATCGGGCCGTCTGTTGACGGGGAAGGGGCGCAGACAATTGATGCGTCCGGCAAGATTGTCGCGGCAGGCGTAATCGATACGCATACGCACTATGATGCCCAGCTGCACTGGGATCCCTATGTCACGAACTCCGGCTGGCATGGTACGACCACGATTGCCGTCGGCAATTGCGGATTTGGTCTGGCGCCCTGTCGTCCCGAGCACCGGGACAGGTACATGCAGCAGATGGAGACGACCGAGCAGGTTCCTTACAAATCCCTCAAGGCAGCGCTGGAGTGGGACTGGATCACCTATCCCGAATGGCTTGAGCATCTCAAGCGCACGCCGCTGGGGGTGAACGTGCTCAACATGGTACCGCTCAATCCCCTGCTTATCTATGTAATGGGGCTGGAAGCTGCCAAATCGCGTCCGGCCACGGATGAAGAGCGTGAGCTTATGAAAGCCGAGCTTCACAAGGCCATGGACATGGGGGCGATCGGCTTTGGTTTTTCATACCAAGGCAACAATAACACCCACATCGACTGTGACGGGCAACCGATGCCGACAGATATCATGCATCTGGAGGACCTGTATGCCCTGGCCGATGTTCTCCGGGAGCGGGGCGAGGGGGTTGTTCAGGCGCTCGTGGATTCGCCCGGCGCCCGGTTCTCCGAAGTCGGGCTCGAAGTGGCGCGCCGTTCAGGTCGTCCCGTCATCCACAATGTGACGCTCGTGAATGACTACATCCCGACGTATCACGAAGAAATGCTCGAGATGCTCGACCGGGCAGAGGCGGAGGGGCTTGAAGTCTATTCGATGACGCTCACGATGCGCGGCTGGAATGAATTCAAACCCATGGACTGGGATATCTGGAATATTATGCCGGTGTTCAGGGAATTCACTTTTGCCGGTGATCAGGCCGCAAAAGTGGCAAAGGCAAAGGATCCTGATTTCCGCCGCCGGCTGCGTGAAGCCTACGACCCGGTGCATCTTGCCGCTGCAGGTGGTCCCCTGGAGACCTATAAACTCAACAAGGCGTACGGTGTGGAGCCTTGGGCTCGTTTTGAAGGCAGGACAGTCCACGAAATCGCCAAGGCCCTGGGTCGGGACAGCGTGACCGATCTCTTCATGGACATTGTTGCAGACACCGACGCGGCGTCCGACTTCCTGCTGCCGGACGCCCTGAGTTCGGATACTGCGAAAGTCGCTGAGGTTCTCCGGCACCCCCGGACCATTCCGGGCACGTCGGACGGCGGCGCTCACGTCAAGTTCTGGTCGGGGGGGCATTTCTCCACTGATATGATCATGTGGATGGTCCGTGAGAGCGGGCAGATGAGCCTTGAGGAAATGCACTACAAGTTGAGCGGCCTTCCGGCGAAAGTCTTTAACCTGACAAATCGCGGTACGCTCGTCAAAGGATCTGCGGCCGATATCCTGATCTATGATTTTGACAAGCTGGGCTACAAACGCCTTGAGTATGAGATTGCCAATGATCTTCCCGGAGGGGAGTGGCGCCGAGTCTGCAAGCCAGAAGGTATTGAGTTTGTCATGGTCAATGGTGAGGTCACTTTCAGGGATGGCACAAACTGCACCGGCGCTGTTCCCGGACGCATGATCGGGGTCAGTGGCCCCGATATTGACCGGAGACTTTCAGTCCCGTTTGTCCTGGCTGCCGAGTAGCCCCCGCGCGGATGCACGATCCCTGAAGGGCGTGGAGCGCTCGTCAGGGATCAGGCGCGTCCGTCTGTTTCGCTTGTGATCTATACTTTCCAGAGGGGCGTTATGACCCATTCTTCTCTGTCAGCGGAATACGAGTCCGGCCTGCCTCGCCTGGTTACCGATCCCCGCAGCTTTGCTGAGCCCGAGCAGATTCATAAGGCTTTGGCATGGGCGAGGTCACAGGATCCTGTGCGCAAAGTGGAGGCACCCGGATTTGACCCTTTCTGGCTGATCACGAGGCATGCGGACATCCTTGAGATCGAACGGCAGGCGGACATATTCCGCAATGAGGACAGGTCCACGGTTCTCGTTCCCAGTGACATGAGAGAGGCGATCGAAGCCAAACAGGGCTCGCCTCATCTGACGCGGTCCGTCGTGAACATGGATGGCAGCGAACACCGGACCTACCGAATGCTGACACAGGCCTGGTTTGTTGCCGGCAGCCTGAGGAAACTCGAAGGGCGCATCCGGGAAATAGCCCGGCAGGCCGTTGATCGAATGCTCGCGCGGGATGGCGCGTGTGACTTTGTCGATGATGTG
Source organism: Hyphomonas polymorpha PS728 (assembly GCF_000685315.1). GTDB lineage: Bacteria > Pseudomonadota > Alphaproteobacteria > Caulobacterales > Hyphomonadaceae > Hyphomonas > Hyphomonas polymorpha. The sequence goes on from NZ_ARYM01000017.1 coordinate 31,320, forward strand.
GCGTTGCACTATCCGCTGCATGTGATCATGGAGATCCTCGGCGTCCCGGAAAAGGATGAGGGGATGATGCTGGCCCTGACCCAACAATTATTTGGGGCGCGTGACCCCGAGAAGAGCAGGGATGCCGGAGCAATGGCAGATCCTGCCACGGCCCTGACGGTGTTCGATTCTGTGCTCAGGGATTTCTATGCCTATTTCGATCAGTTGACAGAGCTTCGCAGGCAGGTGCCACAGGACGATGTGGCGTCGGTCATTGCGAATGCGACGATCAACGGACAACCGATCTCAAAGCATGAGGCCAACAGCTACTACGTCCTTGTGGCCACGGCGGGCCATGACACCACGTCTGCATCCACCGCCGGCGGCATCTGGTCCCTGGCGGAGGCGCCCGATCAGTTGCGGGCGGTCAAGTCTGATCCTTCCCTCATTCCCAGTCTCGTGGAGGAAGCCATCCGCTGGACGACACCGGTGAAGCATTTCATGCGGACGGCGGTGTCTGATTACGTGATCGGCGGCAAGAGGATCGAGGCGGGCGATTGGGTGATGCTGTCTTACATGTCGGCCAACCGGGATGAGGCCGTGTTCGACGATCCGGATCACTTCCGCATTGATCGCTCCCCTAACCGGCAGCTATCGTTTGGCTATGGCCCGCATGTCTGCCTTGGCCAGCACCTGGCGCGGCTTGAAATGCGGATACTGTTTGAGGAACTGCTTCCGCGTATCCGATCAATAGAACTTGCGGGACCTCCGAAATGGACGCAGTCGAATTTTATCAGTGGTCCCAAGAAACTGCCAATTCGATTCAAGCCGGCCTGATACAGAAATCAGTAGACTGATATAACAAAATCAAAGGGAGGACCTATGTCACTCTATTCCGAAGTAGACCTGCCACATAAACCGACCGAGCATCCCGACTGGCAGGAGTCCTGGGTTCTTGTCTTCCGTGATCCGATATCCGGAGCCGTCGGCTTCCTGAGAACGGGCGCCTATGTCAATCAGGGTACCACCCAGACCCACTGGGGGATGGCCCTTCCGGACGGGACCCGCTTCCGCCGCCACCTGCTGGATCGCAAGCTCCAGCCCGGGGACCGGACAGAAACCACGGCCAGCTCAGGCACTGCGAAGTACTCCATTCCTGACATGAAATATTGCCGGTTCGAGGCATGGGACAAGGATGCAGACGTTGATCTGCGGGTTTACGACTGGTTCCCGTCACAGGACTGGTCCTTTGTCGGCGGTCCCAATCACGGCAAGGAGCTCTCAGGGCCGGTGAAAGAAACCGTTGGCACATCCGGTCATCCTGAAAGCGCGGGCAGGCTCGAAGGCCGGATCCGGTTTGGTGACCGTGTCATCAATATCGAGAACGGCATTGCGTATCGTGACCACGGATATGGCGCCCGGCCTCATGCCGTGTTCCGGTCAGCAAGATGGCATGCGGGTACGGTCGGGCCGGACATGTCTTACTCTCTCGTCAGCATGCACGATCAGGGCGGCGAACTGCACAAGTTCGGCTGGGTCATGCTCTTGGGCAAGCGGCAGATCATCCGGGATTTCCATACCGTGAGCTCCACGCTGTGTGACGGCTACTCTGTCATCGGCGGGTGGTCTGTCGTGAAGCTGGAGAATGGCGAGACCCTGCGCATTAATGTAGACACGGTCGATGGGGTGGTGACCTCCACGCACTTCAACAACGGGGGGCCGGGTTCCTCTCCGGCGGGTATCGAAGCCCTGTCGATCCCGCGCTGGAACGGACGTGCCGGCGTCTGCGACTTCAACATGATCGACAATCCGCGTCAGGGAGAAGCGGCGGTGTCTCACACGCTGTTTGCAAACTGCGAAGACGGGCTGACCAGACGCAGCTTCGATCCAGGTTGGATCAGATAGGTGCTGCCGGTCGAATATCCTTGCCTGGACGCCCTACGTTGAATCCGTCCGCAGATGCGGATTAGTTTCGGGATGAACCCATGAGTGACATATCGAGTGCACTGGATCAGAGCGTTGCGGCCGCGAAGGGGAACTATGCCAGAATTGATTCCGGCCGGCTGATCGGGTTCCTGCAGCACGTCTTCCGGGCCGATGTTGTCCTGCGCGAAGTTGGGGGAGGGGCGGCAAAATCAGGCTCGTCATCGGGTATCCTGGTTTTTTCAGCCGGGATAGTGCGACAGGGTGGGACCGAGGAGAAGAAGCTCGTCCTGAGATATGATCCCCAGGCGGACAACAGGATATTTTACCGGTACGATCTCGATACAGAGTATCAACTGCTTGAAAAACTCCAGAACGCGCCTGTGAAGGTGCCCCGCGTCCACGGCCTGGACGCGTCCGGTGAAATGCTGGGCGTATCGGGGTTCCTGATGGAGTGCGCACCCGGGGCCCCAATTCCAACGTCATTGTTCAACAGCGGTCCACTTGTGGAAGCAACTCCGCCTGAGCGCCGTGAAATATATCTCGACATTCTTCGCAATCTCGCGGCCGTGCATACCCTCGACTACGCCGCCTACGGCCTGAGCGGGTTTTCGAAACAGGCTGATGGCGCGTGCCCCCCGGAGAAATTCATCAACTGGTGGCGCAAGACGTGGGATTGGGCCAGGCCCGACGATTATGAGCGCCTGCTTCCGATCCACGAGTGGCTACTGGCAAATGCGCCGGTGATCAGGCAGCCTGTGCTCATGCATGGAGACCCCAATCTCGGCAATTATCTCCTCCATAACAATCGTGTCTCTGCGATGCTTGACTGGGAGCTGAGTTCGGTCGGCGCGGCCGAGCTCGATCTGGCGATCCAGATTGTCTCAATGGATCCGCATCGGCCGCATACTTCGACTCTGCCTGTCGTTCCGCCAACGGAAGCCGACTGGCTCTCGATGTATGCGGATGTCGGAGGAAAGCCGATTGGTGATCTGAGATATTACAAGGTTCATGCCGCTTATGAAATTCTGATCTGCATGGGGTCCATGTCCAGATATCTCCCGGAGGCGGTTGCATCCCAGTACAAGGCCATGAGTGCATTTTACTGGGACATGGCCCAGCGCATCATGAGGTGCTGAGAACGCGATGTCTCGGTCTTGCTCCGCAAAGGCAACGGAAGTCAGCGATCAGGTCAGGAATTCGGGCGGAAGCGCGCCAGTGGATTTCCGGTGGGGCCAAGTAAGCGATAAACTCGATAGAAGGCGGTTATGTGGATACGTACATTCAAACCTTACGCAGGAAGTGTTCCCAGCCGGGTTTTGAAACTAAAAGGCGCGCAGAACTTCCGTGATCTGGGCGGATATCCTACCGTCTGCGGAAAAGCCGTAAGGCGATATCAGGTTTTTCGGGCAGCAGGGTTAAACAAGCTGACCCTTTCCGACTATCGCCGTATCGACAGGCTGGAACTGAAGAGTGTCTTCGACCTGCGAACCCCAGAGGAGCGTCATGCCCTACCCACTCTGTGGGGTGGCAACCCTGTCAGACAGGTGGGATTCCAATCGGGCGACAAAGGCAATCTGGTAGCGATGGCCGCCACTCTCACCGATCCCGGGCTGCGTCCCGAAGCGGTTACTGGTTTTATGCTGTCACTTTATCGACGTCTGCCCTACGATCACGCGGAAGCCTATGCCACCGTCTTGCGATGCCTCGCTAAAGGGGAGTTTCCGCTTCTGTTTCATTGCGCCGCCGGAAAAGACAGAACCGGGGTCCTGGCTGCAATTATCCTGTCTCTGTTAGGTGTCCCCGAGCATCTCGTCTTTGAAGACTATGCTCTGTCTGCCCGCATCGTGGATTACCGCATGGAACTTGGTCTTGACGACAAGACGCCTTCCAAGCTGCACGGGCAGAGCATATTGCGCGAGCTGGCGGAGGAGGTAGTCGAGCCGCTTCTTATGTCACATCCCGACTACATAATGGCAACATTCTCCGAGCTGCGGGGACAGCACGGCTCCATAGAATCATTCGTAAAGACCGTATACGGTTTACAGGAATCAGAGGTGGGCGCGCTGAGGGAAAAGCTTCTCGATTAGGTAGTCGCAAGATATTAATATGGTTTTGTGGTCGCGCTGAAGATTCGCATCCACACAAGACGCCGCTGGGTTGCCGTATCCATGGTCGCATCGCATATGGCTGCGATGTTTTCCAATTCATTTGCTACTTTAGCTGCCGCACTCTGCTAATCTTCAGTAGCGTTTCCGCCCAGAGCTCGAGCGCGGCGCGTTTCTCCGCGGCGTAATCATACCGGTTATAGATCTGAGCGACCGGTGAGCCGAGCGGGGTGTGATTGAGTATGCGGGCAATCACTTCTCCGCGCACGCCGCAGCGTTCGGATGCCATCATGCTCGCGCCGGTATGACGCAGGTCGTGAGCGGTCGCGTTATCGATGTTCAGCTTCTCCCGGATCCGGCTCATGGCTCGGGTGATAGCGTGGCGATCCACCGGACCATTGCCATGGATCGCCGGGAAGACATGTCCCCGGTAATCGGCGACGAGCCGGGGTCGTCCTGGGAATCTCTGTTAGTACCTCCAGCGTCAGCTTTGATGCCCTAAAGCCTTGGCAATCTTGCAGCCCCTCTCTGGGGCGGCGCTGCATAGTACTTCGCCTTCTATATCGCGAGGCTCATCGCCTGTAGTGATGCTGGTTATCTCAATAGTGTTGCTGATGAAATCAGCAGAGCGCTGTTCTTCGTTCTGATCTTTAGGGGTCAGTTCTCAACGATGTGGACGCCGGTGTAACCATCGTCTTTGAAGGTTTGGGCGATATGATCTGCTGTGTCCTTGCGGTCGGTTCCAACTATCCATAGGTCGCCATTTTTATCGGTGCCGTGCACCTCATTCTTTCTTCGGGATTCCTTAACGATCTCCTGTACTTCACGCTAAGCGTACAACAACTCGTTGAGCCTATCAAAACATCAAGCATAGGTCTTACTCATCAACGTGACCGAACCCACAAAAATGAATGCGCGAGTGTATCCGAATCTGGGGATCACCGGCCGAGCATATTATTATCGGAGCAAATCCGTGCGGACACGGTGCGGACACGCCCATTTCTGAAAAACCACAGTACGGCGTAAGTCCTTGATTTTAATGGTGCACCCAAGAGGATTTGAACCTCTGACCTTTGCCTTCGGAGGGCAACGCTCTATCCAGCTGAGCTATGGGTGCAGGCCGAGGCCGGTGTTTATGCGAAGCCGGGGGGCTGTGCAACCGGCTTTGCCTGATGCCGGGCATAGACGGGCAGGGCAGGGGCTCTTTATGGTGGCGGAAACTCCAGATGACCTGACCTGAAAGGTTCCGTTGGCCATGAAGTTGCCTCTTGCCCGATCCCTGCTTGCCGGCTGCGCGGCGCTTCTTCTGGCCGCTTGCCAGCCTACGGAAACGGAAACCAAAACACCGGCAGAGGGCGGCCAGGCGACGGCGGAAGCCTGCGACGTGTCCCGGCGTGCCGAGCTGCGCAGCGTGCGGCCGGAACTTGAAGCGGCTGCCCTGGAAGCCGCCAAGGCAAGCCGGGGCGGTGGTTCTCCGGCGCTCTGGACGCTGCGCGACGAGGATACGACCATTCACCTGCTAGGCACGGTTCATCTGTTGCGCCCCGAACTGGACTGGATGTCGCCCGAGATCGAAGCCGCCATCGCGGGGGCCGGCACAGTGGTTTTCGAAGCGGATACGACCAGCCCGGAAGCTCAGCGGGAGCTGATGAAGTTTTACACGACGCAGGGTTTTTTCACCGACGGGGCGCAGCTGACCAACTTCCTTTCCGAAGGGGAGACAGAAGAGCTGAAGGCGGCGCTGGAGACGGTAGGCCTGCCGATCGAGGCCCTGCTGCCCCACCGGCCTTGGATGGCGGCGGTGAATATCTCGGTGACGCAGATGCTGGACGAGGGATTTGATCCGGAATCGGGGGTGGAGAAAGTGATCGAGCGCGCGGCGCTGTCGCATGGCGCAGGCTTTGCCTACCTCGAAACAGTGGAGCAGCAGCTCGGTGGCCTGGCTGGGCTCAGCTATTGCGACCAGGTCGACTTTCTCATGGCGACGGTGGATGGCGTGGGCGAGGGGACAGCGGCGCTGGACCTGCTGGTGGACGAATGGGCGGACGGCGACGTGACGGGCATCGGCGTGCTGATGGCCAATCCGGAGATGCTGGGATCACAGCCGATCTATGATGTGATGATGACCGACCGCAATGCGCTCTGGGTGCCGCAGATTATGGCGATGCTGGAGGAGCCGGGAACGGTTCTGGTGGCGGTCGGCGCCGGCCACCTCGCCGGAAAAGACAGCGTTATCGAGATGCTGCGCAATGAGGGTTACACGGTCGAAGGGCCGTAAGGCGGGCAGCCTTTTCAGTCTGCCGCGCGCCGGAGGGCGAGAAGAGCCTGTTCCAGAATGCCTTCGCTGGCCGCGCAGACAATCTGGCCGCCCAGCGCCGGGGCTTCGCCCCGCCAGTTGGTGGCAATTCCGCCAGCTCCGCGCACAACTGGGATCAGGGCGGCCACATCCCACGCCTTGAGACAGGACTCGGCGACAAGATCCAGCGTGCCCCCGGCGACGCGGGCATAAGCATAGGCGTCGAGGCCATAGCGGGTGATGCGGGCGGTGGCGCGCAGATGGTTCCAGGCGCCTTGCTCTGGCGGGGTGAAGATGAAGGGATCGGTCGTGGCAATCGTCGCGGTGCGCAGGTCTGGATTGCCAGATACGCGGATAGGCGTGGTGCCTGAAGCGGTTTCCATCACCGCGCTGCCGGGCCAGCCGATATAGCGCTCACCGACGACCGGCTGATCAATGACGCCGATAACCGGCACGCCCTCGGGGTTCACCAGCGCGATGAGGGTGGTCCAAACCGGCAGGCCGCCGACAAAGGCGCGGGTGCCGTCGATCGGGTCGAAATACCAGCGCCAGCCGCTGGTCGAATCTGTGTCTGGAAATTCTTCACCGGTTACGCCGTCTGCCGGGCGTTCCTGTGAAATGATGGTGCGCATCGCCAGTTCGGCAGCGCGATCTGCTTCGGTGACGGGGTCAAAGCCGGATTTTGCGGTGCCGGATTTATGGTCGACGCCGTTCAGGTTCCGGAAGTGCGGGCGGATCGCGGTCCAGGCCGCATCGGCAAGCCGGCGGGCCAGGGCAATGTCATCAGCAATAATACGGGTGTCGGTCATGGGCGAGGCGATGCCCCGCCCATGAGAAGAGGTCAAGCGGCGCCAGTGCTGGAGGTGTCCTGCTCGAGCGCCTTTGCCAGCTCCAGCAGGCGGCGGCGGGGGCGTTCGCTGAGGCGGTAATAGGCGCGCACCAGTTCCAGGGTCTCTTTCTGGGAGAGGATGTCGCCTTCCATCTGCTCGGCATCATTGGCGGCGTTTGGAACAGCGCCCTGCACGGCCATGCCATCAAAGAAATACTGGACGGAGACGTTCATCGCCCGTGCCAGATCATAAAGGCGCGAGGCGGTGATGCGGTTTGCCCCGCACTCATATTTCTGGATTTGCTGGAAGCGCACGCCCACCTGGGACGCCAGTTCCTGCTGTGTCATGCCCAGCAGGCGGCGGCGGCGGCGCAGGCGTTTGCCAACGTGCAGGTCTGTTTCGTCAGCCATGATCCCTCTCCATATTGGTGCGGGACCGCCAATCAGTCCCAAAACAGGATATTCGCGCAGTTTCTACGCAAATGCCGTGCCGGAGCCGGGAAACTGCCCGAAGATTGGGCATGTGCAGGGGGTGGGGCAGGGTGCGGCGAATAGGTTCTTGGTCGTTTGTGCATCGCAACATAGATTGGCCTTGCACTTCGGTGCAGACGCCTCTGGCGTTTCCTCCCTTTGACTTCGGCCGCGCCCATTGGCGCGGCCTTTTTTCTTTAAAACCAGAGAAGTATCAGCGGTTGGGAAACTGCCGGATGGCCTCGACCATCTCCATGATGGCAGCATCCATGACAGGCCGGAGGCGTGCAAAGCCGCTGGATCGGGTGATCGCCTGCTCATCCATGTAGAGGCCGCGATTGATTTCGATCTGGATGGCGTGAATGCCCCGTTTCGGGCGGCCATAGCGCCGGGTGGTATAGCCGCCGGCATAGGGCGCGTTGCGCGCGACAGTGAGGCCGTGATTGCGGAAAACCCGTTCCAGCCGGTTGACCAGGCGGGGATCGCTGCTCGACCCGAACCGGTCGCCCAGGACAATATCGGTCAGATTGCGCCGTCCCGGCTGGACCGAAGGCATGGAGTGACAGTCCACCAGCAGCGCGCGGCCATGCAGGGCGCGCTGGGCGTCCAGAAGGCTCGCCAGCTGGCCGTGATAGACGTCATGCACCCCGGCGAGGCGCTGCTCGCCCTCGGCCTTTGACAGGAGGCGGCCATAGATCGCCTCTCCCCGGGCGCCGACCTTTGGCAGGCAGCCGAGGCCCGCTTCGACCCGCGGCGTCGGCAGGGCGCAGGCGCGGGGCGGGCCGTCATGAAACATGGCCGGGTCCAGCTCGTGGGGGTCGCGGTTGAGGTCGACAACGGAACGCCCGAACCGGGCCGCGAGCAGGTGCGCGCCATACCGGGGGGCATTGGCAAACAGCTCGTCGACAAAGGCATCTTCGGTCCGGCGCACATCCATCAGGGGCACGCAAAGCGCCGAGACCATGGTTTCCGGATAGAGATTGCCCGAATGCGGGCTGGCAAAGACGATGGGGGCCACGCCTGCTTCGGGCGCCGACAGCACGAAGGGCGCGTCGAGCCCGTTCGGGCCGGCGGGCATTCCTTCATAAATCCTTAAGGCGGGCGACGTATCCGGCATCAGCGCAATGGTTTGACAATCGTTCGCAAGGTCAAGGCCTTTCAGCGCTTGCGTGTGGCGTCAGTCTTGCAAGCCTTCGTGTTCATCGCCGATTTACCATCGGTGGGCTTAATGTGTTAATTATGTGAGTCGCATCACAGGGGACCCTGCGTGACAAAAATCCTGCTTGCTGAAGACGATGATTCGATGCGCACTTTCCTGGCTTCAGCGCTGCGGCGCGCCGGGCATGATGTGCAGGATTATGCGGACGGCGAAACGGCGCTTCAGGCGCTTGAGCGCGAAGTGTTCGACCTGCTGCTCACCGACATCGTGATGCCGGGGCTCGACGGGATCGAGCTGGCCCGCCGCGGCGCCGAACTCGACCCGGCAATGAAGATTGTCTTCATCACCGGGTTTGCTGCTGTGGCGCTCTCTTCGGGCTCGCCCACGCCGGCGGGCGCCAAGGTTCTTTCCAAGCCCTTCCACCTTCGCGAAATCGTCGAAGAGGTGGACAAGGTGATGGCGGCCTGAGGCAGGCTGGGCTGCTGGCTGCACATCTCGCATAAAGGCCGCTTGACGCGCCAGCGCGGATTGTCCATTACGCCTCTTCTTCAGGATTGGCCCCGACGGGTCATTGCCGAGAAGGGCGGTTAGCTCAGCGGTAGAGCACTACGTTGACATCGTAGGGGTCACAAGTTCGAACCTTGTACCGCCCACCATTCTTTCCCCGAGCTTGAGAATCGACCGCTCCACGCAGCGCATTGCACCACCGCCTCACTTTCAGTGGCTATCCGAATGCTCAATCCGTGTCAGCTTGTCCGGGTTTTTGACGATATAAATGGCAAAGATCTTCCCATCGCGAATGGCCAGGGCGGTTGTCTGCAGCTTGCCGTTTTGATCCAGGCCAACATAGCCAGGTAAGCCGCCGATGGTTGCCGTCCGCAGCAGGGCAGGCGGAGCCGCAGCCTTCCGGCGCGCGGAAACGAATAGCCGCAGTGCGCTCTGAAGGCCGTGAATGACATTCCGGAATGCCAGCACCTTGCCGCCGCCATCGCTATGTATCTCGACATCGCGCGCAAGCAGCGCCGAGAGGGCCGCGACATTGCCATCGCGAGAGGCTGCAAAAAAGGCGCGGGCAATTCGGTCGGCTTCTGTTGCATCAAGGCTGAAACGCGGCCGGGCGTGCAGAACATTCTTTCGGGCGCGGGCCGCCAGTTGCCGCACGGCGGCGGGTTCCCGGTCAAGCGTGACGGCGACTTCGGTCAGCGGGATGTCGAACACATCGTGGAGAAGGAAGGCCGCCCTTTCCAGGGGCGAGAGCCGCTCCAGCGCCAACATCAGCGTGACGGTGACATCGTCCGTGAGGGGCTCCTCCCGATCGGCGGGCTCGATCCATGGCTCGGGCAGCCATGGGCCAACATAGACTTCGCGGCGGGCGCGCGCCGATTTCATCCGATCAAGGCATAACCTTGTGACAATGCGGGTGAGATAGGCAGCTGGGGTGCGGACTTCGGCCTCAACGCACGCCCACCGCAACCAGGCATCCTGCAGCACATCTTCCGCCTCACTGATCGAGCCCAGCATCCGGTAGCCCAGACGAAGCAGGCGTTCCCGTTCCAGGGAAAATTCCTGGGTCCTCCGGTCGCCGCGGGGCGTAGCGGCTCCCACGTCAATCGCCACCGCGCTCTTGAGGTTGCGCAGAGGCGGGTCCGTATCGTTCCTGTCGTGCCGCCTCATATCACTTTCCTTACACGTGTTACCTGCCCCTCGGGCGCACGGCCCCCCCCCAGAAATAAAATCAGGCCGGGATGTCACGCTTCCAACTGCCGTCTCGTCATCCCAGCAGCGCCGCCCAATGGCGCAAAGTCAAGGAGACTATCATGACTGAGATCCCTCGCCTCACCTGGCACGAAATCGCCCCAGCTGGAGCCAAGGCCCTGTTCGGCATCCATCACTATATCAGGAACGCGACGAGCCTGCCTGAGGAACTTATCCACCTGGTGTTCCTGCGCGTTTCGCAGATCAATGGCTGCGCGCATTGTATCGATCTGCATACACGCGATCTTTTGAAAACCATGGCGGCGGACAAGGTTACTCTTCTTCCGGTCTGGGCGGAGGTGCCCCACCTGTTCCCGCCGCAGTACCGCGCTGCGCTGGCCTGGGCCGAAGAGGTGACCTTGGTGAGCGAGACCAACGCCTCAGATGAAGCCTATGCGGCGGCTTCGGCCGTTTTCGAGCCGAAGGACTTGGTCGACCTCACAATCGCGATCGCGGCTATGAACGCCTTCAACCGGCTCGGAGCGCCTTTCCGGCTGCCGGTTCAGGCACGTCCCTGAGGGGGTAAGCGGCGCTATTGCTTCAATGCAGCGGCGCCGCTCAGCTCCATCCAGCAAGGTCTGAGCGCCGCAATAGGCCCGAATGGCCATATTTCAATATTCGATATTTGCCGTTTTTCGATAAATATTTCTTGCGTGGCAAAACTGCTTTGCTACCTTTCCGCAACGTCCGCAGTCCTGCGGGAAACATCGGAGGCGTGAGCAAGATGGCGCAGACAACCAGCCCCTCGGCACTTCAGTATCTCGACAAGGCAATGGGCGGCCTGAAACAGCTCGGCCTTGTGCCGGACAATAGCAAGAATGGCGCGGCGCCCATCGTGGCGCTGCTGGAACAGATTGCTCATCTCGAGCCGGAAAAAGTGGCGGCGATTGCCCGCACGCTGGATCAGGCGAGCCTCTTCAATGATGTGGTGCGCGAACAGGTGGCCGGGATTACCATCGGCGAGCGCTATCAGGGCATCACCACGGCCTTCAATACCATCCGGGATGACGCGAAGTCTCTTGTGGACCAGTATGCGGACGGCAAGATCTCCACCATGGAGCGTGTCTCGAATGTCTGGATGAAGATGACGCGCGGCGACATCGCCGCCCGCTTCGGCAAGATCAAGGATCTTTATCTGGAGGTTCAGGACGAATCGGCCAACCAGATCGACCGGGAACGGAAGATCCTTGAGGCCTATCTCGATTTCCGCGGCGCGATGAAACAGTCCGAAGTGCTGGCGCTGGAAGTGCTCAAAGCGGCTGAGGCGGAGCTGGAAGCCGCCCGGTTGAAAGTGGGGGAGGCGGTGGCCGCGGTTGCGGGCTATTCCGGTGAAGACCCGGCCGAGCGCGCCCGCTTCGAGCTTGCCCGTGACGAACAGCTGCGACTGCTGCAGGCGGAGGAAAAGCGGTATCAGGTTTCCAAGGACCTCTCCGACAATATCACCATCGGCTACAACACATCCGAAGTGATCATGGCGCGGCTTGTTCAGACCACGAGCGCCAAGGAGCGGGTGTATGCCCAGTCTGTCAGCTTCTTCTCCACCAATGAGATCGTGCTGACGGCCCTGACGGCAAGCTTCACTGGCATGCATGGCCTGCACGAATCCACTCAGACGCTGGAAGCAATGAAGAAGGGTGTGGACCAGAGCCTGGAAGTGCTGGCCGATATTGGCGGGCAGATCCAGGAAGCGGCGGTGAAAGCGGGCTATGGGCCCACGGTGTCTGCGGCCTCGGTCAAGATGCTGGTGGAAAGCGTCGTTTCCTATCAGGAGCGTACACAGACGATCATTGCGGAAATGCGCAAGCTTGCCACTCAGAACTCTGAGGAAATCCGGGAAGCGGTGGAGGATGGCAAGCGGCGCCTGACGAAACTGGTTGAGGAGGGCGCGACCCTCGCGCTGCTTCCCAAGCCGTGAACCAGCCCGCCACCCCTCTGGCAAAAGACACGAGCAAGCTCGACGATGTCCTTCTCGCAATGGATGTCGTCGATACGCTGCGCCACCGGGAACAGCTTGTCCTCAGCGAGCTGGACGCCGGGGCGCGGGAGGCCGCGCTGCTCGCGCGCCTTAAGGAAATCTATGCGGCCCAGGGCATTGATGTGCCGGAGAGCATCCTGAAGGAAGGCGTGAAGGCGCTGGAAGAGCGCCGCTTCCAGTATGAGCCGCCCAAGCCGTCGCTATCGGTTACCCTTGCGAAAATCTATATCGCCCGCGGCCGGTGGATGATGCCGGCTGTGCTGGCGGTGATCGCGGCGGGGTCGTTGGGCGCTGCCTGGCATCTGGGCGTGGCGGTGCCTGAGCGGCAAAGGGCAGAAGCGGCACGGATCGAGATCGCCGATACGCTTCCCTCCGAGATCGGACGGCTGCATGACGCAGTAATGGGCGTGGCGCTGGAAGACGCTGCGCGCCTCAAGGCCGATGCATTCAAGGCGGAGGGCGAGCGGGCGATTGCCGCGAGCGATGTGAAGGCCGCCCGCGCCGCGCGGGACGCTCTGGCGTTGCTGCAGCAGGATGTGTCGGCGGTTTATGAGGTGCGGGTTGTCTATGGGCCGGGCGAGGCGCGCTCCGGCGTTTTCCGCATCCCCGAAGATGTGCCGGGCGGACGGAACTATTACCTGATCGTGGAAGCCGTCGACCCGAACGGCGTGCTGGTTCAGGTGCCGGTGACCAGCGAGGAAGATCGCCGCTCGGCCCGGGTCACCCGCTGGGGCCAGCGGGTGCCGGAGGCTGTATTCCAGTCGGTGGCAGACGATAAAGGCGATGATCAGATCATCCAGAAATCCGTTATCGGACGGAAATCTGCAGGGTATCTCTCGCCGGAGTTTACCGTAGAGACGCCGGGCGGGACCATTCTGGAATGGTGACGGGATGAACAGGACTTTCAATGGCCGCGACGCGCTCGCCGAGATCGACACGCTGGTTGCCCGCACCCGCGCGTCGCTGGCGGAGGCGTTGTCGGCTGCCGATGCTGCAGAGGCCCGCCGGGCGGCGATCCAGAAGGAGCAGGCGAGCGCCTATGCCGCCCTGGCGCAGCTGAGGCTCAGCTATGCGCAGGCCGGAAACGGGGGCGTCTCTTCCCTTGAGAAGGTGGCCGCCTCCACGAGCGACATTGCCGAGCGCCATGCGGCTTTCGTGGAGCGGGAGCGCGCAGCGCTGGAAGCGGCTGGGGCGGCGCTGAATGCCAAGGAGGCGGCGCGCGCCGATCTGGCGGCGGCCCATGACGCGGCCATTGATGCGTTTGAGGCGCGGGTTGCCGAGGCCGAGGCGCGGCTGAAAGAGAGCAATGAATATGCTGTGCTGACCGGCGCTGCCGAAGAGGCGCGCGCGATGACGGGGCGCGCGGCGGAGAAGCTGGAAATCGCGCGGGCAGACCGGGAAGAGAAGGGGCGGCCCTACCGGGATGACAAGCTCTTCAGCTATCTCTGGGCCCGGAAGTTCCGGTCCCCGGACTACAGGGCGCCGCTTCTGATCCGGATGCTGGACGGCTGGGTGGCAAGGCTCTGCCGGTATGATCAGGCCTTCCTCAATTATCAGCGTCTGACCGAGCTGCCCGAGCGCATTGCAGAACATGCCGCCTATATGGCCCGGCTGGCGGAAGAGGCTGAGGCAAAGCTGGTTGAAGCCGAAGCCGCCGCGATGGCGACGGCAGGCACGGAGGCGCTGAAGGAGGAGGTTGAGAATCTCCGCGCCGCCATCGAGGCCTGCGACGCGGAGATTGCCGAGGCCGAAGCGCGCTACCGGGAAACAGCAGAGCGGCACGAGGCGGCCTTGCGGCAGGAGGTGGGCCCCGCCGTGGAAGCCCGCCAGATGCTGGAGGCGGAGTTGCGCAAGGCGAGCTTTCCGGATCTGCGGGTGCTGGCGGCTGAAACGGCCGAGCTGGACGATGACCGGCTGGTGGATACCCTTGTGCGGCTGCGGGCCGAGGAGATGAACCTGGAGCTGGAAGCGAGCCGGGTAGCGGCGCGTCCCAGCGCCCTGCGGGATGAGCTGGGCCGGGTCGAAGCGCTGCGCCGGCAGTTCAAACAGGCGCGGTTTGACAGCCCTTATGCCATTGTTTCCAAAGCCGCCTTCGAGGAAGTGATCGCCGACCTGATGCGCGACAAGATTGATGTGCGCGGCGCGTTGCAGCGACTGAGCCGATCTGTACGGCGGGCGGAGGCGCCGGTCCAGGCCCATCCTGATTTCGGGGGGCAGGGCCGCAGCCAGACGATTGGTTTGCCCGATGTGCTGGGGGGTGTGATCGGCGGCGTTCTGGGCGAAGTGCTGGAGGAAGTGATCCGCGAGACAACGCGGGGCGGGGGCGGATATGGATCGGGCCCGATCTTTCCGGGGCCGCCGAAACGTCCCTCCCGGCCCTCACGCAGCGGCGGGCGCTCGTTCCCTACCGGCGGGAGCCGGCGTGGGGGAGGCGGCTTCAAGACGGGCGGCGGCTTCTGAAGGATATCAGAGCCCGAGCTGCCCCTTTGACAGGATGCCGCGCTGGATTTCGTTGGAGCCGGCATAGATCGATCCTGCCCGGTCATTGAGGTATTTGGCTGAGACGGTGACGGCGCTTTCCGGGCCCACAACCGGGACATTTTCGGACACATCCGGACAATTCGAGACCAGAACCGGACCGCCGGGGCACGTATGCTGCGGCTGGAAGGGCGCGACGTAGTCCCCGGCCAGTTCGATGGCGAGTTCGGTCAGGTGCTGGCTGAGCTCGGTGCCACGGATCTTCATCATCGAGGCTTTTAGGCCCGGCGTGCCGCCCCCGGCCAGCTCTGACATCTGCTGAAGCTCGGCCGCTTCCAGCGCGAGGATTTCTGCCTCGGCCAGCGACAGCTTGCGGGCAAAGCCGGGCTCCAGCAGTCCCTCTTCGGCGGCTGCGGCGCGCAGCGCCCGGACGCGGGCGAGGAGGCGGGGTCCGTAGGAGGAGCCGCCCCGTTCGAACTCCAGCAGGTATTTGGCGACCGTCCAGCCATGGTTCACCTGGCCGACGACATTGGCTTTTGGCACGCGGACATCGGAAAAGAAGACCGCGTTCTGGATATGCTCGCCCGAGAGCATCAGGATCGGGTCAACGCGCACGCCGGGGGCATCCATGTCGATCAGCAGGAAGGTGATGCCCTGCTGCAGCTTGCCGGAACTGTCCGTCCGCACCAGGCAGAACATCTTGTTGGCTTCGTGGGCGTGGGTGGTCCAGATCTTGGAGCCATTGCAGATGAAATCGTCGCCATCCGGGACCGCCGACATGGTGAGGGCGGCAAGGTCCGAGCCGGCATGGGGCTCCGAATAACCCTGGCACCAGAAGTCTTCTCCCGAAAGGATGCGGGGGAGGTAGTAATCCTTCTGCGCCTTCGAGCCATGGCCAATCAGGGCGGGGCCACACATGCCGATGCCCATGGGCGAGAGCGGCGGGGCGCCGGCGCGGGCCATTTCCACGTCAAAGATGTAGCGCTGGGCGGGCGTCCAGTCCGTGCCGCCATGCGCCACCGGCCAGGAGGGTGCCGCCCAGCCCTGTTTGACCAGGATTGCCTGCCATTCCAGCGCCACTTCCTTGGTCGCATACACACTCGTCATCCGCCGGGCATAGGCGCGCAGTTCAGGGGTGAGATGATCGGCAAGGAAATCCCGCACCTGATCACGGAAGGCTTCTTCTTCGGGGGTGAAGGACAGGTTCATGCGGCGGCCTCCTTGGCCGTTGCGGGGATGCCGGCTGCCTCGATAAGGCGGCGACGTTCGGGTGCGGATTTCCAGACAAAACTGCGGGGCAGGCCGAGACGCTCTGCCGCCTGCGCGGCGGGGCCATTGAGATCCGGCGTGCGTTCGGCGATGGCGGCCATGCCTTTCACGGTGAGCCGTCCGAGAGCTGAAAGATCATACTCCTTGCCGAGCTGCAGTTTCTGGCGGACGGGGCGGGGCAGGATATCGACAGCGGCATGCACCAGCGCGCTCTGCAGGCCTTTGGGTGCGCCGGGCGCGGCGCGTCCCGATTTCATGATATCCAGAAATTCGGTGTTGATCGGGTGGGGCTCGAACCGGGGCAGGAGATGGGCCATCATGCAATTGAAATGCTCCACCGAGCGCAGCGGGTGCTGGACGCCGTAGAGGCGGGCCACCGCTTCGCCTTCGGCGAAGAAGCGATTCATCTCGTCATCTGTCAGCGTTCGGACAAAGCGATGATAGGCGATCAGGAAGCCATAGGCGGCGGTGGCGCTTACCCAATCAAGCAGTTCGGGATCAAGGGCGCGGTAGGCCTCGCCCGACGGCGTTTCGCCGCTGACGCGGGCGTGCATGTTGGTGACGCCCTGAATGACGCGCCGGGCCGCGCTGGCCGGGCCATAAGTGCCGACCATGGCGGCAATGCCGGTGCGTTTGGAGCGGCCGATAGGGTCTGTCTTGAAGACCGAATGATCCCAGACGCCGGAACGGATGCGGGCGTCGGCAAATTCCAGCAGCACGGCGCAAACGCCGCCAATGGCGAGCGCCACGGGATTCTTGAAGACCTGCCATGTAACCGAATCCGGCGGGATCAGGGCCGGCTCACCTAGCGGAGTGGTATAGTCCACCTTCCAGCCGAGATAGGATTTTGGATCGCTCATCGTCTCCTCCCCAGGAGTTTGTGACAGGCATATCGCAGGGCAGGGCGCCCCAAAAGAGACGACGCTGCGTCAGCAGGCATCCTAGGGGCGACCGGCTGGGGGAAAACCTGTTACAAATGATAGGCTGCCGGGCCCGTCTTTCCGGCGTCTCAGTTGGCCGCCAGTGCCATGTTGCGGACGTCATCATTCATTGTGGCAAGCTTCACGCTTACAAGATAGGCTTTCTCAGATTCCATATTGGCGAGGATCAGGCCGGCCTGATCAGACGCCATCAGGCGCAGGAAACCGGCGGCGAAGCCCGGGTCCATCTGGTTGAAGATCTGCGCTGCCTGATCGGGCTTCATCGCGCTGTACATGCGGGCGAGGTGGTCGATGTCCTTGTCGGAGCTGACCTGCATTTCCTGCCACCGGGCCTCGAGGGTTTCCTGCAGAACCTTCAGTTCAGCGGTTTGTTGCTGCAGCTGGTTTTCCCAGGTCTGAAGTTCGATCTTCTGCTGCCTGATTTCTTCGCGTTCGGATTCGAACAGCCATTGATCCTCTTCAAGAAGCGAGGCGGATTCAGAAGAAAAGCAGACCTGAGTGAGGTTGCCTGAGCTGGCAGCGGCTGGTTGCGGGGCGGGCGCCGCTTTCGGCACCGACGGAGTGGCAGCTGCATTTGCGCCCGTAGCGGGCGCCTGCTCTGCGAAAGCGAGCGCATCAGGCAGGAAGCGGGTGGCGCCTCCGATTGTGAAGAGGACACCGAGAGTGAGCAGGACGTTCGAGCGGTTGTGCATGGGCATAACTCTTTTCGATCAGGCCGATTTAGCTCGGGGAGGCGGGGCGGTGATGTCGGCTTCGCCCGCCTCACTCATGGCGCGCATCTGGCGCATCAGGGTGGTCATTTCGACGATACGGGCGCGGGACTGGTCGAGCACATCGCGCATCAGCACGTTGAGCTCTGTCTGGGCGGCATGAACCTGATTGGTCACGTTCGTTTGTGACCGCTCCATGGTCATGATCGTGTCTTCGAGGCGTTTGCACATCTTCTCGCCATCATTGATCAGATGCGCGAGGCGGGTGGCCATGCTTTCGACCCGGGTGCGGGTGTCATGAGTGGCCTGGGACATTGCAGAGACCGAGTTCGTCATCGCCGTGATGGTGGCCCCGAGCCCATCCTTGGTGTCCTGCAGCGCCCGCAGGCGCTTGGAGAGGACAAAACAGTATACGCAGGCCGCGAAGGACACGAGGAAGATCGCGACGTCCGTGGGCTGAATGCTGTTGATGATGCTCTGGATGTCCATGGCGCTACCTCAGCAGAAACTCTGTGATCAGCACACCGCTGGAGGCTGCACTGCCGACCACCAGTTCGGAGCGGCGTGCAAGCTGTTCCCGCAGGTGAGGGTAAAAGCCGGGATCTTCCAGATCCGACAGCTCTATCGAGCGGAGATAGTTGTTGAACGCATCGATCAGCATCGGCTCGGCCTGCTTGACCTTGGCGGCGCTGTCCTTGCCGGTGACGATGGTAACGTTGAGTTTCAGGTACCGGGTGGCGGGCGCGCTGCCGATGGTGATGAGGATTTCCTTCATCTCCACATAGACCTGATCCTGCGCCAGCGGCTTGATGGCCGGCGCAGTCGCGCCCTCCGCTGCCGGAGGGCAGGGGGCCGCAGGCGGAGGAGCAGGCGGAGTCAGGAAGTAGAACAGGGCGAATGAGCTGGCCAGAGAGGCGGCCGCAACAATCGCCAGCCCGGCGATACCGCCGCCGGACTTCTTCCCGGATTCTGTCTGCCCCGATTCATTCGTGTCGGGTTTCTTAGCCATCTAGCGCCCATGTTATCTTGTCAGGCAGGTTCCTAATGACTGATCCGGGGTAAAGATAACCTTAACGATTTGGCGCCAAATATTAATCATTACAGCTGACTCGCAAGCTGCCTGGGGCCGAAGCATTCATGAAATTCCTTGAGACTCTCAAAGCCCTGCCCCCGTCGCGGCAGCTGATCCTGGCCGCCGCCGTGGCCGGTATCATCGCCGCCATGACGTTCCTGGTTCAGGGGGCGACGCGTGATCCGATGACACTGCTCTATTCGGGCCTGGAGCCGGCCCATGCCGGAGACATCATCAAGCAGCTGGAACAGTCCGGAACGCCCTATGAAATCAAGGGAGAAGCGATCTTTGTGCCGCAGGGCAAGCGGGATGCGATCCGCTTCAATCTTGCCCAGCAGGGCCTGCCGCGCCCCTCTGTGCAGGGGTATGAACTGCTTGACCAGGTAAATGGGTTTTCGGTCACTTCGGAGATGTACAACGCGGCCTACTGGCGCGCCAAGGAAGGGGAGCTGACGCGGACCATCCTGGCGATTCCCGGGGTCACATCTGCGCGCGTCCATATCGGCGCGAATCTGCGTTCCGGTTTCGCGCGGTCCCAGCCCCATCAGACCGCTTCGGTGACCTTGACCACGGCGCGGGACATGACGTCGGGCCAAGCCGAAGCGATCCAGTATATGGTGGCGCTGGCCGTGGCTGGGCTGAATGCGGAAGATGTTGCCGTGATCGATCCGGTGAAGGGTATTCTGGCTGGCCCGAAGGCCAACCGGACCGAGGAACCCGCCGTTGCGGCTGCGACGCAGGCAAGCCTGCTGGAGCAGAAGATCCTCAGCCTGCTGGAGCCGCGGGTCGGCATGGGCAATGCGCGCGTTTCGGCAACCGTGGATGTCAGCCGCCAGCGCCAGCGCACTTCGGCCGTGACGTTTGATCCCAATTCCCGGGTTATCCGTAACCGGACGACCAATGACACAAGCGGGTCAAGCGGTGGGGCAGGCGGCGGCATGACGGTGGCCAGCAATCTGCCACAGGGCAATACCGGGGGCGGGGGCACGTCGACCAACAAGAATTCGACCGAGACGGTTTCTTACGAAATCAACGAAACGCGCACGGAAGTGGAAACACTGCCGGGTGAAATCCAGAAGATCAGCATCGCGGTTCTTCTGAATGAACAGGCGCTGGGGATTGATCCGGCGGCGGCAGATGCGGCCACGCGTCAGCAGCAGATGGCGGCGGATTTCGAGAAGCTGGTCGCGTCGGCGGCAGGGCTCGACATGGCGCGCGGCGACACGATCTCGGTCGAGTTGATGCCCTTCCAGGCGGTGCCCGCAGACGATCTGGTTCAGGCGCCAGGCCTCTTCGAGCAGCTGATGGAGCGGTATTTCTGGTCGGGCCTGCAGGCGCTGTTGCTGGGGCTGGTGGTGATTGTGCTGGGGGTCGGTGTTGTTCGCCCCATGCTGGTGCAGAAGCCGAAGGAAGCGCTGTCGCCGGAAGGCCTGGGTGCCGGAGCTGGCGCTGCGGGGGCAGCAGGCGCGGTGGCGGCGGCAGATGTGGAGGCCGATCCTTTCGCCTACCTCAAGGACTATGCCAGCGAGCGCCAGGAAGAGACAGCTGCGCTGCTGCAACAATGGCTTACAGAAGACCAGCAGCCGGGCCAGGCTGATCCCATCGCGGCAGCCTTTGACACACGCAAGGTGGCCGTGAATGAGTGATCCGGTTTTCTCGCATCTGCCCAGGTTTGACACCGTCACCGGGCCGCGACCGGCCGAATGGTTGCGCGCCATGACGGCGGGCGAGTGCGGCGCGCCCCCCCATCCGGCCCCTTGCGAAGAAACCGCCACGCTGCCTGCGGCCGTGAAGGCAGAGCCGGTTGCCGTTCGCCCCATCCCGCAAGAAACCGCCGCGCTGCAGGCAACAATCTCAAGCCTCGCAAAAGCGATCGAACGGATTGAAGCGGAAGCGCGCCAGCAGACAGTGGATACCGTGCGCGCGATTGCCGGCCAGCTTTTCCCCGAGCTGTCGCGGCGTTTCCTTGCCGAAGAGATTGGCCACCACCTTCCGGGTCTTGTTCCCGCAGCGGCGCCGAAAGTGGACATCTACGCGGAACCCGCCTTAGCCGCGCAACTGCAGGAAATAACCGGCCGGCATCCCAATCTGGAGGGGCGGTGCAATATCATTTCCAGGGAAGGGCAGGGCGATGGCCGCGCCGAGGTTTCCTGGCGCACGGGCGGGGCGACGTTTGATTTCGACAGTCTCCTGACGGCCTGTCTGAACGATCTTGGATCAACACATAAACAGAATGCGGAGTACAAGTGATGGCAACTTCCGAAAAGGCGGTGCAGGAGTTTGACGGTCAGGACCGGCGCGACCCGTCTGGCCGCAATGCCTATCGCCGCTCTATCTTCAGCGTGCCGGTAACGGTGACCGTTTCGATTGGTCAGAAACGCCTCAGCGTGCAGGAAATCCTGGAGCTGCAGCCCGATTCGGTGATTGCGCTGATGTCCAAGGTGGATGATCCGGTGGACCTGTTCATCGATGACAAGCTGATTGCCAAAGGCGAACTGGTCGAAACAGATGAGGGCCAGATCGCGGTGAAGATCGTGGAGATCATCGAGAAGGCCGTAGAGGTGGAATGATCCGGCTCGTGGCCATCTACCGCATCCTGTTTCTGGCCGCCTTTGCGGCCTGCATAGCCTTTTCCGGCCATGCGCAGGAGGCGCCAGCAGCGCTGGATGGCCTGCTGAACCCTTCCGGTGATGGACAGCTTTCAAGCTCGGTTATCCAGCTTGTTCTGCTTGTGACGGTGCTGAGCCTTGTGCCGGGCATCGCGATGATGGTCACCTGCCTGCCGTTCATGGTGATCGTCTTCTCCTTCATGCGGCAGGCGATCGGCGTTCAGCAGGCGCCGCCGAACATGATGATCATGGCTCTGGCGATGTTTCTCACCTTCTTCGTCATGGAGCCCGTCTTCATGTCGGCGTGGGAGAACGGCATTTCGCCTTATATGGAAGGCGCGCTCGACGAGCAGCAGGCCTGGACCCTGACGACCGAACCATTTCGCGCCTTCATGACCCAGCGGACTGACCCCGAAGCGCTGTTGACGCTGGGCGACGCAGTCAACAGACCAGTGGTTGAGGGCGAGCCGCCAGCCTTTTCGCTGCTGGCCACGGCGTTCATGCTGAGCGAGATCAAGCATGCATTCCAGATCGGTTTTGTGATCTTTCTGCCCTTCATGGTGATTGATCTTGTGGTTGCTTCCGTCCTGATGGCGGTAGGCATGATGATGGTTCCGCCGACGGTGGTTTCCCTGCCGTTCAAGCTCGGCTTTTTTGTGCTGGCCGATGGCTGGCTGAAGATCACCGAAGCGGTGCTTAGAGGCTACGCGACATGAGCACAGTAACGAGACTGAACCGGCGCGGCGGCGGCGACGCGGCCCGCCCGGAGACATCCGGTCCGGCGCTGACACAGGCGCAGCGCGCCGCCGTGATCATTGCGCTGTTGGGGGATACTGCGGCCAAACCGATCGTCAACAAGCTGGACGACGCTGCGTTGGCGCGGGTCGCGTCTTCCCTGGAAAGCGTTACCTATCTCTCGCGTGATGACCTGATTGCGGTGGTCATCGATTTCCTTACTCAGCTTCGCAAATCCTCCGGCGCCCTGAGGGGCGGACCGGTCCGGGCGCGCGAAGTGATAAAGGGCGTTGTGGATTCCAACCGGATGAAGGCCATTTTCGGGGAAGATGCGCCGATAATGCAGGCCGTCCAACCGGAAGAGACCGGCGACGTCTGGACCCGCCTCAGCACCCGGGATGCCAAGCTCGTGGCGGGCTATCTCAACCGGCTTACGCCCAACATCATCGCGATCATCCTGCGCAAGCTGGATGCGTCGATCGCCTCCAATATCATCTGCCATCTGAAGGAGGAGAAACTGGGCCCCACGCTCGGCCAGATGGTTGAGGCACCGAAACTGGATCCCGGAATCGACTCGGTGATCGAGAAGATGCTCGAAATGGAATTCCTCAACGCCCAGGGCGAAGAAGACGGAGAAGGGGGCGACGAAAGCCATCTTGAAACGATTGGCGAAGTGCTGAGCCTCATTCCGTCTGACAAGCGCGACAATCTCGTCGGCTTCCTGAAGGAACGTTACGAGACAAAGCTCCCCATTATCCAGAAAGGTCTGTTCACTGTTGAGGGCCTGCCGGATCTTCTGCCGCGCAATGCGGTGCCGGTCGTGTTCCGCGAACTCGATCAGCAGACCGTGCTGCGGATACTGGCGACCTTCCGGGGCGCCAATGACGCCGTGGCAGAATATCTGTTGGGCAACATATCTTCCCGCATGGCCGATCAGTACCGGGAAGACCTGAAGGGGATCGCCGCTGTTACGCCCAGCGAAGCGGAAGCCATCCAGAGGGAGTTCCTGACGACGCTGATGGATATGCGCCGGCGCGGCGTTATCACGATTACAAAGCCTGGGGCGAAATAGACCACAGTTTTCCGCTGACAGCAGAAAGGCCGGACGGACTGCCCGGCCTTCTTTGTTTTTCCGGATGCGGGGAAGCCTAGCGGATCACGAGATCAGCGTGAATGGCGCCGGCGGCCTTCATTGAGCGGATGATATCGGCCATCTCCTGGGGAGATACGCCGAGGGCATTGAGGCCGGCAATCAGCTGGGAAAGCGTCACATTTGGCTCCAGCATGGCGATATTGTTGCTGCCTGTCTGGGTAATGGTGATTTCCGAGCGGGGCAGCACGATCGATTCGCCCCGGGCGAAGGGGTTGGGCTGCGAGGCGACCGGCGTCTCCCGGACCTTGATGGCGATATTGCCCTGCGCAATCGCCACGCGGGAGATGGTCACATCTTCTCCGAGCACGATGGTGCCGGATTTCTCGTCGATCACGATACGGGCCGGTGTTGCGACTTGTACGGGGAGATTCTCGATGCTGGCGAGGAGGCGGGCAGGGGATTCGGAAATGCCGCGCAGGTCGAGTTCAATAGTGCCGGGATCGCGCATGGAGGCAAGCGGGATGCCCATGGCGGCGTTGATCGTGTCCTCGATGCGGGCCGCGGTGGTAAAGTCGGGTGAGCGCAGGGCAAGGGAGATCTGCTGATTGCGATTGAAGTCGTAATTGACCTCCCGCTCTACCTTGGCGCCATTGGGCACCGATCCGGTGGTGGGGGAGCCGCGTGTTTCGCGTGCGCCCTGAGCCTTCACGTCAATGCCGCTAACGATGATCGTGCCCTGCGCAACGGCGTAGATCTCGTTATCACCAGCCTTGAGCGGCGTGAGGATCAGGGTGCCGCCTTCAAGGCTGGTCGCGTCCCCGATAGAGGCAATGTTGACGTCAATGCTCGACCCGTTGCGTGCAAAGGGGGGCAGGGAGGCCGTGACGAGCACGGCGGCAACGTTCTTGGGTTTGATCTGTTCGCCCTGCACGTTGACGCCGAGGCGTTCCAGCATATGGGTGAGGGAATCTTCCGTGAACGGTGAGTTGCGGACGGTATCTCCCGTGCCATTGAGGCCCACGACGATGCCGTAGCCGACGAGATCGTTGTCGCGGACACCCTGAACATCCACCACATCCCGAATGCGGGCCTGAGCATTCGCCGGGGCGGTGATGAGGCAGGGCGATATGGCGAGGGCGGCGGCGATCAGCCAAGAAGACCATTTCATCGGATTACCTCAGGAAGTTCAGGAGGCTAAGGTTCGACAGGCGGGAGGTGAGCACATAAGCTGCCTCCAGGCTTGCCTCGAGTTGCTTCAGCTCGGAGGCTGCATCATACTGATCGCGTCCGACCATATTGTTATAAACGCTATTGAGGATCGTCTGTTCAGTATCGAGAGTTTCCAGTGACTTGGCGACCCGCTCCTGAATGATGCCCACATCTGCCCGCAGGTTCACGAGCGAGGTTGTGCCAGAGCTCAAGCGCTCCGCCCCGCTGCGTGCAATTTCCGGGTTCTGCTGGAAAAGCGCGAGATTGTCCTCGGAGCCGCTGAGGGCCATGATGGCCAGGCCAGAGATCAGTTCAACGAGGGCGGGGTCGGTGGCTGTCACGCTGTCAGGGTCGGTGGCAACCGAGGAGCCCCGATAGATGCTGGTCTGCCACCCACCGGTTGCGGAGTAGAAATAATCGTCGAGCTGCGTCTCAAAATCGGCCGCATCGGTAGCGGTACCGGCTATCGTGCGAAGGTCGGCAAGAAGCTGCTCAGTACCCGCGAAAGGCTGTGTGGCCGTCTCGTCGCCGGAGAACAGGAACCGGTCTCCATGGCGGCCATTGAGCGCTGTGAACACATCCGTGAGCGCAGCCTTTGCGTCCCGCGCCACCACGCTCTGGCCGTGATAGTCCCCAGTGCCAATGGCGCTCAGCATCTGGGTGGCGAGGCCGTCCACGCGGTCCTGAATGCCGGCGAGGCTCTTCTGGACGAGATCGAGACGGCCCTGCCGAACGCCGAGAAGACTGCGCTGGTCTTCGATGTCGTTCAGAGCCTTCTTGCCGATCATGGCGTCGCCAATACGCCCGCCAAGGTGTTTGGTGAGATCGGCATACTGGCCTGTGACCGATTCTTCGGCAACCACAGTGGCCCGCGCGCGCAGATCGGCAATATTTTGCGTAAAAGAGGCGGAAACGATGCTGTTGGGAGGGATGATGCGCATGAGGATCAAAGCTCCATCAGAATACTGATCATGTCACGGGCCACCTGAATGACCCGCGCATTGGCGGCATAGGCCTGCTCGATCAGCAAGAGGGATTCCATTTCCTGGTCGACATTCACGCCGGTCTGCGACTGTTCGGCTTCCACCAGCGTCAGGTGCTGCGCCTGGGTCGAGGCGAGCACGGAATCCTGATGGACACGTTTCTGGCCGACAACCGAGGAAAGCTGCGCGGCCAGGTCGCTGGCGGAGAAGGCGCCCTGAATGCCGTTGGAGTTCATAGATTTGATCTGGGTGAAGGCGTCAAACATCGCCGACAGGATTGATGAATTGCCCGGCGGTCCTTCAGTGGTTGCCTCCAGGCCATCCCGCAGGCGGGATATCTGGCCTCCCTGGGCTGGATCAACGGCGGCGTTTACCGAGATGCGCGATGCCAGGCCCAACGTGCCAGATCCTGCGGGATCGACAAACAGGCCCTGCGCGCCGGGTGTCTTGGTGGGGTCAATCGCATCGTCCGACAGGCGGGTGATGATATCGTTGGCCACCATGTCCAGCTGGTCCATGAAGGCCGGAATATCCTGGTCGCGCAGCGTGAACAGCGCGCCAAGCATGCCCCCGGAGACAGCGCCGAAGGAGGTCGAGCCGGGCGTGAGGTTGATGCCGCCCACGCTTATTCCCGACAGGTCGCCATCAGCGAGGGTCTGCTCGGAGGTAAATGTGGAGGAGGGGGAGAACTGAAGCTGCTGGGCCGTGCTGCCATTGATGAGGTAGACACCCTCCGGCGTCAGCACATCAATTGCTCCGTATTCCCGCTGAACCGTCTGGATCGGCAGGTATTGCGCAATCGTATCAAGAACCCGCTGGCGCTCATCCATCAGGGTGGCGGCCTGTTCGCTGGTCCGGTCGATGCTGGAAATGCGCTTGTTGAGATCCTGAATTTGTTTAAGGGCGGCGTTGACCGTCTCTACGCCCTGCGCAATTTCGCTATCCGCTTCGGCGCGGGCTTGCGCGGCATAGCTGGAAAGGCTGTTGAGTTCCCTTGCGACGGATTTGGCCGCGTCCAGCAGGGAGGTTGCCGTCGCCGTGGATTCCGGCGAGGTGACCGAAGCGCGCAGCGCCGATTCAAAGTTCGAGAAGGTATTGAACAGCCCCGTCCCGGAGGCGGTGCTGCCGACACGCTGGGACAGGGACTGCCATGTGGAGGCCAGCACGGTTGCCTGGGCAACATCGCTGGTGAGTTCGCGGCGCTGACCCTTGATAATGTCGTCGCCGGCTCTGGAAACGCCCAGCGAGACGACGCCGGATGTCTGGGAGCCCTGCACCAGTTCGCCCACCACCAGCGACCGCCGGACATAGCCCGGCGTGCTGGCATTGGCGACGTTGGTGGCAACGATTTCGGCCTTCTGGCTGGTGACCTGAAGACCGGATCGTGCGGCAAGGATGGCAGCTGAGATGCTCACTTAGGAAGCGCTCCTGTCTTCGCCTGTCAGCGTTTCAGGTTGGTGGTTTCCTGAAGCATCTCATCAACGGTCTGAACAATCTTCGCGTTTGACGAATAGGCGCGTTGCGTTTCGATCAGATCTGTAAGCTCGGCTGCGATGTCCGTGGTGGACTCCATCAGCGAGTAGCCGGAGAGGCTGCCGACCGGGCCGCTGCCTGCGTCCCAGAGATAGAGATTGCCGCTGGAGTTCGAGACAGAATAGGCCTGAGAATCGAGCGCCCGGAGCCCGTTCATGTTGGGCACGTCGCCCACCGGGATCTGATAAAGCGTGCGGCGGAAGCCCTTGTCATAGATCGCTTGCAGGAAGCCCTGCTCGTCGATCTCGATCGACTGCAGGTCACCAATGGGCGAGCCATTCTTCGTCACCGCGGTCGGCGCGAAGGAGGCGGCAAGCTGGGTGATGCCGGCGCTGTCATTCGGGCGGCCAATGAACACTTCCACGGGGCCGTGGTCGAGGTTGATCGAGACGCGGCCGGTTGCCGGATCATAGATGGCGCCGTTGGAGGCGGTAGCCGCGGCGATGCGCCCGCCCGCCGATGGCGTGTCGTTAAAGGTGAGATCGAGATCGCCAATAGAGGTGGCAGGGTTGCCGGCGCTGTCGAAAATCTGGACAGTCCACTCATTGCTCGAGCCGCTCGCCGGGACGTTCGGTGTGAACTGGAAGGTGACTGTCTGCGCGCGGCCAAGGTTGTCGAAATACTCGACCGGCAGGAGGTAGGGGTCACTGGAGGCGCCGGCAGTGGTCGCATCGGCCGGAATGTTGATCCCCAGCTCGATGCTGGAAGTCGGCGTGGCGTTGAACTGCGAGGTCGCGATGTTGACGGGCACAAGGTTGACGCCGCTGTTGCGGCTGACATTGCCGACTTCGCCAGCTGAATCGGCTGGCCAGCCAAGCAGGAAGAGGCCGCTCTGGGTTCTCAGGAAGCCGTTTTCATCGGCATAGAAAGAGCCGGTGGGTGTGAGCATCAGATTGCGGTTGGAGGCAAGCGAGTTGATGCCGCCAATGTCGGTGACCGGGAGCAGGCCCCGTCCGGAGACTGCCACATCTGTGGCGCTGCCGGTGCGGATCAGCGAACCCGTAGCGGAGATATCCTTGTACGTATCGACACGTACGCCGCCGGCAGCATAGGCGGAGGATTTCTGCTGCAGCACCATGCTGGAGAAGTCCACGGCGCTGCGCTTGTAGCCGTAGGTACCCGAGTTTGCGATGTTATCGGAAATGGTGGCGAGGCGTGTGCCATTGACACTCAGCCCCATTACCCCCGCGTTCAGGGAGGATGAGATGCTCATATCTGGTTGCTCCTGCGTCAGATAATGACGCAAATTGAAGGCAACTCGTAAATAAGCCGATAACTGGTGTTAGCGGAGTTTGTTAATCTTCTGGAAACGCATTCGGCGGAGGCCTCGCGCTACTCCGTCAGTATCGTGATGGAAATCCTGCGGTTCTGGGCCGCTTGCGTATCTTCCTTGACCAACGGATCGGTGTCAGCCTTGCCGGATACCTCGCGGATGCGGTCTCCAGGAACACCGGCCCGTTCCAGCAGGCGGCGCGCCGCATTGGCGCGGTCGGCAGACAGGTTCCAGTTATCGTAGATGGCGCCGTTGCGGTAACGGTGGCTATCGGTATGGCCGACGATCTTGATGTCATTGTCAAATTCGCCGAACGCCTCAGCGACCACGTCCATCAGTTGCATCATCGTGTCGGAGGGCTCACTGCGGCCAAGCGGGAAGAGGGGGGTGCTTTCCGAATCGGTGATCTCCAGAACGATGCCTTCTGCAGACATCTTGATCAGCAGGTGCTCGGAAAGCTGGCGGCTCTGTTCGCCAAGGGACTCCTTGAGTTCCTGCAGTTCGGCAGCGATCTGCCTTTCCTCGGCCTGTTTCGCCGTAGCGTCTGCGGCTTCGCTTTCGGAATCTCGTTGTTTGCTGTCGCCAAAGGAGGGGTTTTCGACGCTTTCCTTGCGATTGGCGCCCATGCCCATCTTGGCATAGGTGTTTTCGGCAAAGATCGACGAGCCGTTAAGACCGTCAGACCCGCCGCCGGAAATCCGGCTGATCGGGATGGTGGGGCTGAAATAGTCGGCGATACCCTTGCGCTGTTCTTCGGTTGTGGCGTTCAGCAGCCACATGAGAAGGAAGAACGCCATCATGGCGGTCACGAAGTCAGCATAGGCTACTTTCCAGGCGCCGCCATGATGGCCGTCCGCCTTGTAGACCTTCTTACGCTTAATAATGGTCGGTCCTTGTGCTGAGGAGTCCGTGCCCATTTCAACCACCAGTTCTGCTTCTGCTGGGGGTGCTTTTACCATCGCATGCTCAATTAAGAGCGTAAGACAGAGGTAAGGATCGGGGCTTTGCGATAACCATTCTTCAACCAATTGGGCAGCACTAAGAGTCGTTGGAATCGCATTCATCCCGGAAGGGTGGGGATATGTCGTCGGTGCTGAGAAAGAAGATGGGGGCAGGGTCGGGATTACCTCCGACAATCCTGCGTTACCATGATTTCTGGAGCGCGATTCACCAATCCGTTTCCGGCTGGGCCGCGCAGGCGCTGGACGGCAGCGTTCCGCCGGCGCCGGAAATTCGCCGTGTGTATTCAGGCGCCAGCGCAATCGAGGCGCTCGATCAGCGGACAACTTTCTTCTTTAATTCAAAGCTTTCGCCGGGTCTGTGCGCAATTGCCACAGATGGCGCGGGCGCGGCTCGTGTTGTGGCCAGGCGGCTGAGTCAGGACTTTGAAAGTGCCAAGGAAGCCTCCGCACTGTTCCTGAAGCTGATGTTCGAGGCGCCCGCCGTTGCCTTGTGGCGGGCCGCTGCCGCTTCGCTTGAGGGCCACCAGGCCGAGACGGTAACGTCTCCTCTGTCTGAGCCGGCACAGGCCGCCGGCAACTTTGAAGCTGACAGCCGGTATCTGATCATTGGCTATACGGTGATGCCGGAAGCCGTTCAGTCGCAGATATGGCTCGTATTCGATCTCGACTATCTCATGGGCTGCGCGCATGAGGCCGAACGGCGCGCGGCAGAGCACAGGCGTCCGCCAGCTTCCAGGCTGCTGCGGGAGAGCGTTATGAGCTCTTCGATAAAGGTTGAGGCGGTTCTTGACAAAATATCAATGACGATCGGCGAATGCTCTCGCCTGAAAGTGGGCGATCTCATTCCGCTGCCAGACACCGATCCCGGATCGATCCGTCTGAATGCCGAGACCGTCAACGGACAAATTGAGATCGGGCAATGTGAAATGGGAGTTTGGAAGCGCCAGCGCGCGCTGAAGCTCAAACAGCCCGTGCTCGAACCCTTCACGCAGGAAGTCGCGAAGATGTAGCAAGGAAGAATGACTGCCCGCAGCCACCAGCAAAAAGAGTGGCGCGGTTTTTGGTACACGGAGATAGGCACTTGAACGCGATACTAGGCCTGGTGGTCACCATGGTGATGGTCTTCGGCGGCTATATGCTGGCCGGGGGCAAATTGGGAATTATCCTGCATTCCCTTCCATTTGAGATGATGATGATTGGGGGCGCGGCAACCGGCGCCTTCCTTGCGTCCAACGATTTCAACACAGTCAAGCATACCGGCGGCGACGTTGCTGCGGCTTTCGCTGGCCCGAAATGGAAGAAGAACGACTATCAAGATCTGCTCCTGCTGATGCATGAGCTGCTGCACATCCTGAAGCAGAACCCCGTCGATATCGAACCGCATATCGAAGCGCCGAATGAGTCGGCGATCTTCACAAAATACCCGCGCATCCTGAAGGATCATGAAGCCATCGAGATGATCTGCGACACGATCCGCTCGATGATCATGAACTTTGACAATGTGCATCAGGTCGAAGAGCTGCTCGACAAGCACCTGGAAAGTCTTCTGGAAGAGAAGCTGCACGGCTCTCACGCGCTCCAGCAGATGGCAGACGCGCTTCCGGCACTCGGCATCGTTGCGGCCGTTCTGGGTGTTATCAAAACGATGGCGTCGATCGACAAGCCGCCGGAAGTTCTCGGTGGCATGATCGGCGGCGCCCTTGTCGGTACCTTCCTCGGCGTGTTCCTCGCTTATGGTGTGGTCGGACCGTTTGCGGCACGCGTGAAGACGATCCGCAGCGAAGAACATCTCTTCTATTCAATGATTGGTCAGGTGCTGGTGTCGAACCTGCACAAGAACCCCGTCAACATCTGCGTAGAGGTAGCGCGCCGTCAGGCGCCGGCCCGTGTGCGCCCATCCTTCGATGAAATCGAGCAGGCTGTGAGGGGGCTCAAGCAGGCGGCATGAGGCGATACGTCTGGCTTCTTCTTTGCGGCGCTCTGCTGGCTCCGCCCGTCCTTGCTGCCAAACCGGCGGAAAAGACGGCGGAGCCAGACGCGCGAAAGCAGGAGCTCTCGACCGAGCTCAACCAGTTCGTCCGGGATGCAATCGATGAGGGCCTGCTGGCGCCTGCCGGATCGGGCGCGGCCCGCGGCGCGGCGAGTGCCGAGGCGTCGCCGGCGGGGGAGGGGAGCGTTGATATCCCCAAGGCTGGCGGCGCAGTGATCTGCGGCGAAACCTATCCGCTGGATTTCTCCGAGTTCGAAGCGGCCGCCAGTTATGCCGACATCCTGAATTATCGCAGCCAGCTTCAGGTGAGCGGTGAGGCGTCTACGGATGACCCGCGTCTCGCCAGAGCGTATATCGCGCTGGATATGGGCTCTGAGGCGGTAATGAACCTGCGCAACCCGGACAGCCCGGATGAAGTTGCCCTGCGCGAAGTGGCCTTGCTTCTGGATGGCCGAACCCGGCCTAATGTTTCTTATTTTCAAGGATTTGCGCGCTGTCATGAGCGCGGCGAGTTCTGGCTCGGGGTTGCGCTGCTGGTTGATGGGCAATCGGCAGGCACGGCCTATGTCGACAAATGGTTCAGTGAATACCGGCATCTGCCATTGCAGTTGCGCACGAGCGTAACGGCGCTGGCTGTCCCCGCGCTCGACCGGACCGATGGGCGGTTCCTGTCGCAGAAAATGCTGGCTTCGTTTTCGAGCAATGATCTGCGGGATTCCACGCAGCTTCAGTTCGCTAGCGCCATCCTCGCGCTGGGGCAGGGCAGCAGCGAGGCGGAAATCCTTATCCGGACATTCCTTCTGCAGGGCCGGTTCCAGGAAGAAGCGCTTCTGACGCTGATCCGTCATCGCCGCGTTATCGATCCGCCGCTCAAGGCGCTTCTCCTCGACAGCATGCTGCTCAAGATCGAGCAGTCCAAGCATGAGGAAGATATCCGTGCCAGCATGAAGTTCGTACTCGATGAACTCAGTGCAGGGTCGCGGTACATGACGATGATGGAGATGGCGGCGCGCGAGAACATGCAGAGCGACGTTGTGCAGGGCGAGATCCGCGATCATTTCGTGAGCGCCCTTCAGCGCGACCTGACAAGCGCCGACCCGCTTCAGAACCTTGCCGCGATCGAAGCGCTATCGGTGGAAACGGGACTTCTGGACGATCACGATCAACGCACGGCTCTTTATGAAGAGGCGACCCTGAAAGCGGTGCGCCTGGGCTTTGCCTCCCTGGCAGACGAGCTTTCCCGCAAGACACAGCCGGGAGAAGCGGTGGCCGAGCAACGCGCGACGCTGGCTTACCGGCTGAAGGATTATCCCGCTGTCTTCCAGCTAGCGCAGGCCAATCCCTCAAATCCCCAGATTGGGCTGGTGGCCGCGCTCAGCGCCATCGACGCCAACGACGCCGCTCAGGTTCAACAGTTTACCGGCCGCCTCAAGCTGGACGCCGATACTGTCCTGATGCTGATCGAGCATGACGCCGCCAGCCGGCGTTGGATTGTTCCAGCCAGTGTGTATTCCACCGCCAGAGAGATTAACGACGAAGCCCGGGCCGTGCGGGTGAAGCGGGTTCTGGATCTGAAGCGGGCGGCTTCCGGCGAAGTATCCGGACCGTCTCCTGCGACCATGGCAGGCATGGGGGAGCGGCTGATGTCGACGCGCATGGCGCTGGAATCTCTCGAAGGGGAGGGGAACTGAATGTCTAGCCCAGTCTATACAACCCTGACGCGCCAGCAGGGCCTGATGCAGGAAATGCAGGCGGTTGCCAACAACCTCGCCAACTCCAGCACGACCGGCTACAAATCCGACAAGGCCGTCTTCACCGAATTCCTGGTTTCGACTGGCAATTCTGCCGATCAGTCGCTTTCGATGGGCGCGCTGGGCGGCCACACATTCGTGATGGAGCAGGGTGGCCTCAATTTCACTGGAGGCCGGTTTGATCTCGCCATTCAGGGAGAGGGCTTTTTCAGGGTGGATACTCCGCAGGGGGAGCGCCTGACGCGCGCTGGCCATTTCCAGCTGTCTTCGGCCGGCCAACTCGTCGATATGCATGGTAACGCCGT
The DNA here is from genome assembly GCF_000685315.1 of Hyphomonas polymorpha PS728. Taxonomy (GTDB): domain Bacteria; phylum Pseudomonadota; class Alphaproteobacteria; order Caulobacterales; family Hyphomonadaceae; genus Hyphomonas; species Hyphomonas polymorpha. Next base: position 64,728 of record NZ_ARYM01000017.1, read on the forward strand.
GCTCAGCGCGGGTGGAAACCCGATAACAATTCCTGATGACGTGCTTGATGTGAAGTTCGGTGAAGACGGAACGATCTCGGGCAATGGCCAGATCATCGACCAGCTTGGAATCATGACCGCCGATGGCGAACTCAGACGCGATTCCAACACCTATTTCTCCGCCGATGGCGGTACGGTTCAGGCGCAGGACGCAAAGCTTGTCCAGGGCGCGCTTGAGCAATCGAATGTTTCGCCGGTACTGGAAGTGGCCCGGATGATCGAAGTCCAGCGCGCCTATGAGGCGGGCCAGGCACTTCTTGAGAGGGAGGACCAGCGCATCAGCCAGCTGATCACAGCTGTGCGCGAACGTTGAACCGTTTAAGCAGGTGTAGGAGACGCCTATGAAGTCATTGCAGATTGCCGCGTCCGGGATGGCCGCCCAACAGATGCGGGTGGAAGTTATCTCGAACAACATCGCCAACATGAGCACGACGGCCTATCGTCCGAGGACGGCCGAATTTTCCGATCTCATGTACCAGCAATACCTGACCCCCGGCACGATCACGTCCCAGGTGGGCACTGTTGTGCCCGCAGGGATTCAGCTGGGTACAGGGGTTCGCCCCACCACAGTTTCCATGCAGCTGACCCAAGGGGCCCTTCGGGAAACGAAATCGGAGCTGGATGTCGCCATTGACGGCAGCGGTTACCTTGAAGTGACCCTGCCATCCGGAGAGCCAGCCTTCACGCGCGATGGCAAGCTCACCCGCAGCGCCGATGGCGAAATCGTCACCTCCGATGGCTTTCCGCTTGCGGATGGGATTGTCATCCCGGCGGATGCCCGTCGCATCTCGATCAGCCGGGACGGGGAAGTGGTTGCTTATTTCGATAATGAAACCCAAGGCCAGGCCATCGGCAACATTTCGCTCGTTCGCTTCGTCAACGAGAAGGGGCTTGAGGCGATGGGGGACAACATGTTCCGGGAAACCGAAGCATCCGGCCCGCCCAACCGGCTTGTTCCCGGGTCTGAGGGTATGGGCTTCCTGCGTCAGGGCTATATCGAAGACTCAGCCGTGGACGTGGTCAAGGAGATCGCTGACCTCATCGAGGCTCAGCGCGGCTATGAGCTGAACTCCAAGGTGATCACGGCATCTGATGAGATGCTGTCTGCAACCACGCGGTTGAGGTAGCGTCATGAGCTCTCTCCTCGCCATTGGTTTCAGCGCCTTCCTGTCCCTGTCAAACGCTTCTTCCCTGGTCGCTTCCGAAGTGATCCGGGCAGGGGATCTCGTCACCCCGGGAAATGCCACTGCAGATACCGGCGTGGCTGTATCCCTGGATGAGCCGGTCGTCGGCCGCGAAGCCAGACGCACAATCTATGCCGGCCAGCCGGTCACCATGGACAATACGCGTCCTGCCCGGCTTGTGGCGCGCAACCAGATCGTCACCGTGAAATACATCGCGGGCGGTCTTGAAATTTCCACCACTGGCCGCGCGATGGGGGAAGCTGCCCTCAATGAGCCGGTTACCGTTCTGAACCTGCAGTCTCGGCAACTGGTTCAGGGAATTGTTCAGGAAAACGGATGGGTCCTCGCACAATGAAAACCATGTTCTCCCTGCCTTTCGTTGCACTCGCGGCCGCCGCCTGTGCCAGTTCCGCCCAGCCTGCGCCGGACTATGCTCCGCCTGCGCCCTATACCGGCTATCCCGGCGCGGTGCCCGAGCCGGCCGATCCGGATGCACAGAACGCCTCGCTCTGGACCACCACCCCCACCGCGCTGCTCAGTATGCGGCGCGCCAAGGAAGTGGGCGATCTCCTGACGGTCGTTGTTGAGATGAACGATCAGGCCAGCGTGCAGAGCTCTCTCTCTCGCAGCCGGGATTCCAGCGACGATATGAGCGTCAATGCCATGTTCGGTCTTCCCGAATGGGCAAATGGTGTGCTCCCCGGCGGCGCGAGCCTCTCGCCCGGCCTCGATGTGGCGCGCAATTCCAGCCAGAATGGTTCGGGCGCTGTGCGGCGCGCCGAGAAAGTCACCTTCACGCTCGCCGCGCGCGTGGTGGGCGTCGAGCCGAACGGCAACCTCATTATTCACGGGTATCAGCAGTCACGGGTCAGCAATGAGGTCCGCTATCTGACAGTCTCCGGCGTTATCCGGGCCCAGGATGTCACCCGCATGAACACGGTGACCTATGACAAGATTGCCGACGCCAAGCTCGCTTATGTCAGCAATGGCGACGCTGCCTCTGCAACTGACCGGAAAGCCGGCACCAAGATCATCGACAAGATCATTCCTTTCTAGAGACTCCGGATGAAAAACATCATCACTGCCCTGATTGCCGTTATCTGTGTCGTCATTGGCGGCGTAGGCGGACATATGCTCCGCGGGGGTAGCGGAGAGGCGGCTGCTGCCTCTGCAACACCAGACAAGGCGCATGGTGAGGAGAAGTCCGAAGACGACGGCCACGGCGCGCCGAAGGAAAAGGAAAAGAAAGACTCCCATGGCGGCGACAAGAAAGCCGGCAAGGATAGCCATGGTGGCTCCAGCAGCAGCTCCGGTGTAACCTATTTCCGGTTCAGCCGGGAATTCGTTGTCCCGATCATCCAGCACGAGCGCGTCGCAAGTCTTGTCATCCTCAATATCAATATCGAGGCCGATGCATCTGCGTCGGACAAGCTTTTCTCTCAGGAGCCTGTGCTGAGGGATGTGGTGATGACCACCCTGATTGAAATCAGCGGTGATGGCCGGACCTTCCAGTCCATGACCAGCATCGAGAACTATGAAACCGTCCGCTCCCTGATCCTCGGCAATCTGCAGAAGAAATTCCCGGGAATGGGGATCAAGAACATCCTGATTCTGGATATCGCCCGTCAGGACCTCTGAGTCAGGCTCTCTGAGCACTGTCCGGGAGAGGGGCTCTACCCTCCCGGATCTAGATTACAGTTTGCGGGCTTGGGCCAGATCCACGGTCAGACCGGACGCCGTGCCGAGGCGCAGCGTGCCGCCTTCGCTGACAATGTCGGTTACCTTCGTGATGACGTTCGGGACAGCCGTGCCCTTGAAGGCATTGTCTTCATAATAATCGATCACGAATTCATACATCTTGTCTTCGGTGGCTACCCCGCCGCTGGTCAGTTGCCCATTCCAGCTGAAGACTGTCTTTTCCGGGTCCAGAGTTTCGGTCCAGACGGCGTTCCCGTCCGCGTCCTTGACCGTGAGCACGCTTTTCGTGGTTCCCTGGGGCGCTTCATAGGAATAAGTTGCCGGGCTTCCCGTGTAGGGCATCCATGACGAGGCAAAGGTCACCTCTTCGCCGAGCCATTGGCTCGCCATAAGCCCGTTCAGATCACTGATCATGGACGCAATGCTCGCCAGGGCGGTGTTGGAATTCACCAACTGTTCGAGGCTGGAGAAAGTGGCCAGCTGTTCGACGAACTGGGTGGAGTCCATCGGGGAGAGCGGGTCCTGATTTCGCACTTGCGCCGTCAGGAGCTTGATGAAGCTGTTATACTCCGAGCCCATCTGGTTGTTCGAGCTCGTCGTGGAGGTGTTCTGGTAGGTGGCGCCCGTATAATTGCTGATCGTCGTCATTTTGGGCTCCTAAAGCCTGATATCCAGCCGGCCGCTGGAAGCGATCTGGCGGTGAGTGGAACTGTCAGCGGCGATCATCAGTCCGCTGTTTGTAAGGGCGGGGGTGTCAAACCGGCCACCGGCGAGTTTTGCCTGCTGGCCCCAGCCTTCATTCTGCTGCGGGTTCTGGTGCTGGAAGCTCATATTCTGGCCTGACAGCCCGTTGCGCTCCAGCGCCTGCACCAATTCGAAATGCATGAGACGCAGCTGGCGCATGGCTTCCAGGCTTTCGGCGGTGATGGTCACATGCTGAAGGCCCTGGGCATCAAATTTGAAATCGATCGAGATGCGGCCGAGTTCCGGCGGGTCGAGCTGGACTACCACCCGGTCGTCCTGCCCATCGCTGGTGGCGCGGGCGACAATATCGGGAAGCTGTGTCGCCGTGGCTGTGAGCACGGCATGTGTCGGCATCATTTGGGCCGTGGCCAGAGCGGAGGTCACCGGGGAAATGGAGGGGGCCTGGCCAGCGGCGCCTGAAAACAATGAGATCTGCTGTGATTGCGGCGCCGCGGTGTCGGCATTCAGGTCGCTGCCTGTGCCTGCCTGCGCGGTGATGGTGCCCATTGTGGGGGCCATGCTGCCGGAAGCGTCTGCGGCTGGGGCGTCCGGGGTGAGTTCGGCCTGGATGCCTGCTTCAGCCGAAGCTGGCAGCGCGCTGCGGGACCGCGGGGCTGTGGGGGCAGCGCTTTCTGCCGGTGTCTTTTCCCGGGCAGGAAGGCTTGGCGGGATCGGCGCGGCCTCTTCAATCCGGATTTTGCTGGGCAGGGCCTGAGCGGGAAGGGGGGCTGACGCGGCCATCATGGCGGCTGCGACTTCCGGCGGCGGGGCGGGTGCTTCGGCAATTTCCTGCGCAGGCGCGCTTTCTGCGATGTCTTCCGTCGGCGTTTCAGCCGGATCGGTCTCGCCAGTTGTAAGCGTTTTGCCAGACGGTTCGGGCGGATCAGCACCGCCTGCACGCTCGGAGACTTCAGAGGAAGCGGGCAGAGCTTCGGCCGGAGGCTGCGCGGGCGGAATTTCCTGATCAGCTTGTTCCTGCGCGGCAGGGATGGCTGCCGGGGCGCTGACCACCGTGCCGGCTTCCAAGTCAGGTTCCGAAATGTTGGGCGCGAGCATTTCCAGATCTTCAGCCGGGAGGGAGGGGGCGGCCTGCCCTATGGCCGGCGCCTTTCCTGGAGGGGGCGCCTGCTCCAGGCTCAGTGCCGCCGGTATCAGGGTTTCGCTGTCGCCAGCGGCGAGGTCGGCGCTCAGCGCCGGCGGAAGGGACACAGCAAAAAGGCTGCTGGCAAATTCCTTGCCGCGCCCTTCGCCCGTTTCGCTGCGGGCCATTGCATCCTGCCGTGAACCTGGCTGAAAAAGCCAGAAGTCCGGATCAACGGAGAAAGTCATCCTGCCTTCCACCTATGTCTTGTATTAACCTATCTACAACCATGCCCCGTAAAATATGCGTTAAACCGCCGGGCATCTGATGCTCCCCAGGCGGAATAAATTTTCGGAGCCGGCCATGATCTCATCCACAATGCCTGCAGCGACAGCCCCTCTGACGGGGACGGCGGGGGAAGGGAAGTCTGTTTCGCCGTCAGGTGAAGACCGCTCCGAGATCGGCAAGCGATTCGAACAGATGCTCTGGGCCGAGATGTTGAGCCATGCAGGGCTTGAAAAATCCCTCACCCTGGGGGGGGGCGAAGCAGCGTCTGCCTTTTCCAGATATGTCGTGGAGGCGATCGCCGCGGATCTGGCCGAGACCCATCCCCTGGGCCTTGCCCGCAGGGTGGACGATATCACGTCCGCTCAGGCCCCCGCAGACACCGGCATCCTCATGAAGGGTAACGAGGGATGAGCGAAGCGCAAATTCAAAGCACCGCTCTTGATCTTGAAGATATCCTGATTGCGGAGCGGGACCTTCTGATGACCGGCCAGGTTCGGGAAGCTGCCGACCTTAGTGGTGAGAAGCTTGCCGCCCTGGAAGCCTTCGAGGGCGCCATAACGGGGCGCGGGCCGGTCGCCGTATCGGCCGCAACCCGGTTGCTTGTTAAGGACGTTCTTCAGTTATCGGAGGAAAATGCGCAGCTGCTCAATGCAGTCCGCAACGGCGTGCGCAGCCTGATCGCCAGATTCGAGCGCCCGGCCGATGATGTGTTTGTCGGTTCCTACCAGCAGGGAGGGCGCCAGATCGCCTTCTCCAACGCGACCGGGCAATACCTCAAAAGGGTATAACGCGATTAACTCTACATTTATCGCTCTCGTTTACGACAGTGTGTGTGGAACTACGAAAGTTCGGGGCTACGGCTCCAACGTCAGGACGACGCGTTTTTTCAACAAGCAAGCCACTATACAAAAATTGTGGCACACAAGAATGGATAGATAGATGTCTAGCATCCTGACCAATAACAGCTCGATGGTCGCCCTCGAGACCCTGCGTAACATCAACCGCAATCTCGAAACCGTTCAGAACGAAATCGCCACCGGCAAGAAAGTTTCGACGGCAAAAGACAACGCTGCGATCTGGGCCGTTTCGACGGTCATGTCGACCGACGTTGCCTCGTTCAAAGCCATCACCGACTCGCTGAACCTCGGTTCGTCGACGGTTGGCACCGCCCGTTCGGCTGCTGAGAAAGTGACCGAAACTCTTCAGGACATCAAAACCCTGATCGTTCAGGCCCAGGGCGAGAACGTTGACCGCGCGAAATATCAGACCGACATCGCCGAGAAAATCTCGCTGATCGAAGGCTATGTCAGCGCCGCTCAGTTCAACGGCCTCAACCTGATCAACGGCTCCTCGACCGCCGACGTGAACGTTCTGGCTTCGCTCGACCGTTCGTCTTCGGGTTCGGTGTCGACCTCCTACATCTCTGTTGCCCGCAAGGACCTCTCGGTTTCCAACACCGGCTCTGCCGCAACCTTCGGCGCCACGGCTGTTACCAACACCTCGATCCTGAACAACGGCGGCACCGCCGCTGGTACCGCTGCTTCGGTCGGCGCCGCCGCCACGCAAACCATCTCGGTGGCGTCTGTTGCCGATGGCAACAGCTATCGCCTGACGCTCAGCGACACGGCGACCAACAACACGATGGGTCAGCGCAGCTTCGAATACGTCGCCAGCGCCTCTGACAGTGCCGAGTCGGTGGCTGCCAGCCTTGCCAACCAGATCTCCACCTTCTTTGCTGCTACCGGCGAGACGAACTATTCTGTTGTTCGTAGCGGCGACGAAATTCAGATCACCAACAACTCTGCTGCTGCCCTCAGCGTTACTGCTGTGACGGCAACGGGTGGTACGGCTGGTGTGTCGGCTGGTGGCCTGGGCAACCTCAACACGATCGACGTGACCACGTCGGCTGGTGCAACCGCCGCTCTGACGACGATCGAAACCCTGCTCAACACCGCAATCGATGCGGCTGCTGCCTTTGGTTCTTCGCAGAACCGCATCACCGGCCAGTCCGAGTTCGTCCAGACGCTGATCGACTCGATGACCACCGGTATCGGCAGCCTGACCGACACGGACATGGAAGCTGCTTCGGCAAAACTGCAGGCCCTTCAGGTTCAGCAACAGCTCGGCGTCCAGGCGCTGTCGATTGCGAACCAGGCTCCGCAGACGCTGCTGTCGCTCTTCCGCTAACAGACCTTTCAGTTCCGGCCGCTTCGGTGGCCGGAACCATGAATTCGGCAACCAATCGTCCCGGGCGTTTCGGCGTCCGGGGCTATTCATCAGATACCCAGGAGGGGCATCTTGCAGGCTTTGGCATATAAGGCCTATGGCCAGGTAACGCAGAGGACTGCGACCGGTCGTGCGCTTGAAATCGCTGTCTTCGAACAGATCACCCAGGCGCTTCAGACGGTTCACGACAATAATGGCGAGAATCCCGGCGAATGGGGCGATGCGATCCATCGCAACCTTCAGCTCTGGTCGATCATCGCTGCGGATGTTCTCAGTCCCGAGAACGCCCTTCCAAGCGAGACCAAGGCGGGTCTCTTCTCGCTTTCCGAATTCGTCCGCCGCACTTCGATGCAGGTTCTTGCCGGGGCCGATGGCCTTGCCGATATCATCGAGGTGAACCGGACAATCCTGGCCGGCCTGGATGGCTCGGCCTCATCAGTAGAGCAGGAGGTTATCTGATGTCTGGACTGGTTCTGAAAATTGCGCCGGGTGAACGCTTCATCATCAACGGCGCGACCCTTGAGAATGGCGACAAACCTGCCCGCATCCGTGTGGTTGAGGGCGACGCCCGCGTGCTGCGCGTGCGCGATGCCATGCATCCGAGCGAAGTCAATACGCCGGTCAAGCGCGTCTATTACGCCATCCAGCTGCTGATCACTGGCGACCTGAAAGAGGAAGACACGCTGCCCGCGCTGGATGAAGCCTGCATTCAGCTGCTCGACATTTTCAAGCCGCTCAATGCGGATCTGATCCCGCTGCTGAGATCCATGCTCAGTCGCGGCAATTATTATTCGGCGCTGTGCCATCTGCGGCAGGTTCTGGCGCTGGAAGAACAGCTTCTCGATATGCGCAAGGAAAGCAAGGTCGCCTGAGATGGCGTTTCAGCCGGTCGTTCCAATGTCAGGGATCGGAGGATGGAAATTCCTCCAGGCCACCTATGACAAGCAACTGCAGAGCTACACCAAGTCTCCGCAGGTCCGCAACGATCGCGACTATCTGATCGAGAAGTTCGCCCAGCCGATCTCGGTTGAGGATTTCCTGAAAGATACGCGGCTTGTGCGCGCGACAATGACCGCATTCGATCTTTCCGGTGAGGAATGGAAGAAGGGCTTCATCAAGAAGGTGCTTGAAGAAGTCGGTAATCCCGACAGCACCTTCCTTCAGCGGTTGAACAATTCCAAATATACTGCCTTCGCCAAGGCGCTGACACCGGTGAATGGCAAGATCGACCTCAGTGAAGAGAAGATCGCCGCGATTGCCGTCAGCTTCGAGCGCAGCTCATTCGAACTTGCCATCGGCAATGTCGACGATTCCATGCGCCTCTCACTCAACTACAATGACGAGATTGGCGTGATGACCGCCAATGGCGCGAGTGATGACACCATCGCTTATCGCATTCTGGGGGATGTGCCGGTCTACACCATGTTGAAGACCGCGCTTAATCTGCCTTCGGACACGTCAAAGCTTCCGGTCGAGCGGCAGGCGGAAATGATCAAGTCCAGCCTCAAGAAGGTTCTCGGCGTTTCCAAGCTGTCTGAAATTTCCTCTCCGGAACTGATCGACAAAATGGTTGTGCGTTATCACGCAATGAAGTCGATCACTGAAAGCAGCGCATCGAGTTCACCGGCCGCCGCAGCGCTGATCCTGCTGGGCGGTGGGAGCAGCTATGGCTATGGCAGCAATGCCAGCCAGAATCTTTTTCTCTCGAGCTTTCTCTAGGAACGTCTAGCCGCGCGGACGCGGCGGCGGGCGTGTCGCGGTCTGTTCCGGCGCAGGATCAGGCAGGGCGCCCGCATTTAGAATGCCGGCCATTGCCGCAAAGGCGGCTTCAATTCCATTCCCGTTCCGTGTGGATACAAAAGCGTCCAGTGCCGGATAGAGGGCGATGGCGCGGTCGGCGTCCGGGTCGCGCCCGAATTCGAAAAGGCTGGCGCGCAGCATCGGGGCAATTTCATCGTAAAGCGCAACCATGCGGCGATAATCGCGCAGCATGTCATTCTCCCAGTCAGTCGCCGCTGCGGGGAGCGCGCGGGAAACGCTCTTGAGCACATCGATGGCTGGATAGCGGCCGCGCTCGGCGATGTTCCGGGAAAGGATGATGTGGCCATCCAGAATGCCGCGGATCATGTCGGCGACTGGTTCCTCAAGGTCGGAGCCTGCGACGAGAACGGAGAAGATGCCGGTGATGTCGCCCTTGGTGCCGGTCCCTGGGCCGGCGCGCTCGGCCAGCTCGGCAATCACGCGCACGGTGGAAGGGGGGAAGGCGTTGAGGGCAGGGGTCTCCCCGGCCAGCAGCGCCACTTCACGATGCGCCTCGGCAAAGCGGGTGATCGAGTCGAACAGGAAGAGAACGCTGTGGCCCTGATCGCGGAAATGCTCGGCGGTGGCCATCGCGCAGTAGGCGGCGCGTTTCTTGGCGCCGGGCGATTCGCTCGCTGTGGCAGAGACGATGACCGTCTTGTGGCGGACAGCCTGCGGCAGGTTTACCTCGACGAACTCACCCACCTCGCGGGAGCGTTCGCCGATCAGGGCGATCACCACCCGGTCGGCGTCAAGCCCGGCGGCGAGGGACCCCAGGAAAGTGGATTTGCCGACGCCCGATCCGGCAAAGAGGCCCAGCCGCTGCCCCCGGCAGATCGGCAGTAGCGTGTCAGCGACCATCCATCCGGTGGCCAGGCGGGGGCCGAGCCGCCGGCGCAAATGGGCCGGAAGGGCCGGCGCGCGCAGGGGCCGGCTGATACCCTGGGCCGCAAGTCTCGCACCTGCGGGCAGCTGGGTGGCCACTTCGCCGCGATAGTTAATGATCTGGCCGAGCCAGTGATCGCCCGGCTCGATCCGGGCTTCCTGCTCGATATGCACCACATCGCCGATGCGGATGATGTCACTAGCCGAATAGAGGAGGGCGGAAACACTGTCGCCGGAAACGCTCAGAATTTCGCCGTGGATCTTTTGGCCCTGTTTTTCAATAACAATTTCGTTACCGACGCCGGCAAGCTCGCTCACGCCCGCAATGCGCAACATGCCTGCGGCGACATCGGTGACGGTGCCCCAGAGACGATAGAGCCGGTTCGGCTGCGATGCCATGGATGCCTGCAAGTAAACAAATCCCGCATTTCTGTTAACCTGTTCTTTAGTTAATGCGAACATTTTCCCAAAGGGTTAACCTTGGTGAATTGTCCCATGATTTCGGATCTCCAGCTTTTCCAGATCTATGGCGCGATGGCGCGGCATGCTGCCGAGAGCCAGAAGGTCAGCGCCACGAATGTCGCCAATGCCGATGTGCCCGGGTTCAAGGCGGGCGAGATTGAGAGCTTCGAAGCTTTCCTCGCACGGACCATGCCCACCGGTGGCCCCCAGGGGCTTACCTCCGGCTTCGAGACTGGCATTTCAGCCGCGCCGTCTGATCCGAACGGGAACAATGTCAGCATTGAGCGGGAGATATTCAGTTCCACCGAGGCGATGGGCCAGCACAATATGGCGCTGACCGTCTACTCCAAATCCATTGATCTCCTGCGCACCGCGCTGGGCAAGTCACGCTGAGGAGGGATAAACCATGAATCCGCTTAAAGCTGCTCAGCAACAGGCCGTCTCCGGAATGGAGCTTCAGTCCCGCCGCATGGGCGTGACGGCTGAGAACATCTCCAATGCCGATACGCCCGGCTACAAGCGCAAGCTGCTGATGGTCGAAGAAACGCGTCAGACCAGCGGCGACCAGTTCCTGGCCTCTCGCGTGCAGCTGGATGAGGCCGAGGGCAAGCGCGACTACAATCCCGCTCACCCGATGGCCGATGCCGATGGGTATGTGACCATGTCCAACGTTTCGATCGTGACTGAGCTGGCCGACATGCGGGAAGCCAACCGGTCTTATGAAGCTAATCTCAATTCCTTCCAGCAGGCCCGGTCAATGTACCGTTCCCTGCTGGATATTCTGCGCCGTTGAGGAGGGCAGTAGATGTCAACTCTGGGGTTCAATCCGTATACAGCTCTCAATACACCGCGTCCGGCAGAAGGCACCAAAACTGCCGGCCAGGCGCCGGAAGCGGCGGGCAGCAAGTTTGCCGAATCCATCGCCGACTTCCGCACAACCATGCAGGAAGCCGAGCAGACAGCGATCCAGACCGCTGTTTCCGGCGCCGACCCCCATGCAATGGTTGAGGCGCTGACGAATGCCGAGCTGATGCTCGACGCCGTGGTCACGATCCGCGACAAGGTGGTGGAAGCCTATCAGGAACTCCTGAGAATGCCGGTCTGAACCATCGGCGGGGGGCCATCACATGTCAGAGGGTGAGATATTCGAGGTCCTGCGGGCCCATCTTTGGGGCGCCGCAATGATGGGGCTGCCGATCCTGGCGGTGACGCTGATCGTCGGCTTCGTTATCGGCCTCATCCAGGCGCTTACTTCCATTCAGGAAATGACGCTCACCTTCATTCCGAAGATCCTTGCGGTCCTCGTCGTTTTCTTTCTTTCGCTCGGTTATATGACCAAGGTTGTCCTTGATCTGTTCAATAACTGGGTGTTGCCGATTATAGCCGGATAGCGCGCCCCGATGCCAATGCAGAGCCTTCTGAATTTCACCAAGCCTACCGCGCTGCTGGCCATGGGACTGATGGCCATCATTCTCGTGATGGTCCTGCCGATGCCGGCCTGGGTGCTGGATGTTGGCCTGACGCTGTCCTTTGCCCTGTCGATCCTGATCTTCACCACGGTGATCTTCGTGGAGAAGCCGCTCGACTTCTCCTCCTTTCCTTCGATCCTGCTGGCCTCGCTGGTGTTGCGGCTGGCCCTCAACGTTTCCTCGACCAAGCTGATCATCGGGGAAGGGCACACCGGCACCAATGCGGCCGGCGGGGTGATCGAAGGCTTCGCCATGTTCATCATGGGCGGGAACCTGTTTGTGGGTCTCGTCGTGTTCGGCGTTCTGGTGATCGTGAACTTCATGGTCATCACCAAGGGCGCTGGCCGGATGGCCGAAGTTGGCGCGCGCTTCGCCCTGGACGCCATGCCCGGCAAGCAGCTCGCCATCGACTCCGATCTTGCGGTGGGCGCGATCACGCACGAAGAAGCAAAGATCCGCCGTCAGAGGGAACAGGAAGAAGCCGCCTTCCTCGGCTCGCTGGACGGTGCATCGAAGTTCGTCAAGGGCGATGCAATTGCCGGCCTGCTGATCACCGCGCTGAACCTCATCGCCGGCATCGGCTTTGGCGTGGTTGCCCATCAGTTGAGCGTTGTGGAAGCGCTGAACAACTATTCGATCCTGACAGTGGGCGATGGCCTGGTTTCGCAGATCCCGGCGGTCATTGTGTCTGTGGCGGCCGCGCTTCTGCTGTCGAAGGGCCGGGAAGAAGGCGCCATCGACCGCGCGCTTGGTCTGCAGCTGGCCGGAAATGCGACGGCGCTTTACATCGTGGCCGGCATCCTCGCCATCTTCGCCCTGCTGCCGGGTCTGCCCTTCCTGCCTTTCATTGCGGCCGCCGGCGGCCTTGCAGCGGGCGCCTATTTCATCAAGAAGGCAGCCGACGAGAAGGCCGCCACCGAGACGGCCAAGCCAGAAGACGCTGCGCCCAAGGCGCCCAAAATCGGCGATTCAATCTATGCGGACGAAATCCACCTCGAAGTGGCACCGGACCTCGTCAATATGGTGCTGGTCGGCGATAACGGGTTTGAAAGCCGGATCGACAAGATCCGCCGCTATATCGCCGAAGAGTATGGCTTCGTCCTGCCGCCGATCCGGATGACGGATAATCCGACGCTGAAGAAGAATGAATACCGCATCCGGATCCAGGGCGTGCGGGTGGATTCCGGCATTCTGCGTCCAGGCCAGGTTCTGGCGCTGATCGAAGACAATCAGCTGCCGCACTTGTCCGGGGAAAAGGTGCGTGAGCCCGTCTACAAGGCCGCTGCCCGCTGGTTGCCATCAGCCAAGAAGCAGGAGCTGGCTGCGGCCGCCGTTCCGGTGGTCGAGCCGATTGAAGTGCTCGCCACGCATATGCTGGAAGTGATCCAGTCCAACTTCTCGCTCGTCTTTACCCGGATGGTGATGATGGAAACGCTGGAAGCGCTGACCGCCATTTCCGACATCGACCGGGCCGGCGCCAACAAGCGGTTCCTCGACGAATACATTCCGGGCAAGGTGACGCCGGAGCTGCTGCTGTCGGTCCTGCGCATGCTGCTGACCGAGCGGGTGCCGATCCGCAACCTGTTCCTGATCATCGAGACCGTGGCTGAAGCAAAGCCCCAGGGGCTTGCCTTGCCCCGGGTTGTTGAACTCGTCCGCCAGCGGCTGGCCTTCCAGATTGTCGACCGGCTGCAGGACGATCAGGGCCGTCTGCCGCTGATCCAGCTGTCGACCAGCTGGGAGCAGAAATTTGCCGAGTATGAAGTGAACAACGAAAATGGCGGATCGGATATCGCCCTGCCGCCGGAAGTGTTCGGGGAGCTGATCAATTCGGTGCAGGCAAAACTCAACGAGACGGCCCAGAAGGGGATCGTCGCGGCGGTGGCGACCTCATCCCGCCGCCGGCGTTTCCTGCAGACCGTTCTGGCGAGCAAGGGCATTCGCAATGCCGTGGTTGCCTATGAAGAGATCAACGCCAAGAGCAAGCCGTACATCATCGGCGTCGCCTGATGGAAGTGCTCGCCCCCTATCTGGGGCAGGCGAGCCCGTGGATCGTGCTGTTCCTGACGGTTGTGGCGCGCCTCTCCTTCGTCGTCTTTCTGATGCCGGGCATCGGCGACCAGGTGATGTCGGCGCGCACGCGGCTGTTCGTATTACTTGGCCTCTCGGCAGCGATTGCCTCGACCGGCGCCGTGCCAGCGCCCGACGCGCAAAAGCTCGCAGACCTTTTGCAGCTGCTTGGCAGCGAAGTGATCATCGGCCTTGGGCTTGGGGCGCTGCTGCGTCTCTCAGTCTGGATGCTGACGATTGCCGGAACGGTGATCGCGCAGTCGATCGGGCTGGCGCAGTTTCTCGGCGTGGCGCTGGAACATGAGGCGCAGACGGTGACCTCCAACATGCTGTCAATGGCCGGGACAGTCATCCTGCTGACGGCGAACTACCATATTGCTGTCGTGGACGGGCTGATGCGGCTTTATGCCGAGATCCCGCTGGGCGACGTGGCGCAGGTGAGCTGGGGGATGATCTATGGCAGCTTCTATTCTGCCTTGAGCTTCGCCCTGATGCTGGCCTGGCCATTTGTAGCGGCAAACCTTTTCTACAACATATGCCTGGGTTTCATAAACAAGGCGCTGCCGTCGCTGATGGTGGCCTTTGTCGGCGCGCCCTTCATGGTGGGGGCAGGGGTGATGCTGCTGGCGATCTCGATTTCCGGCATGCTGATCATCTGGAAAGACCGCGCGCTTCAGGTTATCGGTTGGCTGTAGGACAGAGCGATGGCCGAGCAGGATAACGAGAGCGGCGAAAAGGAATTTGATGCCTCCGAGCAGCGCCTTCGCGAGGCGCGGCAGGAAGGCAATGTTCCCCAGTCGAAGGAGGCCAATGCCTTTGCACTGACGCTGGGCATCCTGGTGGCGGCACTTATCCTCAACTCGGTGGTTGGCCCGCGCCTGTTCGATGACTTCTCGCGTATCCTCTATCATGGCGACGCCTTTGCCGAGGACATCTTCAATGGCGATGGCGGCGCCACCTGGATGTGGCTGGGAACGGTACTGATCGCGCTGGCGCCGCTGCTCATCGTGATGGCGGCGCTGGTGCTGCTGGCGCTGATCATCCAGCGGTCGATTGCCTTCTCCGCCAAGAAAATCATGCCGGACATCAAGAAGATCAACCCGGCCGAGAACCTCAAGAACAAGTATGGCACCAAAGGCCTCACCGACTTCATGAAAGACACGGTGAAGATGCTGTTTGCCGGGGGGCTTGGGGCGCTGTTCCTGTACCAGTTCGCGCGGGACTATTATGGCGCCGCAGCGGTGGATACGGCTGATTTCTATCAGTTCACGTTCAATCAGGCCCTGCGGCTGATCCTTTATTTCTTCGCTTTCCAGTTCGTGCTGGCCGCGCTCGATCTGCCGCTGCAATGGCGCATTCATGCCAGCAAGCTGCGCATGTCGCGCGAGGACATGAAGAAGGAGCTCAAGCAGAGCGAGGGCGACCCCTATATGCGCCAGCAGCGCCGCGAGCGGGCTACCAAGATTTCGCGCGGCCAGATGATGCAGAATGTGAAGACGGCAACGGTGGTTATGGTGAACCCGACCCATTATGCCGTCGCCCTGAAATGGGATCCCGACAGCAAGAAGGCGCCCATCTGCGTGGCCAAGGGCGTGGACCATCTGGCGCTGAAGATCCGGGAACTGGCGATCGAGAGCAATATCCCGATCTACAGCGATCCGCCTGCAACCCGCTCGATCTATTCGATGGTGGAGGTGGACGAGGAAATTCTTCCAGAACACTTCGCGGCGGTGGCCGCTGCCATCCAGTTTGTTGACCGGCTCAGGAGCGGCGCATGACCCTCATTCCCCGCAAGCAGGCCGCCCAGCTTCAAACCCTGGTGGGCATCAAGCGGCAGAAGGCCGAGCAGGACATGCTGAGCCTTCAGATGGAGGTGCGCCGGATCGAGGCGGAGATTGCAGCGATCAGTGAAAACCTGAAAGCGCTCGACCGGACGGGCGAAGAATATGACGGGGCGAGCCTTGCCCGCCGCCATGGCGCGGTGGAACGGATGATTGCCGAGATCGACCGGCGCAAGGCAGAGCTCGCGGCGCGGCAGGCCGAGCTGGAGGCGGCGCGCGAAGCCCTCAAACGCGTGATGCATTCGGAAGACCGGATCAGCGACCTCTAGAATACGGCGTGACGTTGCGGCAAGCGGCACTCCGCCGGGGTGCAAGGGGCGCGTGGGGATGCCATAGGTCTGCGCAGAATTCACCGGCAGAAGGAGCGGCACCATGTCTTACCCCGATCAGGCCCTCGCCATAGAGATTGGCGAACGCGTCGAGAAATTCGTGCGCGAAGTGGTGGCCACATATGAGCGCGATCCGCGCCTGGAAGAACATGGCCCTTCGCCGGAACTGGTGAAGGAGCTGCGCGACAAGGCGCGGGAAGCGGGCGTGATGACGCCGCATATCCTGCCCGACCATAGCCATCTCTCCCAGCGCGGCACGGCGCATGTTCTGAAGAAGACGGGGCTTTCCCCGCTCGGCCCGGTGGCATGCAACACCGGCGCTCCCGATGAAGGCAACATGTTCCTGTTGGGCAAGGTCGCCACCGAAGCGCAGCGCGCGCGTTTCCTGGAACCGCTCGTTTCCGGCGAGGCGCGCTCGGCCTTCTTCATGACCGAACCGGCCGCTGAAGACGGCGCAGGGTCTGACCCCTCAATGATGAAGACCACCGCTGTGAAAGACGGCGATCACTGGGTGATCAATGGCCGCAAGACCTTCATCACCGGGGCAGACGGCGCCTCGGTCGGCATCGTCATGGCGAAGGCAGAAGAAGGCGCGTGCATGTTCCTCGTCGACCTGCCGAGCCCTGCGATCCGCATCGAGCGGCTGCTCGACACCATCGACAGCTCCATGCCCGGCGGCCATGCGCAGCTAATGATCGAGAACCTGCGTGTTCCGCAGGCGGATATGCTGGGCAATCCAGGCGAAGGCTTCCGCTATGCACAGATCCGCCTCGCGCCGGCGCGGCTGTCCCACTGCATGCGCTGGCACGGCGTGGCAACGCGGGCTCAGGAAACTGCGACAGAGTATGCCTGCACACGGAAGGCTTTCGGCAAGCTGCTGATCGATCATGAGGGTGTCGGTTTCATGCTGGCGGAAAACCAGATCGAGTTGAAACAGGCCGAGCTGATGATCGACTGGTGCGCCGACGCGCTGGACGCGGGCGAGAATGGCAATGTCGAAAGCTCGATGGCGAAGGTGGCCGTCTCCGAGGCACTGTTCCGGGTGGCCGACCGCTGCGTGCAGGTGATGGGCGGGCTGGGCGTCTCGCGCGATACCATCGTGGAACAGCTCTTCCGGGAAGTGCGCGCCTTCCGCATCTATGATGGCCCCACCGAAGTGCACAAATGGTCGCTGGCGAAGAAGATCAAGTCAGCCTATCTGAAGGCCGGGCATTGACGCGCAAGGCCCGGAGATAGCAGAAGTCTGCCGCATGCAGGCAGACCTCGACTATCGCTTTTCCGTTGCCCCGATGATGGAGAGTCTAAATAAATGCCTTTAAAACAGGGCGTTATAAATGTTTGTAAGCGGATAATGTGCATGCGGTGTGCTGCGCATTGTTGTATGAGACTGCATTGGTAGCACCCCTTGAAACGGCACCCAGTGGGGCCAGTTTCTGGTGATTCCTGTACTCCAGTTGTAGCTTACCAAATTCGGCAGCGATGAGCGAACTGTACCACCGGATGCTGAGCGAAGGCGTCGCCGGGAAGGGGGGCTGTTTCTGGCGGAGCCTAGGCGGCACCAAACTTAAGTAACGAGTGGCATAGAACCCTTCTTCGATGGTGCCGCCATCTCAGTATGGTTCCGGTGCCATTTGCAGGTGTCTTGAGTGTAGTCAGACAAGCAACTGTTTGAGTTGGTAGGGTTAGGGAGTCTGGTTGACTATTGCCTGTCGCGCCCACCACTCAAACGACTTTGCGATACCTAAAACTGATTTGGCGATAGCGGGCGCACACCAACCTGTCTGTTGAAGGCAGCGCTCCGCATCCAGAGCGCAAGAACTATCACTAACGGAAAACTAAGCCTTCGCAGTTCCCCCCATTCTTTCTGCTAGATCGAACCAGGAATCGGGCACTTGGGCATTGAGAGATCGCGCTCCAGTTTGAAGTAAATTGCGCAGCGCGCCAGCCTTGCCCTCTCGGGTATAGCGAATCGCGGCCTCGATCACTGGAACGTGGAGGCTTGGCTGCGTCAGTAAAAACCGCTGATGCTCAATGACAAATGCCCATTCGTTCGCGAAAATTGTGTGGATATGAATTATCGTTCGGGCGCCGCCACCGCACGACGCTGCGCATCGGAGGAGGGAGAGTTGTCTATTGAGGATATCCGCGGGGTGAAGCACTTCTGAGATTGAAGCGAATGCGAAACTGAATATGCGTTCAGCGTGATTGTCCCAACGAATAGCTGCGCCGTCAGAAAGGATTTCGCCAAATCGTCTGAGCTCTGGCGGCGTAACTTCCAGCCGTTCTTCGGTCTTCTTCAGAAGAGATTCACAATAGTCCCGTTTGTCACCACGTCTATGTGCACCAAAGAACGCGGCAAGTGAAAAAGCGTGAACAAGAACATCCACAATGACGGGCGATTCAAGATCGCTCGCTTCAATCCGGTCGACCTTGTCAGCTGCCGATATCCGCGGTTCATTCACTTGCCCAAGAGCTGCGACAAACGCGGCAACGAGCTGCAGCAAAGCATCGACTACTTCCTCCGTAGATCCTGTCTCAATGGCGAGGTCGAATTCTGCGGCTGCTAGAAAAATATGAAAACCAGTGGTCGTCTTGGACCAATCAATGTCCGGAAAAAGATCTCGGACTTCCTGGCGCAATCCGACAATGGTCAGAAGCAACTTCAAGTCCTCGAGACGATTGCTTTGGTCGTTGTCTTCATCCGGATACTCTGCGTCCAGCGCCGCAAGCGCGCCAAAGTGGAGCTCGCGATCCAGACCGCTTGGCCCGTTGGTTCTCTCGTGAAGCCAACCTACAAGCCAGCGCAGTTTTCGGTGCAAGTTTTTAGCTGCGCTATGGGTGTCCGGGTCGATTTGCTCCAAAGTGCCAACTAGTGGCGCGAGCTCCCGCAATGCCGGCTCGACATCGCCGTTTCGCCAGAAACACATAGCAGCTTCAGCTCGCAGGGCTACGCCATGAGCGTGCACAGAGACAATGTCTTCCTGAACTGCTTCTGCGGCTGATGCAGCTTCGAGGAACAGAATCCGCGCAGCGCCTAGGTCGCCGAGATTGGCTGTGGCGACGGCCTGCTCTTTCAAAGTATACATGCGCTCAATGTCGGAGCTTGCATCAGTTCGCTCTCGTATGCTCTCCAGAATCAAGCGCGCCATGTCATACTGGCGGTCATGACCGAGCACCTTCGCTTTTTGTCTTAGTAGATCCGGATGGGCGGGATGCGCTTCAAGTGCGGTATCGATGGTTTCGATAGCGGTAGCACGGTTGTCCTTAAACTCGTCCCACAGGACAGACTGTGCGACTATGCACTCGGCAACAAGATCGTCGTCACGCCACCGCGCCGCGATGATTGCCATGTCTCTGTATTGGGCAATCGCACCGTCGACATCGATTTTGCCTGCCGACCACGCTCGCACCCATGCCGACTGAACATGGAGGCCGTATCCATTGAAGAAGGATTTCAGTTGCAAAAGTCGCCGGTCACGCAGGGCCGGTTCCAGTTCCCCCAAAGCCATTAAAAGTGATTTTAACTCGCTAGGGTTTTCTATAGCGGATGCGCCAACGTGCAGCATGAAGCCGCCTATGTCAGCGGCCTCTCCAAACTCCGCTTGCATGGCTTTAATAGCAGGACTTTCATTGCGGTTGATGAGATCAGGATCATTGTTCGCCAGCATCTCGAAATAGGCGATGTATGACAGACGCAAGCCCCAATCCAATTTTGTTCCCTGTGCCAACAAGATCCTGAATAGTGCCATTAAGCTAAGCGCGTTTCTGAGTTCCAGATTCTCCACTGCCAGTGCTTCGCGCATGGTCGCTAAGGCAATAGACTGAAATAGTGTGTTCTCACCGTTCAGTGCGGCGACATCGACTTGCAGCAACCGCAAGATATGGGAGGTTCCCAGATCATCGGGGAGTAGAGGTTGATCCGTTCGCAGATAGACCAAACCTCCGAGCTTAGTGGCTATTGCTTTGCTTTTATCCTTCTCAAAGGACAGTGAGTTTTCGAAGAGTTTGGCGAAGAACCAACCTTGTTTTGAGACGAAGGCGGTCCAGAATACCGAATCCAACGCTTCGTAAGGGATGGGGCCCCGCTTTATCGTCGACAAAAGATACTCGGTCTGAATTCGCAGGATCGTCTCTTCGCCTAAATCCTCCTGCAATTTAAGAAGCAGCGGCGACAAACGGAGATAGCCGGGGGCGGATGGCACTCTTTCAATCCAAGGGCCTGTGAGCATGTCGAGGCTCGCCGACGGCTCCTGGATTGCTGGATCAAGTCCCGCAATTGCAATCGCGGAGGCTCTGTCAAACTTGAGCATTATGCAGCCCAGTCGCTTTAATAGCGCCCGACCATGGTCGGTCGCATCTTCTAGGAGTCGACGCCTCGCTTCGGAGCGAGTGAGTTCAACCGCTTCGCTAACACCGCCGGAAAAATCTTCAACGAGTGCGTCTTTCGGCCAGCCGCGATGTTCAAGCGAAACTACTTTTGCGGCGGTGAGTTGAGGATGCCCGCCGGATGTGGAGACATTGATGAAGAGGCCCCAAGCTTCGACTTGGTCTGGAGGCGCACTGGTTTGTGCAATCAGCTCCGTCGTTTCCTCCACGGAGAGATAGGGTGCGTCTTTTTCGGAGGCCAACGAGAGAGTTGCCAACTGAAATGTTGCCGGGCTCAGGGTCCTTGCTGAAGTGACGATGACACTGCCGGCTCTGTTGCGCATCCAATTGATGAAGCGACCTAAACGGGTCGCATACCGGGCAACGATGTCAGCGCTCATATCGTCCAGTATGACACCGCGTATGTCGCCACCAAGCGTGATGTCAGTATATGCCCGGTCCAACCGAAGCAAAACATCACTCGCCTCTGAAAGGCCTCGAAGCTCCACCACCAGCCAGTGTTTGCCGCTGGCGCGGGCGACTTGTTGCGCCAAAGTGGACTTTCCAGTGCCGCTGGCGCCATGGAGCCACAGTGCGCCGTTTTCAGCCAGTGCGTCTGACAGCTCGCCTACTAGGGGCGCTCGGGACGCAACATAGGCGGGGAGGGCGATTTCCTCCACTGCCACTGTCCAACTGGCGCGCGCCCACCCGACCTCATGACCCGGCTGACCGGAACGGCACACTTCGCGGAGAAAAGTGTGCAAGTCTGTGGTCGTCAATCGCCGAAGTGAAGCATCCTTCTCGCTCGCAACTGCGAAGATATAGTCGACGATTGAGCCCGCCGCATTCGGCGCCAAACCCACGGGAAGTTCTAAAGCTGCAAGACGGCCAGTAATCAGTTCAGCAAGAAGCGCTCTTTGCGGCACGCCGCTTAGTTGATTGGTTTTCCAATCAACGCGATTAAAAAATTGTGCTCGCAATGTGTGGTCATCCTGCACGCTGACGAGCCAGGATTTGAGGTTACCGGCTGGCAGAATCGCCAAGAGCAGATCTTTGAGAGGCGCGGCGGCGGCACCATTCTTAACCGCCTGCCAGTATTCGATTCCTGCTATCTCACCCGGCAAATGTGCGGCGTGCTCAGTTCCGATGGACATATTGGTGTGGACTACCAGTGATAGGTCCTGAGCCTGCCCTCCGTGGCTCACAGTCCAGAAATTTTCAAGCGCATCTCGTGCATCTTTGCTTGCGAGGGTGAGCACGCGATCGCTAGCGCTATGCTTGACCTGCGTGAGCTTGGCGCCACCATTTTCGGATTTGACATCAAAATCTTCGAAGATCTCAATCAGCAGCGTTTCGGCTTCGCTAAGGTTCATCCAAGCGATAGCCGTTTCCAGGAGCTGAAAGCGGAACGCGCTGATAGTGTGGGCGGCCTGCCGCTTCGGATTAGGAGCGGGTAGCTCTGAATCTAGCTTGCTGTCTGACCGCACGCCACCCACCTTCGGCTTCAATGCTGGATAGAAACAGAGGATAATGTTGCTAGTTCGTTCTTGCAACGCTATAAAAAACTAGTCGACCACCATCTGACGTGTGGCGATGTATTCCTCGCGGTTGCAATTCCACTCAGAATGCGCGCTCCCATATTCAGACGTGTTGACCAAAGCAGTCTTTGTTCAACGGAGCTTCATCGCTTCTCGAACCTCGTCCGCGAGGTTCTCCGGCATGAACTCAAAAGCCAGTTTCTCCAACTCCGACCGAATGTTTGCAAAACTGTTGTCTGGACCTGCAAAGGGCGAAATCCATCCGCCGTGCTCATGCGCGATCCAGATCATACCTCTTCCCCATAGCAGTCTTTCTATATGCCCCTGAAGCCGCTTTACATCATGACCCAGCCCCCTGATCCGGGCCGTTTAATTGGAGACTCTGTTCGCCTTTCTTTCTGGTTGGGGGTTGGTGGTCAAGGCCCGCTGAGCGGAGCTCTTGCGTAGCTCAGGCGAAGCGGGCCGGGCTCGCCGCGCCTGGTCGGCGAACATCGCTGGAGCGAGACCGCCGAGGGATGTATGTGGGCGGACAGTATTGTAGTCGATCCGCCATGTCTCGATGATGCTGCGAGCCTCGCTGAGGCGGTCGAACAGGTGCTCGTTGAGACATTCGTCCCGCAGGCGGCCATTGAACGACTCCACGAACGCATTCTGTGTCGGTTTTCCGGGGGCAATGTAGTGCCATTCGATGCGGGCCTCCTTCACCCATTTCAGGATCGCGTGACTGGTCAGCTCCGTGCCGTAGCACATTGGGA
>NZ_ARYM01000018.1 GCF_000685315.1 Hyphomonas polymorpha PS728
TTAATTTCTGGGAGGATTACCGATGAGCATTTTGACGACGCTCGAAAGTACCTCGAACTTCGCTCACCAAGTTCAGGTCTTATGTCGTTTTTGTTATTCAGAAGTGAGGACATTTTGCTCAGCTGGCTAACGCAGATGCTCGAAAACGACTTATACCTCTTCGACGGGAAGCAGACAGTCGTCAAAGTAGATAAAGCAGCTTTAAGGCACCGCTGGTATGTAGATCTAAATTCCGCAGTTGTCGCTGGAGAAGAATACGCAATTGATGAATACTCCGATGAGCTATCCAAAAAATTCAACTTCTGTGAGGCCATCACCCAAGAACAAATCGATCACTACAATGAACAAATTGCTGGCACACACAATGATGAGGCGTGGTCTAAACTTCAATCAGAAATGCTGAGCCGTTTTGGATTTACCAGACCACCCTTATTCATGAATGCAATCACCTTCGAGATTGACACTGTCCTTTACGATTTCGTTTTATCAAAGGACATTGACAATCCCTTCGATTTTGACGTTTGCGAACATGCAAAAAACTTAGCTCAATATCAGGGTTGGTTCGTGGTTACTCCAGAACCCCAGGTGACCCGAAATTGGGATTCATACTGGGCTGGAATAGCACAACGTGAACTTCGAAAAGACGATGCTGCTCTGGGTCGGACGAGCAACGACCTTGGAAAGGTTGGTCGCCCGAGAAAGCAGGAAGACGTTGCGGCTATCTACGGCAAGCTCTTTCCAAATGGTCATGGCACTCTGAGCTACAAAGAAATCCTGAAGCAAATTGAACAGACAACGGGCCTGAGCGCGTCCGTAGATACGCTAAAGCGCGCAATTCTTCAGTCGGAGTGAAGCAAAACACAGCAATATGAGAATTCATCCCCGATACGGAGTATTGCTGATTTTGCTACCCTAGCAATCCCATTCATCCTGAGCGATCTCTGTACGGCGCAATGCAGAGGATCGACAGTGCTAGACACAAGCGCCAATCGTAGTTCACCAATATATAAACGCCCATTTGCAAAGCTCTTGGGAAGAAAGGCTCTATTCCTGGTGGTGACAAAGCTACTTTCGGAATTGATAGACTGGATTTCTCCGTAGTGGGCTCAGGAGATGAGTACTCTGACGGGCTTTGTCCGTCGAGTGTGGCGAGGGGTTGGGTATTGGCGCAGCCCCCTCCGTCCGCTTCGCGGCCACCTCCCCCATAAACGGGGGAGGAGAAGAAACGTGTGGTTTGGTTGAGGGGGCGCGGTGATATCCTCCCTTGCGAAGCGGGGGAGGTGGATTGCGCGGGACGCGCAAGACGGAGGGGGCCTTGTGACGGAGGGAAGGTCCCGGATAACCGCTTTCGCGGCTTCCAGGATGACACGGGGTTAGACGGTGGCGCCCTTCCCCTCCACACGCTCCGCCAACTGAGCATCGCGCCTCATCCGGCGGCGGAGGGTGAGGATCATGCCGAAGGCGACGCGGATGAGGATGAGGAGGAGGACGCCCATCAGGGGCTCTTCCGCGCCGAAGGCGAACATGGCGCCCAGGATGATGGCGACATGCAGGGTGACGATGCGGCCATAGGGGGCGGTCATTTCGGCGTCGAGTTTTGTGCGGGTGATTTCTCCACGGGCGATGAAATCTATCAGGAAGACGGCGAGGTTTGCCGCGAGGATGGCGCCGAGGAACCAGAGCATGTGGGGCCCCGTGCCGAGCGCCCAGACGAGTAGGCCCTGAGGCGAAGGCAGGCCGATATCCTGGTTCGAGAAATTTGCGATGAAGACGCCATGGCCCCAGCAGAAGGCGCCATAATGGAAACAGAAGAAGGGCACGAGAAAGAAGACAGCCGCCCCGCTCATTATCCCCTTGCTGAGCTGGGTGAGGCCGGCCCCCAGCATACGGGCGGCGGCAAAGAGGCCGATGACGAGATTTTCCAGCCAGTAAAGCGCCACCAGCGGTGTAGCGCCCCAGCCGAACTGGAAGATGGCCCAGATCGGCAGAAGATCAACCGCCAGATTGAGCCAGGACAGCGGATCGGCATAGGCGCGCGCGATCAGCGATGGCGTGTATTTTCCTGTCATGGCGCCCCCCCTGCCCCGATCTCCGCCGGGGAGAGTTGCAGATCAGTATCCGGCCTGCAACGCCCCTTCATAGGGGGGGAAGGAGAAGGGATCGTGCGAGGTGAGGCCGAAGGAGCCGCTGGGATTGTCGATATTGCCGGTGAGGATTTCGTAATGCAGGTGGGCGGCCTGGGCATTGCCGGTGGCGCCCATCTGGCCAACGGGCTGGCCAAAGCCGATGGAGACGCCGGGCGTGATGCCCGGGGCGAAGTAATCGAGATGGGCGTAGCGCGTGTAGACGCCGTGGCCATGATCGAGCACGACATTCAGGCCGTAGCCGGAGGAATTCCTCGCCTCGATCACCCGGCCGGGCGCGCCGGAGTAGACGATGCCGGGTGGGCGGTTTGTCAGATCAATGCCGGCATGCAGGCGCCCATCCCGCTGGCCATAGCCGGAGGAAAGACAGACATCATTCACCGGCGCCGACGCCAGGATCACGCCATAGACGACGATGATGGGCTTGAACTCGGTCAACCAGCGCTCGCCATCCATCAGCGGCGCATTGGAGACGCGCATGCCGGGACAGGCGCGCAGATAGGCGTTTGGCTGAAACGGGCCCTGGGGCGGATTGCGCAGGTCTCCCGGCGGGCCGAAATCCACCGGCGGCATCCGCAGGATGGCCCGGGAGGGGCGCTGGTCGATGGGCGCGGGCGCGGAGGCGCAGGCGGCGGCAAGCAGAAGCGCCGCCAGAGCCAGACCAGACGCCCCTGCCCTCACGCGCCGACCTTTGCCCGTTTTGCCCCGCGCTCGATCTCTTTCAGCAGGTCGCGGACATAGAGATTGAAATCCACCTGCATCCGGTGGCGCGGGCTGTCGTAGAAATGGCCCAGATGGGCCTGTTCATCGGCAATCGTCACGCGGTCCATCTCCTCATGAGAAGGGAAAGCGTAGCGCCCCTGCAGCGCGGCGGCCACCAACTTTGACTGTTGTTCTGCAAAGTTAACCAAAGTGGGCAGCGGCTGGGCGAGGCCGAGGAAGAACAGCGTCTCGCGGCCGGGCTTCACCATCCGCTTGTAGAGGGAGAAGACGTTGTCTTTCGGGGTCAGCTCATCCTGCTTGAAGAAGGGGAAGGTGGTGTTGTAGCCGGTGGCCCAGACGATGGCGTCGATTTCCTCGGTGGTGCCATCAGTGAAGTGGACGGTGTTGCCGTCGAACCGGTCGATACCGGGCTTGGGAAGAATGTCGCCGCAGCCAACGCGGGTGAGGAATTCTCCGGAGACGGAGGGGTGGCCTTCCAGCGGCTCATGGTCGGGCTTGGGCAGGCCGTAGTCTTCCATATTGCCGATGGTTTTCTTGATCTTCTTCTTGGCGAGCGACCGGCCGAGGCTGGGCGGCATCCAAGGCGGCAGCACGGCCTTATCGGCGGGGCGGCCATCCATGTATTTCGGCATCACCCAGACGCCGCGGCGCATGGAGATGAACAGCTTTTCCGCAATCGGACGCTGGGAGAGCTCAGACGAAATGTCCATCGCCGAGTTGCCCGCGCCGACGATCATCACGCGCTTGCCGCGGAAATCATAGGGGTCGAACGGGTCGCGGTAGTGGTGGGAGTGGACCTGATAGCCGGTGAAATTGCCCGGATAGGTGGGCGTGCGGGCATCCCAATGGTGGCCGTTGGCGACGCAGACGGCATCATAATCGCGGGTTTCGCCAGTGGAGAGGGTGACGCGGTAACGCCCGCCGGGCAGGTCGGCGACATCGGTGACAGAGGTGTTGAAGGTGATGGTCTCACGCAGGCCGAAATGGTCCACATAGTCGTGGAAATACTGCAGCAGCTGGGCATGGTGGGGGAAGTCCGGCCAGTCGGCAGGCACCGGGTAATCCTCAAAGGCAAGGCGCCATTTGGAGGTGTCGATGTGCAGGGACTGGTAGCAGGAGGAAACCCCGTTGGGGTTATTATAATACCAGTTGCCGCCGATATTGTCGGACTTCTCGAAACAGTCATACGGCAGGCCGGCATCTTTCAGGCGCTTGGCCATGGTGAAGCCGGAGCATCCAGCGCCGATGATACATGTTTTGGGCTTTGCCGCTGCGTCAAATGCCATTTGGGGCGTCTCCTCTTCCGCCGGGGCGGGTCACGTTTGCCGTTTCTTTGGAATTGGTGCGATGTTATCCGGCTTGGATAAAGCGTCAAATCCGGACGCGGGGTAAGCCTCTTATGAATGATGACAAAAACGATCCCGACCGTATCGCCGCCGTGATGCGCGAACATGTCGACCTGATGAACTCGGCCGTGCCCTGGGGCAATGAGGTGGGGTTCCAGGTGACGAAGGTGGAGCGTGGGCATGTCTGGGGCCTGCAGCCCTGGGCGGAGAATTTGGTGGGCGACCCGGAGACGGGCGTGATCCATGGCGGGGTGATCACCACCTTCCTCGACAATCTTTCCGGCATGGCCTGCACGGCGGCAATGACGAAGCTGCGCTTTGTGGCGACGATCGATCTGCGGATCGACTATATGCGCCCGGCTGAAAAGGGCCTCGACATCATCGGCGAGGCCGAATGCTACCGGGTGACCAAAAGCGTGTGCTTTACCCGCGCCTGGGCCTATCACGAGACGCGCGACCGGCTGATCGCGACATCGGCGGGCACCTTTGCCATCAACAAGCCGCGCTTTGGCTCTCAGAGCCCGCAAGGAAAGACGCTGCCATGAACCCGAACCTGACAAATCCGCGGGCGGATGAAGTGGACGCCATCCTGAAGCGCGTGCCGTTTGCGCAGACGCTGGGTATGCGCTGCGAGGTGATGGGCGACGAGATGACGGCGATCCTGCCCTTCCAGGAAAAGCTGATCGGGAACGTCACCATCCGCGCGCTGCATGGCGGGGCGATTGCGTCTTTCCTGGAGCTGACGGCGATGCTGCAGGTGTTCCTCGTTTCCGACATGCCGCGCCCGCCGAGGCCGATCAACATCACCATCGACTATCTGCGCCAGGGCCATGCCAAGGATCTCTATGCGCGCGCCTTCGTGATGAAGATGGGGCGGCGGATGGCATCAGTCCGGGCCGAGGCCTGGCAGGAGAACCGGACCGACCCGGTTTCGGCCATCACGGCGCATTTCATGGTGGCGCAGGACTGACCAGGGCCCCTGCCCGCCCCCGAGAAGCTGCACTCATGGCTTCACACCCGGCGCCGGGGTGGTATCCTTTAAGGGGAACTTGCGGATGATCCGCTCGCACGCAAAGCAGACAGGCCCGGACGGGCCGGAGATTGGTGGACATATGAAACGCGCCTTTGTAGCCCTCGCCCTTGGCCTGACGGCCTGTGCCAGCGCCCCTTCAGCGGCCCATGCCGACGATCTCGACTGGATGAGCGGCTGCTGGCGCAATGACGACCGCAGCTACAAGGAAGTGTGGACCAAGCCCGAGCATGGCTATCTGTTCGGCTATGCGCTGAACCTCAATGGGGAGGTGGCGACCTATTTCGAGCAGACGCGGATCGAGCTGGGCACGCCGGCAACGTTCAATGCCTATCCGGGTGGCTTCGGGCCTTCGGCTTTCACCGAAGCAAGCCGCGGCCGGAACACGATCACCTTCGCCAATCCCTCCCACGATTTTCCGCAGCTGATCACCTATACGCGTGATGGCCGCCGGATGACGGCGACAATCTCGCGCATGAATGGTGACCGGGCCCAGACCTTCCAGTTCCGCCGTTGCTAGGCAGCGCCTGTTACTTAGGGTTTTCGGCCGGCAGGTCGGGCTCGCCGCCGAACCGGCCTTCCCAGGCGGGTGTCAGCTTGCCGGAAAGCTCAGCCGCCGGAACAGTGATCTCATAGGACCCTTCCGCATACGGGCCGGCATCATAGGGCGAGAAGAGCACGGTGATGCCACCGAACTTGCCAGCCTCGGTGGAGGGGGCAAGGGTGAAGTTCTGCCCGAACTTGCTGGCCGCCTCAGCGTCGCTGCCGAGGATTTCCTCGACTTCAGCGGGCACATTCTGCCGATGGGTATCATCATAGGCGCGCTCTGATTTGGCTTCGATCAGATGCTTCTTCAGGCTGGCGCCATAGCCGGACATATCGGTGACGACCGCCTCCAGCGAAATGGGGTATTCATCGCCGCGCTCATGCACGAGGCCGGTGAGGATGTAGTTGGGGTGGGCCCCGCCGGTGTCGACCATACTGAACTGCTCGATGCCGATCACATCGTCGGCCTGGGCAGACGGGGTGAAGCGGATTTCCATCGAATAGGGGCGGAACCAGTTTTCCTCGCCTGTGGCGGCAGAACGCTCACGCGCAGCTGTGCCATCAGCGATGGCATCGGCCTTGAAGGCCTCAAGCCGGGACTTGGCGGCAGTCATCAGATCTTCCGCGAGCGCCGGCTGGAACGCTGCAATGCGGGAATCGACCACGGCGCGGATGGTGTAATCATCCGCCGTTTCCTCGAAAACCGGGCTGCCGAGGTCTACCGGCAGCGGCGCGCTTTCAGGCGAGACGGTACCTTCTGCCCCGGCCTCTTCTCCCGAAGCGGCATCCCCGGCGGGCGCCTCATTTGCCGGAGCGCAGGCGGCCAGCACCAGCGCAGCGATCGATGCGGTGAGGAAAAGAGGTTTCATCGGATATTCCTTACAGGCTGAGCAGTTCGGGGTCTCCGCCCTGAGCGGTGATGTTGACACTTACCACGCGCTCTGTGGCGAAACGATGGAGATAATGGGGGCCGCCCGCCTTCGGGCCGGTGCCGGAGAGCCCCTCCCCGCCGAAGGGCTGGACCCCGACAACGGCGCCGATCATCGAGCGGTTCACATAGGTGTTGCCGACGGGGCAAGCCGTTTTGACCGCGTTATGGAAGCTTTCGAGGCGCGAATGGATGCCGAGGGTGAGGCCATAGCCCTTGGCTTTCAGGCCCGCGGCGACGGCGGCGACATTATCCGGATCATAGCGCAGGATATGCAGGACGGGGCCGAAGGTTTCCTCGCTGATCTGGTCGAGCGAGGAAAGCTCCACCAGGGCCGGACCGAAGCCATAGCCTTCTGCGCCGATCCTTCCAGCGTCCAGCTGGTGGAGGATTTTTGCCTCGCGGCGCATGCGCTCCAGATGCGCCCCAAGTGCCTTGCGGGCATCCGCATCAATGACAGGGCCAGTATCGGTTTCCGGCAGCGCCGGATCGCCGAGGGCGAGTTCATTCATCGCGCCGATCAGGCCTTCGATCAGATGGTCTGCGGTCGCGTTCGGCAGGAAGGCGATGCGCAGGGCCGAGCAGCGCTGCCCCGCCGAGCCGAAGGCGGAGATGATCATGTCGTCGATCACCTGTTCGCGCAGGGCGGTGGTGTCGACGAAGAGGCCGTTGAGGCCGCCGGTTTCGGCGATCAGCGGAATGATCGGGCCATCGCGGCCTGCCAGGGTGCGGTTGATGAGACGCGCGGTGGAGGTGCCGCCGGTGAAGCAGACGCCGGAGACGCGCAGGTCTGCCGTGAGGGCGGCGCCGACGGTTTCGCCCCTGCCCGGCAGAAGATGCAGCGCATCGGCCGGCAGGCCTGCCTTGTGGAAGAGGCGGACAGCCTCGAACGCCGTCAGCGCCGTCTGTTCGGCAGGCTTGGCGATAACTGCGTTACCGGCGGCGAGGGCGGCGGCGAGCTGGCCGGTGAAGATGGCCAGTGGGAAGTTCCAGGGGCTGATGCAGCAGAAGACGCCG
The DNA here is from genome assembly GCF_000685315.1 of Hyphomonas polymorpha PS728. GTDB lineage: Bacteria > Pseudomonadota > Alphaproteobacteria > Caulobacterales > Hyphomonadaceae > Hyphomonas > Hyphomonas polymorpha. The sequence continues at coordinate 7,735 of NZ_ARYM01000018.1, forward strand.
CGCCCATGCAGGGAGAGATGGTTGGTCTCACCCGTTGGCCCCGGAAGACGCACGGGCCCGGCAAAATCATGCTCTGCCTGCTGAGCATAGTAGCGGCAGAAATCGACCGCCTCACGCACTTCGGCGATGCCATCAGGCAGCGTCTTGCCAGCTTCTCGCGCCATCAGGGCGATGAGCTGGGCGGCATTGGCCTCCATCACATCTGCCATGGCGTGGAGATATTCGGCGCGCTTGGGGCCGCCGAGATGGTCCCATTCAGGCTGGAAGGCGGTGGCCGCGTCCAGCGCGCGATGGATGGCGTCAGTGTCTGCCTCTTTCACCGCGCCCAGCGCCCGGCCGGTTTCTGCGGGCATACGGACGAGGTCTCCGCCGCCGGTTTCAGGTTTTCCGGACACGATGGGGCCTGCTGCATAGGCCGGGCCGTCATCCAGCACTTTCACAGCGGCCGCAAACTGACCACGCACACCTAACTGGCTGAGATCATGACCGGCAGAGTTGCGGCGGCCGGCGCCATAGAGGCGCGGCGGCGTCGGGATGCGCGGATGGCGGCGGGGGCCGATCTCCACCTTTGCAATGGGATCCGCGACGACATGTTCTGCAGGCACATCGGGATCGAGGAACGAATGAACGAAGCTTGTGTTGGCGCCGTTCTCAAGCAGGCGGCGGACAAGATAGGGCAAGAGGTCTTCATGCGCGCCGACCGGCGCATAGACCCGCACACGGTTTCCGGCGTCCGCGGCTTCATAGAGGGGCTCGCCCATCCCGTGGAGGCGCTGGAATTCGAAATTGGTAACGCCGGCCGCCTGGGCGAGCAGATCAACGGCGGCCAGGCTGTGGGCGTTGTGGGTGGCAAAGGCCGGGTAGATCGCGGGAGAGGCTTCCAGCATGGCCTTGACGCAGGCGAGGTAGTGAACATCCGTACCCTGCTTTGTGGTGAAGACCGGGAAGTTCGAATAGCCCTCGACCTGGGCGTTCTTGATCTCGCTGTCCCAATAAGCACCCTTGACGAGGCGGACCATGAAACGGCGATTGGTTTGCCTTGCCAGGGCAGCGAGACGCTCAATCACGGCGCGGGCGCGTTTCTGGTAGGCCTGCACGGCGAGGCCGAGGCCAGTCCAGTCTTTCAGCGAGGGCTCGCGCGCCAGACGCTCGAAGATCTTTAGGCTGATGACCAGGCGGTGGGCTTCCTCAGCATCCAGGCAGAGACCGATATTTGCCTTGGCAGCGGCCTGACAGAGGGAGAGCACACGCGGATACATCTCCGCCATCACGCGCGCTTCTTTGACGGCGAGATAGCGCGGATGGAGGGCGGAGAGCTTGACCGAGACGCCATTGGCCTTCTCAGGCGGCAGCGCCGGATCTTTATCCGCTGCCACGGCGGCGATGGCGTCGTGATAGGCCTTGTAATAGCGGTTGGCGTCTTCGGTGGTGCGGGCGCCTTCGCCCAGCATGTCGAAGCTGAAATGGGCGGCATCGCCCGATTTCACCATGCGGCGGCCACGTTTGAGCGCTTCGGAGACCGTCCGCCCCAGGACAAACTGTTCCCCCATGATGCGCATGGCCTGCATCATGGCAGCGCGGATGACCGGCTCGCCGCTCTGGCGCACGAGGCCGGAGACGAAATTGCCCGCGCCCTTCTGGGCATTTTCCGGCGCCCCGATGACACGGCCTGTCAGCATCAGGCCCCAGGTGGAAGCGTTGACCAGCCAGCTGTCGGACTGGCCCTTATGGGCACCCCAATCGCCCGAGCGGATCTTTTCGGCGATGAGATCGTCTTTCGTCTCGGCATCCGGCACGCGCAGCAGCGCTTCGGCGAGGCACATCAGGGCAAGGCCTTCGGAGTTTGACAGGCCGAACTCTTCCAGGAAGCTTTCCATCATGCCTTTGCGGCGGCCCTTGGCGCGGGCGATCATGACCAGCTCCCTGCCCCGGCGGACCGCGCCTTCGCGGATCGGCTGCGACAGTACTCCTTCCTTCAGCAGGCCCTCGAGAAGGGCCTCCTCATCAGCGAATTTCAGGGCGTCGAGCGCATCCCAGTCGAGCGCGGTCTGAGGCAGGGTATCGGGCATAGTGTGGGTCCGTCTGGCGAGGTCGGGGCAATATTCTGCCGCTTATACCTGAGCCTTCAGACAAGAATACCCCCATCGGGGGAGTGTCCCAAAACACCCCTGCGCCGCAGTGTCCCCCTTTACGCCCCGCGCCAAGCCCGTCAGATTGCGCCCGCGAAAGGCCCGCGGGGGGCCCACAACCATGGAGCCGGCATGCGCATCATGCTCGTCACCGATGCCTGGGACCCTCAGGTCAATGGCGTCGTACGCACGATGAAGCGCGTTATCGCCGAGACAGAGGCCATGGGCCATGTCTGGGAGATCGTGCATCCGGGGGATGGTTTCATGACCATGCCGCTGCCGACCTATCCGGAAATCAAGCTGGCGCTGTTTGCCCGCCGCAAGATCCGCGAGCGGTTTGACGAGTTTGAACCCGACGCGGTGCATATCGCCACCGAGGGTACGCTTGGCATGGCCGGGCGCGCGGTCTGCTTGACAGAGAAACACCCTTTCTCCACCGCCTATCACACGCGCTTTCCCGAATATGTCTCGGCGCGCCTGCCGGTGCCGGTCAGCTGGGGCTATTCCTTCGTGCGCTGGTTCCACAAATATTCGGGCAAGGTGATGGTGGCGACACCGTCTCTGCTGGACGAGCTGCGCCAGCAGCGCTTCATCAACCTCGTCTCCTGGAGCCGGGGGGTGGATACCGAACTGTTCAATCCGGCCAAACGCATCGAGGAAGGCGCGCCGGGCGACCCGTTTGCGGGCCTGAAGCGGCCCATCTTCCTGAATGTCGGCCGCGTCGCGGTGGAAAAGAACATCGAATCCTTTGCCGAGCTGGACCTGCCCGGCACCAAGGTGATCGTCGGCGATGGGCCGCAGCTGGAAGAGCTGAAGAAGAAATACAAGGATGTCGTGTTCCTGGGCGCCAAGTTCGGCGATGACCTGGCCGCCCATTATGCCAGCGCGGACGTGTTCGTGTTCCCCAGCCTGACCGATACGTTCGGGCTGGTGGTGCTCGAAGCGATGGCCGCGGGGACGCCGGTGGCCGCCTATGATGCCACGGGGCCGCGCGATGTGATCCCTGGTTCGGGCGCGGGCACGATCACGCCGGTGGGCGGCAATCTGCGCCAAGGGGCCATTGATTGCCTGCGCCTCAGCCGCGAGACCTGCCGGGCCTATGCGGAGACCTATAGCTGGCGGGCCTGCGCCGAGGCGTTCATCGAGAACCTGCAGCCCCTGCCCGCGCCCGAGCGTAAACGCTTCTGGCAGAAAATCCGTATCCGGCGCCGCAGGCAGCCGGCAGGGCCGGGCTTCTAGGCGCGTAGCTCAGGCCGATCAGTAGCCGCGGCTTTTGGCAACAAGCCGGGCTGCGATCTGCTGCTGCTCAAGCAGTTCGTCTTCATGCAGCGGCACGAGCCCCTGCTCCAGAAGATAACCGTCCGGCCCGGCGGCGCCGTCATCGACCGAAAATTCCACGAACTCTGCCAGTCCATCGACCAGCGGCAAGTTCTGTTCCTTCACATAGAAGAACATCAGACGGGCAAGTCCGTATTCCCCGGAATTGATGTTCTCGAATGTGGGCGCAATGCCGCTGAAAGCCGTGCCTTTGATGCGGTCTGCATTCTGCTCCAGAAAGGAAAAGCCCAAAACGCCCAGCGCTTCTGGAGACTTCATCAGAGACTGCACAATCGCCGAATCATGCTCGCCGAAATCGATCCACCGGCCATCCGTGCGGATGGTGTGGGACCGCAGCTTGAACGCGTCGGAATCTGAAGCTTTCAGGGCGGCCAGCTCAGGGATGCCGAGGGCGCCCTTCTCCATGCCCAGCTCGTTGAAAGCGTCCCGCGTGCCGGACGTGGGCGGCTGGCCAAACACCAGGATCGGAACGTTAGGCAGTTCGGGCGAGACTTCGCTCCAGCGGGTGTAGGGGTTCGGGATGAAGCCGCCCTTGCCGTCCGGAATGTCCTTGGCGAGCGCAAGGAACATCTGGGTTTTTGTCATGCTGAAATCCGGGCCGCCCTTGGCGTTCGCCAGCACGATACCGTCATAGCCAAAGGCCACTTCGGTAATGTCTGTGACCCCCGCTCTCCGGCAAAGCTCGCGCTCGGAATCGGTCATTGGGCGGGAGGCGTTGGCAATCGAAGGGGTGATCGGGCCTACGCCTTCACAGAAGGCCTTAAAGCCGCCGCCGGTGCCGGTGGATTCCACAATCGGGGTCGAGAACCGCGTGACCACACCAAACCGCTCCGCAACCGGCCGGGAGAAAGGCGCCACCGTGGAAGACCCGACAATCTTGATCTTCTGATCGCGCGCGATCGCCGGGACAGGCTTGGTGCCCGGCTCACCGGTATCGAGCTGCGAGAGGTCGCTCTGGCTGCAGGCGGCCAGGGCAAGCAGGCCGGCGCCCAGCAGGCTGATACGGCGAAAGAACATCGGGAGACCTCCGGGAACAGCGCCAATGCCGCAGAGATCGCGGCTTTCGGAGCGCCATTTTACCATGTTTGCAAGCGCTATCTGGCGCAGCACCGTTACCCTTTTGTGACAAGCTTATGTAACGGGCAAAATTTCTTCTTGCATGCCCGGGCATTGTACACTATTTCGACCCCTGAAATTCGATGTGGCGGACATCTGGGCTAACCCGATAAGGGGGGCCCCCTGTACTAACGCCCAAAGCTGGTTTGAAGCCCTTTGGAGGTTAGGTGTCATGCACACTTACGCGACCCCGTATCATATTGCGCGCGAGCAAAAGCCCGAGCTGCCGACCTATTGCTTCCGTCCGGAGCGCGTGACGGCCGCTGCGAGCTGGTTCGTGGAGAAATTCCCGGCCCAGGCTTTCTATGCCGTGAAGGTGAACCCTGCCCCGCACGTCCTCGACGCGCTGTGGGAAGGCGGCATCCGTAGCTTTGACGCGGCTTCCGAAAAGGAAATCGAGCTGATTCGCGGCCGCTTCCCGGACGCCCGCATCGCTTTCCTGCACCCGGTGAAACCGCGTCAGGCGATCCGCCGCGCCTACTTCAATCATGGCGTGCGCATCTTCGTCACCGACTCGATGGCCGAGCTGCAGAAGATTCTCGACGCGACCGACTTTGCAAAGGATCTGACGATCCTTGTGCGCATTGCCGTGTCGAACGAAGGATCGGCCCTGCCGCTGTCGGGCAAGTTCGGCGCCGGCGCCGCGGAAGCTGCTGATATCCTCAGCGTTGCCCGCCGCTATGCCGATGAGCTGGGCGTGTCGTTCCATGTGGGCAGCCAGGCGATGAAGCCTTCTGCCTGGGCACAGGCGATGGCAGATGCCAGCCGCGTCATCATCGACGCCGGCGTGACCGTGGACATCGTGGATGTCGGCGGCGGCTTCCCGGCCATCTATGCCGACAAGAACCCGCCGGCGATGGACGATTATGTCGCCATGGTGATGCGTTCGTTCGAGAACATGTTCGTTCTGGAAAACGCTGACCTGTGGTGCGAGCCGGGCCGCGCGCTGGTGGCTGAAGCCGAAAGCCTGCTGGTGGGCGTCGATCTGGTTAAGGGCGATGCGCTCTACATCAATGAAGGCTCCTATGGCGCGCTGTATGACGCCGTGCACGAGAACTGGGTGTTCCCGATGCGCGCGATCTCGGGTGACGGGCGCAAGCTGGGCCGGATGGTGGAATACACCGTCTACGGACCGACCTGCGATTCAGCTGACATGCTTCCCTACAAGGTCTGGCTGCCGGCCGGGCTGACCGAGGGCGACTATGTGGAGATCGGCAATATCGGCGCCTATGGCCGCTCGATGGCGACGCGCTTCAACGGCTTTGGCGAGTCCGAGCTGGCGATTGTTCAGGATAGCCCCTGGCCGTCGCTCTATGGCTCGGCCGAAGGCGCCGAAGTCATCTCGATCGGCTCGATGGCCACGAACTGAACCTCGGGAAAACCGTAGCGTCTCAGGACGCGGACGGTGGCCTCTTCCCTTTCAGGCGGACTTGTGAGGCAGGCTGTGCCTCCCTGTCCGCCTGATTCATTTCTGGCAGGCAGTACACGGATCGTCTGGCGGGCGATGGCCGCGCCGCTGTCGATATAGCTGACGGCGCGGGGCGCGGTGGCAATGAGCTGCCCGCGCACCAGCGGGAAATGCGTGCAGGCAAGCACCACTGTGTCAATCTCATCGCCGCCCGGCGCTTCGAACAGGGGTGCCTGCGCGGCGGCAAAGGCCTCCGGCGGCACGTCCTCTCCGCGGGCATGGGCCTCGGCGAGTTTGACCAGTTCCAGGCTGCCATGGAGGATGACGCGCTTGTCGCCCGCAAACTCCTCAATCAGGCGGGCGGTGTAAGCGCGCCTTATGGTGCCGGGGGTGGCGAGGAGGCCGATGGTTCCGGTCTCGGTCAGCCGGGCCGCCGGCTTGATGGCCGGCACCGTGCCCACGACAGGGATATCCAGCACGGCGCGCACTTCGGCCAGCGCCAGCGTACTCGCCGTGTTGCAGGCAATGACGAACACATCCGGGCGCACATTCTCAACTAGCGCCTTGGCCACCACCGGCAGGCGGGCGCGCAAGGCGTCGTCAGACTTGTCCCCATATGGGAAAAAGCCGGTATCGGCGGCGTAATGCACCGAAAGCCGGGGCCCCAGCGCCCGGATTTCCCCGGCAACCGTCAGCCCGCCGACCCCGGAATCGAAGACGAGAACACGCCCCCTGGCGGGCGAAGGTTCAAACGGGAAGGGCGCGTCGGCGGTCATATTCGCCAATTAAGACCATTCCTCAGCGGCGAAAACGGGGCGGAACCGGGCTTTTGGCATGAGATTTGTTGTGCGGCGCACAATAGCGGCGTAGAAAAAGAGCGAAGCTGATGGATATGAAACCGATGTTTGACTTGTGGCTGGCGCCCTGGCGCGCCTCTCTCGCCCTGACCTCCGCATCGCTCGACACGATGCTGGCCGTGCAGAAAAGCATGATGAGCTTCTCCTCAATCACCCTTGCGGACGGTTTTGACAGCGCGGATGAAAACTATATGCGCCAGGCATTCCAGTTGACCGCTGATGCCAATGTGCGCCGCTGGGCAGATGCAGCCGGCGTGCTGCAGGCTATGCCCGACTGGTATCATCAGGCGGCCAACGGCCCCGGCGCGGTCCTGACCGACATGTTCGACAAGGCGCGCCGCTCACTCGACTAAATGCCTCAGGCGAGCTCCAGCGCCCGCAGAACGGCCCCCTGATCGAAATAGGGCCGCTCGCAGATGATCTTGTCGCCGCCGGGCGGAAATTCGAAACTCGCCGCCATGCGCACCTTGAAGCGCCGGCCCGTCGGCGCCACCACCCTGTCTTTCAGGCGCAGCGGCCCCAGATGGGTTCCCGTCAGCCAGAACTCGACCAGCACCGTATCGCCAGCATGGGCGATGGCGATGATCTCGTTGCCCTGATCGGGAAAAGGCGTGCGCGAAGCATCGAAATAGCCGCGCACGGCCGCCTCACCGTCAAACACATTGCCGGAGCCATACATTTCGTAGCGGGGATGCTCGAAAGTGGCGATGACGGCGTCCCAATCATGGGTCACCTCCAGTGCCATATGGTCCTTAACCAGCTGAATGCGGCGCTCTGCCAGATCCGTCATGATCGCTCCTCCCTGTTTTTCGGAGGCTAACCCAAGACGCCCGCAGGGGCCATGGTGATCAGACCCGGCCATGGACTTGCGCGCATTCCTGAATTAGGCGGAAGGAAATGCCCTTCCCCAGCGAGATGGCCGAAATCCATGCCCCTTTCCATCGATCAACTGAAAACCATCGAACAGCGCCTGCTCTGGCTTGCGGCCTGGACCGTTCACAACGCCAATCATCTTCGTGAGAAGGCCGACGATGATGTGAAGGTGGGCGGGCATCAGGCGAGCTGCGCCTCGATGGTGTCGATCATGACGGCGCTGTATTTCAATGTGCTGCGGCCGGAAGACCGGGTGGCCGTGAAGCCGCATGCCGCGCCGGTATTCCATGCGATGCATTATCTGATGGGCAGCCAGACGCGCGAAAAGCTGGAAAACTTCCGTGGGCTTGGCGGGGCGCAGTCCTACCCCTCCCGCACCAAGGACATTGATGACGTGGATTTCTCCACCGGTTCGGTTGGCCTTGGCGTGGCCCAAACCGCATTTGCATCGATCATTCAGGATTACCTCATCGCCCGTCCGTGGACGGATTTCGGGTCAGGCAAACGCCCCGCCGGCCGCATGGTGGCGCTGGTGGGTGACGCGGAACTGGATGAGGGCAATGTCTATGAATGCCTGCAGGAAGGCTGGAAACATGGCCTGCGCAACACCTGGTGGATCATCGACTATAATCGCCAGAGCCTCGACGGGGTGGTGCATGAGGGGCTGTGGGCGAAGATCGAAGCGATCTTCAAGGCGTTCGGTTGGCGCGTGGAAGTGTTGCGCTTCGGCGCGCTGCAGCGGGCGGCCTTTGCTGAAGCAGGCGGTGAACGGCTGAAAACATGGATCGAGGCGTGCCCGAACTCTCTCTATTCGGCGCTGACCTTCATGGGCGGCGCAGCGTGGCGCAGAAGGCTGATGGATGATCTCGGCGATCAGGGAGATGTGGCCGCCCTGATCGAGCGCCGCTCGGACGCAGAGCTCAGTGATCTGATGAACAATCTGGGCGGGCAATGCCTTGAAACGCTGCTTGAAGCCTTCTCCCGCGCGGATGATGACCGCCCCACCGTGTTCCTGGCCTATACGATCAAGGGCTGGGGCACGCCGCTGGCCGGGCACAAGGACAACCATGCCGGCCTGATGACCAAGGCGCAGATGGCAGACTTCCAGAAATCCATGGGTGTGGCCGACGGCGAGGAATGGGAGCCCTTTGCAACGGTTGCCGAGCCCGGCGAGTTGCAGGTCGCGCTCGCGCAGGTGCCTTTCTTTGCCAAGGGCCCGCGCCGGTATTCAGCGCCGCGTGTTCCCTCCCCCGGCCCGGTATTTCTGGATGACGAAATGCTCTCGACCCAGGCGGGCCTTGGCAAGATCCTCGACGCGCTCGCCCGCGGCGACAGCGAACTTTCCCAGCGCATCCTGACGACCTCCCCGGATGTGACGGTTTCGACCAATCTCGGCGGCTGGGTGAACCGGCGCGGCCTGTTTGCCCGCGAAGCGAAGGAAGATACCTTCCGTGAGGAGAGGATTCCTTCCGCGCAAAAATGGGCATTCTCTCCGGAAGGCCAGCATATCGAGCTGGGCATTGCAGAGATGAACCTTTTCCTGCTGCTGGGCGCGGCAGGCCTCTCCCACTCCCTGTTTGGCGAACGGCTCCTTCCGGTCGGGACGGTCTACGACCCCTTCGTGGCCCGGGGCCTCGATGCCATGAACTATGCCTGCTATCAGGACGCTCGCTTCATCATCGCGGGCACGCCTTCGGGCGTCACACTTGCCCCGGAGGGCGGCGCACACCAGTCCATCGGCGCGCAGCTGATCGGCATGAGCCAGGACGGCATCGTTTCGTTCGAGCCGGCATTCCTGGATGAGCTCTCGATCATCATGGACTGGAGCTTTGATTATCTCCAGCGCGACGGCGAAGGCGACCCGGACGAACGCACCTGGCTGCGCGATGAGACAGGCGGCTCGGTCTATCTGCGGCTTTCTACCCGGCCCGTGGAGCAGGTGCGCGCCTGGTCCCGCGAGGACGCCGCTTTCCGGCAGGGCGTGATCGATGGCGGCTACTGGCTGCGCAAACCCGGCCCGAATGCCGAAGTGATCATTGCCTATCAGGGGGTCATCGCGCCGGAAGCCATCAAGGCGGCCGCCCGCATCGGCGAAGCCCGGCGGGATATCGGAGTGCTGGCCGTCACGTCTGCCGACCGGCTGAACTCGGGCTGGACCGCTGCCCGCCGGGCCCGCGCGCGCGGACAAAAGACTGCCCTCAGCCAGATCGAACGGTTGATGGAGAGTGTGCCGCGCCATGCGCAGCTGATCACAGTGACAGACGGGCACCCCGCAACGCTGGCCTGGATTGGCGGCGTGAAGGGCCATGCCGTGACGCCGCTGGGCGTTGAGCATTTCGGCCAGACGGGCACAATCGCCGATCTTTACCGGCACTTCATGATTGATGCCGACGCGATCGTCTCGGCGGCCAGCCACCTGTCCCCCGGCAAGAGTCTTTAAGCCCTCAAGGGCCCATCCTGTTGCAGACAGGGCAGATATGCTGAAACTTTCTTGCGCTCGGGAGAAGAATTCACGCGTTAAAACAACGTGATATTTACCGGTTCATCATAAACCAGGAGTTGGAGCTGGTGCGGTTTATGATGATCTGCCTAAGGATAAAATCAGGCCTTTGGGCAGCCGCCGTCTGCGCGGCGCTAGGATGGCTGTTGCTACCGCTTGCGGCCTTTGCCGGCGAACCCCTCCGCGCGATGGACATAGCCGGCCTGCCGACCGACGCGGCGTTCACCCCCACTTTCCAGTTTGCTGAGGACATAGACCCTGCCCGCGCGCCTGAAGATGTGATCGCATCTGCTGGCACACTGGATTTCAAGCCAGCAAGTAGCAGGATACCCCAATTTTCCGCCTGGCAGAGCGATGTATGGCTTCGCTTTGCGCTGAAGAATTCCAGTTCGGATGTGCAGTCCGCAAAGTTTGCCCTGCGGTTTCCCTATCTGCAGCGCACCGATCTTTTTGAAGTACATTCTGACGGCAGTCTGCACCAGAGCACTGCAGGATCTGCAGTTGCGGTTACGGGCACCGGCGTCGCAGCGGCCTATCCCGCTTATCATCTGCTTGTGCCCCCCGGCGAAAGCAGGGAATATTTTGTCCGGGTACGCAGCTCCTCCCTGATCGTTCTGCCGGTGATTATTGCCTCAGAAGCCAATTTTGCGCGCCGCATCGCCTTGGAAACGCTGGTCTGGAGCCTGATTATCGGCGCGGCCCTCTCCTTTGCGGTCTATGCGGGCTCCATGTCGTTTGCGGCAGCCAACGGATCATTTCGCATCTACATCTGCTTTGCCCTCTCGGTGGCGATCTATATCCTGCTTTCTTCAGGGCTCGTCACCGCGATTTTCGGCATGCACTTGCATTTCAATTTCGGCCGGATCGTGTTTTTCACGCAGGCAATGATGATGGCCTTCGGCACCATGTTCATCATGGTGTTTCTCGGCATGGAGAAGCAGGCGCCGCGCCTTTATCGTATATTCTATGCTATTGCCTTCATCAGTGCACTGACCGCCATAAGCGCGGGCCTTCCCTCCTGGATCGGGCGAACCAGCTTTTACATCGCCACCGGAGCAGGTCCTGTCATTCTGGTGGCCGGGTTGGCGATCATGGCGTCGAGCGGGGTTGCGGGAGCACGCAGCGCGTTGATCGCCTGGCTGCCCTGCCTGCTGGCAACGGTATGGATTCACCTGCGCATGGCGGGCGTGACGCCCTATCTGCCGATCAACCTGTTCCTGCTGCCGCTCGCCTTTGCCTTCATGCTGGCCTATCTGAGCGCGGTGCTGGGCGGTCAGGCGCGGCAGGCCGAGTTCTGGTCAAACTCAGATGCAATGACCGGCCTTGGCAACCGGCGTCTGCTGGACCGGATCTGCGAACTGGAAAACCGCCAGACAAGCGAACGCTACAGCGCCGCCGTCGCGATTGATCTCGACAATTTCCGGCTGATCAATGAAACCTTTGGCCATACGGCTGGCGATGCCGTCCTCGTGTCGATGGCCGAAAAGCTGCGAGTGCACTTTGGCGGCCGGGGCGATATTTTCCGGACAGGCGGGGACGAATTCCTGATCCTCGGATACCACTGGCAGAGCCGAATGGACATCATCACCCAGGCCAACACCTTCCTGCAATCGGCCCAGGCCGCCCTGCAGCATGAGGGAAATTACATCAACGTGGGCGCGAGTATCGGCATCGCCTTCCACGATCACCGGACGGGCTTTGCTGGCATGCTGCGCCAGGCCGACGCAGAGCTATACCATGTGAAATCGTCCGGACGCGGCGTAATCCGCATCGCAGACCAGCGCAAACGCGATCGCCGCCGCAGCGAACCGGTTATCTTTGCCGACAATGATGACACTGAAGAACGCGTTGCCCGGATGTTCGGCACATCTAACCGGAACTGAATCGGCGCGCGGCGTCTAGACCAGAATTTCGTAGAGATCCGTTCTCCGGTCACGGAAGAAACCCCACGCAGCCCTTGCCCGGTCGACATGGTCCAGATCAAAGGTGGCAAGGATCACGCCCTCCTGATCGCGGTCCATATCCGTGACGATCTCACCTGTCTCGTCGGTGATGAAGCTGGTCCCGTAGAAAACCTGCCCTTGCTCGTTGCCCACACGGTTTGCTGCGACGACGGGAATGACATTCGCAACAGCGTGCCCCTGCATGCCCCGGCGCCAGCGCGCGGCGGTATCGAGGGAAGCGTCCTGCGGCTCGGCGCCAATCGCGGTGGGATAGAGCAGCACATCGGCGCCCATAAGCGCCATTGAGCGGGCCGCCTCCGGGAACCACTGGTCCCAGCAGATGCCGACGCCAATGCGGCCCTTCATCGTGTTCCACACGCGGAAGCCGGTATCACCCGGCCGGAAGTAGAATTTTTCCTGATAGCCCGGCCCATCAGGAATATGGCTTTTGCGATAGACGCCAAGCGGCGTTCCATCCGCATCGATCACCACGATGGAGTTGAAATAGAGCGGGCCTTCCTTCTCATAGATCGAGACCGGAATAACCACCCCAAGTTCTGCAGCAAGCTCCGAGAGCTGATGAACGGCCGGATGCTCCTGCCATTCGATCGCGCGGGCGAAATGCTCTTCTTCCTGCGTCTTGCAGAAATAATAGCCGCAGAAAAGCTCCGGAGGCAGAATGACATCTGCGCCTTTGGCGGCGGCATCGCGAACGAAACCGGCAACCCGGTCGATATTTTGCTGAGCATCATCGGTGGGCGTGAACTGGATGGCGGCGAGCGTGATCTTGCGGGTCATGGGCAGAGCCTCCTTCTCAGGCGGGGATTTCGCGGGTCATGCAGTGGAAGCTTCCACCGCCCGCCAGAATGGCGCGCGCTGGCAGGCCGATGACTTCGCGGCCCGGAAACAGCGCCTTGAGTTCAGACAGGGCCACCGCCGAGAAGCGGTCTTCATAGATTGGCACCAGCACGGCGCGGTTGGTAATCGTGAAGTTCATATGGCTTGCCGGAACCGGTACGCCATCCCCGAAATGCACAAAGCCCGGCGAGGGTATGCTCGACACCATCAGGCCATGGGACACGAGCGTCCGCTCTATCTCCTGCAGGGTCTCGGCATTGGGGTCGTTCTGATCAGAAGGATGCTGGCAAAGCACATGGCCCGGCGCGATGAAGCGCGCGATGTTATCGACATGGCCATCGGTATGATCGTTCATCAGGCCATCCCCCAGCCAGATGAACTCGTCCACGCCGAGGGCGGCTGTCAGGCTCGCCTCGATCTCCGCCTGGGCAAGGTGGGGGTTGCGATTGGGGTTGAGCAGGCATTGGCGGGTTGTCAGCAGACGGCCTTCGCCGTCCGCATCGATGCCGCCGCCTTCCAGGATCATGGCATGGCGGCGCATGGGCAGGCCTTCGACGCCGGCAACAGCGCCGGCCGTCTCGGTGTCGCCGTCCATCAGGTATTTTCCGCCCCAGCCGTTGAAGCGGAACACCTGTGCCTGGCGGGAAGCGCCGGCGCCGGTCACGATCGGGCCGGTATCCCGCAGCCAGATGTCGCCGGTCGGGATCTCGACGATCTCCCCTGCCCCGCCGGTGGCGAGCCGCGCAGAGGCGGCCGCCTCCCGTGATCCACAGGCGATCTTCACTGGGACGTATTCAGCCGCCTTGCGGATGAAGGCGGAAACTTCCGACCGGGCCGCTGTCAGGTCGCCGCCCCATTCCTCGGCAAGGCGGGGCCAGCCGGCCCAGAGGGCCGCTTGCGGGGCCCATTCGGGCGGAAGATGCAGGGTTGTATCAGTCATGTCATCCGGGCCTTGCCACAGCTTGGGTCAAACGAAAAGGGCGGCCCCGAAAGACCGCCCCCTCATATAGTGAGCCTTCAGCGAATTTCCGCTTAGAAGGTGTATTTCAGGCCGAGGCGAACCTGCCAGAGCGAAGCCGAGTTGATCGCCGAAGCGTTGTCGACCGCCGGGCTGAACGAAGTGACGATCAGGCGGCCCTGTGCGTCGATTCCGCTGATTCCGTACAGCTGGGCGTTGCCGGGGAAGCCATGCTCTTTCATCACGCCCCAGTCATCGTTCAGCAGGTTGCCGACATTGCGGATGACCATGAATGCTTCGGTGCGGTCATCAGCGCGCAGGCCCGGGAACTCCTGGGCGAGACGGATGTCGAAGCGCGAGCGCCACGGATCGGTCTGCGAGTTACGGTCAGCGATCGTACCGCGCATCGCGCTCAGGTCGCTGTTGCTGTTGATGTAGTTCACGAGGTTCTGCACAGCCGTGGCATTGGACGACGGCGACAGAACCGGGTCGTTCACGCCGGTCGGGATGTAGGCCAGGTTACGAGCGGAGTTGTTGCCCACAGTGAACGCGTTGGTGCTGCCAATCGTGTAGCTGTAAGGCGCGCCTTCGTTGGCCGTTGCGAACAGCGATGCCTTCGTGGCGAAGTTCTTGATGAACTCTTTACGGAGGTTCAGGTTGAACGTGAACCGGTGCGGGATCACGTAGTCGCTGTTGCCGAGGTCCATGTTCACCGGATCGAAGGTCTGGACGTTCGACCAGTTCGAGAAGGCCACCGATGAAGTCATCGGGTTGACGTCCTTGGCCTGGGTGAAGGCGTAGCCAGCGGTCCAGTCGATGCCGTTGCCATAGTCTTTCGACAGGCCAACCGACACAGTGCGTGCCCAGCCTTTTTCTTCGGCATTGGTGAGCAGGAAGTCGTTCGTGTTGCCCGTATAGACCGGGCGGCCATCCGCTGCGGTCCGGGTCTGGGTGAACGAGATCGGCAGGACGTAAGCGGCTTCGTTCGTTTTCGACACGAGGAAGTCGAGCATCAGGCGCCAGTCATCACCATACCAGGCATCTGCCGAACCGAAGTCGATCACGGTGCCGAGGGCAGCTTTCCACTCGGACGGGATTTCGAAATCAGGGTCGAGCGCATTGACCGGGCCCGCACCAGCCGACGCATTTGCGGCAGCCATGGCCGCAATCGCTTCGTCAGGCACAGTGAAGAAGGGATCGCCACTGCCGAAGGTGAAGGTGCTGAGGTTTCTGTTGCGAACGCGGTAATCGAACAGTGTCACGCCGTTGTTGGAGTAGTTGTTCGAGATCCAGACGTTCGGGTTGCCGCCCGAATAGAGACCGATGCCGCCATGGAAGCGGATGTCGTTCGTGTAGTCATACTTGAACCCAAGACGCGGCTGCAGAAGGTCGCGGCCATCCATCGTGGCATTGTTGGCGAAGCCGTAAGCCGTCTGGAAACGCGGGTTAAGCAGCGGCTCGTCGCCCGAGGTGTAGGTGTCGTAGCGCAGACCGGCCGTCAGTTCGAGGGCGGGCGTGACCTGCCATTTGTCCTGCAGGTAGAAGGTATTGATCTCATAGCCGAACTGGGCGGCGCCGTCGTTTGGATTGTTGGTGCCGGCGGCGTTCTGATAGCGGAAGTCGTCGATGTTTCCGGCTGCGAAATCGGAGATGCCGGTGATGCCGCCGTTGGCGAACTGACCGAAGATCCAAAGGCCACGCGTTCTCTGGATGAAGGCGTTGAACACATCGAGTTCTTCACGCTCCGCGCCGAAGGTCAGGCGGTGGTCGCCAAGCTGCCAGTTGGCTTTGGCCTTGTAGACGTCGGAGGTGTAGATCAGGTCGTTGAAGTGACGGCTGTCATCGGCGCCGAGATAGATGGTGGACGTGCCACCAGCCGTGTTCGGCACGATGACCTGAACTTCGCCCCAGCCGCTATTGCCGACAACCGGGTCTGCGACAGCGTCAAACTCGACGCGGGTAAAACGCAGCTCGGTGTTGAAATTGTCGGTCCAGTCAGAGTTCAGCGAGGCGGAATAGCTCTCGAGCAGGCCGCCGCGCTTATAGAAGTGGTTGCCATCGGAAACCTGCGTCGTACTGGAGTCAGACGGGTTGAAGTTGAAGGCTTCATTCTTGGTGTAGGAAACAGCGGCACGCTGACGGTCCGTGATGTTCCAGTCCAGTTTTGCAAAGATTTTCTCGTCTTCGACCGGGATGGAGGTCGGGATACCGCCGGCTTCGTAGCCGTACTGGTTCACGGCGATGTCGATGACCTGCTGGTACACAGCCGGGTCGACGCGGGCGAACGCCGGGGAGTTGTCGAACTGGTTGACCGCTTCATTCTTCTCGTAGGAGCCGAAGAAGAACAGCTTGTCCTGGATGATCGGGCCGCCGATGTTGAAGCCGTAGCGCTTGTCTTCAAAATCCTGGGTGGCAATCTTGTTGCCTTCCACGGAGTCGCCGCGCAGGTCCTGGTTGGTGTAGTCGAAGAACAGGCCCCCATGGAAGGAGTTGGTGCCCGACTTGGTGACGGCGTTGATGTTACAGGCGGTGAACAGGCCGTATTCAACGTCGAACGGCGCCAGCTCGACCGACACTTGCTGGATCGAGTCATAGCTGAACGGCATGCTCTCGGTCGGGTAACCGTTCGAGTTCAGGCCGAAGCTGTCGGAGAGGCGGGCGCCATCAACGGTCAGCGAGTTGTAGCGCGGGTTGGCGCCTGCGCAGCTGATGGCATCCACGAAACCATCATCGATGTAGATGCGCGGGTCGAGACGCAGGGCATCTTTCAGGTCGCGCGAGATGGCCGGAATGTTTTCAAGGGTGTCGAGGTTGTAGGAGCTGGACGGGCCGGTTGCGACGTTGGCGATGGCAGCAGAGCCGGTCACCACAACCGTGTCGAGACGGGCGGTGTCGTCGGCAGCAGCCGTCACGATGTTAACCACGGAGGTTTCACCCAGACCGGTGTACACGTTCTCGACGCGGCTTGTGACGACGTCATTGCCAGAGACGGTGAAGCTGAACGGACCGCCGATACGCAGGTTCTGCACCGTGTAGAGGCCGTTCGAACCGGTGGTAGCAGTCGTAACCGTACCCGTGGGCTGGTGAACGACGGTAACGGTGGCGCCAGCAACAGGCTGTCCTGCCGAATCCGTTACGACACCGCGAGCGTCAGACGTGGTTACCTGAGCGTAGACGGCAGCCACCGGCGCCAGGGCCGCGAGCGCTGCAATCGATGCGCTACGCGCAAAGAAATTCTTGATCATTTGGATTTCCCCGAATTTCGACCATCACCACAGCCCCCTCGCGAGACCGGGTTTGGCGAGGCCTTAACCCCGCTGAGTGACAGATTAGTGACAAGCGTTTGAAGGTTCAGCATCGCATTTCGGCTCGCGTACGGTTTTTCCGCTGCGATGCAAAAATGACACGCTGTTAATAACCCCGGAGGCCCCGGAAGCGGTCTCTGCCCCTGTATCTGTGCCGATAATGCGGCCATAAGACAGGCACCAACCTCCCTGGAAGTGGCAATGACCAATTTGACAGCACCCGCGCGCCCTCAGATCTTTGAGCGGCTCACCCTGGCCGCCCTTGGTCTGCTGCTGATTCTGCGAATCATTGCGGTTATCATCTCCCCGCTCGAACTGTATGCCGACGAGGCGCAATACTGGCGCTGGGGCCAAGCGCTGGAATGGGGTTACTATTCCAAACCGCCGATGATCGCCTGGGTGATCCATCTGACCACGGCGCTGTTCGGAATCCATGAATGGTCGGTGCGGCTGGCCGCGCCCCTGCTCCACACGGCTGCCGCAGGTCTGATCTTCCTGACGGGGCGCACGATGCTGGATGCGCGCGCGGGCTTCTTTGCCGCCCTGCTCTATGCGCTGATGCCCTCGGTGGTGCTCTCGTCCAATGTGCTGTCGACAGATGGCGTGCTGATGCCCTTCTGGTGCGCCGGACTTTATCTTCTCTGGCGCCTGCGCAGCGGTGAGGGACGTTGGGCATCTGCCGCGCTGCTCGGCGGCGTGATCGGCGCGGGAATGCTGTCAAAATATGCGATGCTGTATTTCCTGATCGGCCTGGCGCTTGCCTGCCTGATCGATGCGCCGACCCGGCGAGCAATCCTGACGCCGCGCGGCCTGCTGGCGGGCGTCATCGCCGCGCTGATCGTGGCGCCGCACTTTGCCTGGAATGCCGCCAATGATTTTGCCACCGTCAGCCACACGGTCGACAACGCCAATCTTGGCGGCGACCTGTTCAACCCGGAGAATGCGCTGACCTGGTTTGCAGACCAGCTCGGCATGTTCGGACCAGTCAGCTTTCTGGCGCTGCTGGCCGGCCTGTTCCTCTACCGGTCGCGCCGGGGCGAGGAGGCCAGCCCCGAGCGCTGGCTGCTCTGCTTCATCCTGCCGGTGCTGATCTTCATCCTCGGCCAGGCCGTTCTCTCGCGCGCGCACGCCAACTGGACCGCCACGGCCTATCCCGGCGCGGCGCTGCTGGTGGCCATCTGGTTCAGCCGGGGCACGGCCCTGACATTATGGGCGAGCCTGGGGCTGAACCTGCTGGTTGCTGGTCTGTTCATGGCGATGACAATGCTGCCGCCCGCCTCCACGACCGATCTGGGACTGGACAATGCCATGAAGCGGACCCGCGGCTGGGAGGCTTCTGCCCAGCAGGTGTTTGCAGAGGCTGAGCGCCTCGGCGCCACTGCCGTGCTGGTAGATGAACGCGAGGCCTGGCATGGGCTGGACTTCTATGCCCGAGACCGGAAGCTGCCGCTGATTTCCTGGCGCCGCTATGCTGGCCCGAAAAGCTTTTCGGAGAGGCAGCCGCTGGAGGGCGCGATTGCAGAGCGCGTGCTGATCGCTTCGGTTCATGCGGATCTGCGGCCACGCCTGCGCAGTGATTTTGCCAGCTTCGAGCCGGCTGGCCAGGTGCGGATAGACCTGGGCAAGCGCGGCAATGGCTGCCCGATCAGCCGGGTTTTCCAGCTCTATATAGGAGAAGGGTATAACCCGCCCGAACGCACGCGCGAATGGGAGAACCAGTTCATCGGCGAGATGGAATTCCCCGAACCGCCCTGCCTTTCAGCCGCCTATGGCGGCTGAAAGGCTCAGAGCGCCGGAGCCTGCGTACCCCACACTTCCATGAGCCGCTGATCGCGCCCGCAGGCTTCCCGCATGCTGGCGTATTTCGAAGCGTTCTTCACATGGTAGTCCTGATAATGGTCGTCGGCAGGCCAGAAGACCGTCAGTGGACGGATTTCTGTGACTACATCCTGGCCCAGCGCGCGCTGCGCACCGGACACGGTGGCAACTGCCGCATTCCGCTCGCTGCCCCCGGAAACGAAGATCGCGCTGCGGAACGGCTCGCCCTTGTCACAGAACTGGCCGGTATCGTCGGTAGGGTCGATGGTGCGCATGAAATTGGCCGCCAGGGTTTCGTAAGAAATCCGCGCCGGATCATAGGTAACCTTGACCGCTTCGTAATGTCCGGTTTCCCCGGATTCAACCTGCCTGTGGGTGGGGCGGTCAACGCTGCCGCCCGTATAGCCCACGACCGTCTCGATAACGCCATTCATCTGGTCGAAATCAGCCTCGACACAGGCAAGGCATCCGCCGGCAAAAACCGCCGTCGCCACGCGAATCGGGGCGTCTTCGGCCCGGCGATCCTCGACGCCTCCGCCAGACATGAACGCGATGCTCGAAGCGGCGAGCCCCGAAGCAATGGCAATAAGGACGGCGGGACGATTGGTAAGCACGCTGGACTGTTAACTCTTACTTTGCCGGCACCCGAAGGGGCACTTGTACACGGCAAATCCGAATTAGTTGCTACAGGCGGCACAAAAAAGGCATCAAATGCGTAATGCTGTATTTTATCCTGCGTATGTGACCTGATGCACACAAGGCAGTCAGGCGGGGTCTTCTGTCAGCACACGGACCCGCACCCGGCTGGACCGTCCGGCCCCATCGACCGCCGTCACAAGATAAAAGCCCGGCTGATCCGGCCGCCAGACCGGCGCGCCGGCGTCATCGAGGCTCGCCGGCTGCCCGTCAATGAACCAGCTGAGCGCCCCCGCGCCCCGTCCGGCGAGCACAAAAGGCCGCGGCGCGCGCCCGTCCACCGTGCCCGCCCAGAGTTCAGCGCCTTGGGGCGGAAAGAGAATTTCCGGTGGCCGGTCGGTTGAGAAGGCACGCAGGGCGCCTTTTGACGGGGTCAGCGGCGCAGCGCTGAGGCGCAGCTCGCTGTCGCCATCGTCGCGCAGATGATGTGCAGCGCGGTCAGCCATTTCGAAGAGGATGGGCAAAGCAATGTCGCGACCGGTCACGCCGGTGCGCGGGGCACCGTCTGCCCGGCCGACCCAGACAATGATCACATGCTGTCCGGAAACCGCCGCCGCCCAGGCATCGCGGTAGCCATAGGAGGTGCCGGTCTTGAACGCGATCTGGGGCGCGTCCTGCGTCAGCTGGCCCGGCATACGGCCCTCCGGCGAAGGCGATCCTTGCAGGATACGGAGAATTTCGGCTGCGCTGGCCTCCCCCATCAGGCGGCGGCCGGGATCGGCCAGGCTCGCGCGTTCTTCCTCTGCGCGCCAGACCAGCGGCTTAGCCACCCCGCCATCGCCCAGCGCCGAATAGAGCACGGCCAGTTCGCGCGCAGTGAGCCCGGCGCCGCCCAGGGCAATCGCCAGACCGGCCGCCTGCCCCCTGGCGCCGGACACACGTGGCCGCGCGCCGGCAATCGCCAGCTGCGCCGAGAAACGTTCGGCGCCAACGCGGTCGAGCATCAGAACCGCCGGCACGTTCAGCGAATGCTGCAAAGCGTCGGAGACGCGAACATCGCCATGGAACATCCGGTCGAAATTCTCCGGCTGATATCCGGCAAAGCGGCTGGGCAAATCCTGAATGCGCGTATCTGCAGAGGCAGTGCCATCATCGAAGGCGAGCGCATAGATGAAGGGTTTGAGGGTCGAGCCGGGCGAGCGCGGACGGTTGGTGAGATCGAGCCACCCCCCCGCACGCTCCCGCGAGGCGGACCCGACGAGGGCGCGCACGGCGCGGGTCGGGACATGCACGACGATGGCGGAGATCTGAACATCCGTCCCCTCAAGCTGCGCCCGCGTAAACGCGATGCGTTCCAGCTCCGCCTGCAGGGCGGCGTCCAGCGTCGAGCGGACATCCTCGCGCGGGCCGCTGGCCAGCACCGCGTCCGCCCCGTGCCAGGCGCGGTCCGGGAAATCGAGGCGCCGGGCTGGGATGGCGCTCGCGGCGACTTCCAGAACGTCATTTTCGGAGAAGACACCATAGCGGGCGAGCTTCTCTGCCACCCAGTCGCGCGCATGAGCGGCAAATGCCGGGCGGCGGTCCGGCCGGCGCACCTCGGGCGACTGCGGCAGGGCAATCAACAGGGCAATTTCGTCAGTAGACAGCCGGTCGGCCTCATGCCCGAAATAGCTCCAGCTGGCCGCGCGGACGCCTTCCAGGTTCCCGCCATAGGGCGTGAGCGAGAGATAGAGCTCAAGGATCTCTCGTTTGGAGAGGCGGCGCTCCAGCTGGTTTGCCCGCCAGATCTCGATCAGCTTGGAGCCGGCATTGCGCGGGCGCGGCTCCAGCATCCTGGCGGTCTGCATGGTCAGGGTCGAGCCGCCCGAGACGATCTGCCCGGCTGCGGCACTGTCAAACGCGGCGCGCAGCAGGCCGAGCCAGTCCGTGCCGTGATGATCCCAGAAGCGCTTGTCTTCAACGCGGATCAGCGCATCGACAAAATCCGGGTCGATCTGGTCAAGGTCTACATCGAAGCGCCAGCGGCCATCCGGCGTGGGGAAGGCCCGCAGAGGTTTGCCGGCCCTATCCGTCACCAGCACGGAAACGCCCCCCGCCCTTTCAAGGGGCGGAGGGAAGATCACGTCAATCAGCAGGACGGCCGCAATCAGCGCGGCCAGCCCGGCCAGGAGGCGTTTCGGCACATGCTGGCCCAAACGACCCTCCCTCCGGTCAGCGTCCGCCGGCTGCGCCCTGCGCGGCGAGCACGGTCACACGGCCGGGCGCCGAACGGGCGAAGACGTCGGGGCGGTACATATCTTCGGCCACAACACCGGGGATGGCAAAGCTGCCCGGGCTGACGGCGCGAACGACATAGGCAAGCGTCACCGGATTCTCGGTCACATCGATCGCCGCCACGAAGCGGTCATCCTGGGACTGAGAGCTTTGCGGCCGGGCGATTTCGCCCAGGAAACCGAAGGCCCCGGCGCGTACCCGGTCTTCTCCCGTCCGCCAGTCATACTCCACCAGGCGCCCATCTGCCGGGCGCAGGATCGCCTCGATCTCGAAGCCGGCCGGCAATAGGTCTGCCACGATGACCGGGTTCACGCGGCGCTCCTCCGGCGTGATGGTCAGGGCCACGACGACGCGCTCGCCCTGACGGATCTGGTCAAGCTGCATCTGCCCACCGCCCAGACCATAGAAGCGCTTGTCGACGCTGAGCTTGGACGAGGCGGCAGGCGGCGGCGCCGACGGGGCCCCGGTCACCAGCACGGTGCGGAAGAGAGGCGTATCGCCGCCGAGGCGGAGACTGACGCCGCTGCGGGCCTGGGCTTCGGTCAGGCTGTACTGACGCTGATTGTCATTGCCCGTGCCGAGCCCTTCGGCCTTCACTTGAACATTGGTTTCGCCCTTGCCGAGGCTGTTCACAGCAAGGAGAAGATAGGCCTTCTCCTGCGTCGTCAGACTGGGCGCATCGGGCACGTCCTTGCCGAGACGCTCGCCGAGACGGCCCACAACATCCGGGAGCTGAGCTTCGCCGGCGAGGGCCACGATGGCGGCCAGATCGCGCAGCGGGGTCTGATAATAATCGCCCGTATTGCGATAGCCGAGCTTCTGCTCCGCAGACTTGAACGCTGAGGCGGCGCGTGCCCGGTCGCCAAGATAGGCCAGGCCTGCCCCGATATGGGCACGGGCCAGAGGGCTCTCGATATTGCTCAGTTCCCGGTCATGCAGATAGCGCAGGCGGGAGATGTCGGCCTCGCCAGCCTTGGCCAGCACATACAGCGCATAGGCCGAGGAGCGGTACATCATCTGCTGTACGCTGTCGTTGGAATAGCGGCTTTCATACACATCGGTGTCGTAGCCATAGACGCGCCAGGTGTCCCCGGTGGCCACCGTGCGCAGCGCGCCATAGGCCCGCGTCAGGGCTTCTTCCGGCACGGCATAGCCTGCCTCCTTGGCGCGGAAAACGAAATCCGTCGCATAGGCGCCGAGCCAGGGGCTGGCATAGCCATCCCCTTCCCGCCACAGACCGAACGCGCCGTCCGCCCCCTGACGGTTCAGCACGGTGTTCACCGCAGTCTGAATCTTGTCGCGCGGATTGTCCCGCGCCTCCCTGGCGCCCATCGAGACGAGTTGTTCCGAATAGAGCAGCGGCACGGCGCGGCTGGTGATCTGCTCGGTGCATCCATAGGGATAGCGGTCGAGCGAGGCATAAAGCGTCGGCGCATCAATCGGCAGCGGCGAGAAGCCAACCGATATTTCTGCAGACCCTGGCACAAAGCCGGCTAGCGCCGCCTGGCTGATCGAGAAGGTCTCACCCGGCCGCATCAGCTGCGTGGTGGCCCGCGTTACCGGCAGGTAGGGCGAGCGCGTCTGGATTTCATAGGTCCGGTCGGTCTTGTAATTATCCGGGCCGCTGACATTCAGGCTGAGGCTTGAAATACCTTCACCCGAGGCCGAGACGCGCACCGGAATGTCCGCGCGCTGACCTTTCTGCAGGGTGCGCATCAGGGCTGCCTCAGCCACGCTGATCTGGCCGGTTCCGGCAACCCGCGCATTGAACTGGCCGCTGGCAAGCTCGACGTTATCGATGCTGGCGGTGATGATCGCCTCATCCCCCGGCGCCAGGAAGCGCGGCATGACCAGGTCGGCCGGTGCGCGGTCACGCACGGTCATCTTCTTGTCGGCAGACCCAACCCCGGCTTTCGACCAGGCCACCGCCATGATCCGCAGCTGGCCGTTGAATTCGGGGATATCAAGACGAATGCGCGCCTTGCCCGAGCGGCCAACCTCGACGAGGCCGGAATAGAGCACGACCGACTTCACCGGAACAACCGAGAGCCCTTCCCCGCCAAGCTGGTCGCCACCGGAGCGAACCTCTGCAGGCATGCCGAGATTGGGATCAAGCAGGCGCCCGTAATCGTCATAGAGCTCCACGCCGAGCGCCTTGCGGCCAAAATAATGGGCCACCGGATCGGGCGACTTGAACTTGGTAAGTTGCAGGATGCCTTCGTCCACGGCGGCCACAGTCAGGAAGACCGGTTCGCGCGGCCCGCCCTTGATGTCGACCTCCACCACCTGCTCCGCGCGGGGACGGGCAAGGTCAGGCGAATTGATCGTCAGGGCAAAGGTGCGCGCGGCCATATCCACCGGCACATGGGCAATGCCCACGGCGCGGCGCGGCTTTGCCCGCAGGACCGGATCACGGCCCGAATAGACCGTCACCATGACATAGGCGCCCTCACCCCATTCTTCCGTAACCGGAAGGGTGATGCGGGTGCCCGACGCGCTGACGGCCAGGTTCTGAACCGACAGCACACGGTCTGTAGCGACGACGACCTGCGCCTGGCCGTCATAGGGCGGCAGGATCGTCAGCTCGGCATTCTGGCCCACTTTAGGGGTCTTCTCGGCGGCGACAACCTTCACGCGGTCGGGCGCTTCGGTGCCGTCCGCGCTCGTCCAGCCGCCCCAGCCGACATAGAAGCTGGTAGAGGCGCCGACCGACGCATTCGCGCCCTGGCCCTCGACGACGAGTTCATGGCTACCCCAGTCGAGCGCGGGCACCTTGATCTCGGCCGTGCCGCCCGCAGGCGTGTTGACGACGCCCTCATTCACCTTGGTGACCGTGCGCGACCGGCGCCAGTTCCAGCTGTCGCCTTCCCTGTACCAGTCATAATGGAAGTCCACCTGCAGCACTTTCCAGCTGAGCCGCTGGGCCGAGGCCTGACCATCAGCATTCACAGCGACGACTTCGAATTTCGCTTCGCCGCCTTCCTGCACAGAGCTGTCAAAGCCCGGCTTCAGGCCGACATAGAGGTTCTCCGGCCGGTAGGGCACGCGGACACTTTCGGACACGGCGCGGCCACCGGGCTCCAGCACGCTGACAACCGTATTGAGGCGCAGCGGAATACCGGAATTGGAGCCAGCCGTGCCGGGCGACAGGCGCACCAGCGCCTTGCCCGCGCCATCGGTGGTCACGTCGTCAAATTCGAGGATCTGCTGCTCGAACGTCTGGTCATGGCGGCCATAGGTGAAGCCCTCAAACGCCTTGAAGGGTTTGGGGTCGGGCTCCATCCGCGCTTCGGTTTTCACCGTCAGGCCCGCGCCGGGCGCGCCATAGAGGAAGCGGGCGGCAATATCGACCGGGCGCGTGGCGCCCGCCTTCATTGGCTTTTCCTGATCGACGGTCACATCCACCGCAATGCGCTGAGGCACGAAATCCTCGACCGCAAAACGCATCTCACCCGCAGGCGCCTCGAGACCGTCGATCTCGATGCTGGCGCGCCATTCGCCGCGCGAGGCACCGCGCGGAACTGCGAAGCTCTGGGTCACCGCGCCGGATTTGGGATCGGTGAACCGGGTCTTGGAGGCGACAAGCCCGTTCGGGCGATAGATCACGAGATGGCCATTGCGGCCGGTAACCTGGCGGCCGGCCCGGTCACGCAGCATCGCCGTCAGCTCGACCGTTTCGCCCGGGCGGTAGATACCGCGATCGGAATAGACATAAGCGTCCACCGGGCCGGGCGTGCGCCGCCCGCCAACGGTGTATTCGGAGAGGTCCACCGGCGACCGGTTGAGATCGAGCGCGGCGAGTTCGCCCCTCGCATTGGTCGCAACGACCAGCCGGGGCGCCATTGTGCCCTTGCCGCTCATCAGCGGCTTGTCGAATGAAATGCGGCCGGAAGAATCCGGCTTCTTCTCAGCCAGAACCGTGTTGTTGGACGCGATCAGCTGGACGGTGGCATCGCTGACAGTCTTGCCATCCTTCAGGGAGCGGAGGGTCACGTCGAGCCCCTGCTCTCCATAATAGGCTGTCAGCGCCAGATCGGTCAGCAGGATCCAGCGGCCAGAGGCGGCGGCCGGGCCTTCGCTATCAGTGATCTTGGCGGCATCTTCAACGCGGACGAAATACGCGCCGGGCTTCATCGGGCCGACAACATCCTGCAGCGGAAACACCGTGATGACGGGCGCGTTCTGGACATTGGCCACATCCATCTTTCCGGTGAAGATTTCCTCGCCCACATCTTCCGGCGAGTCTTCTCCCCAAAGCCAGGACCATTGACCCTGCCGGGTCGTCTGCCCTTCGCTGACATTCTTGAACACGATGGCGCGGTCGTTGATACGGGTGACGGTGACTTTCACCTCATCGACGTTCACCGTTTCCACCGGCAGGCCGTCGGCATTCTCGCGGGGAAGGATCACGCCCGTGCCCTTGAAGCCGACAAAGGCGGGCCGGTCTGCAAAGTCGATCGGGACTGTTTCGCCGCGCTTCAGGGTGCGGCCGTCCGCGGCGGGGAGACCGGCGAGGATGGTGGCGGTGCGGCTGGTGCCGAAGGCGAGACCGCCGACGCACAGTTCGCGGCCTTCCACGGTGAGGGCGGCGCGGAAAGAGGGGCGGAACTCGACATAGGGAGAATAGTCGGTCTGCGGATCAAGGGCGGCAGAAAAGACAAAACAGGCAAGAGGTTGCTCGGTCGAGGTATCGATCCGGTAGCGGAAATAGGAGAAATCCTGCGTCTCGGCTTCCCGGGCCTTGCGGCGGGCTTCCTCGCGTTTGCGGGCAGCAACCTGGTCAGACGGAGAGCGTTCGACCATCACGGTGGCATCAGCGTCTTCATCCGCCGTCTTGCCGGTCTGAGAGCCGCCACATGCGGCGAGACCTGCCAAAAGCAGAGAAAAAACAACCGTCTTGAGACCCTTAAGAGTCCCGCGAGCCTGCAATGCCATGAATACGTCCTCCGAAGTCCGCCCACCTCACCTTACACCCGATAAGGTCGGCGCCAACAGGGCGCGAATGCGGCTAAGGCGCGAAAATCAGGGAAATATTTTGTCGGACTCTGCGGCCAGAATCGCGGCGAGGCCCTCCCGGTACGTCGGATAGGCCGGGCGCCAGCCCAGGGCGGCCTTGGCGCGCGTATTGGAGACGCGCTTACACTCGGCATAAAAACTCGCTGCCATGGGAGATAGGTCTGCGTCCTCAAACGCAATTTCCGGCGGAGGGGCGACGCCAAGCAACTCAGCGGCATAGGTGATGACATCCTGTGGCGGGGCGGGCAGCTCGTCACAAAGATGAAAAACCCCCGTAACTTCAGGGCAAAGCATCAGCGCCTCCAGGCCTGAAGCGATGTCATCGACATGCACACGGGAGAACACCTGGCCTTCTTTCACAACGCGGCGGGCGGTGCCATCACGCAGACGGTCGAAGGTAGACCGGCCGGGTCCGTAGATGCCCGGCAGGCGGACAAGGCGGGCCTTGCCCCCCGTCAGCGCCTGCCATTGTCCTTCAGCTTTCACCCGCGCCGCGCCCCTTGGCGAGGCCGGCGAAACCGGGCTCCACTCGGTCACCCAGCCGCCTTTCATGTCCCCATAGACGCCCGTTGTGGACAGGTAGGTGACACTTTCGGACAAATCCAGGCAGGTTGCGGCGGCCAGCGCGGCCGGGCAGCCCTCCTTGCCGGGCGGCAGGGTGACCAGCCAGTGCGCGCCCGGCGGTATGTCCACCGGCCCCTCCCCCGGCCAGACCTGCGCCGCGATGCCCCGCGCCCGGAGCGCGGCAGCCTTGGCCTCGCTGCGGACGGTTCCGGCGACCTGCCAGCCTGCTGCCATCAGGCGGCTGGCCAACTGCTGGGCAGAGTAGCCAAGTCCGAAAACAAACAGCAGAGATGGCTGAGATGTCATTTGCCAAGGGTGCTCCGATTGCGCCTAAGAACAATGAGATAGAGGCTTTGGAGTGTCCTGCCCATGTCGCTGATTGCCATGGCCGCCGGTGCGGCGCTTTTCCTGCAGCAGAATGCCGGCGCCGAGTTTGCCGCTGCTGAAGCCAGACGGCTGGAAGCTTGCGTAGCCAAGATCGAGCGGACGCCGGAAGAGGCCTATGAGGATGGCCTGGCCTGGACCTTTGAAGGCAACCGCCCCGGCGCGCGCCAGTGTACCGCGCTCGCCCTGATTGCCCTTGGCAGCGTGGAAGAAGGCGCCGTGCGGCTGGAAAACCTCTCGATGTCGAGCGATGGCGGCACGATGGAGCAGCGCGCGGTGTATCTTTCACAGGCGGGCAATGCCTGGCTGCAGATCGGCGCGGCAGAGGCGGCGGCCGTTTCCTTCTCCGAAGCGCTGAAACTGGCACCAGGCGAGAACGACCTGCTGCTCGACCGGGCAACGGCCTATATGCTGATCGACAAATGGGATGAGGCGCTGGTGGATCTCAACACCGCCATTGCCAACGAGCCTGGCGACGCGATTGCCCACCAGATGCGCGCCGAAGTTCACCTCAACAAGGACGCGCTCGACCTCGCCCTGAAGGATGTTGAAACCTCCATGGCCGCCGACCCGAAGAATATCGACACCCTGCTGGTGCGGGGACGTGTGCGGGAAGCCATGCGGATCAAGGCGGGGAACTGAGCCCTCCGCCCCTTCCGGTTTCTGCAGAAGTGTGGCCGTCGGCAGTGACAAACCGGAGAGGCCGGAAGTTCAACCGGCCAACCGGAATGCGGCGGAATCAAACAGCCGGATAGCGTTTTTCCAGCATGGCGAAGACGGCGCGCAGGCCACAGGCGGCGGCTCCGTCCGGGCGGCCATATTTGGCTTTGCGCCAGGCCCAGATGTCGAAATGGGCCCAGCTTTTGGCCGAAACGAACTGTTTGAGGAAGACTGCCGCCGTGATTGAGCCGGCCATGCCGGCGCCGCCGGAGTTTACAAGGTCTGCCACCGGGCTTTGCAGATAGGCAAGATAGGGATCCCAGAGCGGCATGCGCCAGACCGGATCGCCGGTCTCTTCCGAGGCAGCGAGAATGTCGGCGGCAAGTTGCTCATCATCTGTATAGAGAGGGGCAAGGTCTGGCCCCAGCGCCACGCGGGCCGCGCCGGTAAGGGTGGCAAAGTCGATCAGCAGGTCGGGCTGGTCCTCGCTGGCGCGGGCGAGCGCATCGGCGAGGACGAGGCGGCCTTCAGCGTCTGTATTGTCGATCTCGACGGTCAGGCCCTTGCGGCTCTGCAGGATGTCTCCGGGCCGGAAGGCGTCGCCCGCGATGGCGTTCTCGGCGGCTGACACGAAGAGGCGCAGATGGACAGGCAGGCGCGCTTCCATCACCAGCTGGGCCAGCGCGATGGCATGGGCGGCCCCGCCCATATCCTTCTTCATGATGCGCATGCCGTCACCGGTCTTGATGTTGAGGCCGCCGGTATCAAACGTGATGCCCTTGCCGCAGAGCGAGACTTTCGGCGCGCCGGGCGTGCCCCATTCCAGCATCAGGAAGCGCGGGGCCTTCGCCGCCGCGCGGCCAACAGCATGGACCATGGGATAGTTCTCTTCGATCAAGGCTTCGCCCACCACAGCGGCGACGCGAGCGCCATGGCGTTCGCCCAGGGCTGTCATGCGGGCGTGTATCTGTTCGGGGCCCATATCGGCGGCCGGCGTGTTCACGAGGTCACGCAGCGCGGCGACGGCGTCGGCCTCCTGTGACAGGCGGGCGGCGTTTGCGCTGGCCGGGATCAGGAGGCGCGGCGGGGCGGCCTTCTCGGTCTTGTAGCCGTCGAAACGGTACGCCCCGTCCGCCCAGCCGGCAGCGAGGCTGGCGAAGGGGTAGCCCCCGGCAGAGGCGATTTCATAGTCACCAGCCGGCAGCTTTGCCGACAGAGCGGCGGCGGCAAGCTGGTCTCGCCCGGCGCCAAGGCCATAGAGAACATGCGCCGTGCGCCCGTCCGGGCCGGGCACAAGCACGGTCTGCCCTGCCCCGCCGGTGAAGCCCTGCGCCCCGGCAATCGCCCGCGCATTGGGGAACGGATCGTTCTCCAGGGCGCCGAACTGGCCGGCCGTATAGAGCCAGACCTGGACGGGAGCGGTTGCTTCGGTGGTGAAGGATTTATGCATTTCGGCGCCTTTCCGGGCTTCTCGGTGGTTAATGGCTGGGGCTGCGGCGTTAACCGAAACTTGACCCAGGCGAGGGCAATGTCTGCCTGACCTTCAGGGATACATACACGGAGCCTGCTGATGTCCAGTGCCAAAAAACCCCTTCTTGGTTTTGCGCTCGCGCTGACCGCGCTGAGCAGCGCCTGCGCGTCCACCGGGATGACCAAGGAAGAGAAGGCGCTGGCCGAGGCGATGGAGGCCGCGCTGGCCCCGGCCTCGCAGGAGGAACGCGAGGCAGCCAACCGGGCCGATCCCCTCACCCGCGCGAACTTCTGGGGCAAGGAATACCAGAAAGACCCGCAGAACGTCGAAAATGCCCTTCAGTTTGCCGTCGCCCTGCGCGCCATGGGCAGCCAGGAGCGGGCAAAGGATGTGGTTAACAAGACGCTGATCCTCCATCCCGGCAATGCTGACCTGATGATGGTGAACGGGCGCATCCTGATGTCAGAGGGCAATTATGAAGCCGCCCGGGCGAGCTTTGAGCAGGTGACGCGCGCCGCGCCCGACCGGGCCGATGGCTGGGCGGCGCTGGGCACGGCGTTTGACCAGCTGGAAATGCACCGGCAGGCGCAGATGAACTACCAGCGCGCCCTGACCCTTGAGCCCGACCGGGTGACGACCCTGACCAATTACGGGCTTTCGCTACTGCTGTCAGGCGATCTGGCAGGCGCAGAAGCGCAGCTGCGCGCGGCGGCCGCCCAGCCGGGCGCGGGCAGCCGGGTGACGGAAAACCTGGCCCTCGTGATTGGCCTGCAGGGGCGGTTTGACGAGATGAAGGAAGTCAGCGCGCAGAACGCCCCGGACAAGGTGGCCGAGCAGAATGCCGCCCTGCTGCGCGGGCTGGTGCAGCCGGCACGCACCTATGACGCGCTGATCGGCGGGGGCAACACGTCCACCTCCACGGCACCGGGCACGAAGCGCCAGCTGCGCGGTACGCTGAACCAGTAATCTGCCTGCGGATTAGTCTGGCAGGTCAAAGCGGATGCCCTGCGCCAGCGGCAGGGCACGGGAATAGTTGATGGTATTGGTGGCGCGCCGCATATAGCCCTTCCAGGCATCCGAGCCGGATTCGCGCCCGCCGCCGGTTTCCTTCTCACCGCCGAACGCCCCGCCGATCTCAGCGCCGGATGTGCCGATATTCACATTGGCAATGCCGCAGTCAGAGCCTGCCGCCGAGAGGAAAGTTTCGGCTTCGCGCAGGTCTGTGGTGAAGATGGCCGAGGAGAGACCCGCGCTGGCAGCATTATTGAGTGCGATGGCTTCGGCAAGATCCGTATAGGGCAGAACATAGAGGATCGGCGCGAAGGTTTCGCGCAGCATGGGCCCCGCCTGACAGGGCATTTCCACGAGGGCCGGCCGGACATAGACGCCGGGACCAGGAAGACGCTCGCCGCCCATGACAATGGCGCCGAGGGCGCGGGCTTCTTCGAGCGCCGTCTGCATGGCTTTAGCTGCGGCCTCATCGATCAGCGGGCCAAGCAGCACCCCTTCCCCTCGCGGATCGCCTACCTTTGCCGAGGCAAAGGCAGTCTGCAGGCGCGCCATCAGCACCTCCTTTGCAGCATGATGCACGAAGAGGCGGCGCATGGTGGTGCAGCGCTGGCCGGCAGTTCCGAGGGCGGAGAAGGCAATCGCGCGAACCGCAAGGTCCATATCCGCAGACGGACAAACGATGCCAGCATTGTTGCCGCCCAGTTCCAGGATCGCCTTGCCGAAACGGGCGGCGACGATGGGCGCCACGGCGCGGCCCATGCGGGTGGATCCGGTGGCCGAGAGGACGGCCACGCGTTCGTCCGCAGCCAGACGGGCGCCGGTCTCCGCGCCGCCGATGAGGCAGGCGAGGAGGCCATTGGGCACGCCGCCGAACTTCTTTGCGGCGCGGGCGGCCACGGCGCTGACGGCGAGCGCGGTGAGCGGAGTTTTCTCCGATGGCTTCCAGATCACGGGATTGCCGCAGACAAGGGCGAGCGCAGCGTTCCAGGCCCAAACGGCAACGGGGAAGTTGAAGGCAGTGATGATGGCGGTGATGCCGGCGGGATGCCAGGTTTCCATCATCCGGTGCCCTGGGCGTTCCGACGCGATGGTGAGACCATGCAGCTGACGGGAGAGCCCGGTGGCGAAATCGCAGATGTCTATCATCTCCTGCACTTCGCCGGCCGCCTCGGCAGGGATCTTGCCCGCCTCCAGCGTGACGAGCGCAGCCAGGTCATCCTTGGCGGCGCGCAGCTCCTCCCCTAACAGGCGAACAAGTTCCCCTCGCCGGGGGGCTGGCACGTCACGCCATGCGACAAAGGCATCTGCCGCTGCGCTGACAGCGGACTCATGGTCCCGGCTTGTAGCGGCGGGAAGATATCCGAGCACGGAGCCATCAAGCGGCGAGCGGCAGGAAAGGCCGCCCTTGGCGGCGGGCATGGGAACGCCAAGGCGAGCGAGGCTGGCGGCAGCAAGGTCAACTGGGGTCATGCCAGCGGTCTAGCCGCCCGGCGCGGCGGGGGAAAGCCCTCAGGCCATATCGCGGGAAGGCGCAACCTGGGTAACCTGCGGGGCGACCTCGTTTTCCTTCTGCATCGCATTGTACTTGATGTAGGCCGGGCCAAGCACGACCAGGAACAGCACGGGCAGGAAGAAGAGGATCATCGGCACGGTCAGCTTTGCGGGAAGCGCGGCGGCTTTCTTCTCGGCTTCCGACATCCGCATTTCGCGGTTTTCCTTGGCCATCAGGCGCAGCGCGTCGCCGAGCGGCGTACCATACCGCTCCGCCTGACCCAGCGCCATACAGACGGCCTTGACGCCTTCATGCCCTGTGCGCAGGGCAAGGTTTTCATAGGCTTGGCGGCGGTCTGGCAGATAGGAAAGCTCAGCCACCGTGATGCCGAATTCTTCGGCAAGCTCGGGAGAGGCCGAGCCGATCTCCTGACTGACCTTGTTGAAGCCCATCTCGATCGACATGCCGGCCTCGACGCAGATCAGCAGCATGTCGAGCGCGTCTGGAAAGGCGCGCATGATCGACTTCTGCCGTTTCTGGGCAAGGTTTGAGATATAGAGGTTTGGCGCATAGAAGCCGGCGGCGGCACCGAAGATGACCGAGCCATATTTCATGAACTGGCTGAGGCCGAAGTCATTGACGAAGAAGATGTAGAAGAATGTCAGCCCTGCACCGGCGAAGGGCATGGCCATCCGCGCGAAATAGAAGGCCGAGATCGGCCCCGGGCCGCGCAGGCCGGCCTGGTTCATCAGTTTGACAACGTTGGGATCTTCCAGCGCTTGGGCAAGGTTGAGCTTGGAGGAAATCGACCCGACAACGCTGTCGTCCTTGCGGCGCAGACCTTTTTTCTCCAGCGCCGCGCGGCTCTGCTTACGGAGTTTTTCGCGCTGGCTGGCCACGGCCTTTAGGCGGGTTTCCAGTTTGTTGCCCTGCAGATAGGGCAGGAAAATCGTCACGAACGTGCCGAACACGGCCGCCGCCACCAGCCATGCGGCCAGCGTCTGGGGTTTGGTGAAGGAGAGCAGAAACTCATACATCCCGCGCCGCGCCTCACATGTCGAAGTTGATCATGTTGCGCATGACCGTGATGCCCGTGCCCATCATGCCGGCAGCCATCACGAGGATGACGTGCCCTGTCTCTGTACGGAAGAGTTCCATGATGTAATCGGGTGTGGTGAGGAAGACCATCAGGCCCACCGCGAAAGGAAGGCAGCCGATGATCATCGCGGAGGCCTTGGCCTCCGAGGAGAGCGCCTTCACCTTCTCGCGCATCATCTTGCGGGAGCGGATGACAGAGGAGAGGTTGTGCAAGGCTTCGGAGAGGTTACCGCCCGCCTTCGACTGGATCATCAGCACGATGGCGAAAAAGTTGATCTCCTGCAGCGGCATGCGCTTGTAAAGCGCAGCCAGCGAACGGTCGAGACCCGCGCCCATGGCGAGGTTGTCAGCGAAGGTCATGAACTCCTTGCGCAGCGGCTCGGGGCTTTCCTTTGCAATGACGCGGATACATTCGTTCAGCGGCAGACCGGACCGCACGCCGCGCACAATGATGTCCAGCGCGTCGGCGAACTGGTTCACCATCTTGGTATGGCGCCCTTTGATGAGGAAGTTCAGGATGAACTGCGGAACGCCCAGCGTGCCGCCGAAGAAGGCCGCCGCCACCAGAACGGGCCGGCTTTTCAGGGAAATGCCGTTGATAACCAGACCATCGGCGCCGGAAATATAGACAACCCCGGCACAGACCAGCCCGCACACAGCCGAAAGCAACCAGAACATCGGCACGGGTATCTCAAGACCCGCCTGGGTGAGCTTGGACCCGATATTCCGCATGGGATCATTCCGGCGGCGCTCTTTGTCCTGCTTGCGCAGCCCTTCGAGCATCTCCTGCGTTTTTGCCCGGCGGCGGGCGTTTTCGTCAGCAACCTTGCCGCCCTTGACCTGCCCCCCTCCCCGACCAGCGCTAATCGCCCTGGCACGCTTGCGGGCCGCGTCGTCATTGTTGCCGGTAAGCACAAGGCCCAGGCCGACAATCGCCAGGAAGGCGAGCGCCGCGACAATGTAGGGAACCATTGAACCAGCCATCAGCCGCCATTGACCTCATCAAGAGCAGCGGCGAGTTCGCGCTCAAGGTTATAGTAGGAGGCCCGCTCCCAGAAGCGCGGCCGGCCGATGCCCATGCCCCTGTGGCGGCCAGTGATCTTGCCGTTCTCGTCTTCGCCGTCGATCTCGTATTTGAGGATATCCTGAAGAACGATCGTGTCGCCCTCAAGCCCAAGCACCTCGGTGATACACATGATGCGGCGGGAGCCATCGCGCAGACGCGACGCCTGAACGACCACGTCAATCGATCCGACAATCATCTCACGGATGGTTTTTGCCGGCAGGGAGAAACCGCCCATGGTGATCATGGATTCCACACGGCTGAGCGCTTCGCGCGGGCTGTTGGCGTGCAGCGTACCCATCGAGCCGTCATGGCCGGTGTTCATGGCCTGCAGAAGGTCGAACGCTTCAGGACCGCGCACCTCGCCCACGATGATCCGTTCGGGACGCATACGCAGACAGTTCTTTACGAGTTCGCGCATGGTGACTTCGCCCGAACCCTCGATGTTCGGTGGGCGGGTTTCGAGGCGCACCACATGGGGCTGCTGCAGCTGAAGTTCGGCGGAGTCTTCACAGGTGATGACGCGCTCCCCCGGCTCGATGAAGCCGGTAAGACAGTTGAGCAGCGTCGTCTTGCCTGAGCCCGTACCGCCCGATATCAGAACATTGCAGCGGCTATGTCCGATTATGCGCAGGATCTCAGCGCCAGCTTCGCTGATCGATCCGAAGCGGACCAGATCGTCAAGCTTCAGCTTGTCCTTCTTGAACTTACGAATGGTGAGCGTGGGGCCGTCAATGGCGAGCGGCGGGGCAATCACGTTGACGCGGGATCCGTCGAGCAGGCGCGCGTCGCAGATCGGTGAGCTTTCATCCACGCGCCGACCAACCTGGCTGAC
This sequence comes from Hyphomonas polymorpha PS728, assembly GCF_000685315.1. Taxonomy (GTDB): domain Bacteria; phylum Pseudomonadota; class Alphaproteobacteria; order Caulobacterales; family Hyphomonadaceae; genus Hyphomonas; species Hyphomonas polymorpha. The sequence continues at coordinate 43,342 of NZ_ARYM01000018.1, forward strand.
GATCCGCTGGCAGATGTTCATCAGCTGGGCATTGTCGCGGAAACGGATATTGGTCCGTTCGATCTTGCCGTTGACCTCGATATAGGTTGTGTCGGCGCCGTTGACCATGATATCGGCAATGTCATCCCGCGCCAGCAGCGGCTCAAGCGGGCCATAGCCAAGCACATCGTTACAGATATCGTCGAGCAGGTATTCCTGCTCGGAGATCGACATCACGACATTCTTGATACTGATGATCTCGACGACAATGTCGCGGATTTCCTCACGCGCGCTCTCGGTGTCCAGCTGGGCGAGCTGGGAGAGGTCAATCGTGTCGATCAGGGCGTTGAAGATGGTGGTCTTGGTCGCGTAATACTGATCGGAATGCTGATTGACCTTGCGGACGGGCTCGGGCTTCACCTCCGGGGTCTTGAGCTTTGCTGCCGCAACAGGTGCAGGCTCGGGCGCGCGCGGCTTGACCGGCGCAGCCGGCGCGGCTGGCGCTGGGGCAGCCGGCTTCGGCGCCGCCGCAGGCGCCGGTGACGGCAGCGTTGCGGAAGATGTAACCGAGCGTTTGCCAAAAGCCATGATCTATCCCGTTTTCTTGAACGCTCTACTTACCCAGCAGTTTCTTGAGGAATGATTTCTCCACCCTCTGGATCGCCCGCCCGCTGAGCGCCGCAGCCAGCTGATCGATGGCCATGGCCGGGCGCGAGGCCGGGCCGGTTTCGGAAATCATCTGGCCATTATTGGCCGCCGTGCCGAACACTTCAGGATCGAAGGGCACGATGATCTCGGGCTCCACGCCGATGGCGGCGGCGAAATCCTTCACCGGAATTTCCGGCCGCTTGGGCACACCGCACATGTTCAGTACCAGCCGGGGCGGGTTGTCGTTGACCCGGTGGCCCTTGAGCTGGTCGATCAGGTTCTTGCCATTGCGCAGCGAGGCCAGATCTGGCTGGCAGACCACGATTACCTCGTCAGACTGAATCAGCGTGGTGCGCAGCCACTGGTTCCAGACATGTGGCAGATCCAGCACCATGAAGGGCACGTTCCGGCGCACGCCCTGGATGACGGTCGTGTACGCATCATCGGGAATATCGATGATCTGGTTGATATGGGCCGGCGCGGTGAACAGGGAGAGGCGCTCAGTGGCGCGCGCCAGCAGGCGCTCGATCACCGCGTCGTCAGCCCGTTCGGGCGCCAACAGCGCATCGGCGATCGTCTGGGGCGTTTCCTGGTTGAAGTCGAGCGCGGTGGTGCCGAAGGAGAGATCGAGATCGACCAGCGTGGTGTTGACCTTGATATTCTCCGCCAGCGACCAGGCAAGGTTGTGGGCAATGGTGGAGGCCCCTACCCCGCCCTTTGCACCGACCACGGATATCTGGCGGCCAACAAAGGGCGCGTCCGGATCGGTAAACAGGCTCGATATAGCGCGGATGATCTGAAGCGGCTGGAACGGGGGAACAAGGTATTCCGATACGCCCCGCGCCATCAGCTGGCGGTAGAGCATGATGTCGTTGACCGATCCGATGACGACGACCTTCACATGCTCGTCGCAATGCTCGGCCAGCGCGTCGACCTCGGCGATCACCTGCTCGGCCACCGAGCCGGACTCGATGAGGATGAGGTTGGGGGTGGGGTTCCCCTGCAGATAATGGATCGCAGACGGAATGCCGCCAGGCAGGCACTCGACGGTGGCCCGGCCCATGCGCCGGTCCTGCGCGCAAAGTTCCATCAGCAGACGGGTTTCTTCACGCTCATAGAACAGCTTGATCGAAATGGCCGGCAGCAGGGCGTCGCCACCCTCATCTCCGGAAGAGAAAACCGGCATATTGTAGTTGGCCGGACGAGCCGCGAGATCCACCACCGGCTGCACGGGCGCAGCTGCCGCGGGCGCTTCCCCAAAGATTGCCGCCGTCGCCTTGCCTATCGGTGTCGATGGCCCCTCTTCGCCGAAGACATCTTCGAACTCAGGGTCGATGTCGTCTTCGAACATCGGATTGTCTTTACCCATCTTCTTTGTGCTCCCCGAGGCTTGCGCCTAGACGTTACTGAACTGCCGACGAGACAGCGCCGGACTCCTGGCTCAACCGTTCGGACGCCGTGGATTCCCCAGCACGGAACTTCTCCAGAATGACCTCGCGGCGGGAAAGATCAGACGGGTCAAGCGCGCGCTTCCCGAGAAGGTCACCTGGATCAATGATCATGGCGGCCAGATTGGTGCGGACCGAACAGCCCAGCGTCGGCAGTTGGTTGTTGGAATCGATATTGCTGAAATCCACCGTCGACTTGGGTGGGCAATAGGGCGCAATCGCCTCATAGCTCTGATAGGCCAGAATCATCGGCTCACTGACGGGCGAGCCCGCGCCATGGGCGCGGCCTGTCATTTCTTCATACTCAACGCCGAGATCCCAGGCGATGGCGCGGGCCTCTGCCACGGCGGCAACCGCGAGCTGCGGATTGGCCGAGGCCTGGGGCATCGACAGGACCAGGGGCCCATGGCCGCGCTTCACATAGCCTGCCAGGAATTCGCGGATACGCGCCCGGTCGCTGCTGGAAAGCTCGCTGGACTGCGCGTCGATGGCGACTTCCAGAAACTCGGTGCGCTTTTCGACCTGAATGGCATTGAGATCGAGCGGCGAGGTTTCAAGATATGCCGCCGGCACGGCGGTCGGCGCGGCGCTGGCGCAGGCCGTTATGGCCGCGGCGCTTGCGCCGAGGGCGATGAGAGCTGGTAGCGAACGGATCTGACGGGTCATGGTCTGTCTTGCCCTACTCTTCCATAAAGCCCACAGGGGCACGATATTCGTCAGCCTTGATGGGGGCGCCATCGCGGCCATAGGTTTCATTCAGCTTGCCGAAGAAAATGGTCTTTGCGTCCGAGGCGTTGGCATAACCGTCGGCGGGCGATTTCATGTTCGCCTTGCTGGCCGGGCCGACGAGATAGGGCGTCACCATCACGACCAGTTCGGTTTCATCCGAGAGGAAATCCCGCGACTGGAACAGGGCGCCCAGAATTGGCAGCTTCTTGAGACCAGGCAGCTGGTCGACAGTCTGGCGGTCCTTCACCGAAATGAGACCCGCCATCATCATCGAGCCTCCCGAAGGAAGTTCGACCACGGACTCTGCCCGCCGTACCGAAAGGGCTGGCAGGGTGGCGCCCTGAATAATCGTGGTGTTGCCGTCCGGATCGGTAAAGGTCTGCGCCGCGCCCTGGAAGGCGCCTTGTGAAGTCAGCTCGGATACTTCAGTCGACACTTTCAGCGAGATGCGCCCCTCGGAGAGGACAACCGGCGTGAAGGCAAGGCCAACTCCGTAAGGTTTGAACTCCACCGTGATCTGGCCATTCTGGTTCTGGCCGACCGGCACCGGGAACTCGCCGCCCGCGAGGAATTTCGCGCTCTCGCCCGACATTGCCACGATGTTGGGCTCTGCCAGTGTACGGACAATGCCAATACGCTCCATCGCATCGATTGCCGCCCCGACAGAGGACTGCAAGCGGCCATTATTGTAGTTGGTGTAGCCCGTTTTCAGAGACACCCCGCCCAGAGCCTGGCCCTGAACGTTGAAACCATTGGACGCGCTTCCGGAGAAGGAATTGGTGAAGGGGCTGTCGGGCTGGAGCATCTCGACGGCATTGCCCTGTCCGGTGGTATTGTACTGCCCCGTATCCGGATCAAAGAACAAGGGCAGGCCGCCCTGGAACACCTGCTGCAGCGACTGGCTGGCAAGTTCTCCAAAGCTGGTGGAGCCGGAAAGATTGATCCCCAGCTGCTTGATTACGCTGCGCTGCATCTCGACGATGCGCACTTCAAGCAGAACCTGATCCGCCGCGTTGACGTTCAGCATATTGACGATCTGAAGGCTGCCGCCGGCAGCCGCTTCCGGGAAGAAGGCCTTGACCAGACGGCTGACCTGATCGGACTGGGAGAGATTATCCACCATCCCGGTCAAGATGATGCTGCCATTGATGCTTTCAATCTTTACCCGCGCATCGGGAACATGCCGGGAAATGGTGTCCTCAAGGGAAGCAAGATCGGTTTCAACGGAAATGTTGAGGTCGAGCAGCGTGCGCCCTGCCCGGTCGAAGATCAGCGCATTGGTCTGGCCGAACCGGATACCGCGGAAAATGATCCGCTGCGCGGTCTGGACAACGGCGTCTGCGATCTCGGGATTGGAAATCACCACATCGGCGGCTGGCGCTTCCAGATCGACGATCATCGACTTGTCGACCCCGAGCGTCACCCGGCGGGAAACGGCCTGGTCGCCCGGCTTCGTGATGCTGGTTCCCATCCCGTTCGGCACGGTCTGGGCCACCGCCAGCGGGCCTGCTGCGATTGTAATGAGGGTAGCGCAGGTCAGCGCCTTCATCATGCGCATAATCAGTTGCTCCCCATGGCCGTAAGGGTCGGCCTGCTGTTGCGAATAATCATCACGGCGCTGCCGGCATCGTCGCCGCCATTCAGCTCGAGGCGCGGCGTGCGCGCGGCGCTGACGGCTTCCTCGCTGAGCGGACGCAGTGCGAGGGAAAGCTGTCCCTTGCTTTGCGACAGGGCCACCAGCTCTGCTTCGGAGGGGGTTACCTCAAGCGTTGCGGTGCGGCCGATACGCGTGGACTCTTCCGGCGCGCCGGGTGCATAGGCCTGGTCAATCGCCAGCACACGCACATTCTGAAGGATGATCTTGGAAACGGTGCGCTCTTCCGTCAGGCCATTATTGGCGGTCGGCTTCTGTTCATAGGTAAGGATCAGATCCACCCGGTCATTGGGCAGAATGAAGCCCCCCGAGGCAGACTCAGGCGATATACCAACCGAGACAGCGCGCATGTCTGCGCCCATCAACACCGGCAGAAGGCCCGCCTCGCCGCGCTTGACGATGCGCTGGGGCATCAGGGGTTCCCGCTTGTAGACCGGCATTTTTACAACTGCGCCTGCGATGTCCTCGATCGCATTCGGGGCCGCCGCTTCGGTATACTGACCTTCGACAACGCCCTTCTCAGGCCAGACCGACCATTGGAGGTCTTCGGCCTTAATCTGTTCACCGATGGCGAAGTCCCGCTTGGCGGTCAGAACCTTGATCTCGGAGACCTGTTCTGTCTGGACGATGGTGTTGTCGCGGGTCACCGTCTCGGTGACGACCTGCGGCTGGCTCATGCGGCTTACAAGCAGGGCTGCCCCGCCGGCTGCCACAAGCGCCAGCAACAGGATAATAATGCGTATCGGCGACATGCGGCGCCTCTCCCTCCCAATTCCGTATGCAAAGGTAAACGCATACGGCCAGCCAGTTCATACTGTGGGGAAAATTGCACGCGCCGCCTAAAGGATCGTTAACCGGAAATTCCAGCTGCAGCATAGAGGCCGGCCAGGAGGGAAGAGGCCGCGCCCGCCAGCAGGGCGCCGGCTGCAATCGCGACCCCGTAAGGTACGGGCGCCTTGGGATGGAAGGGCGCGCGCATGAAGCCCGGAATGGTTTCGGCCGGGGCCGTGCGGCGCACCGCAAGAATCAGGGTGGCGAAGAGGCCGCCCGCAATCGCCATCTTGAAGGCAAACGGAAGCGCCGCTTCCGGCCCCATCCAGAGCACGACGGCGGGGATCATCTTGGCGTCCCCTCCCCCGAAAATGCGGAAGGCGAAGAGGCCAAAGGCGATCACGAAGGCCAGCCCCCCGGCCATCAGATGCCCCCCGATGATCTCCAGCGGCAGGCCGGACACGGCCGCCGCCGGAATGAACAGGCCGGCAAGGGTGAGGTTCAGCCAGTTGGGGATCTTCAGCTGGTTTACATCATAAAGCGCCGCCAGCACGCACAGGCAGAGGAAAAGAGCGGCGAGAACCATGAGCACCATAAGACGTCTCCCAAAGATCGAGATCAGCAGCCGACCATGGCGCAAAAGCCTGAAAGAAGCCTTGAGGCGCTTGGAGCGCATGCCGAAATGAAAAGAGCCGCCGGACGAACCGGCGGCTCTCTTAAACCATTGACTGGTTTTTATTAGGTCGGGTCAGGACGATCAGCCAGTGCGCCGGAAACGTCATCGAAGGTACCACGCGTTTCGGTACCAAGAGCCGAAACACCACCGATGATGGCGACAGCGATCAGAGCGGCGATCAGGCCGTACTCAATAGCGGTTGCGCCGGACTCGTCTTTCAGAAAACGTGCAAACATTGGAAACTCCCATCATGCGTTTGACAGTTCCGGCTAGAAACTTTTATTCCCGGAACAGGGATAGTTCTACACGAGCAACTTTGAGATCTCGTTTCCGGAGTCAGAAAATTCATGAAGCGAAATCAGGGGGTTGTTTACTGATTACGCCGCAGCAAGCCTGGGCCCTACGCGCGCGCGATTCCTTATATATATACCTTGAAAATCCCCCTTCCCGGCGGAATGCGTTAGCCATGCCGGCGGGGCATTAGGAAATAGGAAACCAAAATAGGCGAGGTTCCGGAAAACATGCGCCGGAGTTTCCGTATAATGAAGATCCTCGTGAAGCCTGCCCTTGCTGCTCTCGCCAGCCTGGTTCTCTCCGGCGCCGCCCTGGCACAGCACTTGTCCATCGAGGCTTCAAAAACCGTGCCCCTGCGCCTTTCCGGCCCTGCCTCCAGCATCGTGGTGGGCAACAAGAACATTGCCGATGTCGCCGTGCATGACGAGCGGCTGATCTTCGTGACAGGCAAGAGCTATGGCACCACCAATCTGATGGTGTTCAACAAGGCCGGCGAAGAGGTTTACAGCGCCGAAGTGGTCGTCACCGCCAATTCATCCAACCTGGTGACCATCAACCGCGCCGGCCAGAACCAGACTTATGATTGCGCCCCGGTCTGCCGGTCAGCGCTGACGCTGGGGGATGATCCGGCCTATTTCTCCGGCCTCATGCAGCAGCAGCTGCAAGCCCAGGCCTTGACCGAAGGCAACTGACCGCCAACCAGGCGATGCGTAAAATTGCATCGACCTGATCAACGGGCCACAAACCGGAACATGATAAAGCTTCAGGCTGATCCCATTGGGGGGAATAGCCTGATGATGCCCAGCATCCGATATAGCCTTGCGATGCGCCTTAAGGCGCGTTTTCGCGATTATGCCAACGACCATCGCGGCATCGCTGCGGTGGAGTTTGCGCTGATCGCCGCTCCCTTCTTTTTCCTGATCTTTGGCCTGCTGGAAGTCTGCATGATCTTCATCATGGCGGCGATCCTTGACCATGGAATTGCCGATGCCGCCCGGCCGCTGCGCACGGGCGCTGTGCAGCAGGCGGGCATGACACCTGAAGAGTTCCGGGAACTGCTCTGCAGTGAACTGATGGGTATGATGGACTGCCAGAACCGCCTTTATTTCGACGTCCAGACCATCGATGGCTTCAACCTCGTACCAACGGGCTCACCTCTAAACGACGCGGGCGCCATCAATGGCGAGGAATTCGGGTTCATTCCGGGCGGCCCCAACGATATCGTGGCCGTGCGCGTATTCTATGAGTGGAATCTGATGACTCCCGGTCTCACCGCCCCCCTCGCCAACATGGCCGGCCACAAACACCTGATCCAGTCCAATGTAGTGTTCCGCAACGAGCCCTTCGGGAGCGAATCCTAATGCTGCTCAATCACTATTTCAAAGCCCGCCTGGAGCGGAAGAACGCGCCCCGGCGGCTTGGCCTGAAAAGCCTTCTTCGCAATGAGGATGGAGTTTCGGCCGTCGAGTTTGCCTTTATCGCGCCCCTCCTAGTGCTGATCTTCTTCGGCTGTATCGAGCTGAGCTTCATGATGCGCGCCGATCGCCGCGTCACCGCGACAGCCTCCAGCCTGGGGGATCTCACCTCACGCCTTGCTTCGGTATCCGATGAGGACATGCGAGAGCTCTACAACGCCGCCACGGTGATGATGCAGCCCTATCAGGCATCGGAAACCCGTATGCGGATTACATCCATCGTCGATAACGGCAATGGCCAGAAGCGGGTTGCCTGGTCAGACGGGTACAAGATGGAGCCACGCGTGGTCAATTCCATCGTGCCGGTGCCGGAGGGCATTGTGCCCCAGCCCGGTTCGGTGATCCTGACCGAGATCGAGTATGACTACACAAGCGGCTTCAGCGTGGTGATCGATACATCGATCACGATGAGCGACACCTTCTATCTCCGCCCCCGGCGCGTTTCGAACATCGAACGCATCCGCCAAGGCGGCAGTGGCCCGCCTGCCTTCGGCCCATCGAGCTGAGAAGCTAGGCGGCGCGCCGCGCCGGCGGATCAGACTTGACCGTCAGCAACACCGCGAGCCCGAGGAAGAACAGCAGCGCGATGGCCGACATGCCGATCCGCTGATCGCCTGACCAGCGCGTGAACTGCTCGATCAGCAGTGGCCCGAGCCAGACCGTCACCGTTCCGGCAATCGCGAACAGGCCGAAGAATTCGCCCCGCATATGCGCCGGCGCGACATGGATCAGCATCGACCGGCTCGAGGAAATGTTCGCCGTGGCGAAGATGGCAATCAGCGCGCCTTGGAACAGATAGATAAGATCCGATGAGCCGGAGAAGAATGGCGCGTCCCATACCTTTACGTTTGGCACCAGGCCGAAGAAGGCAGAGTCTCGCGTGACCGAAAGACCGAGGAACAGGATCAGCACAATCGCGGCGATCTCGACGATCAGCGCATTCTTGGGACCGAGCCGCTGGTCCAGCCAACCACCGAAGATGCCGCCCGCCACGCCCCAGGCCGAGGCCCAGATGGCGTAGATGGTCAACTCGATCAGGCCCCAGCCGAGGAACAGGCTGACATACACCGCGCCGATGGTCAGCAGCGCGAACATCCCGTCCGCATAGATGGTCCGGGCAATGAGGAATTTGAACGCCTCGCGGTGATGCGCCGCCTGGCGAATGGTGCGGACCACGCCCTGGGCGCCTTCCCGGATCGCGCGTACCGGCGAAGTGCCCCGTACGCCCGTATCCCTCGCATAGAGGAAAAACGGGATCATCGAGGCCAGCATCCAGACCCCGCAGATCGGCCCGGCAATGCGAAACTGTTCGTACTGGGCCGGATCAATTCCAAACAAGGGGGCGGAAAAGGGCCAGCCAAGCACCTCCGGCAGCGCAAACATGAACACGATGGCGACAAACATCAGCGTCGCCATGCCATTGCCGAGCGCAAGGCCAAGTCCCGATACGGCCGGCAAAGCGTCCAGCCGCGCCGCATCCGGCAGCATCGAATTGTGCGCCACCTCGCTATAGCTGTAGCAGACATAGGCGATGATCAGCAGCGACATGATCGCGCCGGTCGAGAGGCCGACCGGTCCCGGAATGGCCCACCAGAGGGAAATTCCCACCAGCGAGATCAGCGACAGGCAAAAGAAGATCAGCGGCTTGCGGCGCAGGCCCCGGTCGAACGCGGCGCCGAGGAAGGGCGCGGTCAGGGCAGCGATATAGCCTGCCGTCTTGGAAAGATTGGCAACCATCGCCTGGCCTTCGGCGCCCGCAACGCGGCGGGCCTCCTCAGGCGAGAGCCCATCCAGCTTGCCGCTGGCGAGAATGTCGGCGCCGACAATGTCCCGCGCGAAATACGGCGCGAACACATAGATGACGATCAGGATGTAGTAGGGATTGCGCGCCGCCTCAAACCAGGCCCAGGAGAAGCCGGTCTTGCCGAGCGCGCCTCCTTCTCCCTTGTGAGTATGAGCCAGGTTGCCGCCACCGGCATCCACAATCGCTTGCGCCATTCGCATCCTCCCGGCGCGTGTGCTCCGCGCGTTGTGCGGCGAGACTAGTCGCAATTGCACAAAGCGGAAGGCGGTTTTGTCTGTGACCCAGCGTCAGCCCTGAAGCTTGCCGGCAAGCTCCCCGGCATAGCGGGTGATGTCCCCTGCTCCCAGGCAGACAACCATCGCGCCCGGCCCCGCCAGCGCCTTGACCGCTTCGGGCAGATCGGCGAGCGACGACAATGCCTGCGCGCTGCGATGGCCGTGGCGCTGGATGGAGCGGACAAGGGCTTCGTGCGTGATGCCGGGTATAGGCGTCTCGCCCGCCTCATAGACAGGGGCGACCAGAACATGATCGGCCTGATCGAAGCAGCGGGAAAATTCCTCAAAGAGGTCGCTCAGCCGCGAATACCGGTGGGGCTGGCAGACAGCGATCAGCGTGCGGTCGCCCTGCATGGCGCGCCCGGCCTTGAGCACCGCGGCAATCTCGACCGGGTGGTGGCCGTAATCATCGATGATCTTCACCGGATCCTGCCCCGCAGCGGGCACCCAGTCGCCCACCGGCGTAAAGCGCCGCTTCACGCCGCCAAACTTTGCCAGCGAGCCCCGGATCTGGTCATCACTCGCGCCGAGTTCGAGCGCCACGGTGATGGCCGCCAGCGCGTTCTGGACGTTATGCTCGCCCGCCATCGGCAGGGTCAGCCCTGCGATCCGGCGGGGCGGCTCGCCGGCCCCGCGCCGGATTTCGACGTCGAAATGCGCGCCGGAAAGATCGGTGCGCAGGCTCACCGCGCGCACATCGGCCTGCAGGTTGAACCCATAGGTGATGCGCCGCCGGTCGGTGACGCGGGCAGCCAGCGCCTGTACTTCAGGGTGATCCGTACAGAGAACAGCAAAGCCATAGAAGGGCAGGTTCTCGACAAAGGTGTCGAACGCCTCGCGCAGATTTTCCATGGTGCCGTAATGGTCCATATGCTCGGGGTCGATATTGGTGACGATAGCGCAGGTGGGGTGAAGCTTGGCGAAGGTGCCATCGCTCTCATCGCTTTCCACCACCATCCAGTCGCTTTCGCCCGCCTTATAGTTTGAGCCATAGGCATGGATGATGCCGCCATTGATGACCGTCGGGTCAATGCCCGCCCCGTCCAGCAGGCAGGCGACCAGCGAGGTGGTGGTCGTCTTGCCATGCGTGCCAGCAATGCAGACGGTGTATTTGAGGCGGGTGATCTCGGCCAGCATATTGGCCCGGCGCACAACCGGGATGCCTGCAGCGCGCGCGGCCTGCACTTCCGGATTATCGCGGCGGATAGCGGTGGAGATGATCACCGTGCCCGCGCCGGTCACATTCTCGGCTTTGTGGCCGATGAACACTTTCACCCCGCGCGCCCGCAGGCGCTCGACATTGGCGCTGTCGGCCACGTCCGAGCCCTGAACCTCATAGCCCATGGTCAGCATCACATCGGCAATGCCCGACATACCGATGCCGCCGATGCCGACGATATGCGCCGGGCCTACCGGAAACGGGGTTGGGGTGGTCATGGCAAACCTCGCGCCTCTAAATCGTCCGCCGCGTCAGTGACAACAAAAGCCCCGCAATCGCAACGATCAGCATCAGGCCCATCACCAGTGTCATCGGACCTTCGCCCTTATGCACACCGACGCCTTCGACCAGAACCTGCACATGCGTGAAATACGACATCCAGAAAATCCCGACCGTAACACCCCATGCCGCCGACAGCATGCGGGAGGAGCCCTGATACAGCGTGCGGATGGCGCCCCAGATCAGCGCCCCGGCCGTAATGAAGCTGACCAGCCAGAACGGCCAGGGCAGCCAATGGCCCCAATTGCGCACGACCTCGAAGATCGTGAGGAACAGGCCGAAGACGATTGCAATGTAGGCAGAGCGGCGGATCATAGTTCCGCGATCCTCTCCGCCATTTCCGCCAGTTTCTGGGCCGCATCCGGGCGGGCGGCAGTCTTTGCCGCGGCAGCGCGCGCCGCAAGGTCTGCGCCATCAGAGAGGCGCGCCGAGATCAGCTCGCCGAGCAGCCTGGGGGTCACATTGGCTTCCAGGATCATGTCGGCGGCGCCCACCTCGGTCAGCGCTTCAGCGTTCGCCGCCTGATGGTCATCCATGGCGATGGCGAGCGGAATGAGGATCGACGGGCGCCCGACAGCGGCCAGTTCGCTCACCGTGCCGGCACCCGAGCGCGCGATCACCAGATGGGACGCAGCGAGACGCTCCGGCATGTCGCGGAAGAAGGCAGACAGCTCGCAGGCAACACCAGCATTGCGGTAGATGTTCGAGACAATCTCATATTGTTCCTCGCGCACCTGCTGGACCACCTTGAGGCGCACACGCAGCGGCGCGGGAATATGATTGGCGATCGCCAGCGGCACGACTTCGCCAATGATGCGCGACCCCTGGCTGCCACCGGTGACGAAGATGTTCAGCGTCTCGTCCGTAGGCGGATAGGGAACCTTACCGGCTTCCAGGATGGGGGCGCGCACGGGATTGCCGATCGGCATGTGCGCCGATCCGGGGGGCAGGCGGTCGAGCCGCTCAAAGCCGCTGGCCACCAGCTTGGCATGTTTGGCAAACTGGCGGTTCACCCGGCCAAGCACGGCATTCTGTTCGTGGATGATGATCGGCACGCTGAGGCGGCGCGCCGCCGCCAGCGCGGGAAAGGCCGGATAGCCGCCAAAGCCGGCGACCAGCGCCGGGCGGTGCTGCTTCATCAGGCGGCGGGCACGGGCAATGCCGGCATTGATCTTCAGCGCCGCGCCGGGCACCGTCCAGGGTTTGCGGAAGTTGGGGCTGGCCGCCTCGATCTCTTCCTTCCAGTCTGCCGGAAAGTCGGCAGCGTATTTCAGGCCGCGGGAATCGGAGATCAGCGCCGTGTTCCAGCCGCGCGCGCGCATTTCGTCGGCAAAGGCGCGGGCGGGGAACATGTGGCCGCCGGTGCCCCCGGCTGCGATGATGACGAGTTTTGAATCGGGTGTGTCAGCCATACTGGCCACGGCTCCTTGTGCCTTCGCCGCGGACGAGAGCAAGCGCAAGGCCGAGCGTCAATCCCATACCCACCATGGAAGAGCCGCCATAGGAGACAAAAGGCAGTGTCACACCGGTTGGCGGCAGAACGGCCAGGTTCACGCCGATATTGACCGCCGCCTGGAGGCTGAACAGGGTGAAGAGGCCCGCCGCCGCCGTGCGGGCATAGCCGTCCTCGATACGGGCAGCCGCGCGGAAACCGCGGATCGCCATCATCGCAAAGATCGCCATCAGCACCACAATCGCCACGAGACCAAACTCCTCGGCCATCACCGCGAAGATGAAATCGGTATGCGCGTCCGGCAGGCGGGCCTTCACCAGCCCTTCCCCCGGCCCGACACCGAACAGGCCGCCCCGGCTGATGGCTTCGGCCGCCTTGTCGAGCTGGTAGCGGTCCACCGAAGCCGGGTTCACGAACACATCCACCCGCGCCTTCACATAAGGCAGCAGATTATAGAGCGCTATCGCCAGCACGCCGCCGCCCAGTCCAAAGATCCCCACCCAGCGCTTGGGCAGGCCGCTGACGAAGAAGGTCGTCAGAAAGGCGGCCGTCAGCAGCACCGACTGGCTGACATCCGGTTGCAGCAGCAGCAGGCCGAGCGTCACCGCATAGAAGATGAAGGCCACCAGCGCCCAGGGGCCCTTGGGATAAAGCTCGCGCTGCGCCAGCAGCCAGCCGCAGAGCAGGATCAGCGCCGGCTTCACCGTCTCGCTCGGCTGGATGGAGAAGCCGGCAAAGCGCAACCAGCGCTGGGCGCCCTTGGCCTCATGCCCGATGCCAAGCACGGCAATCATCATCATGATACTGACGAAGAAAATCGCGGTTGCCGCGCGCCGCGCCCATTTCCGGTCAAGCGCGCTGAAACTCATCATGATCGTAAAGCTGAGGGCCGCCAGTCCCGCCTGCCGGTAGACGAAGTAATAGGCGTCGCCATAGCCGATCCGCGCAGAGGCAGACGGCCCGGCGGCGAGCGACATCAGGAGACCGATCCCCATCAGCAGAACGGCGCCGGCCACCAGCCCCCAATCCAGCGTGCGGCGCCATTCGGTAAACCAGGATGTGTCCGAACGCGGCAGAAGCGGTGCGTTGGCCGTGTAGCTCACGCGGTCACCTTGAGACTGGCCGGCATCATGCCCTGCACAAGGCTGCGGAACGCGTCGCCCCGCTGCTCGTAATCCTTGAACTGATCAAAGCTCGCGCAGGCAGGCGACAGGAGGATGACCGCGCCCGGCTCTCCGGCCGCCTTGGCGTCGCGATAGGCCGCCTCCACCGCCCGGTCGAGCGCGCCGCACACCTGGCTGGGCACCTTGCCGTGCAGCGTAGCGGCAAAGGCATCTTCGGCCTGACCGATCAGGTAGGCCTTGGTGATGTTGGGAAAGAGCGGGGCGAGCGGGGCAATGCCCTCCGCCTTCGGAACCCCGCCGGCAATCCAGTAGATGTTCTTGAAGGCGCGCAGCGCCTGTTCGGCAGCCTGGGCGTTGGTTGCCTTGGAATCGTTGATGAAGCGGATGCCGCCGATCTCGCCGACCGCTTCCATCCGGTGGGCAAGGCCGGGGAAGGAGCGCAGTCCCGCCATGATCGTACCCGGATCAAGGCCCAGCGCCCGGCACGCCGCATACGCCGCCGCGGCGTTCTGATAGTTGTGGCGTCCGATCAGCGCCGGACATTCATCCAGCTTGCCGACGAATTCCGCCTTGCCGGACTGATTGTCATAAAGGCGGCCGTCCACCGCGCTGATGCCCTTGCCCAGCGTGTAGGTAGAGGAAATCTGCACCACCTTCTGCGGCCCCTTGGCCGACAGGCCGATGGCGATCGACTGGGAATAGACATCGTCAAACCCGATGACGGCGACATCCTTCTCCGTCTGGTTCTGGAAGATGCGCATCTTCGCGGCCTGATAGCCATCCATGCCGCCATGCCGGTCGAGATGGTCAGGCGAGAGGTTCATGAAGACGGCCACATCGCAGCGCAGGCTTTTCACCAGGTCGAGCTGGTAGGACGACATCTCCAGCACATAGATGGCATTGGAATGCAGCGGGGCGAGATCGAGCACGCCGGTGCCGATATTGCCGCCAACGCGCGCGTCGCGGCCCGCCTGTTTCAGTATATGCCCGATCAGCGCCGTGGTGGTGGACTTGCCATTGGTACCGGTGATCGCGACGATCTTCGGCCGCGCCCGCTCGGGCAGTGCCTGCACGGCGCGCGCGAAGAGTTCCATATCCCCGATCACCGGAACGCCGGTCATCTCCGCCATCCGCACCAGGCGGTGAGGTTGGGGGAATTTGTACGGAATGCCCGGCGACAGGACGAGCGCAGCAAAGGTCTGCCAGTCGCGCTTGTTGATGTCGGAGAGGGCGATGCCGGCCGCTTCGGCCTTTGCGCGGCTTTCCTCATTATCATCCCACGCATGGACGCGCGCGCCGCCAGCCTTGAGGGCTTTGGCCGCGCTGAGACCGGTGCGGCCAAGGCCGTACACCGCAACGTCTTTTCCCGCGTATTCGGTAATGGGGATCATGGCGCCTGCATCACCTCAGCTTCAGGGTGGCAAGGCCCATCAGGGCGAACAGGACGGAGAGAATCCAGAAGCGCACGACGACGCGCGTTTCCGGCCAGTTCTTCTTCTGGAAATGGTGGTGCAGGGGCGCCATCAGGAAGATGCGCTTGCCCTCGCCCGTCAGGCGCTTGGTGATCTTGAACCAGCCAATCTGGGTCAGCACCGAAAGCGCCTCCAGCACGAACAGGCCGCCGATCACGACCAGCGCAAATTCATGTTTCGTCGCCACGGCGACCACGCCGAGCATGGCGCCCAGGCCAAGCGAGCCGGTGTCGCCCATGAAGACTTTCGCCGGATAGGCATTGAACCAGAGAAAGCCCATGCCTGCCCCGATCACCGCGCCAAGGATCACGGCAAGCTCGCCCGCGCCCGGCGCAAATTGGATGCCGAGATAGGAGGCGAACACGAAGTTACCGGTGAGATAGGCAATCATCGCATAGGCAGCGGCGGCAAACGTCATCGGCACAATGGCGAGGCCGTCGAGCCCGTCGGTGAAGTTCACCGCATTGGCCGCGCCGACGATGACGATCATGCCGAAGAGGATGAAGAAGCCGCCCAGCGGCAGGAAGTAGTTGTTGACGAAGGGCACCGCCACGCCGCCGGAGAAATTCGGGTCGGCCGGCTGCACAGAGGTTTTCGGCGCAAAGCCGGCAATCCATTCTGCCAGCGGATTGAGCGGCCCCCATTCGGCATGGCCGGCGGGCGTGTGCGCCCCGTGCAGGCCCATGATGATGGCGCAGGCGAGCGCCGCGATGCCGAAGCCGGCAATCAGGCGCGCCCCGGCAGACACCCCATCGGTCGATTGCTTGGTGACCTTGGCATAGTCGTCAAGGAAGCCGAGGAAGGCATAGGAAAAGGTGACGACGAGCGTGACCCAGACATAGGGGTTCTGCCAGTTGCCCCAGAGGGCAACGGCGACGATCAGGCCCACCCAGATCAGCAGGCCGCCCATGGTGGGCGTACCCTTCTTCGAGAGCTGCGCTTCCAGCGAGAGATCGCGAATCGGCTGGCCCTTGCCCTGACGCGCGCGCAGGAAGTTGATCAGCCCCTCACCGATCAGCACCGTCACCAGAAATGCCGTGACGACTGCCGCACCGGTGCGGAAGGTAATGTAATTCAGCAGGTTGAATACGCCGCTGTCCGCGGCCAGCAGTTCATACAGCATCAGCTTACCCTCGCAGCTCCTTCTGAGCCGCCATCCATCTTGCCCAATCCGGCCGGCTGGCTCCATTGGCGCAGCCGGTCCGCTATCCGTCCCATCCCGGACGCATTCGACCCTTTGATCAAGAGCACATCCCCAGCGCGCAGTGCTTTTTGCAGCTGATTCCACAACTCATCCGCAGTCGGAGCAGATATCTGCTGCAGATCCTGCGGCAGAGCCTCAGAAAGGTGTTGCATTTCGGCACCAGCCAGGAACACCCCATCAACCCCTGCCTCAACGATCGGCCCGGCAAGGTTGCGGTGCTCCTCGGCTGAGGACTCCCCGATCTCGCGCATGTCGCCGAGCGCGGCGAGACGGCGCGCCCCCGCGCGTTGGGACAGCCCCTTGAGGGCGGCGCGCATGCTGGCGGGGTTGGCGTTGTAGGCGTCATCGATCAGCGTGATCTCGCCGATCTCCGGCAGGGTCAGCGTTTCGGAAGTGCCCCGGCCCGGCGGCGGGGCATAGCCCGACAGCGCCTCGGCACATTCGGTGACGGAGAGACCGGACTGGCTGGCCGCGAGCAGGGCGGCGGCGACATTCTGCGCCCAGTGCGCGCCGACAGCATCCAGCGTCACACTCACCCGGCGACCGACGATTTCCACGTCCACGCGGCTGGTGCGGCCATCGGTTTCATAGGCCACGATGCGGGCAGTGGCATCGGGCGAGGTTCCGAACGTCTCGACATTGCCCGTGGGACAGAAACTCCGTGCCCGTTCGGAGAGATAGTCCAGAAATTTATCGTCCGCCGGCAGAATGATTGTACCGCCCGCTTCCAGGCCAGCGAATATGTTCGCCTTCTCCTCGGCGATCCCCTCCACCGAGCCAAGCCCCTGAAGATGGGCGGCCGCAATGCAGGTCACAATGCCGGTATGCGGGCGCACCATATGGCTGCGCGGGGCAATCTCTCCGGGCGTGTTCATGCCGATCTCGAACACGGCGCGCTGGGTTTCCTCCGGCATCCGCGCGAGCGTCAGCGGCACGCCCCAGTGATTGTTGAAGCTCTTGACGTTCCAGTGGGCCGGGCCAAAGGCGCGGTAGATCTGCGCCAGCATCTCCTTCACGGATGTCTTGCCGGCAGAGCCTGTCACCGCCGTGCGATGGGCGCCGCAGCGCACGCGCGCCGCAATGCCCAGCTGCGTCAGCGCGTCCAGCACATCCTCAACCTGCACTACCGGTCCGCCCGGCATGGGCCGGGAGACAAGCGCGCCGGCAGCCCCCGCCTTGAAGGCGGCCTCCACAAAGTCATGCCCGTCGCGCTGATCCTTCAGCGCCACGAAGAGGTCGCCCTTCTGCAGGGTGCGCGTATCGATGGAGATCGAGCCTGTCACTTCAAAGGGGGCGCTGGCCGCGCCGCCGGTGACGAGTTCGATATCGCTGGAGATCCAGAGCGGGGCTGTCATCGCGCACTCGCTTTCAGGGCGGCCAGCGCCTCATCCTGGTCAGAGAAGGGCAAGACCTGCGAGCCGATGATCTGGCCCGTCTCATGCCCCTTGCCGGCAATCACCAGCGTGTCGCCTTTTTTCAGCTCACGGATCACGGTGTGGATGGCCTCGGCCCGGTCGCCAATCTCGCGGGCACCCTTCGCGCCGCCAAGGATCGAGGCGCGGATTCTGGCCGGATCTTCCGAGCGGGGATTGTCATCTGTCACGATCACATCATCGGCCTGGCGGCTGGCAATCTCACCCATGATCGGGCGCTTCTTCGCGTCCCGGTCGCCGCCACAGCCGAAGATCACCTTCAACCGTCCCGCCGTATGCGGACGGACAGCGCGCAGCAGCACATCCAGCCCGTCAGGCGTATGCGCATAGTCCACGAACACAGCGGCGCCCGTCTCGGTCTTGCCGACAAATTCGAGACGGCCTTTCACGGGCTTCAGATTGGCAAGCCCCTCGGCCACGGCCGGGAATTCCATGCCGAGCGACAGACAGAGCGCAGCGGCCGCCAGCGCGTTCAGCGTCTGGAACTCGCCGATCAGCGGCAGCTCGATCGGTTTCTGCTCCACATCTTTCCAGTAGAGGAACAGCGTCTGCCCGGTCGCTTTCGGCATCAGCTCGTCGATCCAGAGATCCTCGCCGCGCCAGCCGAATGACACCACCTGAAGCCCGGCCTTGCGCGCCGTCTCTTCGACAGTCTCGCGATGATCGCTGTCCGCGTTGACGATGGCTGGAATGCCCTTGGGCGCCAGATCACGGAAAAGGCGCAGCTTGGCGCCCAGATAGGCCTCCATCGTCGGATGGTAATCCAGATGGTCCTGGGTGAGATTCAGGAAGGCAACAGCAGAGAGATCCACCCCGTCAAGACGGTGCTGCTCAAGGCCATGGCTGGAGGCCTCCATCGCGCAGTGCGTCACGCCCTGGGCGGTCAGCAGTTTCATCGTTTCACTGACGGTTACCGGGTCGGGCGTCGTGTGGCCGATATCGATCTTGCCGCTCGGCCCGATGGCGCCCAGCGTGCCCATCGAGGCGGCCTTGATCCCTGCCCGGCCCCATATCTGACGGGCAAAATCGACTGTTGAGGATTTGCCATTGGTGCCGGTGACGGCCACCACGAATTCCGGCTGCGCGCCATAGAAGCGCTTGGCCGCCAGCGCCAGCGCGCGGCGCGGCTCGTCGGCAATCACATGCGGCACGGACACCTCGCCCGCATCGCCATCCGACAGGATCGCCGCGGCGCCCTGCGCGATGGCCTGGGGCACAAACCGCCCGCCATCATGCACACTGCCCTTGAGGGCCGCAAACAGCCAGCCCGGCTGAACCTTGCGGCTGTCAGCGGTCATTCCGAGGATCTCGGTCTCGCCATTCTCAGCGAGCGGGAAAAGGTCCGAGAGGTTCAAAGTTCACTCCTGTTCTGGGAGAGGGGTCTGGGCGGCGCGGTGGCAGGCCGGAGATCCTCAAAGCGCGGATCGACCTCGAGAAGCGGCGCCACGCGCTCAATGATACGCCCAGCAACCGGCGCAGCGTTCACAGCGGCGGTCATGGTTCCGTCCTCGATGGCCTTGGGCTCATCCAGCGTCACAATCAGGGCATATTGGGGGCTGTCTGCAGGAAATACCGCAGCAAAGCTCGCAACATTGCGGTCCTTGGCATAGCCGCCGGGGATCGGCTTCTCCGCCGTACCCGTCTTTCCCGCCACGCGGTATCCGGGCACCTCGGCGCGGCGCGCTGTCCCATTCACCACGCTCTGGCGCATCATCTCGGTCACCAGATGCGCCGTCTGCTGGGAGAAAAGGCGCACAGGCTCAGCCTTCGGTGCGGCCTCATCCTCCACCAGCACCGGCGCCGCCATCACCCCGTCATTCCCGAAGGCAGAAAACGCCACCAGAAACGCCATCGGCGTCACCGAGATGCCATGGCCATAGGAAACCGTCGCCGCCGTCACCTCATCCATGCGCGCGGGCACAAGCGGCGCGGCCGAGCCGGGCAGGCCGACGGGCGCGCGGCGGGTGAGGCCGGCCAGATCCAGAAACTGCTGCTGGCGCTGGGCCCCCAGCGCGTAATTCACCTGCACCGTGCCGATGTTGGAGCTTTCCGACAGGATTTTCCAAACGTCCGCCTCACGGGCAAACCAGTGCGTATCGGAGATGCGGCGTCCCTGGATCAGCAGGGGCTGGCCCACCGGGAACCGGTCTTCCGGCTTGATCGCGCCCACGTCCAGCGCGGCAGCAATCGTCAACGGCTTGAAGATCGAGCCGAGCTCATACACCGCGCTGATCGCCCGGTTGGTGCGGGAAGGGTCGTCCGCAGGCGTATCGCTCGCGCGGTTGGGATCAAATGGCGGCCAGCTTGCCATGCCGCGAATGGCGCCGGTGCGCGTATCCATCAGGATCGCGGCGCCGCCCTTCATGTCATAATCCATCGCAGCCGTGGCGAGCTCTGCCTCCAGCGCCGCCTGGGCGCCGATATCCAACGTCAGCCGGACAGGCGCCACCCCACCCTGAAGTGCGGCCTCCTGCGCCAGCTCGACCCCGGCGATCCCCTTCCCATCGACATTGGTATAGCCGAGCACCTGCCCGGCCAGCACGCCGCGCGGATAGGCCCGGCGGGCCTCTTCACGGAAATCAAGGCCCTCAAGGCCAAGCGCCGCCACCTGCTCGCGCTGGCGGGGCGTCAGCCCGCGCTTCACCCAGACGAATTTGCGTTTGGGATCAGACAGGCGAGCAGCAAGGTCGGCCTCGTTCAGGTCCGGCAGCACACGGACAAGCTGCCCGGCGACATCCGCGCCATCCCAGATCAGGCTCGGATTGGCCCAGAGCGACCAGGAGACAACCGACGTGGCCAGCAATTCGCCGTTCCGGTCCACAATGTCCGCACGCTGCTGAAGCGCTGCCGTCATCGGCCGGGCCGCTGCATTGGACGGCGCGTCCGACAGGGCCAGATAACCGCCCCGGCCCGCCATCAGCACGAAGAGCAGGCCGATGGCCAGCCCGGCGAGCCGTGTACGATGCCGGGAGGCTTCGCTCATCTGGGCGCCTCCGCAGCCTTGCCGGCATCTTCATCCGTGTCCGCCGTGTCAGCGGCCTCACTGGATACCGACATGACCTGCAGCGTGGTCACCGGCGGGCCGACCACTTCATCAAGGTCGCCCTCATTGGCCATCTGGCCGGGCTTGGGCGGGGCCATGCCCAGCTCCTTGCGGGCATATTCCTCAATCCAGTCCCGCCGGCTCATATGGGCGAGCTCGGTTTCCAGAAGCGCCTTTTCGCGTTGGGCTTCCTCAATCTGCGCTTCCACCGCCATCAGTTCGGCGGCGGTGTCCTTGGCACCATATTTTGCCCGGTAGAGGCTGAAAATCAGCAACCCGGCGACCAGAAGACCAAAGAAAAATACCTTGCGGCTCATCGCGACTTCTCCAGCTCCGCGAGCGGCGGCAAGTTCATACCGTCGCTCGCCTCATCCTGGGCCGCGTCCGCGTTGGTGCGGATCGCCGCCCGCAACTTTGCAGACCGTGCGCGTGGATTGGTTTCCACTTCCTTTTCAGACGGCTGCACCGCCTTGTTTTCCTGCAGTTCAAAGGCCGGCTGCGGCCCCTTGGAGAGCAGCGGCATGTGGCGCGAGCCAGACGGCACAGCGCCCGCTTTCTGCTTCATCCACTGCTTCACCAGCCGGTCTTCCAGCGAATGGAAGGTGACAACCACCAGCCGCCCGCCCGGCTTGAGGATATGCTCGGCCGCGCGCAGGCCGCGCGCCAGCTCGCCCAGCTCGTCGTTCACATACATCCGAATCGCCTGGAAGGTCAGCGTGGCGGGGTGAACCCGCGCGCCGCGCCGCCCGCCGACCGCGTCTTCAACCACAGAGGCGAGATCCGCCGTCGTCTCGAACGGCGCCTCCGCCCGGCGCTGCACCAGAACACGGGCAATCCGGCGGGCGTTTTTCTCTTCGCCCAGACGGAAAATCACATCCGCCAGGCCCTTTTCGCTCATTCTGTTGACCACATCGGCCGCAGACGGACCGCTTCCGCCCATGCGCATGTCCAGCGGGCCATCCTTCATGAAGGAAAAACCGCGCTCGGCCTGGTCGATCTGAAAACTGGAAACCCCGATATCGAGCACAACGCCGTCCACGGCAGAATGGCCCGCCTGCTCAGCCAGGGTGTCGAGATCGCCGAAGCAGCCGAGCAGGGGCACGAGGCGGGGATTGACCTCCGCCATCTTCTCGGCCCGGACAATCGCGTCGAGATCGCGGTCAATGCCGAGTACGGTGCAACGCGCCGCCTGCAGGATGGCAGTGGTGTAGCCGCCACCGCCGAAGGTGCCGTCAATGATGACATCGCCATCGGCCGGGGCGAGGGCGGTCAGCACTTCGGCCAGCATCACCGGCAGATGGCCGGGCTCAGCGGGCGTGCGGGGCGTGGCGCGTGTCGACATCAGCCCGCCTCCCCACGTCCGGCCGCGGCCCGGCGCTGGCGCACCTTATTATAGGCCGACGCAAAGGCATCGAGCGTTTCAGGCGCGTTGACGATCGAGCGCATCCGCATCTGATGCAGGCTGAAGCGCTCCGGGTTCCAGATGCGGAAACTGTCCATCTGGCCGGAAAACTTGATCTTGCCACTGAGGTCTGCCGCTTCGCAGAGATCCTCGGGCAGCTTCACCCGGCCGGTATCGTCGATCTTGAGATCGGCCGACGCGGCGATGATGCAGGTGACGATGGCTTCGCGGATAGGCGATTGCAGCGGCAGTTCGGCCAGGGTCTCGCGGTAGAGCTCCATCAGCTCCTCGCCGCCACCCTCAAGCGCGCCGGACCCATCCGGGGCCTGCCAGATGAAAACGCGATTTGACCCGCCCAATGCGGCGCGGAAAGGTGCAGGGATCGAAACCCTGCCCTTTGCGTCAATAGCGCCCTCATAGGTGGAAACAAACACCCGCCTAGCCCAATCTTATCTGCCTAAACCCCGCCATGGGTAAACCATGTGTAAATTTGGAGTATCATGGGCACGCATGGGCCTCAATGGGCACCACTGGCGAATCAGAATTTCCACATTGGACCAATTGAGGAACAAAAAGCGCTCATCATCGGAACGCTACGCAACTCTCAAATGGGCAGACATGGGAAACCCTGCAAAACCTTAGCAGAAACCGGGGCTTAGGTGCCCGTGTTGCGATGCCGCATCGCTTGCCCGCCAGAGATGCAATCGCGCAGCTTTTGCCGGTTTCCTTACCAAGAATACATGCGCGCGGCGGGGTATTGCCCACACCCGGCCCCTCCCCGCCCAAAAAGAAGCCCCCGGACCCATAAAGGCCCAGGGGCTCCCATTCGGGATTCGCGAAGTGCGGTCAGGCAGGCTCTGCCGCCAGCGCCGCTTCCGCCGCCAGGATGCGCGCCGCAGCGTTGACCACTGCGCCGATCCGGATCGCCGCCTGGATCTGCTCGCTGGTCATGCCGTGCTTGCGCAGCTCGGCCTCATGCGCGTCGAGGCACATGCCGCAGCCATTGATCGCCGACACCGCAAGCGACCACAGCTCGAAATCGGCCTTCTCCACGCCCGGATTGCCGATCACGTTCATCCGCAGGCGGGCGGGCAGCGTGGTGTAGGTGGTGTTCGAAACCAGGTGCGTGGCGCGGTAATAGACATTGTTCATGCCCATGATGGCGCTGGCGGCCTTCGCTGCAGTCAGCGCTTCGGCCGAGAGCTTGCCGCGCGCTTCGGCTTCGATGGCGCGCAGCGTCTGGGGCTCGCCTACAGCATGGGCAGAGGCCAGGTAGCAGCCATATTTCTGCTGGTCGTTCAGGATCGTTTCGTTCGCCAGAGAACCGATATTGAGACGGATATCCTTGGCATAGTCCGGAATCAGGGTCTTCAGGGTTTCAAGCGACATCGCGCACTCCTGTCAGTCTTCGAAAATGGAAAGGCGAATAACCAGCTGGTCCCGACCGCGCCCGCCATGGGCGGGGGGACGTGGGGGCAGGCGCAAGGCCCGGAACCAGCTGGCATTCAGTCTCGCTTAGGCGAGCTCGAGCGTCTTGCCGCCAACCGGACGGTTGCACGGGCAGAGCTCGTCCGTCTGCAGAGCGTCGAGCACGCGCAGGGTGTCCTGCGGATTACGGCCAACGTTCAGGTTGGTGACGTAGACGTGCTGGATGACATTGTGCGGGTCGACGATGAAGGTGGCGCGGTAAGCAACGCCGGCGCCTTCTTCGCGCACGCCGAGGCCATCGACGAGCGAGCCGTTGGTGTCCGCGAATTGCCAGATCGGCAGTTCTTTCAGGTCGCCATGCTCACGGCGCCAGGCGAGCTTCACGAACTCGTTGTCGGTCGAGCCGCCGAGCACAACAGCATCGCGGTCAGCGAATTCCGGGGCAAGACGCGCGAATTCGGCGATCTCGGTCGGGCAGACGAAGGTGAAGTCCTTCGGGTAGAAGAAGATGACTTTCCAGAGGCCGGGGAAGCTGTCCTGGGTCAGCGGCTCGAAAGCGCTTTCGCCATTCTGTTCGTGTTGCATGAATTTCGGTTTCACGCCGGTGATCTGGAAGTCAGGCAGTTTCTGGCCGATGCCAAGCATAGGGAGGTCTCCTCAAACGATTTGCTGGCCTGCTTCGGTGGCTGCAGGCAGCTCCCGAATTGGTGCAGCGCACGCAATAAAGAAAATTGATAATTCCGATTTATCGTATAGATTATCCCTATGATCCTTCCGACGCTCCGCCAGCTTCAATTCCTCGTCGCCCTCGGTGAAACGGGCTCTTTCTCCCGTGCTGCCGAGGCTTGTCACGTCACCCAGCCCACCCTTTCGGCGGGCATAAAGGAGCTGGAAGATCTCTTCGGGGTTGCCCTGGCCGAGCGGGAATCCCGCGGCGCCACATTGACGCATGCCGGGGAAATAGCCGTCGCGCGCGCTTCTGCCCTGCTGGCGGACGCCCACGCCCTCGTCCAGGCGGTCACCAGCGCCGGCGCCCTCTTCTCCGGTCCGTTCCATCTGGGCGCCATTCCCACCATCGCGCCCTTCGTGCTGCCCCAAATCGTCGGCCAGCTCACCCGGCGCTATCCCGACCTCAAACTCTACCTCACCGAAGACCGCACCCATCGCCTGATCGACCAGCTGCGCGCCCGGACGCTCGACGCCGCCTTCATCGCACTCCCCTGGGAAGCGCCGGGCATCGAGGTGATGACCCTGTTCGACGACGAGTTCCTGCTCGCTGCCCCGGCCAGCCACCCGCTCAGCCGGAAGAACGGCCTCTCCCCGGAAGACCTTCAGGGCGAAGACGTGCTGCTGCTGGAAGATGGCCACTGCCTGCGCGACCATGCTGTCTCGGTCTGCCGCCTGAAGGCCGGCGCCGGGCGCGAGCAGGTCGCCGCCACCTCGCTCGGCACGCTGGTCAACATGGTCGCCGGCGGTCTTGGTGTCTCGCTGATCCCGCGCCTGGCTGCGGATAACGGCCTCACCCTCGGCCCGGATGTCGCCGTGCGCTCCTTCGTCAACCCGATCATCGGCCGCCAGGTTGGCATTGCCTGGAAGTCCGGCAGCCCGCGCGAAGCCGAAGCCCGCAAGCTCGGCGAACTGGTACGCGAACGCCTGCGGCCCGATGGCAGCGCCATGACCTGAAAAGTCTTGAGCCGGGCCCCTACCGCACACTCACCAAGCAGAGTATCAGCGGAAAATCGGGGCTTCGGACAAGGGACTTTGCATCAGCCATGAGGGGGCACGCAGCAGGGGTCAGCGGTAAGCCATCATGGGCCTGAGCGCATCCTGGCGCGCCGCCCTGGCGGCGGGCGCTGTCAACCTCGTTCTCGGCGCAAACCTGCCCTACCTGCCGGTCTGGATGGAGCGCGCCGCCGGCATGTCCGGCGCCGAGATTGCCGGCGCCAGCACGCTTGCCATCCTCATCCGCATCTTCGCCGGCCCGCTGACGGCCGGAATCGCCCAGGATCACGGTCTGCGCGGCACGCTGGCCGCCGTCATGGCAATCGCGCTGGGCGGATATGTGCTGCTCTTTCCGGATACGCCGCGCGCGGTCGATTTCTTTCTCTGTGTCGTGATTTACAGCGCCATGAATGTGATGGGCCCGCTGTTTGAAGCGGTCCTGGTCTTCGGCACCCGCAATGGCCGGCCCGATTATGGCGAAGGCCGCGCCATCGCCTCGGCCGCCTTTGTCATTGCCAATCTCGCCGGCGGCGCCATCCTCGGCGCTTGGGGGCCGGACTGGGTTCTGGTCTATCTGATCGCCGCCTGCGTCGTCGCCGCCATCGCGCCCCTTTTCACCAAGCAGGGCGCCCGCGCCGCCGTCGCCCGCCGCCCGCTGATCTCCACCTTCACCGACTCCTTCACCCTCTACCGGATACCCGGCGTGTTCGTGTACCTGCTCGCCGCCGCCCTGATCCAGGCAAGCCATGGGGCGTACTATGCGTTCGCCTCCAATATCTGGATCGCGCAGGGCATCGATGGCAGCCATATCGGCGCGCTCTGGGCCATCGGCGTGGCGGCGGAAATCCTGCTGCTGCTGGTCTCCCGCCAGCTTCTGAAGAACATGAACTACTACACCATGCTCTGGATCGGCGGCCTCGGCGCCCTCATCCGCTGGACCGCCGCTGGCTTCGTCCTGCCGGTGGAAGCGGTCTATGTGTTCCAGACCCTGCACGCCGCCAGCTTCGCCATGACGCATATCGGAACGATGCGTTTCCTTCAGGCCGCCCTGCCGGATGACAAGCTCTCGCTCGCCTATTCGGCCAATGGCGCGCTGATCTTCGGCCCGGCCATGGCCGTCACCGGCCTCGCCGCCGGCCTCGCCTATGACGCCCTCGCGCCGGGCGGCATCGAGGCGCAGACGAAACTCTACTGGCTGATGGTCGTCATCATCCTCGCCGGCCTCGCCCTCACCTGGCGCGCCACCCGCCAGCCGATCCACCCTGTTTCTCAACCCTGACATCCCTGAAGCGCCCGCACGCGCGCCCGCTTGACACGCCCGTTATATAACAGGTTATATAACTCATGATTTGAAGGAGGCCCTGATGGCCAGAGACGTTCTTGCAGAGATGGGCTACCTCGCCCTCGGCAGCCGGTTGAAGCGCCTGGCCGAGAAGATGCAGGCCGACGCCACCAAAGTGTTTGCTGATCGCGGCCTGCCCATTCAGGGCACGCATTTTCCCTTGCTCGCCGCGCTCACAACCTATGGCCCGATGAGCGTCACCGAAGCGGTCGAGGCCGTCGGCATCAGCCAGCCGGCCGTGACCCGCATCCACAACGCCCTGCAGAAAATCGGCATCACCACGACCAGCCGCGTGAAGGGCGACAACCGCCAGAAGCTGATCCGCCTCACGCCCGAGGGCGAATCCCTGCTGGAAGAGTTGAAAGCCGATCTCTGGCCGCAGGTGCGCCGCGCCGCGCAGGGGCTCTGTGAAGGCGAAGAAACCGGCTTCCTCTCCTGGATCGCCCGGCTGGAAGGCGCGCTTCAGCAACGCTCCCTGCACGACCGTATCCGCGACGAGGGCGCCAGCAGCCGCCCGGCTTTGCGGCTGGTCGAGTTTGATGACCGCCTCGCGCCGGAGTTCGACGCCATCACCCGAGAATGGGTGGAAGCCATGTTCACGCTGGAAAAGAAGGACATCGAAATCATCGAAAACCCGCGCGAAAAAATTCTCGCGCCGGGCGGAGAGATCCTGTTCGTTGAGGCAGAGGGCCTCGGCATCATCGGCACCTGCGCGCTGATGCCGGTGGAGGGAAACATCTTCGAGCTGACCAAGATGGGCGTGCGCGCCTCCGCCCGCGGTCTGAAGGCAGGCGAATTCCTCCTTGACCGGACGATAGAACGGGCCCGCCAGATGCCGATTGGCGAGCTGTTCCTGCTCACTAATTCAAAATGCGCCGCCGCCATCCATCTCTATGAAAAGGCCGGCTTCGTGCATGACGCTGGCATCATGGCACGCTATGGCGCCAGCTATGCGCGGGCCAATGTGGCGATGTCCTACGATCTCTCGAAACCGCCCCGGACCTGATCCGGGCCGGCTTCAAAAGTCACATCAACCCGTTTCGCGTTCGCCGCGCACGTCGAGGTCGTATTCCCGCACCTTGCGGTAAAGCGTCGAGCGGCCAATGCCGAGACGGCGGGAGACTTCGCTCATATGGCCGTCATAGAAATCAATCGCATACTGAAGGAGATCGCGCTCGATGTCCTGCAGGCTGCGGATCTCGCCATCGGCGTCCTTGATGGCGACGGGCACATCCCCCACCATCGGCGCAGGTGCCGGGCGGGCATCATTGGCCGGCACCGGCGGGGGCTCTGATGCGCGCGCCGGCATGGCGGGCAGCATCTTCACTTCGCCCATCATGCTGGAAATCTGCGGGAAATCCTGCGGGCGCAATTCGTCCCCGTCACACAGCACCACAGCGCGGAAGACAGAGTTTTCAAGCTGGCGCACGTTGCCCGGCCAGTCATAGGCATACAGCATCTGCAGCGTGTCTTCGCCCGCGCCGGTCACCTTGGTGCCCTCGCTCGCATTGAAGCGCGCGATGAAATGGTCAACGAGTGCCGGAATATCCTCACGGCGCTCGCGCAGCGATGGCATGTCGATGGGGAACACGTTGAGGCGGTAGAACAGGTCTTCGCGGAACGTGCCGGCCTTCACCTGACCAGCCAGGTCGCGGTTCGTCGCCGAGATGATGCGCACGTCCACCTTGGTCGGGCGGCGCGAACCCACAGCGTCCACTTCGCCTTCCTGCAGGGCACGGAGCAGTTTCACCTGCGCGTCCAGCGGCAGCTCGCCCACCTCATCCAGGAACAGCGTGCCGCCATCGGCTTCAACGAACTTGCCGGGGGATTTGGAAACCGCCCCCGTAAACGCGCCTTTCTCATGGCCGAACAGGATCGACTCCACGAGGTTTTCCGGAATGGCGCCGCAGTTGACCGTCACGAACGGCTTGCCCGCCCGCGCACTTGCGCCCTGAATGCAGCGCGCAATCACCTCTTTACCCACACCGCTTTCGCCCAGGATCAGCATCGGAATATCCGACGCCGCGCCCCGCTCTGCCATGCGGATCACGCTGCGCATCGCCGGGGCCGAGGCAATCATGTCCTCGAACTTCATGCCGCCCTCGGCCTTGCGCGAAAGGCGTTTCACTTCGCCCGTCAGGCTCTGCATCTTCAGCGCGTTGCGGATCGAGACGACCACACGTTCCGGGTTTGCCGGCTTCACAATGAAGTCCACCGCCCCACGCCGCATCGTCTGCACGATCGTGTCGATGCCGCTCGTTGCCGTCAGCATGATCACCGGCAGGTCCGGGCGCTTGGTGTTCAGCCGCTCCAGCGTCTCCATGCCCGAAAGGCCCGGCATCGTCAGATCCAGCAGCACCACATCCACGCCTTCGCGCGCGTCAGACGCCAGCTGCAGGCCCGTCTCGCCATCGGGCGCTGTGCGGCAGGCAAAGCCGGCCTTCTCGACGGCTGCCTGAAGCAGGCGGCGCTGCGTCGGATCATCATCGACCACCAGGATCGTCTTGGCCATGGTCACACCCTTTTCATCCATTGCGGCCGGCACGCCTCCCTCGGGCGCCCCGTGCCGTTTCGTTACGCCCCGTTCTGACACAGACGCATGGAGTTACGGTTTCGCCAGCCGTTTGAATTTCATCGAAATCTTCGCGGACACCGCCCGGGGGTTTTGTGACAACCGTATGACATCTGCAGTTGCACGCCGGAATCTCGGGCGGTTCGGCTTGCAAATTGCCGGCGGTTGCGGCTTCTGCGCCTCACATCGTCTCGAGCGCGGGGGCTTCAATGGTGGATGGCAAGGAACCAACGATCGTCAAGGAGACGCTCGATAAAGACCTTGCGAAGATCGGGAAAGCCGAAGCCGCCACCGCCACCCTGGCGCGCGGCCTGGTGGCTCCCGGCTTTGCCTTCCTCTTTCTCGCCGCGATCGTGCTGATCGGCGGCACGCTGTTCGGCAACCAGACCAATGGCCTGCTGATCGTCGCAGCCGCCGCCATCGGCGGCTATATGGCGCTCAATATCGGCGCCAATGATGTGGCCAACAATGTCGGCCCCGCCGTCGGCTCCAAGGCGCTGACCATGACCGGCGCCATCATCATCGCCGCCATCTGTGAAAGCGCCGGCGCCCTGCTCGCGGGCGGGGATGTCGTCTCCACCATCTCGCGCGGCATCATCGACCCCACCAATGTCGCCAACACCGAAACCTTCGTCTGGCTGATGATGGCAGCGCTGATCTCCGCGGCCCTCTGGATCAACCTCGCCACCATCCTGGGCGCGCCGGTCTCCACCACCCATTCCATCGTCGGCGGCGTCATGGGCGCAGGCATCGCGGCGGCCGGCTTCGGCGCCGTCAGCTGGCCGGTGATGGCCGGCATCGCCGCCTCCTGGGTCATCTCCCCGGTGATGGGCGGCATCATCGCGGCGGCCGTCCTCGCCTTCATCAAGATCGCCATCATCTACCGGGAAGACAAGATCGCCGCCGCCCGCCGCTGGGTGCCCGTGCTGATCGCCGTGATGGCCGGCGCCTTCGGCACCTATATGGCGCTGAAAGGCGTCAGCAAGCTGGTCAAGATTTCCCTGCCCCACTCCCTGCTGATCGGCCTGGCCATCGCGCTCGTCGCCTGGGCACTCACCCACCCGCTGATCCGCCGCCAGTCCGAAGGCATGGAAAACCGCAACCAGTCCCTGCGCCAGCTGTTCATCTGGCCGCTGATCTTTTCCGCCGCCCTGCTGTCCTTCGCCCACGGCGCCAATGATGTGGCCAACGCCATCGGCCCGCTCGCCGCCATCGTCCATGCCCTGCAGGATGGGGAGGTGTCAGACCGGGTCACCATCCCGCTCTGGGTGATGATGATCGGCGCCTCGGGCATCTCCTTCGGCCTGATGCTGTTCGGGCCAAAGCTCATCCGCATGGTGGGCGACTCGATCACCAAGCTCAATCCGATGCGCGCCTATTGCGTCGCCCTGGCTGCCGCCGTCACCGTCATCATCGCCAGCTGGCTCGGCCTGCCAGTCTCCTCCACCCACATTGCCGTGGGCGCGATCTTCGGCGTCGGCTTCTTCCGCGAATGGTTCACCGCCACGTCGCAGACGCGCGTTGCCTATGTCCACATGAAATCCCCCAACGGCGCGTCCACCCAATTCTCCGGCCTCGCCCGCCGCAAATCGGCCCGCAAGCTCGTCCGCCGCCAGCACGTCACCAGCATCGCTGCAGCCTGGCTCATCACCGTCCCCGCCAGCGCCACCCTCTCCGGCGCCATCTACCTGACGCTGCAACACCTCTTCAGGATTGTCTGATCCCCTCCGCCCCGCCCACCCAAAACTCTCCCCTTGCGCGAAGGTTAACAAAGCGTAAAGGTAGAAATCCAAGAGGGGTACATCGGGTGAGGAGACGCGTGACATGGGCCGCCAGGGCACAGCCGCGAGCAGGGTCAGCTATAAACAATTCCGGGCAGAATGGAGCTGGAGCGCAACGGCGATCTTCTGCGGCCTGGCGCTCGCCGCCACCGGCGCCTTCCTCCTGGCCGCGCCCTTCTTCCCAGATGTCGCCCCAGCCAATGTCCGCGCCGACTGGCTCGCCCTCGCCACCCTGATCACCGGCCTCTTCACCGCCAACATGGCGCGGATGCTTCAGATATGGGCGAAGTTAAAGCCTGTTGTCCGCATACAGCCAATCAAACGACTGGAGGCGCAACGTAGAACGGCCGACCGCAGCTTCCGGGAATTATTCATTTATCTGTTTGCTGCTTTTGGCGGGCTCACCGCGTTTACTTTTCTGTCCGCCCAACCTGGCATGCTACCATGGGAAAATCTCGGCCTGCACGGCGTTGGAAGCGATATCACCAAGCCCCAGCATGTTGCGGCTCTGATCGCTTCGGTTGGTCTGGCGCTCATCCCTTTGATTTCAGGATTCTATCTGCAGTCTCGCGAGGAACAGGATGCCTTGAAGCGGGAGATGCTGCGTGATGACGCGATTTCCGCCTCTTCCTTCTGGATGGGTGCCGCTCTGTTGGCGGGCATCATCACACTGGCTAGTTGGGCGGCCCAGGTTTCACAGAACCAGCAAGAAGGTGTTGCCGCCAATCTCGCTTACTGGATCACATTTGCCGTCGTCGCGCTCTTCGTGGCCTTCATCTTCCTGCCCCACATCCAGCGTTACATTGATCATCTGGCCGAGAGCGAGCGAGAACCGGGAGACACAGCAGCCAACACTCCTCTACTGATCGGCGCGCCCGCGATCGCGCTGAGCTGGTTCGACTCAATTCTCGT
Source organism: Hyphomonas polymorpha PS728 (assembly GCF_000685315.1). Lineage (GTDB taxonomy): Bacteria > Pseudomonadota > Alphaproteobacteria > Caulobacterales > Hyphomonadaceae > Hyphomonas > Hyphomonas polymorpha. Next base: position 75,481 of record NZ_ARYM01000018.1, read on the forward strand.
TCGCTTTGTTGCGCCGCTGACGGGCGCGACTCAACACGGCCCACTAGTTCCCCATGGCTTCGTTATCCTGTCACTGGTTCCCTTGACAGCACTTGGGTTCATCCTGCCGCAACCTTTCGGACTAGCGCCTATTGCTCTAGGCATGCTGATGGTTATTGCTCTCGGCCGGCGCTGGGCGTGGATCGAAGAAGACCGCGAAATTGCTTCGCGCCTGTTGCGGACAGATGGCAAGGAAATCCAGATCGGCTTTGAGAATGACCTCAAAGACGAGGCGCTTCTCGGGTATGCCTTCCTGTTCATTCTGGTGCCGCTGGCGCTTCATCAGATAAATGGCGTTTTCCATGCGTTCACGGGTGCCGATGGCGCCCCGATTTCCGACCCGTTCTTTGCCTGGCTGAGCTTTTTTGGCGGGGAACTTGCCAAGGCTGTCCCATTCGTCGACTGGTGGGAAATCTACAGTGTAGATATCCGTACACCCGTCGCGGGCGCCTGTGTTACAGGAGACTGCTCCGGCACTCAGGCTCCGAATATTGTTCCGGCGGCGAAACACCTGACCTTTGCCGCACGCGCCATGGTTGATCTCGTGATTATGGCAGCGCTGTTCCAGGCCATCGGCATCTGGCAACGCAGCCGTGCGCAGGACCGGCTATACGACGCTGGCCAACTGGATGCTTTCGATCCGTTTACAGAAGTTCGTTTCTTCAAGCAGGGCATGAAGAAGGCGGAAAAAGCCGGAAAGACGGGAAAAGCTTACATTGCCCGCAAGAAATTCGAGGAGCGCGTTGAAAAGCACATGCAGCTCCGCAAGGATCTTCACCTGCCCAAGGTTCCCTACAATCAGTTCCGCCTCGGCGAACTGCTTCTACATGCAGACCCGGAAGTAAGAGCAGGCGCGGAGTGGATGCTCGATCAGTACGGCGTTCTTGCAGGCACGCCTTACCATAAATTGCAGCAGCTCTCCGAGCAATGGCGGAAGGCATGGTTTGAAGGCACTCCTGAGAGCGACGCAATCCGGAGCCTTGCGAAGGAGGAACAGCAAGTGTGGCGCCGCGCGGAAAAGCTGCGCCTGGAAGCGCTTCTGGACGAGTTGATAGATGATGAGGACGAAGAAATTCCGGCCTTCATGTCCCCAAGGGATGTTGCCAATGTTGTGCAACTCGTTGTGATCGCTGGCGCGGCGGCGGAGTTTCACTACGCACGGGTAATCGTTATGGAACTGCTTGCCCGCATTCCCGATCCTGGCGCCTTCTGGGCGCTTGCAGCTCAAGCCTGCCGGAATGGTCCCTGCCTCTCAGATTGGCGCAGCCGGATCGATGCGATGTTTGCTGATGATGTCCGATCTCAAAATGGCGTTTGCGCCAGTGCACATCACGGGCGTCAGGAAATGCGCGCCCTTTGTTACACAGCCATAGCAGAACAAGTGAACGGCTATCAGGAAGGCGATTTAATGAATCGTACCGTTCTCAACTTCCTTGAGGATGCCGAAGGCTGTGGCGAAGGAACTATTGCGGCCGAAGCGCTCAAGAAGGCCATCAGAGGTGTCCGCATCTTCGTGCCCCCAGCTCAGCAACGCCTAAGACCGCAGAGACCTTCTGCGCAGGCGGTTGAGCTCGAAGCCCAAACAGAAGAAGAGGACGAACCCGAGCTTGAACCCACCTAACCCCTCAAAATCTTCCCCATCGTCTTCCCCTTGGCCAGCTCGTCCACGAGCTTGTCCAGGTAGCGGATTTCCCGCATCAGCGGGTCTTCGACCGCTTCCACGCGCACGCCGCAGACGACGCCCGTGATCAGTTCCCGCGCCGGATTCATCGCCGGGGCCTCTGCGAAGAAGGTTTCGAAGTCCACCCCCGCCGCAATCTGCGCGTCCAGCTGCGCCTGGCTGTAGCCCGTCTGCCAACGGATGATCTCGTCCACCTCCGCCTGCGTGCGCCCTTTCTTTTCAGCCTTGGCGACATAGGCCGGATAGACCTTGGCAAATGCCATTGAGAAGATGCGGTGCCCGGCCATTTGTGCCTCCCTTTTGGCGGAGAACTTAACCGCGTCACGCCCGCCTGGACAGCCCAAACCAGCGCGCCGCCGCTCGCTCCGGTTGGGGCATTCCCGGAAAACTAGAAAGCGCTTGCCAACCTGAAGGAACACGATCTAGATGATCCGACCGGCTTCCGGTATTGATCTAAAACAAATATTCTGGGGAACCCCTAATGAAGAAAATTTTCGCGCTACTACCGGTGGTAGTGGCCCTGACCGCCTGCGCGACAGTCACACGTGGCACAACGGAAGCCTTCGTTGTCGAAACCACGCCTTCCGGCGCATCGGTCACCACCAGCTTGGGGCTGAGCTGCAGCCCAACCCCATGCGCCATCCCGAAAGTGAAGCGCGAATCCGAGTTCACCGTCACGATTGCGAAGGAAGGCTTTGAAACCACCACCCACAACGTCACGCACCAGATGTCTGGCGGCGGCGGTGCGGGCATGGCCGGCAACGTGATCCTGGGCGGCGGCATTGGCGCCCTGGTGGACGCCAATAACGGCGCCACGCAGGAGCTCGTGCCGAACCCGCTGCGCGTGACGCTCCAGCCGGCAGCCCCGGCTGTCGCTGCCGCTCCGGCGGCATCTGAAGCGGCGGCGATGGCCGAAGCGCCCACCAGCTAAGCGGGTTTCTCCCGGCAGCGGCCGGGCCGGGACGGCGCGAAGCCTCGCTTTGCCTCTTTCCGGCCCCGGTCCAGCGCACCGAACAATACAAGAACACCCTTTACTCTCTCCCCGCCCGGTCCAATATGGCCGGCATGGCCCGCTCCTCCCGTCCCCCCGCTCGCGGCGTCGCTGACGCCTCTGCTGCCTTCGCCCTTGATGGCGCCGCGCTTGATGCCGCCGGCCGCCTGCCGTCAGACCAGTGGACGCCCCACCGGCCGGACCGCGACTGGGTGAAGCTCGAAGGCGGCAAGCGCTTCCGCGTCGCCTCCGAATACGAACCCGCCGGAGACCAGCGCACCGCCATCCCCGAGCTTGTCGAGGGCATCACCAATGGCGAGCGCGACCAGGTCCTCCTCGGCGCCACCGGCACAGGCAAGACCTTCACCATGGCCAAGGTCATCGAGGCCACCCAGCGCCCCGCCCTCATCCTCGCGCCGAACAAGACCCTCGCTGCCCAGCTCTATGGCGAGTTCAAATCCTTCTTCCCGGACAATGCGGTCGAATACTTCGTCTCGTACTACGACTATTACCAGCCCGAAGCCTATGTTCCGCGGTCTGACCTTTACATCGAGAAGGAAAGCTCCATCAACGAGGCCATCGACCGGATGCGCCACTCGGCCACCCGCGCCATCCTGGAGCGGGACGATGTGATCATCGTCGCCTCGGTCTCCTGCCTCTACGGCATCGGCTCGGTCGAGAGCTATACCTCCATGACCTTCACCCTGAAGGCCGGCGACCGGATCGATCCCAAGGAGGTCACCCAGCGCCTCGTCGCCAACCAGTACACCCGCAACGATGTCGCCTTCGGCCGCGGCGCCTTCCGCGTCAAGGGCGATGTCATCGACATCTTCCCCGCCCACTATGAGGACCGCGCCTGGAAGCTCTCCTTCTTCGGCGACGAGCTCGAGTCCATCACCGAGTTCGATCCCCTCACGGGACGGACGATGCAGAAGCTGCCCCAGGTCAAGATCTACGCCAACAGCCACCACGTCACGCCGCGCCCGACGCTCAACCAGGCCATCGAGAAGATCAAGGCGGAGCTGAAGACCACCATCGCCCATTTCGAAAAGAACGGAAAACTCCTCGAAGCCCAGCGCATCGAGCAGCGCACCCAGTACGACCTCGAAATGCTCGCCGCCACCGGCTCCTGCAACGGTATCGAGAACTATTCCCGCTACCTCACTGGCCGCAAGCCCGGCGAGCCGCCGCCCACCCTCTTCGAATACCTGCCCGAGAACGCCCTCGTCTTCACCGACGAGTCCCACCAGACGATCCCCCAGATCGGCGCCATGTTCAAAGGCGACTTCTCCCGCAAGTCCACCCTCGCCGAATACGGCTTCCGCCTGCCCTCCTGCATCGACAACCGCCCCCTCAAATTCGAGGAATGGGACGCCATGCGCCCCCAGACGGTCCACGTCTCCGCCACCCCCGGCAGCTGGGAGCTGGAGCGCACGGGCGGCGTGTTCACCGAGCAGGTCATCCGCCCCACCGGCCTCATCGACCCGCCGGTCGAGGTCCGCCCCGTCTCCAATGACGGCGCCAACCAGGTCGACGACATCATGGCCGAGGCCAAGGCCGCCGCCGCCCGGGGCCACCGTACACTGATCACCACCCTGACGAAAAAGATGGCGGAAAACCTGACAGACTTCCTCCACGAGAACGGGGTCAAGGTCCGCTACATGCACTCGGATGTCGACACCATCGAGCGTATCGAGATCATCCGCGACCTGCGCCTCGGCGTGTTCGATGTCCTCGTCGGCATCAACCTGCTGCGCGAGGGGCTCGACATTCCCGAATGCGGCCTCGTCGGCATTCTGGATGCCGACAAGGAAGGGTTCCTGCGCTCGGAAACCTCCCTCGTCCAGACCATCGGCCGCGCCGCGCGCAATGCCGAGGCCAAGGTCATTCTGTATGCGGACCGGGTCACCGGCTCGATGCAGCGCGCGATGGACGAAACCAGCCGCCGCCGCGAAAAGCAGATGGCCTATAACGAGGAACACGGCATCACGCCGCAAACCATCAAACGCGCCGTGTCAGACATCCTCTCCGAACTCGGCGAAAAGCCCTCGGCCAGCCGCTCCCGCCGCAACCGCGAACGCGGCGTTTCGGAAGAAAAACCCTTGCCACTTCGGGGCGAAACCGGGCACAACCTCAAAGCTGCCATCGCCAGCCTCGAAAAACAGATGCGCGAAGCCGCCGCGAACCTCGAGTTCGAAACGGCGGCTCGGCTGAGAGATGAGGTGAAGCGGTTGAGGGAAGAGGATTTGGGGATTTAGAGAGCAGCAGATCTACTTAACAACTGAGAAACTGCCAAAACGTCCAATTTCAATTTGGCTGTTTTCTCAGAGTATTCACTTAGCTCTGCCAAACTCGGACAAGTTCTCGGAATAGCTAACGAGGCTATAGTTTCATTTAAAGCGTCAATCTTAGCTTGCTCCGTATCAGATTTAATCATTGCTGAAATTTCGATAGACAACAAAGATAATTTGAAACGCTCTTCTTTAGTCTGCCGCGCCAATTCCGATGTATCAAAATCGGACTCTAGCGAGCACGCAGTGACGAATTCATTGGTGAGAACAGCAATTTCATTTGATTGGGCATCAAGCTGGGTCAGCTTACCTAGAATAAAAGCGGTTCGGATTTTTTCGTTTTCAAAGCCGCGACTGAAATGCGGGACCACAAATAGCACAAAGATGCCTCCTGCGATTGCTGACAACAGCGAGGTGGCCAACGACCACCAGATGGGAACCGCTTCTCGCCATAGAAAATTCTTAATGTGGCTCATCGTCATGTTCCGTAACGGAAGTCTTTATCCCAATCTTTTCCTGTGCTGCCTCGCCGAGCCTAGCCATCTCAGCACGCTGGTCTTCGGTCATAACATCTTTCATAAAGTCGATCGAGCGGTTTACTCTTTCTAGCGTGTCTGCGGGGATTTCACCTTTGCTGTTTTGGACGTAGATATCCTGCTCAGGCGCACACCCTGTTAGCCCATTGGCACACATTGTCATTGCAATCGCAGCGAATAATGCTTGAGCCGCCTCTCTTGGCCGCGCCCGGATGAACCCGGGAGAAGCAAAAGAATATGCGTAGTCAAAAAAGCTGTCGCTATCCAAGTATGTTTCAATAATCTGATCGATACTCAGACCTCTGAATATTTCAGGGTCGACGCCGGACTGCGCCGCGATATGAACCGCCGCAGTGACTGCCGACAACTTTATAAACTCAAAAGTCTCTGTGGGATTTCGTCCCGAATATTCCGGAGCCCTTATAGTCACCTCGCTACGATCCGCCGAAATGAAAGTGTCATAGGCGTAACCAAATATGGTGTCAGAAAAGCGCTCTCTCGGAATAATATGGACAGCCGGGTGAACCACGCCGGGTTTGCCG
>NZ_ARYM01000019.1 GCF_000685315.1 Hyphomonas polymorpha PS728
CGCTTAAAAATGGGATGATTACCGGGGCTTTGGCACGCGAAGCCTCGTAGGGTGGGTTAGCCGAAGGCGTAACCCACCGGGCGGCGGGTGCGGCGAGGGCAGACGGTGGGTATCGCTTCGCTCAACCCACCCTACCAATGCTAGCGCTTTGATGGAGAGGGTTTGTAACGACCGGATTGCAACTCGGCACGCCCAGAGGTGCCGTCTTTCGCGGCCGCTTTGAGCGCACGTTCTATCATGGCCCGGTCAGGGCGCTTTTGTGAACTGGTCGAAGATTTCATAGCTTTGTCCATTCCACTTATACCAATACCACAAGTCCGGCAGGTGACGATAGGTTGCTTCAAACAACTCCAATCCCCGATGATAGCGGCGTCTTATGTCCTTTTCAGGAATTCCGTGACCACCCATGGCCACGCGCTTTTCGACACGCGCGACGGCGAAGTCAGGCCCGGGGACTTCCAGAAAGATCAGGGTGACCGTGTACCCCTCAACCTGCCAAGCGGGAATTCTTTTGGTATATTGATTTGAGGAAAGCGTTGTTTCCACAATGAAATCCCGGTGGGCGGCAACCGTTTCCTCGAGTCGGCGGATGAGTTCTCTGCCGGCCGCCAATGGCGAAGCTGTCGTTGCGCTTTCTGCCTGTATCTCGTCAGCATTGAGGAACACTGCATTGGGGAAAGCCATCGGGACAAAGTGGCGGGCAAAAGTGGTTTTGCCCGCACCATTCGCGCCAGCTATGATAATAGCGTCCGGCATTCCGCTTTAATCAATCGCCTCTCTCTTCCGGCCATCCTCGGAGAGATAAATCTCCCCGCCCTTGTCCAGGAACTCGCGGCTTTTTTCCTCCATGCCCTTGCGGGCTTCGGCGGCCTGTTTTTCCAGGTCCATCCGTTCGTTCTCGGACATTCCGGCGGCGTAGTCGCGGACTTCCGCGGTGATCTTCATCGAGCAGAATTTCGGGCCGCACATGGAGCAGAAATGGGCCACTTTATGTGCGTCTTTCGGCAGGGTCTGGTCGTGGAAGTCGCGGGCGGTTTCGGGGTCGAGCGCCAGGTTGAACTGGTCTTCCCAGCGGAATTCAAACCGCGCGCGCGACAGCGCATCATCGCGCAGCTGCGCCGCCGGGTGGCCCTTGGCGAGGTCGGCCGCATGGGCGGCGATGCGGTAGGTGATCACGCCGACCTTCACATCATTCCGGTCCGGCAGGCCCAGATGCTCCTTGGGCGTCACATAGCAGAGCATGGACGTGCCAAACCAGCCGATCATCGCCGCGCCGATGCCGGAGGTGATGTGGTCATAGCCCGGAGCAATATCGGTCACCAGCGGCCCGAGCGTGTAGAAGGGGGCTTCGCCGCAGGCTTTGAGCTGCTTGTCCATGTTGATCTTGATCTTGTGCATCGGCACATGGCCGGGCCCTTCGATCATCACCTGGCAGCCCTTCGCCCAGGCGATCTTCGTCAGCTCACCGAGCGTTTCGAGCTCTGCAAACTGGGCCGCGTCGTTCGCGTCCGCAATCGCGCCGGGGCGTAGGCCATCCCCCAATGAGAAGGAGACATCATAGGCGCGCATGATGTCGCAGATTTCCTCGAAATGGGTGTAGAGGAAGCTCTCCTTGTGATGGGCGAGCATCCATTTCGCCATGATGGAGCCGCCGCGCGAGACGATGCCGCAGACGCGCTTTGCGGTGAGGTGGATATAGGCGAGGCGCACACCGGCATGGATGGTGAAATAATCGACGCCCTGTTCGCACTGCTCGATCAGCGTGTCGCGGTAGACTTCCCAGGTAAGGTCTTCGGCAATGCCGTTGACCTTCTCCAGCGCCTGATAGATCGGCACGGTGCCGATGGGCACGGGGCTGTTGCGGATGATCCATTCGCGGGTGTTGTGAATGTTGCGGCCGGTGGAGAGGTCCATCACATTGTCCGCGCCCCAGCGGGTCGCCCAGACCATTTTCTCCACTTCCTCTTCCACGGAGGAGGCAACGGCCGAGTTGCCGATATTGGCATTGATCTTCACAAGGAAGTTGCGCCCGATGATCTGGGGCTCAAGCTCGGCATGGTTGATGTTGGAGGGGATGATGGCGCGGCCACGGGCAATCTCTGAACGGACGAATTCGGGTGTGATGAATTCGGGGATCTCCGCGCCGAAGGAATTGCCCTGGTCAATCTGCGCGCGGGCGTTTTCGAGCGCCTGCTGCCGCCCGAGGTTTTCCCGCTCGGCCACATAGATCATCTCCTTGGTGATGATGCCGGCGCGGGCGAACTCGTATTGGGTCACCCTCTGGCCGGGCAGGCCGCGCAGGGGCCTGTGCTTCACCGGGAATTCGCGGGCGAGATATTTGCCGGTGGCGCCGCCATTGTCTTCGGGCTTTACGTCCCGGCCTTCATATTCCTCCACGCCGCCACGCTCCAGGATCCAGTCGCGGCGGCCGCGGGGCAGGCCTTTTTCCACATCGATCTCGGCGGCCGGGTCCGAATAGGGGCCGGAGGTGTCATAGACGCGCACCGGCGGCTCATTGGCAGACGGATGAAGGTCAATCTCCCGGTGGGGCACGGCAAGGCCGGGGGCGGGATGGGTATAGACCTTGCGGCTGGCGGGCAGGGCGCCGGTCGTGACTTTGGGGGCGTCGAAATCGCCGGGCTTGGTGGGCTTGTTCATCTGGGTCTCCAATCAACTGTGAAGACCCGGGAGCGTTTAGCGTCTCGGTTTCCGTTCCTACGCCGGCGCGACCCGGATCAGGTTCAAAGGGTGCTGGAGCGGTATCGGCCCCATCTCAGCGCTTGCCATGCGCGCCCCTCGGATAGGGGAACCATAGGGGAGATGGGCGGCCGGGGGAAGGGGGTGTGGGGAACCTTTGGCGCGGACGCGCATTGGTTAATTCGATAGGTTGAGCAGGGGCATCTGACACCAATGAAAGCGTTTCATGCAATCGTGACGGCCATTCTGGTCTTGTTCTTCGCCATCATGATGATCTTCCGCCTGGTAGACGGGTCCTTCGAATCCGCCGGCGCGCGGATGGACCGGATGATGGGCGCGGCGGCGACCGAGGCGAGCGCTGCAGCGAATGAGGTCGTCGAAGCGACCGACGCGGCGGTTGAGGATATCGCCGCTGATATTGCCAATGAGCGCGACGAGAACTGATCAGTCTGCGGCCAGGCTAGCGCCGACGGCCTTTTTCCATCTATTTGCCCGCTCGAGCTGTTCGTGGTCCTTGGCTGTCAAGGTTTCGGGAAGCTTGTAGAGTGCGTCCAGATAGGGCTTTGCCTTTTCTGCCAGCGGGCGGGCGCGGGCATCGAATTCCGCTTTCCGCGCCAGCATCTCGTCTTCTTCGAAGATCAGGTCACGAAGCATTTCGTGGCGCCAGTACCAGCCTCCATTTCGCATCTGGAAGTCTTCACTGTAATGATGGCCCCAGCCGGTGAGCACTTCAACTTCCTGGCCGTATAGCCGGGCGAGGTAAAAGTTGAGGTCACGGCGATGGCTGGGGCAGGAGGCTTGCAGCATCTGGAGCCGGGTTTCAGCCAGGACAAACAACGGCTGATCGGATTTCATGAAAACGTTTTTGTCCCACAGTCGGGCCTCGTCCGCCAAGCGGCTGGCGGAATGGGCTGCATATGGGCAGCCGGAATAAGGTTCTCCGGAAAGCAGGCGCGGGGGCATACCTGCCTCTGCCAGCGCCACCCCATAGGGCAGCACCCGGTCAATCAGTACGCCCGTGGCCTGACTGTACCCGAAGTAATCGATACTTGAGCCATCGGACTTCTTAAGGACGGCCGGGCCAATTCGCGGGTTCCATGAACTGTCATTGAGGCTGATCGCGCGCTCGGCAAGATCGACATAGTGGGCCAGCTTCTGCCTGTCCGGGGTGGCCTGGATTACGGCGCCCAGCAGCGTGGCAGCGAGGGCCTGAACATGAGTTCTGGCTTGGCAGGTTGCCACCGCCCATTCGGCCAGCGTTGCAACGGGCGCTGCGTCGGATTGCGCGCCTCGCCCAATGGATTCAACCATTTCATAGAGGCGTTGCTCGGCATCCTCGGGGCAGGGTTCGGCTTCTGCATGAGCGGTGATGCTGAAAGCCAGCAGGCTGAACGCGGCGAGGGCAAGGCGCATGAATGGGCGGCTCCGGGTTGGTGCTCGCCAGAAACTAACGGAGGGCCTGCGGGTCTCCTACCCCCGGAAGAGGGGCAACGACGAAACCATTAGGCCAAGGCGATCAACTGGAAAGTTAGGGGATAACCTAAGTATATTGACTCGCCCGGCGGCGCGCGATACTAAGGCATATGACTAACCATTCACCGATCGATCCTCACCTTCTCGACCGGGGTTTCAGTGCCCTGGCAGATGCGACGCGCCGGGACATCATTGCGCGACTGTCGACAGGGGAGGCAAGCGTGACCGATCTCGCGGCGGGCTATGACATGGCTCTCCCAAGTTTTCTGCAGCATGTGCGTGTCCTGGAAGCGGCGGGCCTCATAACCACGGTGAAAACCGGGCGTGTGAGAACTTGCCGGCTGGAGACGCAGCGTCTTGCCGACCTGGACCGCTGGATCACCCGTTATCAAGCCGCCTGGCAAAGCCGGCTCGACCGGCTCGGCGACTTGCTCAATCAAAAAGGAGATACCCAATGACCCATCAGACGATGGTGCACCGGACCGAAACACTCGAGAGAACCTATGCGGCGAGCCCCATGCGGGTGTTCCGGGCTTGGGAAGATCCAGAGATACGGCGTATCTGGGGTGCTCCGTCCACTGATGTCGAGATCCGCAATGAAGCCGCGGATTTCCGCGTTGGCGGCGAAGATATCCAGATCTGCATGGTGGGCGGCGAGCCGGTGGCCACGGTAGTCGGGCGCTATCTTGATATCGTGCCAGACGCGCGGATCGTTTATTCCGAGGCAATCAGCGAGGGATCCACACTGCTGGGCGTGAGCCTGATTTCGGCCGAGTTTATCGGCGTGGAAAACGGAACGCGTATGGTGCTTACCCTGCAGACAGTCGCGGTGGACGGTTCAGACCTGCTCGAAGGCGTCAAGGTCGGATGGACGAATGCGCTCGATAACCTTGCGGGCGTGCTGATCCCTGCCTGACGATCAGCGCTGGCTGTTGAAGAAGGTGAGAAGGGTGTCTTCGATCTGATAGCTGGCGGCGGCCCGCGAAGCCCATTCATGGCCGCCGGTTTCTGCGCTCAGGGCCAGCAGGGTTGAGCCTCCTGCGCAGGCGCGTCGGATTTCGGTCAGGCCGGGCGCAGGCGAGGCGATGCCTGGCGCGCCGCAGCCTTTGAGGCGGGCAAGCTCTACTTCCGCCTTTTCAAAACCAAGGTGCGGCTGCGTGCGCCAGCGTTCGGCTTTGTCATCCGGGTTGCCGGAATAACTCAGCACCTCGTCATCCTTGGCATGGTACATGAAGATCGACGTACGCGCGGGAAGGGCGGGTTGGTCGGCAAAGATGGCGCCGCTGATCGGGGCGATGGCACGGGGAGCGTCTTTCATCTGCCCGGCGACCCGGTAGGACAGCATCGCGCCGTTGGAATGGCCCACCAGGAATATCCGTGTGCGGTCTATTCCGATCTTGCGGTCAAGCGCGTCGACCGCCGCGTTGATGTAGGTGGCTTCATCGATGTTCTGGCGCTGGGCATAGGCGCAGCAATGGGCGGCGTTCCAGGTCCGCAGCTTTTCGCCGTCCCTGCGGGAGGAGCCGTTCATATAGACCACCGCATAGCCCGCTTCGGTGAAGGTGCGGGCCAGCTTGCGGGATTTTGACGCCATCCACTCTGCGCCGCCGCCGCCGCCATGGAAAACCAGCACAACGGGCATACCTCGGCGGGTGTCTTGCGGAGTGTAGAGAATAAACTCGCGTTGGTCCTTGCCTGCCTTCACCGAAAGGGTTTCGGCTTTGGGGGAGGGGCCCGGCGCGGCGGCTGCCACCCCTCCGAGCAGTATGCAGCTTAAAATCAGGGTCGCGATCAAGGGGCGCATCACACGTCTCCGGCAGCCAGTCCGTGTTCAACGTATGGCGGCTTTATCATCCGTCGCGCGGCCTGGAGAAAATTTCGGGCGCTTTGCCCTCGCTGTTCTCGTCAGCCGATCTTTGCCTTGGTTTCGGCGGTCCAGCCTACAAGCACCTCATCGCCCGTCTCGATCACCGGGCGTTTGATCAGAGTGGGGTTGCCCAGCAGCAAGCCTTCGAGAGTAACACCGCTCGCCCGCGCCTTGTCTTCGTCCGACAGGCTGCGCCAGGTGGTGGAGCTGCGATTGACGAGTTTTTCGCCCACCGCCGCAATCCAGCGTGGCAGTTTGGAGGGAAGGTCGGCCTCGGCGCGAATGTCCACAAACTCGGCGGGTTTTCCGGCCGCTTCGAGCTCCTTGATCGCCTTCTTGCAGGTGTCGCAGTTTTTCAGGCCGTAAAGCGTGGGCGTCATGGGGGGGCTCTTCCAATTATTGGTACGGGGTCTGGGAGGCAGATATGGCCGACCCGGAGGATCCGCAACCGGCTTATCCGACCTGTAAGAAGCGCTCAGCAGTCAGGCGGGATCGTCCACGAAAACCTCGCCATCGAGATCATCAAGACCCCGCTGCAGGTGCATACGCACATCCTGCACAGCTTCATTGTAGACTGCCGGACCGATCAGCGCCGTCATGCGGTCCACCAGTTCGCCCGCCTGGAACGGGCTGAGGGCAATGTCGAAATCCTGCGACGCCAGCTTGCAGAGTTCATCGACAAGGCGCTGGCGGCGTTCTGGCGAAAGGACGAGTGTTTTCATTCCCGGATGACGCCGACGATGGGGCCCATGTCCAGCCCGGTCTCGACGCGCTCCAGCGCTGGCACATACACCTTTGAGACCGCCCCATCGAGATAGAGCGCGTTGGGCGTGCCAAGCTCGTCCCGGAAGAGGCGCGCGAACGAATGGAAGTTCACGGAAACATCGCTGATGACGAAATAGACAGTGCGGCCATCTGCGCTGACGCCAACACCGTTGCGGCGGCGCAGGCTCGTGCCATCCGGATTGAGCGCCGGGTGAAGCTCGCCATCAATCACCAGCATCGGGCCGGACTGGGTGGCAAAGCGCGGCGGGGCATCCTTGAACCGCTCATCGAAGGCAAGGGTTTCGGAAACGCCCGCCCGGCCGTTATCGATCCAGAAGACCCCATTGGGCAGCATGCCGAAATTGCCGGGCCCAGCCGAGCGTACCAGGCCCATCTCCGCTTCGCCGTCCTCGATATAGAGGCCCACGGGCCGGCGGTCGTCATGATACATGCCGGCATTCATGGCGAAGACGAGGTTGCCCCCCTGAGAGGCTACGTGATTGGCCAGCCGGTCAAACTGGCCGAAGGGGGTGCCGGTCTCATCGCGCAGGAAAAGCCGGATTGTATCCTGCGAAGCATCAAACTCGCATACAAGATAGGGAAGGTTTTCAAAGGTTTGCGTCTTGCAGGGGCCTTCTTCCGCGCTGCCGCAGGCTGAAAGAACCGCGCCACAGAGGGCCAGGAGAAAGGGAGGCAAACGCATTCCTTGCAGGTTAATCATCAGCCGTGGATTCGCAACTGCGCCAAGTGTCTATGCTGTGAAAGCTGTCCTTTACCCCCCTTTGATAGTCTTGCGTTAAAGGGGTCCTCGATGAACCAGCCTTCCGCCGCCCACGCGCCGCCCGCCGGTCCCCTCCTGCACAGATTTGCCGGCTTGCCCTTTGTCGTGACCGTGTTTCTGTCAGCGGCGCTGGTCTTCCTCGTCCAGCCAATGTTTGCCCGCATGGCAACGCCGCTGCTCGGCGGGTCTCCGAATGTCTGGAATGTGTCGCTGGTTTGTTTTCAGGCGGCGCTGCTGGCTGGATATGCCTACGCCCACCTGCTGACGCATCTCGTGAAGTCGCTTTCCCGGCAGGTGATGGTGCATGGCGCGCTGCTCGTTATCGCCGCGCTTGTCCTGCCGTTTGAATTGACCGGCCTCTTTGGCGATCCAGATCCCGCGCGCCCGGCGCTCTGGCTGATCGGGGTGTTTGCCGTTTCGATCGCGCCGCCCTTCGCGATCATTTCGGCAACCGCCCCGCTGATCCAGGCATGGTATGCGCGCACGGGCCGGGACGATGCCCACGATCCCTACCATCTCTATGCCGCCAGCAATGCCGGTTCGCTCCTCGGGCTGGCAGCCTATCCGTTGCTGCTGGAGCCGCTCGCGCCGCTGGCAGGGCAGGCGATGGCCTGGTCGGCCGGGTATGGCGTGCTGCTGGTGCTGCTGATCGGCTGCGGCCTGCTGACGATGCGCGCGCCTGCCGAGGGAGCAGTGCCGGTTTCTACAAGCCAGGCGGCACGTAGCGCTGAGCCCTCTCCAAGCGTCTGGCGCCAGCGCCTCTGGTGGCTTGTTCTGGCCTTCGTTCCCTCCAGCCTTCTCGTCGGCGTGACCACGCATATCTCCACGGATGTGGCCAGCGCGCCCTTCCTCTGGGCGCCCCCTCTGATGCTCTATATCGGCAGCTTCATCGTGGTCTTCGCCAAACGGCCACCTATCAGCCTGCCGGCCGCGATGACCATCCTGCCGGTATGCGCGGGGCTTGCCCTCTTTGTGCTGACGAAGGTGTCGGGCGTGCCGACACTGCTTACCTTCGTTGTCCATCTGACGGCCCTGTTCTTCGCTGCCGTTGCCTGCCATGGCCTTCTGGCAAACGACCGCCCGGAGACGGGCCGCCTCACCGAATTCTATCTTCTGATGTCGCTGGGGGGTGTCCTGGGCGGCGCGTTCAATGCGCTGCTCGTGCCTGTCATCTTCACCACTGTCGCCGAGTATCCGCTGATGCTGTTGGCGGCGCTGCTGCTGATGCCTCAGCGTTACTGGCTTGGGCCGACCTGGATGATCGTGGTGGCGGCGGTTGCCGGCGGCTTGGCGATCATTGCGCAGTATGTGTACGAAGTTCCCGCCTTGGCGCGTGAGCCGGAGCGATCCTTCTTCGTGCTTCTGGTTCTGGCGCTCGTGGCGCTTTACGCAGTGCGCCGCTCCCGGCTTGCCAGCGTCGGCGCTGCCGCCGCAATCTGGGCAATAGGCGCCGCGACGAGCCCGACGGTGGGCACTTATTCAGAGCGCGGATTTTTTGGCGTGGTGAAGATCCACGACCGGGACGGCTACCGCGTCATGGTGCATGGTACCACGCTGCACGGCGCCCAGGCCCTCGGTGAAGAAGCCTGGCGGCCTGCCACCTATTATGCGCCGGAAACACCCATCGGCCAGGTCTTCGCAGGCCATACGCGCCCCGGCAGGGTTGGCGCGCTGGGCCTGGGGGCGGGGTCTGTGGCCTGCTATGCCGGGGAAGGGCAGCACTACACCTTCTATGAGATCGACCCCATCGTTGCCCGCCTCGCCAGCGATCCGGCACGTTTCACATACCTCTCTGAGTGCACGCCCGATGCGGACATTGTTCTGGGCGATGGCCGGCTCACCCTGGTTTCAGAGCCGGAAGGCGCATTCGACATTCTGCTGATCGATGCCTTCTCGTCAGACTCCGTACCCGCTCATTTGATGACCCGGGAAGCCGTCGCGCTTTATCTTTCCCGCCTGAAGGAAGACGGCGTCCTGCTGCTGCATGTTTCCAACCGCTATATGGCGCTCGAAACGGTCGTTGGCCGCGTCGCCGGTGAACTCGGCGCGCCCGCCCGCATGCAATATCACACCGTACGGGAAACGGGCTATCGCGCTCAATCCAGCGCAGTCGTGGCGATTGCCCGAAATGATCTCGCGCTCGCGCCCCTGGATTCCACCGGCGTGTGGAGTGTTCTGGAAAGCGATGGGGGCCGTGCATGGACGGACGACTATTCCAATATTCCCGGCGCCATCTGGGACCGCCTGGTGCACAAGCGCCGCTGATGCAGGGGCTGTTAGCCCTGCGTTTCTGAGCCTTCGGCCGCCAGGCGCTGCTTGCGCAGTTCGCTGGCGCGGACCTTGACGCTTTCCGACCGCAGCTGCCCGCAAGCGGCGAGAATATCCCGGCCGCGCGGTGTGCGGATGGGGGAGGCATAGCCTGCGCGGTTCAGCACTTCGGCGAAGGCTTCAATCGTCTCCCAGTCCGAACACTCATAGGGCGAGCCTGGCCAGGGATTGAACGGGATGAGGTTGATCTTCGAAGGCACGCCTTTCAGCAGCTTCACCAGATCGCGCGCTTCGGCCAGCGTGTCATTGACGCCTTTCAGCATCACATATTCGAAAGTCACGCGCTTGGAATTGCCAAGGTCCGGGTACGCACGGATCGCTTCGAACAGCGTTTTGATGTCATACTTTCGGTTCAGCGGGACGAGTTCATTACGCAGATCGTCATTGGTGGCGTGCAGCGAGATGGCCAGCATTGCGCCGGTGCGCGCGCCAAGCTCCGGGATCTTCGGGGCGACGCCTGCCGTTGAGACCGTAATGCGGCGCCGGCCGATGGAAATGCCATCGCCATCGGAAATCGTGTCGATCGCCTCGGCCACATTGTCGAGATTGTAGAGCGGCTCGCCCATCCCCATGAAGACGATATTCGTCAGGCGGCGGTCTTCATTGGAGGAGGGCCATTCGGCAAGCGCGTCGCGGGCGATGATGACCTGCTGGACGATTTCCTGCGCGGTCAGGTTGCGCACCAGCGCCTGGGTGCCGGTATGGCAGAAAGTGCAGTTCAGCGTGCAGCCGACCTGTGAGGAGACGCACAACGCGCCTGCCTTGCCGACATCCGGAATATAGACGCTTTCGCCTTCAACGCCGGGGGCGTAGCGGGTCAGCCATTTCTGCGTGCCATCGCGGCTCACCTGATGGTCGGCGATATCCGGACGGTCGATCTCGAACTTCTCGGCAAGCTGCGCGCGCAGATCCTTGGCGATGTCGGTCATCGCGGCAAAATCGGTCACCCCGAAATGGTGAATCCAGCGGCGCAGCTGGCGCGCGCGCATGCTGGCTGGCTTGGGCTCAAGGCCGAGGGCCTCCAGCTCCGCCTTGAGCGCGGGAACCGAAAGGCCCGTCAGGCGTTCCTTGCCAGGCACAGCGTTATTCCGGCGGCTGAGGTCGAGGGTTATTGTCATGGGCGGGCCTATAGCATGAGCAGACGCATAAGGAAAACGGCGCGAACATGGACAGAGTTTAACGCGCCAGAATTCGAAAATCCCTTCATTTCAGAGGGAAAATAGAAAATTCATCGCCCAGTTGGCCTCCGTTCATATTGATCATGCCACAGGCGGTAATGTTACTTCATCCACAGGGAGTCCTTCTCATGAAGAAATCAGTTCTCATCGCGGCCGCACTGATGCTGCCGATCGTTCATGCTTGCGAAACCGGCCCCAGTCAGCGCGTTCTCACCACGGGCGCTGCCGGTGCAATCCTCGGCGCTGGCGCCGGGATGATGGCGGGCGGTGACGACAGACGTAACGCGGCCATCGGCGCTGCCGTTGGCGCCGTCGCTGGCGCATCGGTTGGCGTCTACATGGACCGGCAGGAAGAAAAACTGCGTCAGCAGACTGCAGGCACCGGCATCGAGATCGAGCGTCAGGGTGATCAGATTGCTCTGACCATGCCCTCGGGCATTTCCTTCCAGCAAGGCAGCGCAACGATCCAGCCGAGCTTCTTTCAGACGCTGAACCAGGTTGCTGCCACGCTGAACGAGTACCCCTCGACCGCTGTTGACATCCGTGGCCACGCCTCTTCGGAAGGCGCCCGCGATTTCAACCAGCGCCTGTCGCAGCAGCGCGCCGATGCTGTGCGCGGCTACCTCGTCAACCAGGGTGTGCAATCGGTTCGTATGTCGGCTATCGGCATGGGCATCGACTATCCGGTGGCTGACAATTCGACCGAAGCGGGCCGGTCTCAGAACCGCCGCGTTGAGATCATCCTGACGCCGGTTACCCAGTAATCGCGGCAGGTTCAGGAACCTGAGCAGTCAGGCGGCGGTCTCCTTCGGGAGGCCGCCGCTTTTCGTTTGGCCGGTCAGCGGCAGGCTTCTTCGGCCTTGGCAATCGCGTCGGCCGAGCCGCTGAGGGAGAATCGGTAAGTGACATTCGTTCCGCGCGCTGACTGGGCGGTGACGGTCAGGCTGGAGCCTTTCTTCAGCGCGTCGACAATGCGCGGATCATCGGCATCGTCCGCAAAGCTCTCGCGGCCGGCAACAAACATCTGCCAGGAAGACCGCCCGATGGTGGTCTTGGGGGCTTTATCGGCCTTGAGATCATAGGTGACCCGGAAGCTCGGCTGGTTCCTGGCCTGGCCAGACTTCCAGCTGGTCACATAGTACCAGACATCGCCATGCTTGACCGAAGAGGGGGCCTTGGAGCTGGCCTCGGTGGCGGCATAGCAGATCAGATCACCGCCTTTTTCCTCGGTGAACACCGCCCAGTCCTTGAACCGTCCAAGCGCTTTTGGCTCGGCCACCGCAGCCCCCGAAATGGCGGCCGCCAGGATCACGAGACCGAGAGGCCGCGCGATACGTGTCGTTTTCTGTTGCATGTTGGATAAAATACTCACACATTACCTCCGACGCTCCCAGACCCATACACCGGGGGCTATCTCAAGCAAAACACCTGACGCGGGCACAACAGGGAAATTACAAGCGCCATGGTTGCCTTACCGTTCCTGAAGACAGACAATGCGCGTTCGTATCCCCGAAAGGCCCGGCGCGTGTTCGACCATACCGTCCGCATAGCAGACCCGGTCATGCGGGAACGGCATGCAGACCAGATGGCTGCCATTGCCGAACGCCGGTGCCGCAACGCCTTCTCCGAACTGTTCAGCTATTATGCCCCGCGCGTGAAGGCTTTCATGTTGCGCTTGGGGGCGGGGGACGCCGAAGCCGAGGAACTCGCGCAGGAGGTGATGATCGCCGTCTGGCAGAAGGCGGGAATGTATGACCGGCAGCAGGCCTCGGTCTCTACGTGGATTTTCAGAATTGCGCGTAACCGCCGGATCGACGCCCAGCGGCGCCAGCGCCGCCCCGAACTCAATGCAGACGATCCGGTGCTGCAGCCACCGGAGATCCAGACCCCAGATGAAACGGTATCCCGCGAGCAGCTGGACGCCGCCGTGCGCCAGCGGCTGGCCAGCCTGCCACAGGATCAGCTGATCCTGGTCCAGGCCGCGTTTTATGATGGTCTCTCCCATTCGGAGATCGCCAGAGCCTTCAATCTACCGCTGGGCACGGTCAAATCCCGTATCCGGCTGGCATTCATGCGGCTGAAAGGAGAACTGGAAGGCGGGATCTGACCCGGCAACTGCAATCTCCGGCTGTGTTTCCTTGACGAAATATCAAACCGGACAATGTTTGCTGAAAGGAATAGAGATACCCCTGACGCCAATGACTGCTGCCCCGCAAAACTCCTTCAGCGAACTCTACAGCGCCTATGCGGCGGGATGTATTGATCCCGCCTTTGCCATGATGCTGGAGGCCCAAAGTCTGATACGTGCCGATGTGCGCGGCTCGGTTGCCGTAAGCGAGATGATCGCTGGCAACTTCCTTGAGGCGGCGCCTGCGGCCCGGATGAGCGCCGGCGCGCTGGAGCGCACGCTCGCCCTGATCGACGCGCTCGAGGTTCCGGTTGAGATTCAGCGCGCTGCCGGAAAATCGGCTGGGGACGCAATTAACGAGTTGCTCAGCCTGCCTGAGCCTGTGCGTTCTGCGGCGCTTGATGCGGCAGGCCGGCAGGGCTGGCAGATGCTTGGGCTGGGCCTGAAGCGGCTCAAGCTGGATGTGGGCTCTTCCATGGATGTGGAGCTTTACCGGATCGCGGCCGGCTCCAGGATCCCGCGGCATTCCCATGGCGGCAACGAGTTCACGATGGTTCTTGCCGGCGGCTTCACTGATGAGCGGGGCACTTATGGGCCAGGCGATGTCAGCATGAATGGCCCCAACGATACACATCAGCCCGTCGCGGATGAGGACGAGGTTTGCTACGCCCTTGCCGTGCGCGATGGCGGCCTGCGGTTCACCGGTGTCATGGGCATGGTGCAGAAGCTGCTCGGCGTGCGCTGAAGGCTCAGCGGCCGGCTTTTTTTCTGTCAGGACCCTGAACATGTTTGCGGCGTGCGCCCTCCGGGCCGCCCGGCATGATGGGTTTGGGGCCATAGCCGCCCATCGAAAGATGCCGGTCATACATGACCAGAGCGCCCGCCAAGCTGACATTGATACAGAAACGGGTCGGGATCTTCACCACATGCGCGCAGCGCTCAAGCGCAGCGGCAGAGAGGTTGCCCTTTTCCGGCCCAAGGATATAGGCCGCCTGCGGAGGATGCCGGAAGACGGGCAGCTCCACGGCGTCATCGGTCAGCTCGATCCCGACCAGTTGGCAGCCTTTGGGCAGCTGCATCTCGTCCAGTGAGTCCCACTGATAATAGGGAATCTGGCCTGCGGATTTGGAGGTGTCCGATGCGTAGGCTTCCTTGAGATTGCGTTCTGCACCGATCGAGAAAACGAAGCTCGCGCCAAAGGCATGGGCCGTACGCATAAGCGCGCCGAGGTTCATCGGCTTGGAGATGCGCTCGGAGCCTATGGCGAAATAGCCCCGCATCAGAATGCCCCCAGCCAGAAGCGGCCAATCGCGACGACAATCAGCAGGGCAAGGGGGCCGGCCAGGGAAACCCGGCGGGCGAGCTTCATATGGGCAAGCGGTTTGGGATAGTCTGTCTCCAGATATTTCGCCGCCTCGGTGTCGGCCGGCTCCCGGCCCAGAGACAGGATGGCCGCGCGGTATTCGACATCATTCGGGCCGCCGCCAAACTTTGCGGCCAATGCCCGGCGCAGAACCATGGATATCATCATCCGCATCTGCGCGGCCAGCGCGATGGCAAAGACGATGATGACGGCGAGAGCCCAGAAAAGCACGGTCATAGGAAGGTTGCCACTTCGAAACGGCCTTTCCAGTCAGCTAGGCCGCGTTTCAGTCCGCTGGAATTGAACCCAGCTGCGAGGTCGCCATTGGCGGAGACGCCGATCATCCCGCCATTGCCGCCGAGACGTTTGACATCGTCCAGGGCGCCCCTGAGGGCAGGGGCCAGCGTCTCACCGCCATAGCGGATGCGGGCGGACACATCGGCGGCGGCGTTCGCCCGGATGAAATATTCGCCAAGACCGGTGCAGGAAATGGCGCAGCGTTCGTCCGCCCAGGTGCCAGCCCCGATGATCGGCGTGTCACCGATCCGGCCGGGGGTCTTGGAGAGAACACCGCCGGTGGAGGTGGCGGCGGCCATATCGCCATAGATGTCGAGCGCAACGGCGCCGACCGTGCCCATCTGCACTTTGCCGTCCTGGACGGTGTCTTCATCAACCGCCCCGTAATAACTTGCCGGATCAGTGACGCGGTCAAGGCCTGCGGCGCCGGCGATGGCAGCGGCGCCCTTGCCGACGATCAGCACGTTGGGGGTTTTCTCAAGCACGACGCGGGCGGCGCGGATGGGGCTTTCAAAGCCCTGCAGCGCGCCGACAGCACCGGCATTGCGTGTGCGCCCGTCCATGATGGCGGCGTCGAGTTCCCATTCCCCGGCCGTATTGGGGCTGGCGCCCTTGCCGGCGACATAAAGACCAGAGGCTTCCAGGTCGAGCACCATGGCTTCGACGACATCGAGCGCAGCTTCGCCGTTCGCGAGCGCCTCGGCCCCGCGTCTCAGCAGGCCTGCGATGTGTGCCTCTTCCGGGGCGTAGTCGCGGCCGGGGATCGGTCCGGCGCCGCCATGGATGGCGATGGCCCAGATTTTCGACATCGTTGCGGGTCCTTTCCCCTTGCGTAAGGCTTGGCGCCTGCTCGCGGCATGGCTACCGTCTGAAGGTCGAAACAACAAGCTTTGAAGGGAGAGGCATATGAAAGCCGTACTGTCGAAAGTGGTCGGTGGGCCAGAAACACTCGTGATCGAGGATGTGCCAGTGCCAACCCCTGGCAAGGGGCAGGTTCTGGTGCAGGTGAAAGCGTGCGGGGTGAACTATCCCGACGTGCTGATCATTCAGGACATGTACCAGTTCAAGCCGCCGCGCCCGTTCTCTCCGGGCGGGGAAGTGGCCGGGATTGTCTCGGCTGTGGGCGAGGGCGTTGCCCATGTGAAGCCGGGCGACCGGGTGCTGGCTTCCACCGGCAATGGCGGCATGGCCGAATATTGCCTCGCGCCGGCCCATGGCGTGATGCCGATCCCCGAAGGGATGCCGTTCGAGGAGGCCGCTGCCTTCCTGATGACCTATGGCACCTCTTACTACGCCATCAAGGATCGGGGCGATCCCAAGCCCGGCGAGAAGCTGCTGGTGCTGGGCGCTGCCGGCGGGGTGGGCATTGCGGCCGTGGAACTTGGTAAGGCCATGGGCCTGGAAGTGATCGCTGCCTGCTCCAGCCAGGAGAAGGTGGATTTCTGCCTGTCCAAAGGCGCGGACAAGGGCCTTGTCTATGAGCGCGAACTGGACCGGGACGGGCAGAAGAAATTCTCAGACGACATCAAGGCCGTTTCCGGCGGCGGGGTCGACATCATATATGACGGCGTGGGCGGCAATTATGCCGAGCCGGCCGTGCGCGCGATGAACTGGGAAGGGCGCTTCCTCGTGATCGGCTTCCCGGCGGGCATTCCGAAGCTGCCGCTGAACCTGACGCTCCTGAAAAGTTGCGATGTGCGCGGTGTATTCTGGGGCGCGGCGGTAGCGCGAGACCCGAAGGCCCACCAGCAGAACGTGAAGGAGCTGTTCGACCTCTACAAGGCCGGCAAGATCCGACCGCATGTTTCCAACACCTATCCGATGGAGCAGGCGGCCGATGCCATCCGTGAACTGCAGGACCGCAAGGCGCAGGGCAAGGTCGTGGTGACGATGTAGCATGCCGGGGAAATCAGCCACTCCGGATGAATTCATGGCGGCGCTTGCGCACCCCAAACGCGCAGAGGCCGAAGCCCTGCGCAAGATCATCCGGGGCCTGAAGGCCCCCCGCTTCGAGGAAGGCATTAAATGGAACGCGCCCAGCTATTCGCTTGGTGGTGTGCACTACCTCACCTTCAATTTCGGGGACCTGAAATCGGTTCGTCTGATTTTCCATTGCGATACGGCGCGCAAGGAAAATAAGGGCGGGCCGCCACTGATTGCCGATGAGACGGGGCTGCTGGTCTTCCAGTCCGATATTCGTGCCCTGGCGGCGTTTGGCGGAATGGAAGAGGTGACGGTAGCCGAGAAGAAGCTGCCTGGGCTCGTGAAGCGGTGGATTGAAGCGGCGCAGGCATAAGACCAGAAGCTCTGCCCGGCGCAGCGCTGCCCCGCAAAAGAAAAACCCCGCCGGAGTGATCCGGCGGGGTTTTGTTTGTGTCGGGATGAACCAGCCTTACTTGCGCTCGTCGACTTCTTCAAAGTCGGCGTCGACGACATCGTCATTGCTGGACTGGGGCGCGTCTTCCCCCTCAGTGGCGCCAGCACCCTGAGCGGCGTAGATGGCTTCGCCGAGTTTCATTGCGGCGTTCATCAGGGCCTGATGCTTGGCCGAGATGTCGGCGGTGTTGTCGCCGGCCGCGGCTTCTTTCAGATCGGCGATGGCTTTTTCGATCTCGCCTTTCACCACGTCGGAGACTTTCGAGCCGTGCTCGACCATCTGCTTCTCGGTCTGGTGGATCAGGGCTTCGGCGTGGTTCTTGGCTTCGACCAGTTCGCGGCGGGCCTTGTCACCGGCGGCGTTGGATTCAGCTTCAGCCATCATCTTCTTGATGTCGGCTTCAGAGAGGCCGCCATCTGCCTGGATGGTGATCTGCTGTTCCTTGCCGGTGGCCTTGTCCTTGGCCGAGACCGAAACGATGCCGTTGGCGTCGATGTCGAAGGTGACCTCGATTTGCGGCAGGCCGCGCGGGGCCGGGGCAATGCCTTCGAGATTGAACTGGCCGAGCTGCTTGTTGTCAGCAGCCATTTCGCGCTCGCCCTGGGCAACCTTGATGGTCACCGCAGGCTGGTTGTCCTCTGCCGTCGAGAAGACCTGGGACTTCTTCGTCGGGATCGTGGTGTTGCGCTCGATCAGGCGGGTGAAGATACCGCCAAGGGTTTCGATGCCGAGCGAGAGCGGGGTCACGTCGAGGAGGACCACGTCTTTGACGTCGCCTTGCAGGATGCCGCCCTGGATCGCGGCGCCGATGGCGACGACTTCATCCGGGTTGACGCCCTTATGGGGCTCGCGGCCAAAGAATTTCTTCACCGCTTCCTGGACGGCCGGCATGCGCGTCATGCCGCCGACGAGGACGACTTCGTCAATGTCGGAAGGAGACTTGCCGGCATCCTTCAGAGCTTTCCTGCACGGCTCGATGGTGCGCTGGACGAGGTCTTCGACCAGGCTTTCGAACTTGGCGCGCGTCAGTTTGATGTTGAGGTGTTTCGGGCCGGTCGCGTCTGCCGTGATGAAAGGCAGGTTCACTTCATACTGGCTGGCCGAAGACAGCTCTTTCTTGGCCTTTTCGGCTTCTTCCTTGAGGCGCTGGAGGGCCAGCTTGTCGGCCTTCAGGTCGATGCCCTGTTCCTTCTTGAACTCTGCAGCCAGGAAATCGACGACGCGCAGGTCGAAGTCTTCACCGCCGAGGAAGGTGTCCCCATTGGTGGAAAGCACTTCGAACACGCCATCACCGATTTCGAGCAGTGAGACGTCGAAAGTGCCGCCGCCAAGGTCGTAGACGGCGATGGTCTTGTTGCCGCCCTTGTCGAGGCCGTAAGCGAGGGCTGCGGCGGTCGGCTCGTTGATGATGCGGAGCACTTCAAGGCCGGCGATGCGGCCAGCATCCTTGGTGGCCTGTCGCTGGGCATCGTTAAAGTAGGCCGGGACGGTGATGACGGCCTGGGTAACCTTGGAGCCGAGATAGGCTTCAGCGGTCTCTTTCATCTTGGTGAGGATGAAGGCGGAGATTTCCTGCGGGGCGTAATCCTTGTCGCGGCCTTTCACCCAGGCGTCGCCGGCAGGGCCTTTGACGATGGCGAAGGGGGACAGTTCCTTGTCCTTCTGCGCGGTCGGATCGTCGAAGGTGCGGCCGATCAGGCGCTTGATGGCGTAGAAGGTGAAGTCAGGGTTGGTCACCGCCTGACGGCGCGCGGGCATACCGATGAGGCGTTCGCCGCTTTCAGTGAAGGCCACCACCGACGGGGTCGTGCGGGCGCCTTCTGCGTTTTCGATGACCTTGGCCTGGCCGCCTTCCATGACGGCCACGCAGGAGTTGGTGGTGCCGAGGTCGATACCGATGATCTTGCTCATATATGTCTCTCTCTTTCGTCAGCCGCCACTGGCTTCGTTTGGGTTCGGTCTGCTCAGCAGCCCCGCGCCGCCAATGGCTCTATCAAGGGTTCAGTTTTGAGCAGCGAGTTGGGGGATTAAATCCGCTCGCTTCTTTGGCCCTCGATATGGGGAACTGTGGGGCAGGCTCAAGAGGCCATGACAGATTTGCCCCATAGGCGCGCTCTATGACGCGGGCAACCTGTTCCGATTTGAAAATCATTCTCAAAGAGCGCATATGTCCTCTCATGAGAATGAGGTTTCCCCCATGCCGCGCCCGGCCCTTAAGACCCTGACCTATAGCGCCATGCACTTTGCCGTGGCCATCTCCGTCGCCTTTGCCCTGACCGGCAGCTGGCATGCCGCGCTGGCGATCGGGATGATCGAGCCGCTGGTGCAGACGGTGGCCTATACGCTGCATGAGCGCGCCTGGGAACGGATCGGCATTGGTGGCCGTCGCGTACCTGAGGCGGCGGCCGAGGCGGTTGGCTGAAGGGGTATTCTCCCACGGAACAGCTGGCCAGCCGGGCAGGGCTGAGGCAGGGTTGGCTCCGGAAAACTCTGGGAGAAATTCATGCGCCTGTTGGCAGCCGCCAGTGTGACGGCGATTTCACTTGTTCTTCTGGGCGCGTGTGGGCCCGCGAGCGTGCCAGCCGACCAGCCTGATGCGGTCGAAGCTGCTGCCGATGCTGAGGAAGCGGCCGGACCTGAGACAGCGGCGGCGAGCGCGCCACGGCTGGAACAGCTGTGGGTAACCGATGGCTTCGACGCGCCTGAGGGCGCCGCCCTTGCGCCTGATGGCAGCTATTTCATTTCCAATGTGACCGGGGACGGCAGCACAAAGGAAGGCAAGGGGTTTGTGTCCAAGCTGGGGGCGGACGGCACAGTGCTGATGCTGCGCTGGGCCGAGGGGCTGGACGCGCCCAAGGGCATGACGGTGCTGGGCGATACCCTCTATGTGGCCGATATCGACCAGGTGGTGACATTCGACGTCCATAACGAAACAAAACGGGACACGATCAGCATCGACAGCGCCCAGATGCTGAACGACATGACGGTCTGGCAGGGCGAGGTGCTGGTTTCAGACTCCGGCGCGGCGAGCATTCACCGGTTGACACCGGAAGGTCCGCGGCTCCTGGGCGCCTCCACCGATTGGGCAGGCATCAATGGCTTGCTGGGGGATGGCGAGCGGCTGCTGATCTCAACGATGGCCGAGGGCTATCTGATCGAACTGCGCGGCGCTGACGCTGAGCAAATCCTGGCGCGCGGCATGAAGGATGCTGACGGTGTTGGCCTGGTGCCGGGCGGCGGGTATCTGGTGTCGAGCTGGCCGGGCCATATCCATTATGTCAGCGAAGACGGGCAGGTGACGACGCTGCTGGATACCCAGGCAGGCGGCATCCTGCAGAATGACCTGTCCGTGTTCGGCGATGTGGTGATCGTGCCCAACTGGCTGCCGGGCACGGTTACGGCGTGGCGGGTGGTGCGGGACTGATCCCGCACCTTAGCCGCATCCGTATTCAGTTCGCCGGGCCGGTGCTGACGGCCACCATGGCGGCGCGCAGGGTGCGATCGCCAATACGCCAGCCGGGCTGGAAGAGCTGCGCGATGGTGCCCGAAGGCTGCTCCGACGGGATTTGCGCCACGGCCTGATGGACGTTGGGGTCAAACGGCGCGCCGGGATCTGCCGCCACAGGCACAACGCCGTGCCGGGAGAGGGCGGTGTTGAGTTCCTTGGCGGTCATCTCAATGCCACCGAGGAGGTTTTTCCCGGCATCTGTAAGCCCGCCGCGCTCGCTTTCGGGCAGGGCGTCAAGGGCGCGGGCGAGATTGTCCGATACGCTGAGCAGGTCAGCGGCGAATTTCTCGATGGCATAGATGCGGGCTTCGCTGACCTGGCGGTCAGCCCGCTTGCGGGTGTTGTCGAGGTCGGCCAGCAGGCGCAGGATCTGGCCGTTCATATCGGCCTTCTCTGCCTCAAGGCGCACAATCAGCTCCTCGACCGTGACGGTTTCTTCCGCCTTGGCTTCAGGGTTTACACCGGCGTCGATTTCAGCGGCTTCACCCGGTTTGTTTTCGTCGCTCATCACTTCCCATCCTTTCCGCGCCGGGACGAGAGGATCTCCCCCACGACCTTTGCGGTATAATCTACCATCGGGATCACCCTGGCATAATTGAGCCGTGTTGGCCCGATCACTCCGAGTGCCCCGATCACATGTTTTGTGCCGCCCATATAGGGTGCCACGATCACACTTGAACCAGACAACGGAAAAAGCCTGTTTTCTGACCCGATGAACAGACGCACGCCGCCCGCTTCGCGCGTTGTGTCGAGAATTTCAAGCAGGCTTTGCTGCCGTTCAAGCTCGTTGAACAATTGCCGCACCCGGTCGAGATCCTGGGCGGCCTTGGCGTCTTCCAAAAGATTGGCGCGGCCCCGCACGATCAGGCTGCGGCCGCGGCCCGGCGCGTCTCCGCCCCATTCGGCAAGGCCTGCTTCGACGAGGGCTGTGGTGGCCGCGTCCAGCGCCGCGCGCCGGTCCTGCAGTTCGGCGCGCACCTCGCTGGCCGCCTCGGCCAAGGTGCGGCCCTTGAGGCGCGTGGAGAGGTAGTTTCCCGCCTCGATCAGCGCGGTGGCAGGCAGGCCATCTGGCACCTTGAGGATGCGGTTTTCAACGTCGCCGTCCTCGGTGACAAGCACGCAGAGGGCCTCTCCGCCGGCAAGGGGAACAAATTCGACATGCCGCACCGCCGCGTCCCGGGCGGGGGAGGCGACAAGGCCTGCCCCCCCGGCAAGGCCGGAGAGGATGTCGGAGGCTTCCCCCAGAACCGCTTCCAGATCGGTGCCCGCGGAGGCCAGCCGGTCGTCGATCTGTTTCTTGTCTTCCCGGGAAGGGTCTCCGTATTCGAGGAAACCGTCGACGAAGAGGCGCAGGCCCTTGTGGGTGGGCGCGCGGCCGGCAGAGATGTGGGGGGCGTCGAGCAGGCCGAGGTCTGTCAGGTCTGCCATCACATTGCGGATGGAGGCCGGGGAGAGGGCAATGCCCGCCTTGGAAAGGGTGCGCGAGCCGACCGGCTCGCCCGTTGCCAGATAGCCCTCGACGATCTCCCGGAAAATGTTCCGGGAGCGCTGGTCGAGCCGTTGCATGAGGCTGAGGATGTCTGACTGGTCCGCCATGTCTCTGGATTAAGGGCGGTACATGCGCGGTTCAATAGTGTTGATGGGGCCAGCCTTAGATGGTGAGGCCGGATCCGGCATCCCGGTCGTCAGCCTTGCGCCAGACGAAGTAGGAATAAACCGCAGCAATGAGGGCAGCGGAGACCACCAGGACCGACAGCTGCAGGCCCAGCCAGATGCCGCTGAAGAGAAAGGCGCCCGCCATACCCAGGGCGCCGGCAACCATGAACAATGGGCCCGCCAGGCGGTGGGTCTTCTCCCAGGCGATGTCCGAAGACAGGGTCCAGGGGGTGCGGATGCCGAACATGAAGCTGGAGCGGGTTTTCGGCAGGTAATTGCCGATGACGATGAAGAGGGCGCCGCAAGCCGCGATCACCAGACGGACCATCGTGTCGGAGTAAAGGGTATCCTCCCCGGTTCCCAGCATGCCGAAGGCGATGCCGCCTTGAACGAAGGTCAAGAGCGTCATGACGCCGACCCATGTCGCCAGATAGGCCCGCCGCCCGGTATCGATATTGCGTTTGCGCGGATCAATCGCCGGGACGAGCGCGAGAAGGAGGCCGGTCAGAAGCACGGTGCCTGGAAGGATCAGCAGATAGACCCAGGCGTCACTCTTGCTCGCAAACTGATCTGCCTGTCCGTCCGAGCCCCAATGAACCGGAATATCGCCGGTTTCGGGCAGGGCGTTCCAGGTGGTGAGCGCGATGCCGGATGTGAGCAGAAAGGCGATGGCCGATGCGATCAGGCCGGTGCGGATAAAGGGTTTCATTCGGCTGCCTCCTTAAGGTCGTCATCGCCATTGTCCCGGCCCAGCAGCCCGAGCAGGGCGGTGGCTGCGTCTTCCAGAACGCTTGTGTTCACGCGGTAGAGGATCTGGTTTCCCTGCCGCTCGGCTGTAATCAGCTCGGCCTCCTTCAGCACCGCCAGATGGCGGCTCATGGTTGGCCAGCTCGCCTCGAACTCTGCTGCAAGGTCGCCGGCGAGGCGGGGCCCCTTGCGCAGCAGGGCGAGAAGCTGCCGGCGGGCCGGATGGGCCAAGGCTTTGAAAACGCTGTTTTCCATATCTGCTAATTAGCAATTATGCTAATATCGAGTCAAGAGCTATTTTTGGGTTTAGCTAAATAGATCTATGGCCGGGTCAGTTCAGCCCTTCGATCTGGCCGTGGGCATTGAGGTGGATATGCTCGGCGGCGGGGCGGCGCGGAAGGCCAGGCATGGTCATGATGTCGCCGCAGATGGCGACAACGAAGCCCGCCCCGGCAGCGAGGCGCACTTCCCGAAGACGGACCACATGGCCTTCCGGCGCGCCGAGCAGGGCAGGGTCTGTGGAGAAGCTGTACTGGGTCTTCGCCATGCACACGGGCAGGTGGCCAAAGCCGGCCTTTTCCCATGCGGCTAGCAGGTTTTTCACCGCGCGGGCTGCCTCCACCCGGTCTGCCCGGTAGATGGATTTCGCCACGGCTTCGATCTTTTCCAGCAGGGAGAGATTGTCCGGGTACAGCGGCTTGAAATCGGCAGTGCCGTCTTCGATCAGTTTGACCACGCTGCGGGCGAGGGTTTCAGCGCCCTTGCCGCCTTCGGCCCAGTGGGTGCAGAGCGCGACGGATACGGAGAGTTTTTCGCAATAGGCCTGCAGGGCGTGAACTTCGCCTTCGGTGTCGGTAGTGAAGCGATTGATCGCCACGACGACCGGCAGGCCAAAGCTGCGCAGGTTTTCGATATGGCGGGCGAGATTGGCGAGGCCCTTTTCCAGCGCTTCATAGCTGACCTTGCTCAGCTCATCCTTGGCGAGGCCGCCATGCATCTTCAGCGCACGGATGGTGGCAACGAGAACCACGGCATCGGGCGCAAGCCCCGCCTGGCGGCATTTGATGTTGAGAAATTTCTCGGCGCCAAGGTCTGCGCCGAAGCCGGCTTCGGTGACAACATAGTCGGCCATTTTCAGAGCAGCGCTTGTGGCGATCACGGAGTTGCAGCCATGGGCGATGTTGGCGAACGGGCCGCCATGCACGAGGCAGGGGTTGTTCTCCAGCGTCTGGACAAGGTTTGGCAGCATCGCGTCGCGCAACAGCGCCATCATCGCGCCGGTGGCCTTGATGTCAGCGGCGGTAACGGCGACCTTCTCACGCGTATAGCCAACGATAATGCGGGACAGGCGGGCCTCCAGATCTTCCGCATCTGTTGCAAGGCAGAGGATGGCCATCACCTCGGAGGCGACGGTGATGTCGAACCCGGTTTCGGAAGGGGCGCCGTTGCCGGGCCCGCCAAGGCCGGAGACGATATTCCTCAGGCTACGGTCGTTCATGTCCATCACGCGGCGCCAGCTGGTGCGCACGGTTTCCAGCTTGGGCTCACCGCCCCAATGAATGTGGTTATCGACGAGGGCGGAGAGAAGATTGTGGGCCGAGGTGATGGCGTGGAAGTCGCCGGTGAAATGCAGGTTGATGTCTTCCATCGGCACGATCTGGGCAAGGCCGCCGCCGGTGGCGCCGCCCTTCATGCCGAAACAGGGGCCGAGTGAGGGCTCGCGCAGGCAGAGAAGTGTGTTCGCGCCGATGCGGTTCATCGCGTCGGCAAGGCCGATCGAGGTGGTGGTCTTGCCCTCCCCGGCGGGGGTGGGGTTGATGGCGGTGACGAGGATCAGCTTTCCGTCTGGACGGGCGGACTGGCGCTGCAGGAAGCCGGCCGAGAGTTTTGCCTTGTCGTGGCCGTAGGGGATGATGTCTTTCGGGGCCGCGCCAATGCGGGCGGCGATGTCCTGGACCGGCAGTTTCTTCGCCGCGCGGGCGATCTCGATATCTGTGGCCATCGCTATTCTGCTCTCCCGTTGACAGCTGCCGGTGTAGACAGGCGCAGCAAAACCCGCAAATCAGGCCATCAGCTAGAAGGATTCCCGAAGATGCCAAATCTTGTTCGCCCCTCGGGCCGCGCTTTTGACCAGCTGCGCCCGATTTCGCTTGAAACCGGCGTCGCGCGCTATGCCGAAGGATCGTGCCTCGCCAGGTTTGGTCACACGCATGTGCTGTGTACCGCCAGCTGGGAAAAGGGCGTGCCCGGCTGGATGAAGGGCAAGGGCGAGGGCTGGGTGACCGGCGAATATGGCATGCTGCCGCGCGCCACCCACACCCGCGGGCGCCGCGAGGCCGCCGCTGGCAAACAGTCCGGACGCACGCAGGAAATCCAGCGCCTGATCGGGCGTTCCATGCGCTCAGTGGTCAACCTCGCCGCCCTTGGCGAGAACACGATCACCATCGATTGCGACGTGATCCAGGCTGATGGCGGCACGCGCACGGCGTCGATCACCGGCGGCTTTGTGGCCCTCGCCATGGCCTGCCGTTATCTTCAGACCGAAGGTGTGATCAAGGCGGAGCCGATCCTGAAACAGGCCGCCGCGATCTCGGTGGGTCTCTTCCAGGACATGCCGGTGCTGGACGTGGATTACCCTGAGGATTCAGCCGGTGAGGCGGACATGAACGTGGTGATGAGTTCTGATGGGGGCTTCATCGAAGTGCAGGGCACCGGCGAATCCCGCCCGATGTCGCGCCCGGAACTGGATGAGATGATGCGCTTGGCCGAGAAAGGCTGCACGGAGCTGTTTGCGGCGCAGCGGGCCGCGCTGGGGCTCTAAGCAGGCTTCAGCCGCTGATCAGCTGGTTTGCCGTCAGGGCGAACAGAGTGGCGATCGTCAGGTTACAGAGGGTGCCGAGCAGGTAGTAAGACGGGTTCTGCTGGATCTTGTCGCTACGCACGAACTGTTTGACCCCGATGATAATCGCCAGGGCGCTGAACTGCTGGGCGCTGACCAGAATGAAGATCAGGAGTGTTTCACACAGCCCAATCCAGAAGCCGGTCGATCCCAGATCAAAGACGCGGCCCTTGGTGCTCTCGGGAAGGGCGCCGCCCTCGGTGGCGGGAGTGTCGCCGGATTTGAGGCGGGGGATGCCAAGGCGGATGATCAGCGTGGAGAGAACGTGCGATCCAAGCGCCATGCCTACCAGGATGGAGATATCAATGGGATTCAATTGATTTCTCCAAAACAATGATATTCGATTGATTGTGGGTGCGCAGCCGGTTGATTATCTGATTTTCTGCTTCGATCACCAGATCTATCTCCGCCCGGCGGACTGCGTCAGAAACTGATTGCGGATATTTGCCCAGCCGTTGGGCAACCGCTTTTTGTGACAGGCCTTCGGCCAGGAGGGCGTAAACCAGAAACTGATAGTCCGTCATCCGGGCGATGAAGCCTTGGCAGAGGTTCGTCAGCAGGGTGAGCTCAATATCGCGAGCATCCTGGAAAATATGCCATTCGCCAAACCGGTTCTGACGCTTCAGCCGACTGATGGCGGCATTGCCGACAGTGAAGACCTCCCCGCCGATTTGGCGGATATTGGAGGTTCTGGCCCCGATCCGGCCGAATACGACCGCGAAGCGGAATGCCATTTGAATGCCAAGGCCCCCCCGCAGCGTACGCACAATCTGGAAAGCGGCCTCCGGATGCTGCAGCAATCCGGCAATTTCATCGCCATAACTGATTTCCAGCGGCAGGATGATGTTGGCCGCGTGGCGCTCGTTCATCTGGGCCAGCAGGGCTTCCAATTGCCCAAGAAGTTCGCCGCCTTTTTCCGCGCCAAAATCGCTCGAGCCTTTCAGGTCACAAAGAAGAAGACAGGCGTGATCGGGGGGGAGCATAAATCAATGATAATTCATTGATTCCTAAAAATCAATCCAATGTCATTGATCTCTATTCAGCCGCAACCTGGCGTTCATCTTCCTCACCTTCGGTGTCGAAGACGAGCAGGTCGCCCGGCTGGCATTTCAGCTCGCGGCAGAGGGCCTCCAGGGTCGAGAAGCGGATGGCCTTGGCCTTGCCGGTTTTCAGGATGGAGAGGTTGGCGAGGGTAACGCCCACGCGCTCGGAAAGCTCAGTCAGAGACATGCGGCGTTCCAGAAGCACACGGTCGAGGGTCACGCGAATGGTCATGTCCGTCTCTGTGCTCCTCAGATCGTCATTTTTTCTTCGTCGCGAAGGCGGGTGCCTTCCCGGAAGACTTGGGAAAGGATGAACAGCGCCGCCACGGAAATCCACAGTATGAGCTGGGTTGAGAGCTTTGGCGGCGCGTCTCCGACGAGGCTGGGCATGGCGCGCACCACCAGGAGGGTCGCAATCCGGATGATTTCCATCGCGGCGATGGCAACACCAATGCGCGACAAGCGCCCGGCATTCTCCGGCACGAAGGGATCGCCCTCTACCAGGGTCAGCAGGATGCGGCGCATCTGGACGCAGATGAAGATCACGCCAGGCACGATGACGCAGAGCAGGCCCAGCGCGATGACGAAGCTGCCGGGCGATACACCGTCCGCCAGCGCCTCGATGCCGGGCAGGGAGGCTTCGCCATTGGATAGGCTCGCGATCAGGCCAAGGCTCAGCACGGGAATGCCGATGACACCGAAGGCGCCTGCAATCCACATCGCTACGGTGACCAGAACGGTCATCGCCTCTGCCATCGAATTCCGGCCTGTCTTTGTCATACCCGGCCTTTTCACCCAGTTCGGTTGATGGTTTATGAAGCGGAACTTTGCCTGCGCGCCATCCCGTTATTACCGAATAACGATATATGCATTCGCGCATAAAGCAAGAATGGAGCCACATATCTGTGAATAAAGCTACGGCTATGCCCCGCCTCGTCCCCGGAAAACTCGTGGCAGCTACACACAACAAGGGCAAGGTGTCCGAACTGAAAGATCTGTTCGCGCCCCATGGTTTTGAGGTTGTTTCTGCTCTGGAACTCGGTCTGGATGAACCGGAAGAAACCGAGAATAGTTTTGCGGGCAACGCCCTGCTGAAGGCCCGCGCCGCCATGAAGGCGACGGGCCTGCCGGCGCTGTCGGATGATTCGGGCCTGTCGGTGACCGCCCTGGGCGGCCAGCCGGGTATCTATTCGGCACGCTGGGCGGGCGAACCCCGGGATTTCCACAAGGCGATGGAAAAGGTGGAGTCAGAACTCAAGGCTTCAGGATCGGCAGACCGCTCAGCCAAATTCGTCTGCGTGCTGGCGGTTGCCTGGCCCGATGGCACGGAAGCTGTCTATGAGGGCGAGGTGCATGGCACGCTCGTCTGGCCGCCGCGGGGGGAGAGGGGGTTTGGTTATGACCCGGTCTTTGTGGCCGATGGTGAAACGGAAACGTTCGGCGAAATGGAGCCGGAGCGGAAACATGCGATGAGCCACCGGGCGCGGGCGGTTGAAAAACTCCGGGCGGCGCTGCTCGCATGACCCAGGTTTTTGCCCCGTTCGGCCCGCATTTCGGTTTCGGTCTTTATGTCCATTGGCCCTATTGCGCGCGCATCTGCCCGTATTGCGATTTCAATGTCTATGCCGCCAAGGACCGGGTGACTGAGCCGCTGGTGTCGGCCATCGCCGGCGACATTCGCGCCCATCGCCGCAAGGTGCCCGAGCACGGGGCGCTCGATACGGTGTATTTCGGCGGCGGCACACCCGCGCTGCTGCGGCCTGAGCAGGTGGCCGAAATTCTGAAAGCGGCGTCCGACACGTTCGGCATCAAGGAAGGCGCCGAGATAACGCTCGAGGCCAACCCCAACGATGTTCTGAGGGCGGATCTTCCGGGGCTGCGCCGGGCGGGCGTGACGCGCCTGTCGATCGGCGTGCAGTCGATGCGGGATGCTGCGCTGGCTTTCCTCGGCCGCGATCATGATGCCGAGGCGGGCGCCGAAGCGGTGAAGCGGGCGCTGAAAGTGTTCGAGTCCGTTTCCATGGATCTCATCTATGCGCGCCCTGGCCAGTCGCCCGCCAACTGGGAGGCAGAACTTGCCGATGCGCTGGCGCTAGGCGCGCCGCACCTGTCGCTCTATGAACTGACTTTCGAGCCCGCAACGGCCTTCGGAAAAGCGGCCGCCCGCGGAGATATTGTTCCGATGCCGGATGATGCGCAGGCAGACCTTTATGAACTTACCCAGCAGATGACGCTCCGGGCTGGGATGCCGGCCTATGAAGTGTCAAATCACGCCGCTTCGCCCGCCCACCAGTCGCGCCACAATCTGGTTTACTGGCGGGGCGGGGACTGGATCGGGGTTGGCCCGGGCGCACATGGCCGTCTCTCGGTCAGCGGCAACCGCTATGCCACCGAGGCTGAGCGGCGCCCGGAAGCCTATATAGCCGGCGTGCAGATGCTGCAGGAAGGCTGGGCGGATGCGGGCAAGCTTCCTCCGCTCGACATTGCGCGCGAGTTGCTGGCCATGGGCCTGCGGGCGGCAGAGGGGGTGGATCTGCGGCGGGTGGAGCTCGTTTCTGGCAAGCAGGTGCCCCGCGACAAGCTGGCGGTGTTTGCCGAACAAGGCTGGGTAAAAATGCAGGGGTCGGAGCTTTCCCTCACCGAGAGCGGCCGGCTGCTGGCGGACGCTCTGACGGCGCAGCTCGCGCCCTGAGGCGGCCCTCAGGCGCGCGGATGAGCGGCGGCGTGAACTTCGCGCAGGCGCGAAGAGTCGATGCCCGTATAGACCTGCGTTGTGGAGAGCGAGGCGTGGCCCAGCAGCGTCTGGATGGCGCGCAGGTCTGCCCCGTTCGCCAACAGATGGGTGGCGAAGGCGTGGCGCAGTGCGTGGGGCGTGGCCGTTTCCGGCAGACCCAGATAGGCGCGCATCCGCTGCATCAGGCCCTGGATAAGACGCGGGTTCAGCGCGCCGCCCTTTGCGCCCCGGAAGAGGGGTTTGTCCCGCGTCAGCGCCCAGGGGCAGATTTCCGCATACGAATGGATCGCTTCGCGCACTGCCGGGATCAGCGGCACGATCCGCACCTTGCCACCCTTGCCCTTGATGCGCAGGCGCTCCGGCGCCGGAAGGTCAGCGCCCGTCAGGCTGAGGGCTTCTGAGATACGAAGGCCTGCGCCGTAAAGCAGGGAGAGCACCGCGGCGTCCCGCGCGCTGATCCACGGCTCCTGATCAGGCTCGCTCTCGGCTTCGGAGATGAGATCGCGGGCCGCATCTATGGAAACCGGGCGGGGCAGGCGCTGGGGCCGGCGGGGGCCTTGCAGATAGCCCACTTCGGCATTGTTGATGCCATGGGCGCGGTCTACCCAGCGATAGAGCGCCTTGATGGAGGAGAGGATGCGCGCCACGCTCGCGTCTGACAGCCCTTCGCGGCGGCGTTCAGCGAGGTAGGCGCGGATATCGCGCGCGCGCACATCGGCCAGCATGGCAAGCGATGGTTCTCCGCCCATATGCACGCGCAGGAAGGCGAGGAAGAAGGAAAGATCGCTGCCATAGGCCTCCACCGTCTTGGCGGCCATGCGGCGCTCACGGGTCAGATGGTCGAGGAAGGCGGGCAGAACGTCCATCCCGCCAGGGTGGCACGGCGCCGTTAAGGATGGCTGAAGGCGCGTCTAGTCCGGCCGGGCCGCGATGGCTTCGATCGTATCGATCATGCGCGGCCAGCCAGCCATTGCGCCGCCATAATAATGCGGCTGGCCCTTCCGGAAGCCGCTTTGTTCCATGCGCAGGCGCGTGCCGGTGGGCGTTGGCGTGAGGGTCCAGGTGACGGTGCTGCGCAGGCCGGTTGCGTCGTCGCCGGCATTCCAGCTGTAGGCGAGCGCGCGACCAGGTTCGATGGCCAGAACTTCGCAATCGACGGTGCCCCAATCGGCGCGCAGTTGGAACCTGTGGCCGGCGATGGGCGCGAACGCGTTCTTCATCAGCCATTCTTCGATCAGGTGGGGCGTCGTGAGCGCGCGCCAGATCTTTTCGGGCGGATGGGCAATGTCGCGTTCGATCACAATGGAGCGGGTCTCGGTCATTTCTTCTTTCCGGAGGCATTCAGCTCTGCGGCGGCACGGATGAGCGCGGTGAAGGCCTTGGTGTTGAGTTTGTCGTCCTTATAAAGATCAATGGCGCGACGCGCATTGCCTTCCAGGCTGGCATTGAAGAGGCCCTGTGGATCTGGCAGCGTCGCGCCTTTGGCGAAGGTCAGCTTGACCTTGTCCTTGTAGGTTTCGCCTGTGCAGAGGATGCCGTTCTTTTCCCAGACCGGCACACCGCGCCATTTCCATGTTTCGGTAACACCCGGCAGGGCGGCATGGATCAGCCGGCGAGCCTCGGCGAGCGCCTCTCCGCGCCAGTCTGCCAATTCGGCAATTCGTGCGTCAATCCGTTCGGAGGCAACAGCCTGTTCGGTCTTGTCCGGGGATCTTGGCATTTAGAGCTTTTCTCCGGGCAAGCGGCTTGCCTGCCTCACCCAATCTGTGAACTGATCTTCGTCGAGCTTGTTTTCGTATATGTCCAGATAGCGTACTTCGGGGTGTTTTGAGGTGCCCGTCGGTGCGGGGGCAAGCGACGTGCCCCGGAAGAAGGTGACTTTGATGTATTTGGTGAAACAGTGATAGCTGAGGAACCAGCTGTCTTCTTCCACGCCATAGAAGGGAGAATTCCATTTCACGGCCTTCCTGACGCCCGGCACAGCCTTTTCGATAAGCGCGTCGAGCCGTTCTCCCACGCCGCGCTTCCATTCCGGCATGGCGGCAATATAGGCCTGCACCGGCGCATTCCCGAACCCTTTCGGGATCTGTGGATTGCCGCCGGACAGGAGAACGGCCTTGCCGCTCATTGCGGGGAAGGTTTCCGGCGGCGCCCGCCCATCACATACGGCAGGACGAAAAGATAGAGCCCGGACAGCACCAGCAGCGCGAGCGGCGCCAGCGGGGTCAGGAAAACCCATTCCGCAGGCTGATATCCGAAACCCTGCGCTGCGAAGAGGCCCGTGACCAGCAGTGTAAAGATTATGGACACCCAGCGGTGCCCCTGCCGTATCAGTTTGTTCCAGTTCATTGGTCCATCCTGTTCAGGAGATCTTCGAGATTGTCGAAACGGTGTTCCCAGAAGGCGCGCATCTCCTGCGTCCAGTCGATGAGAGATGCCAGCGCGCCGATTTCGGGACTGTAATGCGTCTCGCGTCCCTCCTGCCGGCCGGAAACCAGGCCAGCTTGCCGCAGCACGCCGAGATGCTTGGACACTGCCGGTTGGGAAATGCCGGCGCCGGCGGTGAGCGCATGCACCGACTGTTCGCCCTCCCGGCACAGGCGCTCAAAGATCGCCCTGCGGGTAGGATCGGACAGGGCCCGGAAGATGTCGCCGTGTTCAACCATATCAAACCCATAACCAGATGATTATGGGTCTGTCAAGAACTCATAGCCAATCAGTTATGGTTCGGTGCCTTCCCAGTCGATCACCCAGTCGATCTCGTCTTCCTCGAATACGGTATCCTCCGAGACTGTTTGTCCGCGGACGGAATGGCCGAGTTCGTGGATGCGCTCTCGGTCGCCGCAGACAAGGTGGTGCCAGGCGGGCAGGGGCTTGCCCTCCTGGATCAACCGGTAGGCGCAGGTGCGCGGCAGCCAGTCCACCTGCTCGACAACCACGGGCGTGAGCTGCACACAGTCGGGAACATGCTGCCTGCGATTGGCGTAATCCGAACACTGGCAGGTGCTGCCATCCAGCAGCTTGCAGTGCAGGCGTGTATAGGCGAGCGCCCCGGTGTCTTCATCCTCCAGCTTGACGACACAGCATTTGCCGCAGCCATCGCACAGGCTTTCCCATTCCTCCGGGGTCATTTCCTCCAGGGTCTTGGTTTTCCAGAAGGGTTTGGGCCTTGGCATCCCGTCAGGCTTTCAGGGCCGCCCAATCGGGCGTCTTGTCGATCACGCCGCTGGCATACCAGCAGGCTGAGGTGACGTGTTCGCCGCTGGCCTTGATGTCGTTCATGATGGCGGTGACGAGCTTCTTGCCCAGGCCGCGTCCGCCGATGGCATCCGGCACGATGGTGTGGGTGATGTGGCGCACGCCCGGCTGGCGGCGCTCATAGGTGAGGTAGGCTTCCACGCCGTCAACGATCAGGCTGTAGCGCTGGCGCGCCGCGTCATGGGTGATGTCTTGGCTCATGCGAAAATATCCGTCTGTTTGCTGGTAAGCTGTTTACGGATCCAGCCGGGCAGGAGGAAGAAGGCAATGCCAGTCAGCCAGACGGGCGTAATCACCAGCCCCGCCCCAAGGAAGGCGCCCACGATATAAGCGCCGCCCGCCTCCGAGCCTGCCTCCGCCGTGACCCCGATGACGGCGGCCACAGCAAAACCGATGCCGGCGAGAATCCAGATCACGCCCAGTATCCTCAACAGGATGCCCATCGTCCCGCCTCCCTCAATCCGGCGTGTTTAGGCCAGCACATCCTGCCATTCGGGGTGTTTCCCGATCTGCGCCTTGGCAAAGGGGCAGAGGGGAATGATCTTGATGCCGGCCGCGCGGGCGTCCTCCACTGCGCGCTGCACCATTGCCTGGCCAGCGCCCTTGCCCCGCAGCGCGTCGGGAACGCCGGTATGGTCAATGATCAGGCGTGTCGCGCCAGCCTTGGAATAGGTCATCTCGGCGGTATGGCCATCGATGGTGACGAGATAGCGCCCGCCGGTTGGGCCGTCCTCGCGTTTGACGTCCAGGTCGCTCATGCCGGGGCTCCTTTGCTGGCTTTGGCCGAAGGTGGTGCAGGCGCGGCAAAAGCGCAATGCCCGGCCCCGTTTCCATTTCCGGCGCGGCGGGCTAGGGCAGGGGCATGACGCGGCTGCTGACCCATCCGGAGATCGAGTGGCGGGAGGATGGGACCCCCGTCGCCACGGCGTTCGGAGATGTCTATTTCTCGGTGGAGGACGGCCTTTCGGAGACACGCGCAGTGTTCCTGAGGGGCTGCGGTCTGCCCGGCGCCTGGGCGGGGCGGCGCCAGTTCACGGTGGCCGAAACCGGCTTTGGCACCGGCCTCAATTTCCTCGCCCTCTGGCAGCTCTGGCGCGAGCATCGCCCGCACCCGCAGGCACGGCTCAGCTTTGTCAGCTTTGAAGCTTTCCCGTTGAAAGCCGAAGACGCAGCGCGGGCGTTTGAAACCTGGCCGGAACTTCGCCCCCAGGCAGATCAGTTGCTGGCGCGCTGGCCGGGGCCGGTTCGGGGCGTGCGCCATCTCCTCTTCGAGGAAGACGGCATCGACCTCATCCTGCATCTGGGCGAGATCGCGCAGATGCTGCCGGCCAGCCGCTTTCAGGCGGATGCCTGGTTCCTCGATGGGTTCAGCCCGGCAAAGAATTCCGGCATGTGGGCCGAGGAGATTTTTCCGCTGATCGCGGCGCGCTCGGCGCCGGGCGCGCGGGCCGCGACGTTTACCGTGGCGGGGGATGTGCGGCGCGGGCTCGCGGCGGCGGGGTTTGAGGTGCAGAAGGCCGAGGGCCACGGCCGCAAGCGTCAGCGGCTGGAAGCGTTCTATCCGGGCGAAGCGGCCGTGCCGGCTCCGCCGCGGCGGGTGGCAGTTCTGGGCGCTGGCGTTGCGGGGGCATGTGTCGCTCACCGGTTGGCACTGGCGGGTGTTGAGGCGGTTGTATTTGATCCGTCCCCGGAGGTAGCTTCAGGGGCGAGCGGTAATCCCCTCGGCCTGATGATGCCGCGCTTGGATGCGGGCGAGACGGTCGAAGCGCGCCTGTTGATTGATGCCTATCTGGCCGCGCGGGATTTCTATCGCGGCCGCCCCGGCGCCGCGCTGACCGATGTGCGCCAGCCGCCACGCAACGAGACCGAGGTGAAGCGGTTTGAGAAACTGCTGGCCGACCGGCCCTTTCCGTTGGAAGACCTTGAGGCCATTGCCGGGGGCGGCTTGCTGCACAAGCGCGCGGTGATCCTCCGTCCAGGGCAGATCGTCCGGTCGCTGCTGGAGGGGGTCGAATTACGCCTGGGCGCCTCGCCAGAGGTAGACCTTGCTGCGCGCCGCGTGAATGGCGAGGCGTTTGACGCCATTGTGATCGCCAGCGGTATGGCGCTGCGCACGTTGCTGCCGGGCATCGAACTGACCGGGCGGCAGGGCCAGGTGGAACATCTGACGGGCGCCGTTGAGGCTCCGCCTTCGGCAATTGCTTCGGGCACATACTGTATCGCGCTCGGGCAGGAGCGTCTCTGGGGCGCAACGTTCGAGCCGGCCGGAGAAGACGGCAGCGCCGCCATCAGCGAGGCCGCGCGGGCGGAAAACCTGGAAGGGATAAAATCTCTTTCCCCCTGGTGGGTGCATGAAGCGCAGAGGGGCGGGGCCGTGTCGCGCGCATCTGTACGGGCGACCACGCCAGACCGGCTGCCGCTGATTGGCCCGGCGCCGGATACCGAAGTGATCTCAGCGCTCTGGGCGCGCGGGACGGAGCCGGAAGCCTGGCCGGTTTTACCGGGTATCCATGTAGTGGGGGGATTTGGCAGCCGGGGCTTTACCTGGGCGCCCTGGGCCGCGGGAATTGTGGTCTCGGCGCTCTGCGGAGGCCCGGCGCCGGCGGATATGCCTTCTCTCAGGGCGGTCAACCCATCGCGGCAGATCCTCCGGCGTCTGAAGAAGGCGCGCTGAGCCTCAGGGCGCCTGGACGAAGAAGACCCGGACGCCGCCATTCTCGTGGCGTTCGAGGTTCACCGAGAGGCCTGCCACTTCCAGTGACATGTTGCCCGCGATGGAGCTGAGGATGACGGTGGCCGCCAGGATTGCGACGGCCAGTCCGCCGAGTAGCCAGTTGTTATGCACGAGATGCCCCTGTTTCATTGATCCGGTCCTTAGACGGAGTAGGTGTGGGTGGGCGACAAGCCCGGTCAGTTGCCTTTTTCGAGGTCGCGGAATTCCTGGCGCAGGCGCCATTCATCCGAGGTCACGGCGCGCTCGAGATTCTTGAGGCGCTCGTCGAGGTCCATGAAAGTATACTTGATGGTGCCGAAGGTTGCGCGCGGACGGTCCTGCACGCCGCGCCAGAAGGCGTCTTCATCCGGGCTCATCGAGCCATACCCGATGGGCATGCGCGGCGTGATCATCCAGACGACAACATAGGTTACGATGGCGATCGGGCCGAGGCCGAACAAGGTCAGCAGGACAAGCAGTACACGGACGAGGATGGGTTCCCAGCCGAAGCGCTCGGCGATGCCGCCGCAGACGCCGGCAATAACCTTGTCCTGGCGGGAGCGGTAGAAGCGTTTCGGGTTCGGGGAGTGGTAGGGGTCGTAGGGGCGGGACATTTCCTGTCTCCTTATTCGTCAAAGGTGGTGCGGCGGGGGCGCGGAGGTGGGCGAGGGCTTTCTGCGTTGCGGGCTTCGAGCAGGGATTCCAGGGTCTCGATGCGGCGCTCCATTGCCTTGGCGGAGCGCCAGAGATCCTCGAGCATGCGCTCATCGTCCGGCTGCAGGGTCTTCTGGCGCCGCCAGAGCGTGATGTAGTGAAACACCATGCCCGGCAGCACCACAAAGATGGCGATGATGGCAAACAGAGGGATGAGGCTCTCGTTCATGACTATTCATCGCCCCCGGCGGCGGCGCGTTCCTCACGCGCTTGGGCGATCAGGCCCGGCGTGCAGATGACGGCCAGGAAGCCAAAGAGGCAGACCAGTGAAAAGACCATTGATCAGCCCTCCGACTTCTTCGCCGGTGCTTTGCCTTTGCGGGCTTTCAGCGCGGCGAGTTCCTTCTCGATGGACTCGTTCTGCTCAAGCTCGGCAAATTCCTGCTCCAGGCTCGGCTCGCGGCCGCGGATGGTGTCGGCATAGGCTTCCATCTCGTCGACTTTGCGCTCCAGCTGGTTGTAGCGGATGATCGCCTCGTCGGCGCGGCCATCATACATCTGGCTGCGCATACGGATCCGCTGTTCGGCGGCTTCGCGGCGCATCACCAGGGCGCGATGCTTGGCTTTGGCTTCGTCGAGTTTGGCCTGCAGTTTCGTCAGGTCTTCCTGGCGGCGGTCGAAGGCTTCCTCGGCGGTTTTCATCGCATGATGACGGCGCTCGATTTCGGTTTCGCATTTCTGCTTGGCGATCAGCGCGCCGCGGGCAAGGTCTTCACGGCCCTTGTCGATGGCAAGCTCTGCCTTGGCGGCCCAGTCATCGCGGGTGGCGGTGAAATGGGCGATTTCGCGCTCCATTTCTTTCTTGTCAGCCATCGCGCGGGCGGCGGCGGTGCGCACTTCCACCAGCGTGTCTTCCATTTCCTGGATGATCAGGCGGGCAATTT
Organism: Hyphomonas polymorpha PS728; assembly: GCF_000685315.1. GTDB lineage: Bacteria > Pseudomonadota > Alphaproteobacteria > Caulobacterales > Hyphomonadaceae > Hyphomonas > Hyphomonas polymorpha. The sequence continues at coordinate 37,411 of NZ_ARYM01000019.1, forward strand.
TTTCGGGGTTTTCGGCGCTATCCAGCATCGCATTGAGGTTGGAGTTGATGATGTCGCCGAGGCGGGAGAAGAGACCCATGGGAATTTCCTTTCGTGACTGGAGATCAGAAGAAGAGGCCGCCGAGCAGCACGCCTGCGGCAAAGAACATCCACGTCTCCGCCCGGCGCGAGGCGAGCCAGCGGCCAAAGCGGCCGGCATCGGTGCGCGGTGTGTAGGGATCGTCCTGGTAGCTCATTTCTGGTTCGTCCTTGGTTTTCAGTGGTTGGCAACGCCCGTCGCCCTGATGCCAATACCATTTCAAGAGCCGTGCCAGTTTGGGATTAATTTCATAACGCCTTGATATTTATATCAAAAAAACTTTTCGGCGCCTTTGCGTTAAGAAGTGAAAGGCTAGCTACACTAAAAATCTGGTAGAACTAGCTAAGTATGTTGGCTATTTTGGCCAAATGGAGCAGCGGACAACTCACCTCATAGGCGAATCTGCCGCCTGGCTCAGCGCGCTGGAGCAGGCGAGCCGACTGGCGCCGCTCGACCGGCCCGTGCTGGTGATCGGGGAACGCGGCACCGGCAAGGAGCTGGTGGGCGAGCGATTGCACTTCCTGTCCAAGCGCTGGGAAGGCCCGTTCGTGAAGGTCAATTGCGCGGCGCTTTCGGAAACCCTTCTGGATTCAGAGCTTTTCGGCCATGAGCGCGGCGCGTTTACCGGCGCGACCGAGATGCGGCGCGGCCGGTTCGAGATGGCGGACGGCGGCACCATCTTCCTCGACGAGATCGCCACAGCCTCCCAGCAGGTGCAGGAAAAGCTGCTGCGGATCGTGGAATATGGGGAATTTCAACGGGTTGGCGGCTCCAAGGTGCTCACGACCAATGTCCGGATCGTTGCGGCGACGAATGCCGATCTGCCGGCGATGGCGGAGGCTGGGACCTTCCGCTGGGACTTGCTGGACCGGCTGTCTTTTGACGTGGTGACGCTGCCGCCACTGCGGGCGCGGCATGGCGACAAGACGCTGCTGGCGCAATTCTTTGCCCGGCGGATGGCGGTTGAAATGGCTCAGGATTTTCCGGGGTTTGCGCCGTCTGCTCTTGAGGCGATCGAGGCCTGGCACTGGCCGGGAAACATACGCGAGCTGCGCAATTTTGCCGAACGGCTGACCCATCGCGCGCTGCTTTCGGCCCCGCAGGAACAGGTGCGGTTCGAGCCTTCGGCGCTCGATCCCTTTGCCTCCCCCTGGCGGCCGAAGGAGGCTCCGAAAAACTCCAACCATTCCTCCAATGAGGGGGCAAAAAACTCCAACGGTGTTGGCGTTTTCATCGGCGCCTCCACCCCTGCGGGCCCTGGCGAATTTCAGCCTGCCGAGCGGCCGGCAACGCCGGCGCGCGGGTTTGAGGATGCCGTCCGCCTTTTCGAGATGCAGCTGATCGACGGCGCCCTGGCAGACGCTGGCGGGCATCAGGGCCGGGCGGCCGACGCGCTGGGCCTCACCTATCACCAGCTGCGCGGCCTGCTCAAAAAACATGGCTATGCCCGCCGCGCCGAATGAGCCGGCATCGCCTGCTCAGGACAATTGCCTAGAGCCGCGCGCCGCTAACACATTAGATTTCAGACAGATGTGGCGGCGCATTACGGAAGTGAGTCGCCACTGGCAGCTTCCTGATGCATACTTATGTTCAGGATAGCTCTTATGGTCACAAGCAAAGGAGACGCCCATGCAAATTCAGATCACCGGCCGGCATATGGAACTGGGTGAGGCGTTGCGAGGGCGGATCGAAGAGGGGCTTGAGGCAGCCGTCTCCAAATATTTCAGCCGCACGGGTGACGCCAACGTTTTCGTATCCCAGCAGGGTCCGTTTGTGGAAGTGGACTGCAATGTTCACCTGCCATCGGGCATCATCCTGCAGTCGACCGGCAAGGCCAACGACCCCTATGCGGCGCTGGAAGTCAGTCTCGACAAGATGGAAAAGCGGGTGCGCCGCTACAAGCGCCGCCTGAAGGACCACCACGCCAATGGCCAGCCCGCCCTGCCGGCGGAAATGGCACCTGAAATCCTGTTCCAGGCCAGCGACGACGACGACGCCGAAGATTCGGTGGATACGGGAGTCGAGGTCGGCGAGGCACCCCTTACGGTTGCAGAAACCAAGGTTCAGATCCGCACGATGACCGTTTCCGAGGCAGTAATGCAGCTGGAATTGCAGGACGTTCCGGCGCTGATGTTCAGAAATGCTAGCCATGACGGCCTTAATATGGTCTACCGCCGCCCCGATGGGCACATTGGTTGGGTTGACCCCGCCAACACGCCCCGGAATTAACGCGACGCGCCACGGAAAGTTGTTTGATGGCCACCGATCTGAGTGCTCTGCTGCAAGGTGGGGTGATCATCCCCTTTCATGAGGCGACCAGCCGGAAACAGGCCATCCACGTCCTGTGCGAGGCCTTGAGCGAGGCCACGGGCATCGGTGCGCGGGCCATCGAGGACGCCGTGATGGAACGCGAACGGCTCGGCTCTACGGGTGTAGGGGAGGGCGTTGCCATCCCGCACGCCCGTCTGCCGGGGCTTTCCGCGCCTGTTGGCGGCTTCCTGCGGCTCGCGCATGGGGTCGATTTCGAGGCGATCGATGACCGCCCCTGCGATCTCATCTTCATGTTGCTGGCGCCCGATGGGGCGGGGGCAGATCATCTGCGCGCCCTGGCCCAGGTCAGCCGGTTTTTCCGCCAGGTCGCCGTGCGCGACGGGCTGCGCAAGGCGCGCAATGAAAACGAGATCAAGGCCCTGATCTGCAAGGATCCCGTAGCCGGCCACTGATCTGGTCTCGCCTGAATAATCCGGATACAGAAAACCCCGCCTCGATGAGGCGGGGTTCTTTGTTTCTGCGCTGAGCGCGGTGATCAGCCTTCGGCAGGCGATGGCTCACCGAAGCCGCGATTGCGCAGCAGCGGCTCGATGCCCGGGTCAGACCCACGGAAGTTGCGGTAAAGCTCGTCGGTCTCGCGCAGGCCGCCGGATTCGAACACCCACTGTTTCAGCTTCGCGGCGATCTCCGGATTGAAGATGTCGCCGGACTGTTTGAAGGCGTCAAAGCCGTCCGCATCCAGAATTTCTGCCCACAGGTAGGAGTAGTAACCAGCCGAATAGCCGCCGGCGAAGATGTGGGAGAAATAGGTCGAGCGGTAACGCGGCTCGATGATTTCCGGGATGTTGTACTTGCGGAGAACTTCCAGTTCAAAGTCGCGCGCGCTGGTGATCTTCGCGGCTTCTTCCGAAGACAGCATGTGCCAGTGAAGGTCGATCAGCGAGGCGGCGATGAACTCGGTGGTCTTGAAGCCCTGATTGAAGGTCGAGGCATTGTTCATCTTGTCGACGAGTTCCATCGGGATCACTTGGCCGGTCTGGTGATGGCGCGCATACATCGCCAGCACCTGCGGCTCGCTCCACCAGTGTTCCATCACCTGGGAGGGGAACTCCACATAGTCAGGCCCGCCATAAACGCCCGAGAAGCTCGGATAGCGGATCTGCGTCAGCAGGCCGTGCAGGCCATGGCCGAATTCGTGGAAGAGGGTTTCCACTTCGGTGGGTGAGAGCAGGGTCGGCTGGCCGGCCGCCGGGGTCACCAGGTTCATGTTGTTGGTGATGATCGGGCGGATGCGCTCGCCGTCCATGTCCGAGGAAGACCGGTAGGAGCTCATCCAGGCGCCGCCGCGCTTGGAAGACCGGGCATACATGTCCACCATGAAGAGGCCGAGATGCTCGCCGGTGGCAGCATCCTTGACTTCATAGGACTTCACAGCCGGATTCCAGCCCGGCACGCTGACTTCTTCGATGGAAATATTGAAGAGGCGCGAGGCAACTTCAAATGCGCCATCAAAGGTGGCGTCGAGCTGGAAGTAGGGGCGCAGCTGGTTTTCATCGAAGGCGTATTTGTCCTGACGGACTTTCTCCGAATAGAACCACCAGTCATGGCCGAGGATTTCATGCCCGGCGATCTGTTCCATGTCCGCCTGTTCTTCGGCGGCGCGTTTGAGGCCGGGTTCAAGAACCTTCTGCAGGAATTCCAGCGCCGCTTCCGGCGTGTGCGCCATCCGCTGTTCCAGAACATAATGGGCGTGGCTCTTATAGCCCATCAGCTCGGCGCGCTTGGCGCGAAGCTGGGCGAGCTTGATGGCCAGCGGGCCGTTATCGTAGTCGCCGGAGGAGGCCACGTTGCGGTAGCCGTCAAACAGCTGGCTGCGCAGCTCGCGGTCTTCGGCGCTCGACATGAAGCCTTCGAAGAAGGAGCGGCTGAGGCCGACGGCCCATTTGTCTTCGCCTTCCACCTTCACAGCGTTCTTGAAGTCATCCGTCAGGCCACCGAGGCGGGCCGGGTCGGTGATTTCCAGCTTGAAGGCGTTGGTGGCGTTCAGCAGGTTCTGGCCATAGGTGGTCGTCAGGCCGGAGATTTCGGCGTTGAGCTGGGCGATTTCGGCCTGGGCCGCCGGGGGAAGGCCCGCGCCGGCGCGCACGAAATTGCGATGGGTCAGCTCAAGCAGGCGGGCTTCCTGCTCGTCGAGGCCGAGGCGGTCGCGCTGGTCATAGACGGCTTTGACGCGCGCAAAGAGTTTCGGGTTGAAGGTCACCGCATCCTGCTCGCGGGTGAGCATCGGATAGATTTCGCCTTCAAGCTGGTTGAGGGTGTCGTTGGTGTCGGTGTTGGTGATGTTGCCGAAAACGCGGATCACCTTGTCGAGCGACTGGCCGGTTTTCTCCAGCGCCAGGATGGTGTTCTCGAAGGTCGGCTCGTCGGGATTGTTGACGATGGCGTCGATCTCGGCGCGCATCTCGACGATGCCCTTCTTGACCGCCGGCATGTAATGCTCGTCCTTGATCTCAGCGAAAGGCGGCACGCCATAGGTGCCGGTCCATTCGGCGCGGAAGGGGTTTCCTTCCAGCTCAGCGTCGCTGATCTCGATTTCGGGCAGCTCGATCTGGCTGGCGATCTCGGCTTCGGGTTTGGGCGCTTCAGACGCGCCGCAAGCGGCGGTGGCAGCAAGAACAAGAGCAGCGGCGCCGCCCTTCAGCATTTCGGACATTTTCATCATGCTTCCTCTGGCAATGAAGATTGCACGCGGTTTAGCCGCCGGAGGCGCAGATTTCCAGTGAAACGGTCAGAAAGGGGCGATTTACCCCCGAGATTGACCCGAATGGCGTAAGTTTCGGCTCAGCGGGGCAGCGCGGAGACGACGCGGTGGTACTCTTCCAGGGTTTCCTCGAAGATCTGGGCAACCGGCTTCACCTCCTTGATGCGCCCTGCTACCTGGCCGGTGAGCGCAATGCCCGCTTCCAGATCGCCGCCGAAATAGACGTCCTGCGTCTTGGCGAACTCGCCGAAAATGTTGGGGCTGCCTTCCTTTTCGATCCGGCTGGTGCGCTGCGTGCGCAGGGCGCGCAGGGCGGGGCCGGGGCCCTGGCGGTTGAGGAAGACCGTGTCGGTAGCGTCGGCGCCCACGATGGCGTCCTTCCAGTTGGGGTGGGCCGGGCTTTCGGCGCTGGAGAGGATGCGCGTGCCCATCAGCACGCCTTCCGCCCCCAGGGCAAACGCTGCTGCCATGCTGCGCCCATCGGTGATGCCGCCGGCGGCGACGACCGGCGCGTCCACCGCCTCGCACACCTGCGGGATCAGCACCATGGAGGCGACATCCTTCGCGTTCTTGAAGCCGCCGCCTTCGCCCCCTTCCACGATCAGCCCGTCAACGCCCGCCTCGATGGCGCGCATCGCTCCGGAGAGGGAAGGGACAACATGGAAGACCGTGAGCCCGGCTTCCTTCAGCGTGGCGGTGTATTTCATCGGGTCGCCGGCCGAGGTGGTGACGAATTTGATGCCCTGGTCGATGATGAAGGGGATGATATCCGGATCGCGCACAAAGGCCTGGGCGACGTTCACGCCGAAGGGCTTGTCCGTCAGGGTTTTCATCTTCCTGATCTCTTCACGGATGGCGCCGAGTTCACCGGATGAGGTTTCGATGATGCCCATGCCGCCAGCATTGGAGACGGCCGAGGAAAGCTGAGCGCGCGCGATCCAGCCCATCGCGGCCTGGACGATCGGCTTTTCGATGCCGAGCATTTCGGTGATGCGGGTCTTGACGGGTTTGGCGGGCATGGGCGGGTTCCTCCGGGACGTTTCTTTGTATGGGTTGGATGAGTGGGGCCGCTAACGCGGCGGGAGGCAAGGGGGGGGGCGTTCAGCCCCCGCGCGGCATGGGCGTGCCGTAAAGCCCTGCGAAATGCCGCGCAATCAGGCGGGCGGACGGGAGGAAATCGTGGCCGCCGGCCTGATTGTAGGTGACATCCGGCGTGCGAGGAGAGCCTTCGGCGAGCACGAGGGTCGGCGCGTTGTGTTTCCCCGGACCTAGCAGATCGGCAATCGGCCCGCGCGGGTGCTCAATGCCGACATAGACGACATGCAGCGTTTCTCTGAGCGCCGGATACCAGGCAAGCAGGCCCCAGATTTCCGCGCATTCCGGGCAAAACTCCCGCTGACCATTGGCGGCAAAACCCGGTGGCAGGAGGAAAAGCGTATCGCGGGGCATGGGGAAACTCCTGTCAGCTGCTGAAGAAACCGAAAAGACCCTGGCCCGCTTGCAGGGTGAGCCAGAGCAGCACGCCGAAATAGATCAGAGTCGCAAGAATGAACAGGTAGCCGCCGATCACCACCAGCCCGTCCCGCTGGGACATCCCGATGGACAGCAATACGATCGCGAAGGCGGGCAGGGTGTTGGTAAAGGGAATGAGGCCGAACGGCGCCATCATCAGCACGGCGGCAAATATGATCGCGGTGCCATTCAGGCGCGCGGGCAGGCCCGCGGCGGTGATGCCCCGAAACCGGGGGCGCACCACGCGCTCAACCCGCATGACAATACGCATACCCCGCTTCAGCGTGCCCTTGAGTTTCTCGGAATTGAACTCCTTGTGGGCGAGGCGCCGGGGAATCCAGGGCATCCGGTTACCCGTGATCCCGGCGGCGATCAGAATGATCGCGGGCCCGAACACGCCGCTGACTCCCGGAATGGAGACCGGCAGCAGGAAAGGAATGGCCAGAAGCGCGCAGAGAAAGAGAAGGCCCTGTTCGCCGATCAGGTCCAGCAGGCGGCGCAGGGTGATGGTCGGCGTGTCGATAGCGGCCAGCGTACGTTCCAGGGTCACATGGAGCGGGTCATTTGTGTCCTGAAAGTCCTGTATGGCCGGCGTGCTCACATGCGCTCCTGTCGTCTTGCTCCGGCAGATAGGGTGGCAATTAGGGGGAAATAAGGGCGGCCAGAACGGAGAAGCCAGGTTTTATGGCTTGCCGGGCAGCCGGTGGAAATTAGGGTGGCGGTAAAACCGGCCGGAGGAAAAGATGAGCGCAGCATACGATATCACGCAGGACAATTGGCAACGGTTCACCCTCGAGCGGAAGGGGCGTGTGCTGACGGCCTATATCACCTCTGATCACCCTGTGAACGGGGTAGACGAGCAGATGCACACCGAACTCGCGCTTGTCTTCAACTGCCTGCAGCGGGACAGCGAAAGCGATCTCATCATCCTCTCGGCCCGGGGCCGTGCCTTCTGCGCGGGCGGAGATTTTGACTGGTTCGAGGAACAGATTGCCCATCCCGAACGCTTCCGCGCCATCGGCTGGGACGCCAAGCAGATCGTGGTGACCCTGCTGCAGATGGAAAAACCGATCCTTTGCCGCATGAATGGCGCTGCCGCCGGGCTGGGCGCCACCATCGCGCTGCTCTGCGATGTGATCATTGCCGATGAGACCGCCAAGATCGGCGACCCGCATGTGAAGGTTGGCCTGGTTGCGGGGGATGGCGGCGCGCTGATCTGGCCGCAGCTGATCGGCTTTGCCAAGGCCAAGGAGTTGCTGATGACCGGCGACCTGCTGGACGCCAAAGAGGCCCAGCACCTCGGCCTTATCAACTATGCTGTGCCCGCATCGGAGCTCGACGCGAAGGTGGATGAGATCGCGGGAAAGATCATGGCCAATCCGAAATGGGCCGTCCGCTGGACCAAGACGACCGCCAACATCCCCTTGCGCGCGCTCGCTGCGCAGCTGATGGACGCCTCCATCGGCTGGGAGAGCGTGTCCAATTATCTCGGCGACCGGAAAGAAGCGGTGGCCGCCTTCAAGGAGCGCCGCGCGGCGAAGCTGACGGGGGAGTGACCCCCCTCAGCGCCGACCGGGGTGGTTTGCCTCCAGGAAGTTCAGGGATTCGGAGAGGATTTCTTTCCGAGCTGTGGTGCTGCGCAGGTAGTGATCCTGTCCGTTCATCTCAATAAACGTTAGGCCGGAGCGCGTTCCCCACGCTTTGGCGAAATTTCTGGATTGCGAGACCTGCACGACCGAGTCGCTTTTCCCGTGAAAGATCATGACGGGAACGGAGTATTCGCTCGTCCGTGCTGCGGGGGTCACGCTCCTGCGCATCTCGGGAGCGGAAAACTTGTCGCCGCCAACATAGCGCGCCCAGTATTGATAACCTGCCGCGTCCGTTTGGTAACTCGCCATATGGCCAAATATGTCGGTCACCGGCGAAACCGCGATGACGCAAGATACCTCCCCGGACGAATTCAGGCCGCTCATGAGGGCGGCGTAGCCACCATAGCTGGCGCCGACAACACATGCGCCCCCTTCTTTGGAGAGCCCTTCAGCTGCGGCCCAGCTGGCGGCGTCGATGATATCATCAATCATCTTGCCGCCGAACTCTCCAAACCCGGCGTCCCGGAAGGCTGGTCCGTATCCTGAGGAGCCGCGGAAGTTTGGCTGGATGACCGCATATCCGGCCTTGGCGTATGCTTGTGGCCACCAGTCAAAAGTCGCATTGTCGCGCGATTCAGGGCCTCCATGCGGCATCACGATAACCGGGAAGGGGCCGTCCGATTTGCTCTTTCCTGGGGGCAGGGTCAGATATGCCGGTATTTCAAGGCCATCACGCGCCTTGTAGGCAAAGGGCGAGACGCTGCTGGCGGCGTCCTCGGGAAGGTGAGGCGCGATACTTCCCAGCGGGGAAATCTCGGAACTGTCGGCATCATAAAGAAAATACTCGATCGGCTTGCCCGCGCTCTCTGCCGAGATCGTCATCATCGAGCGGTCTCTCGACATCGAACGTATACGCACTTCTTTCTGGAAAATCTCTTCCAGTTCCGCCTGAAGGGAAATCAGGGTCGGGTCGGTATACATATGACCCACCAGATCGTCTTCATAGGCAAAGCCGTAGATGGTGCCACGATCCTCGTCTCTCATGACGCCGAGATTGCCGATCTCCTCTCCATCGATCACGATGGGCGCGATTTCCCCATCGCTTATGCGAATGGTGTGAAGGCCGTACAGATCGCCATGGTCTACCCGCACGATGACGCTTTTGCTGTCATCGGACATGCCGATCACATCCATGGGCCAAACCGGCGCATTCCTGAGTTCAAAAAAGCGGCGGTTATCCTTCGCCGTTTCAAGAGCAAATTCCCCGCGTTGATCATTGTAGATGATATTCACGAGGGGATCGCAATTCTTGTCAACGAGAGTGCCCGCGATCGAGGCATTCCGGAATTTCAGCGCCTTGCCGCGCCCTGAGGCCAGGTCAACCTCATATTGCTGGCTGCGGATTCCGGATTTGACCGCGCGGATCCTGCTGCCGGTCTGGGCGTCCTCCGTAGGCCGGACAGTCAGTTGCATCAGGATTTTGTCCGGCTTGGCAGAGCAGGTGGACACAACATTTGTCGTGTCCAGATAAAGCCCGACATTTGTCAGCAACATCGTCAGTTCGCCCGTCGTCACGTCGAAGGAAAGGGCTCTGCGGAACTCATACTCCTGAGGCCTTTCCAGCATTTTCAAGGACGTAAAAGTCGCTGAATTGCTGATGATGTGCTTGTCGCTGGCCCAATAGAAATTCAGGAGGCGCGTTTCCTCAGATCCTTGCAGCAGGCGTGGCTCTCCCGGCGACTGCATGTCGTACACACAGATGGAGGGCCAGCCCGTGGGGCTGCATCCCAATGCCACGTACCGGCCGGTGGGGGATATCTGCGCGTCCCAGACATTGTCGGCCTGGCCGTAAAGGCTGGGAATATCTGCAGAGGCCGTGCCGGCAGCCAGCCAGCAGGCAATTCCAGTCATCATCGCGAGGAAGTTCTGGCGCATGGATCGTTCTCCTCTCGGCGGCGGAAAGTTTCGTTTCTTGAGAATCAATGGCAATCCTGCGGCGAAAAGACAACCCGCTCATCGCGGCCGGGGCCACCGGCGCCGCCTTGCAAGCGGCCGGGATTTGACGCCGCGCCTTGCCCGTACTAAATCCCATTCCGTGGTGATTTGGCCGGCCGGCTTGCAGCCACGTTAAACAACTCGCTAAAGGGCCGAGATGCAGGGAAACCGGGGTTCCGGGCCTGCCTTTCTCCCAGATTGCGGCGCTGTTTATTGGACCTGAAGCGGGCCGAAGAGGACGTTTGAGCCATGCCGATCCGGATTCCCGATACGCTGCCTGCGCGTGAAACCCTTCTCAAAGAGGGCGTGGCGGTGATGCGCGAGACCGATGCCATCCGGCAGGACATCCGCCCGCTGCAGATCGGCCTTCTGAACCTGATGCCCAACAAGATCCGCACCGAGACGCAGATTGCGCGCCTGATCGGCGCCTCGCCGCTGCAGGTGGAGCTGACGCTGGTGCGCGTGGGCGGGCATACACCCAAGAATACGTCGCAGGAGCACCTGATCAGTTTTTACCAGACCTGGGAAGAAATCCGGGAGCGGAAGTTTGACGGCTTCATCGTGACTGGCGCGCCGGTGGAAACGCTGCCGTTTGAAGAGGTCAATTACTGGGATGAGCTGACCCAGATTTTCGACTGGACCGAGCGCAATGTGCATTCCCCGCTCTATATCTGCTGGGGCGCGATGGCGGCGGCCTATCATTTCCACGGCCTGCCGAAACACCTGCTGGAGGCTAAAGCCTTCGGCGTATTCCGCCACCGCAATCTTGATCCGGCCTCGCCCTATCTTTCGGGCTTTTCGGATGATTTCTCCATTCCCGTTTCGCGCTGGACCGAAGTGCGCCGCAATGAGGTTCTGGAGCGGCCTGAGCTCCGCCTGCTGATCGACAGCGATGACACCGGACCTTGCCTGCTGGAAGACCGCGCGCGGCGCAGCCTCTACATGTTCAATCACGTGGAATATGATTCCTTCTCCCTGAAGGAAGAGTTCGAGCGGGACCGGGAAGCGGGCAAGCAGATCCAGGTGCCCTATGGCTACTTCCCCGGCGATGATCCCACCCGCCAGCCGCTCAACCGGTGGCGCAGCCATGCCCATCTGCTGTTCGGCAACTGGATCAACCAGACCTACCAGTCCACGCCGTTCAGCCTTGACGAAATCGGCGGTTAGCGGAGAAGTGCGGCATGACCTATTTTGCCGCAGAACCTGACCATGTGACCGAAATCCGCCGCCAGCTTTCGCGATGGGTGGCCGAAAGGATGCCGCGCGAGAAGCGCCGGCAATGGGACCGGGAAGCCACCTGGGACCGGGCCCTCTTCCGTGAAATCGCGGAGATGGGCCTGATCGGCCTCACCATTCCGGAGGAATATGGCGGGCAGGGGGAGGACATTTACGCCGCCGCCGCCGTGATTGAGGAACTCTGCCAGGGCGGGCCCAGCATGGCCGGGCCCTATATTCACGCGGCCTTCTATGGCGGGCTCAATATTTCCGAGAACGGATCGAAAGCCCAGAAGGAAGAGCTGCTGCCCAAGCTGGCGCGCGGAGAGATATTCCTTGCCTATGGCCTGTCGGAGCCGAATGTCGGCGGTGACCTTCCAAGTGTCGAGACGCGGGTGGAGCGCCAGGGAGACGAGATCGTCATCAAGGGCGCCAAGCGCTGGTGCACGGGGGCGGACTGGGCGGATTATACCTACTGCCTCTGCCGCTCGGGTGAGCCGGGCGCCCGGCATGGCAATCTCACTTTCGTCCTTGTGCCAACAAAGGCCAAGGGCGTCAGCATGGCGCCGATTGAGCATGCAAACCTGCGCTACACCCATTCGATGGATGTGTTCCTGGATGATGTGCGTCTGCCCGAAAGCGCCATCGTTGGCGGCCCGGAAAAATGGAACCGGGGCTGGGACGCGCTCGCCGGCCGGGCACTGGACGTGGAGAAGATCGAGATTACGGCGGTTGCCTTCGGCCTTGCCCGCGCGGCGCTGGAAGAAGCCTGGCGCTATGCCGGGGAGCGCGAACAGTTTGGCAAACGCATCGGCCAGCATCAGGCGATTGCCCACAAGCTCGTCACCGCCCGGACGAAACTCGCCGCCTGCCGCCACATGCTTTATCACGCGGCGTGGCTGGCGGGCACGGGCCAGCCCTGCTCGGCAGAGACGGCGATGGCCAAGCTTTATGTGGCCGATGCCGGCGTGGAGATCGGTCTCGCCTGCCAGCAGGTGATTGGGGCCTATGGCCTGTCAGACGCCTATGACATCGAGCGCAACCTGCGCGACCTTCTGGGCATGCCGATCGTGGGCGGATCATCCGATATGCAGAAGAACAACCTTGCGCGCATGTGGCGGCTTTGATGGACACTGCTGCAGCGCCGGAACTCTCCTATGCGGCGTATTTCAACGACCCGCTGAAGCGGGCGCTGGTGCGCGCCGTGGAGCGGGCGACGGGGCAGCCAAAGCTGGCGCGCCTCTATGAGCGCTACCGCGCCGGTGAACTGGGCGAGACCGGCTTCTTCGATGCCGCCATCCGCCTGCTGGATCTGACAATAAGGTTCGATGAGGTCCGCCTCGCCGCCCTGCCGGCCGAGGGGCCGCTGGTGATCGTGGCCAACCATCCCTTCGGCGTGCTGGATGGGCTGGTGATCAGCTGGCTGGTAGGCCGGCGGCGGCAGGATTTCCGGGTGCTGACCAATTCAGTGCTTGATGCCGTGCCCGAGGCCAAGCCGTATCTGCTGCCGGTAGACTTTGCCGGAACGCGCGAGGCGGTGGCCGCCAACATCGCCATGCGGCGGGCGGCGCTCGCGCATGTAAAGGGCGGGGGCTGCGTGATTGTGTTCCCGGCGGGCGGGGTCTCCACCACGCCCGGCCCGTTTGACCCGCTCGCGGTGGATGATGACTGGAAGCCGTTTACCGCCAAGCTGATCACCCATGGCCGGGCCGCCGTGACGCCGGTTTTCTTCGAGGGGCAGAATTCGCGCCTCTTCCAGATCGCCTCGCATCTGTCGCTGGAATTGCGCCTGGCCCTCGTTTTCCGGGAGGTCCGCCGGCGGATGGGCAAGACGCTGACGGTGGGGATCGGTGAAACATTGAGCCCCGCAATGTTGGAGGCGGCCGGAAAAAGGCGCAATCTGATGGCGTTCCTGCGCGAGCGAACCTATGGGCTTGCGCCGGAGGGCCGCGCTTTGCGATACCATGCGGCAACGGCCCGTTTCATGGCGAAGAAGCCGCGCGTGTTCCGCGGACCGGAGGGGTAGAGATGAGCGATAGCTTTGGCGAAGCCGCCGATACAGCCATGGAACATGCCGGCGCGGATGCGGCCGCCGGTCTTGGCGGGGCCAGGGGGAAGCCCGCCGGAACCCATTGCCTGAACTGCGGCGCCCCGCTGACCGGGGATTTCTGCCATCAGTGCGGCCAGAGCGCGCAGAGCCTGCGCCAGCCTTTCTGGGCACTGCTGGCGGAGAGCGTCGAGACATTGTTCTCACTCGACAGCCGCGCGGCGCGCACCCTGCCGGGATTGCTGTTGCAACCTGGCAAGGTCACCCGCGCCTATCTGGATGGCCAGCGCGCCCGCTTCATTCCGCCTTTCCGGCTCTATGTGCTCGCTTCGCTCGTCTTCTTCGTGTTGCTGCCGCTGGTGACGGGGCAGGGCCTGTCGCTCGTGCCGGGCGGCAACCAGAATTTCGACGAAGCCCGCACCCAGATCGAAAGTGCCTATGCCGCCGGGGAGATGACCGAGGAGGAATATCAGGCCGCGCTGCAGGGTATCTCCGAAGCCGAGAACATTTGGAGCAGCGGGCCGAGCATTTTTATCCCGGATCCTCCAGCGGTCCCCGGCGCGGAAGAGGCGGCGCCCGCCGAGTCCCCGGAAGACCCTGAATGGGCCGGTTTCATGCCCAAGGACGCGCTGGAAGCTGTCCGGAATGCCGGGGCCAGCGGGGACGAGGAAGCAGCCCGCTTTGCCGAAGTGATGGATAATCCCGGCCGGCTGGAAGAACAGACGCGGGAATGGATTCCGCGCCTGATGTTCGTGATGCTGCCGGTCTATGCCCTGTTACTGGCGCTGGTCTATCTCTGGCGCCGGCAGTTCCTGTTCTTCGATCACCTCATCGTGTCGCTGCATTTCCATTCGGCGCTTTTCCTCGCCATGGCGCTCGGTATGCTGGCCGGCTATCTGGTCGGCCCGGGCTGGGTGACGCTCGCTCTCCTCGTCTATTCCAACTGGTATCTCTACCGGTTGAACCGCGTGGTTTATGGGCGTGGGCGGTTCACCTCAGTGCTCCGCGTGCTGACGCTCGACAGCATCTATTTCTTCATTCTGATGTCGACGCTGCTGGTCGCGGTAATCCTGGGCGCGCTGTCCATATGATCAAGCCGGAGAAGCTCCGGGCGGAGGCGCTGAAGCTTCCCCATGCCCTTGAGCGCCCGCATTTTGACTGGGCGAGTTTCCGGGTGGACGCCCAGAAGGGCAAGATATTCGCCACCCTGCCGCCCCATCATGAGTTTTCCAATGTGTTCCTGACGCCGGACGAGCAGAGGATGCTATGCGCGGCAGAGCCGCGCATCTTTTTCCCGGTGCCCAACAAATGGGGGGAGAAGGGGGCAACGTCCATCCGCCTGGCCGCGTGCGATCTTGCCACCCTGCGCTCGGCCCTCGTCATGTCCTGGCGCCATGCTGCGCCGGTACAGCTGCACGCGCTGCTCCCCGGAAAATGAGACCGCCCAAAGAGGCAGGCTTGCCAACACTGGCCGGTTTGGCCGATGGTTCGGGAAAAAGAAGATATAATCCAGGGGAGAGACGCCATGCCATCCAGAGCAGGCTTCAGGATTTTGTGCAGCGCTGTGGCGGGGCTCTTTCTGGCTGCCTGCGCCGCGCCGCAGAACATGGCGCAGCAGCAGGTGAGCGCCGAGAGCGCGGTGATCTTCGTCAATGCGCAGATCATAACGGTGGACGATGCCTTCCCTCAGGCCGAGGCGGTGGCGGTGCGCGACGGCCGTATCCTGGCTGTAGGGACACGCGAAGAGGTCAACCGGGCAGCCGGCACCGGCGCCAGCCTGCGCGATCTCGGCGGGGCAGCCCTCGCGCCCGGTTTCATCGATACGCATGGGCATTTTGCCATGCTGGCGCAGACCGCCGGGATGGCAAATGTGCAGCCTCCGCCCGCCGGGCCTGTCCGCTCAATCCCCGAACTGCAGGCGCAGCTGGAAGCCTGGGCGCTGGCCCATCCAGATTCCCCCTGGATCCTGGGTTGGGGCTATGACGACAGCCTGCTCGCCGAGCAGCGCCACCCGGCGCGGGAAGATCTGGATGCCGTCTCCACGGAAAAACCAGTCTTCCTGATGCATACATCGGCGCACCTGGCCGCGTGCAATTCGCTTTGCCTGGACGCCGTCGGCATCTCCCCCGAAACGCCCGATCCGGAGGGCGGTATTATCCGTCGGCAGAGCGATGGGCGCACGCCAAACGGTGTTCTGGAAGAAACCGCGCTTTATCTCGCCTACGCGCATCTGCCCCAGCCCGTCGAAAGCCAGCGCCTGGCCGGGCTCAGCGCCGTTCAGGAACTCTATGCCAGCTATGGCATCACCACGGCGCAGGAAGGCGCGGCGCAGGGCCAGAATATTGCCGACCTGCAGAAGGTGGCCGCGCGCGGAGACCTGTATCTCGATGTTGTCGCCTATCAGCTTTTCCAGAAGGACGGCGTGATCCCTGAGGATTTTGCTGTCTCAAAGACTTATGACAGCCGCTTCCGGATCAGCGGTATCAAGCTATTGCTGGATGGCTCGCTGCAGGGGCGGACGGGCTGGCTGACGCAGCCTTATGCCACGCCGGGGCCCGGACAGCCGGCGGAATATTCCGGCTACAGAATTCATAGTGACGAGAGCGTGGCCAATCTGTTCGAGCAGGCTTATGCGCGCGATATCCAGATCATCGCCCATGCCAATGGCGACCGGGCGATTGACCAGTATCTGGACATGATGACGCCGGTGATGGCTGCCCATCCGGGGCAGGACCAGCGCCCGGTGGTGATCCACGCCCAGGCTGCCCGGCAGGACCAGCTGGAAGAGATGGCGGCCGCCGGCATACTGCCTTCCTTTTTTGCGGCGCACCCCTTCTATTGGGGCGACTGGCACCGGGATGCTATACTGGGGCCCGAGCGCGCTGCCTTCATCAGCCCGCTTGCCGCCGCCAAGGCACTTGGAATTCCGTATACGGTTCACAATGATCCCCCGGTGGTGCCGCCAGACGTGATCCGGCTGCTGTGGGTGTCGGTAAACCGGGAAACGCGGTCAGGTCAGGTGCTCGGGGAAGACCAGCGGGCGAGCCCCATGGACGCTCTGCGCGCGGTCACGCTGAACGCGGCCCGTCAGTATTTTGAGGAAGCCGAGAAAGGCTCGATCACGCCCGGCAAGAAGGCTGATTTCGTGATCCTCTCAGATAATCCGCTGACGATGGATCCGGCGGACCTGCAATCCATCCGCGTCCTTGAAACGATCAAGGAAGGCGTCACCATCTATACCGCTGCCCGCCAGGAGAATTGATCCATGCCGACGCCGCTTGACCAGCTGACGCCGCTGCTGCCCGAACTGGCCTCCCGCGCCGCCGAGATGGAAGAGGCCCGCCGCCTGCCGGCTGATCTTGCCGCAAAGCTCGCCGCCACCGGTGCCTTCCGGATGGTGACCCCGAAAGCCTTTGGCGGGCTGGAGCTCAGCCCGCGCGAGATTGTCGAGGTGACCGAGGCGGCTGCCCGCGCCAATGCAAGCGCCGGCTGGTGCGTTATGATCGCGGCCACCACGGCACTCAACGCGGCCTATATGGCGCCCGAGCATGCGCGCGAGGTCTATGCCGATCCGCTGACGATCACTGGCGGTGTGTTCGCGCCGATGGGCCGGGCGGTGGTGGAGGGAGAGCATTTCCGCGTTACCGGCCGCTGGCAGTGGGGCTCGGGCTCGGCCAACTGCACCTGGCTCTGCGGGGGCTGCACGGTCTGGGAAAATGGCGAGATGAAGCGTTTGCCCAGCGGCGCGCCGGATACGCGGATGATGGTGTTCCCGGCCTCCGAGGCGACCCTTCACGATACCTGGCATGTGATGGGCCTGAAAGGCACAGGCTCGGGTGATATTGAGGTGAAGGACATTCTCGTGCCGCGCGGGCGGTCGGTGTCTTTGGTAGCGGACAAGCCGCGCGAGGTGGGCGCATTGTTCAAGTTTCCGGCCTTCGGCCTGCTGGCGCTGGGCGTTTCTGCCGTGGCACTTGGCAATGCGCGCGGCGCGCTGGACGCCTTCCATGCCCTTGCCACCGTCAAGAAAAGCCAGGGCTCGACCAAGACGCTCAGCGAGCGCCAGACCATGCAGGCCGATTTTGCGCGCTGCGAGGCGGAATGGCGCGCGGCGCGGGCCTATCTCTTTGCCGAGATTGACCGGGTCTGGACGATTGCGCAGGGGGAGGGGGAGATCCCCATGGAGGCGCGCGCTGACCTGCGCCTGGCCTGCACCCACATGACGCGCAGCGGAGCGTATATCTGCCGCACACTGTATGATCTGGGCGGGGGCGCGGCCCTTTTCGAGACGAACGACCTGCAGCGCCGGTTTCGGGACGCGCATGCCATCACCCAGCATATCGTCACCGCGCCTTCCACGCTGGAACTGACGGGGCGCATCCTCTTCGGCCTGCCGACGGATGCCGGTATGGTCTGAAGTCTTCTGGCCGCCGCCCCGCTTCTGTGGCATTCTGGGTCAAAGCGCCAGGAAATGGCCTGAACATGGGAGGATCTGCCGATGCGCAGCTTGGTGTCGGTGGCCGCGCGGAAAGGATTAGGCGCCGCATTGACGCTGGCGCTTCTGTCGGCCGTATCGGCGTTTGCCGCGGTGGAGCGGGTCACCTTCCCCCTCCTGTTCAACACTCAGGGTTATTTCGTCGTCCAGGCCAGTATAAATGCCAGCCCGCCGGTGCCGGTGGTCATTGATACGGCCGCGACCATGGCAATGATCGATAGCCGGGCCGCTATGGCTGCGGGCATTTCGGGCCCCTCTGATGAAGAAGACCGTGTCTCGGTGTTCGGGCTTCTGGGCGAGCGGCAGTATGGTCAGGTCAAGATCCCGCAGGTGCGTGCCGGTTCTGTCAGCCTGCATCAGGTAACCGCCGCCTATAATGACCGGGAGGCGATGCCCGGCGGGCCCCTTGTGATACCCGCAACGGCTTTTGGCGGCGATGTGATTGATTTCGATTTTCCGGCGGGACAATTCTCCGCCTATAGTGGACGGCCAAAGCGTGTCGGCACAGTGTCCCCGGCTCGCAGCGCGCTGACGGAAGTTGATGGTCTTTATTTCGCCGAGATCAGCATCAACGGCGTCAAGGGCAAGGCGCTGGTCGATACCGGATCTCCCGTCAGCCTCATGAATTCGGCCTTTGCGCGCGCGGCTGGCGTTCCCCGCAATGAGGAGAAAACCCAGCTTCTGCAAGGCGCCACTGGCGGAAAACTTCTGGCGCATGTGGCCACCGCGCGCCAGATTTCGGTCGGCTATTACACCTTCCGCAAGATGGACATGATCGTGGCAGATCCCGCGCTTTTCGGTGATCTGGGCTTGCAGCAGGAACCCCTGATGCTGCTGGGCATAGACTATCTCTCCCAATTCCGTATGCAGATTGACCGCAGGCGCAATGTGCTGCTGCTGACAGCGGCAGATGCGGGCCAGCCGATACTGATGGAATTCTACGCCAGAGATACGCGCTTACCCAATTAGAGCCCTGCTGCCCCTTGCCAATGCGCCGCGCGTGGCGTCAACAGAAGCCATAGTCTGGTAGGGGGCGTCTGGCCTTAGGATGGCGCGGCAGTTCAGCATAGGGATCGCAGGCGCCGGGATTGGCGGGTTGGCGGCAGCGGCGTTGCTGGCGCGGGAAGGGCACAGGGTTACCCTGTTTGACCAGTTCGACGCGGCCGGGCCGGTCGGCTCGGGCCTGATGCTGCAGGAAACAGGGCTCGCCGTGCTCGGTGCCATGGGCCTTCGGGAGAAGGCTGAAGCGCTAGGCAGCCCGATTGCGCGCCTGCACGGCATTTCGGTGGATACGCGCCGGGCTGTTCTGGATGTGCGCTACGCTGCCCTGCGCGCGGGGCTTTGCGGCCTTGGCATCCAGCGATCTGTGCTGTTCAGCCTGCTGCAGGAAGCTGCCCATGCTGCGGGCGCGCGCCTTGTGCCGGGAACGCGCATCCTGTCTGCCGGCCGGGCGGAGGGGACGCTGGCAGACGCGGCCGGGGGCCAGCACGGGCCCTATAATCTGGTAATCGATGCGCTTGGGGTGCGCTCCCCGCTTTCTGCTGCGCCCCGGAAGGAACTCGCCTATGGCGCCCTCTGGGCCACGCTGCCCTGGCCGGAAGGCAGCCCTTTCGACCGGGCCGCGCTGGAGCAGCGCTATGAAGCGGCGCGAAAGATGGCCGGCGTGATGCCGTCTGGCCGCGCCAACCCGCAAGCGCCCGGCAGCCTCACTTATTTCTGGTCGATCCGCGCTGACCAATATGACGCTTTCCGCGCCGCGCCGCTCACCCATTGGAAAGACGCCGCCTGCCATTTATGGCCGGAAACCGAGGCGCTGCTCCATCAGATTACGGATCATGAGCAGCTTACCTTTGCCCGCTATCGCCACCGCACCCACCGCGCCCCGGTGGAAGGCCGGCTCGTGCATATCGGCGACGCCTGGCACGCCGCCAGCCCGCAGCTTGGGCAGGGGGCCAACATGGCGCTGCTGGACGCTTATGGTCTTGCTCATGCCCTGCACGGAGAGGCGCGTATCGCCGCCGCTCTGCGCCGTTTCTTGAAAATCCGCGCCGGCCATGTCCGGCTCTACCAGCTGATGACCTGGGCGTTCACGCCGGTCTACCAGTCAGATGGCGTGGTGACGCCCTGGCTGCGCGACCGGCTGGCTGCGCCGCTGCTGCGTCTCTGGCCCGCCCCGCCGGTTCTTGCAGGGTTGGTCGCGGGCGGCTTTGGCGCGCCGCTAAAAAGGATGGGGCTGGAGCCCTACCGCTGACAGCTCGGACAATAAAATGTCGACCGCCCCGATTGAACGATCCGTTTGACCTCGCTGCCGCAGGTTTTGCAGGGCTGGCCTTCGCGGTCATAAACGTCAAACCGGTGCTGGAAATAGCCGAGCGCGCCATCGGTGGCGGCAAAGTCGGAGATCGACGATCCCCCCGCCTCGATCGCCTCGGCAATGACGGCATTAATCGCTAGGGCGAGGCGCGCGGCCCGCTGGCCGGGGATCGTCTTCGAGAGCCGATTGGGCGAGATGCCGGACCGGAACAGCGCTTCGCAGACATAGATGTTGCCCAGGCCCGCAATCACCTTCTGGTTCAGCAGCGCAGCCTTGATCGGCGCCGCCTTGCCGCGCAGCGCTTCGTCCAGATAGGCGGGGGAAAAGCGGTTGGAGAGCGGCTCGGGGCCCATCGCCATTAACCGTGGGTATGCCGGGAAAGTCGCGGCGGGCCAGAGTTCCATGAAGCCGAACCGGCGGGGGTCGTTATAGGTCACCGTCTCGCCCCCCTCCATATGGAAGACGACATGATCATGCGCGCTGATCCCGCCGGCAGCGTGATGGAACTCGCCCGGCATCTGGCCGCCAATGGTAAACCGCCCCGTCATGCCCAGATGCATCACCAGCACCTCGCCACTAGAGAGGTGCGCTGCCAGAAATTTCGCCTGCCGGGCAAGCCGGTCGATCCGCGCCCCGGCCACTCTTTCGACGAAGCGTTCGGGCAGGGGAAACCGCAGGTCCGCCCGCCGCTGCTCCAGCTTCAGGATACGCCGGCCCTCCATGACGGGGGCCAATCCGCGGCGAACTGTCTCGACTTCAGGTAATTCAGGCATCTTTATCGCATATACGCTAAGGCATTCGCAGGTAAGATAGGTTCCCATGACCGGCCAGGACAGCAAAGAACGCATCGTCTCCTTCGGCTTCGAAGATGTGACGCAAACCGAGAAGGTCGCCCGCGTGAAGGGGGTCTTCCGCTCGGTCGCGTCCCGCTATGACCTGATGAACGATCTGATGAGCGCCGGGGTCCACCGCCTCTGGAAGCATGACGCGATGAACCGCCTCAACCCGCAGCCGGGCGAGCGTCATCTGGATGTGGCCGGCGGGACCGGCGAGCTTGCCCGCGCCTTTCTCGCCCTGGCCGACAAGGCCGGCAAGCGGCGCGGCGATACAAGGCAAGCCACCGCCATCGTCTCTGACATCAACGACGCAATGCTGGAGGCCGGCAAGGCACGGCCAGACAATGCCCAATGGGGCGACCGTCTCGCCTGGGTCTGCGCGGATGGCCAGAACCTGCCTTATCCGGACAAGACCTTTGATGCCGTCACGGTCTCCTTCGGTATCCGCAACTTTGCAGACAGGGTGGCGGGACTGCGGGAATTCCGCCGTGTACTGAAGACGGGCGGGCGCCTCGCCGTGCTAGAATTCAGCCACATGACCGCGCCGATCCTTCAGGAAGCGTATGACCGTTACAGTTTTGCTGTCATCCCGCGCATGGGCGAACTCGTGGCGGGAGACCGCGACAGCTATCAGTATCTGATCGAATCCATCCGCAAATTCCCCGGCCAGCAGACCTTCAAGTCAGAGATCGAAGGTGCAGGCTTTGGCCAGGTGTCCGTCACGAATTATTCCGGCGGCATCGCCGCCCTGCATTTCGGCTGGGCGGTCTGATGCGGCCGGCTTTTAGTCAGGCGGCGTCAGTTGCCGTCGATATCGATGCCATCTTCGCCGATGGAGATTTCCAGCTTGTCTTCACCGCCGGGGCCTTCGGTGAAATAGTAGATGCCGAAACCAACGGCGCCGGCCACCAGAAGGCCGACAATAAAATACAGAAACTTGTTGGATGAGGGGGATGCAGACATGCTTTTTCTCCGTCTCCTGAAGATGCAGGTAAGCCAACAACGCGCACGCGGCGCGATTGGTTCCAAAGGGCAGGGTACCGTCTGATGGGCATGTTTTCCGATTATCGCCGGCTGATCCGCGCGGGCACTTCGCTGGCGCGCCATGATGTGGTGCTTCCCGGTGAGTATCAGTCCCGCCTGCCGCTGCCGGCGCGCATTGCCGGGGGCATGCTGCGCATCATCGGCGGCGGTGCCAAGGGGCGGCCGGGCGAACGCCTTGCCTATGCGCTGGAACGTCTGGGCCCGGCCTATATCAAACTCGGTCAGTTCCTTGCCACGCGGCCGGATGTGTTCGGGTCCGAAGTTGCCGGTGATCTTGCCCGCCTGAAGGACAAGCTGCCACCTTTCTCTATGAAACAGGCCCGCGCGGCGCTGGCCGCCGAATTTGGCGCCGAAGAAGCCCTCCGCCTTTTCCCCAATCTTTCAGAGCCTGTCGCGGCCGCCTCGCTGGCGCAGGTCCACCGGATGCCAATGCCGGATGGAGACCGCGCGGTAAAAATCCTCCGTCCCGGGATAGAGCGCCAGCTTATGCTGGAGCTTTCCGCCATGCGCCGCGCCGCGCGCACCCTCGAGGGCGTTTCCACCGAAAGCCGCCGCCTCAAACCGGTTGCCTTCACCGAAACCATCGCCAGCGCCATGCTGCGCGAGACCGATCTGCGCCTGGAGGCGGGCGGCGCCGACGAGATGCGGGAGGTCTACCGCAAGACCGGTTTCTTCCGTGTGCCGAAGGTGGACTGGGAGCGGACCGGCAAGCGCGTGATGACCGCCGAATGGATCGAGGGTACCCCGCTGACAACGCCCGGCGTGCTTGATCAACCCGGCATCGACCGCAAGAAGCTCGCCAACGACATCACCCAGGGTTTCCTCGCCAGCGCCATCAATTACGGCGTCTTCCATGCCGACATGCATGAAGGCAACGCGATCCTCACGCCGGATGGCAAGATTGCGCTCGTCGATTTCGGCATCATCGGCCGCATCGGCAATATCGAGCGCCGCTTCCTCGCCGAAATTCTCTGGGGCTTCCTGAAGCGGGATTATGTGCGCATCGCAGAGGTGCATTTCGAGGCAGGCTATGTGCCGCCAAACCAGTCTGTCGGCGACTTTGCCCAGGCTCTGCGCTCGATCGGAGAGCCGCTGTTTGGCCGACCTGCCGAGGAAGTCTCGATGGGCCGCGTACTGCTCCAGCTGTTCGATTATACCCACACGTTCGGCATGGCCCTGCGCCCGGAGCTGGTTCTCCTGCAGAAAACCATGGTGCAGGTCGAAGGCGTCGCGCGCACGATTGACCCTACCCACAATATCTGGAACGCGTCCGAGCCCGTGATCGAGGCCTGGATGCGCCGCAATTTCGGCCCGGAAGGCGCCGCCCGCCTGATTTCGGAAAACGTCCGTGAAGTGACAAACCGCCTCAAACGCCTGCCCGAGGTGATGGACCGGTTCGAGAGAAGCCTCGACGCGGAGCCCGCCGCCCCGCCCCCGCGCGAGCGCTTTGCGCCCTGGTGGGGCTGGTTCGGGCTCGTCCTCGCCCTTGCCGGTCTTGCCGTCTGGGCGATTGGTCTCGCCAACTGATCTGCGCGGGCAATCTCAGGCGAATTTCTCGCGGCTGCGGCGCCCGGCCCCTCATGAGGTTCCCGCCTCAGGGGTAACCGCTTCGCGCTGTTAAGACTTCGGTTACCATTCCGGCTCCGCCACCAGAAGGGAGCCGGATCCATGAAGCTCGCCATTCTCCTCGCCGCTGCCAGCGCCCTGGCTCTGCCCGCGTTTTCCCAGCCGCTCGCCGGCGGCAATTGCAGCAAGGCGGTCCAGCTGGACGTGTCAGAGATGACCAAAGGCGGCGTGATCGTGATCACCGGCCCCTGCGCCGAGGCAGGCCCCGCGCGCGAAGTCATCCATGTCGCTCGCCCCGGAGAACCGATGGCCACCACGGTGGTGATCCGCCGCCGGGAAGGGGTCTCGGCTCAGCAAAGCGCTATCATCAAGGTGTCTGACCGGGGCGACTTTTCCGGATCGAGCCAGGCCCGCATCATCCGCGTCCCCTGAGCCAGGCCAAATCTTGCCGGAAAGTTGAGACGGGCCGCGCATTCGCAGGGATTTAATGGGGGCCCGGCAAGGTTTTTGCGCTAGGAATGGCGCAGGTCAGACCCGATATAGCGGACATATGAGCGCCAAACGCATCCTTCTCGTCATCGGCGGCGGCATTGCCGCCTATAAAAGCCTTGAGCTTATCCGCGAGCTTGGGCGGCGCGGTATTGGCGCGCGCGTGATCCTGACGAAGGCCGGCACCGAATTTGTCACTCCGCTTTCTGTTGCCGCCCTCTCCGGCGAAAAAGTCTACACCGAACTCTTCAGCCTGACCGACGAAACCGAAATGGGCCATATCGAGCTTTCCCGTTCGGCGGACCTGCTCGTCGTCTGTCCCGCGACCGCGGATCTGATGGCAAAGGCGGTTCACGGCCACGCAAACGACCTCGCCTCCACCGCGCTGCTCGCCACCGACAAGCCGGTGCTGATGGTGCCCGCCATGAATGTGCGCATGTGGCAGCATGCCGCCACCCAGCGCAACATTGCCCAGCTGCGCGCCGATGGCGTCACCGTGATGGAGCCCGATGTCGGCCCGATGGCCTGCGGCGAGTTCGGCCCCGGCCGCCTGCCGGATGTGCCCCGCATTGTTGCAGAAATCGAAGCGATGCTCCGTCCCCGGTCAAAACGTCTCGCGGGCCGCCACGCCCTCGTCACCGCCGGCCCGACGCGGGAGCCGCTGGACCCCGTGCGCTACATTTCCAACCATTCCTCCGGCAAGCAGGGCTATGCCATCGCCGCCGCGCTCGCCGCTGAAGGCGCCCGCGTGACGCTAGTGTCCGGTCCGGTCTCGCTTCGCGCGCCCGAAGGCGTGGATCTTGTGAAGGTGGAAACCGCGCGCGACATGCTCAAGGCCTGCGAAGATGCTCTGCCGGCAGACATTTTCGTCTCCGTCGCCGCCGTAGCCGACTGGCGCCCGGTCAAAGCTGCCGACAAGAAGCTGAAGCTGAAAGGGGAGGGCAAATCCCCCGCCATCGAGCTGACCGAAAACCCTGACATCCTGCGCACGCTCAGCCACAAGAAAAAGAAACGCCCGGCGCTCGTCATCGGCTTTGCCGCCGAAACGCATGACCTTGAACGCCATGCCCAGGAGAAACTCGCCCGCAAGGGCTGCGACTGGATCGTCGCCAACGACGTTTCCGGCGATGTCATGGGCGGCCTGGAAAACGAGATCGCCCTGATCACAAAAGACGGCATCGACCGCTGGCCCCGCATGGCCAAGGAAGAGGTCAGCGCGCGCCTTGCTCAAAAGGTCTCTGAGGCCTTGGGTAGGGATAGAGACGGCCTGAGTCTGGCGCAGCAGTAGACCCTTCCCCCTGGCCCGAAGAACTGGTACTTTCTTTTTATGAGTGCCCGGTCAATCACAAACTCAAGGGCTGTGTGGCTACTCGTTGCTTTGCTTAGCGGCCTGATTTCTGGCGGCCTACAATTGCAATGGTGGCTCGGACTTACGCGTCTGCCGACTGAATTTGTTGTGATCGTAGCAGGGCCCTTGGGCGTGATTTGGCTGTTTAGTCTGGCTGGTTGCTTCGCCCGTTTTCCTTTGAAAGCCGTCGCCATTTTTCTTCTAACTTGTCCAACACTGATCGGACCAGGAATTATATTTGGCATTGTCGCTAGCTGCGCGATTTTTAATAGGTGTATCTAATTTCGTGTGGCGGCGGTGATCTTGACTCTCCCCCAGAGTCTCCCCACGCCTCGGCGCATGACTGATGTGACCGTTGAAGTGCTGCCGCTGCCCCATTTTGCCGGGCTTGATCTTCCTGCTTACGAGACGGCGGGCTCTGCCGGGATGGATGTGCGCGCCGCTGTGCCGGACCGTGAGCCGGTGGTGCTCGCCCCCGGCCAGCGTGCCATGGTGCCGACCGGTCTTTCGGTGGCGATCCCCGAAGGCTATGAGATCCAGGTCCGCCCGCGCTCGGGCCTTGCCGCCAAGCACGGGCTCACCTGCCTCAACACGCCCGGCACGATCGACAGCGATTATCGCGGTGAGATCAAGGTGATCCTGATCAACCTCGGCGCCGAGCCCTTCACCATCCAGCGCGGCGAGCGCATTGCCCAGCTCGTGCTGGCCCCGGTCACGCGCCTTGCCTGGTCGCAGGTGGATCAGCTCAGCGAGACCGCGCGCGGGGCAGGCGGCTTCGGCTCTACCGGGCGCTGAAGCGCGGCTGAAAAATTCCTGATCAAAAAAACTGGCCCGCCGCGATCAATTTTTCTTGAACGGCGGGTCATCCTCCCCACATATTGAATATCAATAAGGAGGGAGTGCTCATGGCTGCTGCGTTTTACTTCTTCATCGGCGCGCTGGTTTTCTGGCTGGCGTTTCGCTCCGGCTCCCGGCGCGCGGCGCAGACGCGTCCCGACCCGCGCGAGGCGGACATCGAACGGCTCAACGCCCGCGTCCGCACGCTGGAGCAGATCATCACCGACCGGGACTGGCGCCTGCGCCGGGACATTGATGGCCTGGGTTGATCCCCGGATTGATCCCGGCGCCGAGACTGGCCGGGGCGTCCGTCCCACGTTATACCTACCCAATCCGCGCATAGAGGAGGCGCCCTATGGACCCGTTTAGCATGGTTGTTGCCATCGTCGCGATCAGCGTCGGCGCCGGTATTCTGAACACCTGGATCAAGGCCCGCGCCCATGCGCCGGCAGATATGGCAAGCCAGTCCGAGCTCGCTGCCATGCGCGCCGATGTCGACAAGCTGAAAGACCGGGTGCGCGTTCTGGAAAAGATCGTGACCGATCAGGAACGCCAGCTGTCTGAAGAAATCCGCCGCCTCGCCTGAGGCGGGCCGGGCTTACAGCAGCGCGCCTTCATCCTTGCGGAACTTTGCCAGGAGGTAAGCGGGCGTCTCGTCGATCTTGTCGAGTTCGCCGAAGGCAAAGGCGTCCCGGTCCAGCACCAGGTCACGCGGGCGTAGCGGCCGGGAGATTTCCAGCCCTTCCAGCGTGCGCGCGCGCGAGAAGGCCACATAGGCCTGTCCGTGGGCGAACATTCCGGAATCAAAGTCGATGAACACCTTGTCCAGGGTGAGGCCCTGCGCCTTGTGGATCGTCACGGCATAGGCGAGCCGCAGGGGCATCTGCTTGAACGTGCCAACAACTTCCCGCTTCACCTTCTTGGTGTCCATCTCGAAATCGTAGCGGTATTTCTCCCAGGCCACAGGGTCGATCTCATAGGCTCGCCCGTCGATCTCCACGATCACCGAGCGTGAGCCAAACCCTGCCACATAGGCGAGTGTGCCGTTCACCCAGCGCCCTTCGGGATCGTTGCGGATCATCATAACCCGCGCGCCCACACGCAGTTCGAGGTCAAGCTCCGTGGGATAGCTTTTCTCGTCAAACTGGCCCTGAACGGTCGCGGCAAACACCTTGCGTTCGCCCTTCAGGCTCGCCAGGCGGCTCTGATTGATGCGGAAGGTATTGGCATTGTTCGGGGTCAGAACAACATGCGTATCAGACGCTTCAGCGGCGCTGCGCCCGGAGACGAGCCGCTGCAGCACCGCCTCATCGGCCGGCGTCACGCGCCCCGTCCGCAGCGCGCCCAGCAGCGCCAGAAAGCGCGGTTCGGCCTGCCGGAACACATGTTTCAGCGCCAGCAGCGAAAACTCCGCCTCGCGAAAGGCGGGGGCGTTGAAGAAATACGAGCCGCCAAACCGGTCTGCCAGGATCGGTCCTTCATCGGCGGAAACAACCGGGGGCAGCTGGTGCAGGTCGCCTGACAGGATCATCCGTGCCCCGCCAAAGGGCCGTTTCGATCCGCGATTGAGCTTCAGGCTGCGGTCGATGGCGTCCAGCATGTCGGCCCGCACCATCGAGATTTCGTCGATCACCACCGTCTCCACCGCGCGCACCACGCGGGCGTTCGGCAGGCGCCGCACATCCTGCGGTTCCACAAGGCGGGGGGGCAGCTTGAAGAAGGAATGGATCGTTTGGCCGCCGGCATTCATCGCGGCGACGCCCGTGGGCGCCAATACGACGGCCTTGTCGCCGGCCTCAGCTAGGAATTTGCGCAGCAGGGTGGTCTTGCCGGTGCCCGCGCGACCGGTGAGGAACAGGTTGCCCTGCGCGCCTGCCCCCCGCGCGACCCATTCGGCAGGCGCGGCATAGACCGTATCCGGGGTGGCGGGTGTCATCCCCTCAGGGGCCGACAAGGCGCATCTGGCGCGCCCGTCCGGCCCCGCCGGTGCTCGCCACAACCTGCCAGCCAAGCGCCTCATAGGCGCGGCGGGCCGTCATATTTTCAGAATCCACGTCCAGGCTCAGCGCGCCGGTCGCCTCGATCCGTGCCACTTCCAGGAGGCCGCGGGCCACCCCGCAAAAGCGCCAGTCGCGGTCCACGAACAAATGGTCCACATAATCTGTCGGCACCTGCAGTGTCAGAAAGCCGATCACGCCGGCATTGGGCTCCTCGGCCACCCAGGCTGGCTGGGTTTCCAGCGCCCGGCGCAGCGCCAGATGCTGCCCCCGGTGGCGCTCCCGCCAGGGCATATCCGTCAGGCAATCCGTGAAGATGTCACGGCATTCGGGGATGTCCGCTGTTTCCAGCGGCCTGATCATCCATCCGGCTCCGAAGTGAGTATACATGGCCGCCAAAGTAAGAGGCTGGACACGCTGCGTCCAGCGGCAAGCGCGGTAAAACACAGCTGCGCACATCTGCCATGCGCGGCTCCGGCGGCAAGGGACGCCCCTGCCGCCGGGGCAGGGGCAGGTTACATCTGCATGGTCCAGCCTTCGACGCCCATTGCCGCCTGGCGGATGGCCTCGGAAAGCGTCGGGTGGGCATGGCTGGTGCGGGCAATGTCTTCAGAGGCCGCGCCGAATTCCATTGCCACACAGACTTCTGCAATCATCTCGCCCACGCCCACACCGATCATGTGCGCGCCGAGGATCCGGTCGGTGCCTTTTTCGGCAAGAATCTTCACGAAACCCACGGTCTCATGGTTTGTCCGGGCACGGGAGTTTGCCATGAAGGGGAACTTGCCCTTCTTGTAGTCGATGCCGGCGGCTTTGAGTTCTTCCTCATTCTTGCCGACCCAGGCGATCTCGGGGCTGGTGTAAACCACGCTCGGCACCAGGTCATAGTTCACATGACCGGCCTTGCCCGCGATCAGTTCGGCCACGGCCGTGCCATCATCCTCGGCCTTGTGGGCCAGCATCGGGCCGGGAATACAGTCGCCCACCGCCCACACGCCATCGGCCACCTTGAAATGATCGGTCACTTCGATCACGCCGCGCTTGTCGGTCTTGCCGCCAACGTTTTCAAGGCCGAGGCCTTCCGTGTACGGCTTGCGGCCGATGGCGACGATCACGATGTCCGCGTCCAGCGTTTCGCCCGCGCCGCCCTTGGCGGGTTCCACGGCGACTTTCAGCTTGGTCTTGGTCTTCTCGATGCCGGTCACCTTGGTGCCGAGCTTGAAGGAGAGCCCCTGTTTCTTGAAGGCGCGCTCGGCTTCCTTGGCGACTTCGGCGTCAGCGGGCGGCAGGATGCGGTCGAGATATTCCACCACGGTCACTTCCGAGCCAAGCCGCGCCCAGACCGAGCCCATCTCCAGGCCAATCACGCCCGCGCCGATCAGCACCAGCTTCTTCGGCACGGCCTTGAGGCTCAGCGCGCCGGTGTTGGAAACAACGCGCTCTTCGTCGATCTCGATGCCGGGCAGGGTGGCGGGTTCTGAGCCGGTCGCGATGACGATGTTTTTCGTTTCGAGAACCTGTTTCTTGCCATCGGCATCGGTCACCTCGACCTTGCCTTTGCTCAGGATCTTGCCCTTGCCTTTGACGTAATCGACCTTGTTTTTCTTGAACAGGAACTCGATGCCTTTGGTGAGGCCGTCCACAGCGTCGGATTTCTGCGCCATCATCTGCGTCAGGTCGAGTTCGACCTTGCCGGTCTTGATGCCGAGGCTGGCAAACTCGTTCTGCGCCGCACTGAAAAGGTGGGAGGCGTGCAGCAGCGCCTTGGAGGGAATGCAGCCGACATTCAGGCAGGTGCCGCCAAGCGTGCCGCGCATCTCGATGCAGGCGACCTTGAGGCCAAGCTGGCCGGCGCGGATGGCGCAATTGTAGCCGCCAGGTCCGCCACCGATAATGACGACGTCATAGGTCTCTGCCATGGGAAAATATTCCTTTGAGAAGGCTGGTCCGAATCTGGCGCCAACCTATGCATTCTCGTCCCGAAATCAATCTGCAAAGGCCGAAATCTGGACCTAGCTTCTGCGGATAAACAGGAGAATGCCCGTCAGTACGATCATTGCGGCGGCGCCAAGAACTTCATCCAGCCAGATGCTGGCATCTGCCCCGGCCAGCACAAAGGCGGCCGCAAGGGCGGTAAACAGCACGGTGCCGATCAGGGCGACCACTGCGCCGAAGCGCACATTTGCCGCCGCCAGCAGGCCGCCGAGGATGGCAACGCCCGCGGCCACGAAGCGCCAGCCATTGAGCAGGTCAATCGCCTGGGCCAGCGGGCTGCCGCGCGAGGTCATCATCAGCACGCCCTCCAGCCCCTGCCACAGCAGCCAGCCGGAAACAGCAGCAAGCCCCAAGCCCGCAATACGGCGAATTGTCAGCATGTCTTGCCTCCCCACGGGCATATCGTTGCCGCGAAGGGTAGGGCGAAGCGGGCGGGACTGCAACGGGCGTGCGATGCCGCGAGGCCTAGCCCTCGTCGTCCTCTGCGATGTCCAGCTGGCCCCGGCGCCGGGCGATGGCTTCGGCGCGGCGCTGTTTCTTGCGGCGGGCCTGGGCGATGAACATCGCGCGCTGGCGCTGCACGACGACATCGGCGATGAACACCGGCGGGCGTTTGCGCGGGGGCGCGGCCACCACCGGCGCGGCCTGGTAGACCGGGGCAGGCGCTGCTTCCAGCATCTCGCGCTCCTCGGCAAGTTCTTCCGGCGAACGGTAGCGCAGCTCCCAGACGGCAATCAGCAGCAGCAGGGCAGCTGCGGCCAGCCCCGCCATAGCGCCTTCGCCCGCGCTGGGGTTCAGCCACCATTCGGGGTCGAAATGCACCAGGAAGATCGTCGGGATCGAAGCGGCCATGCCCATGATGTACCACAGCACGGCGCCCGGCTTGCGCGCGGCAATCGTGGCGGCAGCGGCATAGTAGCAGACTGCGGCCAGGAGATACGCCCCGCCATGGGCAATGCCCAGCTTGCGCCAGTCGATGGCATTGAGGCCGCCGGCCACATCATCGGTCACGATCCAGCCCATCACCATCACGATCGAGGGCCAGCGTACCGCCGTCATCGCGCCGAACGCAAAGGCGATGGCGAGCGCGGTCAGCAGGAGGGAAATGAGGCGCCGTGGCATTGGGCCTGCTTATCATGGGTAAGGTAAGCCCCCGCTGAACGGATCGTTTGAAATTTCACCGATCTGGCAAAGGCCGGGCTTGGCGAGCGGGGAAGCGGGCTGCTAGGGCTGGAACCAGCAAAAATCAGGAGGAATTTCCATGGGCCGCGTTGCAGGAAAAATGGCACTCATCACCGGCGGGGCGCAGGGCCTCGGCGAAGCAACCGCGCGCATGTTCGCCTGCGAAGGCGCCAAGGTGACGGTGACAGACATCAACGGCGAGGGCGCGGCCAGGGTCGCCGCCTCGATCAACGAGGCCCATGGCGCGGGCACGGCCTTTGCCTTCCAGCATGACGTGACCAGCGAGGAACAGTGGAAAGACATCACCCAGAAAGCGCATGACGCGATGGGCGGCCTCAACATCCTCGTCAACAATGCCGGCATCGGCGGGCTCGGCTCGGTCGAGGACGAGACCTATGAGCGCTTCAAGAAGGTGCAGGCGGTGGATGTGGATTCCATTTTCCTGGGCTGCAAATACGCCATCCCCCTGATGCGCGCCCACGGGCTTGGCTCCATCGTCAACATCTCGTCCATCGCCGGCATCATCGCCAGCGCCAATTACGTGTCCTACAACACGGCCAAGGCGGCGGTGCGCCACATCTCCAAATCCATCGCGCTGCACCTGGCCAAGACCGGCGGCCAGATCCGCTGCAACTCCGTGCACCCCGTATTCATCAACACGCCGATCCTCGATGGCATCAAGGAGATGTTCGGCGAGGAGAAGGGGCTGGAAAAGCTCGCCCGGCAGGTGCCGCTCGGCAAGGTGGGGGAGCCCGACGACATCGCCTATGCCGTGCTCTATCTGGCTTCTGACGAGTCCAAGCTGGTTACCGGCGCGGAACTGAAAGTCGATGGCGGCATCAGCGCGATGTGATCGCTCCATCAGCCCGGACCGGCCTGCGAGGCTGATCCGGGCGCATTTCCCAAATATCCCGCCGCAAATCCTCTCGCCGTTATAGACAGCCTCGGGCAAATCACCCGAAGAGGAACCCTCACACCTGATTGCGCGTTGGTCGTGCCAGGAGGGGTTCCATGAAGAAATCTGGTCTCTGTCTCGCCGCTCTGTTTCTGGCCGCCTGCGCCAATCCGCCGGAGGAGCGCGCCCCGCTTGGCGCCGCCGCGATCGATGCGCCGGCAAACTGCGCCCCGCCCTCAAGCTTTGGCGGCTTCCTCTTCTGGATGGAGCCGCCCGCTGTGCCGCCCGGCGCCAGCCTGGTGCTGCAACCCTGGTTCACGCCGCAGCCCGGTGTGATGGAGCCTGTTCCCGGCGCCTGTCTTGAGGGCGTGGCCATCGCAGGCCCCGCAACGCTGGAGGCGGATGGGCGCACCGTGAAGATCAATGCCGATGCCGACCCCGGCGCCGCCGTGCAGGTGGAAGGCAAGGTCGGGGATGCAAGTCTTTCGGGCCGCATCCTCGTCTATCTGGCAGAGGCCCAGCCGCTGGTGGGCAAGTGGGCGCAGGCCGAGGAAGCCTGCACGCAGGCAGGGGCAGAGCCCGTCCGGGAACTGATCTTCCATCCAGATGGCACCTTTGCCCTGACCTGGACCCCGTTTGAGGTCTACAAGGATTACTGGGGCACCTACACCTTTGAAGACGGCACGCTGACGCTCATTCCCGATGGCGGCAATCACATTCCGTCAGACGCCAGTTTCTCGGGCAAGGTGGAGCTGGACAGCGACGCGCTGAAGCTTTCGCCGTCGGTCTTTGGTTCTCCGGCGCGGGGCAGTGCCTGCGCGGCGCCGTTTGCGCGCTAGTCCTGCGCCAGCGGGCGGCGCGCCGTGACCAGCATGGCATAGACTGCCAGTGAGCCGACCAGAACAGCAGAGGCAATCAGCGGCAGGGCGTGGTTGAGCTGGTAAAGCCCCGCACCGATCAGCGGCCCGAAGATGAACCCTGCCGGCGGCGCGGCGGACAGCAGCGCAGCGGCCGCCCCCTGTTCCTCCCGGCTGACCGACAGGCTGCCCAGCGCATTGGCCGACGGGATGGCGAGGGCCGAGCCTGCCCCGATCAACAGAAACGCCGCACACAGAACAGGGAAGGCGTGGAACACATCCGCCGCGATATAGCCCACCGCCACCATGGCCAGGCCGATCCACAGCACCTTGCGCGGATCAGGCCTGCGCCGTGCGATATAGCCGAACTGAACTGCGATGGTGGCCACCGCCATGCAGGAAAACACGATCCCGGTGTAAAGCACCGCTGTCTGGCCCACGGCTGCGGGATCGTCCCCGGCGAGGGCGTACCGGTCTTCGATGAACCAGCCGAGCGTCTGCTGAACCATCCCGACACCGATGAAATAGGAGACGAGGAACATCAGGTGCGGGCGCACGCGCGCGTCAAACATCGACAGCGGTTTGGGCCGGGCGGCATTGCGGGGCCGCTTCACCGTGCGAGGGAGGGAGAAGCCCAGCAGGATGCCGATCAGGATACAGAACACGATCGTGCCCCAGAGCGGGGCGAGCGCGCCGAAGGGCGCCAGTGCCGCGGCGCCCGCGGGCCCGAGGATCGAGCCGATGCTCATGCCCGCGCCCAGCATGCCAAGACCCGCCGCGCGGTTCAGGGGCGTGGTCGCGTCCGTCATCGCCGCCATCGAGGCTGGCTGCAGGCCTGGCGTCAGCAGGCCAAACCAGAGGCGCACGAAGATCAGCGTCAGCATCAGGGATGTGCCAGTGATCACCCCGGCAAGGCCTGCCTCAAGCGTGAAGAGGAACGCCATGTTGGTGACGCCCATGGCGATCAGGGAGAACACCATCACCCGCTTGCGGCCCACCCGGTCGGCGATGCGGCCCCAGCGGGGGATCATCACCGCATAGAGCAGGGTAGAGAGGGTGAGGATGGCCGCCACCTCCACTTCGCCGAGGCCCGCCTTGCGCGTCAGCGGGGCGACCACCACGAAATTGATGCTCATGCCTGCGCCCATGGCAATGGTCGCCAGCATCAGCATGCCCCTCTGGAAGGCCGTCAGCGGATGCAGCGGCGTTTCGGTATCTGCCATGTTGTGGTTTTCCCCCGCCTTCTTCTGGCACAGGCTATGTTGCCCCCCGCTGGTTGCCAAACCCTTTTCCGCCCCGCTTGTCCTCGCGGCAGGCTTCAGTCCGGCGAGAGGGGCTTTCGCGCCGTGACCAGCAGCGCATAGATCGCCAGCGCGCCCACCAGCCCTCCCGCCGCCAGCAGGGGCAGGGCATAGTGAAGGCCGTAGAGCCAGGCGCCGATCATCGGTCCGAAGATGAACCCGCCGGGCGGGGCAATGGCCAGCAGCGCGGCGGCGGCGCCCTGTTCCTCACGGCTGACCGACAGGCTGCCCAGCGCATTGGCAGACGGGATGGCCAGCGCCGCGCCTGCCCCTACGAGCAGGAAGCAGGCATACACTACATAGAGCTCCCGGAAGGCATCTGCCCCGAAATAGCCGGCAGACACCATCGCCAGCCCCAGCGGCAACACCTTGCGCGGGTCGGGCCTCACCCGGTTGATATAGCCGAACTGCACGATCAGCGAGGCAACCGCGTAGCAGGCAAAGGTGATGCCGGTATACAGCACGGCGGCCTGCCCGGCGGCCTCGCCCATGGTTTCAGTCAGCCGGTAGCGGTCCTCGATGAACCAGGCGAGGGTCTGCTGCATGATGCCGATGGCCACGAAATAGGTCAGCAAGAAGATGAGGTGCGGGCGCATCCGCCGGTCGGTCAGTGACAGGGGCTTCGGGCGGGGCGCATTGCGGGGCCGCTTTATCGTTTTCGGCAGGGTGAAGCTGATCAGTATACCAATGATCACGCAGAACACGATTGTGCCCCAGAGCGGGGCCAGCGCCCCGAAAGGCGCAAGCACGGCAGCCCCGGCCGGGCCGACGATGGAGCCGATGGCCATCGCGGCGCCGATCATGCCCAGGCCCGCCGCGCGGTTGGCCGTGGTGGTGGCGTCCGTCATCGCGGCCATCGCGGCGGGCTGAAGGCCGGGCGCCAGCACGCCAAACCAGGCCCGCACGAATGTCAGCGTCAGGAAAAGCGTGGTGCCCGTGATCATCCCGGCCAGCCCTGCCTCCAGCGCGAAGAGGAAGGCCATATTGGTCAGCGCGGTGGCAAACAGGGAGAAGATCATCACCCGCTTGCGCCCGACGAGATCGGCAATCCGGCCCCAGAGCGGGATCGTCACCGCGAAGAGAACGGTGGAGAGGGTCATCACCGCCGCCACTTCCATTTCGGAGAGGCCCGCCTTGCGGGTCAGCGGGGTGACCACCACAAAATTGATGCTCATGCCCGCGCCCACGGCAATCGTGCCCAGCATCAGCATGGCCCTCTGGAAGGCGGTCAGCGGATGCAGCGGCGTTTC
>NZ_ARYM01000020.1:0-52500 GCF_000685315.1 Hyphomonas polymorpha PS728
GCTTAAAAATGGGATGATTACCCGTCCTGCCGGATCACCTCCATTGCATCTGGAACCTGCCCGAAGGCGACGCCAATTTTTCCACCCGCTGGCGCCTCATAAAGCTGA
The DNA here is from genome assembly GCF_000685315.1 of Hyphomonas polymorpha PS728. Lineage (GTDB taxonomy): Bacteria > Pseudomonadota > Alphaproteobacteria > Caulobacterales > Hyphomonadaceae > Hyphomonas > Hyphomonas polymorpha. The sequence goes on from NZ_ARYM01000020.1 coordinate 109, forward strand.
ACTTCTCAAAATCCCTGGCGAAGTCAGATGATCCGGCACAAGGCCGTCGCCCCGGCGAACGCGGCATTTGGCAACGCCGCTTCTGGGAACACCTCGTCCGGGATGAGCAAGACCTCGAAAACTGCATAAACTACGTATACGGAAATCCCGTCAAGCACGGCCTCGTCGCTGAAATCCCGGATTGGCCATACTCAAGTTGGCACAGAGACCAAAAAGCAAACCTGTAGGGTGCATTAAGGCCAAAGGCCGCAATGCACCATTCAACGTTCGACGTGGTGCATTGCGCTCCGCTTAATGCACCCTGCGGCGAACCGGGTGTTAGAGTTTGCTGGGAAAATCCCAGCCAAATGGCTTTTCAATTATGAGATCTTCTTCTGGATACCAGCTGTCACGCAGAACAATCGATTCCCGGACATGGCAATTGTGATAAGAGGCTAACCAAAGATACTTTTCCATTTTTCTGGGATCTGATGCAAACTCAGACAAGCATCTAGCAAGCTGCTCTTTGTGACGGTTGCAAAAACCGAGGTAGGTTGAAAACTCTATTCCGCTGGCTTCTGCCGTGGACATATAGTCAAGCCAAGGTCCTGTTGAAGAACTCCGGATCATCGGTAAAACTGCTTTCTCATCGTATTCGCTTGAGTGTTGCTGTGCTTTTAATTCTGTTCCGCTCCTGTACTGATCAATTACTTTTTGAGAGATTACTATTCGGGGGTATACTGCCAACTTGGCTTCGAGTTCGTAAGCGTCGGCTACTGCAGGCCCAAATGCCAATGGAATTTCATCGGTTCCTACTGCGGCATCGCCTATTGCAAGCCCACCCCTGATGAAAACGCCTTGGCCTGCGAGAGACGCTTGCGCAAGACCTAGATCGGAAAGCTCATAGTAAAGGGCCCCATCTTTATACTGCGTATCAAAATGTCGTATGCGTACTATAGCGTCCGATACTTGAAACCATTTTGGCTCACTCGCGAGCGTGTCGTCAGGGGCGCCTTGGTCGATGGGTTGAGTTGCTCGCTTCAATTCGAGCAAGTGCTTCGCAACGTCGTCAGCTGACGCGGACGCCAACAGTTCTCGAAATCCAAGGATGTCAAGAAATGATACTAAGCTTGGACGATATGAGATGCTGTCAGGCACTACCAAATCCCGCTCCCAATCCCCGCTGCCATCCCCGCGCCCAGCTCCCGGCACTGCGCCAGCACATCCTGCCCCAGCACCTTCGGCGCCAGAATCTCCTCCGCCGTCTGAGCGGCGGTGTTCACGATCAGCGGCGGTTGCACGTCGCGCAGGCGCCAGCCCTTGCAGATGCGGGCGGCTTGGCGGGCGGCGCCGTCCCCGTCGCTGCCCGCTGCGATCATCAGGGCGTAGGGCCGCCCTTCGATCCGTCCGAGCACGGGATAATAGCAGCGGTCAAAGAACTCCTTCATCTCGCCTGAAAGGCTGGCGAGGTTTTCCGGCGCGGCGAAGAGATAGCCATCGGCGGCGAGCAAATCCTCCGCCTGCGCCGCCCGCGCGGGCACGAGCCGCGCCCCGCACGCCTCGTCTCCTTGCGCGCCCTCAAACGCCGCCCGCGCCATCGCCTCGGCCGCCCTCGTGCGCGAATGCCAGATGATCAGAAGCTGTTTCATGCGGGCAGGATAGGGGGCGCCGCGCGCCGTGTCATCCCGCGCGGCAATGCGCGGCCTCTCAGTCTCGTCACCCTCGATGCGCGAGAGCGCATCTGAGGGCCCATCTCCCGCGCGGGCCTGACAGGCAAACGGCGTGGTTTCGCTTGCGGAAATCGAAGGTGATGGGCCCTCAGACCGGCTGGCGCCGGTCGAGGGTGACGAAAGAGGGGTGGGGTTTGAGGGACAAGCCTTCGCCTCTCCACCCCCCAATCCCCGCCGCCACGGGCCATCCCGGCCCGCCTATCCGCCGCCTATCTGCGCCATGCGAGGCTTTCCCCGTCGCTTCCGGCCGGTTTCATCTCCCGGCCGGGGGCGGGGGCCTGACCAGCCCCGGCACCGGAGGCGGAAGGCGTCGCGATCCTTCCTTCTCAGATCGTTCATCATCGCATGCGGCGCATTCCGCCTCCGCCTGCCACATCCCAGCAAATCCGGAAGGGGCCGCCCTGTCCGGCTTTTGGTGCTGGCGCATAAGGGATTCCCCCGTTTTCGCGGGCGCTGCCTTCTGTCATAAGGCGGGCCATGACGATCCAGATTGCCGCCCTCTACAAATTCTTCCGCTTTCCCGACTATGCCGAGCGCCGCCAGGCCCTCGCGGCGAAGCTGTGCGGCCTTGGCATCAAGGGCTCGCTGCTGCTGGCCGAAGAAGGCATCAACGGCACCCTCGCCGGCACGCCTGAGGCCATCGCCGAGGCCCTCGCCACCCTGCGCGCGCTGCCCGGCGCCGAGACGCTGGAGGCGAAGTTTTCAGAGGCCGACGAGATGCCCTTCCTGCGCCTGAAAGTGCGCCTGAAGCGCGAGATCGTCACCATGGGCGTGCCCGGCACCGATCCCAACAGCCTCGTTGGCACCTATGTGAAGCCGCAGGACTGGGACGCGCTGATTTCAGATCCGGGCACCGTTCTGATCGACACGCGCAACGATTATGAAGTCGCCATCGGCACCTTCGAGGGCGCGATTGACCCCAGGACTGAAACCTTCCGCGAATTCCCCGCCTGGTTCCGCCAGTTCCGGGAGAAGCTGGAAGCGGAAGGCCGCAAGCCGAAGATCGCCATGTTCTGCACCGGCGGCATCCGCTGCGAAAAGGCGACGAGCTTTGTGAAGGCCGAGGGTATCGACGACGTGTTCCATCTGGAAGGCGGCATCCTGAAATATCTCGAAGAGGTGCCCGCCGAGGGCAGCCTTTGGCGCGGGGAGTGTTTTGTCTTTGACGAACGCGTCTCTGTTTGTCCGGATTTGTCCCCTGGCAGTCACGTCCTGTGCCATGCCTGCGGCCATCCTGTCTCGGAAATGCAGCGGGAAGACCCCGCCTATGTCGAAGGCGTGTCCTGCCCGCACTGCGTTGAAAAGATGACAGATTCTCAGCGCGCCCGCTTTGCCGAGCGGCAGAAGCAGATCGAGCTGGCGAAGAAACGCGGCCAGGCCCATGTCGGCCCGCGCGCGGAAATCTCTTTTAATTCCAGGGATTAAACCGGCGCGGAATGGCCGGTGGGGCGCCCGTGTCCTCGCTCTCGGCCCGGCGGGGCGCCAGCGGCGCATCGTCCAGCGGCGGCATCACGTCGGGCAGGTCTTCGGTGCCGTCGATGATCAGCGTACGCGGTTCTGAAGGCTTTGTTTCTGCAGGCTTTTCTTCGGGGGCTGGCACGGCCTGCGTGCCCGCAAACCCGACGCCATAGGGAATGCCCGACAGCGAGAAACGCTGCTGCATCGGCGCCGGCGCAGGGACGGGCTCAGGGGCAGGCTCCGGCTCGGGCGCTGCTGCAGCGGCAACAGGTTCAGCCTCTGGCTCAGGCTCTGGTTCAGTCTCTGGCGCGGCCAGCGCAGCGGCCTCCTCCATCGTTTCTTCCGGGGCCTCTTCGGTCTCGGCATAGGCCGCCGGCAGCGCATGCAGCAGAGGGGCTGGCTCGGCTTCAGGTTCCGGTGCCGGTTCTGGCGTGGCCGCTACAAAGTCGGGCTCCGGCAGGGGCTCCGGCTCAGGCTGGGGCTCAGCTTCCGGCTGAGGCGCCACGGCGACTTCCGGCCCCGCCATCGGCGCGGTGTTGTTGATCTGATCAGCCAGCGTCGCCACGGCAGCCGTGATGGCCGTTTCCCCGTCCAGAGAGGTCGTCTCGTCGGTCACTGTTTCCGGCTCCGGCTCCGGCTCCGGTTCAGGCGCGGCCGCGACAGTTTCAGGTGTTTCATCGGCCGCTTCCAGCCCCGCCAGCAGCGTGCGGATCGCCTTTTCGGCGCCGCGCGCATGGCGGTGGGCCTCGCGGAATAACTCCCCGATGAACAGGGCATAAGGGCGCCCGGCCGCGTCTTTCTCGTCGGCGATTTCCTCGGGGCTGCAGGTCTCTATCTCGCGGCCTACGGCATCAGTCAGGATCACGCCATGAGGCTCCGGCGTCAGCACGACGCGGTAACCTTCGGTGTCATGAACGATGGTGCCGTTCTCTCCCTCGATCCAGGAGACGCGCTGCTTGCGCGTCATCTCGCCCAGCTTGTCGATCAGCTTCTTGGTCGAAGGATGCAGCATTCTTTTCCCGCCTTCTCATCCGTTTTGTTCATCACCGCGCATAGGACTAGCCGGTCAGCGCGGAAGATTCAAACCTTGCATCCACGCAGAGGCGCCGCGTGGCTGCATTACGGTTTGGTCAACCATCTTTCGCGTCACAGGCGAGTGATTTCAGGGCACCGGAGGCAGGTAAGTCTGGCGAGCCAGCAGCGGATCGGCGCCGGTGCCCCTGAACTCAAGGCGGAAATGCGGGCTCTCGCAGACCAGTCCTATGTCGCTGACCGTAGGGGGCGGCGCGCAGCGGGTCTTCAGCGCTTCGGGCACATCGGCAAGACGGCTTGCCCCTACGCGAACCCCGCCGGGACCGGCCACATCGGGTGAGGTGGTGGCCACCGCCCCGGCATAGCCGCGTGTCCAGTCTGGCGTCACAACATAGAGCGGCGCGGTGCTGCCCGCCTCGCGAACATGAAAGGCCGGCATGTCCGCATCAGGGATCGTCACCACGTCCAACCCAGGAAAGGCGCGCTCAAGGGCCGGCACGGTGAAGGGCGTCTCAGCCGTCAGATTGGCGGTGCCCTCGGGCCCGATGAAGTAGGCCGCTTCACCGCCGGACTGGCCGGCAGGCGTCCCGCAGGCAGCCAGGATCAGCGCCAGACACAGAGAGAGGGCGGGCAGGGCCGGGTGGGTCATCCCCTCATTCTATGTCAGAAGGGGTAGAGGCGAGAAGGTCCCGCACCTCTTTTCTCACTTCGGCAATATCCTGGATGAAGGTCTTCACCGGCTGATCCTCGATCACGCGCAAATCAGTGCGGAAGCCGCGCACCACGCCGTCCGGGGACACCAGCAGATAGCTCGGCGTCCAGCTGATCTGCAGCAGCTGGCGCAGGCTCGCATCATTATCCAGCACCACCGACGGCACCGAATAGCCCGCCGATGCGAAATACGCCTCCAGCGAGCCATACTTGCCGTAAAGTTCCTCTGGTGTGGCGCGGTTGGCGTTTGCCGGCACATGGATCGACAGGAAGTTGAGGTCGGGATCCTGCGCGATGGCGCGGGCGAGCGCATCGACATAGGGGCCATCGGCCACACAGTCTGCGCACCAGGCGCCCCACACATCGATTACGGTCCAGCGCGAAATGTCAGCCGAGCTGAAGGTTCCGCCATCAGACGTGGGCGCGGTAAACTCCGGCAGCTTCTGGCCGAGCAGGGCATACTGGAAGGGCCGGCCGTAATCGTCGCGGAACACGCCGTCGCCCTTGGTGTCGGCGGCGCCTTCCGGGGGAGCGGCGTTCTGCGTGATGAAGCCTTGTGCCTTTGGGCGGGCACTCTCGCCCGTCGCCGCTTCGGGCGCGCTGGCCAGATCAGGCTGTGGGGCGGGCCCGCAGGCGCTGAGCATCGCGGCGGCGGCGAGCGCAATCAGGAAAGCTTTCATCGGCATGACTCCGGTTAACCCCTGAAGCGTGCCATCAACCGGTGACCGGATGAAGGCAGCTATCCTCAACCGACCCATAAGCAAAAGGGCGGCCTTTTGGGCCGCCCTTCGCAATTCGTCACTGAAGCCTCAGGCTTAGCTGTAGATTTCGAACAGGCCGGCAGCGCCCATGCCACCGCCGATGCACATGGTGACAACGCCCCACTTGGCCTTGCGGCGCTGGCCTTCCAGCAGGATGGAGCCGGTGCAGCGTGCGCCGGTCATGCCGAAGGGGTGGCCGATCGAGATGGCGCCGCCATTGACGTTGTATTTCGCGGGGTCGATGCCGAGACGGTCGCGGCTGTAGAGGCACTGCGAGGCGAAGGCTTCGTTCAGTTCCCACAGGTCGATGTCGTCCACCTTCAGGCCATGGCGCTCCAGCAGGCGCGGAACGGCGAAGACCGGGCCGATGCCCATTTCGTCCGGGTCGCAACCCGCCACGTTGAAGCCGGCAAAGCGGCCGAGCGGCTTCAGGCCACGGCGGGCGGCTTCCTTGGCTTCCATGACGACCACGGCAGCGGCGCCATCGGACAGCTGCGAAGCGTTGCCGGCGGTGACAAACTTGCCTTCCTTGACGACCATGCCGCCGGAGAAGACCGGCTTCAGGCCAGCGACCATCTCATAGGTCGTGCCCGGACGGTTACAGTCGTCGCGGTCGGCGATCACGTCCTCGAAGGTTTCTTCCTTGGTTTCCTTGTTGACCAGCTTCATGCGGGTTTTCAGCGGCACGATTTCCTCGGCCATGTAACCCTTCTGCTGGAACTCGGCCGTGCGGCGCTGGCTCTCGACCGAATACTGGTCCTGGTATTCGCGGCTGACGCCATAGCGCTCGGCGACGATCTCGGCGGTTTCGATCATCGTCATCCAGATGGCCGGCCAGGTCTTGGCCAGTTCCGGTTCGAAGTATTTGTAGCGGTTGGACTGGCCCGAGCCCTGGACGAGGCTGATGCTCTCCACGCCGCCGCCAACGGTGACGGCTGCGCCTTCGTTGATCACGGTGTGAGCGGCGTTGGCGATGGCCTGCAGGCCCGAGGAGCAGAAGCGATTGATGGTGGCGCCCGACGTGGTGGACGGGCAGCCAGCGGCAAGCGCGGCGTTGCGGGCCACGTTGTGGCCGGTGGCGCCTTCGGGGGCGGCGCAGCCAAGGAATACGTCTTCCACGGCGGCCGCTTCGACGCCGGCACGCTCCAGCGCGCCCTTGATCACATGGCCGGCCATGGTGATGCCGTGGGTGTCATTCAGGGCGCCGCGACCAGCTTTGGTCAGGGCAGTACGGGCTGTTGAAACGATTACGGCTTCACGCATGGCTTCCTCCTTGTTCGATGCTCACGTCTTTGTGCGGCGCACCCTAGTGAGGGAATTGCCCGAACGGAAGCCTTCCCTTTACGTCAACGTTCATTGGTCGCAGCAAAAAGCCCGCCAGCGCGGGGCTGGCGGGCTTGATTGTTCGGAGCGGTCAGAAGCGCTTACGCGGTGACCTTCGGCTTGGGGGCGGAGGCTTTCACGGCCTCGTCCACATAGGCTTCGAATTTCTTGAAGTTGGCCACGAACTCTTCAGCCAGTTTTGCCGCCTGCTTGTCGTAAGCGGCCGGATCGGCCCAGGTGCTGCGCGGGTCGAGGATCTTGGCGTCGACGCCCGGCACGGAGACCGGCACGAGGAAGCCGAAGGTCTCGTCCTTGCGGAATTCGACCGTGTTGAGCGAGCCATCGAGGGCAGCGTTGAGCAGGGCGCGGGTTGCCTTGATCGGCATCCGGCTGCCCTGGCCATACGGGCCGCCGGTCCAGCCGGTGGAGACGAGCCAGCAATCGACGTTGTAGCGGGCAATCAGCTCACGCAGCAGGTTGCCGTATTCCGACGGGTGGCGCGGCATGAACGGGCCGCCGAAGCAGGTGGAGAAGGTGGCCGAAGGCTCGGTCACGCCTTTCTCCGTGCCCGCCACACGTGCGGTATAGCCGGAGAGGAAGTGGTACATCGCCTGGGCCGGGGTCAGCTTGGCGATCGGCGGCATGATGCCATAGGCGTCTGCCGTCAGCATGATCAGGTTTTTCGGCTGGCCGCAGCGGCCTGTCAGCGAAGCGTTCGGGATCGCTTCGATCGGGTAGGCGCCGCGGGAGTTTTCAGCCAGCGCTGCGGAGTCGAGGTCGAGTTCGCGCGTGGTGGGGTCCATCACGACGTTCTCGAGCACGGTGCCCCATTGTTTCGTGGTGGCGTAGATTTCAGGCTCGGCCTCGGGCGAGAGCTTGATCATCTTGGCGTAGCAGCCGCCCTCAAAGTTGAAGAGGCCATTCTCCGACCAGCCATGCTCATCGTCGCCGATCAGCGTGCGCGAGGCGTCTGCCGAAAGGGTGGTCTTGCCGGTGCCCGACAGGCCGAAGAAAATCGCGGCGTCGTCCTTGTCAGACGTGTTGACCGAGCAGTGCATCGGCATCACGCCCTGATTGGGCAGCAGATAGTTGAGGATGGTGAACACCGACTTCTTCGTCTCGCCGGCATAGGACGTGCCACCGATCAGCACGAGGCGCTTGGCGAAGTTGACGGCGATCACCGTCTCGCTGCGGCAGCCATGCTTGGCCGGGTCAGCGCGGAAGCTCGGGCAGTTGATGATGGTGAATTCCGTCTTGAAACCGGCCAGTTCGTCTGCCGTCGGAAGACGGAGCAGGTGGCGGATGAAGAGGGAGTGCCAGGCAAATTCAGTCACCACGGTGACAGGCAGGCGATAGTCCAGGTCAGCGCCGCCGAAGAGGTCCTGCGAATACATGTCCTGCTTGGCAAGGTGGGCCTTGAAGTCCGTCCACAGAGCTTCGAACTGCTCCGGCGTCATTGAGGCGTTGTTGTCCCACCAGACGGTTTTCTCGGTCGTCGCATCGCGGACCGTGAACTTGTCCTTGGCAGACCGGCCGGTGTGCTGCCCGGTTTCCACGACCAGGGCGCCGCCTTTGGCCACGCGGGCCTCGCCAGCGGCCACAGCCGTTTCATACAGGCGTGCCTCGTTCCAGTTCTTCCTTACGGATTTTGTCTGCACACCCAGCTCGGCCAGGATTGCTACGGTATCGCTCATTACGCTGTCCTCGAATTTTAGCGAACTCTTAGGGCGCCCCGGCCCTTGCACCATGGGGCCCATTAGCGCTTCGTGAGAAGCTTTTGCAACATCCGTGCCCATGCGAATTTGGCTGCAGCGCAGCATTTCTGGCGGTTAATGACGCTGAGTCTCCGATGTCTTCCGTTGTCAAATTTTGGCACCGGTGTCATTTTTGGGGGGCTCTCAATTCGCGCCTCCAATTCAGGCAGCTAGGGCTGACCAGAATGGCACATTAATCCCTTCGATTTCCGGGCAAGCGGGCAGGATGGGCGTGGGGGAAGGAGAGGCCGCCTTCCCTTAAAAGATAACCTGTATGGGTGTTAACTCCGTAGGCAGACGAAGGCGGGCGGTAGTGGCGGGCGGGCGCCCCCTCGATTGCCCGCGGGCGGCGCCTTCTGTAAACCGGGGCGGCATGAAACCGCTCAATCCAGACTTCGCCGGCCTCGGCACCACGATCTTCACCACCATGTCTGCCCTCGCGGCGGAGCATGGCGCCATCAATCTGGGGCAGGGCTTCCCCGACGAGGACGGCCCGGCGGATATAAGGGAGGCGGCTGCGCGGGCAGTGATCGAGGGGCCGAACCAGTATCCGCCGATGACCGGCCTTCCGGCCCTGCGCCAGGCGGTGGCCGATCATGACCGGCGCTTCTATGGCCTTGCCTATGACGCGCGCGATGAGACCTTGGTAACCTCCGGCGCCACCGAGGCGCTTGCCGCATGCCTGATGGCAATGCTCGCGCCGGGCGATGAGGTGGTCGTGTTCGAGCCTCTGTATGACAGCTATCTGCCGATCATCCGCCAGTGCGGCGCGGTCCCGCGCATCGTGCGGCTGGAGGCGCCCGGCTGGAACGTCCCGCAAGGCGCGCTCGCCGCCGCTTTCAGCCCGGCGACAAAGCTGGTGCTGCTGAACACGCCGATGAACCCCACCGGCAAGCTGTTCGCCGGAGAGGAGCTTTCCGCCATCGCGCGCCTCGCCCTTGCGCACGATGCTTATGTTCTCTGCGATGAGGTGTACGAACATCTTGTGTTTGACGGCGCCGCCCATCACCCCATCGCCGCGCTGCCAGAGATGCGCGCGCGCACCCTCCGCATCGGCTCGGCGGGCAAGACCTTCTCCCTGACCGGCTGGAAGGTCGGCTATGTCAGCGGCCCGCGGGAGCTGATCGCCACCGTCGCGAAAGTTCACCAGTTCCTTACCTTCACAACCCCGCCGGGTCTGCAGGCGGCGGTGGCCTATGCGCTGGGCAAGGAGGATGCCTATTATGCCAGCCTCGCTGCGTCTCTGCAGGCAAAGCGCGACCGGCTGGCAGCCGGGCTGGCCAGCGTGGGGTTCACCGTGCTGCCGGCGCAGGGCACTTACTTCCTCACGGTACTGACGGATGGCGCCGGACCGTCCTTTGCCACCGATGTGGACTACGCACGCTGGCTGACGGTGGAAGTGGGCGTGGCTGCCGTCCCGTGCAGCGCCTTCTATGCCGGGGATAATCCGCCGCAGAATATGATCCGCTTCTGCTTCTGCAAGAAGGATGAAGTGCTCGATGCGGCGATCGCGCGGCTCGCCGAAAGGCTGCCTCAGTCAGGCTGATAGCGCAGGGCCCAGGTCACGGTGAACACGCCGTCCTCATTGATCCCGCGCACGGGCAGGCTGAGCGGCTCGGCCCATTCCAGCCCCAGGGTGGCGTACTTCTTGTAGGAAATGCGCGTGCCGATACCGGCAGAACTGAGATCGAATGTCTGTCCGCCAGCGCCCAGCAGACTGCCATCGGCATAATCGGCAAACAGATAGACTTCGCTGCGGGCAAAGGAACCCTCATCCAGCGGCCGCCAGGCTGGCTCCAGCGAGACCACATAGCCCTTGTCGAAGCTGATAAGCCCGTTGCTGAAGCCCCGGCCGTATTCGATGCCGCCGATCATCAGCCGCTCATTGGCGGGCAGAATGTCGTCGGTCCATTGTCCCGAGGCTTTCAGGCGGAGGAAGAGGTCTTCCCCGATCGCCTGAACGAAGCTGCCGGTTGCGTTTGCCTTGGTGAAGGCCGTATCCGATCCGGCCACGGACGAACGGGCATCACCAACGTCCAGCCCCTGCGCCACAATGAGATTGAGGCTGGCAGACCGTTTGGGCGCTACCCATGTTCCGCGTGCCCCAAAGCGCGCTGCGGTGATGTTTTCGTCGGCAATCACCGATCCCAGCGCCGAATTGCTGCTCTCAATATGGTCGATGGAGGCGTTGACCGTCAGGTCCCGGGTGAAGTTCAGCAGCACAGGATAGGCAAGTCCCGCCGTCAGGAAAGTGGCGTCGCCCTCAATGGGTATGGAGGTGGGCCGGGTCTCCTGATACGCGCCGGCGGCAGACAGGGTCAGGCCATCGGTGCCGATCGGCGTGGTATATTGCAGGCTGGCAGAGCGGGACTGGCGCCCGTCCGGCGTGAAAGAAAGGCGGCCGCGCAGGGCATCTCCCGCACGCAGCTTGCTGTAGAGGAAACCGGATGCGCTGAAACGACCGGAATCGACCAGCCGCGATTCGCGGCTGTCATAGCCCACCGCAAAGCCGTCCTTCTTGTCTTCCACATCCAGCACAAGGATCACCGCGCCAGGTTCGCGCGCGGTGCGAAGACCTGGGGTTACCTTCACGCCTTCCTCGCGCCGCGCCAGGGTCATGCCCCGCTCGAAACTTTCGCGGGTGGCGGGCTTTTCCGTAAGGAGCGGGCGCAGATACCCCCGCAACTGACGGCGCTCGCTGATTTCGTCATCCGTCCGTGTAATGATTTCAGAAACATGGCCTTCGGCGATCAGCACGTCGACCACGCCGTCCGACAGATCCTGCGCTGGAATGGCCAGGGTGAAGAGGGCTACATTGGATTTCTTGTAGGCGGCGCTCATGGCCGCTGCCATTTCCTTCAGTGTTTGGGTATCGGCTGGCCGCCCCAGGAAGGGCTGGGTGGCCTCTGCCACAATGGCGGGCACATCGGTGCCCTTGAACTGGACGCCGCGGATTGGCACGGCGGAGGCCGTTGCCACAGATGCGGCAACATCCACCACGCCGCGCTCAGGCGCTTCTGCCGTATCCGGATCAATAACGGGCGTTTCGGGGCGGGAGCCCGGATTGAGGCGTTCGTCCGGCGTAGCCTGAGGGGCGGCCAGGGCTGCCGGTGAGTAAAGGGAGGAAAGCGCCACGCTCAATAGCAGGGTGTGTGAAAATCGAACGTGGCGCTTTCTCATATGGTCTTCTTCTTTCGTTGTGTCCGTAGGCTAATTTGCACCACCGCCCAGCAGCCCGCCGAGAAGTCCCGTCGTGCCGGAAAGGATAGGGGTGAGGGGTGTTTCAGGGACGTCTCCGCCGCTGGTCAGCAGATCCTGCACCGGCGCAGTCAGGCCGGAGAGAAGGCCGCTATCGACAGTGCCGCCCTCCAGCAGGCTGGTGACTTCGGTAAGGCTCGTCTCACCCAGCAGGTCGTTCACCCCGCCCGTCAGCGGGCCAAGGTCCACGCTGGCCACAGAGCCGAGCACCAGAGCTGTATCCGTGCTGGTCGACAGATCCGCACTCAGCAGAGTGCCGTCCGACGCAACCCCGATTTCGGCAAGCGTGCCGGACTGCTGGTCTGGGGACAGGAGGCTGACGCCGATCAGCGAGCCGGCGCTCTCGTCGCCGGCAAGGGTGCCGCCGCCAAGGCTGGCCGTCAGGACCGGGGAGACCGCAGAGGTGACCCCATCGACAAGCGGAGCGCCGTCAGTGCCGAAGCTTTCCAGCGCGCCGCCCAGATTGGTCACCGTCTGGGTTACAGCGCCGGTTACACTAGCAAGCTCAGTGGGAAGGTTTGTTTCGCCAAGGGCTGCGTCGAGGTTGGTGCCGGTCGCTGATATGATCGATCCGGCGGACGTGCTGACATCGGAGACGACCGGGATACTGGTGGAGGTGTCGCCGAGGTTGGCCAGCAGGCCGGTGCCGCCGATACCACTCGGGCCAACCAGGCCGCCGGTGGCGATCAGACCGGTGTCGCCCAGGGCGAAGTTGCCGCCGGGTTCACCTTGCGGGCCGGTGGGGCCAGCCGGGCCTTGAGGACCGGCAGGGCCTGCGGGACCGGGTGGGCCCTGAACACCTGGACCACCGTTTTGTCCATCCGAGCCGTCCGAGCCGTTGCCGCCATCTGATCCGTCGCCGCCGTTCGAGCCACCGGGGCCGACGGTGCCGATGCTGGCATAGCGGGTATGGCCATTGGATTCGCAGGCAGCCAGAGCGGCGATGGCAACCAGCGCGATTGCTGTCATGGGTAGTTTGGGCATTGATCACTCCTCCGTGAATCGACACGCTGGCCCAACCGGAGGCTAAAAAATTGGCAATGCCTCGGGTGCCAACAATGCTATCTTGGAGAGAATGTGATTTCCTAAACGTCGTCAGTTTTTTCGCGATTTTAGCGTTTTGTTTTACCAAACGGCGGGATTTTGCGGCGCAGTAATGGAAAAAACAACATAAAAACAGGGATAAAAAGGCATTTCTGGAGAATTGAATGCTGCGCCGGAAATAGCCGTTCAAAATTGGATGGTTTTGTAAGTTGCGCGCCCAGCGCGTCAATTTCTGGCTGTCGCGTTAGGTATTACACGCCGGCGAGCCCTTGGGCCTTCAGCCAGTCCCTGACCGGGCTTGTCAGTGGGCCGGGCAGGGCATCGAGCGCAAACCATCCCCAGCCGCCATGCTTCTCCGGCTCCATCACTTCGGGCGCTCCCGAGACAATCCGGGCAGCGTAAACCGGCGCCACCCAATGGCGGCCATCGCCGGCATCAATCGTTTCGGCGATACAGGCCAGGCCGGTGATCTCGATCACGATCCCCAGTTCCTCCTGGATCTCCCGCCGGGCGGTGTCCTCAGCGCGTTCACCAAAGTCGATCTTGCCGCCGGGCAATCCCCAGGCGCCCGCCTCGGGCTGGCGAAGGCGCTGGATAAGCAGCAGCCTGCCCTCGGCATCCACTATGGCGGCGCCGCAACCGGCCTCGACGGGTTTTGTCATTTGCCTGTGTCCTGATCTGTCCGAAAATGTCCGCGCTCTGTCACGGATTAGGGCGGTTCCGGCAACAAAAAAGACACCCGGAGCCGGGGTTTGTCCCGGTCCGGGTGTCTGAGCCTCATTTCAGGGGTACGAGGCGAAGAGATCAGTTGGTGGCAAGCGCGCCCACGACGAGGCCAATGATGGCGCCGGTTGCCACAGAGGCGAGAATGGCATCGCCCCGGTCATTGTCGCGGACCCAGTGATAGCCGCTCGGCGGGGCATAGAGGCCATACCGGTCATACTCGGTGATGTAGACGGTGCGCGGGGCATAACCGTAATAGCTGCCCACATTGTAGCGGGGCGCATATCCCCGATAATAGTGAGGCCCGTAGGTGTAGCCATAGGTGACCGTTACCGAAGACCGCGGCGGCGGCACATAGCGAACCGGCGGGCTGTAATGATAATGCGGCTTGGAGCTGTGGCGGTAGTGATACTTGTGATCATGCTTATGGCCGCGGCTGCGGTCGTAACCGCGATCATGTCCCCGGTCATAGCCGCGTTCGTATCCGCGCTTGCCTTTGCCACCACGGTCGCGGTCGGCATGGGCCATGGGCGCAACCAGAAGGCTGGCTGCGGTAGTTGCCGCAATGAGGCGCGTAAAGGATTTGCTGAGGCGCATGGCGCTGCTCCATCTTACGGTTTCGGGCCGCCGGCTCAGGGGCCGGGCAATCCGGGAGGCTGGGACATCCAGCATTGCAGGTTGATTTGTGCGGGCGATTGCCTGAACTCCCGCTGAACACTTGCTTCAGGAATCATGTCATGGCGGAATTCGGCGATCTGCGGGTGTCTGAGGCCATTACCGTCCCGGCCTGGGAACTCAGCGAATCCTTCGTGCGCGCCTCAGGCCCGGGCGGGCAGCATGTGAACAAGGTATCGAGCGCGGTGCAGCTGACCTGGCAGGTGCAGGCCTCCTCGCTGCCGGCGGGCCTGAAGGCGCGGTTTGAAAAGCTCTATGCCAACCGTATCACCGCCGATGGCCGCCTGATCCTGGAAGCGAGCGAGCATCGCAGCCAGGTGCAGAACCGCACGGCTGCACGCCAGCGTCTTGCCGAGATGATCCTGAAAGCCTCCATCCCGCCCAAGCGCCGGGTGGCCACCAAGCCGACCGCTGGCAGCGTGCGCCGGCGCATCGCCGCCAAGAAGCGCCGCAGCGAGGTCAAATCCCTGCGCGGTAATGTGCCGGGTGAGGAATAGGGGCCTTTCCTGCGAGGGGCGATATCCGGTAGACCCTGCTGAGCAGCATTTTTGTTCGAGTTCGGGATTTGAAGACCATGCATCTTGAGAAGCGCGTTCTGATTACGGGCGGGGCCGGCTTTATCGGCTCGTTCCTCTGCGAGCGGCTTCTGGAGGCGGGCGCCACCGTGCTCTGCGTCGACAATTTCTTCACCGGCACCCGGATGAATGTGTCTCATCTGATCGGCCATCCGCGCTTCGAGCTGATGCGGCATGACGTGTGCTTCCCGCTCTATGTCGAGGTCGACGAGATCTACAACATGGCCTGCCCGGCAAGCCCGGTGCATTATCAGTTTGACCCGGTGCAGACCACCAAGACCAGCGTTCACGGCGCCATCAACATGCTGGGGCTGGCCAAGCGGGTGAAGGCCAAGATCCTGCAGGCCTCCACATCGGAAGTGTATGGCGATCCTGTCATTCATCCGCAGCCGGAAGAATACTGGGGCAATGTGAACCCGATCGGGCCGCGCTCCTGCTATGATGAAGGCAAGCGCTGCGCCGAGACGTTGTTCTTCGATTATTACCGGCAGCACGCGTTGCGGATCAAGGTGGCCCGCATCTTCAACACCTATGGTCCGCGGATGCATCCCAATGACGGGCGGGTTGTCTCCAACTTCATTGTCCAGGCGCTGAAGGGGGAAGAGATCACCCTGTATGGTGACGGCTCGCAGACGCGCAGCTTCTGTTATGTGGACGATCTTGTGCGCGGTCTTATCAGCCTGATGGAGACGCCCGACAGCGTGACCGGGCCGATCAACATCGGTAATCCCAGCGAATTCACCATCCGTCAGCTGGCGGAGAATGTGATCGACCTGACGGGCTCGAAATCGAAACTCGTTTTCCGCCCGCTGCCGCAGGACGACCCCCGGCAGCGCCAGCCAGATATCACCAAGGCCCGCGATCTTCTGAAATGGGAGCCATCCGTCGAGTTGCGCGATGGCCTGTCAAAGACCATCGCCTATTTCGATGCGCTGCTGGCAGACCGGAATATGAAGGTCTGATCAGCCCGCGATTTCAGCGCGGATGACTTCATCGATCCGGGGAAGGTTTGCCCCTTCGATAGCCTGATCGCCGATGAAATAGCCCGGCGTGCCATTCACATTGAGCTTGCGGCCGAGGGCCTGCATGTCGGCGAGCTGTTTCTTTACGCCGTCGGATTTCATGTCGGCGCGCATCCGCTGCACATCGATGCCCAGCTGCATGGCCAGTTCATCGATCTTCTTTTCCGTCAGATCGTCATTGGATTTGAGCGCCATCAGGGCAAGGTGCATGTCGATGTATTTTCCCTGCCGGCCGGAGGCGAGCGCGGCGAGGGCGGCGGTTTCACTGATGCCGCCGAAGATCGGGTATTCCTTGAACACGACGCGGACATTGCCGTCATAGGTCTTCGGCAGATTGGCCGTCCATTCCGCCGAGCGTTTGCAGTAACCGCACCGGTAGTCGAAGAACTCAACCACGGTGACGGGCGCGTCCGCGTCGCCGACGAAATAGTCCGCGCTGTCATTGTAGAGGGCGCTGGCATTGTCCGAAATGGCTGCCTTGGCCGCGCTGGCCTGGGCCTGACGGTCCTTCTCGGTCAGGGCGATCAGCGCTTTCTCGATGATCTCGGGATTGGCGAGAATGTACTCTTCCACGATCTTTTCCACTTCCGCCCTGTCGGTCGTGCCGCCGCCCTGCGCGCAGGCTGGCAGCAGCGCAAGGCCCGCAAAGCCGAGGGCGAGAAAAGGAGAAAGACGAAGCGTACGGTTCATTTCGGGAATCCCTGATTTAGCTGGCCGGACTATAGGCACGCCGCCGGGCGCGTCCACCCGTCCTCACAGAGGGTTTATCAGCCGCGCCCTCAGGGGCGCTGACGCGAGAAATCGCCAAATGGCATGTCGCGGTTGCTGGTTTCGATGGACAGGCGCTGGCCACGGTTCTGGCGCTGGTAAAATTCCCGGTTCTCCGGATTGTTCGGATCGGTGATCAGCAGAATGTCGTCAGCCCGGCGATAGTTGGGCGTGCCACGCTCCAGCTGGTCTACGGCGCGGTGGGCAAAGCTGTTAGCCCGCACGATATCGCCCACCCAATAGGCGGACTCGGCAGTGGCCAGCTGCGCTTCGGGGCGGCGGCCCTGCTTCTCCATCGTGATTGCCAGCTGCGCCCAGGCAAAGGCGTTGTCCGGCTCCGCGATGAGCGCATCGCGCAGCGCCACTTCAGCCAGCTGCACATCGCCCTCATCATCCCGCGCGTTGAGGGAGCGAGCATAGTTGATTAGCAGCAGGGGTTGGCCGGGCTTCAGCTCCAGGGAGCGTTTGTGCGGCTCGACCGAGTCAGCAACCCGTCCGCTCTCGAACAGGATCTGGCCCTTGAGTTCGTGGAAGTAAGGGTTTTCGGGCTCCTCGGCGAGGAGCGAGTCGATATCGCGCATGGCGGACTGGATATCGGCAGCGCGGTAAGCAGAGATCGCTCTGGCATAACGGGCAGGCTTGCTGGTGTCGGTTGCCGGATAATCACGCCGCACTTTCACCGGGGAGTCGAGGAAGCCGACCAGCTTGGCCCGGAGCATCTGGTATTGCTGCAATTCCCGGTCCGTAGGCGGAACGTCCATCAGGCCGGTGGCTTCAGCCAGGGCGCGGGTTGTGCGGATACGGTCGGACGCCAGCGGGTGGGCGCGGAAATACGGATAGCGGCGCGCTTCCGACATCACTTCCTGATAGCGGAAGTTCTCGAAGAATTCGACGATACCGGCGGGGGATTGCCCCAGCGTGGCAAGGTATTTGACGGCGTGGGCATCCGCAGACGCTTCTTCGGGGCGGGTGTGCGTGAAGAAGTTGATGGCAGCGAACTGCTGCGAGCTGCCGATCAGGGCCGCGCCTGCGCCGCCTTCGCCCGCCGCAATGGCGAGCAGGCCAAGGCCGATCGACAGGAGGGCCGGGCGCATGGCAACGCCCGCCGCACGCGAGCGCGAGACAGTATGGCCGCAGGCGATATGGCAGGTTTCGTGGGCGATGACGCCCTTGATCTGGCCGGGTGTTTCGGCCGCGATCATCAGGCCGGTATGGATGTGGATGCGCTGGCCGTTGGCGACAAAGGCGTTCAGCGAGGGGTCGTTGATGATGTAGATGCCGACATCCTCGGGAACGAGGCCGGAGACTTCCAAAATCGGGTCGGTCCATTCGCGGATGGTTTCCTCGATCTCGGCATCGCGGATCAGGCTCTGGGCTGACGCGCTGAAGGCCATGATCGCCGTTGCGGCGACCGCGGTTGCGATCCGGATGACTTTGTGTGCCACGAAGCGGCTCCTGTGGTCATTGCAATGACCATGTTAGATTAGGACTTTGCCGCGCGTATGGCGAGGTGCCCCTTGCGGTCTAACTGATTTGTCAGACTTTGTCTGACGCGAAAGTGAACGTGAGGGCCGGATCGAGGCGGACCCCGGTTTCCGTTCCCTGGACAATTCCGGACATCGGCGGGACAAGCGCGGTCAGTTTCAGGCCCTGCAGGTCCAGCGTCAGGCGCGTCAGCGGCCCGGTCATGCGGGCAGAGAGGATAGTGGCGCGGATCGGCGAGGCCGGGTCGATGCAGACGCCTTCCGGCCGCACCAGGATCAGCGCGCCGGGATCCTGTCCACTGAGAAGGCCGGCCGGCGCGTTGCCGGCTGGAAAACGGTTCAGGGGGCCAAGGGCGCCTGCCACGGCGGCGCTGACGGGGCGGGTGTAGATCTCGCTGGCCGCGCCTTCCTGCAACAGCTTACCCTGGCTCATGATCGCAATGCGGTCTGCATGTTCCAGGGCTTCGGCGGGATCATGCGTGACCAGCAGGGCGGGGATACCGGCCGCGCGAATGGCGTCGAGGGCGGCGTCGCGCACGCTGTCGCGCAGGCTGGGGTCGAGGCCCGAGAACGGCTCATCCATCAGGATGGCGGCAGGCTCCGGCGCCAGAGCGCGGGCGATGGCAACGCGCTGCTGCTCGCCGCCGGAAAGCTCATGCGGATAGGCATTGGCGCGCGGCTCAAGGCCGAGGCGGGCGAGCCAGGCCTGCGCGCGGGCCGCGGCCTCAGCCTTGGGCAGATGCTTCAGGCCGAAGGCGACATTGCGCGCCGCGGTGAGGTGGGGAAAGAGGGCAAAATCCTGGAAAATCAGGCCAATGCGGCGTTTTTCGGCGGGCACCGTGCGGCCGGGCGCAGAGAGAATTTCCTCGCCGAGGCGGATTTCGCCTTCATCTACGCCTTCAAGACCTGACAGCAGGCGCAGCAGAGTAGACTTGCCAGCGCCGGAGCCGCCGAGCAGCGCGGTGATCTGGCCTGGGGGCAGGCTGAGGCTGACGCCATCGACAACCGCACGGTCGCCATAGCGGCGGGTTACCCCATGAGCAGAAAGCGGCGCGCTCATTGATCCTCACCGGGGCGGGAGCGGGAAAGCTGCCAGGAGAGGAGGATCACCGGCACAAGACCCGCTGCCGTAATCAGCAAAGCCGGCAGCGCGGCAGCGGCAAGGCGTTCGTCGCTGGCATAGGCATAGGCGCGCACGGACAGGGTATCCCAGTTGAAGGGCCGCAACATCAGGGTGGCCGGCAGTTCTTTCAAGGCCTCAACGAAAAGGATGAGGGCGGCGACCGCTGCCCCGGAAAGGGCGATGGGAAGGTCAACCTCGAAGGCCTGGCGGGTGGGGCTGGCGCCGAGGCTGCGGGCGGCATTGGAGAGAGAGGCGGGCGCGCGGGCAAGGGCGGCGGCCATCGGTTCGGTTCCGGCAGCGGTGAAGCGGGAGGCATAGACCCAGGTGAGGGCAAGAAGGGCCACGCCGCCAGAGAGGGTAACCGGGAAAAGCGCAATGATTGCAAGGGCCCCGAGCGCAAGAACAGCGCCGGGGATGGAGTAGCCGGAGACAGCGCTGGCGCGGGCAAAAAGAGCTGCCGGGCCTTTGGCGCGGGCGGCCAGTACGATCATCAGGGCGAGGACAAAGGCGAAGATCGCGCCAGCGCCAGCCAGCATCACCGAGTTTACCAGGGCGTCCCAGATGGGCGCTGCGCGGGTGCCCGTCTCGATACTTCTCCAGACAAGGCGGCCCACCGGCAGGCCAAACGCGATCAGAAACAGGACAAAACAGGACAGGCTGGCCCCAAGAGCGGGCAGGCCGGTCAATTGCGTGCGCGAGACGTGCCGCCAGCGGATGGAGGAATGCTGGCTGCCCGCGCGGCCCCGTCCCCAGCGCTCGGTGAGAATGAGGACGGCGATCACGCCGATCAGCACGAAGGCCAGCCGGGCAGCGGCGGCGGGCTCGCCAAAGCTTTTCCAGGCGCGGACGATGCCGAAGGTGAGGGTGGGAACGCCCAGGAACTCGGCGGCGCCATAATCGGCTGCCGCCTCCATCAGGGCAAGGGCAAGCCCGGCGGCGATGGCCGGGCGGGCGGCGGGCAGGGCAACCGCCCAGAAGCTGCGCCCGGGGCTGGCGCCGAGGCTGCGGGCTGCCTCAAGGGCGCAGACCGACTGGGACACGAACGCCGAGCGCGCGGTGAGATACACGTAGGGATAGAGAGTGCAGGCCAGGACGAAAGCGAGGCCCGGCAGGGAGCTGATGTCCGGAAACCAGTAGTCGCGCGCCGACCAGCCGGTTACGTCGCGCAGGGCGGACTGGAGCGGGCCGCCCACCCCGGCAAGGTCTGCCCAGGCATAGGCGAGCACATAGCCCGGCGCGGCCAGCGGCAGGATCAGCAGCCATTCGAACACGGCCCGGCCCGGAAAGCGGAACATGGTGACCAGCCAGGCGGCCGGCACGGCAAACAGCAGGCAGAGCGCGCCGGTGAGCGCAAGCACGCTGATTGTGCCGCCCAGATAACGCAGCAGCAGCGTCTCGCGGATATGCGTCCAGGTGGGGCCGCCGCCGTCAAACAGGCCGGCCAGCAGCACCATGATCACAGGCACCGCAATGACGATGCCGGCGACGAGCGCCGGCACCTGTCTTGAGATCGGAATGGCGGTGGCCTGTGTCAGTTCCAGCCCGCGCGATCAAAGATCGCCTGCGCCTCTGCCTGATGCGTGCCCAGCTCCGTGAGGGGGAAGTCGCTTTCCTCGAAGCCGGTCACCTGTTCGAGGCCGGCCGGAACTGTAGCACCGGCAACAATGGGGAAGTCCTTGTTCTCGGTGGTCAGCAGCTCCTGGCCCTTGGGGGTGGCGAGGTATTCGATGAACTGGATGGCAAGATCCGGGGATGGCGCGTTGGCGGCAACCGCAGCAGCGACGACGTTCACATGGGTGCCATTGCCGTTCTGATCAGGGAAGGAGAGCTGGGTCTTGGCCGTCTTCAGCCGCTCTTCCGGCGTGCCGGTGGCAAGGCGCACCCAGTAGTAGTGGTTGACGAGGGCAACCGCGCATTCGCCGGCAGCGACTGCTTCAATCTGGGCGGTGTCGCCGCCCTGCGGCTTGCGGGCGAAGTTTGCGACGACGCCTTTTGCCCATTCTTCTGCGGCTTCAGGGCCGTTGCGGCCGATAAGCTCGCCCATCAGGGAGAGGTTGTAGATATTGGTGGACGATCGCACGCAGACTTCGCCTTTCAGGCGCGGATCGGCGAGATCGGCATAGGTGGCAACTTCATCGGCCGAAACGACCTGGGGATCATAAACGATGATGCGGTAGCGTTTGGTGAGGCCGAACCAATGGCCGTCTTTTTCGCGCAGCTGGGCGGGAATGGCGGCGGAGAGTTTTTCGGAAGTGACGCCCTGCGTGAAGCCAGCTTCCTGGAAGCGGTAAAGCGCGCCGGCGTCCGATGCGATGATAACATCCGCGGGAGAGCGCGAGCCTTCGGCCCTCATCGTTTCCAGAAGTTCGGGCGCGCCGGATTCGCGGACATTCACGCGTATGCCGGTCTCAGCCTCGAAGGCGGCGTACATCGCTTTGTCGGAATCATAGTGACGCGCGGAATAGACATTGATCGTGCCGTTGAGGCCGGCCGCCGGTGCGGCGGTTTCTTCGACGGCGGCGGGCGTTTCCGGCGCGCTTGGCGCATCCGGATTGCCGCAAGCCGCAAGGGCGAGCGCCAGACCGGCAACGGCGAGAATACGTTTCATATCAGGTTCCTTAAGAGCTGGCGGGACCAAACCATGTTTGAGAATGAATCGCAACTCTGTGATGTCGCGACGTTTTGCCCAAATATTGCACAGACCGCCCATGATCCCTGCTGTTTCCGGAAGTTACAGGGAACCAACGGGGCAATGGCAGAGTTTTTGCAGTTGCGAAAACACTTCAGGCTTCTGGTACAGTCTGTTAATAGACTGGTAACGAATAGACGGGTGGTGGAATGACGGATGTCATCGTCGACTTCGATATAGCGTCTTCGGACGAGGATCTGCGCCTTGCTGCTCTGATCGACGCGTTCGTGGAAAAGCAGGATGCGATGGGGCAATGGGATGCCGCATCGTTGGAACTGATGGTGCGCACGGGTTTTGGCCCGGCGGGCGAGCGCCTGAAACAGCTGATTTTCCAGAGCCGTGAAGCGGCCGAAGCCTTCTGCAATTTCTGGATGACCGAGACCGGGCTTCAGGTCGCCCACTTTCCGTACTGACACTGCGCGCCTAAAAGGCCCCCATGATCAGGGCCGGTTCGCGTAATTCTTCCTCTCAGCCACGGGTCGCCATCATTGGCGCGGGCATTATTGGCCTCAGCCTTGCGTTCGAGCTGGCGTTTCGCCGTGGCACACAGGTTACCCTTTTTGACACGCGGGCATGCGGGCGCGGCGCAAGCTGGGCTGCGGCCGGCATGATTGCCCCGGCCTTCGAGGCGGCGGCTGAGGCGGGCGTTCACCCCCGGCTGTTCGATCTTTGCCTTGAGAGCGCAAACTTGTGGCCGGACTTCGCCGCCGAGATTGAGCGCGCCTCTGGCCTGCCGTCCGGTTTTGAGCCTGCCCCGGCGCTGGCCGTGGCGATGGAGGCAGGCGAGGCGGCGCATCTGGCGGCAATCGGGCGGGTACTCGCCGCGCGCGGGGTGGCGCACAGGGCGCTCAGTGGCGAAGACGTTCGCAGGCTTGAACCCGCCCTTTCCGGTGAGGTTCTGGGCGGGCTGGAGCTTGAGACCGATACCCGCGTGGACAATCGCCGGACGGTGACCGCGCTGCTGGCGGCCCTCATGGCCAATCCGCGTGTGAGCTTTGTGGACGGGCCTGCGCCGCTCAGATCCAGCGGCGGACGCATTGTGCTGGAGGGGCATGACCCCGTGATCGCGGCGGCGGGGTGGGAAACGTCTGTCATCAAGGTGGAGGAGCAGGGCGCGCTCTACAGCCTGGTGAATTGGGACACGGCGCTGGACGATATAGATTGCCATGGCGGGCAGATGCTGTCGGTGGCAGCCGGAGAGGGCGCGCCGCAGCGCGTGGTGCGTGCGGGGCATGTGTATCTGGTGCCGCGTGGCGGGCAGGTGGTGATCGGGGCGACGATGGAAACCGGCCGGGTGATCGATACGCCGGAAGACGAGGTGATCGAGGCGCTGCGGGCCGAGGGCGTGAAACTCTGCCCGGCGCTCGCGGGTGCGCTGGTGACCGAGCGGTGGGCCGGTGTGCGCCCCGGAACGCCCGATCACGCGCCCTTCATCGGGGAGACTGCGGCGCCGGGCGTCTATGTGGCGGCAGGGCATTACCGGAATGGCATCCTGCTGGCACCGGTGACGGCGCAGATCATTGCCGATCAGATTCTCGGGCAGGACGCGGGCGCGCTTGCCGCTACGTTCACCCCGCGCCGGGCCTGTTCCGCGACGGCCTGACGCTGGACGTGCCTGCCCGCGCGCCTTAAGTCTCGGCGCCAAAGGGAGCTTACGCCATGCATGTGATCCAGCCGATGACCGAAGATCAGGCCGCCATCCGCGACGCGGTGGCCAAGACGCTGGAGCCGTTTGACGACGCCTATTGGGCCAAGACCGACGAGACGGGCGAATGGCCGGAAGCTTTCTGCGATGCGATGGCCAAGGGTGGCTGGCTCGGCATTGCGTTTCCCGAAGAATATGGCGGGGCCGGCCTGGGGCTGACCGAAGCGGCGCTGATGATGCAGACCGTGACGCGCACGGGCGCGGGCTTTTCCGGCGCCTCGGCGATCCACCTCAACATCTTCGGGCCCAAGCCGCTGGAGAAGTTTGGTAACCCGGAGCTCAAGCGCGAGAACCTGCCGAAGATCATCTCCGGCGAAGAAAAGATGTGCTTTGCCGTGACCGAGCCGAACTCGGGCCTCGACACGTCCAGCCTGGAGACCAAGGCCGAGCGGACCAACAAGGGCTATGTGATCAATGGCCGGAAGATCTGGACGACGGGTGCTCAGCGTGCGGACAAAATCCTGATCATCGCGCGCACCACGCCGAAGGATCAGTGCGCCAAGCCCTATATGGGCCTCTCCCTGTTCTATACCGATCTGGATCGCGGCAAGATCGACGCCAAGCCGATCCCGAAGATGGGCCGTAAGGCGGTTGAGTGCAACGCGCTGTTCATCGACGGGCTGGAAGTGCCCAAGGAACACCTGATCGGGGAAGAAGGCGATGGGTTCAAATACCTGCTGCAGGGCCTCAACCCGGAGCGCGTGCTGTTTGCGGTGGAGTCCGTTGGCCTCGGCTTTGCGGCGCTGGAGCGGGCGACGCGCTATGCCAATGAGCGCGTCGTGTTCGGCCGGCCAATCGGCCAAAACCAGGGCATTGCCCACCCCCTCGCCAAGTCGTGGGCGGAGCTTTCAGCCGCTGAACTGCTCGCTTACAAGGCCGCGGCGCTTTATGATGCGGGCGCCGATTGCGGCGCCGAAGCGAACGCGGCGAAATATCTGGGTACGGAGGCTGGCTTTACCGCCTGTGAAACCGCCGTGCTGACCCATGGCGGCATGGGCTATGCCAAGGAATACCATGTCGAGCGGATGATGCGTGAGGCGATGCTGGCGCGGATTGCGCCGGTGAGCCGCGAGATGATCCTGAACTTCATCTCCGAGCGCGTGCTGGGCCTGCCGAAGAGCTACTGATCTGTAGGCGGACTAAAGGCCATCCGCGCCCTTCATCAGCTGGAAGAATTCTTCCTTGCTGTTGGTGCGCGGATAGGGCGTGGCGGGAACCGGCGCGCCGAGGAAGGCGCAGAGTGGCTCCCAGCCATCCCTGGCGGAGTGAATCAGCAGGCGGTTTGCCGGAATTTCGGCCTTTACGGCGGCTTCATGCGCATGGAAGGCGGCGACGACGCTTTCCTTGTCGAAGGTTGGCCCGAGACTGCGGTGAAGGACTTTCAGCACCATGTTGAACCATTCGACCGCTGGCGGCGGCCAGTTGTCGGGCGCGGTCAGCGTGGAGAGGATCGTCTGGGAAATGCTGTCATACCAGCTTTCGGCGGAGCGCGTTGAGAGGATGATTTTGGCCTGCGGATAGGCTGCAGCGAGTTCGCGCCAGAAGGCTGCCGTTGGCCAGTCCACCGCTGCCTTGTAGCCTTTGTAGATCGCCTCAAAGTCAGGCTTTCCGGCTACTGCCGCATTCCAGAGCGGCACCTGGGACGCGCCATTCTCCAGTACCTCTTTCATGTGGTGGCAGGGGCCGAAGCCGATTTCTTCCAATGCCAGTTTGAGAGAGAGCGTGCCTGTGCGGCCAAAGCCTGCGCTGATTACAGAGAGTGTCATTTTGTCCCCCATAGCGCTCTGAACGGCGCTTATTTCAAGACACTAGCACGGGCGAGCTCTGCGCAAAACGCTCTGGCGATTGACCCGCCCTTTGCGGGCCGGGTAAGCGACAGGCACAGGTTTCAGACAAGGCGCTCCTCCCATGCCGCAGATATTCGTTCCAAAGCGTTTCAATGGCCCGCCGGATACAGCCAATGGTGGCTATGTGGCTGGGCTGATTGCGAGCGAGATGCGCAAGGCCGGCATGGGCGGGGCGATCGAAGTGTCGCTGCGCGCGCCGCCGCCGGTTGAGGCGGCGATGGACCTCGTGATTGCAGACGGGGCCTGTGAGTGCCGCCATGGAGAGACGGTTGTGGGGGCCGCGCGGCGCGTGGAGACGCTAGGCCGTGCGCCGGCCGCGCCATCGCTCGATGTGGCTGCGCAGGGACGGGACAATTTTCCGCCGGCAGCTGATCATGCTTTCCCCCATTGCTTCGTGTGCGGACCAGCACGGAGCGAGGATGGGCTCTGCATCTTCACCGGACGCCCGCATGGCTATGACGGGGTGACCGATGTGTGGACGCCTGAGGCAGATTATGCCGATGCCGAGGGCCTGGTGCGCGAGGAAGTGTTGTGGGCGGCGCTGGATTGCCCCGGAGCGTTTGCCATTGGCTTTCAGGAGCGGCCAATGGTGCTGGGGCGGATCAGGGGCGAGGTGCTGCGCCGGCCCGAGGCAGGCGCGCCGCTGATCGTGGCGGCCTGGCATCTCTATGACGATGGCCGCAAGCATGGCGCGGCGAGCGCACTGTTCACCGCAGACGGCGAGCTCCTGGCGCAGACCGAACAGCTCTGGATCGAGTTGAAGTAGGCAGTTCCTATTTCTTCAGCACAAACCGCGCCACACCCAGCACGCCGGCGAGGATGGAGCCGAGGCCGCCGAGCAGCACAAACAGCGGGTTGGCCTGATCTGCGAAGGCGATGGCGCGGTTGAGGCCGGAGACCTTCACCGTCACCGTGTCGCGATAGGTGCGCAGGGGCACGACTTCATTTGCGTCCACCGCGAAGATCTCGAAGGTAAGGTCATGGTCGCCGGCGCTGAGCGCGGTGACCGACCAGCGCCAGGTATTCTCCGTCAGCGGAGAAAGCGACTGAACCGGCGGCGAAGTCGGCACGATGGTGAAGGCGGCGCCGGAGAGGCGGACTTCCACTCGGTCTGACACGAGCGCGGTGCCTTCCTCGATCACGCCGCGGCCGGGCAGGGCGTCCACGGCGCTGTCGCCGCCGGTCGCGTCGATGGCGAAGGTAACGTCGAAGGCGCGCTTGTATTCGGCTGAGGCGGGCGTCTCATGCGCGACGGGCACGGTCTTCAGCGTATCGATGAAGGATTCGGAGACGGCGGCGGTGACGTTGGGATCGTCGATGTCCACCGCTTCGGGCGGCGCGGGAGCGGCGGCCTCTTCGCCCGCCGAGGGCTCGGCCCGTATCGCGCGCGCCATGGGGGCGGCGTCTGCCGGGCCTTCCTCGACCATCGGCTGGAAATTGAAGTCGTCATCGGTAGCCGGCGCCGATTCGATGCTGGCTTCCGGTTCTGCCGGAGAAGCTGCCGGGGGCGTTTCGTCCTGGACGGGCGGCGGCGCTGGTGCGGGCGCCTCAGCGAGGGGGATATCCTGCGGGGCCGCTGTGATCGCCGGGGCAGCGTCCTTCGGGAAGTAACGCTCCATCAGGGCGGCGCCCCCGAGACCGGCCGCCGCCAGCCCGGCAATAACCAGAAGGATGGAAATCAAGCGCATCATGCCGGCGTCTCCCCGATCGCGTTGCGGAGCAGTGTAACAGAGTCAGGTGGCAGGGAAACTGCCCCGGCTAGCCTCATAGAAGGCAATTGCGGCAGCATTGGACACGTTGAGGCTTTCCATTTCCGCCGCAATCGGGATGCGGGCAAGCTCGGCGCAGGCCTTGGCTACGGCGGGGCGCAGGCCGGGCCCTTCGGCGCCCAGGACGATGGCAACCTTTGCCGCCCCTTTGACCGCCTGATCGAGCGGGCGGGCGCTTTCGCCGGCAAGCCCAACCGTGTGGAAACCGGCCTCGCCGAGTTCTTCCAGGGCGCGGGCAATGTTCACAGCGCGGATTTCGGTGACGCTTTCAATCGCCCCGGCAGCGCTTTTGGCGACGACCCCGGTGATCGTCGGGGCGTTGCGGGTTTGCAGGACCAGGCCGGTGAAGCCGAACGCGGCGGCCGAGCGGAAGATGGCGCCGAGATTATGCGGATCTGAAACCTGGTCGAGCACGGCAATGCGCGTGGCGCCCGCAGCAATCACGTCCTCCAGCACGGCCTCTTCCAGCGGGTCGGCCCGCAGGGCGATGCCCTGGTGCACTGCGCCGGGGGGCAGGCGCTGATCGATTTCCTTGGCGGTGACGATCTGCGGGGAAAGCCGTCCTGCCGGGAGTTTCTGGGCGGCGTTTTCGGTGGCCAGCAGCGTGTGGAAACGCCGGGCGGGGTTGGCCAGGGCCGCCATCACGGCATGGGTGCCCCACAGCCAGACGGGGCCGCCTTCTTCCTCGCGGCGGGAAAACCGTTGAGTTTCCGGGCGGTCGGGGCGAGTTGCCACATCTGTGTTCTGACGCCGTTTTGGGTGGTTGCGCCGCATGATGTTCGTCCTTATAAGGCCGCTTCCAGCGTAGAGCCGGGGCGGGAAACCGCCCTTGTGAAGCGACTGCGCGGCGGCGTCAAATGGCGTATGTCGCGGGGGCCCGTGGAGGGATGGGAGAGTGGTTAAATCCATCAGACTGTAAATCTGACCGCCTAGCGTACGCTGGTTCGAATCCAGCTCCCTCCACCACCCCCGCGCCGCCGGTCGCTTGCCGGAATGGGTTTTTTTCCTACAGAGACTTTTCCTTTGCCAGGGCCGGGGCAGACCGCGTCTCCGTAAGCTGATACGCGGCATTGGCCGTTGGCGCCGGGGATTTGCACCACCTGCGGGTCAGCCAGTCATAGGCAGGCTTTTCGATTGCGTGGTGAGCGACGATCGCCAGCAGGATCGACAAGCCCCAGGCAAACAACAGGCCCGGCACGTAGTCCTGCGGCCAGAAGCCTGTCTCTTTCATGATCTTCAACACGATCATGTGCCCGATATACATCGCGAAAGAGATTTCCCCGAGGAAGCGAAATTGCCGGGCAATGCCCGTCCAGAAAGTGCCGGGGCTGGCGAGCAGTAGGATGACGGCCCCGTAGAGCGGCAGATAAAGGAAATCCGTCTTGTAGGGGCTCGGCAAGGAGAGCGTTGCCACGAACAGGAGCAGGAGAACGCCGACACCGAGTGTCCGCAGGCGCGATTCGCGTTCGAACCAGTCCCTGTGCGCGGCGAAGATCCGATAAGCGAGGATGCCCATCGGCATGGTGATGAAGCCACGCAGCAAGCCGATATTGAGAAAGCCGAATACGTTGGAAACCTGCTTGTTCAGACTGTCGACCGTGAAGAAAAGGATAGCCGCGCTGATCAGGCCGAGGGCGGCAAGCAACAGGGTGTTCCAGCGGCGGTTCGGTATCGCCAGGATCACGACGGCGAGCGCCAGATTGACGATCAGCTCCACTGACAATGACCAGGAGGGATAATTGAAGGCGTTCGTGTGCCAGTCGCCGAAACCGGCATTGTGAAGCAGCAGGACGTTGAGCAGCAGACCGAGCTCGTTGATGGCATCTCCGCTGAGATACATCACCAAAACAAAGCAGAAGAGGGAAGCCAGATGCAGCGGCCAGAGCCGGAAGGCGCGCTTCTTGGTGAACTCCCAGATATCGAAGCTAGGCCTGTCGTAAAAAGCATATGCCAGCACGAAACCGGAGAGCAGGAAGAACACGTCCACGACCAGATAGCCGCGCGAACTCGTGATCAGGCCGCCCCGGTCGGGCCAAAGCTCAAAATGGTAATGGCCGTAAATCACCAGCAGGGCGCCGATGCCGCGCAGGGCATCAAGCATGATAAACCTTGGGCCCCGAGTGGGGAGGCGGGATTTCGCCAAATGGCCTGTCAGCGCCGGTGGAGGCAGTTTGGTAAACAAAGAAAATTCCCAGATGGCCGGCTTGCCTGATTGTAGAGCAAGACACGTGCCACCCGCGGGGGGCGAAAGAAGCGGTGAAAAATGTGCAGGCTGAGCTTGTTTGGCGGCTCAATCGCTCATATTACCAAGCGCTCGGAAGCGGGCGGGTATAGCATAATGGTAATGCACCAGCCTTCCAAGCTGTGTATGTCGGTTCGATTCCGTCTACCCGCTCCAGCCCGTTTCCCCTGATCGCCTGACAAATCGCGCCCTCGGCTGAGGCCGCCGGATGAACGGGCACTCTTCGGCGCGTTTCGCCCTATGCAAATGCAGGTGTGCGCTTTAGGGCGCGGGGGATTTGCCGGGCGCTTGTTGCCGTTGGGCGACCCCCGGAAGGCGAATTGAATCAATGCCCAGCATTTCCTCCCCCGTTCGGTTTACCGGACGGGTTTTACATTGCGCTTTCGGTCTGTTCCGGCTTTCTAGGGAA
Organism: Hyphomonas polymorpha PS728; assembly: GCF_000685315.1. Lineage (GTDB taxonomy): Bacteria > Pseudomonadota > Alphaproteobacteria > Caulobacterales > Hyphomonadaceae > Hyphomonas > Hyphomonas polymorpha. The sequence continues at coordinate 30,190 of NZ_ARYM01000020.1, forward strand.
TAAGCGCAACAGTTTCAGGACACCGCATGCTCGCTCCGCTCCTCGAGAGTTCGGTCTTCCAGATCAGTTTCGTTCTGGTCCTTGTTGTCTTTGTATTTTTCGGTTTCATCCGGGAGAAGATACCGGCCGATGTGGTCGCCCTGATCGCGATGGGCGCGCTGATGCTGACGGGTATCCTGTCCGTCAACGAGACGATTGCGGTCTTCTCCAATTCGGCGCCGATTACAGTCGCGGCGATGTTCATCCTGTCGGCGGCGCTCGAGCGAACCGGGGTCATCGACTATGTGGGGCGCGCCGTCGTCAGGCTGGCGAACGGCGGGTCACCTGCCATCGCCGTCGTGGTGATGATGGCGGCTGTCATCTTTCTCTCGGCCTTCATCAACAACACGCCGGTTGTGATCATCCTGATCCCTGTCGCCATTCGCCTCGCCAAGGCGATCAATATTACCCCCTCCAAGCTGTTGATGCCGCTGTCGTTCGCGGCCATCTTCGGCGGCACCACCACGCTGATCGGCACCTCGACCAATATTCTGGTCGATGGCGTTTCCCAGAACCAGGGTATGGCGCCCTTCGGGATGTTCGAGATTACGCTGGCCGGGATGATCTTTGCGGCCGTGGGGGTCACTTATACTTCTGTGCTCGGCCCCTTCCTGCTGCCCAAGCGCGAGACGCTGGCGGCGATGCTGCCCGATCAGAAGGAACGCCGCTTCATCGCGCAGATCCTTATCCCGCTGAACTCTGATCTGATCGGCAAGACGATCGCCGAGACCGGGTTCACGGCGGAAAAGGGGTTCACCGTGATCGACGTGTTCCGGGAGGGCGTGTCGCTGCGGGCGGATCTGAAGAAAATCGTGCTGCAGGCGGGCGACCGGATCGTGCTGCGCTCGCCGGTTTCGGAAATGCTCACGCTCAAGGAGGCGGGCAGTATCGCGATTGGAACGCAGGGCGGGAAACAGGCTTCCTTCGAGCCGGTGCAGACCACCGAGACGGTGATCATGGAAGGCGTGATCGGCCCCCATTCGCGCCTCATCGGGCGGCGCCTGGCCGGCCTTGGCCTCGCCCGCCTCTATGGCGTTTATGTGCTCGCCATTCACCGGCGCGGTGAGAACATGGCTTCCCAGATCAACGAGCTGCGCTTTGAAGTGGGCGACACCGTTCTGCTGGAGGGCCCGCCGCGCGGCATGCGCGAGATGTTTGACGAGGGCCTGCTGAACAACCTCACCGAAAGCTCCGACCGGGCCATCCGGCGCGACAAGGCGCCGGTGGCGATTGCCGCCGTGCTGATGGTGATGGGCCTGGCTGCCATCGAGTTGATGCCGATTGCCGGCCTTGCCCTGATTGCCGCCACGGCTGTGGTGGCTTTCGGCTGTCTTGATCATCAGGAAGCCTACCGGTCGATCCAGTGGGATATCCTGATGCTGATCTTCGGCATGCTGGCGCTCGGCACGGCGATGGACAAGACCGGGGCAGCGGCTGTGGTGGTCGGTCTGCTCTCGCAGGTCGCGGGCGGGGCGGGGCCCCTCATCCTGTTGATCATCGTCTACGCCTTCACCTCCATGGTCACGGAGATCATGAGCAACAATGCGGCGGCGATCCTGATCACACCGCTGGCGATTGGGCTTGCCCACGGCCTGGGCGTCGACCCGCGCCCTTTCATCGTGGCGGTCATGTTTGCCGCAAGCGCCAGTTTTGCCACCCCCATCGGATACCAGACGAATACGCTGGTTTACCGGGCGGGGGGGTATGCGTTCATGGATTTTGTCAGGTTCGGCTTGCCTCTGAATCTGATCTTTGTGGCGGTTGCCGCGATCGTGATCCCGATTTTCTGGCCGCTCGTGCCGGTCACACCACAGGGGTGATGCTCTCCTTTTGTGCAGCAAAAGCGCCTGTTTGCATGATTTTCGGGCGGGTTTGGCCGCAAGTGAGCGCCTAAGAGAAGGGCGTTGAGTGCTGCAAAATACGGCGTAAGGATACGTCGATGGCTGAAACTCCACGGTTTTTCAACGAGATGGACGGCAGCGGTGAAAAACCCCGCGCTCCCTATGCACGTTATTGCGATTGGTTTGCCGACGAGCCTCCCGAGCGTCTCCGCCGGAAGGCACGCGAGGCGGAGACGTTCTTCCGCCGGACCGGCATTACCTTCAACGTCTATGGTGCCGCCGATGCGGACGAGCGGCTGATCCCGTTCGACGTCGTGCCCCGGATCATTTCCGGCAAGGAATGGGCGCGGCTGACCAAAGGCATCGAGCAGCGGGTGCGGGCTATCAACGCCTTCCTGCACGACATCTATCACCGCCAGGAAATTCTGCGCGCCGGGCGTATTCCGGTGGATCTGATCCAGAACAATGACGCCTTCCTGCCGAAGATGATCGGCGTGGTGCCCCCGGCCAAGGTTTACACTCATATTGTCGGCGTTGACCTGGTGCGCACCAGCGAGAACGAGTTTTTCGTTCTGGAGGATAATGCCCGCACACCGTCGGGCGTTTCCTACATGCTGGAGAACCGGGAAACGATGCTCCACATGTTTCCGGAGCTGTTCACCAAAATCCGTGTGCGCCCCGTCAGCGACTATCCTAAATCCCTGCGCCGCTCCCTGGCGGCCTGCGCGCCGGCGGCCTGCACGGGCCGTCCCGTGGTGGCGGTGCTGACGCCCGGCATCCACAACTCGGCCTATTACGAACACGCCTTCCTGGCTGACCAGATGGGCGCCGAACTGGTGGAGGGGCATGACCTGCGCGTGGTCGATGGGCGGATCGCGATGCGCACCACGCTCGGCTACACGCCTATCGATGTGCTCTATCGCCGGGTGGATGATGATTATCTCGATCCCCTGAACTTCCGGCCCGACTCAATGCTGGGCGTGCCGGGGATTCTCGATGTCTACCGCGCCGGCGGTATCACCATCGCCAATGCGCCGGGCACCGGAATTGCCGACGACAAGGCGATCTATTCCTACATGCCTGACATTGTTCAGTTCTATACCGGCGAGAAGCCGATCCTGAAGAATGTGCCGACCTGGCGCTGCTCTGAGCCCTCATCCCTGTCCTATGTGCTTGAGCATCTGCACGAACTCGTTGTGAAGGAGGTTCATGGATCGGGCGGGTACGGAATGCTGGTGGGGCCGGCCGCGTCGAAGAAGGAAATCGAAGCCTTCCGCGCCAAGCTGCAGGCGCGCCCGTCTGCCTATATTGCCCAGCCCACCCTGGCGCTTTCCACCGTGCCGATCCTCACGCGGGCGGGCCTTGCGCCGCGCCATGTGGACTTGCGGCCCTTCGTGCTCGTCTCGCCCGATGGCATCGAGATCACCCCCGGGGGCCTGACGCGCGTGGCGCTGAAGAAAGGCTCCCTGGTCGTGAACTCCAGCCAGGGCGGCGGCACGAAAGACACCTGGGTTCTGGAGGAATAGGCGATGCTTGGGAAAACCGCAGGCGGCCTCTTCTGGATGTTCCGTTATCTGGAGCGGAGCGAGAATACCGCGCGTCTCGTCGATGCCGGCTTCCGCATGGCGCTCACCCGTTCTGATCATGCCGAGGACGAATGGGCCTCCATCATTGATACTGCCTCCGCCCGCCATGATTTCCTGGCTGCCGGCGGAAAATTCGATGGCCAGAGCGTCGTCAATTTCCTGCTGCGGGATCCGGGCAATCCGTCTTCGGTCATTTCCGTGACCGAGGCGGCGCGGAACAATGCCCGCCTGGTGCGCACGGCGCTGACGCGGGAAGTGTGGGAGGCGGTCAACGAATCCTGGATCGTGCTCAAGGATGTCCTGGCGCGGCCCATCAAGGAAACGGAGCTGCCCGAGGTTCTGGGGATCATCCGCAAGCAGAGTTCACTTGTGCGCGGCGCGACGGTCGGCACCATGCTGCGCAATGACATCTACAACTTCGCGCGGGTTGGCACATTTGTGGAGCGGGCGGACAACATCGCGCGTATTCTGGACGTGAAATATTATGTGCTGCTGCCATCGGTGACGCTGGTGGGGTCCACGCTGGACAATGTGCAGTGGGAGACGATCCTGCGCTCGGCCTCGGCGGAGCGGGCATTCCGCTGGCTGTATGGCGGAGAGGCGCGCGCCAGCACGATTGCCGACTTCCTGATCCTTGACCGGCGGATGCCGCGCTCGCTGCTGTATTGTCTGCGCAAGATCGCCGGAAACCTGGGACATCTGTGTGCGGACTACAACACCCGCGCGCCGAGCCTCGACATGGCGCTGTCGATGCGGGATGATCTTGAGGATCGCAGTATCGAACGCATCATGGATAGCGGCCTGCATGAATTTCTGCTGGCCTTCATCCAGAACAACAACGCGCTCGCCCATCAGGTCGAGCAGGACTTCCGCTTCTACAACTGAGGACAGGAACATGCTTCTCAGGATCCTGCACAAGACGCGCTCAGTGTATGATAATCCGGTCGGCTACGGCCTGCTGCAGCTTCGCATGACACCCAAGCCGCGCCCGAACCAGCAGGTGTTAAACTGGAAGACTGTCATCGAAGGCGGAAAGGTCGAGGCGGAGTTTGATGATCAGCATGCAAACCGTGTGCATCTCGTCAGCATGGAGGCGGGGCATTCGGAACTGACGATCACCTGTGAAGGCGAGGTCGAAGTGCGTGATACAGCCGGGGTGGTCGGGCCGCATACCGGTTTTGCCCCGCTCTGGCTGTTCCGTCGCGCGACGCCGCTGACCCGGCCCGGGCCGCACATCCGCCGGCTCGCCAAGGCTGTTCCCGATGCCAGCGGCGGCGATGTTCCCCGCCTGCATGCGCTGGCCGAGATTGTGCGCGGCGCGGTGCGCTATGAAACCGGCCGCACGGACCCGGACACGAAGGCCGAGGAGGCGGTCGAGGCTGGCCATGGCGTATGTCAGGATCATGCGCACATCTTCATTTCGGCGGCGCGCCTGCTGGGCTATCCGGCGCGCTATGCGGGCGGTTATCTGATGATGAATGACCGCGTGGAGCAGGAGGCGGGCCATGCCTGGGCAGAGGTGCATGTGGAGGGGCTTGGATGGGTCGGGTTTGATGTCTCCAACGCCATCTCGCCGGATGACCGCTATGTTCGCGTGGCGACAGGTCTTGACTATGCCGAGACCGCGCCTGTTTCAGGTATGCGCTTCGGTGAGGCCACCGAATCGATGAATGTCCTGATCCAGGTACAACAACAATAAGAAGGCGCTGAAAGCGGCTCACCCATGACGTATTGTGTCGGAATGAAGCTCGATCGCGGACTGGTCTTCATGTCGGACACCCGCACCAATGCGGGCGTCGACAATGTTTCCAAGTTCCGCAAGCTGTTTACCTGGTCCAAGCCCGGCGAGCGTGCGCTGGTGTTGATGACGGCAGGCAACCTTGCCACCACCCAGTCAGTAGTCAGCATTCTGGAGGAGCGCACCAAGGCGCCTTCGGAGCGGCGCCCCTCGATTCTCGAACTGCCTACAATGTTCCAGATCGCGCGGCTGGTCGGGGAAACATTGCGGGAGGTGATCCAATCCAACGCGGCCACCGGGCAGAAGGCTGATTCCACCTTTAACTCGACCATGATCCTCGGCGGCCAGATCAAGGGCGTCGAGCCGCGGCTGTTCCTCATCTATCCGGAAGGCAATTTCATCGAGGCGAGCGACGACACGCCCTTCTTCCAGATTGGTGAGACCAAATATGGCCGGCCGATTCTGGTACGCGCCTATGACCCGGCGATGGAGGTGGAAGAAGCCGTGAAGCTGCTGATGGTGTCGTTCGATTCCACGATCAAGGCGAATCTCTCGGTGGGCCTGCCGCTGGATCTGCAGATCGTCGAGAACGACACGCTACAGCTTGGCGCCTCCAAACGGATCGAGGCAGATGATCCCTATTTCGCGCAGATATCCAGCGGATGGGGCGAGGCACTGAAAAAAGCGTTCGACTCCTTGCCCCCATTCAAGTTTTGACAGGAGGCGCGGTCGCATATCCAGCGGCCGGCCCAGTCAGATATGAGAACAGGGAGCCCTTGCATGAAGGTCATTCTCGCCGCCATCACCACCGTGAGCTATCTCGCCTTGCCGGCAATTGCCGAAGAAGGCACGTGGAAAGGCGAAGGCTCTTTCAGCGCCGGTCTGAACACGGGCAACACGGAGACAAGTGATCTAGGTATTGGCCTCAAAATCAGCCACGAGACGCAAGCCTGGCGCAATGGCGTGGAATTCATCGCCGATTATGGCACGAAGAATGGCAGTCAGACCAAGAACCGGCTGTTTTTCGCAGGCCAATCGGACCGCACACTGAATGATCGCCTTTTTGGCTTTGCCCGCCTGTCGCACGAGATTGACGAGTTTTCCGCCTTCGATAGCCGCTCATTTCTCGGCGGCGGTCTGGGCTGGCAGGTGCTCGAGGGCGGCGCGGCCACCTGGTCGCTTGAGGGTGGCCCCGGTGTGAAATTTGACCGGTTGAAAGCATCCACCACAGGCGTTCCGCCAGAAACGGTGCCAGCGAACTGGGAAGAGTCTTTCTCGTTCATCGCCGCGTCGAAATTCGGATACACCTTCAATGACGCTGTGAAATTCGGGAACAACACGAACCTGCTCTACGCCGATACTTCCACCCAGATCGGCAACAAGACTACGCTGACCGCGCTCTTGACCAAGAGCCTCTCGGCCCGGTTCTCGTTTGAAGTGCGCCACGACACAAACCCGCAGCCGCGCTTTGAAGCGACCGACACGGCGACGCGCTTTTCCATCGTCTATGCGTTTGGGGGTTAGTCCGGCGCGCTGAAAACGATGGCGGCATTACCGAAGGCTTCGCGGTAGCGCGCCAGCCTTTCGGCGCTGATCGTCCGTAGACCCATGATCGGTTCCATCACGATGAACGTGTCTCCGTCATACCCCGAGACCAGGACATAGTGATTGAGGAGATTGCTGCCGGTCTTCTCCGACAGCCAGGCGGCCCGCGATGTGATGAAATTTGCCGGAAAACCAAGGACCGGCACATTTGCGCCGGGCAATTGCCAAGTCTGGACATAGATGGATGGCACCTGCACCGGAACCAGAACGGGCCGGCCCGCTTCCAGTTCTGCCTTCAGCCCGCCTGCGGGCAGGCGCACGGCGCTGCTGACAAGATTCTGGGATTGGGCGAGGGCCTGTAATTCGGCCATCGAATAGCCCGCCTTGGTATCAGCCGGGGGATGGGCGAGAAAAATGTCATTGCCAGCAACCGTGGCAGGGCCACGCCAGTAATTCACGACGCTTGCAAGGGCATGCGCTCCGCAGGCCGCGCCATCTATCTGCTGGTCATGCTGGACCGGCAGCAGCAACGTTTCGGGCGGTGAAACAGCGCCGCCGAACATCTCGAAACTGTTGTTCGATGTCCGGCTGGCAAAGCTGGCCGGATCTGGATTGGGTTGCGTGGCGCAGGCGCTGAGCGTCAGCGACATGGCCGCAAACAGCGCCTGCGCTTTCATTTACAGAACGGAGGCCACAACGATGACGATCGCCACGAGGCCGACAATGGCGAGGAAGTTGTTGGTCGACATGCCGCCCGTATATTCGGCTGCTTCTTCCGGCGACATCACCTGAACTTCATAGCCCTGCTGCTGGTAGGACTGGACGGTCGCGATCTGGCCGTCGGACAGGCCGTAGCGCTGCAGGTCATTGGCGCTGAAAGTCTGGGCTTCAACGCTGCGGAAAGGCGACGGAGCTTCCTGCGCAAACGTAGCTGCAGGAGCAGCGAGCGACAGAGCCAGGCTCACGGCAATAGCGGTCGGAACGCGGAGTTTCATGGGCAATCCTCTTCTATTTTAATTGAGCAACACCTAGGCTACCCGGCCACCTCCGGTGCGGGAGGTAAGGGGCACCGGCGGTTGCGAGCCCGAAACAATCCGGGTCAGCCGATCAACGCAGGGGCCGGGGAGTTGTTCCCTACTGTCTGGTTATTTTCGGATTTTTATCGATCTGGCTCAGGCAGTCACATGCCGGCGGTTTCCCGGTCAAACCGCGAAATGTTTGGAGAGCTTCAGGCCCTGGCCCTGATAGTTCGAGCCTTGGCCCCCATAAAGGTGCCGGGGCTTTTCCGTCATCGGCTCATAGATCAGCTTGGCGACCGGCTGGCCATGCTCAAGGATGAACGGCACGTCGCGGGAGCGCACTTCCAGCACGGCGCGGCTGCCGCCTTTGTTGGTGCCGAAGCCCGGATCGAAGAAGCCCGCATAATGCGCGCGGAACTCGCCCAGCTCCGGCGCGATGGGCGCCATTTCGGCGGCCTCATTTGCGGGCACCTTCACGGTCTCGCGGCTAACGAGAATGTAGAACTCTTCGGGATTGAGCACGATGCGGCCATTCTGCGGATAGACCGGTTCCCAGAACTGGCTGACCTCATGGGCGCCAAGGCCGCGCAGATCGACCACGCCGGAATGGGCCTTGGCGCGGTAGCCGGCCGGCTCTCCCGCCGGGGGCTCAAGGTCAATCGACACGACCTTCTCGCGCAGCGTTTCAGGCTTCTTCTTCTTGAAGCGCAGCTGGGCGAGGCGGTCTCCGGGGCGCACCTTGATCGGGAAGGTGCGCGGGCTGACCTCCAGATAGAGCGGGCCGGAATAGCCCATCGGCACTTCATCGAACGCCTTGCCTTTGTTGGTGACAAGGCGGGTGAACACGTCGATCCGGCCGGTGGAGCTTTTGGGATTGGCCCGCGCCGACAGGCCAGCGGGCAGGCGCAGGGACTCCTGCAGCGGCACCAGATAGACACAGCCGGTTTCCAGCACCGCGCCTTCCTGGGTGAGGTCGATCCGGTGAAGGTGGATGCCGGGCTCCTGCAGCATCTCGGCAACGGTGCGATCCTTGCCGGGCAGGAAACTGGCCCGGAGGCGATAGGCGTCCACTGCCAGGCGCAGATCGAGGCTGGCGGGCTGAATCTGCCCCGGTTCCGGCGCTTCATCGCACCGGATCGCCCCGCTTTTCAGCAGGTCTTCAATCTCGAAGTCGGGAATAACCCCGCTAATATCAGCCATCACTTGCACCCTGTTGGGCTCAGGCATAAGACCCGCTGCTGGAAACACAAGGATCAGAGCCATGGCCGATGCATCGGGCAACGACAAGAAGGGCTGGAAGCCCGCCACCCAGGCGGTGCGCGGCGGCCTGATGCGTTCCCAGCATGGCGAGATTTCCGAAGCGCTCTACCTGACCTCCGGTTACGCCTACGACTCGGCCGAACAGGCGATGCGCCGCATGGCCGGGGAAGAAGAAGGCTTCGTCTATTCCCGCTATGGCAGCCCGACCAATGAGATGCTCCAGCAGCGTCTCTGCCTGATCGAAGGCGCCGAGGCCTGCCGGGTGACCGGATCGGGCATGGGCGCCATTTCCTCCGCCATTCTGGCGCCGCTCAAGGCCGGTGACCGGGTGGTGGCGGCAACGGCCCTTTTCGGGTCCTGCCGCTGGATCATCGCCAATCAGATGCCGAAATTCGGCATCGAGGCGGTGTTCGTGGACGGGGCAGACCTCGACGCCTGGAAGCGCGAGATCGGCAAGGGTTGCCAGCTGGTGCTGATCGAAAGCCCGGCCAATCCGCTGCTCGACGGGGTGGACATTGAGGCGGTGGCGAAGCTTGCCAAGGCCGCTGGCGCGCTGCTGGTAGTGGACAATGTGTTCGCAACGCCGGTGCTGCAGCGCCCGCTGGAGCTGGGCGCCGATGTGGTCGCCTATTCGGCCACCAAGCATATGGACGGGCAGGGCAGGGTTCTGCTGGGCGCGATCCTGACAGACACCAAGCGGATGAGCGACGTCTACGATCCGTGGCTGCGCCATATGGGGCCTGCGGCGTCGCCGTTTAATGCCTGGGTAGTGCTGAAAGGTCTTGAGACGATGCAGCTGCGCGTCGAGGCGCAGAGCCGGACGGCGGCGCGCCTGGCCGACGCGCTGGCAGCGCATCCGGCGGTCAATGCCGTGCGCTATCCCCACCGCCAGGACCATCCTCATTATGAGGTGCACAAGAAGCAGATGAAGATGGGGGGCACGCTGCTCGCCCTGTCGCTGAAGGGCGGGCAGGACGCGGCGTTCCGTTTCCTGAACGGGTTGAAACTGGTCGACATCTGCAACAATCTGGGCGACACCAAATCGCTCGCCTGCCACCCCTCGACCACGACCCACCGTGCCCTGAGCGATGCCGAGCAGGCAGCGATGGGGCTTGACCGAAGCTGGATCAGATTGTCTGTCGGGCTGGAAGATGGCGACGATCTGGAAGCCGATCTCCTTGCCGCCCTTAACAGCTTGTGAACCTATGCCGGGGAAGGCTTGGTCCATGGCAAGACGCCCCGCTCCTCCGCAATATGAGGCCATCACTGATGGCGTCCGCATCCGTGTGCGGCCGAAATTCCTGCACGACGAATCCGAGCCCGCGCGGGCGAAATTCATGTGGCAGTATACGGTGGAAGTGGAGAATGAGAGCGACCGGACCTGGACCATCATCCGCCGTCACTGGCGCATTGTGGACTCGGCGGGGCGGCTGCAGGCGGTCGATGGCGAGGGCGTGATCGGCCAGACTCCCACGGTCGGGCCGGGTCAGCGCTTCAGCTATACATCCGGCGCGCCGCTGGCCACGCCATCGGGCATGATGACCGGCACTTACGACCTTGTGGACGATGAGGGCGAAGAGATGGTGGCGCGGATCCCGGCCTTCTCGCTCGACAGCCCGTATGACACCTCCCGCCCCAGCTGAGGCGGGGATGTGCTGCCGGGGCTAACGCCAGGCTTCCGGGCGGCCGGGCATCTGTTCGCCAAGTTTCAGAACCCTGAAATTGCGGCCCATCATGTCTTCGGTGAACAGCAGGCTGAGGTCGGCGGGGGCCAGCAGGCCCTGCCAGGCTTCGAGCTGTGCCGGCGCGGATTCGGCGAAGAGAACGGTTGAGCCGGTCTGGTCCACAACGATGGCGCCATATTCCTGCAGCGCGCGGGCGATGACTTTGGCAGCGGGCGTGAGGTTCGTGTTCTCTATATCATAGGCCGGGTCGAGCTGGATGCGGGCCCCCATCGGCAGGCCGACAAGATTAGGCTCGGCGCCTTCGGGGGCTTCCAGCGCCATGCTGGCGGGCGAGACGAAGCTGCCGGTACGCGGCGCGGGGTAGGCAATGGCAAGGGCATGATCGATGCGGCCCGCCTTGATCTCGTCAATCCGGATCAGGCCTGCAATCAGCGGAACGCCCGAGGGGCGCGGGGAGGCCGACAGGTTGGCGTCCGGCGCCGTCATCCAGGGGGCGGCAACGCCTGTACCTGTCAGGTCCGCTTCGGCGCCGAAGGAGGTGCCCCAGTAACCTGTTTCCGGGTCTTGAGCGCCCTGCTTCATTTCCCAGGCACGGCCGGCGGCAGGGTCGATCATGGCGAGATAGGCGGTGCTGCCTTCGGGGCCGGGAGGCACAGCGAACGCCGGCGCAGGAATGCGCGTGCCCGGCTCGAAGCCGCGTCCGTAATAGCCTTCAAAGTAAGGGAAAACCTTCTTCTTCGGCGTCTTGGCGGAGTCGATATAGTAGGTCGCTACCGAATAGAGCGGCATGTTGATGGCCAGCGAGCTGTGGCTGGCGAAATCTTCGATCAGGACTTCGGAGAGCGGGTCGATCGTCGCATCCGCGGGGATTTTGGTGTTCCAGGGGCTGTCTGCCGAGAAGGGGCGCCAGCCTGCAGGCGCCTCGGCAGCGGCAGCGATCTCAGCGGGCGTTGGCGCGGCGGCGGGCGCCGATTTTGTATCAAATCCGGTCTGCGCGCAGGCTGCAACGGCCAGAACCGACAGCGCGACAGCAAGTTTGGAGCCTGATTTCAGCATGTTTCCCTCCTGGGGACAGGTATCTTCCCGTCGGCAGGCAAGAAACAGGCCAATTAAGAAGCCGGGCCCCGCGAGAGACCCGGCTTTAAGGTTAATCAGCGGCAAGGGCGCGCCGGGTTCAGAGAACGTCCAGCATCTCCGCAACGAGGGGGTGGCGGACCACATCTGCCGCCTCCAGCCGGATGACCGAGGCGCCAGACAGGGCTTCCAGCTTGTCTGCGGCTTTGGCCAGGCCGGAGAATTCGGGCAGCAGGTCTGACTGGTTCGGATCGCCGGTGATGACCATGGTGGAGTGCCAGCCAAGGCGGGTCAGCAGCATCTTGAGCTGGGTGTAGGTGCAGTTCTGCGCCTCGTCGATGACGATGAAGGCATTGTTGAGCGTGCGCCCGCGCATGAAGCCGATGGGCGCAATCTCGATCACGCCTTCCGACAGCATGTGCTTGAGTTGCGCCGGGGAGAGCCGGTCTGACAGGGCGTCGTAAAGCGGGCGCAGATAGGGGGCGAGCTTGTCTTCCATGCCGCCGGGCAGGAAGCCGATCTGTTCGCCCGCCTCAACCGCCGGGCGGGAGAGCACGATCTTGGAAACGCGCCCCTTCTGCAGGGCTTCAACGGCTTTGCAGATGGCCAGGTAGGTTTTGCCGGTGCCGGCGGGCCCCAGGGCGCAGACCAGGGCATGGCTGTCCATAGCCGCCATAAGCTGGGCCTGGTTTTCCGAGCGGGGCTTGACGGTTTTCTGATACCGCTGGGTGCGGTCCTGCTGGGGCGAAAGATTGGTCACCGGATGGGCATCGTCAGGGTGCCAGCCGCGCCCGCCTTCTATGGCGTGGAGATGGGCGCCCTTGCCGCGTGCCGGCTCGTCGAACCAGGCTGACGAGCGCACTTCCGAAGCGGCTTTCAGGCGTTTGGCAGGATTGCGTTTACCCATGGGAGGCCTCCTTGCTTGCAGGCATGAAAAAAGCCGCTGGCAGGAATGCGCAGCGGCCCGGTGAAGAGAAGGAAGAGAGAGGCCCCAGCCTTGCAGGCGGCGAGCCCGTATCCGGAAGGGGCGCTTCCGGTGGTGAGGTGAAAATGGGCACCAAGCGAGCCATTGCCTCTCCGAATCTGAGATGACTATACACTACCAGTATTATCCGACGGTTAAGTGACATTCCGCGAGCGTAACGATTTGCGGGCAGGAGGAGATTGATATGGCCATTTTCGAACTGGATGGGGTGGCGCCGCAATTGCCGGGCGAGGGCAAGTTCTGGATTGCCGAAAGCGCCGAAGTGATTGGCAATGTGATCCTGAAGGAGAACGCCTCGGTCTGGTATGGCTGTGTCCTCCGCGGGGATAATGACCCTATAATCATTGGAGAAAATTCCAACATTCAGGATCTTTCAGTGATCCATACCGACATCGGCGCGCCCGTGACGATCGGGAAGAATGTCACCATTGGCCACCGGGTGATCCTGCACGGATGCGAAATTGGCGATGACACGCTGATCGGCATGGGATCGACGATCCTCAATCGGGTCAAGATTGGCCGAAATTGCATCATCGGGGCTAATGCCCTGATTCCGGAAGGAAAAGAGATCCCCGACAACTCGCTTGTGATGGGCGCGCCGGGAAAAGTGGTCAAAGATGTATCAGAGGTCCAGCTTCAGGTGATCAGGATGTCCGCGATCCACTATGTCGAGAACTGGCAGCGCCATTCAAAGGGCATCAAGCGTATCGGCTGAGCCGTTTGGCGGACACCTGCAGGACAAATCCGGACACTTTCGGACAGATTTAGAGGTCAGGAGAGGGGCGCGTTCCAGACGGGGCGCACCGCCGCCGCCATGTCTTCCTCAAAACCGACCCAGCCGAGCCGGGCCTCACGGGTCTGCAACACGAAGACCTGCGCTGTCTTCGGCAGGGCCTCGGCAAGGGTGGCGCGTACTTCCGAAAGAGAACGGGCCGAGCGCAGGAGGAACGTGCCGGGAATGGGTTGCATATGCTTGCCGAGCGTGTCGAGGCAGGCAGGCAGGTCGCGCCAGAGCGCGGCTTCGGCCGGGGCAGGGGCGCGGGCGGTGATCAGATAGTTGGCCGCTTCAGCCCGGCGGCGGGCGCGTTCAGCAAAAGCCGGGGCCAGCGCTTCGGCAAGCCGGGGCATGTCGCGGATCGGCAGGAAGGGCTGATCATCGCCGCCGGAGATGCGTGAGGCGGCGTGAAGCCGGCCTTCGATGGCAAATTGCTGTATCTGGCCGAGCGTGTAAGGACCGTGAACCTCGCCGCCGGCAAGCACCCGCCAGATGGCGGGGTCTATGCGGGAGAGGTCGATCGGGGCGGCGGCAGCGCTGGCCGGCGCGCCGGGCGCCTGGCCGGTAACCTGTTTCACCCGGCGGCCAAGATCATCTGCCATCAGTTGGAAGCGGCGGGTTTCTGCCCATGGACATAGCGGACGGCGAACTTGTCGCCGGTGACGCGGACAACTTCGCCGACAAGATTGCCGACGGTAACGCGTTCGCCCACGAAGGGTGGCTTGCCGGTGGTTTCAAAGGCAGCGCCGGTGAGGGAGATGTCCGTCACGCTGCACTTCAGCTGACTGCCATCGGCCAGATTTACGATGGCTTCACCGCTGGCGCGGTAGCGGGTTTCGCCCCGCTCTTCCTCAAGACCGAGCTTGTCGCGATTGATCAGCCAGGTGAGACGGTCGGCGAGCTTGTCGCGCTTGTGCGGCGAGGTGTGGAAGCGCACGGCGAAGCCTTCGGGCGAAACGCGCACGACATTGGCCACAACCCGGCCAACCTCGTCGAAATAGCAGACGACCTGCTGATCAAGTCCGGGGCGTTCCGAAGAGACGATGAAGGCGCCATCGCAGGAAATGTCGGCCGTGCTGAGCACATGGTCTTCACTGTCGCCGATTAGGAAACGGCCGGTCAGTTTCAACTCGACCCGCTTGAAGCCACGGCGGTCACGGCGGGAAAGCCGTCCGGACTCAGCGTCCTGGGGATGGGCGAGCGGTCGCGTCATTATCGCTACTTCCTGCTTGGCCGATTGCGCTCACCCCAACGCAATAAAGGCAATATGTCACGTCTGACAGATAGTTCATGATCGTTGACAATTTCTTGCGCACACCCGTGAACAAGATAGTTTACGGCTAACAATGAAGAACGGCCGGCCGCCGGGAGGAAAACAAGATGGACAGCTTCGACTATATTATCGTCGGTGCCGGCAGCGCGGGATGCGTGCTGGCAAACCGCCTCTCTGCAGATCCCACAGTGAAGGTCTGCCTGATCGAGGCGGGGAAAAAAGACACCTCCCTGATGGTAAAGATGCCTGCGGGCGTCGGCGGCCTGATCAAGCAGGCGAACGACCATAACTGGGGTTTCTTCACCGAGCCTCAGCAGTATATGGAAAACCGCCGCCTCTACTGGCCCCGCGGCAAGGGTTGGGGCGGATCGTCCTCCATCAATGGCATGGTCTATATCCGCGGCCATGCGGGCGACTATGATCTCTGGGGCCAGATGGGCCTGAAGGGCTGGAGCTTTGCCGATGTGCTGCCCTATTTCCGCAAGTCGGAGAGCTATGAGGGCGGGGCCAATGATTTCCATGGCGGTAGCGGCCCGCTGAACGTGACCGAGAGCCCGATGTCCGGCCCGGTCTACCAGGCTTTTATCGATGCCGGGCGGGAAGCCGGTTATCCGGTTACGGAAGACTTCAACGGCGCCAGCCAGGAAGGCTTTGGCCGCTATCAGCGCACGATTTTCAAAGGCGGGCGCTGGAGCGCATCTTTCGCCTATCTGCGCCCGATCGAAACTCAGCGGCCCAACCTCAAGATCATTTCCACCGGTGTGGTGACGCGCGTGGTGATCGAAAAGGGCAAGGCCGTGGGTGTGGAAGTCGTGGAAGGCAAGGGGCGCATTGCCCGGCAGATCCGCGCTGACCGTGAAGTGATCCTCTCGGCAGGCGCAGTGCAGTCGCCGCAGATCCTGCAGCTGTCCGGCGTGGGCGATCCGGAGGTACTGAAGCGCCATGGCATCGAGACGACGGTGAAATCCACCGGTGTGGGCCGCAACCTTCAGGACCATCTCGACGTGACGGTGATCCATGACATGCCGGTGCCGCTGTCGGCCTATTCGCTGCAGAAGGGCATCAAGAAGCTGGGCGTGGGTCTGCAATATCTCTATAACCAGACTGGTCCGGGGGCGGATAACTTCCTGCAGGCGGGCGCGTTCCTCTCCTCACGGCCGGGCCTGGCGATGCCGGACATTCAGCTGCACCTCGTCAATGCCATCATGATGGACCATGGCAATGCCGGGCCGGAGAAGGATGGCTATACGGTCCACGCCTGCCAGCTGCGTCCGGAAAGCCGGGGCACGGTTATGCTGGCCTCGAACGATCCGTTTGCCCATCCGGCAATCGACCCGAACTATCTCGCTACGGAAGAAGACCGCCGCGTGATGCGCGAGTCGGTGAAGATGGTGCGCGAGGTTTGCCGCCAGAATGCGCTGAAAGCCTATACCGGCGGGGAAATCCTCCCCGGTGCATCGGTGAAGACCGATGCCGAGATCGACGCCTTCATCCGCCAGAAGGGCGAGACGATCTATCACCCGGTCGGCACGGTTTCGATGGGCGCAACCGAAGCAAGCCCGGTCGACGGAGAGCTGCGCGTGCGCGGTGTGGAAGGTTTGCGCGTGGTGGATGCCTCGGTGATGCCGACACTGGTGGGCGGCAACACCAATGCGCCGACCATCATGGTGGCGGAGAAAGCTGCCGACATGATCCTCGGCCGCGCCGCGTTGGCCCGCGAGGAGCCCGCGCTGGCGGGGGCCTGAGCTGTCTTTGAAACCGATAGCGTGAAACCTGGCGCGGGACGCGGAGATTATGGGGATCTCGCGTTCCGCCCGGTGATGCGCGCCATTCTGGCGCGCTCAGCCCCCTGACCACCGGCAAGGCCAGGCTTCACGCAGGCTGCCCTTGCGGGCAGAGCCTGTTCTTTTCAGTTCGATGCCACCAAGCGCAGCTTCGGGCCGACGCGGCGGGTATCGGGGGGCACGATCATCGAGACGCGGTGACGGAAGACTGGCTGGCCATTGAGCGCGCCTTCGCTGCCGAGCGTCTGATAAAGGCCGAGCATACGGCTGCGCGTTGCGCCGGTCATACCAGCCGATAGCGGCATGAGGGTGACTTCCAGTTCAGCGCGGGCGCCCGATAGGGTTTCACCGCGCCCGCGGATGACACCCGGACCGCCATCCAGGCGGATCGCCTCAAGGCAGGCATCGACCATAACGCGGTCCGGACCAGTCCAGAGATCCAGGAAATTATGATTCGACAGGCGGCGCCCGACCAGTGAGGTGACGGCTTCGCCGGCGGTGCGCACAAGCCAGGTGCGATCGTCCATCAGCTCGAGCACGAAGATGCGCTCGATCAGGTCTTCATGTTCGGCCACGTTGGGGCCGGCTGCGGCGTGCACATCCGGCTCGGTCTGCATGCGGCGCCAGGCGTCCAGCAGGACACGGGTGTTCGGGTGGATCGAATGCTCGACCATGTTCTGGATTGCTCCTGGTGTTCCATCGGGCCAAGGGGAGGCCCTTTCCGGCTCCTCAATCGCAATAATTGTTCCAGTTCGCGCGCCGCGGTGTAATTCACGCAGTGGGGGAATAAACGTGCGTGCGGGGGCGGTTTAATACGCTTCAGAGGGAAGAATTGGCGGGGCGGGGCGGGCGGGGGCGAACGCTTGTGCCTCGCGCGCGGCCACCAAGCGTTTCACGCCGGAACACATGCGCCAGGGTTACGCCCGGTGCGCCTGCCGGTTGTCTGTGGGCAGGTCTTGCCTTGCCGCGAATCTGCCGATTACAATCTATTCATAATAATAAGAAACTTTGCTGGCGCCCGCGTTCCCACCGGACAGGGCGATGGCACACACGATCAGCAGAACTCCCAGGAAGGAAACTCCACGTGTCAAAATCTGAAGTGACGCCAGCAGGCCGCAAGGCCCTGAGCGCCGTGCTTTGCCTTGGCGTCGGCCTGACTGCCCTTTCGGCCGCCGCCCCGGCGCTGGCCCAGGAACAGGAAGCCGCCGAAGAAACCCGCACCATGCAGACCGTGACGATCACGGCCACCAAGCGCGAACAGACGCTGCAGGATGTGCCAATTGCCGTGTCGGTGGTGGACGATACCACCATTGAGCGGGCGGCCATTGTCGACCTCAACGACCTGCAGTCGATCATTCCGTCGCTGCGCGTTGGCCAGCTGCAGTCTTCGGCCAACACCAACTTCGTGATCCGCGGCTTCGGCAACGGGGCGAATAATGCCGGTATCGAGCCGTCGGTCGGTGTCTTTATTGATGGTGTCTACCGCTCGCGCTCTGCCTCGCAGATTTCCGACCTTCCGAACATCGAGCGCGTGGAAGTCCTGCGCGGGCCGCAGTCGACCCTGTTCGGCAAGAACGCATCGGCAGGCGTGATCTCGGTCGTCACCAAGAAACCGCAATACGAGTTTGGCGGCGTGGTTGATGGCACGATCAGCAATGAGAATGGCTACCGCGCAAACGGCTATGTCACGGGTCCGCTGGCGGAGAACCTCGCCGGCGCCGTGGGCGTCACGTACAACAAGCGCGATGGCTATGTCGAAGATATCGGCACGGGCACCGAGACGAACGAACGCAACCGCTGGGGCATCCGCGGAGACCTGCTGTTCGAGCCGGATGTGAACACCTCTTTCCGTCTGATGGCGGACTATGACCAGATCGACGAGCTGTGCTGCGCAGCGGCCAACGTCGTCAACGGACCGACAGGCGCCATCGTGCAGGCCATCGGCGGGCAGATCGTTCCGGAAGATCCCTACAGCTATCGCGTGGCCTACAACCTTCCGTCCACGAACAAGGTCGACAATGGCGGCCTGTCGCTGCAGGCAGACTTCGACTTCGAAAAAGTGCGCCTGACCTCGATTACCGCGTATCGCATGTCGCGCCTGGAGACGAACCAGGATTCCGACTTCACCGGCGCTGACCTGCTGGGCGAGAACTCCAACAAGACCGATATCGATACCTTCACCCAGGAATTCCGCCTGACATCGACCGATGGCGAGCGCCTCGACTGGATGGTCGGCGGTTTCTATTTCGACGAAAAGGTCGATATCCAGAATGCGCTGCTCTACGGGACGGACTACCGCGCCTATGCCAACGCGCTGGCGGGCGGCCTTAACCCCAATACGGGCGTGATCACCGACATTCTGGCGGGCCTTGAAAGCGCGCTGGGGCTTCCGGTGGGCACGACGCTCGCCCAGGCAGGCCAGGGCTTCCGCGACGATGCCGGCCAGGACAACACCGCCTGGTCGCTTTTCGGAACGGTTGACTACCGCCTGACGGACCGCCTGACGGCAACGATTGGCCTCAACTATACTGAAGACAAGAAAGACGCGCGCAACAGCATCCAGGCGACGGACGTGCTCTCCTCGCTGGACTTCGTTGCGATCGGCTTTGCCCAGACGATGGCGGGTTTCGGCGTGAACGCGCAGAACCCGGCGCAGGTGGCTGCTTTCGCGCAGGCCAACCCGGCGGCCTTCGCCGCCATTCAGGCCGCTGTTCAGAACCCGGCACAAAACCCGCTGCTGGCCCTCCAGCCGCTGCAGTTCCTGCCGCCCTTCCTGGGCTTCCCGAACGCCGTGGAAGATGGCCGCTCGAAAGATTCCGCCACGACCTACACGCTGCGCCTCGCGTACGATGTGAACGACAACCTCAACACCTATGTGTCGTATGCCACGGGCTTCAAGGCGACGTCCTGGAACCTGTCGCGCGACTCGCGTCCTTTTGCGTCGGACTTCATCCCCGGTTCGCCCGTGACGAGCCCGCCTTCCTCTCCCATCCGTGACGCAGGCCTTGCCCTACCGAACCTTACGACCGGTTCACGCTATGCCGGGCCGGAAGATTCGACTGTGTTCGAAGTGGGCCTGAAAGGCGTCTATTCCAACGTCGCGTTCAATCTCGCCTATTTCGACCAGACGATTGAAGGCTTCCAGTCGAACGTGTTCACGGGCACGGGCTTCGCGCTGGCGAATGCCGGCAAGCAGTCCAACAAGGGTCTTGAATTCGACGTGACCTGGAACCCGATCAGCAATCTGCAGCTGATGGTGGCCGGGACGCTTCAGGATCCGGTCTATGACAGCTTCCCGAACTCGGCGAGCGGCGACCTGTCCGGAGAAAAGGTCTACGGTATCCCGGAAGTGGCCACCTCCACGGCGGCGACGTATTTCTTCGATGTCGCGGGTTGGGACGCCTATGTCCGCGGCGACTGGCAGTATGAAAGCGCCGTCGACCATTTCGACAGCGACGCCGAACAGGCCGCCTTCGGCGAACAGAAGAAGGTCAACACCTTCAATGCCTCGACCGGCTTCACCAATGAGTCGGGTCTGGGTGTGACGCTGTGGGTGCGCAACGTGTTCAACGACGAATACATCACGACCGCCTTCCCGGCCGTGGCGCAGGCTGGCTCCTATATGGGCTATCCGGTAGCGCCGCGTTCCTATGGTGTGACGCTGCGCAAGACGTTCTGAGACGGCTCCGGCCAGTGTTTCTTATGGAAGCCCCGCCTCGCTGGCGGGGCTTTTCTTTTGGGATCAGGGCTGCCGGGTGGCTCTGAGCGCGAGAATCGCCCCGGCCAGAACGATCACCTCAAAGGCCACGAAGCCGATATACGCGCTGGTGGGGGCGGGGCCGAGCAGCAGGGCAAAGCCGCGCGCGAACACATAGCCGCCCATATATACAATGAGAAACCAGAGCGCGGGCAGCGTCAGGGAGGGGCGAATCGCGCCGCCGGCGCAGAGCAGGGCGGCAGCCAGGCTGACCCCGCCATAGATGCCGCGCAGCTCGTAAGCCCCATTTGGGCCGCTCACAACGACGCCGAGGCTGCCGGCCATGCCGACAGGGTTTGCTAGGGAGGCGGCGCCGAAGAGGGCGAAAAGGGCCGCGACGAGCCCGAGAAACAGCTTCACGTACATAAGAGAAGAACTAGTTTCAGGCGTCGGCGAGGCAAATTTAACGTTCGCGCCTACATGAAAGGACGCGCCGCAGGCCGATTCTGGCCGCGCAAAATGAGGATTTCCGGATGCAACCTGCTGAAAAGCGCCCCCCGATCGTCAACGCGCCGCTGCCTTTGACAGTGTTTGCGCTGCTGCTGATCGCGCTTCACGGCGCTCGCGTCTTCGCTCCGCAAGAGCTGGAAATCGCGGCGCTGTATCATGGGGCGCTGTTTCCGGAACGCTTCTGGGGGTGGATCGGCGGTCCCGTTCTGCTGCCCGGCGTGGCGCCGCCCTACGCCGGATGGATGGGCGCGATGGCGCCTTTTGTGCTTAGCACCCTGCTGCACGGGGACTGGTTTCACGTTATTCTGAACGCCGTTTTCATGATCGCCATCGGCAAGCCGGTGCTGGAAATGCTCTCGGCTCTGCGCGGTGGATATGGTCCCGGTGCGATCATAATGCTCTTTGTGCTGATCTTCTTTTCCCAGGCGGGAGGCGGGCTGGTTTATCTGTTGCTCAACAATCCATCCGGCCCGATTGCGGTGGGCGCTTCGGGCGGAATCAGTGGTCTGATGGGAGCCTTTTTCCTGATGCGGGAAGGCGCGTCATCGCGGCTTCTGTCTCGCAACTTCCTGACGGTGACCAGTATATTCATCATCGCAAACTTTCTGTTTGCCCTGGTTGGGCCGGCCCTTCTGGGCGCATCGATTGCCTGGGAGGTGCATGCGGGCGGCTATGTTGCTGGGGCGCTTTTTGCCCGTGTGCTGATTTGGAACGCTCTGCGCAAACTCGATATATAGACGGAAACAGGGCATTTAACGCCGATTTCATGGGAGTCGCATCGCGTTCCCGCTTATGGTATCCTTCGTTCAGGTGAGACGGCCTGAAGGCCGCCGCCGCGATGGAGGACCGGAATGATCATTGAACAGATTCTCAACGACAAGGGCCGTGAAGTCATCACGTTGCGGGCCGATGATACCCTGCGCGCAGCGGCGCGCCTGCTGGATGAACGGCGGATCGGGGCAGCCGTGACGCTGGATGCTGATGGCGAGATCGTCGGTGTGCTGTCGGAACGCGATATCGTCCGGCAGTTTGCAAGGGAGGGGGAGGCGGCCCTCGAGATGAAGGTCGGCAACGCCATGACCCGGGCCGTGATCACCATCACGGCGGACGCCCCCATCGACCAGGCGCTGCAGCTGATGACGGACCGGCGCATCCGGCATCTTCCCGTGGTGCGCAATAACCGGCTGACGGGCTTTGTCTCGATCGGGGATCTGGTGAAATGGAAGATCGCGGAGACCGAGGCGGAGGCTCAGGCGATGAAGTCTTACCTCTCCGCCCAGTTCTGACCCTTTTCCACAAACAGCAGTGAATCTGTGAATTTCGCAGAATGAGGGCTTGTGGTTCTGAGAAGGCACCGATACATCGCGGCCTTCGCTGAGCCGGGCGGAAACAAACGGCCCAGCGAAGACCGCCCAGCGGTCGCCGAACGGAAGAAAAGGGGTTGCCCTTTACATCGAACAGCGGCTATATGTGCGGTTCTCCCGAACGCCCGAACAAATG
>NZ_ARYM01000020.1:55000-67905 GCF_000685315.1 Hyphomonas polymorpha PS728
GGGCCATAGCTCAGTTGGGAGAGCGCCTGATTTGCATTCAGGAGGCCGTCGGTTCGACTCCGTCTGGCTCCACCATCCTGTCTCACGAACGAAAGAAGTTATCTGGTTTCCGAAGCCCATTGGGGTTTCGGGATGTTTGTTATCGTAAGGGAAAGACTGATCCGGCCGCGCGCCTCATAAACCCCCACAGGGTTTTGGCGCTGCTGCTTCAGCCGATAGAGCGTGCCTGGCAACGGGTGCGCTTCAAAGGGTCAGTCTGCAAGAAACCAACAATGTCTGACTGAAACTCTGTGTCAGTGAAGCGCTCTGCGCTTTCCACTGCACATGGGTTTTATGAGATCAAGCGTCAAAAGGGCATCCGGGGGATGTCTTGGCGGTAAGAGGCGATGAAAGACGTGGCACTCTGCGATAAGCACCGGGGAGGCGAGAGCACCCTTTGATCCGGTGATTTCTGAATGGGGAAACCCACCTCCGAGATGTTGGATAATTCGAGCGCTTCGGCGCTCGACATGTCTGACATTTCAATAGTGAGGTATTTTAAACTGAATACATAGGTTTAAAAAGCGAACCCGGGGAATTGAAACATCTGAGTACCCGGAGGAAAGGACATCAATTGAGACTCCGTTAGTAGTGGCGAGCGAACGCGGACCAGGCCTGGTCTGAAATAAGGAGAAGTATCTGGGAAGGTACGCCATAGTGGGTGATAGCCCCGTATCCGTAAAATGAAGACCTTTTAGAGTAGGGCGGGACACGTGAAATCCTGTCTGAAAATGGGGGGACCACCCTCCAAGCCTAAGTACTCCTTACCGACCGATAGTGAACAAGTACCGTGAGGGAATGATGAAAAGAACCCCGATGAGGGGAGTGAAACAGATCCTGAAACCGGATGCCTACAAGCTGAGGGAGCTCTTCGGAGTGACCTCGTACCTTTTGTATAATGGGTCAACGACTTAGTGTTGCGTGCAAGCTTAAGCCGTTAGGTGTAGGCACAGCGAAAGCGAGTCTGAATAGGGCGACTGAGTACGTAGCATTAGACCCGAAGGCAAGTGATCTAGGTATGGGCAGGCTGAAGGTGCGGTAACACGCACTGGAGGGCCGAACCGTTGAATGTTGAAAAATTCTCGGATGACCTGTGCCTAGGGGTGAAAGGCCAATCAAACTTGCTGATAGCTGGTTCTCCGCGAAATCTATTTAGGTAGAGCGTCACGGTTGAGACTCCAGGGGGTAGAGCACTGAATGGGCTAGGGGTCCTTACCGGATTACCAAACCTTATCAAACTCCGAATACCTGGAAGTTATACGTGGCAGACACACGGCGGGTGCTAACGTCCGTCGTGAAAAGGGAAACAACCCAGACCGCCGATTAAGGCCCCCAAGTCATAGCTAAGTGCGAAACGATGTGGGATTGCTGAGACAATCAGGAGGTTGGCTTAGAAGCAGCCATCCTTTAAAGAAAGCGTAACAGCTCACTGATCAAGCGATCCTGCGCGGAAAATGTATCGGGACTAAAGTTATGCGCCGAAATCGCGGGCTCGTAAGAGCGGTAGCGGAGCGTTCCGTAAGCCAATGAAGGTGAACCGTGAGGTTTGCTGGAGGTATCGGAAGTGAGAATGTTGACATGAGTAGCGACAAAGAGGGTGAGAGACCCTCTCGCCGAAAGTCCAAGGGTTCCTGCGTAAAGCTAATCTGCGCAGGGTTAGCCGGCCCCTAAGGTCAGGCCGAAAGGCGTAGCCGATGGGAACCACGTTAATATTCGTGGGCCGAGGGATGAGTGACGGATTCCGAAAGCTGTATGAACTTACTGGATTGTGAGTGCAGCCTGGGGGTCCCTGGAAATAGCCTCCCTATTAGACCGTACCCTAAACCGACACAGGTGGACTGGTAGAGCATACCAAGGCGCTTGAGAGAACTATGTTGAAGGAACTCGGCAAATTACCTCCGTAACTTCGGGAGAAGGAGGCCTCATATTGGGCAACCAGTACTGAGGGGCACAAAACTGGGGGTTGCGACTGTTTATCAAAAACACAGGGCTCTGCGAAATCGCAAGATGACGTATAGGGTCTGACGCCTGCCCGGTGCCGGAAGGTTAAAAGGAGATGTGCAAGCATTGAATTGAAGCCCCGGTGAACGGCGGCCGTAACTATAACGGTCCTAAGGTAGCGAAATTCCTTGTCGGGTAAGTTCCGACCTGCACGAATGGCGTAACGACTTCCCCACTGTCTCCAACATAGACTCAGCGAAATTGAATTCCCCGTGAAGATGCGGGGTACCCGCGGTCAGACGGAAAGACCCCGTGAACCTTTACTACAGCTTCACAGTGGCATTAAAGAATATATGTGTAGGATAGGTGGGA
The DNA here is from genome assembly GCF_000685315.1 of Hyphomonas polymorpha PS728. Taxonomy (GTDB): domain Bacteria; phylum Pseudomonadota; class Alphaproteobacteria; order Caulobacterales; family Hyphomonadaceae; genus Hyphomonas; species Hyphomonas polymorpha. Next base: position 57,353 of record NZ_ARYM01000020.1, read on the forward strand.
GGCTTTGAAGCTCTGGCGCCAGCTGGAGTGGAGCCAACCTTGAAATACCACCCTTGTCTTCTTTGATGTCTAACCGCGCCCCTGGATGGGGCCGGGACCCTGTGTGGCGGGTAGTTTGACTGGGGCGGTCGCCTCCCAAAGTGTAACGGAGGCGCGCGATGGTAGGCTCAGAGCGGTCGGACATCGCTCGTTGAGTGCAATGGCATAAGCCTGCCTGACTGCGAGCTCGACGGAGCGAGCAGAGACGAAAGTCGGTCATAGTGATCCGGTGGTCCCGCGTGGAAGGGCCATCGCTCAACGGATAAAAGGTACTCCGGGGATAACAGGCTGATGATGCCCAAGAGTCCATATCGACGGCATCGTTTGGCACCTCGATGTCGGCTCATCACATCCTGGGGCTGGAGAAGGTCCCAAGGGTTCGGCTGTTCGCCGATTAAAGTGGTACGTGAGCTGGGTTCAGAACGTCGCGAGACAGTTTGGTCCCTATCTGCCGTGGGTGTTGGATACTTGAGAGGATTTGTCCCTAGTACGAGAGGACCGGGATGAACACACCTCTGGTGGACCTGTTGTGGCGCCAGCCGCATTGCAGGGTAGCTATGTGTGGACTAGATAACCGCTGAAAGCATCTAAGCGGGAAACTAACCTCAAAACCAGGTATCCCTGAGAGCCGTCCAAGACCAGGACGTCGATAGGTCAGGTGTGGAAGTGCCGCGAGGCATGAAGCTAACTGATACTAATTGCTCGATAGGCTTGATCCCTGAAACTCATGTGTAGTTGAAAGCTCAGACTTTCACTGACGAGTTCAGTCAAAGACATTTTGGTTTCTTACAATCGCTAGCTGGTTTCCGCCGACCTGGTGGTAATGGCAGGGGGTCCCCACCGGATCCCATCCCGAACTCCGTCGTTAAGCCCCCTTGCGCCAATGGTACTACGTCTTAAGGCGTGGGAGAGTAGGTCGCTGCCGGGTCTGCAGAGCCCAGATACCGATTGTAATTCTTGCAGACATGTCTTTCTCTTACACTACGGCCGCTTTCGGGCGGTCAGCCACCGCGATCTTGTCGATCAAGGTGGCCCGGGCCGGCCCCAGCCATACCGGCGGGCCGGTTTTTTGTTTCAGACGCAGAGGTGCTTCGGGAACAAGACAGAATTGACGCGGGATGGAGCAGTCCGGTAGCTCGTCAGGCTCATAACCTGAAGGTCACAGGTTCAAATCCTGTTCCCGCACCCACCATAAGCGAACCCCCGGTCCCGGAAACGGAACCGGGGGTTTTCTTTTGATTCTCATGGACTTTTTGATCCGACGACTGAAGCAGGGCTGCAAGGTCTCCCTTGATGAGAATATCATAACCAGGTGCGTCGGGACGTGGAGTGAGGTGTATGCGCCTTACAGCCTGACGCAGGATCGTTCTGACTTCATCTGCATCCGCAGATGGGTCCGAGATGACCTCCACGAGAGAGCCGATTAGTTTGGCATAGAGTTCGCCAGCATTTGGATGCACGGCAACCTTCGGCTCCGCGCCGAGCGAAGCCAGGGCAGCCTGTTTATCCAGTTTCTCGGTCTCAAGGTCCACAAGCCTTTCCTTTAGTGAGGCTGTTGCGACTCCGTCGGCAATGGCATCGACAATTCTGTCGATGCGGCGGCTCGCTTCCGCAATCTCTTTCTCAAGCCGGAAGCGTTCGGTTCCGTTCGCCTTCTGCTGACGCACGAGCTCTTCATGAAACTCCCGGGCCGCGGCCTTCTGAGCCTCAGGATGAAGCATCGCTCGCTTCAGACCTTGCATGACGCGGGCTTCGATTTCGGTTGAAAGTATCGTGCGATTGTTTGAACAGGTACCTTTCTCCCGATGTGCTGAGCAGCCGTATCGGTCTTTGGCACATATGCTCATCGGACCCCCGCAGGCACCGCATTCCAACAGCCCTGACAGGAGACGGCTCGGGCGCTTTGCTGCCCCGCGCTTGTTCGAGTATTTTACCTGTCTGCGCTTGACGGCTTCCCAGAGGTCATCATCGACGATCCTAAGTTCGGGGGCTTCGGTGCAGATCCAGTCGCTCTGAGGATTGGCCCGCATCCGCTTCTTGCCAGTGAACGGATCTGTCACCTTGTGACGCCGGTTCCATATGCGACGGCCGATATAGAGTTCATTGTTCAGGATTCCGTTGCCTGCATGCTTCTGGCCGTTGATGGTTGAGGCCCGCCATTCGGTTCCCCTGGGTGCAGCAACACCCTCCCGGTTCAGAATAGCTGCGATCGATCGTGGAGACTGTCCGTCGGCATAGAGCTGCAGGATACGCCGGATTATCTGAGCTTCCGTTTCATTAACGGCCAGGACACCCGCTTTCGGGCCGAGGACTATGTCATAACCATAGCACCGGCCGCCAGCCGATCTCCCCGAGTTGACGACACCGGCCTGCCCGCGGCGCGTCTTTCGGCCGAGCTCTTTGAGGAAAATTTCGTTCATTACGCCTTTGAAGCCGACATGCATCGGATCGACGCGGCCTTCCGACAGTGTGACGATCGAAACGCCATGAAAGGCGAGGATCTTGTAGATTGTCGCGGTATCCGCCTGGTCCCGCGAGATCCGGTCAAGCGCTTCAGCAACGATCACATTGAAACGGCCGTCCTGAGCGGCGCTGATGAGTTCCTGAATCGCCGGCCGTGTAACCATAGCGCCGCCGGACAGCGCTCTGTCTGCAAAAAGCCCGGTTTCGACCCAGCCCTGCTGGCGGACGAATTGCCGGCAGACCGTGACCTGATCCTCAATCGAACGGGAGGATTGGAGATCTGAGGAATAGCGGGCGTAGATGGCGGCGCGGAGAGTCATGATTCATCACGATATGCCATCCGGGCATGATATCGCGCAAGGGCTTCAGAAAATTCTATCACCCATTGTGCCGCGGGCTCATCTAATGGCCGTGGCTCCGGGGGTGAATGGCTCTCCCTGAGCACTTTTGGCAGGCGGCTGCGCGTGACCGGAAAGGGGCGGGGCTTTTTCATACGCCCGTCTGCGTTTTGAGCTCACGCCGGGCGCGCCGGAACCCGGTATCGGTGCTGAGGAACGTATCGAGCATTGCAGGGATCAGCGCTTCGGCCTTCTGGGTGTCGCCATAGGTCTCAGAGTAAATGATGGCGTAATCCTGAAGCGCGGCTGCGAGTTCCGGCTCGAGCGCTATGTTCATCCGCACAGGGGTCCGATCGGGAAGACGGGCCAGTCTCAGGGTCATTCGTCGTCTCCTTCATATGGCGCCAGGATGAGGTCGCGTGTCACGACCGCGCGGACCGGCCAGCCCGGGCGGATCCGGATTGTTGGCTGGATGCCAAGATTGCGATCAACAACACGCTGGCCGGCCTGATTGATTGTGTCCGTTGTGCCGCGCCGGATGGCGCGCGCTATGTCATCTTCAGATTCAGAACCAAGTTCCGCGCCCACCCCGAGGATCGTTGCAAGGCCTGCGGCTGTGAAGACCCGCCGCCAGTGGTTATCGGTCCGGTCAGCCACGCCGCCCGCGCCAGAGGCATCCGTGGCAGGTTCTGCGATCCGGAGTGAGCGGCCGTCCGGAAAGATAATCCGCTCCCAGAGGATCAGGGCCCGGTCCTGGCCTGCCGATACCTCTGACTGATAGCGCCCCAGGAGCCGGGCACCCTGAGGGATCAGGAGGTGCGCCCCGGTGACCGTGTCATAAACCGGCTGGGTCACCTGAGCTATGACCGCGCCCGGCAGGTCCGAATTGACCGCCGTGACCAGTGACGCGGGAATCAGCGTGCCCGCCATCACCTGGAAGGGAGAGACTGGCGTTTCGACGCTGTAGGGATTGTAGATCGCGCCGTCCGGGTCGCTTGCAGCAAAGGCAATCTTGCGGGATTGAAGGTTTGGGTCAGCCAGTGCCCCGACGACGTCCGGGGCGTTGTTGCTCGCAGCGAGCGTGAGTCGCTCCAGGCCCGACGCAGCGGAAGATGATGCCAGGGTGGACGTATCGATCATCTCGGCTCTCCCTGACAGTTCGAAGAACACACCGGATTTGCCGGCCTGATCGGCCAGCTTGGCATCGGTCAGACGTTGCGCGCGCAACACTTCATCTTCCTGAGACGGCCGGAAATCATTGTCGGGCATCACGTCCCATTCCCGGGCCAGGCCCCAGCGATCCTCTTCTGCGACGATCGTCCCGCCAAGATCCCCTGTCTGGGGCGCGCCGAGCAGCGGGACATCCGGGGCCGGGCGCCACGTATCGTAGGACGCCGGAAGGCCGGCCAGACCGTCCGGGGCGCGCTTGGTCGCTGTATTGTAGAGTTCACCCGGGCCTGCATCGTCCGCAGCCCTGGGCGGATCAAGCGCAATCGCTGCGACCGCAAAGAGGGCAAGGATGCCGATCCCGGTGCCCGCGAGAAGGACTTTGCGATTGATCCGGGTGACAGGACGGGTTTTGGCCCGCAGTTTCAGCGCGTCGGTCTGTTTTGGAAAAGGCGCCGGGTCTGTCATTTGCTTCTCCCGGATGTCCTGCTGCTGCGTCCAGGAAACTCCTTCCGGATGCGTACAATGGTCTGGGACTTCTCGCCCAGGCGAAGCTCTGCGGCGTCAAAGAGGTGATCGACAATGTAATAGCTGCCGCGGACGCGGTAATTGACAAGCTCCGTCGCGCCCTTCCGGCCGGTTACAAACAGGGGCGGGGCGTTGGTGGCTGCCAGTCCGGCGGGCATCTGGATAAAAACCTGCCGGCCATCGTCAAAGACGCGCACGGGCCGCCAGGAGGGGCTGTCCCCGTCGATCGTGTAATTGAAGTTCAAAGTATCCAGCGCGAGGCCCGTCGCGATGGACCCGGCCTCACGGCGTTCGGCCCGGGCATTCCGGAGCGTTAGCTCTGCGAGCTGGTCGGCCGGATAGCGCCAGGACAGCGCAGCCATGTAACCTGTCTCCAGGCTGGCCAGTTCGAGATGATAGGTGCGCCGGTCCGTCGCAATCATCAGATTGGTGGACAGGCCCGCAGAGATCGGTTTGACCAGAACATGTGCGCGGGCGTTTGGTCCGGTCCCCGATTGCGTGTCGCCGACGACCCAGCGCACCGTGTCACCGGCTGAGACGGAAACAAGCGTCTCTCCGGGTTGAAGGGCAATATCAGACACCTGGCCGGGGCTTGCATAGAGCCGGTAGAGCGCGCCTTCCGTATAGGGATAGACCTGAATGGCATTGACGTATCCATCCACGGACGGCTCGATCCGGGCAGCTTTGGTGCCTTCGGTTACGGCCTCGGTGGGAGGCGTTGGATCCGATGACTTCGGCGCTTCGCTGACAGGTTTGAGCTGTCCGGGCAGAGGCAGCGGCATCGCCGTCTCGACAATCTCAACCGGGCGTTCGAGGGTATCCGGCTCTGCTACAACAAGGCCACCGACGCGCGGCAGAAAGTTTCGATCTGCAAAGTAGCGAAGCTTCTTCGCCCGCACAGGCGGGGTGCTCGCGACCATGACAAGGGCGTCGTCAGGGGGCATCTGCATGACCTCGCCGGGGGTCATCAGCGCGCGCTGGGTCTCCTGCTGGGAGACCATGACATGGCTGAGCCAGGGGGCGAGCCGGTGACCGGCATAGTTGCGCTGGTGGCGCTGCTCAGTCTTGGTGCCCAGCATGTCAGATATCCGCCGGGCGGTGCGTTCATCGTTTGTGGCAAAGGCCACCCGGACATGGCAGTTGTCGAGGATGGCGTTCTTTTCGCCATAGGCTTTCTCGACCTGATTCAGCGACTGGGCAATCAGGAAGGCGCGCACGCCATAGCCCGCCATGAAGGCGAGCGATGTTTCAAAAAAGTCGAGCCGACCGAGTGCGGGAAATTCGTCGAGCATCAGCAGTGTCTGCTGGCGGTCATCCTCGCCGGCCGGGAGGTCTTCGCAGAGCCGCCGGGCGATCTGATTGAGCACAAGGCGAACGAGCGGCTTTGTCCGGGACAAATCGGAGGGCGGAACGATCAGATAGAGGGAGACCGGTTGCTCCGGGTCTAGCAGATCGCCGATCCGCCAGTCGGAGTTTGAAGTGACGTGCTGGATCACCGGATCGCGGTAGAGCCCCAGAAAGGAGAGCGCCGTGGAAATGACAGAGGATTTCTCATTCTCTGATTTGTTGAGGAGCTCCCGCGCCGCTTCGGCGACGACCGGGTGAGGCATTGGTGCCTCCCGCGGACCGACGTGATTGGCGCACATCATGTATTCCAGTGTGTCGTCCACCGGGCGGGCGGGGTCTGACAGGAGACGCGCCACGCCCGCGAGGGATTTGTCATCCTCCGCATAGAGCACATGCAGGATGGCGCCCACGAGAAGGGAATGGGCGGTCTTGTCCCAGTGACTGCGCCGTTCCAGCGCGCCTTCCGGATCGACCAGGATATCGGCAATATTCTGAGCGTCGCGAACTTCATGGGTCCCGAGCCTGACTTCGAGCAGGGGATTGAACCGCGCACTCGACAGACTCGTCGGATCAAACCGGATACACTGAGAGAAGCCCGAGCGCCATTTCGACGTCAGGGTCCAGTTTTCGCCCTTGATGTCATGGATGATGGCATTGCCTGTCCATGAGAGCAGGGTGGGAACGACGAGCCCTACACCTTTGCCGGACCGGGTCGGGGCGAAGGCGATGACATGTTCCGGGCCGTTATGGCGCAGGTATCGCCCCTCATGCGTGCCAAGGATCACGCCAGCAGCGGCCAGAAGGCCAGCATCCTTTATGTCTTTCCCTTGCGCCCATCGGGCCGATCCGTAGGTCGTGGAGTGCTTTGCCTGCCGCGCCCGCAGAATAGAGGCCACCACCGCCATGATGATACCCGCGATCCCACCCAGCGACGCCATCACGCCGCCACGCGCAAATATGTCAGAGGCATAGGCATCATAGGCATACCACCACTGGAAGAAGCGCCATGGCCGGTAGACCGGATACTCTCCGAGCACAAACCATGGCCGCCCGAGGCGCGGCTGAAAGCCAAGCGCCTCTGCGGTCCACTGCGTTGCCAACCAAGTCGAGACGCAGATCAGGGCCAGCGTGAGGAGGAATTGCCCGATCAGAAACTTCGTTGGGGTCACTGGCCTATCCACCTTTCTTCAGAACGCCAGCATCCTCCACAAGGCCGAAAGCAGCCAGACGGTATAGCGGGTGGTTGAGGGAATACCCGGGATAGTCGAGGTTTCCAGCGCAACCGGCAGTATTTTCGGAGCGGGACCGCATCGGACCATTCAAACGGAGCCGGGTGTTATCGGTTGCGTCCGGTCGGGGCGTGAACCAGGCGTCCGGCATTGTGCTTGGAGGGCATTCACCTTTAGGGAACGCTGCAATCTCAGCACAAGGAAAATTTCCCTTTCGCGGACAGAAGGGGGCACGCGAAGATGTTGGTCCCGGGAGGCACGCCGAAATCCGGCTATTCTTCCGGCGCTGAGAAGGCCTCTGAATAAAGCGCTTCCACGCGCGCCAGCTCGTGCGGGCGGAGCGCTGCAAATTCCTTCTCCCGCGCTCTTTTTGAAAGCTTGCCGCCGTTCTGGCGCAGGAAATTGAAAAGCAGATCGATTGTCGAGTCCGGCATTTCTATTTCTTTCCCGATGGCCGCCCTGAACCGGTCGTAGCGCTCCAGGAATGCAACTTCCTCAGGAAGGTCATGCTCTATGGTGCGCTGGACGCACTCATACAGAAAGGTGACATGCGGCGTCGCATCGAAATAGCGATAGAAGTCGGCTGTCTCGTTCAACACGTCCACATTCATTTTTTCCGTAGGCCGCCATTCGATGACGGGCAGAAGCCGCTCTGAATAGCTTTCCAGGACGTGTCGATAATCATCCATGCGATCAAAAATGACGCTCGAGATCGGAAACGCCATACCCCTTGGACTAAAGCTGCGCTCTGCAAGGACATGATGGATCAGGTATCGATGGATGCGGCCGTTGCCGTCCGCAAAGGGATGAATATAGACGAACCCAAAGGCGAGGACGGCTGCGGCGATAATGGGATCCAGTCCGCCCCCATGACGTGCATTAAATGCAATCAGCCCGCCGACGAGACTTTCCAGGTCGTCATGGCGCGCGCTGATGTGAACGGGCAGCGGTATCCTCGTATCCGGGGCATGATCACCAACAAAGCCGCCTTCGTCGCGGAAGCCGAGGCGCACAAAACGCGCATCGCCCATGACGATACGTTGCAGGCGCAGCAGTTCTTCCGCATCCAGCGGATATTGACCAGCCTGTCCGATAGCCTTGCCCCATCGTTGGATGCGGCTATGCGAGGGCGCTTCGCCTTCGATAGCGTAGCTGGACCTTGAATCCTTGAGCAGCAGGAAAGCGGCAGCGCGGGCCAGCACGCTGTTCGACACCGCGCCCGTTATCTTCCTTGCCTTTTCGTCGAGCTTCATCGACCGGAACGCGTCGATCGCGGGCGTCCGCCTCACGAGCGGACAGAACTCGCGATCGCCCGGCAGGTTGTTGCGAACCCTGTGGCGTGTTGAGGTCTTCGCCTCCGCTGCATATTGCTGATCGGTATCGACGACATCGGCATAAGCGCCGACCGGTGGCGCGTCATCGAGATCGAGCCGCTCGCCCGTGAGCCACTCGAAGAGGAACCAGATCCGCCTCATATACGCGCTTCCTGGCTTTGCGGAAATCATCGCCTCAAGATCGCGGCGGCTGGCCTTGTCGAACAGACGTTTCAGAACGCACAGATCGAGGCCTTCGTTCTTGAGCGCGAAAACAAGATGCCCTTCAAGCGTGGGGTCAGGCGCATAGCGTGGGCCGAAGATCCGCCAAGAACCTTGTTCATAGACGCGGTGGCGCTCTGCAATGGCGCTCAGCGTCGCTGGCAAGGGGACAGAAAGGTCGAAGTCGGTTATCAGCGCGGCATAACCGGCTGGGCGCGCCGGCTCTGGCAGGCGCCGGTCCCCGTATGCGGCGACAGGGTCTGAAAAGGCGTGAATATCCATTGAGCTGGCCGCGTTCTGTCAAATGCCTGTGAAATCTATCAGCGTGAGGTCCATAGCGTGAAAAACATTTACGATCTATGAAAAACGATAAAAGGGCCTATTTTTTGTGAAAAGTATCACCTTTGGTTCTTTGGCCAATGTGGGTTCTCCGGGCCTCCGGATCGTCCTTGTTACAAAGTCCGACCCGCAGAGGCCCTGACAAGGGCAACGCCGTCAGGGTTCTACAGGCCCAGGTTCCGTTCCTGCATCAGCCGCCATTGAATGGAACGCCCCCTTTGCGACAGCGTAACCTCTCTGCCTTTCCAGGCTGCGTTCCGGGCAGACCATCCGGCGAGCATAAACCGGCCCTCACTCTCAATGATGGCAAATCTTCCCTGCGCGAGATCGACATGCCGGGCATAAATGCCCTTGAAAGTTCCACCGCTCGCAAGCTCCACAGACTCTTTTCCTGTTCGCGAAGCTTCATTGGCAATGAAGTCTGATAGCTCACTCGCTTTGAGCTGTGTTTCAGTTCTCAGATCAAGTCCGGCGCTCTTCGCCCAGAGTTGACGTGCAACCCTTGCCGCGCGCACCTCGGCGCCGAAGCCCGATCCGAAATCCGGGATGACGGTCTCGTCCGCCCGGTCCAGCCAGGTGTGGGCGGGGCGTTCGGTAAGCTGTTCGACGGGCAGCCAGGATTGAACGGTCAGCTTAATGTGTGTACGTCTTGACTCAGCTTCCATGGCCCGCTGTTCGAAGTCAGGGGGAATCTGCCACGATCCGTCGGATTGACGCTCCACGATCCTTAGTCTGCGAAGCGCCTCCAGTCGCCGCTTGTGAGCCAATCGGTAAGCGGGCGAACTGGCTGGATCGGCCGCAGTATGTAGCGCTTCAGAATAGACGCCTCCATTGCGCGCGGCGATCTCAGCAATCACCTTGTCTGCTGCCTTCCGTTCCGGTCTGTCGACTGTGAGAGAAATTACGCCCCCGATCTTCGGCAGTTCAACAGTCTGAGCTTCGGTGATGTGCGCCGTCCACGGATGGCCATCGATGCCTTCGATGAGCAGCAGGCGGCCATTTCGCAACTCATCACCTGGCAGGACGGCCGCAAGCCGGCCGGTGATTTCACCACCCGCACCCCTGTCCGGAGAGAATTCCCGCAGAGACTCCAGATCCAGTCGCTCCCCCATCGCGCGGGCCATCGCATTGACGAGATCGCCGCGCCGCCCAAGGGCCCGGAGCGTGTCGTCCCAACCCTCCTTCATCAGCCATTGAGAACGACCCAGATGCTGCGCGAGACCCAGACGCTCAAGGTGGCGCAAACGGCGGGCTTTCAGTGCTCTGTCGAACCGGTCCAGAGCGCCGGTCTCCCGGCTCAGTTCGATCCTGCCTTCTGTAAACGCACCGAGTAACTCCCGGTCGATGGATGTAAACGCCTCGCGTTCAGTTTCGCGTGACCGGCTGGCGGCGATTTCCCTGAGCCGCCGCTGGCCAAGTTCGCGCGTGACTTCTGCTTCCGCGCGGTGCCGGAACCCTTGTGTGATGTATTTCCGGTCAATGATCAGTTCGCCGTTCCGAGGGCTCCCGCTGCGGATCACAATGTGCACATGCGGGTGGGCCGTGTCATGGTGATTGACGGCGACCCA
>NZ_ARYM01000021.1 GCF_000685315.1 Hyphomonas polymorpha PS728
CACCTATGTCTCAGGTCGCTCACAATGCCTTACCGGAAGCACCACATTTCCACAGAAGTACGTGGAAGCACGGTGGAAGCACGAACTTAGAAGCCAGATTTCTACGGCTCCTTTGCTTTTCCGGTCGGCCGCCCCGAAACTTCCCCCCCTTTCGACGAGTTGGCATGCCTGCCAGTGTTCGCAGCGAAGTCGGTGAATTTAAACGCAGCCGCCGGGTTAGCAAATCTGGTGGACCACTGCTGAGGGGCAGGCCATGCTGAGCCCGTGCATGCCGCTCTCGGCGGCACCGTTAAGACAGACTTTCCATTCAATGCGGGACCGGTTGGGCCTCGGGTTACGGAACATCTCGATGCAGTCAAACACGTCATGGCGTGCTTCTTCGCGGGTCTTGCAGCATCTTCTCACCGGGTTACTCGCCACAGGAAGGCTCGATCAAACCGCGCTCCCGGGAAACGCTGTCCAGTTCATGCAACAGGCTGCGCGTCCAGCAGCTTCCTGTCCTTCAGCCACAATGTACGCTCATGAAATTTCGCGACAGTCTGCCTGTGCGCCACGGATATGACGGTGGCGTCCGGCAGGCTTAACTTTATTGCCGCGTAGGCGGCCTCTTCAAACTCCGTATCCAGCTGACTTGTTGCTTCATCGAGGACAATCACCCGCGGCCTGTGCAGCAGGATGCGCGCAAAGGACAGGCGCTGCACCTCTCCTCCGGAAAGTATCTGGAGCCAGTCCGTTTCCTTGCTGGACGCCGAGAGAAGATCTGTCAGCCCCGTCAGTTCAAGGACTTTTTCAATTTCGGCTTCAGTTACCTCCAGGCTGAAATCTGGATAGACCAGCGCATCCCTCAGGCATCCCACCGGAACATAGGGCTTCTGCGGCACGAACATGACCGCATTCGACGCTAGGGAGACCCTTCCCTGCGCATGTGGCCACAGGGTGGCAATGGTTTTCAGAAGCATGGTCTTGCCTGAGCCAGAACGGCCGCTCACCAAAACCCATTCCCCCTCATTGACAACAAGATCTGCCTTGTCGAGGAGGACCTCGCCATCCGGACGAAAGATGCTGAGCGCTTCACATCTTATGGCGACCGGGGATTCTTCTGCCATACGCGTAACACCGCGGGGATACTTCCCGACAGACGCAACGGAGCGTTCAAATCCCGACAGGCGGTCGACCGTTGCCGCAAACGCAGCAAGCACGACGTAATTGTCCACGATCCAGGACAGGTTCTCCACCACCTTGTTCAACGCATTTGCTGTCTGAAAAACTCCTCCCAGCGGTATGGCACCGGAAAAATAGGCCGGGGCAGCTATTATCAGTGGAAAGATCAGATTGGCCTGGGCCAGGCCGGTGACGGAAAAAGTCACCCGCTTGGTCACATTGATCATCTCAGCAAAATTCCCGGCGACGCGTCGGAACGTCGAGCCAAGACGCCGGTTTTCGCGGGCCTCCCCTCCGTGGAAGGCAATACCTTCTGCAAACTCCCGTACTCTGATCAGGGCGAACCGGAAATCCGCTTCAAGACGCTGCTGGTCAAAGCTGAGCCGTATGAGCCGCTGTCCCAGGAAATGCGTCAGCGCCGTGCCGGCTGTCGCATAGAGGATAGCGATCCAGACAAGGGAACCAGGAACCGGAGCTCCGAAGATGCTGACGTCTTCGGACAGTCCCCACAAAAGAACAATGAAGGAGAGCATCGAGACCACATTGCGAAAGAGGCCGAACCCGAGTTCGAGCATTTTTGCAGTGTAGAGATTGATGTCTTCGCTGATACGCTGGTCGGGATTATCAAGCCCTTCGTCCCTCAATTCCAGAAGATAATATGTGTTTCCCGCCAGATAAGCATCTGTCAGCCGTTTCGTCATCCATATCCGCCAGCGAAGCTGCAGGCGCTGCTGAAGGTAAAGCGCATATACGGTGGCGAGGACATGGATGATCAGCAGCGGGGCGAAGCCTATTGTCAGCCCGCCTCCGGCATCGGAAGACCATGTCAGCAACAAGGACAGGAATGTCGTCCAGTCCTTCTGCTCGAGCGCATTGAACAATCCACGCTGCCAGTAGGTGAAGAGAACGGCGACTCCGACCAGGATCAGGGTCAGCAGCAGAACGGAGACCAGCAGGGTCCACGCGGCGATACGCTCCTCGCTTTTGAAGTATGGCCGGGCCATTTCCAACCCCGCGCCAATCGACGCGATCGTCCCCCCTTCCTTCCTGGCCACGTCGCGTTCCCCCATATGCTCCCCCGCCCATACCCTTCGAGCAACGCTCTAGATCCGGCAGTATCCGAACCGGTTCTGAAATCCCCTGAACCTTTGCTGAATATCATCAGCAACGCGCTCGGGAAGTTCGCCCTGCCACGTGCCGCTTTGTCCCACCCTTGCATGCCCTGCGCTCAGACGTGCAGCAACAATGCTGTTGGCATCCTTCAGGGAGTCCCCGATCCTGGATATGGACATCCTGTCAATGCTCTGAAGGAGCGTCGCAGGATCGACACGGATCCTCCAGAAATTCAGAAGACGCATAAGGCATGCTGCTGGATCCGCCAGCATCTCCTCGTATCGCAGAATAGGGACTGCGCGGGCTGCCAGGTAGTTCACCCACCGCTCGAGATCTCCATGGTGGTACAGCGGGTTACCTTCGATCCGGCCAAGGAAATACTCGAAATAGAAAGTTGAGATGTCCGGGTAGCGCGCCGCCTCATAACCGTTCTGCTCGTCGCTTCGGGTGGCCTCATGATACCAAGATACCACGACATCCCTCAAATCCCTGACGAGGGCCACACTCCCCGAACGACCGCAAGCGTGATAGGCGATCTCGATATCCGCGCAATGAACCTGATAGAGCTGCTGGTCCGTTGACAGGCCGAGAACATCGCCAAGCAGGGCCATGAGCCAGATGGACCCTGATTTGGGAAATCCGTTCACTATGAAACGTTCGGATGCCAGAATCTGCCCGGGTGATCGTACTGGCCGGGCATAATGGCCGTGGGATTCCTCAACCGGTCCGTACTTCAGAAGAGACAGCGGATAAAGCTCTCCGCCACGCCGCCTCGATGAAATCTCCCGCAAAAAGCGCTCACCATCGAGGACAAATATCCCGGATGCCGCATCAATGCAGGGCGCCGCCTCACCAGCGAAAACCAGAATGGCGTCACCAGGAAGAGGTGCTTGCTGCACGGCGGAGCCGGACAAATCCGGACTGTTGCCTGCTGTATGCGGAGGAAGCGTCACGGGCCCGGATGACATCCGGCCGATAGCGCCCTCATAGGCCAGTATAGAACGTATCTCCGCCAATGCCTCCGGCAGGACCTGGTCAGGCGCGACAACAAATAATCTCATTCATCCCCATTCCGGTCAAACCGTCCAGTTTCCCTTCGAACAAGCACAAAGTCAGCCGCAGGAAAGATTCTGGCGGCCAAGTCAGCTTTCGATGTTGCAACCTCCCGTTTTTTTTGCAAGCTTTTCATCGGGGGAGACGGTTCCTCCGGAACGAATGTACTGAAGGGAAGACAATGACAAAGTCCAATACCATGACATCCCGTCTGGAGCAGGCGCGCGCTGCTTTCGCAAAGGGCCAGCTTGAGGCCTACAAGCCTCTCGAAACAACTGGTACTGATCATGTCCGCGCAACGGCAGCCGCCTCCTGGGGACCAGCGATGCGTCGCTAGTGGGTAAGGTGTCAGCGGGCCTAAACCGTGAGGGCGCCGGCCCGTTGATGTCTTCTCCGGATGAACCTCTTCAGCTGAAAGTGTCCCTTGGCGGAAGGCTTCATAGCAATGGTAAATGACAAGGCCCTTGTTTCCGGGTTCGGTCCCATCGAGATGGTGGTTCTTCAGGGAACGTCCTACTGCAACCTCAACTGCTCTTACTGTTATCTGTCCGAAGAAAGCCGCCGGCACTCGGCGACCATGACGCTTGAGACGATACAAAGAGCCTTCGAGGAAGTTACATCGAGCCCCTTCACCGGAAGCAGGCTGAGAGTCAGCTGGCATTCGGGGGAACCTCTGGTCCTGAAACCGGATTATTACCGCGCAGCCATAGAGACAGTCCTGAACGTCAGAGACGGGTCCCCGAGGCCTGATCTGGTCATCGATTTTGACTTCCAGACGAATGCGACTCTGATCAATGCCGCGTGGATTGAATTCTTCAAGGAATATGAGGGTTTGGTGACACTCGGGGTGAGTTGTGACGGACCAGCTGAGCTTCATGACCGCCATCGGAAAAACTGGTCGGGCCGGTCGAGCCATGCCGCCACCGAGCGCGGCATGCAGGCACTCAGCGAAGCCGGTATACCGTTTGATGTCACCGCCGTCATTTCTCCAGACGGGCTTGATGAGCCGGAACTCTTTCTGGCGTACTTCGAGCCCTTCGTTCCGTTTATCCGGGAGTTTCACTTCAATCTTCATGACGAGCTCTTCATCGACACCCGGGACAGAGCAGGCGCATCTTCCTATGTGATGCGCTACAAGGCATTCCTCAGCCGCTTGCTGGATCTGATCGCTTCGGGAAACTACAAGACACCGAAAATACGCAACTTCGCCTCGTTCTATAATCGCCTCTTCGTTCCGGCGGCCGAGCGGCCGTCCTATGACGCGCGAAGCATGAGCGCTCCTTTTAAAACCGTAAGCATAGAGATGAATGGGGACCTCACGACCTTCTACGCCGGGCTCACGCTGGACGAATGTGGCGATCAGAAAAACCTCTATGGGGATGGACGGGGTCTCGTGATCGGGAACATCCTCGAAAGTTCACTTTCAGAAATGGCCGGTTCGGAAAAGCTGAAGCTCATGATGCATGATTTTGAAACCAGTCACTCGGCCTGCGAGTCATCCTGCGACTATTTCGATGTCTGCTCAGGCGGTTACAATCTCATCAAGCTCAGACGTCACGGAACTTTCGGCGCCACAGAAACTCCGGAATGCCTCGTACACGTCAAGGCTTTTGCCGACGCTGTGCTTGAACATATGTCCGGGTCCCTGCAAGCGGCCGGCTGACCTATCGCGACATGTAACAACACGGCGGAGCAAACCCTGACCGGACCCACGATGTTCCCGCGCCCATACCTTGCGCTTGACAGATTGTCTGTCGACGGACTGACAGAAGATGACGTACGGGAAAGTCTTCTCCCGCTGATCCGATCCAATCATTATACGGTCGACCAGGAGCGGGGTATCGTGAGGGTGGAGGGTCCGGACACAAGTTATCATGAAATAGATCCTTTCCTTGATCAGGGACTTTCCTATTGCAGGATTGACAGGTCCAAGCAGGATCCGGCGGGCTTCCACATATCGACCCCCCTGTTCGACGTTTGTCTCGAGGACAGCTGGTGCGGCTTTTTTCTCGCAGGCCGGATCGCGCATCTTCCTCCGGAGATGCCTCTAATCATTATCCACCTTGATGATCATACCGACATGATGTCGACCCTGCTTCTCGCCGGGGAGCACCTGACCGACCCCTTCACGGGGGAACAGTTCTTCGCGGACAATCCACAATGCTGGCCCGGAGCGATCGCTTCAGGCGCTGTTGGTATCGGCAGCTTCCTGACACCGTTCTTTTCTCTGGCCCGGCGTCTTCACATCGCCCATCTGAGCGATGGGCCCGGACACGCAGGCCTATACAATGTAGAACCTTCAGTCATACGCCACCCCCTTCTGGAAAGCACAGGCTTTTTCGATATCAATCTTGATCCGAATGATGACAGATTCGTCAGTCTGAGGACGTACTCGAAGTCCGACGATCCGGTAAGACTGATTGAGGGGGCCAGCGCTGATCGTAGCACATATGTCGTGGTTCACATTGATCTGGACTACTTCATAAATGATTTCAACGGGAATCCGGCTCCGGATTCGTATCAGCCCAGCCCTGAACTCCAAACAGCAGCACTCGATAAAATGGATGCGTTCTTCGATGCCCTGAAGGGGCGGCGTGTAAATGTGGACCGATGGATGATCGCCACATCCCCTGGTTTCTGTTCCGGGTATCACTGGGAATTCCTGATTGAGGCCTTGAGCACTCGGATCCGTTCCTGCGCTCGCCCCCGATCAGGCCGGCGCTGAGGTGAAACAAGCCGTCAGCATGAATATGTGTTCTCCTTCCGCGAGGCGGCGGCGGCCATGCAGGACCCGTGAACCAAAGCCCAGCATGATACCTCCCGCCGTCGTTGCAATCGTCTTCCTGGGAACCACTACTCCGCCCTCGTCTTGCCTGTACAGTGTGAGATGCAAACCCGATTCCCCGGGATCATTGCCAGGCGTTGTCGCATCCAGATAGAAAAGCAAGGTTACCTCGCAGTTTTCGACACCATCCAGATGTGCTGCCAGAAAATCACCGGCTTCATAATAGGTGTAGCAACTTGCATTCCATGAGCAGGAAAACTTCCGCCCGAACAGGGGCTCAAGGATCTCCGATGACGCCGCGTTTTCAAGCAGCTCACGCCCTTTCATGCCGAGTGGTGCGAGGGACGAGCGATACTGAAGTTCCCCCTGCCCTTCGGCCCTGAGCGCGGAGTTTCGGGCATCAAGGCATTCATCCTTCAGTTCTCGGAGGAGCGACAAAGGTATTGAATCTGGAATGAACACGAAGCCGTCATTCTCCAGCAAAGAGAGCAGCGCGGCCGACCGTGTACGTTCGAAAAGCGTTGGATCAACTGTTGACATGTATACTCTCCCCCTGAACGCCTTGCGATACCTGCACGTCTCTTCTACCAATATTAGAACAATACATCCTGCAGTGAGGCAAATGAAAAAATGACCGCTCAAGGCGAGGCGTCTCCACGTGTTCAGGACCGGTACTGCGAGGTAGCGATTGTCGGCGGTGGGCTGGCAGGTTCCGTTCTTGCCCGAGAAATCGCTGAAACCAAAGACGTGATTCTAATCGAGCGCGGCGGGCGCGAACAAGGCCCCGTCGACACGGCATGTGAAGAAGGCCAGGTCAGCGGCCTCGACTACCCGCTGGGACTTACACGAGACTTTCGGCTGGGAGGAGCCACTTCGATCTGGGCGGGATACTGCGCCGAGTTTGACGCAGGCGATTTTGAGGAACGCCCCGGAATACCGCTCAGCGGCTGGCCCTTCGCAGCTGGGACACTTGCCCCCTTCAGGCAGCAAGCCGCAAGGATCATGAACCTTTCCGGCGTCAGTTTTGATCCGTCTGTTCTGCTGATGGACGCGAGGAACCCCTTACCATTCTGCCCCAAAGGTCTGGTTGCGACCAGCTGGCGTTTCGGCAAGCCGGTTCTCCGCCTTCTGGAACACTGGAACTGGGATCAGATTGAAGCGGGCGGGGCGCAACTGATGACTTCCACGCGTGTCCTGGAGGTCATCCCTGCTGCAGACAAGTCCGGAGTGGATCATCTGATATGCCTCGACGGGCATGGCCACCGGTTCAGGGTTTTCGCAGATACATATGTGCTTGCCGCGGGCGGGCTTGAAACCGCCCGCCTGTTATTGTCGTCAGACGCTCCAAATGGGGTAAGCAACAGCTCGGGGATGGTCGGGCGAGCTTTTTGCGAACATCCGCATTTCACCGCCGAAGAATTTGTCCTTGAACCTGACCACCCGATTGCCGCCTGGGCTGAACGGGGAACCGACCGGGCAGGTCATGACTTCGCATTCTGCATGGGAGTACCGGACGAGCGTCGCGCAGAGTTGGGAATCCTCAATGCGCGGGCCCATGTGTTCCGTACACCGAAGATGGATATGAGTGAAACTCCGCGGCTGGGACTCTTCCTCGAGCAGGCGCCCGACAGGCAGAGCCGAGTCTCGCTTTCAAGCAAAAGGGATGCTGACGGCGTCCCGCTCCTGAACCTTGAATGGTGCCTGTCGGAGCTTGATAAGCGCACAATTCACGAAACTTACGACTATGTTTCAGAGATGCTGGAGGCGGCGGGCGCCGGGCGGAGGGTCGGGCCGCTGAAGAAAGAAGATATAACTGCAGATCGTATCATGCATTCAAACCATCAGCTGGGGACAACGCGAATGAGCCGTGACCCCGCGTCGGGCGTAGTGGATGAAAACTGCCGCTCACACGAGCTTGACAATCTTTACATCATTGGAGGCAGCGTCTTTCCGACAGTCAGCTGGGCCAATCCAAGCTATACGCTTCTTCAGCTGACCCTGCGCCTAGCAGAACATCTGAAGCTGCAGCATTAACCAGGAAATTCGGAGCGAGCCACATGACACAGGGTTATTCACACATCGGGATGTCAACACACGACATGGACGCAACGATAGCATTCTACACACGTGTGCTGGGTTTTGTTCGCGTGGCAGACCAGGTCACGTCAATCCGAGAAGGTGGGCAGATCAGGCAGGTGTATTTTGATCTTGGCCGGGACGAATACCTCGTCTTCATGGAAGCCCGCGACATCGCAAGCATCCCGCAGGATTACCCGACCGGCATCAACTCGGCCCTTGGGACGCCTGCGGGCATGTACCACCTGGCCTTCAAGGTCGACACGCTGGAAGCCCTGCAGGCAAAGCGCTCGGAGTTGCTCGGGGCCGGAGTGGATGTATCCGACTGCATCGACCTGGGGCACGCGCAGTCAATCTTTCTGGCGGACCCCAACGATCTCCAGATCGAGTTCTGCTGGCACAGCCGACCATTTCGACCGGAGGATCTCGACAGGAAAGACATCGCCAGTATCGCGGCATGAACCTGCGGAAGAAACGGGGAGTGTAACCGAGGCAGTTTACCCCTCGCGACTTGTTGCGTTCCTGCCCTGAACGAGTTTCGCCCATTCTCTATGGAAAACTGGCATTCATTCTTCATTCGAGCCGCCGCTGCAATGTTCCGGAAAAGGTGATGATGGCGAGAGAGACAAGTATCCAGCCGGCTATGGAATAAGCTGCCTTGAAGTACTTCAGGGCGGCGACCTGGACATCGACACTCACGACCCCGAACACTTGAGGGAATGTCGCGAGGCGGGTTGCACCGTTTGCAGCTCCGACCCGGCATTGGGACTCCTGCCGAAAGTCAATCAGAGGCACAAATACGTCTATCGCATAAATAATGGGGTCTATGTTGCGTCCGCACCAGATATTATCGACAATGTCAGTGGACGCCAGCGCTCCGATGCGTGTCTCGGAAACACTGGCTGCAACGGGCTGCTGATCAACCACGAGCAGTTTCTGGGTGTTCGCATACCAGAAGACCCCGGCTCCGAGGACAGCAGCGAAGAACAACGTCATCAATGCATTCACCGGCTTCAGTCCGTCTCCGAACAACCAGTGAAACAGTTGGGAGCATAGCAATATCGTTAGCCTCGGCAAACGGAGGCTGATCGCCCCGCGCTGTATCTCCGCGAACTTTTGCCGACGGTCCCTGTTCTGCTTCTCGATGAACACATCTCTTGCCTCATCCACGCGGCCGTCGCGTGCGAGCATCCGGCTCAGCCACATATAGGGCTGGGGATCGTGCGCAGGCATCCGCGAAAGCCATTTAAGGCGGGCGCTAACGCAGGCAGCGGAATCCCCATTTAAAGGATTCATGCTAGGGTGCAGGAGAGCTTCATATCTGAAGCCGCTCAGATCAATGACTTCGCCGTCCCGGGCGTAACCGGTGGATGTATCACACAAGACCCTGACTTCCGCATGGGCGAGCCGGATCGCTCCAGCGATATCATTTGCCTCTAAAACGAGGTTACCTTTCACGCTGGCCCATCCGAGGTCGAGGATAAACTCCCTGAGCGACGATTCTGAGGCAGGGTCGTCAGAACGCCTGCTCGCCTTGAACCTGTAGAGGCCCAAATCACCGTCGATACGTGCTCGCAGGAGGTTGACGTCCCCGCGAGTGAAAGCGCCTCGTCCGAACAGGAAGCTCTGACCGACATGCAGGTCCATCGCGTCGAGAGCGAGTGTCCTGTTCTCGCCGTCAGCACGTCTTCCAACGAACATGGCCGAATTCGCATCAAGATCACCGCGGATTCTGGCACCAGACAGCTTCACGGTACCGACGCAGCCAGCCGAATGGAGTTCCAGATTGCCTCCGACCGTCGCTTCTTCCAAATCGACGGCAAGCTGCTTCTGTCCCAAAATCCGTGCGCCCCGCAGTAACAGATCGCCCCCTACATCGACCCTGCGCAGATGCAGGCCTCCGCGGGTGCGGCAGTTATCCGAAAGAATAAAATCATCCTCAATGCGGCACGCCTCTGCTGACAACGCACGCGCGTGTCCCTGAATTTTTGTTGGCTGGTTTGCATCAGATTCCAGAAGGGCGTTGCTGAGAATGACACTCCCGCGGACCCGGGCCAGATCGAGATTGAATTCGCCCTTGCAGGCGAACGAAGGAAAGCGTGCGTAAACCCCTCCGACATCGCACGACATCGCATCGAAAGCGCCCCCTTCTCCGGCGCGCAGCCGCGCACCACCGAGCCAGACCTCGCCCTTTACCACTGCCAGGTGCAGATTTATCCCGCCATCGAACACGCTACCATCATTTGCCCTGACAGAGCCCATAATGATGGCACCCGCCAGTTTCAGAGCATAACGTGTATCGTGCGGCGGGAATGTTCCCGGGGCCCTGAGAACGGGTGATCGAAGGACTGAATTGCGGGCAATCAGATCTCCTCCGATGCGAGCGTCCTTCATGTTGATCCAAAAATGAGTTTCCGGGTCATCATCCTGTCCGGCCGCATCATTGCATCTGGCACAGATCGTCTGTATAGGCACTATCTCTTCGGTATAGAGAGCTTCATCGGCCAGGAGACGATCAAACTCTGCCTCGCCGTCGACTTTGTTGCCCGCCACGCCCCAATCGTGATCGCCATTGCTGGACATTGGCCCGGATCTGCTGACGTCCAAGGATCGAGCGATATCGGCGGCAATCGCCCGAAGCTCGGAGAGCCGGCAATTCACGAGGCTCACAGCCCTTATGCAGCAGTCCGAAACATCGACATCTGCATCGCACGGATCGAGTCCTTCGCGGAGAAACTCACAATTCTCAAGCAGCAGGGGCGGGAGGCTGCGCCCCCCGTCACCTTGACACCCACTGAGGTCTATTCCCCCGACGATCCTGCCATTGCGTATCCGGATACCCGATGACGCCTGAGAAGAAAGACAAGCGGCATCGTCGCCCGTACTGGGTTTATCCGGGGCCTGAATGTTCAGGAGCGCCTCGCGAATCAGGTTGCCGCTAAGCACGCCACATCCGGGGGGCTCGCTGGCCAGGTCCAGCCATTCTCCACGAGCCATGAACTCCCTTAGCCTGGCAAGCTGGCCCTGATGCGTTGGTTCATCGCTTGATCCGGCATTCATGGTGTGTCCCTTGGGTGTGGAAGGAGTATATTAGAAGGTCATCTGACGGGACCCCGCAAGCCCCCGAAGCGTTTCTTTCGCGAGTTTCCGTTTCAGCAATTCATAGGGTCTGCTTCTTTCAAGTTTGCTGCAGGCAAAGGCTCAGGCTCCGAGTTCTGCATCTGTCCTTGCGACCGGCGCAGCGCGGCATTCCTGCTTTTGTATCTGGGAGGCAATTTCACAAACTTACTCAGCCCCCAGAGAACTGGATCGTTTCGGTTTAGAGTTTCCGGTATTCTGGAGCCAAGCTGGGAGGAGACAGAAGTATGCGAGCATCGAAGTTCACGGACGCGCAGAAGGCGTTAATTATCAAGCAGGGTGACTCGGGGATTCCGGTGGCGGAGATCTGCCGCAAGGCAGGGATCAGCCAGGCAACACCGCGACGCAACAATCACTAGGCCGCGAAGGTTACAACGCGCTGTACGGCTATTTTTCCGGTCACTACGGCTATGGCACAGTGCTCAAGAACTCGGCGCAAGACAAATGCCTCGCGGGGACCATGAGCCGCGCTTTGTTTGCAAAGTCTCTAAAAGACCTGCGCTGATAGTTAAGCCGGAACTCGAGTCACCGTCAAAGGATCGTGGGCGGCCCGAAAGGCCATGTCAGAATGGTCTCATCCTCCAGTGCAATCGGCAGCGCATCAAATTGCATCGGTCAAGATCGACGCCGCCCTATCGCGTACTTTAATATCCGTTGCGCCTGACCAAGCCCCGATAATGCCTCCAGTCGATGCAAGGATCCGGCCTTCAAGAGAGGGGGCCGGATTCCATACCGATGACGCACCCGTAGCCGTTCGGTCCAGTCAATGCTTGGCGGCCAAATATTTGGCGAAAGCGAATGGCGCATTGGGGCCAAACCCAGTCCCACCGGCTATCCGATAATATCTGCCGATTGATGGTCCGCATCCGCTTCATCGAGGCGCGGTGCTTCTTGTTGGCACTCCGCGCAGAGGCGAGTGTGCGTAGCGTACGGCAACCTGCTCAAGTGCCCACAACCCAAGGGTAATGACTTTCCCTCTATGATGGCACGCTTTCTGCATGGCCCTGCGCAGTCAGCAAAGGGAGCACGCCATGGCCGAGCCCGGTTCGCTTATGGATGCAAGCTGCATCCGCTTCGATGCCGCCAGCGAACTAATCGCGCAGCGCGATCCCGCAATCACGCGCCTTGCGGCCCTCGACCTGCTCGTCCGCGCCGTCTGGAATGGAGACTTCGAGCCGCCTCCGCTGTCATTGGACTGGCCTACCCCTGCACAGCACGAAGCCCGCGCTCATCCTGACGCCTGGATGTTCGTGCCGATCTCGGTACCCCGTGTCCTGCTGACCAAGGAACAGGCTGCGCTCTCGATCCGCCCCGTAGAGCTTTACAAGGCGGGACGCGATACAATCATCAATGTCATGCACTGCAACGGCCATCTGCCGGGCGACGCTGAAGGCTGGCACGCCTTGCTGGACTGGAAGGTCGAAGAGTCTGCGCGGCGACAGGCAGAAGCACTCTCAGCGCTCGCCCGGATTCCGGTGTCCGCCTATAGCGCAGAGGCCCGCGACTATCTTGCCAGTCTGATAATTCCCCGGGCAAAGCTGCAAGCCTGGCTCGATAGCTGCTCAGCGAACTTTCACGGCCTTTTTGTCCCTGCAGAGCGGGCAGCCCCTGCCCCGCCCGATGCTGCCAATGACACGGGCGAAGCGGCCACTAGCCATCGTCGCGGCCGCCCCGTGCTCGCGGCCTGGCCGAGGATCGAGGCGGCCGCCCACCAGATCAACCGGGAACATCCGGATCTGCCGCGCAAGGTCCTCGCGGGACAACTGCATGCGCTTGCCTTGAGCGAGTTTGACGAAGACGACGTCCCCAACGAGGCGACAATCCTGCGCCGGCTTGGAAGCATTCTGGGGGACGCAGGAGCTTCGTCCCAGAACGAGGCCTGACAGGTCGCCGTCCTGCGCGCAGCGCAATTCTGCTGCAGCTCCGTCAGATCTGCGGGACCTTTCTGGGCTCTGCCGGAATAAGACGAAATCATTCCTCTTTTTCGCCTACGGGCGCCGTGCTGGCCTTGGCTCACGCACACTGAGGAGGAAAGGCCTTGAGCAAGCACAATCACGATTTTCCGCCGCTCGATGAGATCCTGAAGGACAATCCCGGCTGGCTCGATGAAGCGATCGACACCCCGGCCGTCTCCAGACTCACAGGTGTTCCGATCTGTACCCTTACGACCTGGCGCTGCCGTGGCGGCGGGCCGCGCTTCCTGAAATTCGGCAAGACGGTGCGCTACCGCCGCCGCGCCGTCCTCAGCTGGATGGCCGAGTGCGAAGCGCCGTATACGGACCGCGATGGGGTGATCCATGGCTGAACCGACACAGCCCCTTTCGATCCGCCTCGCCACCAGCGACATCGACCACCTCACCGAACGCGCCCGGCGCATTTCCGGCACGCCGACCGGCGTTGCCCGCGAACTCATCCGCTCCGGCCTCTCCGACGGCGACCCGTTCGCACAGGCCGAGCGGCTGCTGAAAATCGAACGAAAGCTCGCCTCTCTCGCGCAGGACATGCAGCTCGCCCTGAAGGCCTGTGATCAGACAACAGATAGTCTCGGCCGCCTCGAAACCATGTTCGACGCGCTGCTGCGCGCGCTCGGCGGCGAACCTCCGGAGGGAACGCCCCATGCCTAAAGTCAAACACATCCTCGGCGCCCTGACTTTTGCATGCGCGGGCCTGACCTGGCTCTATCATTGGCAGGCTTTCGAGCGGTCACCGCCCGTCTACGTGGTCGAAGGCCAGCCCTACTATCTTCACCCGGGAAGTCTTGCGACCTGTACAAAAGCCGGAGCCTTTTCACTGCTCTGGGCCCCGGGCGCCCGCGAGGAATACCAAAGTTGCGAAGACTGGTTTCGGCAGAATGGCGTCTGGGACGACGTCCTTCAGCGCTGGCAGGTGCTCGGGGGCGGAGCGGCCCTGACCCTGATCCTGGCTGCCGGGTTTGCGCTGGCCATCAGGTTCGAACCGCCGCCGCCGAAGATCGTGCGCGGCCCGCGGCGTTTCACCGGCCAGAAGGCCCGCAGCGCCATCGGAAGGATCAGCCGACGCGAAGCGCGCCAGACTGGTGGGGGCATCACGTTCCCGCCGGGTATCGCGATGAGCCGCGACCGGGAATCCCGCCACATGCTGATCACCGGCGCGGTCGGGTCGGGCAAGACACAGACGATCCAGCATCTCATTCTCGAAGCGATGCAGTTCGGCGACAAGATGCTCGTGCTCGACACCAAGGGCGACATGACTGAGCGCCTGCCCGGCAAGATCACCCTCATCGCGCCGCAGGATGAGCAATTCAAACAGACGCCGATCGTGTTTCGTCTCGCGCGGCCAGGCAGGCCACATAGACACGCGGCCTCTCAGCCACAGGCAGTGCGCCATCCGGCGCGGTCGTGATCGGGTCTGGCATTTTTCTCGCTCCTTCCCGCCCCGTTCCTCCGCGCATCAGGCGGGAGGGGGCGGCACAAGGCGCGCCGCCGGGGCGTACAAGGCGGGTGTGCACGGGGTCAGGTCGGACGATGCACAGGCTTCACACGGCTCTCCCCCGCCCCCCGTGCATACGCGCCGCGCCCCGGCAAAAGCGACGGGCCGTCTCCTCCCGCCGCACGCGGACACCCTCCGACGCTGCACACGCCCGGCGTCACCTCACGGCCGGACATACGCTGGCACGGCTCACCGACTGACGACGCCTCCCCACGCCCCTGCCAGACCGGATCGCACGGGCGACCCCCTTGGCCCTGCCAATGGGAAGCGTCCGTGCGGCGCCCCGCCGGCGAGCCCCCGCAGCGCGGCGGGCGCCGAACAGGCGCGCGCCACGACCGGAGACGAGCCGGGCCGAAGGGGCCGCCAACGGCGTCCCCATCGAACAGCCCCCTCGCCAGAGGGGCGGGGCGCAGAGGGATCTTAACTTGCGCGCAGCATACCTCTAAGTTGCCGGACTGATGGGGGCCCGAATGACACCGCAAGAATTCATCGATAAATGGCGCCGGGGGCAGCTGAAGGAGCGCACGGCGCCCCAGTCTCACTTCATAGATGTCTGCCGCCTGCTCGGGCTGGCAGACCCCGTGGCGGTCGACCCGGCGGGCGAATGGTTCACGTTCGAAAGGGGCGCGTCCAAAGCGGCGGCGGCGAAGGCTGGGACCGACGTCTGGCGCAAAGACTGTTTTGCCTGGGAGTATAAGGGCAAGCGCAAGGACCTGGATCTTCTCCGCTTCGTCCCAGAAGCGACGTATCCGCTTGCCCGCCATCGATAGATCCGCCCTGGTGTCCACTGTCGATAGTGGGCACCATCACCCTCTATCGAACACACTAGCATGAATGGATCAGGAAGGGCCGCAAGGCCGGTCAGGCCGGACGCTTACCCTTTCGCCGAAGGTGGGCCTGTACCAGAGTGCAATCGCCCACGGCATAGACGGGCTGAAACGAACTTAACGTTCCCGTCCGGCTTCTGAAGCTCTGCGGGCGAGTGGTGAAAGTAGGAACTCAATAATCCGTCGCCGGCCCGTACGGATTTCCGCGGTCACCGCCATACCGGATGATAGATTACTCATCTGATCGCCCACCAGTATTTCAGTTGCGGCGAGTTCAATCCGCGCCGGAAAAACCAATCCCAAATATTCGTCTTGGATCGCATCTCGGCTGATGAAAGCAACACGTCCATCGATCACACCGTAACGGGTGAAGGGAAACGCCTCAAGTTTCACCCGAACGGGCTGCCCTTCTCGAACGAACCCTACGTCCCGATTGAGTACAAGCGCATCGACCTGCAACATCGCACCATGCGGGACGACGACGAGCAATGGATCGGCAGGTCGTACAACGGCGCCAATAGTGTGAACCTGCAACTGTTGTATGATACCACTCGTTGGAGCTCGAATTGTTGTGCGCTGGTTGCGGTCAGTCGCAATCGTGAGTTCTTCTTTTCGTTGTAATGAGACAGCATGAGCTTCATTGAATGCATCAAGCGCCTCCCGCCGAAAGCCCATTTCGATGAAAGATATTCTGTCAGTCGCGGCTTTTTCAGCAGATTTGGTGCGGCCTAATTCTTCCAGCCGGATCGCGAGATCTTGCCGTATTCCTATGGCGCGCTCCTCTACTTCCGCCACTCGAAGGCGCGGAGCGAGCCCTCTCTGTTCGAGCTTTTTGAAACTTTCCAGCTGCTGCTCGACAAGAGGGAGTTGTTGTTCAAGACGGCTTACATCAGCTGCAACCTTAACCCGCTCACTTTGGCTTTGACTGCGCTCTTCAATGAGTGCGGCCCGCTCAGCTTCATACTCAGAGAATCTTGCAAAAATTGCGGATTCCTGAGCTTCGATTTGCGAAGACGTCATACCATCGGGCGGATCGAACACTGGACCCGACTTTGAGTGAGGAGTGACTGAGGGCGCCGCAGATAGTCTCAATAGCGCTTGAGATCTGGCTTTATCTATCTCGGCAATCAGCAAGGCAGTCCGTGCTCTGTCGACTTCGGCTGAAGAAACCGTTGAATCCAGCTCGATTACTGTCTCACCTTCTTCAACCGACTGCCCGTCTCTGACACGGATCGATAGCACTACGCCGTGATCGGGCGCCTGAACTGTCTTAATGCTGCCCTCCGGTACGATACGCCCCTGCGCGCTGGCAACGACGTCTATGTGTCCCAAGCACATCCAACCCAGCGCTATGGCGAGAAAGGACAGCAAAGCCCAGAGCACCCAGCGGCCAACGGGATTGGGCGGTGTTTCGAGCACTTCCAGGACAGCCGGAAGGAATTCTGTGTTGTCTTGCGTGCGGGCGTTCTTCTCGCCTTTGCGGATTGAGAGATAGGCTTCCCACAATGTTTCGAAATGTCGCCGCCAGTTCACACGCCTGCCTCCGCAACAGGTGCAAGGCCCATCTGTTTTGCGTAAAGCTGGGCGTAACGTCCGCCTCGCGCCAGTAGAGTCTCGTGATTGCCGATCTCGGTAATCCGGCCACGCTCCAGCGTGATGATCCGGTCTGCGGATCTCACGGCCGAGAGCCGGTGGGCAATGATGATCAGTGTCCGGCCCGACGCGATAG
Source organism: Hyphomonas polymorpha PS728 (assembly GCF_000685315.1). GTDB lineage: Bacteria > Pseudomonadota > Alphaproteobacteria > Caulobacterales > Hyphomonadaceae > Hyphomonas > Hyphomonas polymorpha. Next base: position 17,351 of record NZ_ARYM01000021.1, read on the forward strand.
CCTTGAGGTTGGCCTGAATGATCTCTTCGCTTTCCGCGTCAAGCGCGGAGGTTGCTTCATCAAGAATCACTACACTGGGATCAATGGCTAGCGCGCGGGCAATCGCAATGCGCTGACGCTGACCCCCAGAGAGATTGCCGCCCCGCTCATCAAGCCGGGTGTCATAGGCCTCCGGTAACTCCAGAATAAAATCATGCGCGCCGGCAAGGCGGGCGGCCTTGATCACCCGGGTCATGCTCATAGCCGGATCAGCGAGCGCGATATTTTCCCGAACGGTTCGATTAAAGAGGATATTCTCTTGAAGAACGACCCCGATCTGGCGCCGGAGCCAGGCCGGGTCGGCGAGCGCCAAGTCTACACCGTCCATCAGTACACGGCCCCGTTCAGGAGTATGCAGGCGTTGAATGAGTTTTGTCAGCGTGGATTTTCCCGAACCGGAAGGCCCGACCACGCCCAGTACTTCCCCGGGCGCAACTTCGAGGCTGATATCGGCGAGTACCTCTGGTCCATCAGATCGATAACGGAAAGTAACATGCTCAATCTCTATGTGTCCGGTGAGCGTGGGCAGACTCGCGCGCGACGCGGACAGGGCCGGCTCAGGTGGGGCGTTGAGAATGTCACCGAGGCGATCAACCGCAATGCGGGCTTGTTGAAAATCCTGGACAAGCTGGGCGAGCCGTAGAATTGGCGCGGCCGCCTGCCCTGCGAGCATATTGAACGCAACGAGTTCGCCGACGGTCAATGTACCCTCAATTACCAGTTTGGCGCCGAAAAACAGCAAACCGACTGTGCCTAGCTTCTGCGTCAGCTCGATCGCCTGCCGCCCCCAATTGGCAACCATCGCCGCCTGAAAGCCGGATTTTACATAGGCGGCCAGCTGACCCTCCCAGCGCTGCTGCATCTGAGGCTCAACCGCCATAGCTTTAATGGTTTCGATGCCAGTGACGCTTTCCACCAGGAACGCCTGGTTCTCGGCACCCCGCGCGAACTTTTCGTCGAGCCGTCGGCGCAACACAGGCGCCGTCAGCGTAAGAACCACCGCATAAATTGGCAACGTGATCAGTACAATGATGAACAAAGTCGGGCTATAAAGCCACATCACGATGAGGAAAATGATCGCAAAGAAGAGGTCGAGAACAACAGTGAGCGCTGAGGAGGTAAGAAAATCACGGATTGTATCGAGTTCCCGCACCCGCGCGACAGAGTCGCCTACGCGGCGTGCCTGGAAATAGGCCATAGGAAGCCGAGTCAGATGCGAGAAGAGCCGCGAGCCCAGTTCAGCGTCCACGCGACTTGTCGTGTGAGTAAAGAGGTAAGTCCGCAGCCCCGCGAGTACCACATCAAACACGCTGACGACAAGAAAGCCGATGGCCAGAACTTCGAGCGTGGTCAACCCATTATGCACCAGAACCTTGTCAATCACGATCTGGAAGAAGAGCGGCGTCACCAGCGCCAGAAGCTGAATGAAAAAACTCGCGATAAGGACATCGCGCAGCAGGTGGCGATACTTGACGAGTGAAGGAATGAACCAGGTAATGTCGAACGCACGCTGCACGCCGGCCATCCGCTCCCGTGTGGTCATCAGGAGAAGTGCCCCCTCAAACCTTGCAGCGAACACCTCTTTCGAAATGGTCTCGGGATGCTCCTCACGCGGGTCGAACACAAGGACATCGTCCGATGTCGCTTGTAGCACAAGAAAATAGCCCTCCTTACCGCGCGCGATCGCGGGCAATGGCTGATGCATTAAGCGTTCCGGAGGAAGTGTCACGAGGCGGGCCCTGACCTCGATGCTCTTTGCCAGGCGAAGCAGATCTGCCTCCTCAAGCTGAGCGCCACCTCTGCCCGCCGCATGCCTCAACTGGTCTGCTGAGGCAGGCTTCTGCAAAAGACCGAGCATGAGCACAAAGCAAGCGAGCGCGGTGTCACCGCGCGCCGCTTCCGATTCCGAAGCCGCCTCGTGCACTCCGAAGTCCCCTGCCGTCATCCCCACACCTGTCTATCAGAGTCTCTGAGGCCTGCCGGTTCACCCGTTCCGCCTGTCCGTGCCTTCACAAATGGTTCGAGATAACTGTCCGCTCCCGCCGGCCTGTCGCAACATCCGTTCGAAACACCGAAAAAGGCGTGGCCTTGAAGGGGCTGTTCGCTAGGTCCAGCAGCATCGCTTCGGCAAGTTTGTTTTCTGCATTGGCGTAGGGAGCGACCATTTCGATTACACAGATCTCGTCACCCGATTGCCATTCTGAGGGGGCGATCATTTCTCCGCGCTCCACCTTCTGCAAAGCCTCGGGCGAGAGGCGCGCCCAGACAGCGACGCCAAGGGGCATTTTTTCCAACGACTCCCGGCTGAGACCAAGGTTTTCCAAGGAAGCCATATCGGGCGTCTGCGGCAGCGCGCCAAACCGAAACAGCCGAAATTGCTCGGCGAGGATCGCGGGCATGAAGACTGTTTCAAGCACGCGAATCTTAAGCTCCCGGTGCAAGGGAGATTGCGTCAGCAGCCAGGCGATCTGGCCGAGCGCATCAGCCATTGTAAATGAAGCAGGTCGTGATGTGGGGTCGGGCAATGGGGCCTCTTGAAATTCTGTCTCAGCGGCGTGCTGATACTGCCAGCATGCTATAGCGGTCCCGGCTGCTGTACCAACCCTGTTCCAGTCCATCAGCAGCTGGTTGAACGTCAAACCGCGACATCGCGTCGACCAATCTCAACACTTGGCTGTTGACCTTTGCCTGCCTTGCAAGTTGAGCATCTGCCGCGGGCAACGAGACACGCTCTTTATGCTGCTTAAAACCTGACGGATCCCAATCTTCCTTCAAAACAGCGCGGCGCTCCGGATATCGCAGAAGGCCAAGTTCATTGTTGGCAAGGGGCGCGCGACGGTGGACGATTTTGCCATCGCCTGCCTCCGAAGCGCTCCAGTCGCTTCCTTCACGCTGTTCGCGTCGCGGCAGCTCAGCGCCTGTCTCATAGACCAGAGCCGCATCAGCGAAGGTTCCCACCGCTCCGTCCGTGGTTGTAAACACGCCTGTGTTGACGATGATGTTTTCTCGGTCAGCCCAGGATTGCTCCATCGCGTCTGCATTCAGATTGATGCTGAGGACGCCTTGCTGTTCCAGAGTCCGCCATTCGCCCTGATCAACCAGTGCATCACCGTTGGCGTCCTGCCATACATAGAACTGGCTCCACCGAGCATCGGAGGCATCCAGGACGCCATCAGCATTTGAATCGAACGCGCGCAGACCTTCAAGATCGCTGCGTGCGCCTGGCGCGTCGTCTACGAAGGTGAGTTCGTGGGCTCCTGAAAAGAGGCCATCGCCATTTCGATCAAGGGCCAGAATGCCGTCGCTCGCTCCGAACCAGCCCGTACGGTCTTTGACACCATCACCGTTCCAGTCGAACAGAATATTGCGTTTGTCCCAGCGCGTCAGCGTAACCCCATCTCCGTTGAGGTCGAGGATGATCGGCATCGAAAGATTGACCGTCTGATCACGGAATTCCGCCTGCTCGATAGAAATCAGCGTATCGGTGCCGTCGTCGCCATGAGTGGTCGGCGCATTGTCGACAATCTGGATTGAGCCGCCAGTGGTGGTGATTGAATAGGTCGAATAATTCCCTGAGAATACTGCGCGGTCCGTTCCATCACCGCCGTCCAGCGTATCGTTGCCTGCGCCACCGACAAGCCGGTCATTGCCATCTGCGCCGGACAGTTCATTTGCCTGCGCGTTTCCGGTCAGCGTGTTCGCACCGGCATTTCCGGTGGCGTTGATGGCGCTATTGCCCATGAGGGTGATGTGTTCGACATCGGTCAGAGCGGCAATCGAGAAAGTGATGGAGGATTCGACCGTATCTGTACCACCTCCGGATAGCTCCACGATGGCGTCGCCGACATTGTCCACTACATAGACGTCATTACCGGCCCCTCCGATCATTGTGTCGGCGCCGGCCCCGCCATCGAGACGATCCGCTCCACCGCCGCCGTCGAGGATATTGTCTCCGCTGTTTCCGATCAGAATGTTGGCGTTGTTGTTGCCCGTTGCATCGATATTGGCGGTACCCGTGAGGGTAATATTTTCCACATAGGTGAGGCTCGCGATGGAGAAGGAGATGGAAGACTCCACCCTGTCGGTCCCTCCCCCCGATACCTCTACGACGGAGTCTCCGATATCGTCGACCACATAGACATCATTTCCCGTACCCCCGATCATCGTGTCGGCACCGGCACCGCCATCAAGGCGGTCGGCTCCGCCACCACCCGTCAATGTATTTGCGGCGTTGTTGCCGATGAGAATGTTGGCGCTGTTATTGCCCGTCGCATTAATGGCCGCACCCCCAAGAAGGGTGATGTTCTCAACGTTCGCAAGGCTGGCAATTGTGAAAGTAATGGAGGATTCGACGGTATCGTTACCTGCGTTCGACCCCTCGACGACCGTGTCGCCAATATCATCAACCACATAGGTATCGTTGCCCGCACCTCCGATTATCGTATCCGCGCCCGCGCCACCGTCCAGACGGTCTGCGCCGTTGCCTCCGGTCAGCGTGTTCGTAGCGCCGTTTCCGATCAGGATGTTGTCACCGGCATTGCCAGTTGCATCGATGGAGTCGGTCCCCATGAGAGTGATGTTCTCAACATTCGCGAGGCTGGCGATCGAATACGTAATCCAGGCTTCGATGGTGTCGTTACCTTCACCAGACGATTCGTTGACGATGTCGCCTGCGTCGTCGACGACATAAATGTCGTCGCCCGCGCCGCCGCTCATCGTGTCTGCTCCGGCCCCACCGTCCAGGCGATTGGCCCCGGCGTTGCCGACGAGGGTGTTCGCACCCGAATTCCCAGTCGCAGTCAGGTCCGCTGACCCGAGCAGAATGATAATCTCAAGATTGGGGTCAGCCGCGAGCGAATAGGAGATCGTCGCTTCGACCGTATCAATCCCTTCACCAGAAGCTTCAACAATGACGTCTCCGGCGCTGTCGACCACATAGCTATCGTCTCCGAGGCCGCCTATCATAGTGTCGGCTCCAGCGCCGCCATCGAGACGGTTTGAGCCGGCGTTACCAACAAGAACGTTGTCCAACTCATTGCCCGTCGCGCTCAGAGATCTTGAGCCAAGCAGCGTTATATTCTCGACATTGGCGACACCTGCGATGGACACGTTGACGGTCGCACTCTCGACCCCGTCGACGCCTTGGTCTTCTTCTTCAATGATCACGTCATTGAGGGAGTCGACGACATAGGTATCGTCACCTTCACCTCCGATCATGGTATCGTCGCCCGCACCGCCATCGAGGCGGTCGTTACCGCCGTGGCCTTCAAGGACATCGTCGCCAGCCTGACCGTCGATTAGGTTCGCACTCTCATCGCCGATCAGCGTGTCATTGCGCTGTCCGCCTATGACGTTTTCAATAGAGGTCAGGCTTTCGCTGACTTCGATCGTCTCTGCCGTACCGGCGCCCAGGTCCACCGTCCACCGGGCAAAGGAGTCTGAGAAATCGACCGTGTCATTGCCGGCGCCGCCATCATAAGTATCGATGCCCGCGCCGCCGATCAGAACGTCATCGCCGTCGCCGCCCAGCAGGGTGTCATCGCCGTCATCGCCATAAAGTGTATCATTGCCAGTCCCGCCTTGCAGAACATCGTCACCTGCCTCGCCATAGATCGTATCGTCGCCATCTCCTCCGTTGACTGTATTGTCCGCGTCATCGCCATAGAGCACGTCGGCGCCGGATGTCGCGCCCTGGCTCATATAGGCCAGATGAAGATCTTCACGGTTCCAGACAGGCCCGCCATCGAATTCAAGCAACTCAATTCCGTCACCATTCAATCCCTGGCGGAAGGAGACAGAGCCGCCGCCGACAATCGCAAGGGTCCAGAGGGTGCGGTCGGTTGCCGAACGCACAATTGTGATATCAGCTGGCGCGATACCAGGACCAAGGCGCAACGTGTCAATATCGGAAGACGCCCCCTGATCGATGATTGTGTCGGCCCCATCGCCGATGGCGTAGTAGTAGATGTCACTGCCACCCCCGCCGCGAAGCAGGTCGTTGCCTGCGCCGCCGGCGATGTACTCACCAAAACTGCCGCCTACAATTTCATCGTCACCTGTAGACGTCTGCGCTGTTATCACGCCCTGATTAAGGTCTGCTCGGGTCCAGCTCCCACCGCCGTTAAACTCAACTCGCTCGATACCGCGGCGCGCCTGTCCCTGGTCTTCCAATCGAATTGATCCGCCCTGCGCCAGAGTCAGAAGCAGATCGCCATCGCTCCAGGTGGCCGTAATGTCTGAAGCGCTGATCCCAGCGCTCAAGCGCAGAATATCGAGGTCGCCATCGCCACCGATGTCGGCGATTATGTCGTGCCCGTCACCCACAGCATACTCATAGATGTCAGCGCCTTCCCCTCCTTCGAGGCGGTCATTACCCGCGCCACCGCTGAGTGAATCTGCCCCGACCGTCCCGACAATGAAATCATCGCCAGACGTCGTTTGCGAACTCAACAGTGTCGGGACGATATCAGTCCGCCCCCAAACGGGTCCGCCCGAGAAAGCAATTTCCTCAACGCCGTGGCCATCATACTGACCGTCTAGATAAATCTGATCCTCTGTCCCCTTTATGATCAGAATGGCGTCATTGGTGTCAGAAGGAGAAACCAGGACAAGAATATCCTCCGGCGCGATGCCTGCGCCCAGGACAAGACGATCAATATCGCCCGAAGGGCCGCTGTCGTGGATCCGGATTTGTCCTTCACCGCGATTGAATCTGTAAGTGTCGGAACCTGCCCCGCCATCCAGCAGGTCGTCACCCCCGCGACCCCAAAGTTCATCCGTGCCGGTCGTGCCGAATAAGACATCCCGGGTGGAGAATCCGTAGATACGCTCCCCACCCGCTACAGTTCTCTGAGCCAGGGCATAAAGTTGGTCAGGATACAAACGAGTACCGTCATCAAGCTCGACTGCAATCGTATCCCAGGCCGCAAATGTGCTTCCACCAATATCGTCAATCAGAATGGAATCGGGAGAACCATCAAACTCGATAAGCAATCTCGAACTTGGCAGAATTGTCGCCTTCAGTTCCTCGAGGGCATAGCCTTCGATCTTCACAAGGGCAAACGCGTTTATGTGCGATATCAGACTATAGTGGTCTCGACCATCACCTCGTTTGAATACGATGGTATGGGCACTGCCGGTATTCATAATTGTGTCGACCCGGTCATCTCCCCCGCCAGGGCGAACCGTCAAATTGTGCTCACTGCCAAGATAAATTAAGTCATTACCCGGCGTTGCCACTTGATCCAGATAATTCTGCCAGATCGCTCGCCTATTCCAGACAGTACCGTCTTCAAACACAAACTGTTCGAATCCGTAATAGACCCCGTTCTGGTTCGTAAGGCGGATAGAATCGTTTGTCCCCTCAATGTGAACGGTCAAAGTGCCATTTGACAAAACTGACAGCCGCAAGTCCGAAGGGGCAATACCTTCACCAAATACAACTCGATCCGTGTTACCGTAGTTCGATCCTTCAACATACACATCATGGCCATCACCACGGTTGAATATGTATGTATCGGAGCCACTGGAACTGCCGATGACTGCGTCATCTCCTGGTCCCAATTCATAAGTCTGAGCCCCCGTAGCTCCGCTCACAATATCGTCGCCGGGCAGCCCTACATTGGCATCTGCAAATGCAATAAGTTGAGCCCTTGTCCAAATCGCACCGCCATCGAAATTAACGAAATCTATTCCCTGTGCGGAGGTTGAAGTTGGATATGAAAGATAGATTTGATCCGCCGTCCCAGCAATTGTCAGAATGAGGGAGTTGCTTCCATCCGGATTATGGCGAACCTTTACATCCGTTGGATTTATACCTGCGCCAAATTGCAGAACATCGTTATTTTCCGTGCTGGATCCCGATCCACTATCCGATATCTGTGTGAAACCGTCACCCAGGTTGAAGATATAGGTATCTGCGCCTGCCAATCCATTTATCCAGTCCCAACCACGGCCACTTGCGAGTATATCCGCTCCGCTGGAACCTAGAATGTAGTCATCACCGGAGGTGCCCGCCTGAGCAGCCGCCAAAAGCGGAAGGTCGCTACGAGCCCAGACCGTACTGTCGGCGAATTCAATGAATTCAACACCTGAATTCCCCGACCCGAGATAATTCGTCAGAATAATAACATCGCCATTCCAACCAATGGAAAGCTCTAGATCATTTGATGAGATCAGGCTGACCCTTGCCCGGACGTCAGTAGGCTGTATTCCTACTCCAAAAACCAGTCGATCACCTGTCGACCCTGAATCTGTTATGCGTACGAGACCGTCGCCAGTGTTAAACCGGTAAGTATCACTGCCCCCCGCGCCATTGAGGACGTCATATCCCTTTCCGCCTGACAGGTCGTCATTGCCGTTACCACCCGAAATTGCGTCATCAGACCCAAATCCAACGACAATATCGTCACCTGTTGTCACCGCCTGCGAGAGGTAAGCGCGATCAAGATCCCGACGCGTCCAAATCAGGCCGTCTGAGAAACGCAGCTGTTCAATACCGCTCTGCGGGCCGGCCCAGTGCCCGGTCACAATAATCGAGTCCGAACTGCCAATAAAGGTGAGCAAAAGGTCGTTCGGGTTGTTAGTCGATCGCGCCACACGCACATCCGACGCGGCGATGCCAGTCCCAAACATGATGACATCGATATCGGAATCGAAGCCCGTATCAATGATGACGTCCGAGCCATCCCCTGCGCTGAATATGTAGGTGTCCGATCCGCCTCCCCCCCGCAGCGTATCTGCTCCGCCAGCGCCTTCCAGCACGTCATCACCCGCATCGCCGTTGAGTGCATCAGCTCCTGACGTTCCGAGTACGGTCAAGCCCGTCTCGTTAGCGGCCAACGACAACATATCGGACCGTTCCCAGATCACTCCGTTTGAAAATACAATACGCTCGAGACCACCCGAGCGGCGCACCGCCTGACCCGAGAGACGTATTTCATCGCCCTCGCCCGGCCCGATCACCAAGGTAAGCGCGTCGGAAGATGAGTCGAATCTGACCGAGACGTCAGTCGGCAGAATGCCGTTGCCAAACCTCAATTCATCGGTCGTATCCGAACCATCAGAGTCGATGATGCTATCAATGCCATCTCCTCGATTATAGAGGTAGACATCGCTTCCACCGAAATCCCGGATATCGTCGTCACCTTCGCCGCCCCGATGAATATCATTTCCGCCGCGGTCAATGATCAGATCGTTGCCGGACCCTCCATCGGAAACACCCGATCCAAAGCCCATCCAGACACGATCATCCCCATCGCCGCCAGACGCATAATCACCATCGCCATTGCCGGTATAAATCGTGTCGTTCCCCTCGCCTCCCAAGATCCAATCATCCAAATCGCCCCCAAAGATTAGGTCGTCGCCTGCGCCCCCTTCAAAATCATTGCCCTGGTCCCCTCCCCGGAGCCTGTCTGAAAAGCCTGACCCGACAATGTGCATCGCGACACCGAGGCCGACATCACCTGTAAAAGCCTCGCCATTGACAAGAAGAGTGCCTGATCCAGCTAAGCGCACGCCGAGGCTGGTGACAGCTGTATCTGCATAAACCTGAACCGGCGTACCAGTCGCTTCGACACGGGTTTTCTGGGTCGGGTCGACCGTGTCCCACCAGACGAACACATTTGGATCAGCACCCGCCCTGCTGATCCGCCGTTCGCCATCTTGAAACGAGAATACAGCATCTTCAGGTGCGAGCGCATTTTGCTGGTTGAAAACTGACCACCCACCCAGCCAATCATTAGCATGGCGACGATCAACGCCAAGCTGCGCAGCGCTAAGCAGCGTTGATATCCAAGTTAGCGAAAAGGCTGTATCTGGTTGATCACTGATCAATGCGTTGATGAATACCTTGTTGTTTCGGTAGCTGTCGAAGCTCGCGCCTACGAGCACAGCGCCCATGAGGGCGCTTGTGGCGCCGTCCAGGATTTCGGTGGGACTTGTGCGCAAGAAGGGCGCCGTCGCGGCCAGCGCCCGTTTGATATAGGCATCTCCGCCTTCGAAGGTCATACGGTTGAAGATTTCCAATACGCCATCGGCAAGTACGTCTTCGGGCTCACTCCACGTCCGCACAGGCCCAAGGGCACTCGCGCGGAATTTCAGCTGATCCCCGATATAACCTATCTCGACGCCTTCGAGTTCGAGGCCAATGTTCAAAGCCCCGATTGCTCCGATCAGGCCGTTTAGCTGATCCACAACTGCACTTGCCAATTGACGCGCGACGTCTTTGGAACCGCCATCGCTGGACCGCGCGACACCCACTTCGAACAACTGGTGCTCGCGATTATACTCGATCGCTGCCCAAGCCTCGGGCGGATCTCCAAACAGGTCGCCTAACAGGCCGCCGATTATCTGGCCGAAGAAACCTCCAAGCAGACTTCCCATAAAATATCCGACCGGACCGAAGACCGACCCGGCTGCACTCAGAACCATTTTTGCAATGGTCGTCCCCACTGCGGCGCCAACCTGCGCCCCAATTGCCCCGATATTGGTTTCGGTTTCGACGACCTCACTTGCGAGCTTGCTGCCAAAGAACGACCCGACGGCAAAAACCGCGTTACCTGCAATGTTGTTGAGTGCTTCAGGAATTTGTCCAGTGGCGATGCCGCTAACGATAGTGCCGATAGCGCTTCCCGCTGTCGTTGCCAGCACTTCACCCGCAAGGCCGTCTACGCCCAGAGTTTCCACCAATTCCGCCGTCAAGAATGCTGACAAAGCCCCTGCGGAAGCGTGCACAAAGTTTTCAGCCAACTCCGGAAACGCGTCCCCGAGAGAGTCGGCAACTACAGCCCCGAGGCTTGGAATGTCCGTGTTACCAAGTACGGATAGTGTTAGTCCGTGCGCAATTGATCCGACATTTTGCCCGATTGTACTGAGAGCGGTGCTCTCAATTATGTTGACCCAAGGGTCATCCGATCCAATCGCATTCGCCAGGCTGGCGCCGAATACATGTCCGATAGTCTCACCAGGACGCATATCGAATTCAGCGCGCGCGTCTATTTCCTCGAATATCTCAGGACGCTTGCCGATCTCGGCCAAAAGCTTCATTTCCGCGCGCTGCGCATTCGCTTCTATGTCCGTGAGAGCCGCCGTCTCAGAGTCGAATAACCCCGCCATCAAATGGCCAAGGCCAAGAACCGCCGGCATGACACCGCCGAAGAGAGCGATCGACAAAAGTCGATACACCTGACTCCATAGCGTACTGATAGGATCAAGCCCGGTTGGGACAGGTGCCGCAACTAGTTCACGCACCAGCTGCATATCAGCCTGGAACTTAAGTAGCCGGTACTCCGAGTCTGAAATCCATGACCCTGGCGGGGTTTCGCCGAGAACTACGTGACGCCGCAGATACGCAATACGATAATTCCGGTCATGGTTGTAATAGGCCTGATCCATTGCATCCAAGTTCGAGAATGCGGGGAGAGTTCTATTCACTTCTCGCGTTATGCCGGTGCTTGTATCGACGAGTTCAACGATAAAATCCCCGCCGGGATGCGCCAGATAGCGCTGAAAAGTGTCGAATGTGACGATCTCAGTAGCGTTCTCTAATGTATTAAATGTGATCCCTGGGCCACCGAAGTTGCCGTACTGAGGAATGATCACCTCGCCGGGTTCACGCAGGATCGCAATTCCAGCGTCCGGCGCTTGCGAGTAACTCTGCAAGATCGCTTGTCGTGCAATGGCAATCAGATCGCGGATATCTTGCTCAGTTGCCATTCCCGCCTCCAGCTTACTCGGAGATGTCCAGATCCTGTGGTCTCGAAACGATTTCGTCGAGAAGGACCAGTTCGTTGCTGTTTTCAGTGATAATTCGAAAGGCTGTTTTTAGGACGTCAGGCTCCGATCGGACGACGGTGCGCCAAGCGAAGACCTTCCCGTTTGCGGAGACACACGGATAAGTGCTGGTCTCTCCCGGGACGGATTGAATCAGGTCGACATGCTCTCCGGAGATCCGATAGAACTCCAGAGCTGTTGGCGTTGCGGATCGCGTGGGAGGCGCTGTCTGAACAAACAGAGCGCCCTCTCGATCCACACCGGTAAGAATATCCAGCGATCGTCCTGCAAAATCGATCGGAACTTCTGCTCGGGTTAAATCCTGCGCCTTTGCGCCCCGCGGGACCCGCCAAACACCAGGAAGCACGACGCGCCCGAAGGCTGCTTCGGCATCGTTTGCGGACATAGGCGGAGCCGCGTTGAAGAGCACGCTTTGCCCATCCGGGGCATACCAGAACCGTTCCGCAGAGGCGAACTCCACCGGCGCGAATGCCTCGACCGAGTCGTCGTTCAGATTGAATTCGACAAAATGATTATGAGGAGCACGTACTGTTTCGACGTGTCCGCCCTGGACCGGATTGCGCGAGCGCATCGCACATACCGCGTCTCCCGCAGGCGAAAACACCGGATAGGCGTGTAAGAAACGGCGATCACCGAATCGGCGCGCCGATCCCCCTGCCAGTTCGAAAACGGCGATATCAGCATACTGAAAGAGAGAGGGACGGATCTCCCGCAACATACCAGGATTGGGAGATGCACGCCGCACCGCTACAGCGAGACGACTTCCGTCCTGACTAAACGATGGCGTCACTAAAATGTTCAGTGCGTCTGGAGTTCCAGACGCGACAGGCATTCTGTAGCGCGTGCACATTCGCGTAGCCCGATTGTACACAAACAACTCATGAGGGCTCTGGCCGTTGATGATTTTTCCGTCGAATGCGAGAAGATCGCCATCAGCAGAGAGGCTGAGGTTTCTTGCAACGGCGCCAACAGTCTCACCGTTACCGGCCGATGGGCGTGACAAGAACAAGGGTTCGTGAGTTGGCTCGGAAGCACAGCCAGTCAACGCCTGATTAGCCATGACCAAAGTCCCGCTCAACAGCAGCTTTCGTCTCGAAAAAGCGAGGTCCAGATTGGAATCTGCGCGCCCCTCCACGATCATACCGCCCCTTTTTGCCGAAAGGCAGCGAGCGCGGCTTGTCCCGACCCTCACAACCTCGGGTTCAATATGAACGGTTAATAATTTCGCGCAAGAGGGGAAGTTGCCGTTGGCACAAAGTTTCACGAAAGTGGCAAATCGCCCTTAGTCTCAGACATTGTAGAGCAACAGCTCCGAATTACGCTGGGAATTCCATCGTAGCGAGCGGCCGCTATCTGTTTTGATTTTTTCGGGAACACAAATAGAATCTTAAACCTAATGTGGGAAGCTGATCATGCATGAAATCGAGATTTAGCATGTATCGTTCATACATCATGGCAGCGGTTGCTTCATTTTTCCTGAGCGCTTGTGCCTCGCAGGTTCGAGAAACTTATGCGTTTAACGCAACCAGTGCCAACGCGCTCGTGATGATCGGCGTCAAAAGCGAGGTTGGTCCTTACGGCATCACCTTCAACAAAATGGACTCCGCAACATGTGAGGTTCACCCGCTTGGCCTCGGGCGTTCATTTGATCACAACGCTCCATTCAGCCCCACAGCATATCGCGCCTCGGGCCCACACTATATTCTCGCAAGTTTCGAACCTGGCGACTGGGTCATCGCCAGCATGAGCTATCAGGCTGGCGTGACGCGGGCCGTTCGCTTCGATGAGCGTGGCTTTGCTTTCAATGCCAAGCCTGGAGAATTTATCTACGTCGGCGATATCGTCCTGACGCGGAATGACATTCAGTTTGAAGGACGCAACCGCGCGCACGCCCTTTCTTATCTTCAGGATTATCCGGACATCGCGGTTGCGCCGACCGACGCGCCACACTGGTTGACCCCGTTCCGGCGCGGCGCCCCCGAACCGAATTGCCGCACATCGAGCATCGCGCAATAGCGGGCCGCTATCTCTCGATTGCTTCCGTCACCAGCAAACGAAGCTGCCGGTCGAATGTGTAGATGTCGACAATCGACTCGAACGGCGTATCCGGCGCAAACGTCTTGCTGCGCGTCTGCCCTACCGGCGGCGGCAGCTCATAGGGCAGCCAGTAGGCGCTCAGACGATAGTATCCAACCGTGACCAGCCATCGCCGGACAAGCGCCTCATCGGCGCAAACGAGCCCCCGCCCTTTCAGGAGGGAAATCTGCTCGTCTCCAGAGGTCGGTGGCTTGTCGTACAACATCAAAGAGGCCCTCCCGACGCATTCGAAAGGGCCTCAAAGAAGTAACCCCTCGGTATTGGGCAAGCTCGCGCTCTAGGCCTGAGGGGTGTTGTTGGCTTTGCCCTATGCACGCATTGCCCAACCGTCAACCAACCTTCAGCCTGAAACGGGCCTCGAGGCCGCCATTCCTTGCTGGGTACGAGGCCCACAGCTGTTGCATTCACTACACAAGTCGGAAAAACACGCCGAACCGGGCGCTCATTCCCGCCGCCCGCTACCCTATCTGCACGTCCATCCCCATCGCGCTGGCGACCATGCATGCCACTTCGTTGGCCGCCCGGCCGCGACAAAGCTGTGCCGCAGGTCATGGATGCGCACGTCCTCAATGCCCGCTTCCTGCCGGATCGCGCCAGTCTTTCTGGAACTCCTCCCAGCCAGGTTCCAGGATACCGGAAACTCTAAGTCGGAATGATCCGGTTTGTCGGGGGCAGAGCACCTTCAGAGCGAGCCCTTTTTTCCGGCTGGTTCTTCAGCGCCGCGCACGATACATAATCTCACACTACAAGAATTACAGTGTAAGGTTTTATATCATATGCCCGGCCTCAGATCCCAGCGCGAGAGAGCCCGCGACCTCCTCGCGGCAGGCGGGATCCTGCGCCTGTCAGAATTCCGGGAGGCGGGCATCACCGCCGCCACCCTGAGCCGCATGGAAAAGGACGGAGAGGTTGTCCGCCTCGCCCGCGGCCTCTACCAGCGCCCTGACGCAGACCTCGACGCGCATCACACGCTGGCAGAAGTAGCCAAGCGCTTCCCGAAAGCCGTGATCTGCCTTGTCTCTGCGCTCGCCTTTCACGGCCTGACCGATCAGCTTCCCGCAAAGGTCTGGATGGCCATCGGCCGGAAAGACTGGACGCCCAGGCCCGGAGATATCCCGGTCCGCACACTGCGTTTCGCCGACGACCTGCTTGCCGACAGTGTCGAGACTCATGTTATCGAAGGCGTGCCGGTGAAGGTCTTCGGCGTGGCAAAGACCATTGCGGACTGTTTCCGGCATCGTGGCCGGATCGGACTTCCTGTCGCGCTCGAAGGTCTGCAGGAGGCTCTGCGTCAGCGCAAAGCCACGCCGGCCGAAATTGCCAGGGCTGCGGAGGCAGGCGGGGTCGCCACGGTCATCCGCCCCTATCTGGAGGCGCTGACCGCCAATGGCTAAGGAGATCCGGAATACAGGCGCCTCGGTGCGCGCCCGCCTGCTGAACCTGTCCAAGGCCAGCGGGCAGAGCTTTGACCTCGTCCTCACGCGTTTTGCGCTCGAACGCCTGTCCTCCTGTCCCGGCAGCCCACCTGGAACACCTTCATGGAAAAGGCGTTGAAAGTATGCTATACTGCACCAAAAGTATGATTATTGACGGAAGGAGTATGGAATGACGACCGTTCGAAAAACCATCACGCTCACCGACAAGCAGGACGAGTGGATCAAGTCTCAGATCTCCAGGGGAGCCTACACGAATGACAGCGAGGTGATGCGCGATCTCATCCGGCGGGCCCAGGCCGAATCTGACAGGCTCGAAGCAATCCGCGCCGCGCTGATGGAGGGCGAGCGCAGCGGCCTCAGTGACATGACGCCGGAAGCCATCCGCGCGGCTGTCAGGAAACGCAAATCGCTGAAGTGAGCCCGCCCGCCTACAGGCTCACCAAAGCTGCCGAGGACGATCTTGCGCGGCTCTATGAATGGGGCATCGATCATTTCGGGGCGGAGGCGGCGGACATCTACTATGACAGGATGATCACCCGGCTTGAGTCCATCGCCGAGGAGCCGATGCTCTGGCAGAGTGTGGACCACATCCGTCCCGGCTATCGCCGGAGCGTACTGAAAGCACATTCAATCTACTATCAGATCGCAGCCGAACACGTTCTGATCGTGCGCATACTGAGCCGCGAGAACCCTGCCACCAGTCTTCCGGATGCTGATTAAGGTCAGACTCCGCCCGGTCACGCCGAGACCCTTGAAGACATAGCTGCGTTTCTGATGCCTCACGCGGAACTCGCAGCGAAGCGGCAGTGATAGGTTGGCTCCGCAGATTACTGCCGGGCGGGCCAGGCTGATGGACCCAATGTAACCGATCGTTCCCTTCGACAGATGCGCACGATCGTGCACTTTTCGGTGAGAGCCTACTGGCTTTAGCACCGACTGAATTTTTTCAGTGGCGTTTCGCTCATGGCGAGAATGCAGGCTGTCTTATACAGCACAAGGAACGACTCTGCGGAGTCGGCGAGCTTCGGAATCGATTCAATTCCCCGCTTGAAGCCTGCTCATATCGGCCGCGCGTCGATCGAGAGTGGCGCGCTGCGGAAAGCCCGGGAATCGGATACAAAGCTGGGGGACCAGCGCCGTGAAAATCAAACTCGGGAGGCAATCGTGCTTTTTATCCTGCAACTGACAATACTTCTCTCTGGCTTCACGGCAGCAGCGCTTTGGTGGTGGGCCTCAACACTGAAGAGCAGAACAGTTCCCAGCATGGATGGGGTCATTCTTCGAGACGGAGATCTCGCCTTGAGGTACGAGGCCGACAAGGTTCTGGTCTGGAGAGTGTCGCTTCAGAACAAGCTGAATGCCGGGGCAGCGGTGTCTGCCGCGGTGTCAGTGGCCCTTCAGGCCGCGGCCCCCTTCATCAGCGCAGCCTGATCAACCGATCAGGGAGATCTGATCCGATATTGTGTTATTATACAATACACTAACGTTTTTATTGAATGGTAACACTATCAATGTTAGTGTACGTTTGTGATGTTAGAGTTTGAGCGCAATCCTCCTGACCCTCAGCCGCTAGCGGGCAAGATCGCCCGCTATGCCAGCCAGGTCATGCACGCGCCGATGAGCGTGGTTCAGGAAGCTCCCCTGCCCGGCCTGCCCATCTTTCTGGCCCGCGCTTACAGCTTTTACGAAGTAGACATCGCAGGACGGACCTGCCTGCTGATGACGCCAACCGATGACAACGACAACACAGGCGATGTGATCAAACATGTCCGCCTGGTTGAAGGGCAGACACAGTTCACAGTCATTCTTGGACTGCCCGCTCTGAGCGCGCGGGATCGCGCCCGCCTGATCGGACATCGCATGTCATTCATCGTGCCAGGCAACCAGTTCTATGTGCCCGATCTGGGCGTGGATCTGCGCGAGTATTTCCGGACATACAAAGCAAGTTCGACCGATGCCTTGTCTCCCGCCGCGCAGGCGGTGCTGTTCCATCACCTGCTTCGCCGCAATGAACGGGCGACCACCCCCTCCGAGATTGCAGCAGACCTGCGCTATTCGCCAATGTCCGTTGGCCGCGCGTTTGACGATCTGGTCGCAGCCGAACTCGCTGTTTCGGAAAAGCACGGCAGAGAACGTCATCTGCAGTTCAGGGACGACCGTCGCGACTTACTTGACCGCGCCCTTCCCCTGCTCCGCAGCCCTGTGAGAAGCCGCAAGATGGTATGGGGAGGGCAGAGAAGGCCGCGCCTGCTACTTGGCGGTGAGACCGCTCTGGCAGAGATGACTGATCTCTCACCGCCCAGGCTCGTGACCTATGCCCTTGCTGCCACAGAGTGGCGGAGCTTTTCCGCGCGTCATAATTATCGCGAAGGGGATGCTCAGGAGCCCGAGTTCGCAGTGGAAACCTGGAGCTATGATCCGGCTGGTTTGTCCGACGAAGAGATCGTCGACCCTCTGTCCCTGTACGCGCAATTCCATGACCACGAAGATGCACGGGTGCGAATGGCCGCAGAACAATTGAGGGAACGCGCAGTATGGTAGCGGGGATCGACAAGTTCAGAGAGTTCTTCAAGGACTATCCCGATCACTACGCGATCATCGGCGGCGCAGCCCTGCGACATCCTTTTCGACGCGGCCGGCCTTCCCTTTCGCGCCACGAAAGATATCGACATGGTACTGTGTATCGAAGTGGTCGATAAGGCTTTCGGCGAAATGTTCCGGGACTTCCTCAATGCGGGCGGCTACGAAGCGCGGGAGCAAAGCAGCGGTCACAGGGAATTCTATCGCTTCCACAAACCGAAAGACAAAAACTTCCCCTTCATGGTGGAGCTGTTCTCGAAAGAGCCTGATAAGATTTCGCTACCGGACGACACCGGAATCGTCCGGCTGGAAGTGGAAGCCGATATCGTCAGCCTGTCGGCAATCCTGCTCGACCCGCAATATTTTGAAGCGCTCCAGAACGGCAAGCGTGTCGAGAACGGTGTGACCATCCTCGATCAATCTATCCTTATACCGTTCAAGGCGCGGGCGTTCCTTGATCTGACAGGCAGACGCGACAAAGGCGACAAGATAGTCAAAGGTGATGACATCAAAAAGCATCGCGCCGATGTCTTCCGCCTTTCGCAATTGCTGCCCGGAAATGCCGTAGTGCAGGTCAGCGATCCGCTGCGTGAAGATGTGCGCTCATTTCTTGCGGCCATCGAAGCGGAAGGCACGCTTGATCCCAAGGCTCTCAACATCCCCATGACACGCGAAGAAGCGATCAGCTTTCTTCGCAAAGCCTATGGGATCGCAGAAGATCAGACGGACGACGCTCTATAAGCTTGCTGCGCTGTGACCCAGCCCCCTGAATTCCGGCCATGAGTTTGCAGACTCTCTCGATGAGTGACCGTCTTCTGAAACGCAGCCGTTCGAAGCTTCGCGGACCGACGGAGAACCGCTGATCCAGCTCGCGCAGTAGAACCACGCCCAACTATCCCCTCGATACCGGGCGATCATTGGCTGAAGCAGATCTGCATCGCTGACCTGCCAGGCGTTTAAGTATCAGAAGCAGGTAATCTGTTTGCGGGAGGACAGACGCTGTCCTGTGAGCGCGCGGGAGAGGTCTGAAACAAGCGCACGCGTCGAAAAGCACGCCGAACAGGGCGCTCACTCGCGCGCCACCTGCTTCCCCATCTACACATCCATCCCCATCGCGCTGGCGACCATAAGGAACCGCTCGCACTTGTTGCTAGGCTGAACCTTCACGCCCCGGCATGGATTGCGCGAGATCAGCTCATGATCCTCGGCGTGCGCGAAGACACTGGAGAGGACCCGGATCGCCCTTGCAGCGGTGCCAGCGCCACCTGGCGCATTGCGCACGCCGCGCGCCTTGGTTTTCTTCTTCGAAGCCGTCCGGCCGGACGCGATCGTGTCGCGAAGTATTTCAATGTCGGCCTTGGTCACTTTCGAGAGCCGTTTCGTGCCGAGCACCGGCCGGACATGGATTTCGAGCCGGTCGACATCCCAACCTCCCGCCAAAGCGAAAAGTGTTACCCATGTGTCCGGTACAATCTGTCACCTATGTCTCAGGTCGCTCAATCAATGCCTTACCGGAAGCACCACATTTCCAAAAAAGTACGTGGAAGCACAGTGGAAGCACGAACTTAGAAGCCAGATTTCTACGGCTCCTTTTCTTTTCTGGTCGGCCGCCCCGAAACTTCCCCCCCCTTTTGACGAGCTGGCATCCCTGCCAGTGTTCGCAGCGAAGTCTGTGAATTTAAACGCAGCCCTAGATGAACCCCTTATGTCGATCGGTATTCAATCGACGTGGCAAAGTGACGGCAATATGGTCGGGGGCAGACAGAGCGTTCATCTGCAATCGGGCAAACCCGGACATAGTGAAACTGCGGTGATCCGTAAGTAGTTGGCTAAAGCGGCCAGTCGTCACGTTCACCGATAGGTGAGTACGCGTCGATACATGAACAAGCAGCCGCTACACGAAATGAAACTTCAACCCCATGGAGCCGCCGTCGCATAATCGAAAGTGCGAAAGATTCTGGACACAACCTGCAAGCAGGTGACGCCAGCGCGATTGATATGTAACGTCGCTGTCAGTGAGGGAGGGATGAACAGTGAACCGATTTCTGAGAGCATCAATTTTGGCGCCGATACTGCTTCTGACAGTTCTGCCAATGCCAGCCGCTGCTCAAATCTCAAGAATTGATGCGCTATGCCTATATGTTTCAAGCCGATCTAAAACTAAAGACCCCCATACCGCTTTCGAATATAACTACCAAGTAATTGTCTACGGAGCGGCAGGCATCTCATCTGAAGGCTATGAGATACTCACAGATGAAGAGTTATCCCATAAAGTTCAGGACGTGTGGGACCGCTATATTATACATCAGAGGTGCGGCCCAATGGGAGTGCCCAGCACGGGTGACCCTCTGAAATTCGCGATCCATACTTCATTCGACGATTTCATTAGAGAGGCGATTTCGTTATGGAAAATTGATCTGAACCGGATTGACGAGCACGGAACATATCTTGATTTCCTAGAAGAAAGGATCGCCAGGGCCAGCGGATCTATGAGAAGCAATCTTGAAAGGTACAGACGCAGCTTCATCGAAATGGGGGCTGTTCGATCACAAGATCTTCCGAAGCCTGAATGATTACCAGTGACCCGGCCCCCTGATCCGGACCCTCGCAAGGCGCTGGAAAATATCAAGATCAACCGCTCGCTTCGATTAATACCAGCCGATCTCCAGCTTCGACCCGCTTACCGCACGAGCGAGGAGTACGAACTCAGCAATATTTTCTCGGACTTTTTGCCAGCTCATCCCCCACCCCCAGAAACCTCAGTACCCGTCCGATGTCGCCTACGCGCCAGCAACCCAAGGCCCACCCGGCTGCCACGTCATCCCCACCATGGTGGTGCCCACATTGGTCGTCATCAGGGGCGAGACGAATTCCGCAATGAACGCGATCAGTTCAGGGAGGGGTTCGGGCGCCACGGCGATTGTGGTTCGCTTCAGAAACGCTCGCCACTGAGACTGCTTCCCGGCGTCGCCTGAGAAGGTCCTGGTCAGCGCAACAGGCGCGCCCTGTGGAAGCGCGGTGCCTCGGCGCTCGAACGTTGCGGCGACGGCAGCCGCCAGCGTGGGACCGTCAAACGCGAATGTCTTCGCGATGACCCAGAGGTCAAAGAAGTCTTTCATCCGGCTGTTGCGCATATCGAGCGAGACAAGCGCTTCGAGCTTTTCCGCGACAACAGTTTCTGACGGATAGGCACGCAGAGACGGGGACGGAAAGCCAAGAAGCGACGGGTAGTCGACGTTTGAGGCGCCGGGCGTCACGGCGTCGCCAAATCCGATATCGATCTGGATCGACAGGCGGGCACCCGCAAGCGTAGCCCTCAGCGTGACACGAACACCGCGATAGTCTTCGTCGTCGCGGACACTCTCCGCGCCTACGCTCGCAGCGTCGTAGACAACACCGTCATCCTCGACGGCGGCGGAGCAGATCGCTGAGAATATCGCCGCCATGCGTTCCGGCGCAGGATCGCCGTGACCAAGCAGATCAAGGTCACCGGTGCTGCGATAAGGAACGGGCGCCCAAAGGGAAAACAGCATGGCTCCCTTGAGGACGAATTGATCACGGTAGCCGCTCCGGGCGAGCCGATAGAGGAGACGCTCGATCGCGTAGCGGAGAAAGACACGGTCGACCGCGTCGCCTTGTTGCTTGGCGAGAGCGGTCAGGCGCGCGCGAACGGAAGCAGCAATATTGGCGGCCATGGTCCCGTTCCTCCTAACCCATCGCTTCGAGATAGGGCCGCATATATGTCAGTGCGCGGCGGCGTTCAGCAATACGCCAGACTTCATTCAGGTCGACTTTCCGCTGCCGCCGGGCATCGCGAAGGGCTTCAATCGCCACGTCGAGACCGACTTCGCTGCGTCGTTTAAAACAGTCAACAATCGTCCGTGCCGTGTTGGTGATCTTGACCGGCACGCCGTCGATAACGTGCTCGTCGATCCCGAGTGTCAGCCCGTCCCCGTCCACGCGGAACACTCTGAGCTTGACGGGCGCACGCGCCGGAACACGCGCCTTGCGGCCGATATAGACCCATACTTCATGAGGTACCTGGGTCGTCAGGCCATGGAAGCGAAGCGCCGACAGGAGCGCGACCACGGCATGCGGTGTCCGGCGCGCCACCTCGGCAATCGAGGCTTCCGCCGCCATTTCACCGCCGACGCGGCGATAGAGTCCACGACCGGGTTGCTCGAGTTCACCGCTCTGCACGAGACGGCGCAGCGTTTCACGTGCAATGCCGGCATCGACAAGATCGCGCGCCCGCAGGAGCGGTGTCTTGTCGAGGAGCGCAAGTGCGCGCTCCGCTTGCGTGAGCGCGCGCCCCTTTTTGTTAGATGAACGGAGTTTGCGAGGCGCCTGTGACATAATGTCGGCTTTAATAGCACAAACGCCGACGATTCGTCACCAACGAAAGTGACACTGGACAGTAGGCACAGACTTTCGCGTCAGATATCCGGTCAGCTTCCATGCAGCGCGCGGTAACCGAACGTTCTCTTTGAGAGATGTGCACGATCGTGCACTTTTCGGCGGGAACATACCTGCTGTAGCGCCCGCGCTTGCCATGCGCGCCGGTTGGTGACAGCGGCGAGATTTCATCTGGTCCGATGGGGATACACGCGACCGAGAACTCGGCAAACTCGGCGAGGAACGCGTCGTCCTGTCAGACCTGACGCGACTTCGCAGCAAGGGCCTAGACGGTGATGGCGCCGGATACGACACAACTTAGCCTCATGCCTGCAGCCAACTGACTATGGCCTTGCCGCGAGTACCGATGAACCTCAAGGATGATGGCAGGCACGATCATCGTCGTGCCTGCGCCAGCAGGCCTTAGACGACAGCATTCTCAAGACCCGGCGGATAGCCATATTGCTGCAAGATCCGCCTCAGCATGCCCCGAACGCGCCCATTCGATGGATCAGGCTCAGGAGATGTCAAAGCGCACTTGATTTGTAATGTTATAGTGTTACGCGCTGTTTCCGGACACAAATAGGGGGCTCCTGAAATGGCGACCAAGACGAGATTTCTGGTATCTGCAGCGTTTACTACGGTTGCAGCCTTTACAGCAGGCTCGGCCAGCGCCGAGACAGCAACTGAAACGCGGGACGTTTCTGAGGAAAGCCCACTCATTGCCGATAAGGTCATCGTCACCGGCCAGCGGGCCACCTACGCGCCGCCGACCGCAAGCACAGGCAGCCGTGAACCGGTCTCCATTCTGGAAATCCCCCATTCGATAAGCGTGATCACGCGCCAGCGGATCGAAGACCAGAACATGGCCGCCATTGAAGATGCGCTCAGCCAGGTGATCGGCGTAACCGTTTCGCCCTGGGACACGACCACGTCGCAGTACCGCGCCCGCGGCGCCATTCTGGATCTCTCCTATGATGGCATTGCCGCCTTCAGCACGGGCGGCCAGCCGCAGTTTGATCTTGCGATGTATGACCGGGTGGAAGTGCTTCGGGGCCCGGCTGCCCTGTTCCGCGGCAGCGGCAATCCCTCCGGCTCGGCGGACCTCATCCGCAAGCGGGGACGCGAGACGGCCGGCATCTCTGCCGCCGTGCAGGCGGGCTCCTGGGACAATTACCGGGGCGAGCTGGATTTTGGCGGCCCCCTTTTGGAAAGCGGACAGCTACGCAGCCGTGTGGTGCTGGCCGGTCAGGACCGAAGCTATTTTCATGACCGCACCGGCATGAACAAATGGCTGGGCTATGGCGCGCTCGATTTCGACCTGACGGAAAACACCGTTCTCTCGGTCTCCGCAGCCTATCAGGACAACGCCACCGACTCACCCAGCATGGGCCTGCCCGCCTATACCGACGGACGGTTCCTGGATGTCAGCCGCAGCACGCATGTCTATCCTGACTGGAACCGCTATGCGTACGAAACAGACGAATACACTGTCGACCTGACGCATGAGACATCCGGTGGCTGGATGTTTCGGGCACGGGCAATGACCGGCGCGCAGGACTACGCCTATCAAGACGCTTACCCCTCGACGGGGGTCAATCCGAACACCATGACAACCACTTATATGCGCCGAGCCTGGGATGTGTGGGTCGGACGCGAAGCGCTGGATGCTTATGTTTCCGGCCCGGTCTCACTCTTCGGACAGACACATCACCTGACCTTCGGGTGGGGCACGCAGCTCTACGAATGGAACCAGACAGGCATCGCGACAACGCAGTTTCCCAATGTCTCGATCTTCAATCCCAATGTCATTCCCCAGCCCGCCCTCAACTATACAAGCGGATCTGCCGGGGAAACCAAACAGACCGGCGCCTATGCGCAGGCCCGGATTTCGGTAACCCAAGCCCTGAAACTGATCCTGGGCGGACGTGTCAGCGACTTTGAAAACCGCTCCCGCACAATCCCGCCGGGCACGGCCACAGATTGGCGCACAACGACAAAAGAGACCGGTGAATTTTCACCCTATGCCGGCGTCGTCTATTATCTGCGGCCCAACATTTCGGCCTATGCGAGCTATACGGACATTTTCATCCCCCAATCGGCGCAACAGGTGACTGGCGAGACGCTGGACCCGCGTGTGGGCCTGCAATATGAGGCCGGGCTGAAAGGGCGCTTCTTCAATGACGGCCTGACCGCCGCGATCGCCCTGTTCGAGCTGCGTGAGGAAAACCGCTCCCTCGCCGACACCGCCAATCCGGGCTTTTTCCTGCCCGCAGGCGAAATCGAGGTGCGTGGCTGGGAGTTCGAGATTGTCGGAAATCCGGCCGCCAATATTGATCTGTCCCTTGGTTATTCAAATCTGGAAACTGAATATACCGTACACCCCACACTCGTGGGTCAGGTGACATCCCCCTTTGAGCCTGAGCACACTGTAAAGCTTTATGCGCGCTATCAGTTCACCTCCCCGGGGCTCGAGCGTTTCTTCGCCGCGGGCGGCGCGCAATATAGCAGCGGCATCATCGGAACCGGCGTGGAAGGCCTGCGCGAACAGGGAGCCTTCACGGTCGTCAACCTTCAGGGCGGCCTGCAGATCAACAAAAACACCTCGCTGTCCCTTTCCGTGAACAATGTTCTGGATGAAACCTATTGGGCACGGGTGGGCGGTCTCAACAGCTACAACACCTATGGCGATCCGCGCAGTGTGATGCTGGCCCTCCGGGCGGCCTTCTGAGCGGACCCAATCAGGTCAGGGGCATGTCTCTGGCGCCAGCTTACCGCTCCTGCAAATCCGCGCCGCCCATTGGCCGCGCAACATTTCCCTCCTACAGTCTCCCGCGATAATAAGGGAAGGAAACATCATGGATCTCGGGCTCAAGGGAAAGAATGCCATCATTCTGGGGGGCACGCGCGGCATTGGCCGGGCGATTGCCGACACGCTGGCCAAGGAAGGCGCCAATGTTGCCGTCTGCGCGCGCAATGCCGATCAGGTCTCCGCTGCCGTGGCCGAGCTCAAAGCCCTTGGGGTCAATGCAACCGGCGCCTCAGTGGATGTGACGGACGGGGACGCTCTCAAAGCCTGGATCGCAGAGGCAGCCGGCGCGATGGGCGGGCTCGACATCCTCATCTCGAACGCTGGCGCCATGGCGCAGGGCAATGATGTCGCCGCCTGGGAATCGAACTTCAAGCTTGACGTGCTCGCCGCTGTAAATGCCTTCGACGCCGCCCAGCCTCATCTGGCCAAAGCAGCCGCCGCTTCAGGCGACGCGGCCGTCGTCATCATCTCTTCCATCTCCGCCGCGCAGGCGGACCGGGCAGACTCCTACGGCCCGGTAAAGGCGGCGCTGATCCACATGGCCAAGGGGCTTGCCCGGCAATACGCCAAGATCGGCCTGCGCGTGAATGTTGTCTCGCCCGGCATGGTCTTCTTCGAGGGCGGCGTCTGGCACACGGTGAAAACCAACGCGCCGGATTTCTTCGCCCAGGCGAACGCCCGCAACCCCACCGGCCGCTGCGCGACCCCTCAGGAAATCGCCAACGCAGCCGTCTTCCTCGCCAGCCCCGCCTCCTCCTACACGACCGGCGCCAATCTGATCGTGGACGGAGCGGTGTCCAGCCGGGTCAATTTCTAGACTGGCCCCAGCAGAAGGGGCAAGTTCAGAGAAGTGTTATGCAGGAACCGCATTATTCTGCGGGCCTGTCAGCCCTTTCATGAAGCGCCGGCATACCTATTTGCAGAACAACATGCTGCGCAGGCCGGTCTGACCCTTCAGGCTGGCCGAACAAAAAGGAGGCCAGCTCATGAGCAAGACAGTTCTCGGCCGCTTCGGCACCAACCAGGGCCACTGGGTCGGCGACGGTTTTCCCGTCCGCTCGCTCTTTTCGTATCACTCGCTCGGCGAGCATGCGAGCCCCTTCCTCCTCTTGGACTATGGCGGCCCCCATGTGTTCGCGCCCACAATGCAGCGTCGCGGCGTGGGCCAACACCCCCACCGCGGCTTTGAAACCGTCACCATCGTGTATGATGGCGAGGTGGAGCACCGTGATTCCGCCGGCAATGGCGGCGTCATCGGGCCCGGGGATGTCCAGTGGATGACTGCCGCAGGCGGTATCATCCATGAAGAGTATCACTCGGCAGGCTTTGCCAAGGCGGGCGGACCTTTCAAGATGGTTCAGCTCTGGGTCAATCTTCCGGCCAAGGACAAGATGGCGCCCGCTGGCTATCAGGGCATCGTCTCGGCTGACATTCCGGTGGTTGACCTTCCCGGTCACACCGGAAAGGCCAGGATCATCGCCGGAGAGCTTTACGGCGCCAGGGGCCCAGCCAGAACCTTCACGCCCGTGAATGTCTGGGATGTGCGTCTTGATCCGGATGCGGAGTTTTCTCTGTCTCTGCCCGAAGGCCACACCACCATGCTGGTGGTGCTCAGCGGCCACATGACGGTGAATGGCACTCAGCCGGTTGGCGAGGCAGAGGTTCTTCTGCTGAGCCGGGAAGGCAAGGACGTCAAACTCCATGCCGACGGCGAGACCACATTCCTCGTTCTGACGGGCGAGCCACTGGGCGAACCCATTGTCGGCCATGGCCCCTTCGTCATGAACACGGAAGCCGAAATCCATCAGGCCATTGATGACTTCAACAAGGGCCGGTTCGAACGCCTTCCTGCCTGAAAAGGATCGGCCCCCGGAACACATCCGGGGGCCGATTATTCTATACCGGCAATCTAGAAGTTTGCCTTGAAGCCGAATTTCGCAGTCCAGCCATATTCTTCATACTGAAGCAGGCGTTCGCGGTCCGGGCCCTTCTGATAAGCTGTGTAGGTCGCGTCATTCAGGTTCACGAGCTCGGCAAAGAGCTGGAAGTTCTGGCTGAAGCGGTACTTCGCCGAAGCATCCACCTGGAAGTGCGGCTTCACATACCGGTCGGTGCCTTCATCGCTGCCCAGCTCATCCAGATAGGACGAACGGCCGGCGCCGGAGAGACGCAGGCTGACAGGGCCTTTGTCATAGCCGATGACGATGTTGTAGGTGTGCTCCGAAGACGTCGGCAGCGGGATCGTCCGGCCCAGGACTTCCCCTTCTGCATCGGTGTAGGTGTAGTTGACGTTCGCAATCAGGCCATCAAACGGCGCCGGCAGCATCGTGAAGGCCTGGCCGTATGAGAATTCGAAGCCCCGGACCTCAGCAGACTCGCCATTGATCGGAATGATTGCCTCGTCATAGGCGATCCCGTTGAATACGCCGCTCTCGAACTCGGCATCGACGATGAAGTCGTCAATCTTCTTGTAGAACACGCCGCCCTGGATCACCGCTTCCGGCAGGAAGTAATATTCCAGCGTGGCATCGAAGTTCGTGGCGCGATACGGATCAAGGTCTGGGTTACCGAACGTGCCTGTGCGTTCATTGTCGTCATTCTCTTCGATGATGAAACGCGGGGCAAACTTGCCGAAGCTCGGACGGATAATCGACTGGAACGCGCCGGCGCGTGCCACGATCTTGTCGGTAACATCATAGCGGATGTTGAGGCTGGGAAGAACGTCCGTGTAGTCCTTGCTGACCGAAACCGGCGTGATGAACAGAGTGTCCTCGTCCAGTTCCACGCCGCCCACGACGGCGCCTTCCTCAACCAGTTCGGCGCGGCTGCCATTGGCGTCCACATCCGTCTGCTCGATACGCACCCCGCCGATGACCCGCAGCGGACCGCGCTGATACTTGGCCATCGCATAGCCTGCCAGGATCTGCTCCTCGGCGTCATAGCTTTCGATCGTCGATGCGAAGGCCGAGTCGAGGTCATTGCGCTCGAAGGCGCCCAGACCATTCACCGCAATGAACGCGCGCACCTCCCCCAGATCCGGCAACGCACCCATGTCAGCGAGGCCATACGTCTGTGAACCAAGCACATCGGCCAGCGTCAGATCGCCGTCAAAACCATCATAGATGTCGTAGACAAAGTTCAGCGACTTGTCGCGCTGGCGCAGCTTGGCGCCCGACTTCACTTCAAGCGTGCCATTGGTCAGCGCAAACTCGCGCGCGACATCGAATTTGAAGGAGGCTTCCTTGTCCTTTGCGCGCTCCTGCGTGGTGCGCTCGAGAACAGAGAAACCGTATCTGGACGGATCGTTGAAGTTCGCGGCGCCAAAGTCGAGGGCGTAGCCCGGCTTTTCCATGTCCGAATAGTCGAAGGTCACGCCCAGTGCGCCCGGCGTCTGGAAACGGGCCTGGAAGCGGAACGGGTCGAGCGAACCGTCTTCGGTCTGGTCAGCTTCGGAATAGGCCGCATCATAAGTCAGCGTCCAGGGTCCGGTCTGCGTCTTGCCGCCCGCAGAGATTGTCCGGATGGTCTGGATCTCGCGGCGGTCTTTCAGATCGCGGCGGACCTGGATCCGTCCGTCTGCAGAGTCAAAGCTGGCTGTATCGCCGGTTCCGCTGGCGGGCGCCTCGCTCATGCCGAAGACAAGACGGCGGCGAAGCTCGGTGTCGTCAAATTTGGAATAAAGGCCGCGCACATAGAGATCGGTATTCTCGGTGGCCCGGAAATCGATCCCTGCGGTAAAGCCATAGCGCTCGCGGCGCACGTCATAGTCGCGATACTCGACATCTTCGGCATAGACGACGCCATCATCGCTCGTCTCCCAGCCATCCATCTCGATATTATCGGTCGAGAACTCGCGGTCATAATAGCTGAAGCCGCCCGACAGGCCGATCCGGTCACCGATCAGTTTGATGAAATCGATCGAGCCCTTGGGCGAAGTCTTGCCGTTGAGGTCGTTGTAGGAGCCTTCATAGGAAAGCGAGAACAGATCCTTCTTGCGGTCGAAGGCACTGGTCGTGTTGATCTCGACCGATCCGCCGATCGTGTCGGCGTCCATGTCCGGGGTCAGCGATTTCTTGATCTCGATGGATTCGATCAGCTCCGACGGGATCACGTCCAGGGCAACTGCGCGCTCGTCGCCGCCCGTTGCCAGAACGCGGTTCCCGTTGATCGAGGCGGAGTTGAGGTTGGGGTCGAGGCCGCGCACGGAAACAAAGCGGCCTTCGCCCTGGTCGTTGAGCACGTTGATGCCCGGCGCGCGGCGGAGGGCTTCAGCCACGTTTTGATCCGGGAACTGACCGATTGCGTCGCGCGTCAGAACCGTATCCACCGTATCGGAGGCACGCTGGCGGGCCAGCGAGCTCAGAAGGTTGGCCTGCTGGCCGATGACCAGAACCGTGTCCATCACCGCCGTCTCACCGCCGGCGCCACGGGCAGCCAGGGCAAAGGATTCAACCGTGGTGCTGGTTTCGGTTACCGTGATCACGCGGGTCTGTTCTTCCGCGCCGGGATAACGCACGCGCAGTGTATACGTGCCGGCGGGCACGTTGATGAAGCGGAACGAGCCGTCCTGACCGACTTCAGCGCTCTGGCTGAGTTCGATCAGCGAAACTTCAGCGCCCCGCAGGGTGCGCGTGCCCGTAGCATCGGCGACCTCGCCGGAGATCGTTCCGGCATGCGCGGCGGAAACACCCGCCACAGTGGCAAGCATACTCGACGCAAGGAGGCGCGCCGTCAGGCTGCGGCCGAAGAATGAGGCGTGGAACATTGGGAAACCCTTCCGCTGGAATTTGAAGCGGCGGGTATCAGCGGAGTATTTCAGACTTGCGACGGTTTTGCGTACTTATTGTTGCAACGATTTTGTAGGCTGAAAACCGTGGCGCCACGGCCACGAAGATACATTTTCATGTATATATTTTATGCCTTCTGTATTCGTACGTGTACAGATTGTGACACTTGCGTGACGCTCTAAAAACCAGCCCGGGATCAGGAAGGATCGCCGACATCCTTCGCCGGTGAAATTTCGGACGCAGTAGCGGTTGCGGCCTTGGGCCGGCGGACAACGCCTGCGAGCCGTGTCCCGGCCCGACGCGCCAGATCGGCAGCCAGCGCGCCCACGCCGGGGTCTTCCTCGTCGATCACAATTCCGACCGTACCGACCCCGCCGGCATCGTCGAGCGCGCAGACCACAATATCCACGTCTCCGATAGACACCCGGTCTCCAACAACCGGGCTGCCACTGAAGGATCGCTCCAGGAACTGTCCCGCCGTCACACCCTCGCTGGCATCAATGTCTTCCAGCCCGTACTGGCGCACAAGGTCTGCCATCTTTGTGGACCCCTTTACGCGAAACTGTATGTCGGACTCCGTCGCCATTTCATCCCAGGGGCTGGCATAGATCTGGTCCAGCAGGCGGATGCGGCGGGCAGAGGCAAAGAGGTAGACCTGGTCATTGGCCTGAAGCGGCCCGATCGTGTGGACCGAATAGGAAAGCCCGTCGCGGATCACCATCACCGGCCTTGCCCAGCGGGGTACGCGTTCGCCCTTGGCGATGGCGCTGTCGGGGTGGATCTTGTAACCGACCAGCTCCATCTCGGTCGCCCCGCGCAGCTCCAGCTCCACCCGGTCCACCAGTCCCTGCTCCGAGGGCAGGCTCATCTTCAGAAGCTTCGCCACCGGCTGAAGGGTCCACCCCTGCACCAGCAGGGAGACCAGAACCATCACGAACACGACGTTGAAATAGAAACTGCCATTCTCGATCCCCGCCAGCCCCGGCAGGATCGCCAGCAGGATGGAGACCGCCCCCCGCAGGCCCACCCAGCTGGTGAAGGCAGTCTCACGGGACTTGAACTCAAACGGCAGCAGGCAGAGCCATACGGCGACCGGCCGGGCGACGAAGATCAGGACGGCCGACAGAACGAGGGCCGGGATCAGGATCTGCGGAAATTCTGAGGGAGTCGCCAGGAGGCCGAGCGCCAGGAACATCCCGATCTGCGCCAGCCAGGTCATGCCGACCTGAAACCGCCGCAGCCTCTGGGCAAACCGCACCTTGCGGTTTCCGGCCACGACGCCCGCCACATAGGCGGCCAGAAAGCCGCTGCCGCCAAACAGGGCGCACACGGCGAACACAACCAGCGCCGCAGCCAGCCCGGAAATCGGGTAGAGGCCAGGATCAAGGTTCACCAGCTTGTTGAGTAGCCATGCGATGCCAAAGCCGCCAACAATGCCGAACAGAATGCCCAGGCCCATCTGCTGGATGAAGGTCATCAACACTTCAAAACCGAACAGCGCGTCGGTGCCGGCATTGGCCGCGATCAGTTCGATCAGCAGGATGGTAAGGAAGATGGCCATCGGATCGTTGGCCCCCGATTCGATTTCGAGGGTGGAGCCGACCTTCTCGCGCAGGCGGATGCCCCCTGCCCTGAGCAGAAAGAACACCGCGGCCGCATCCGTGGACGCCACGATCGATCCCAGCAGAAAGGCTTCCAGCCAGCCGACCCCGAACAGGAAATGCGCCGCCACCCCCGTCGCCCCGGCGGTCAGCAGCACGCCAAACGTCGCCAGGCTCAGCGCCGGCGCCGCCGCCACGCGGTAGCTGCGCATCGGCGTCTCGAAACCGCTGTCGAAGAGAATGATCGCCAGCGCCAATGACCCAATGAAATAGGCCGCCGATCCGCTGTCGAACTGGATGCCCAGAAGCCCGTCTTCGCCCGCAAGCAGGCCGATCCCGAGGAAAACGAGCAGCAAGGGCGCGCCGAAGCGCTGCGACACCAGACTCGTCAGAGCGGCCAGCGACACAAGGGCTGCGCCGATCAGGATGGCAATGTTCACAGACTCAAACAGCGTCCGGACCTCCTCTTCTTTGTCACGGCGGGCAAAATGTCATTGTAGACGGGCAGTCTCGTAGCTAAGCTTTGGGCAGCTAATGCGCTAGAGGCGAAGCGGATTTTCCTCTCCCCAGCGTGCATTTCGCGGCTCGCCCGTGCAAAAACATCACGAAAACGTGAGAGCTGCTTAGACGGAATCTTTCGCTTCTTTCGTTTAAGGAAGCGCGCGGCGGGTTAACTGCAAACTGCAGACCGTTGGCTTGATTGGTAATGTTCTTCGTCTAGTTCGGAAAAATATGACTGAAAGAATGGTTCCCCGGTACGCGCGCCTGTCTGGCGCGGCGGCGCTCGCGCTCATTATGGCGGGCTGCGCCTCTGTGCCGGAACGGCCGGTTGCCGAAGCACCCCCGGCGGCCGGAGACGCTTTCCGGGCCGGCGCCAGCGCCGAAGCGGTCAGCGCCGATTGGTGGACAGGCTTTAACGATCCGGTTCTGGCAGGTCTGGTTGATGCCTCCCTGGAGGCTTCTCCGGCCCTGCGCGCGGCTGATTTCTCGGTCGCCGAGGCGGAAGCTGCCCTGCGGCTTGCCCTGCTCGGCGCCAGCCCGACCGCCTCGAGCCGCGCCGGCATCACTGCCGCCCGCCCCACCGGCAGCACCGCTGACCGGATCAATGTCAGCGCAACGGGCACCCTGGCCGCCAGCTGGGAGTTTGACGCGTTTGGCCGCATCGCTGCGCTGGTGGAAGCAGCCCGCTTCGACACCGCCGCCTCCCGCGAGCTGCGCCGCGACATCGCCGTCACCCTCGCCTCGGAAACAGCGCTCGCCTACATCAATCTGCGCGGCGCCGAAGCCCGGCTGGAAGTTGGCCGCCGCAACGCCGAGACCCAGATGGAAGGTCTCGAGCTTGTCCGCACCCTTGTCGACAATGGCCGCGCTACCCAGCTGGACCTTGAACAGGCCGAAACCCAATATCGCACCACGCTGGCATCCCTGCCGGTCTATGAAGCAGACCGCGAAGCGGCCATCAGCCGCCTCGCCGCGCTGACAGCCGCGCCTGCCAGCGCCGCCGATCCGCTGGTTCAGCAACTCGCCGCCACCCCTGGCTTGATCCCGTCTCTCAGCGCGCCGCTCAGCGCCGGCACGCCGGAAGAGCTGCTCCGCCGCCGCCCGGACATTCGCATCGCCGAGGCACAGATCGGAGCAGCCCTGGCGCTTGGCGACGCTGCCCGCGCCGACCTCTTCCCGCGCATCACGCTGAATGCAAACCTTCTGGGCCTCGTGCGCAATACCGGCGTCGCGCTCAGTGATGAGAGCATCGGCTTCGATTTTGGTCCTGCCATCAGCTGGGCCGGGCCAGACCTGCGCGGCGTCTATGCCGGGATCGATGTTGCCGACGCCCGCACGGGCCGCGTGATCGCGAATTACCAGTCCACTGTACTTGATGCCCTTGCAGATGCGGAAACCGCGCTCACCAATCTCGCATCTGAAACCCGCCGCACCACCGATCTTGAGGCAGCCCTTGCCTCGGCCCGCCGGGCCCATGATCTTGCCCGCCTGAGATATCAGGAAGGGCTCGACAGCTACCTGAATGTCCTCGACGCGCAGCGCTCGCTGCTCGACGCGGAAGACCGCCTTGCGGTCAACCGGGCAGAAACCGCCCGGCGCGCCGTCCGGGCTTACAGAAGCCTCGGCGGTATCTGGACCGACGAAGAACTCGCCGCCTTCCGGGCGGGATTAGGATAAGCCAATGCTGAAACTCGTCCGCAAGAACCCGCTCAAGACCGCAGGCGCTGCCCTGGCGGCCGTGCTGCTGATTGCGACCCCTGCCCTCACCCAGCAGCGCGGCGGCGGCCCCGGCGGTCAGGCCGGCGCCCCCCCGCCGAGCAGCGTTTTCGCTGAGCCGGCCCGCGAACAGGTATTCACCAATCGTGTGGAAGCCATCGGCACGCTTGAACCCAATGAGCGGGTAGACCTCACCCTCACCGCGTCCGACCGCGTGACCGCGCTCTACTTTGAAGACGGCGACCGCGTGAAGAAGGGCGCCACCCTCCTCTCGCTCGCCCAGCGCGAACAGGTCGCCCTCGTGGAGTCCGCTGAGGCAGACCTTGCCCAGGCTCGTCAGGACCTTGCCCGCATCGAGCCGCTGGCCGAACGGGGCGCTGTCTCTTCGTCCGAGCTGGACATGGCCCGCCGCAATGTCAGCACCGCCGCCGCTCAGCTGCGCGCGGTTCAGTCGCGCCAGAATGACCGCGTTCTGGTGGCACCTTTTGAGGGCGTGCTCGGCTTCCGCCGTGTCAGTGTCGGCTCCCTCATCCGCCCCGGCGATGTTGTTGCCACGCTGATCGATGACAGCGTCATGCGCCTGGAGTTTGCCGTGCCGTCCGCCTTCATCCGCGTCCTGCGTCCCGGCCTCGAGATTGAAGCCTCGACTGGCGATCTGCCCGGCCAGGTCTTCGCCGGCACCGTCGATTCCATCGACAATGCCATCGACCCCATTACGCGCTCCGTCCGTGTACGCGCCAAGGTGCCCAACCCGTCGGGCATCCTGAAGTCGGGCATGTACATGTCGGTCGGCCTGCAGACCGAGCCGCGCCGCGCCATGTCCGTTCCCGAAGTCGCCCTTCAGCCGCGCGGTCCCGATACTTTTGTCTGGGTCGCTGACTCCAGTGGCGCCCAAACTGTTGCCCGCCGCGTAAAGATCGAGCCGGGCCTGCGCCATAATGGCCGGGTCGAAGTGGTGTCGGGCCTGACCGCCGGTCAGATGGTCATCACCGAAGGCGCGCTCCGCGTCCGGGAAGGCGCCCCGGTGGTCATCCTCGATGAGAAAATCCTTCAGCCCTCTCCCGCCGCCCGCAGCGGCGCCGTGGGCGGCCCCGCCGTGAACCTGGACTAGGGCAATGATTCTTTCGGACACTTCGGTAAAACGGCCGGTCTTCGCTTCTGTCCTGTCGATCCTCCTGATCGTCTTCGGCCTGGTGGCATTCTCACGTCTGCCCCTGCGCGAGTTTCCGGACATCGACCCGCCGGTCGTTTCAATCAGTGTCAACTATCCCGGCGCCTCGGCGTCGGTTGTGGAAACCCGGATCACCCAGGTGATCGAGGAACGCATCGCCGGTATCGGCGGCGTGCGCTTCATCAATTCGCGCTCGCGCGATGGCCGCGCCAACATCTCGATCGAGTTCGACGTCAACCGCGATATTGATGCGGCCGCCAATGATGTCCGCGACAGGGTGTCCAGCGTGGCAGACCGCCTGCCCCCGGAAGCCGACGCGCCCGAAGTCGAGAAAGCCGACGCAGACGATGACGTCATCCTCTGGCTGAACTTCGCCAGCCAGCAAATGACCACCCCGGAACTCACCGACTACGCCAACCGCTTTCTGGTGGACCGCTTCTCCGCAATTGACGGGGTTGCCCGTATCCAGATCGGCGGCTCGCGCGATTATGCCATGCGGGTCTGGCTCGACCGCCGGGCGCTTGCCGCCCGCGGCCTGACCGCCGGAGACGTGGAACGCGCCCTGCGGGCAGAGAACGTCGAGGCCCCCGCCGGAACGCTGGAGTCCGGCGCGGTCAGCTACACCCTGCGGATTGATCGCCCCTTCCGCACCGCCGAAGATTTTGCCGGCCTGGTCCTTGCTCAGGGCGAAGGCTATCTTGTCCGCCTCGGAGATGTCGCCCGCGTAGAGCGCGGCACGGTGGACGACCGCACGATGTTCCGCGGCAATGGCGAGCCAATGGTCGGCCTCGGCATCGTCAAACAGTCGACTGCCAATACGGTCGAAGTCGCCAACGGCGCCAAGGCGCTGATGAACGAACTCAATGCGACGCTGCCCGAAGGCATGCAGCTTTACCTCTCCTTCGACAGCTCGGTCTTCATTGAAGCCTCCATCCGCGAAGTCTGGACCACGCTCGGCATCGCGGTGGTGCTGGTGACGCTCGTGATCTTCCTCTTCCTCGGCAGCTTCCGCACCACCATCATCCCGGCGGTTACGGTTCCGGTTTCGGTGATTGCCACCTTCATCGTGCTCTACAGTCTCGGCTTCACGCTGAACCTCCTCACCCTGCTCGCGCTCGTGCTCGCCATCGGCCTGCTCGTGGATGATGCCATCGTCGTGCTCGAAAACATTCACCGGCGGATGCAGGAGGAAAACGAATCCCCCCTGGTCGCGGCCTTTAACGGCGCCCGCCAGGTCGGCTTCGCGGTGATCGCCACCACCATGGTCCTGATGGCCGTGTTCATTCCCATCACGCTGATGGAAGGCAATACAGGCCGTCTGTTCACGGAATTTGCCGTTACCATTGCCGCCGCTGTTGCCTTCTCGAGTCTTGTGGCGCTCACCATGTCGCCCATGCTGGCGTCCAAGATCCTGAAACCGCATGCCGAATCCCGTTCCGGCCCGCTGTCCAGCTTCATCCAGCGCATCGACCGTTTTGTGGACAAGGTTCGCGGTGTCTACTCCCGCATCTTCGACTTTCTCGTCCGCCGGCCGCTTGCCATTGCGCTGGCCACGCTCGCCATCATGATCGGCAGCTGGTTCATCTTCCAGGATCTCGAAAGCGAATACGCCCCGCGCGAGGATCGCGGCGGCTTCTTCATGTCGATCCGCGGCCCGGAAGGGGCGTCCTTCGAATATATGGAGCGCTATCTCGACGAGATCGAGCGCCGCCTTCTGCCCTACACCGAATCCGGCGAGATCAGCCGCCTCCTTGTCCGCGCGCCCGGCTGGGGCGGCGGTTACAACCAGGGCAACGTCGTGGCCGTTCTGGCAGACTGGGACGAGCGCCGCCCGGCTGACGAGATCATCAACGAGATCAACGGAAAACTCTCCGACCTTCCCGGCATCCGTGGCTTTGCCATGATGCGCCAGGGCCTCGCCGGAGGCGGCGGCAAGCCCGTCCAGTTCGTCATCGGCGGCCCCTCCTATGAGGACCTCGTCGTCTGGCGCGACCTCTTCCTTGCCGCCATCGAAGCGGATAATCCCGGCATCGTCGACATCGACTGGGATTACAAGGAAACCCAGCCGCAATACCGTATCCAGATCAATTACGAGCGCGCCGCAGACCTTGGCGTCACCGTTGCGGAAATCGGCACGACGCTGGAAACCATGCTCGGCTCGCGCCGCGTGACCACCTATCTCGACAATGGCGAGGAATATGATGTCATCGTCGAAGGCATCCGGTCGGAGCAGAACACGCCCACCGATGTGCAGAACATCTATGTCCGCTCTGCCCGCTCCGGTGAGCTGATCCCCCTCTCCAGCGTTGTCACGCTTCAGCCTTTCGCAGACAGCCCGACGCTCAACCGCTACAACCGCGTGCGCGCCATCACCATCGATGCCGATCTTGCCCCCGGCGTCACCCTTGGCACCGCGCTCGACGGCATGGAACGCATCGCCCGTGAGGTGCTGCCCACTGAAGCGACGATCGACTTCAAGGGCCAGTCGCTGGAGTTCCGCTCCGCCGGCGCCTCCATTGCCTTCGTCTTCGTCATCGGTCTGCTGATCGTGTTCCTGGTGCTGGCAGCCCAGTTCGAAAGCTGGATACACCCGCTGGTGATCATGCTGTCGGTGCCTGCCACCCTCGCCGGCGGCCTCCTCGGCCTCTGGCTCACAGGGCAGACCCTCAACATCTACACCCAGATCGGCCTCATCATGCTGATCGGCATCGCGGCCAAGAACGGCATCCTGATCGTCGAGTTTGCCAACCAGTTGCGCGACGAAGGCAAGGATTTCGACGCCGCCCTCAAGGAAGCCGCCCTCGCCCGCCTGCGCCCCATCCTGATGACGGGCCTCACCACGGCGGCCGGCGCCGTACCGCTGATCATTACCAGCGGCGCGGGCGCCGAAACGCGCATCGCCATCGGCATCGTGATCCTCTTCGGCTCGCTCGCCGCCGTGACGGTGGCCCTGATCGTTGTGCCAACCGCGTACACGCTGCTCGCCCGCCGTACAGGCTCGCCGGGGGACGTGACCCGCAAGCTCGAGGAAGAACTCGCCGCGCCCGCGCCAGCGCCGCATCCGGCAGAGTAAACAACAAACCGGCCGGCCCTGCTGCGCTGCGCCTTGCCTTTCCGGCACGGGCTTCGCATAGACATGCCCGCCCCTCGCGCGTCGTTAGGGGCTTGTGAACATCGTCTTGCGTAGAGTTCTGCGGTCATGAACCTCTTTTTCCGGTTCCTTCGGATTTTCCTGCCGGCTTTCTTCAGCCGCGCCCACACGCACCTGATGGACCTGCACATCATCCGCTCCGCCGTCTGGCTGGGCGATCAGGACCCGATGGGCCACATGACCAATTCGCGCTACTCTTCCTTCACTGACCTGGCGATCATGAACTATATGGGCCGCACCGGCGCGCTGAAGGCCTTCCGCAAGCGCGGCTGGCTGCCTGTCATCCAGTACGAATCCTTCGCCTATCTGCGCATGTTGCGCTTCCCCCAGAAGTTCGAGGTTCAAACCCGCCTTGTCGGCTGGGAGGGCACCCGCCTCGTCTTCCAGCACAGCTTCATCGCCGCCGATGGCCGCGTCCATGCCGAAAGCACGATGATTGCCCGCCTCACCGGCCGCAAGAAACTCCGCGTCACCGCCGACATGGCGATGGAAGCCCTCGGCGTCAGCCTCGAAAGCCCGCCCCTCTCCCCCCAGGTTCAGTCCATCCTGGAAGACCTGAAAGCCCGCGCCTCGTGACCAGCCCCCGCCCCCTCATCATCGACTGTGATCCCGGCATCGACGACGCTGTCATGCTGATAATGGCGCTCGGCTCGCCCAGCCTCGATGTGCGCGCCATCACCACCGTCGCTGGCAACGTGCCCCTGCGCCTCACCAGCCGCAATGCCCGCCTTGTCTGCGAGCGGCTCGGCCGTCCGGACATTCCCGTCTTCGCCGGCTGCCCCCGCCCCTTGCTGCGCGCGCCTGTCACTGCCGAAGACTTTCACGGCGAAAGCGGCATCTACGGCATCGAGATTACCGAGCCGGACGTTCCCCTGAGGCCAACCCACGCCGTTGACGAAATCATCCGTCAGCTGAAAGTCATGCCGGACGCCAGCGTCACGCTCGTCGTCACCGGCCCGATGACCAACATCGCCTGCGCCCTTGTCATGGCACCGGAAATCGCCCGCGCCATCGCCGAAATCATCATCATGGGCGGGGCCGATACCGAAGGCGGCAACATCACGCCTTTTGCCGAATTCAATGTCTTCGCCGATCCCCATGCCGCCGCCATTGTGCTGGACACCGGCATCCCCGCCACCATCCTCAGCCTCGACGCCACCCATCAGGTCCGCGCCACAGAGGCCCGCATCGCGCGCCTCGCCGCCATCCCCGGCGAGCGCGCCGCCATGATGGTCTCCCTGCTGAACGCCGCCAACAATCTGGAGGCCCGCGCGCGCCCCGGCACCAAGGTGCCGATGCATGATCCCTCCACCATCGCCTGGCTGATCGCGCCGGAACTGTTCGAGACCCAGCCTTCGCGCGTCAGCGTCAATGTGAAGCCCGGCAAGGAGTTTGGCCGCACGCGCGTCAAGCCGTCGAAGAAAGGCCCCCATCGCTGGGTCACGAAGGTGGACGCCGATGCCTTATTCGCACGGATCGAAGACATTCTTAAGGGCAGCCCATGATCACCGTTGTCGGCTCGGTCAATCTGGATTTTGTCGCCAGCGGCCGCCCCCTGCCCAGGGCCGGCGAAACCGTCACCGGCGCCCGCCTTGCGCGCCATCCCGGCGGCAAGGGCGCCAACCAGGCCCTCGCCGCAAGACGTCTGGGGGCGGATGTTCGCCTCGTCGCCGCCGTCGGCAATGACGATATGGCCGAAGAGGCTCTGAAACTCCTCCGCGCCGCCGGCGTCGATCTCTCCGCCACCCAATATATCAATGGCGAAACCACCGGCGTCGCCCTCATCGCCGTCTCGCAGGAAGGCGAAAACCAGATCATCGTCTGCCCCGGCGCCAATGAGGCGCTTGATCCCGGCGATGTCGAAGGGGCCACCCTCGAGCATATGATGGGCGTGCTCGAAGTGCCCGCCGCCACCCTGCTCGCCGCCGCCGAACGCGCCACCGGCTTTGTCGCGCTGAACCTTGCCCCCGCCATGCCGGTGCCGCCGGAACTCATCGCCCGCGCAGACCTCCTGATCGTCAACGAAACCGAAGCCGCCTTCTATGGCGATGCGCTCCACGCCCCCGGCCGCTATGTCGCCATCTCCCTTGGCGCGGCCGGCGCAGAGCTCTGGAAAGACGGCCAGAAAATCGCCTCGGCCACCCCGCCGCCCGTCAAGGTGGTGGACACGACCGGCGCCGGCGACACCTTCAGCGCCGCCCTCACGGTCAGCCTCATCAAGGGCAAATCCCCCGAAGACGCCCTCACCTACGCCGTCGCCGCCGGCGCCCTCGCCTGCACCCGCCCCGGCGCCCAACCCAGCCTGCCCCGACGCGCCGAGGTCGAGGCGCTGCTGAAGGGGTAACCGTCCGCACGGGGATCACTTTCCCTTACCCCCGTCCACGGATACGGAGCATAAGCCCCTCACCTCCCACGCCCTGCGGGCGCGGGCCCCTCACCTCCCGGAGGAAGAGGGGTTTTCACCGCGCCATCTCATGGTCCGGCAAGGCTGGACGTAACTCACCCCTCTCCCTCCGGGAGAGGCTGCGGAGGATCAGCGTTTGCCCTGCAAACGCCCGGAGCAGGCCATTGCGCAGCAATGGGAGGTGAGGGCCTGCAACGGAGGACAAGCGCGCGCCTATCCACCCCTTCCCGCGCCCCCCGCTCTCCCACGCAGCACAGAAATTTGACGCCCCCGTCAACTTTGTACCTTGACGCCCCTCGCGGAAAGGGGCCGCATGTCGCCAGCAAACGGGAGGAATATATGGCAGATCTCAAGGGCAAGGTGGCGGTGATCACCGGCGCAGCAAGCGGCATCGGGCTGGCCGGGGTGGAAACCTTCATCGCCGCTGGCGCCAGGGTCATCGCCGGCGACATCCAGGATGAAAAAGGCAAGGCGCTGGAAACCCGGTTCGGGCCCGACAAGCTGCGCTTTGTCCATTGCGACGTGACCAACATGGATCAGCTCAAGGCCATCATGGACGCCGCCCCGTCTGCCTTCGGGTCGCTCGACATCGTGTGGAACAATGCCGGCCATGGCGGCACGTCCACCTCGGTGGAGGAGCTGGACCTTGACGGCTACGACCAGACGATGAGCCTCCTGCTGAAGCAGGTGTTCGCCGGCACCAAATTCGCCATTCCCCACATGAAGGCCAAAGGCGGGGCGATCATCAACACCTCCTCGATCAGCGCAGTTTCGGCCGGCTATGCGCCGATCACCTATTCGGTGGCCAAGAAGGGCGTGGCGCATTTCTCAAAGCTCGCCGCCGCCGAGCTTGCGAAATACAGGATCCGCGTCAACGCCATCCTGCCCGGCTTCATCGCCACCTCGATCTTCGGCGCCTCACTCGGCCTGCCGCGTGAAGTGGCCGATCAGATGGCCGAAATGCTCTCCCAGGCAGGCGGCAAGATGCAGCCCATAGGGCGGGTCGGCAAAGGCACAGACATCGCCGAAATGGCGGCCTTCCTGGCGTCTGATGCAGCCGGGTTCATCACCGGCGGGGAATTCCTCGTCGATGGCGGCATGACCGTGGGCCCGCGCCATAGCTGGGACGAAACCGCCGCCAGCCCTGTGATGGAATCCCTCGGCATCAGCCCGGAACAGGCCGAGCAGATGCGCCTTGCGCAGGCCGCCGCCGCTCAGTCCTGATCGGCCACGCGCAACCGGGGCACGGCTTCCACCGCCGCCAGCAGGTCTTCCAGGGTCGCTGCTTCCCGGAAGGGGCGGCCCTGATCGTCGCCCAGGGCATAGCCCGCTTTCGTGCGCGTCAGCGGAAAGCGCCGCCAATGGGCCCGCGACCGATAGATCCACACCGTCTCGGGGGGCTGGCCAACAGCGGCCCAACCGGTCCACATGTGGCCCGGTGGCAGGCTTCGCCAAAGCTGGTCAATCGCGTCGATATCTTCAGGTGAAAAGCGTAGCATGAACGGCAAGGCACCTTCTGGCTCTGAGGGATCTGTAAGTCGCCCCGGCCTGTCGGGCAATCTTCAGGGCGCATTGTGGATGCTGGTCTCCGGCGCAGGCTATACGCTGCACATCGCCCTCGCCAAGGAAATCACCGCCGACGCGCACCCGATTTTCCTCGCCTTCTGGCGTAGCTTCCTCGCCTTCGCCATTGCCATGCCGTTCGTCTGGATCGGGGGCGTGAAGATCCACACCGCCCGCTTTGGCGCGCTGGTAACGCGCAGCCTGATCGGGTCGGCGGGGTTTGTGTTCGGGCTGATTGCCATCTGGCCGATTTTCGGCCTGCCGCTGGCGGAGTTCAACGCGCTTTCCTTTACCCGGCCGCTGTTTGTGACGCTGCTGGCTATCGTGCTGCTGCATGAAAAGGTGGGGCTTCACCGCGGCGGGGCTGTGGTGATCGGCTTTGCCGGCGTGCTGATCATGACGCTGGTGCCCGCGCTTCTGGGCAGCGAGGGGGGCACGCATCTGAACCTGGGCGCGCTGTTCGCGCTCCTCTCCTCGCTCTGCTTTGCGTTCACCATCGTGCTGGTGAAATCACTGACCGGGGTGCATGCGCCGCTGGCCCTCTTGGTGTGGGCTAACATGCTGTCTTCCATCATCATTTTGCCCTTCGCGCTGTTCTTCTGGAGCAGCCCGGACCTCACCGGCTGGGCCCTCATCTTCGCCATGGCCTTTGCCGGCTTCGTGGCCCAGTTCTGCTTCATCAAGGGCATGTCGGTGGGGGACGCGTCGTTCCTTTCGCCGCTGGATTATGTGCGCCTGCCGATGGGCACGCTGGCGGACTGGATCATGATCCGCCTGCTGCCCGGCCCCTTCGTCTGGCTGGGCGCGGGCATCATCATCACCTCCACCCTCTACATCACCTGGCGGGAACACCGCCTCAACCGGAAGAAGCCGGCGCTGCCCCCCAAGCCCGTCTAATCCCCCGAAAAGCCCGCCAGGACGCCGTCAGGGCCGGTCATTTCCTGGACAAATCCGGACAATTCCGGACAGATCCGCGCAAGGCCGGGACAGATTTTCCAGATTCCGTTTGTGAACAGATTACAGATCGTTTATTATTCACCCCATCTCAGGGGAGGCCAGCATGGCGAAGGTTCTTGTCACGGGCGCAACCGGTTTCATCGCCGGGCATGTCATCCACCAGCTGATCGAGGCGGGCCATGAGGTGACCGGAACGGCCCGTTCCGCCTCCAGGGCCGGCCCGCTGAACCAGACGCTCAGCGCCTATGCCGGGCGGCCTGTCTCCCTTCCCATCCGCGAGGCTGACCTTTCCTCAGACAAGGGCTGGGCGCAGGCATCCGAAGGGATGGATTACGTTCACCACATCGCCTCCCCCATTCCGGCGACC
Source organism: Hyphomonas polymorpha PS728 (assembly GCF_000685315.1). Lineage (GTDB taxonomy): Bacteria > Pseudomonadota > Alphaproteobacteria > Caulobacterales > Hyphomonadaceae > Hyphomonas > Hyphomonas polymorpha. Next base: position 60,721 of record NZ_ARYM01000021.1, read on the forward strand.
GTGCCGAAGAATGCAGACGAGCTGATCATCCCCGCCCGCGACGGGGCGCTGCGCGCGCTGAAAGCCGCCAAGGCCGCCGGCGTGAAGCGGGTGGTGATGACCTCCTCCATGGCCACCTGCGCCTATGGCTGGGGCGACCAGCGCCCGAACCCCATCACGGAGGAACACTGGTCTCAGGACAATGGCGCGGCGGACATGACGCCCTATATCCGCTCCAAGCTCGCCGCCGAGCGCGCGGCCTGGGACTATGTGAACGGCGAAGGCCAGGGGCTGGAGCTGACGACGATCAACCCCGCCCTGGTGCTCGGCCCGGTGATGAGCGGGGATTTTTCCGCCTCGGTTCAAATCCTCACGCAGCTGATGTCCGGCAAGCTGCCGGGCACGCCGAAGGTGGGCTTTGTGGTGGTGGATGTGCGCGATGTGGCCGCCGCCCATGTGGCCGCGATGACCAGTCCGGTCGCCGCCGGCGAACGCTTCCTCGTGGGCGACCGGTTCATGTGGTTTTCGGAGGTGGCCGCCACGCTCGCCCGCGAGTTCCCGGCCTATGCCTCAAAACTTCCGTCCAGGGACATTCCGGCCTGGATGGTCCACCTCATCGCCCTCATCAACCCACCCGCCAAACAGCTGATCCCGGAGCTGGGCCGTGAACGGCATATCTCCAGCGAGAAGGCCCGCCGCGTGCTGGGCTGGCAGCCTCGCACGAGCGAGGAAGCCGTGATCGCGGGCGCGCGGGGCTTGATTGAGGCCGGGGTGGTTTGAGTAGCGACTATTATGGCCCAGCCAACACAATCACCACAAGAATGATCGTTAAGCAAACCACTCCAAGGCCTGAAGCTTGCGCGCCCCCTATAGAAAGGCTGGAGCTTTGAATTAATTTGAAGAAAGATTTGATCACGGCAGTACCTTGAGCTGACATACCGTGATTTATGCAAAGACGATGGTGTGTTGCGCAAATTCTTTCGACTGCAACAGCTAGTCGCATGGGTCAGTCTTAGTGATCGAACCACTCCCAAAGGGATTGTTGAATGAACCGTCAGCATTGAAGAGTACCGAGAGTTTCGTACATTCCGCATTAAACTCTCCCGGCTCGAACCATCGACTTACGGTGCTCGGAGAAACAGCAAGAATTTTTGCGACTTCTCGGATGGAAGGCTTCCCTCCCTGAGCAAGAATTTGGGCTCCGATCCAAGTTGCTCTATCGCGTGCCTCTCGCGCCTTAATTTGCTGATGGTATACCGGTTCAGTTCCCACGAGCCGCGCGTTGATCAATACAATCAGATCACGGTTCATTATCATTGAGTCTGTCCAGCTCAACGCTTCGAGCGCCAAAGCGATTATCCAATCGACAAATTTTAACGAGATGGCTTGCTCGCGGCGAACAAGCTGTGTCTGCCCTTTCTTGGCGAGCTCTTCGTGCCTAACCAACTCCTCAAGCAAACGGAGGCTGATTTCGCTGATTGTCTCTTGATCAGCATCTAAGATGCCCATCATCTCTTCGATTGAGAAGCCGTTAGCTTCAAATTCTGCCCGCATCGCCACAACAGCATCAAAGCCCCCCAAACTGGAAACTTCAATTTCCGCTTGGGGATCGCCACGTCTCAATCGCAAATAAGTTTGGATAGTCCGGTGAACCACGCCGGGTTTGCCG
>NZ_ARYM01000022.1 GCF_000685315.1 Hyphomonas polymorpha PS728
TGGGAGGCGTTCCTGGCGCCGGTCGATTGCTGCTGGGCGGCGGTCCGCAATCTGAAGGAAGCGTTTGACGATCCGTTCACGGCGGAACGGGGCATGGTGTTCACCGACGCCGATGGCAACCGCCATGTGGGCCCGCCGATCCGCTTTGCGAAGGAGCCGCCGCAACCCAATCCGAAGCTGGCGAGCTTTGGCGAGCATTCGGTGGAGATTGCGCGCGAAGCGGGGCTGAGCGCGGAGGAGGCGGCAGCGCTGAAGGCGCGGGGGGTTATTTGATCTGGCGTCATCCCGGAAGCCGCGAAGCGGGTGTCCGGGATCCAGAAATCCAAGATTGCGCATGTCTCCCTGGGTCCCGGTCTTTGCCTGCGGCAAAACCGGGATGACGGGGGAGAGATGGTGGTTAAAATGAGTACCAGGCTTCGCATTCAAGCAGATTATCGCTCATCCTGAGCGAAGTCGAAGGATGGCAAAGTCAGGCTAAGCCAAGCCCGGCTCGTCCTTCGACTTCGCTCAGGATGAGCCGTTCGAGAGGTGGGTTAAATCCGCCTACGCATCGCTTCCCATTCTTCGGCCAGCATGGGCCTGTGTTGCGGGTCTGCAATCGCGATCAGCGCCTCGGCGCGCGCGTCGATGCTTTTGCCGCGGAGGCGGGCGGTGCCGTATTCGGTGATGACGACATCCATGTCCGTGCGCATGACGGTGACGGCATCGGGCGGGAGGCGGGGGACGATGCGGCTGATCTCGCCGCCTTTGGCGGTGGCCATTAAGGCGGTGATGGCGAGGCCGCCTTCGGAGAGGGCGGCGCCGCGCAGGAAATCGTTGAGGCCGCCTTGCCCCGCCACCTGACGGCCATTGATGAACTCGGCATTCGCCTGACCGAAGAGATCCACTTCGATCACGGAGTTTATCGCCCGCAGGCGCGGCACGGCGGCCAGCGCACTGGCGAAATGGGTTTTCGAGACGGGGTGGAAGTGGACGCGGGATTCCGTCGCCAACCGGTCGTAGAGGGCCTTCGTGCCGGTGGCGACGCCGGTATCGACGCGCAGGGTGGGGTCAGCGTCGAGCATTCCCAGAACGGGGTCTGACACCATGCCGGAATAGATGCGCAGGCCGCGGCGGCCTTTCAGCGCGGAAAGGATGGCCTGCTGCACATTGCCGACGCCGAACTGAAGCGCGTCGCCTTCATCAATGAGGGAGGCAATATGGCCCGCGATGGTTTCAAAGGCGGGCGGGAGCGGGCCGCCGGGAAGCACCAGAATTGGGTGGTCATCCTCCGCCAGCTGAGCAAATTTCGACAGCGGGACTTTGGGTGAATTGGGCGGGGCGGGCATTTGCGGATTGATGATGCCGAGGAGGGGCACGCCGCTGCGCGCAAGCATAAGGGGCGAGAAATCCGGGCTGACGCCGAGGGAGACGTTGCCGTCAGCATCGGGCGGAGAGACGAGCAGGACGGCGCCATCAAGCGGGGTTTGCGCCATCCAGTGCCATGCCTGGCTATAGGAGAGAGGCAGGAAGCGGGTTCGGCCAGCCTCGAAAGAAGGGCGCTGGGCGGGGGGCAGGAAGATGGTTTCAGCGCTGGCCTCATGATGGAAGCCGGCCCAGTCGGTTACGTTGATGCCCGCGATCCAGGCGCCGAGGAAGGTGAGGCCGCTGGTGAGCTCCGGGTCTGCCTTGAAGAGGCGGGCGAGGCCGAGGGGCTCTCCACTGGCGCCGCCGATGAAGAGGCGGGCGCGCGCCGGAAGACGGTGGCGGAATTGCTCGAAGGCATCGGCGAGGCTGGGGAAGGGCAAGGCGTGTCTCCGGGCGGCGCCCTGCCGTGTTAGCCTTTAAGGCGGCCCAACAGAAGAGCCGCCGCAAGGACAGGCCTAACCGGCCGTTTCCTTCAGGCGGGCGCGGAGGGATTTGCGATCAAGCTTTCCGACAGCGGTTTTCGGAATCGCATCCGTGAAGATGACCTTGTGGGGCTTCTTGTAGGAGGCGATCTGGCCGGCGACATGGGCGATGAGATCGGCTTCGCCTGCCTGCTGACCGGGGCGGAGGATGACGAAGGCGGTGACGGCTTCGACCCATTTCTCATCCGGCGCGCCGACGACGGCGGCTTCGAGAACAGCCGTGTGGGACATCAGGGCGTCTTCGACCTCGCGGGGGTAGACGTTGTAACCGCCGGAGATGATCATGTCAGACGTGCGGTCTCGCAGGTGGAGGAAGCCGCGCGCATCGAAAAGGCCGACATCGCGGGTGTGGACCCAGCCATCGGGATCGAAAGACTGGGCAGTGAGGTCTGGCGCGTTGAAATAGCCCGCGGCGGCAGAGGGTGTCCGTACAAGGATTTCACCGGCTTCGCCTTTGGGCACATCGTTGCCTTGATCGTCAACCAGGCGGATTTCAACGTCCAGCGCCGGGCGGCCACAGGCGCCGAGCAGGTCGCCTTCATGGTCTTCCGGACGCAGCACAGCCAGGCAGAGAGGAGCTTCGGTCTGGCCGAAATATTGCCAGAACTTTTCCTGGCCGAACTTTTCAATTGCGCGGGTGATGACGGCGCGGGGCATGGGGGAGGCGCCATAGATGATGTGGCGCAGGCTGGAGAGATCATGCGCGTCGAGGCCGGGGTTTTCCAGCAGCATGTGGAGCATGGTGGGCACGAGGTTGATCGCGGTGACCCGGTGCTGGGCAATGGCAGAGAGGAAGGCATCGGGCGTGAAGGCGGGGAGGACGACCGAGCGGGCCCCGCGCAGCCAGAAGGGCAGGACGAAGGTGCCGCTGGCATGGATCAGCGAGGCGGCGTGGAGCATTGCGTCGTCCTGGCTGACAGGGAAGAGATTGAGCAGGATGTTGCGGCAGATGGCCGCGTAGGAGGCTTGCGTATGCTGGGCCGCCTTCAGCACGCCGGTGGTGCCGGAGGTATACAGGGTAAGGATGATGTCGTCAGGTTTGGCAGCAAGCGGGGGCAGGGTGTCTGGCTGGATGGCGGCGAGGCGGGAGAGGTCATCGCTGAGGCCGTGGATGGCGAGGCCGGGGGCAGCCTGCGCGAGGGCGGCGGCGCGATCGGCAAGGTCTGGGCCGTAGATGAGGATGCGGGCGTCTGCCTCGGCCAGCATGCGGGCGTGTTCTTCGACGGACAGGCGTGCGTTCAGAGGTACACGGTTGATGCCTGCCTTGACGCAGGCAAAGTCCAGCGGGACGGAGAACGGACCGTTGTTGACCAGCAGGCCGACGCGCGCGCCATGCCCGGCGCCGAGGCTGCGCAGGGCATGGGCGAGGCGGTTTGCCTCCGCATTGATTTCCGCGAAGGTCCAGGCCTGGTCGCCGAAGACGATGGCGGTGCGGGCAGCGTTGGCGGCGGCGCCGCGTTCGATCAGGTCAATGCAGAGGGGGCCGGATGAGGGCATGAGCGGGGTCTCCGAGGGTCAGTCTTCGGGCTGGGTGAACTTGCCGTGACGGCCTGCGCCGCCCACAAAGCGCTTTGCCCCCGCGCGGCCTTCGGCGGCAACGATGGGGGCGCTGAGGCGGCCTTCCTGACGGAGGGCTTCGCCCAGCGGCATATCCCATTGGGCGTAGGCGGAGTAACGGTCTGCCAGCATGCATTGCTGAGGGAAGGCGGCAATCTCCCGGGCGAGCGCCTCGGCGGCGTGACGGGCGTGACCGGCGGGGACGACACGGTTGGCCAGGCCCATGGCGAGAGCTTCCTGCGCATCGACCGGGCGGCCGGTGAGGATCATGTCCATCGCGCGGCCCATGCCGACGATACGGGGAAGGCGGACGGTGCCGCCATCAATCAGCGGCACGCCCCAGCGGCGGCAGAAGACGCCAAAGGTGGCGGTTTCCTCCACCACACGCATATCCGCCAGCAGGGCAAGTTCAAGGCCGCCCGCGACGGCATAGCCGGCGACGGCGGCGACGAGGGGCTTGGAGATGGCGAGGCGCGTGGGGCCCATCGGGCCGGAGCCGCTGCCATCGGGGGTGAGTTCATGGGCGCGGGCGGGATCTTCCAGGGCGGTAAGGTCTGCCCCGGCGCAGAAGTTTCCGTGGGCGCCCCAGAGGACGGCAACGCGCTGGGTATCGTCTGACTCAAACGCCTGAATGGCATCGCGCAGGGCAAAGGCCATGGGCCTGTCCACCGCATTGCGGCGGTCTGGCCGGTCCATGATGAGGGTGGTGACAGCGCCGTCGATCTCGACGCGCACATGGGCTGGTTCGCTGGCGCCCGTCATGATGGGTTCCCCTGTTTCATATATTTCAATATTTGACGAATAATGCCATTTGATGAAACTTGCAATCTTGCCTTGACGAGAACAGCCGGAGCCCCATGACCACACCCCTGCCTGCTGCGACGGATCTGGTGCTGGACTTTCTTTCGACCGCGAGGGGCGGGCGGATGTCTGCGCAGGATCTCTGCCGGGCGGGCGTCATCATGGGGCTGGCCGAGCCGGTGGTGCGCGTGGCGCTGACCCGGCTGGCGCGGCAGGAGAAGATTCGCAAGACGGAGCGGGGCGTGTACGCCTTTCACCCGGCCTACCGGCCACTCTATGAGGATGTGGGTCATTGGCGCGAGCGGCTGGGCTGGATGGCGCCATGGAAGGGCGGCTGGATCGGCGTGCAGGATGCCGGGCTGAGCGGCGGCGAGCGGACGATTGCGCGGCGGCATCAGCGCGCCCTGGCGCTGCGCGGTTTCCGGACGTGGAAGCCGGGGCTTCAGCTGAGGCCGGATAATCTGAAAGGCGGGGTGGCCGCAATGCGCGCGCAGCTTGCCGAACTTGGCCTGAGGACCGAGGCGGACGTGTTTGCCGTTTCCGGGCTGGACCGGGCGCAGGCACAAGCTGTGCAGGGCCTGTGGAACGCTGCGGCGCTGAAGGCTGGCTATGCGGCCGAATTGAAGCGGCTGACGGCGAGTGAGCGCCGGCTGGCGCGGCTTGGCCCGGAAGCGGCAGCGCGGGAGGGCCTGCTGGTGGGCCGCCAGGTGATCGCGCAGATCGTGCGCGATCCTCTGTTGCCGGAGGAAATTCTGGGCGGCAATGAGCGCGGCCGGCTGGTCGCGGCCATGACCGCCTACCAGACGCGCAGCCTCAAGGTGTGGGCATCGGTTCTGGGATCGCGCGATCTGATCGGTTGAGGCTGGGTCCGGCCCAGGGCGTAACCATGACCTTGCATTGATGCGTGCGGCTGCGCAGCGCCTCGAAGGCAGCGGGCGCATCTGCCAGCGAGACCGTATCGGTGATCATGGCGCGGGGGGAAACATGGCCAGCGTCCAGCGCATCAATGCAGGCCTGGAACTCAGCCACATCATAAACGACGGAGAAGCGCAGATCGGCTTCCTTGGCGAGGCCGGTGAGCGGCAGGAAGGTATCCGGCTGGAGGCAGACGCCGAGCACGACGACGCGGCCGCCAGTGCGCACGCAGGCGAGGGCGCGCTGGATCATGCCGGTCTGGCCCACGCATTCGAGGACAACATCTGCCGCGCCGCCAAGGGCTTCTTCGGAGGCGGCCGCCAGGGCGGCGTCATCGCTGGCGGCGATGAAGGCGGTGGCCCCCATCGCCTCCGCCAGTGGTTGGCGGCGGGTGGAGGGCGCCGAAACGGCGACCCGGCTGGCGCCTGCGAGCCTGGCCCAATAGGCCGCGGCAAGACCGATGGGGCCAGCGCCGATCACCAGCACGCGGTCTCCGGGTTGAACGCCGCCGCGCTTGACGCCGTGCAGGCCGACAGCCAGCGGCTCTACCAGCGCGCCATCATCAAGGGAGAGCGCGGCGGGCAGCGGCAGGCAGCTGCCCGCGCCGACCTTCACATATTCCGCATAGCCACCGGCGATGTCCTCGGTGCCGGTATTGAGGCGGGTAGGACAGTAGTGCGGATTACCTGCCAGGCAGGCCCGGCATTTGCCACAGCCGATATAGGGCAGCGCGGTGATGCGCATGCCCGTCTTCAGCCCTCCACGCCCTTGCCCAGGGCGACGATCTCTCCGGCAAATTCATGGCCCAGGACCACCGGAGGGCGGCAGGTCCAGATATTGTGCTCTGTGCGGTGAAGATCGGTGCCGCAGATGCCGCACCGGCCAACCTTGAGAACCACCTCGCCTTCGCCGGGGGTGGGATCGTCCAGGGTCTCAAGCTGCAGTGGCTGGCCGGCGCCGCGAAAGACAAGTGCGCGCATGAAACCTCTCCGTCGAAAAGATAGCTATCACTACCTTTGAGCGGGACGCAGGGAATGTCAATGCAGCGCAGAGGCAACACCTTGTTGTCGAGGGGCGCGGAATGTTTGAATGTCGGGACCAGAGGGGATCTGGCGGAGAACATACAGGGCGAGTGAACGGATGAGAGTGCTTCTGGTTGAGGATCATGCCAGCCTGGGGGAAAGCCTGCAGGCGGCGCTGGAGAGTAGCCGGTATGTCGTCGATTGGGTGCGCTCGATTGCCGGGGCGGAGACGGCGCTTGCGGCTACCCGCTATGATCTGATGCTGCTGGACCTGGGCCTGCCCGATGGCGACGGGGTGGATTTCCTGAAGAAATGCCGGCGCAGCGCGGTGGCCATTCCCATTCTGGTGTTGACGGCGCGGGGCGGGCTGAACGACCGGGTGGACGGGCTGGACGGCGGGGCCGACGATTATCTGGTGAAGCCGTTTGACCTGTCCGAGATGCTGTCGCGTTGCCGGGCGCTGCTGCGGCGGCCGGGACATATGGAAAACGATGTGATCGAGCTGGCGGATGTGAAGCTGGATCTTGGCTCTGGCGGCGTGCTGGTGCGCGGGCGGCCGGTGACGCTGCCGCGCCGGGAGCATCAACTGCTGGCGGCGCTGATGCGCAAGGCGGGGCGGGTAAGCTCGCGGCCCTATCTGGAGAATGCGCTTTACGATCAGAACACGCAGGCCGGGCCCAATGCGCTGGAAGCGGCGGTGTCGCGCCTGCGCTCGGTGCTGAAGGAGCAGGGGTCGGAAGTATCGCTGCGCACCATCCGGGGCGTGGGATATGTGCTGAGCGAGGGCGATGTTGACGCCTAGTTCCAAATGGTCGCTGGAGGCGCGCCTGCGGCGGCGGCTGCTGGGGGTGATCCTCGGCGTCGGCACGCTGACGGCGGCAATCGTAACCTTTCACTATGGCAGCGACGTGACCGACCTGCGCCAGCGGCAGGTGCTGGAGATGGCCGAGAAGCTGGCGGGGGAATTTCAGGGCGCGATTCAGCCGGGTGTGCCATTTGATCCGGGTGCGGCGCATAAGGACAGTATCTACGAGAAGTATCCGGAGGCCTATGGTTGGGCCTTGTCCGGACCGGATGGGCAAGCGTTGGCACAGTCGGCATTCGACTGGTCGGGCATCGAACGCCGGTCTGTCGCCGGGATTGATGAGTGGACCCTGCAGGCGGGCGATGACATCTGGCTGGCGGGGAAGGAATTTGACTGTGGCGGGCCGATGGCCTGCCGTGTCGAGACGATTGTGGCGAGCGACCCGGCCTACCGGTTTTACCGCATGATCTTCGCTGAAGTGGCGGTGCACGTGCTTATCCCGCTGGTGCCCTTTGCCGTTCTCAGCATCTGGGCGGTGACGGGATTTGTGCGCCAGACCCTGCGGCCGCTGCGCGAGATTGCCGAGCAGGCGCGCAGCGTTTCGGAATTCCGCGACATCCGCCCCCTGATCGTCGAGAACCCGCCGGACGAGGTGGTGGACCTGGTGCGGGCGTTGAATGGAAGCCTCGACCGGCTGGCTGCCGCGATGGAGCGGGAGCGCGCGTTTATCCTCGACGCTTCCCACACGCTGCGGACGCCTCTGGCGGCGCTGAAAGCGCGGTTGCAGCAGGATGGTGGCCATGCCGACCTTGCCAAGCTGCGCCAGGATACCGATGCGCTGATCCGGCTGAGCATGCAACTGCTGGCGCATGCCAATGCCGACCGGCTGAGCGTGCTGCCGGGGCAGTCCATAGATGTCAGTGATCTGATCATGGATATTGTGGTGCGGATGGAACCGCTGGCGCGGCAGGCCGGGGTTGATCTGGGCTGTGAGGGCTGTGACACGCCGGTCAGGGCGGTGGCCGATCCCGACGCGCTGTCGATTGCGGTGATCAATTTGATCGAAAACGCCATCCAGCATTCGGCGGAGGGCGCCCCGATCACAGTGGCGCTGCAGCAGGGGCCGCTGAGCATTTCGGTGATCGATCAGGGCGCGGGCATTCCGGAAGGCAAGCTGGCGGAGGTAACCAAACGCTTTGCGCGCGGCAGCGACGGGCGCAGCCAGGGCGCGGGGCTGGGCCTGTCCATCGTGGAGCAGATCATGCGGGCGCATGGCGGGCGGCTGGAGCTGCGCCGCAATGCCGGCGCGGGGCTGACAGCAACGCTGCACTTTACAGCCGCGGCCTGACGCGGCGGGGCGTTTACATCTGCAGCCACGCCTGAAACACTCGGCCGGATATCAGCATTGGAGGAAAGCGGCATGTTTGAAGGCAAGGTATGGTGGATCACGGGGGCCTCCTCTGGCATCGGCGCGGCGCTGGCACAGGCGTTGTCCGGCGCGGGGGCGAAGCTGATCCTGTCTGGCCGCAATGTGGGCGCGCTGGAAGAGGTGAAGGCGCAGCTGAAGACCGATGCGCTGGTGCTGCCGTTCGAGGCGACCGATTATGCTGCCCTGCCGGGCGCGGTGGAGACGGCCTGGACCTGGGCCGGGCGCGTGGATGGCCTGGTCAACAATGCCGGCATCTCGCAGCGCTCGATGGCGGTGGATACGGTGTTTGATGTGTATCAGAAGATCATCGCCATCGACCTGCTGGCGCCGATTGCGCTGACGCAGGCGCTGCTGCCGAAGATGGTGGGCGCGGGCGGCGGGCAGATCGTGGCGATCTCCAGCGTGGCGGGTATTGCCGGGCCGCCGCTGCGCAGCGCTTACAGCGCGGCCAAGGCCGGCCTCATCGGATACAATGACAGCCTGCGGGCGGAGACGGCGCATCAGGGGATGAAGGTTCTGGTGGTGGCGCCGGGCTCTGTGAAGACGAATGTGTCGAAGAATGCGCTGGATGGGTCTGCCAATGCGCGCGGCTTCAGCGATACGGCCATCGACAATGGTATGCCTGCGGAGGAAGCGGCACGGCGGATTCTGGAGGCGCTGAAAGGCGGCGTGCGCGAACTGGTGCTGGCCGAGGGCATGGAGGCGGAAATCGCCCGCCTGCGCCGGGCTGACCCGGACAAGCTGTTCGACCTGATGGCCCAGATGGTGGCGCAGGGCTATGCGCAGCAGATGGGCGTGAAGGACAAGAGCTAGGCCCGCAGTTTCCCGCGCCTTTTAAAATTAGGTCAATTGTCCTATTGCGTGATTAGGGCGATTGTCCTAATCAAGGTCGGAGGCTGGGCTGCAGGGCCTGGCGAAAACTTCTGGCCTTGGGGGCGTATTTGGGCGCGCGGGAGACACGCGAAGAGATCGTGGCGGCGGCCGACGACCTGTTTTACCGGCAGGGCTTTGACCACACGTCCTTTGCCGACATTGCCGGGGCGGTGAAGCTCTCGCGCGGCAATTTCTATTACCATTTCCGCACCAAGGATGAGATCCTCGACGCGGTGATCGACCGGCGCCTTGAGGCGACGCGCGCGATGCTGGCGGGTTGGGCGGCGGAAGGCGCCTCGCCTGTGGCGCGCATAGAGTGCTTTGTCCGTATCCTGATCATGAACCAGATCAGGATCATGGCCTATGGCTGCCCTGTGGGGACGTTGTGCCAGGAGTTGGCAAAGCTGGACCATGCGGCCAGGGCACGGGCGGCGGATGTGTTCGCGCTGTTCCGGGACTGGCTGACGGCAGAGTTTGAAGCGCTGGGCGCAGGCGATGAGGCTGGCGCGCTGGCGCTGCATGTGCTGGGTTGGTCTCAGGGCACGGCGGCGCTGGCCAATGCATTCAAGGATGAGGTGTTTGTCAGGCGTGAGGTGGACGGCATGTGCGCCTGGCTGGCGGCGCAGGCAAGGCGCCTTGCCAGGGCGCGGCGCTGATTGTTTCAGGAGGGAGAGGCAGATGTATTTCGTTCAGCTTAAATTTGCGGCCAACAAGGCAGCGGCGCCCCAATTCATGGCGGCGCACAATGCCTGGATCGGCGAGGGGTTTGCCGATGGTGTGTTCCTGATGACGGGCAGCCTGGCGCCCGGCCTGGGCGGCGCCGTGCTGGCGTACAACACCACCCGCGAATCGCTGGAAGCGCGCGTGGCGGCCGACCCGTTCGTCGCGGAAGGCATTGTCAGTGCCGAGATCAGTGAAGTGAAGCCGGGGCGCGTGGATGCGCGGCTGGAATTTCTGAAAGCCTGAGGCGGCAGACAGGCGAAGGGCCCGCCTGCCGCTCTGGGCATCCTCAGGCGCTTCTGTATGTATTTTGACGGTCCAGCATCCAGCCGGGATATTCTTCCGGCAGGCGGGAAACGTCGTTCAGGCGGGCAAGGTCTTCCGGGCTGAGGCTGACCTTTGTGGCGCCGATATTGTCCGCAAGCTGGTCTGGCCGTTTGGCGCCGATGATGACGCTGGTGACGGCTTTCTGATGCAGCAGCCAGGCAAGCGCGATCTGGGCGACGCTGGCGCCCTTGGCGGCGGCGATTTCCCGCATCGCCTCAATGGCGGCGTAACCGCGATCCATGTTGACGGGAGGGAAATTGAAGGTGGCCCGGCGGCCATCATTGCCACGGCCTTCTCGGTCATACTTGCCGGAGAGATAGCCGCCGGCGAGCGGGCTCCAAACCATCAGGCCAACCTTCTCGGCCGTCAGCATTGGGATGACTTCGCGCTCAAGATCGCGCCCGGCGAGGGTGTAGTAAGCCTGCAGCGAGATGATGGGGGCAAGCTGGCGCAGCTGGGTGAGGCCGATGGCTTTCATCACCTGCCAGGCCGCCCAATTGGAGAGCCCCAGATACCGAACGGCGCCCTTTTGCACGAGGGAGTTCAGCGCTTCGAGGGTTTCTTCCAATGGCACGGCGGGATCGAAGCCGTGGATCTGGTAGAGGTCTATATGATCGAGACCGAGGCGTTTGAGGCTGGCTTCGGCCTGGTAGAGGATGTGGCCGCGTGAGGCGCCGCGATTGTTCTGGCCTTCTGCCATGGGGCCGAGGACTTTTGTGGCGATCACGACTTCGTGCCGGGGCACACCGAGATTGCGCAGCGACTGGCCGAGAATTTCCTCACTCCTGCCGAGGGCGTAGATATTGGCCGTGTCGATGAAATTGATGCCAGCGTCCAGCGAGGCTTTGACGAGGCCGTCGGCCTCTTCCTGCTGGAGCTGGCCGATCATGCCCCACATGCCTTCGCTGCCGCCGAAGGTCATGGTGCCAAGGCACAGTTCGGAAACGAAAAGGCCGGAATTGCCGAGTTGTCGCATACGCATGGGGAAGGCTCCGTTCTGAGGGATTGGAATGCCCCTGATTTAAGCCCTGCAGGCAGTGCTGTCCGGTGACGATCCTCTCAAAGTCTTGCCCATTTCTCTCAAATGCCTGTGAGGGGCATCGCCCCGCGCGGAAGAATGTGGTTCAGTCATTTCATGACCGATGATCTCAAGACCCTTGCGGACCTGCTGGACCGGCACGCCCGCCGTTATGGCCGGGAGACGCCGGTGGATGGTCTGAACCTTACCCGGACCGAAACGCCGATGGAGATCCGCTCGGTTTACCGGCCATCTTTCTGCGCCGTGCTGCAGGGGGGAAAGGTTTCGATGCTGGGCGAGCGGGCGTTCCGCTATGGCGCCGGGCAAGGGCTGCTGGCGTCAGTGGATGTGCCGGTGACGGCGCGGATCGTCGAGGCGTCGCCGGAGCGGCCCTACCTTGCTTTCGGTGTGGAGATTGATCCGGCAATGGTGGCCGAGATGCTGCCCGCACTGGCTGAAGACGCGGTAGCCGAGCCTGCCTTCACTGCTCTGCATACAGACAGGCTGGACGCCGCGATCATGGATCCGCTGGGCCGTCTGCTGAGCCTTCTGGACCAGCCGCGGGATATTCCGGTGATGGCGCCGCTGATCAAGCGGGAGATCACCTGGCGGCTGCTCAACGGATCGCTCGGCCCGATGCTGCGCCATATGGGCTTGCGGGACAGTCAGGCGGCGCGGATCGGCCGGGCGACGGCATGGATACGCGATCATTTCCGCGAGCCGCTGCGTGTGCCCGATCTGGCAGAGATGGCGGGAATGAGCCTTGCGTCCTTCCACCGCCATTTCAAGGCGGTGACGACGCTTTCGCCTGTGCAGTTCCAGAAGCTGGTGCGGCTGCAGGAGGCGCGTCGGATGCTGCTGGAGAATCATGAGGTTTCCGCCGTGGGGTATGCCATCGGGTATGAAAGTGCCTCGCACTTCAACCGGGACTACCGGCGCCAGTTTGGCGCGCCGCCGGGCCGGGACGTGGCCGCGATCCGCGCGCTGGTGGCGCGCGAAGTGGCGTGAGGGACTAGTCTTCCTCGGGCGGCTCTACCGCGTTCATCCAGGCGAAAAGCGGCTTCAAAGGCAGAATCCAGAGCACGCCCGCCAGGATATAGAACGGCATCTGAACCCAGCTGGGCAAGGTGCCGACCGGGCCGCTGAGCGAGCCGATGGCCACGATATAGATCACCAACCAGGTCAGCATCATCAGCATGGCGAGGGGCTTTCGCGGGTTCCGCATGGGCTTTGGACCTTCCGTGACGGGTGGCTGCGACTTCAGCGACCCTTGATCGTGGCGCGCGTCAAGTGATCTAGGCGTCATGACCGCAAGCGCAATTTCCCCCGTTGCCGCAGGCTGGATCCGCCGCTGGCTGATCCTTCTGGGCCTTATGGTATATGCCATCATTCTGGTGGGCGGGGCGACCCGTCTCACCGATTCCGGCCTGTCCATCACCGAATGGAACCCTGTCAGCGGCGCCCTGCCGCCGATGAGCGAGGCCGACTGGCTGATCGAGTTCGAGAAGTACCGCGCGACCACGCAATACCAGCTGACCAATGCCGGCATGTCGCTGTCGGAGTTCCAGTTCATATTCTGGTGGGAATGGGGCCACCGGCAGATTGGCCGGTTGATCGGGCTGGTGGCGGTGGCGGGCTTTGCCGTCTTTGCCTGGCGCCGCTGGCTGGGGCGGGGGCTCGGGCTGAAGCTGGTGGGTCTGATTGCGCTGGGCGGCCTGCAGGGCGCGATCGGCTGGTGGATGGTGTCCAGCGGCATTGGTGACACGGACCGCGTGGCCGTCGCGCCTTACCGGCTGATGACGCATTTCACGCTGGCGCTCATCATCCTCGCAGTGATCACCTGGCTGTGGCTCGATCTTGGACCGCAGAAGCGGGAGGGCGCGCCGAAGGGGGCTCGAGGCGCGGCGCTGACGCTGATGCTGCTGATCTTCGTGCAGATGGCGGCGGGCGCGCTGGTGGCGGGACTCGATGCGGGACGCACCTATACCGACTGGCCGCTGATGGCGGGGGAGGTGTTCCCGTCTCACTATCTGCACGCCGAGCTGGGCATCCGCAGCTTCTTCGAGGGGCGCGAGGCGACCCAGTTCAATCACCGCCTACTGGCCTACATCCTGTGGGCGGGCAGCCTGGCGGCGGCGTGGGCCTTCCGGAAGACAGCTGTGCGGCGGGAGTTTGCGTTCCTGGCAGTGCTGGTATCGGCGCAGGCGGCGTGGGGTATCCTGACGCTGCTGAATGCGGCCCCGATGGGGCTGGCCCTTGTCCACCAGGGGCTGGGCGTGGTGACCACGCTGTGGGCCGTCTACACGGTGTGGCGTGCAGGCGGCCCGGAAACGCGGCTTAGTCCTTCAGCGTAATTGCGCTGGGATCAACGAACACAACCTGATGAGTGCCCTCGCTGGTTTCGCCGGCGATGACGACCACGCCGCCCGGATAGCCACCGGCGGGCAGAGAGCCATTCGCGGTGACAGCGGTGGGGACGTCCGGTGCTGTCACGGTGATTCCATCGCGGACGGTGATGGAGCTCGTGGTCATCCCGAGATCTGTGGATATCTGCAGCGGGCCACCTTCCTCGATGGAGAGGAGGGCGGCGTTGTCCCCGCGGGTCAGCGAGGCGGAGGCCGCCGAGCGGGGCGAGGCGACCAGTGTGTCATATGCGAAGACGCAGGAGGTGATCGGGAAACCGGCCTCGGTTGCGTCTTCTTCTTCCCAGGTCAGCTCATCGCCTGACTGGCCGATGACGCCGGTGCGCAGCAGGCGATTGTTGGAGATCGTCCAGTAGGCGATGCGCATCAGGCCCTGCGAGCCGGCCTCTCCGCTGCAGAGGCCTTCCACAGCCCGCTGTTCTGGAATGGGCAGGTCAATCTGCGCCGGGGCGACCAGACCTTCGCCGAAGACATAGGCCTTCAGCCCGCCTTCTATGGTCACGCCCGGGAAGATGGTGAGCTGGGTGCTCTGGATGCTGGATGCGCGGCCATCGGCGATGTCTTTCAGATGGAATCGCGTCGGTTCGCCCAGACGGTCGCCTTCCATGTCGAAAAATTCGAGCCCGCCAGCGTCATATGCGACCGCCAGAATGGCTCCAGAGCCCGTAGAGAGGGCCACATCGCGAACTTTTCCCTGCAAGGGGCGGGTCGACCAGACGGCTGGGAGCTCTATTTCTCCTGATATTACAGGGTCTTGACTTGGGGTCTCAGTCGGGGTCTCTTGCCGTCCACAGGCTGTTGCCGCAAAAAGCAGGCTCAGCCCGGCGGCTGCGTTGACAAAGGGAAACGCGGCGCTTAAACGCCAGCCCTTAATTTGCATTCCTGGAACTCCGAAAGTAGAGGCTCTGAGCAGAGCGATGAAAACGTATAACGCACCCGTCGGGGTAGAGAACAAGTGGGTCGTGATCGACGCGACGGACGTCGTTGTCGGACGCCTTGCTTCTTACGTCGCCAAACGCCTTCGCGGCAAGCACCGCCCTGACTTTACTCCGCATGTGGATACCGGCGATCATATCGTCGTTATCAATGCTGAGAAGGCCGTGTTCACCGGCAACAAGCTGACCGACAAGGTCTATTACCGCCACACCGGTTATCCGGGCGGTATCAAGGAAACCACGGCTGGCAAGATCCTTTCCGGCCGCTTCCCGGAGCGCGCCATCGAGCTCGCCGTGAAGCGCATGATGCCGCGCGAGAGCGCGCTGTCGCGCAAACAGTTCGGCAAGCTGCGTATCTACGCTGGCGCTGAGCACCCGCACACTGCACAGGCGCCCGAAGTCGTCGACTTCAAGGCGATGAACCGCAAAAACTCGAAAACGGCCTGATAAACATGACCGACACCTCCAACTCGCTGCAAGACCTTGGCGCCATGACCGGCGCACCTTCCGCCCAGCCGGTGAAAGCCGCTGAGCCGAAGATCGATGCCCAGGGCCGTTCCTACGGAACCGGCCGCCGCAAGGAAGCTGTCGCCCGCGTCTGGATCAAGCGTGGCACTGGCAAGATCATCATCAATGGCCGTGACCAGGAGCAGTATTTTGCTCGTCCGGTTCTGCGCATGGTGATCGCCCAGCCGCTGATCGAAGCTGGCCGCGAAAGCGAGTTCGATGTGATCGCGACTGTCAAAGGTTCGGGCCTCATGGGTCAGGCCGGCGCTGTGCGCCATGGCATCTCCCGCGCGCTCGTGGCTTACGAGCCGGGCCTGCGCGCTGTTCTGAAGCCGTTCGGCTTCATGACCCGTGACCCGCGCGTTGTTGAGCGTAAGAAGTACGGCAAAGCAAAAGCTCGCCGCAGCTTCCAGTTCTCGAAGCGCTAATCGCAGCAGCACATATCCAATGTCTGGCGGGCGCTTCGGAAACGGAGCGCCCGTTTGTTTTTGCCCTCATTTTCGCGGAGGGGCGCCATGTTGCCCAAGGTTTTCATTGATGGCGAAGCCGGCACGACCGGCCTTCAGATTGCCGAGCGGCTGAAAGACCGCAAGGATCTGGAGCTGATCTCGATTCACGCTGACAAGCGCAAGGATGTCGATGAGCGCGCGCGCCTGATCAACAAGGCGGACGTGGTGATCCTCTGCCTGCCCGATGAGGCGGCGCGTCTGGCGGTCAGCCTGGTGAGCAACCCCAACACGGTGATCATCGACGCCTCCACCGCCCACCGGGTTTCGCCGGGCTGGGTGTATGGCTTTGCGGAACTGGACAAGGGCCAGCGCGCGGCCATTGCCGCGGCCAAGCGCATTTCCAATCCGGGCTGCTACCCCACCGGGTTTATCGCGCTGGTGCGCCCCCTGGTGACGGCGGGGATCATTCCGCATGACTGGCCGATGACGGTGAACGCCGTCTCGGGCTATTCGGGCGGCGGCAAGCCGATGATTGCCGAGTTCGAGGAGCGCCAGACGCAGGACAATTTCCGCATCTACGCCCTTGGACAGCAGCACAAGCACCCGCCGGAAATGAAGAAGTTCACCGGCCTTTCCCATCTGCCGATGTTCACGCCGGCCGTGGGCCGCTACGCGCAGGGCATGATTGTGGAAGTGCCGCTGCCGCTATGGGCGCTGCCGGGCAAGCCCAAGCGCAAGGACATCCACAAGGCGTTGAGCATGGCCTATGCGGGCGAGGCCTTTGTGAAGGTTATTCCGCTGGCGGAGGGAGATGCGATCAAGTCGCTCGACGCAGAAGGCTGCAACGATACCAACCGGCTGGAGATCTATGTCTTCGGCACCGATGAGCAGGCCCGCCTCGTGGCGCGGCTCGACAATCTCGGGAAGGGCGCTTCGGGCGCGGCGGTGCAGAACCTCAACATCGCGCTGGGGCTGGACGAGGGCGCGGGGCTGGTGGCTTAAGCCCTTGCCCCCCGCGCACATTGCGCGGGGGCTTACAATGGCGGCAGCCGGATGTCTTCCAGGCGCACCTTTACATAGCTGCCCGGCGCGGCGCCGAGGCCCATGTCCTTGGGCTCCACCGCCTTGACCTTGCGGCCGGATTTCGGCTTCAGCCAGGCCCACCAGGTGGGCCACCAGCTGCCCGGTGTTTCGGTGGCGGTCTGCAGCCATTCATTGGCCGAGCCAGCCTCAAGGCTGGTATTGGTCCAGTGCTGGTATTTCTTTGCATCCGGATGGTTCACCACGCCGGCAATATGTCCCGACCCGGACAGAATGAAGGTGGGATCCCCGCCAAAACGTTTGGCTGAGCGGAAGACGCTTTCGAAGGGGACGATGTGATCGTCCTTCGAGGCCTGCAGCATCACGGGGATCTGGATGTTCCCCATGTCCACGGTCTCTCCGAGCACGGTATATTCGCCGCGGGCGAGGCGATTTTCCGCATAACATTCAGAGAGGTAGCGCTTGTGCACAGGGCCGGGAATGTTGGTCTGATCGGCATTCCAGTAGAGCAGGTCAAACGGGCGCGGGTCCTTGCCCAGCATGTACTGGTCGATCACATAGCGCCAGACCAGATCAATCGGACGCAGCCAGTTGAACGTCTCGTACATGTCCTTGCCGGGCATGATGCCGCCATGGTTGTCGATGATGCCATAGACATAGTTCCTGCCCGGACCATCGGTGAAGACCTTCAGATCTCCGGCGAGTTCAAAGTCTGACTGTGAAGCGAAGAAGGTGGCCGAGTCGATCTTGTCATAGCCGGTGGCTGCCATATGGCCGAGGGCGGAGGTGAGCAGGGTGCCGCCAATACAATAGCCCACGGCATTCAGGCTCTTGGCGCCGGCAGCCTGCAGCGCGGCCTCGACGCCGGCGTAGATGCCTTTCTTGACGTAATCGTCCCAGGTGTAGTCTTTGGTCACGCCATCGGCCGAGCGCCAGGAGACGACAAACACCGTCAGTCCACGGTCTACCAGCCAGCGGATCATCGAGTTCTTTTCCTGCAGGTCCAGGATGTAGAACTTGTTGATCCAGGGCGGGAAGATGATCAGGGGTTTGGAATAAACCGTTTCCTGCGTTGGGGCGAACTGGAGAAGTTCGATCAGGTCGTTGCGGAAGACGACCTGGCCCGGCGCCGTGGCGATGTTCTCGCCGAGCTTGAAGGGCGTTTCATCGGTCTGGGTGATGTGCAGTTTGCCCCCGCCCTTGCGCACATCTTCGCGCGCCATGCGGATGCCCGCCAGCACGCTTTCCCCGCCGCTCTCGATGAAGGTTTTCAGCGCCTGGGGATTGGTGCCGAGGAAATTTGTGGGCGAGAGGCTGTCGGTGAGCAGCTGCATGAAGAATTTGGCCCGCAGATGGATCGGCTCTTCGATGTCAGGGGCGCGGTCTGCCAAGCTCATCATCCAGCGGGCGTTGAGATCATAGGCCTTGCGGATGAATTTGAAGGTAGGGTTTGCCTGCCATTCGGGATCGGAAAAGCGCTTGTCCTTTTCCGGCTTGGGCTCGGCGGTCAGGCTCTCGGTCACCATCTCCTGCCAGAGACCCATCCAGCCCTGCATCAGGTCCATGTTCGCCTGCATCAGCGCCATCGGATTGCGCGCAAGGCTCATGCCGACCTGGCCGAACGCGTCGCCCGCGCCCATGGGATCACCTTGCGTAACGGTGCCCAGCGGGCCCGACCCGGTCAGAACTTCGCTGAGAAGGGCCTGAGATTCTGTATTTGCTAGCGCCAGAGTGGTCATCAGCACTTGCAGACGTGCCGGGTCCTGCGCCATCAGCAGGGATGCGATGGAAGGTGTGTCGGCCGCTGGTGTTTTGTTTCCGCCCATATGTCGTAGTTTCGCCCGCTTCTTTGGGCTTATCTATCCTTTAGAATGTTTGTCATTTAATGAGCTTAACCATGAAAAACACGGCGATTCCCCTCCTGATTGTGCCGGTCCTGCTTATTGCGGGATGTTCATCTTCCTTTGCGAAGGTGCGGGAGACGGTGAATAACGCGCCGGAATGGTATGGCGAGCGCCGCGCGGAGATACGCGGGGAAGGGTATCCTGACCTTTCTACCCTGCCAAAGGTTGATCCGCAGAATGTGCCCGGAAAGACGCTGGAAGCCCAGTTAAACCGCGGCAACGAGCTGGCGAAAGAGTTTGCAGGCGCCCGAGCGGAAGTGGCGGTGGGCGGAGCTGAGGAAATCCGCGCCATCGCCGCGAGCATGATTGGGGGTTTTGGCGATATCCCGCCGGAATCCGATTTCCTTACCGAAGCCGAAATCGCTGCCATCCGCAGCCAGTTCAACGTTCCCCGCGTCACACAAGACGAATTTTGAGACCTCTGAAAATGAACACCGACTTTCACAAGATCCGGCGCCTTCCGCCTTACGTGTTTGAACAGGTGAACCGCACAAAAGCGGCGCTGCGCGCCAAGGGCGCTGACATCATCGACCTGGGCATGGGCAATCCGGACCTGCCGACGCCGAAACATATCGTCGACAAGCTGGTCGAAACCGCCCGCAAGCCGGATGTGAACGGCTACTCCGCCTCACGCGGCATTCCCGGCCTGCGCCGCGCGCTGACCGACTATTACAAGCGCCGCTTCGGCGTCAGTCTGGACAAGGACCGGGAGGTGATCGTCACCCTCGGCTCCAAGGAGGGCTTCGCCAACCTCGCCCAGGCCATCTCTGCGCCGGGAGACGTGATCCTCGCGCCGGACCCGTCCTATCCGCTGCACCATTTCGGCTTCATAATTGCCGGGGCCTCGATCCGCGGCGTGCCGGCGCATACGCCGGAGCAGTATCTGTCAAACCTTGGCCGGGCGGTGAAATATTCCGTGCCCCCGCCGACCGCGATGGTGCTGTGCTTCCCGTCCAACCCGACGGCGGCTGTCTGCGATCTCGACTTCTACAAGGAAGCCGTGAAGTTCGCGAAGAAGCACGACCTCTGGGTGCTGTCGGATCTCGCCTATAACGAAATCTATTTCGACGAGCCCACGCCCTCGATCCTTCAGGTGGACGGCGCGAAGGACATCGCGGTGGAATTCACCACCATGTCCAAGACCTATTCCATGGCTGGCTGGCGGATGGGCTTTGTGGCGGGCAATGAAAAGCTCGTCGGCGCGCTCGCCCGCGTGAAATCTTACCTCGACTACGGCGCCTACACGCCGATCCAGGTGGCCGCCGTGGCCGCGCTTGATGGGCCGCAGCAATGCGTGGACGAGACCCGCGCGATCTACAAGGCGCGCCGCGACGTGCTGGTAGACAGCTTCACCCGCGCGGGATGGCCGGTGCCGAGCCCGAAAGCCTCGATGTTTGCCTGGGCGCCGATCCCCGAACAGCTCCGCCATCTGGGCAGCCTTGAGTTTGCCCTGCAGCTGATCAACGAGGCGCATGTGGCCGTCGCGCCGGGCGCAGGCTTTGGCGAGCATGGGGATGATTATGTCCGCATCGCGCTCGTGGAAAATGAGCAGCGCATCCGCCAGGCTGGCAGGAATATCCGCAAGTTCCTCGCCTCGCGCGGCGTCAAGGAGATCAAGCCGGCGGTGGCGGCTGAATAGTGATCTGTGGGGTGCAGTGAGCAAAGCGCAATGCACCCCACGGGCACCATCCCGCCTCTTCCCCCGCGCGCCCAAAAAGGGTAGGCAGCAGCCCGAAGCGTAAGAGATGAAAAGGGGCGCCTTGTGGGGCCTTTGAGAATTGGAATTGCCGGCCTCGGCCATGTGGGCTGCGGGCTGATCGAGTTGGTGCAGCGTCAGGATCGCCTTCGTCTGCCGGGCAGGGTGGAGATTGCGGGCGTCAGCGCGCGCTCCCAGAGCCGCAACCGGCCGGTGAACACCGATGGCTATACCTGGTTTGACGATGCCGCGACGCTGGCCGAAGACCCGAATGTGGACGTGTTCGTCGAACTTGTCGGCGGATCGGACGGCCCGGCCAAGTTTGCCGTGGAATCGGCCCTGCGCGCGGGAAAACACGTGGTCACCGCCAACAAGGCGCTGATCGCCAAGCATGGCAACATGCTGGCCGCGCTGGCCGCTGAAAAGCAGGTGGACCTGCTGTTTGAGGCCGCTGTGGCCGGCGGCATCCCCGTGGTGCGCGTGCTGCGCGACAGCCTGGCGGGCACCGAAGTGACGCGCGTTTCGGGCATTCTCAACGGCACTTGCAATTTCATCACCTCCACCATGCTGGACACCGGACGCTCCTATGAGGATGTGCTGGAGGAAGCCCAGAAGCGCGGCTACGCCGAAGCTGACCCGACGCTGGACGTTTCGGGCATGGACGCGGCCCACAAGGCGGCGATCCTTTCGGCCATCGCTTTTTCCGCCGATCTGGATTTCTCCAAGGTTTCCGTGCGCGGCATCGAGCAGATCGGTCTTCTGGACCTGCGCCTGGCCGACCGGCTGGGTTTCCGTATCAAACTGATCGCCGAGGGCGTGCTGACGCCGGCGGGTGTTGTGTGCCGGGTTGAGCCGATGGCGCTGACGGCGGGGCACGCGCTGGCGCGGATTGATGGCTCGCTGAACTCTGTCCGCGTGGAAGGGGATCCCCTCGGCGCGGTGGTGCTGACCGGGCCCGGCGCCGGCTCCGGCCCGACGGCGAGCGCGGTGATGGGGGATGTGGCCAAGCTCTTCCGCCCGGCGATCCGCAACGCCTTTGGCCGCGCCGAGCACCATGTGGCCCAGCCCTTCGTTAACAGCGGCCAGGAGGAGATTTCGCCCTTCTTCCTGCGCGTGCGCCTGACTGACAAGCCCGGCACGCTCGCCGCGTTAACCGAAGCGCTGGCCGAAGAGGGCGTTTCGGTGGACAAGCTGTTGCAGGATTCGGCCGACGAAACGGGCGCCAGCCCCGTGGCCGTGGTAACCCATCGTTGCCCCCGGCGGCAGATTCTCTCTGCCATTGCCCGAATCGAGGCGCTTGGAGTGACCGTTGAAGCGCCCAGACTGATCAGAATAGAGACGGCAAGCTAATTGCTTAGGCCGGTCCAATCCCTACGAACGATGA
Source organism: Hyphomonas polymorpha PS728 (assembly GCF_000685315.1). Taxonomy (GTDB): domain Bacteria; phylum Pseudomonadota; class Alphaproteobacteria; order Caulobacterales; family Hyphomonadaceae; genus Hyphomonas; species Hyphomonas polymorpha. Next base: position 21,696 of record NZ_ARYM01000022.1, read on the forward strand.
CCGATTTCGGAGAAAAACATGGATAACAGCGTACTGACCTCGAGCCTTGCAGACGCCATGGTGCGCGTGACCGAGCTTTCGGCCATCGCAGCCGCCCGCCTTGCCGGGCGTGGCGACGAGAAGAAGGCCGATGCCGCCGCGGTGGACGCGATGCGGTCTGCTTTCAATGCCGTGGATTTCAAAGGCCGCGTTGTGATTGGCGAGGGCGAGCGGGACGAAGCCCCGATGCTGTATATCGGCGAGGAAGTCGGCACCGGCAAAGGCCCGGAGATCGACATTGCGCTTGACCCGCTGGAAGGCACGACGCTGACGGCCAAGGCGATGGCAGATGCCTGCGCTGTGCTGGCGATTGCCCCGCGCGGCGGCCTGCTGCATGCGCCTGACACCTATATGGACAAGCTGGCCATCGGCCCTGGCTATCCGGAAGGCATCATCAGCCTGGATGCTTCGCCTGCGGACAATATCATGGCGCTGGCCAAACATACCGGCCGCAAGGTGGAGGATATGACCGTCTGCGTTCTGGACCGCCCGCGCCATCAGGAGATCATCGACTCGCTGCGCTCGGCCGGGGCGAGAGTTTCCCTGATCACCGATGGCGATGTGGCTGGTGTGATTGCGACGACCAATCCGCTGACGGGCATCGACATGTATGTTGGCCAGGGCGGGGCGCCCGAGGGCGTTCTGGCGGCGGCAGCGCTTAAGTGCGTGGGCGGACAGATGTTCGGTCGTCTCGTTTTCCGCAATGACGACGAGAAGAAGCGCGCAAGCCGCGTTGGCATCACCGATTTCGGCAAAACCTACAGCCTCAACGAACTGGCTTCGGGCGAGACCGTTTTCTGCGCCACCGGCGTGACCAAGGGCAACCTGCTGGACGGCGTTCTGCACCGCGATGGCCGCGTGCATACGCACACGCTGGTGATGACCTCCACGGACGGCATGGTGCGCTATGTGCGCAGCTCGCGGAAGATCTGAGGCAGGCTTCTTTTCCTGATCTTTGAAGACACCGGCGGGGCAGGGCTCCACCGGTGTTTTTGTTTTGGGCAGCAGCAAGGGCCGGAACGCGCGAGGGGCGCTGCAGACAGAAGTCTGGCCAGAAGACTGACAGTACGTGGGCATACAGACGAGCGATCTGAGGCGACATGCCTTGCAGTATACGTCCGCCTGCGGAGGGGGTGGGGAAATAAAGTTTTTTCCGCGTGTTTGCTGCAGGTTCGAGCCGATTTTTGTTGGATAGGGCTGCGGCGTTGGAGTTTTTGGCGGAAAGCTCCAAAAAAAACTCTAGCGGGTCTCCAACGGCGTGGGCGTTCAGCCGGGTCGGTTGAGGGGGAGGTCTGCGAGGCCGAAGAGGGCGTATTGGAGGCTCTGGGCGATGCGGTTTGCGCGTTCGAGGAAGAAGGCGGCGGCTTCCGGGGTGGCGGCGGTGTCGCGCAGGGTTTGCTCGAAGAGGGCGAGCCAGAGGTTGAAGTGAACTTGCTGGATGTGGCGGTGCCGGGCGTGGGCAGGCACGGGGCGGCCGGAATAGCGGCCAGTCCCCAGGGCGACCGAGGACCAGAAGTTCTTCATGGTTTCAAGATGGGGACCCCAATCAGAAATGGCCACATCGAAGACCGGGCCAAGAACGGGATGGCCGCGGACGCGGGTATAGAAGGTCTCCACCAGGGTGGAGATATAGGCTTCATCAATGCCGAAGGCGGCGGCCTGATCCCGCAATTCTTCGCGGCGTTCCTGAGCGCTGCGGACACGATAACCGGTCATGTCAGGCCTCCTTTTTTGACATTACCGGACAGAACCGGACAAATCGGGACACTAGCGGGACAGCGCGAGGCGCTTCGATACGTAGTTTTCCGGAGGGTCCCTTCAGAGCGGTTTGGCCAGCACGATATCGTCATAGATTTTGTCGCCGACCTGAAACTGGCGCGTGCCGGCGAGCGCGAAGCCGGCCTTGCGGTAGAAAGCGATGGCGCGGTGATTATCTTCATAGGTGCCGAGTAGCAGGCGGGGGGCGCCGCGCTGGCGGGCGTCCTCGATCGCTGCCTCCATCAGGCGCTGGCCGGCGCCGGTGCCGTGGAAGCGGGAGAGGACGTAAATGCGCTTCAGCTCCACGTCTCCGGGCTGAAGCGGGATGGGCAGGTCTGGCGAGCAGTTGACGGCGTAGCCGATGGGGGCGCGGGTCGCGGCGTATTCGGCGAGCCAGACCGAGCAGGCCGGATCGGCAAGGTATCTGGCATAAACCTCGCGCGAATGCTGGCGCGTGCAATGGGCGATGATGGCGTCGCCCTCGATATCGTAGACATAGCTGTCGATGAAGGTGGCCACGCCGATATGGGCGAGACGCTCGGCATCTTCAGGCCGGGCGCGGCGTAGGGTGATGTCGTTCATGCCGTCGGCGCGCTTTCGCAGCGGGCGAGGAGGGCATCAGTGGCAGCGACGGCCTGTTCGACGCGGCCTTCCCAAGGGCCGGTAATGAGTGTGTACGGAACACCCGCGTGCTCGATCAGCTCGACGAAGCGATCATGCATCCAGCCGCGGATCTTCTCGCCATCGCGCACACCATCCTGCACGAAGGGAACTTCGGGGGTCGGGATCAGGTAGAGGTCTACCTTGTCGGCATTACCGATGGCGTCGACCTCCGGATGGCGCTTGCCGGCATAGCGTTCATACCAGGTGGCAGTGGCGAAGGCGTTGGTGTCGGCAAAGAGGACGGCGTTCGCGCGGCCGGCGGCTTCGTTCTCGCGGCGCTGCTGTTCCTTGGCGATGTGGATGAAATCCTCATCGGTCCATTCGGGAATGTCGCCGCCTTTCAGAGACTGGGCGGCGAGTTTTTCTTCCCAGAGCTCGCGGCCATATTCGGCGACCCAGATGGTCTTGTAATGCCGGGCGAGCTCGATGCAGAGCGTGGTTTTGCCGGTGGACTCAGCGCCGATCAGGACGACGCGCAGGGGAGTGTTGCAGGTCATGCGGTGGCCGCCTTGCGCCATTCGAGAAGCCCCATGATCGCAAGGGCCAGGAAGACGCCATAGAGCAGGGCTGTCAGGTAAAGGCCATTATAGAGGCAGAAGGGGATGTAGAGGATGTCGGCCACGATCCACAGCCACCAGCATTCCAGGACCTTACGGCTCTGCCCCCATTGGGCGGCGAGGCTGATCGAGGTGATGAGGGCATCCCAGAAGGTGGTGGCGCCGCCGGCTTCGTTCAGCAGGCGGTAGAGCAAAGCCGTTCCGCCCGTGATGCCGAGGGCGGTGAGTGCCCATTCGAGACGCGGGGCGCGACGGACTTTCAGCCGGCTGCGGTTTGCCCCGCCATAGAGCCAGAGATACCAGCCGATAAGATTGAGCGCGAAGAAGACAAGCTGGAGGCCGGCGGTGGCGAAGAGCTGCGACTGGTAGAAGACGTAGGCGTAGATGCCGACCGTGATGAGGCCGAGGGGGAAGTTCCAGATGTTCTGGCGGGTGACCAGCCAGACGCAGAACACGCCCGTGACGAAGGCGATGGCCTCAAGCGGATGGGCCGCGCCGGTGCGCCAGGCGGCGAAGGCAATGGCGGATGTGAGTAGGACGAGACCGGCCAAGAGCGCCGTGCCGGGACGGCGGGAAGGGGCTGCATCGGTCAATTGTTCAGCCTTCCCGGTGTAAAGGGTGGCGAGGCCCCTCCTTTGGAGAGGGGCCCCCGCCTTAATTCAATCAGGCTTTACCCATCTCGATTTCGAGGTTCTGGGCGACCTTTTCGATGAAGCCTTCGGTCGTCAGGTAGCCCTGGTCGGGGCCGACGAGGAGGGCGAGGTCCTTGGTCATGAAGCCAGCTTCGACGGTCTTGATGATGGTCTTCTCGAGCGTCTGGGCGAACTTGCGCACTTCGGGGGTGTCGTCCATGCGGCCGCGATGGTCGAGGCCCTGCGTCCAGGCGTAGATCGAGGCGATCGAGTTGGTCGAGGTCGCTTCGCCCTTCTGGTGGGCGCGGTAGTGGCGGGTGACGGTGCCGTGAGCGGCTTCGGCTTCGACGGTCTTGCCATCGGGGCTGAGCAGAACCGACGTCATCAGCCCGAGCGAGCCGTAACCTTGGGCCACGGTGTCAGACTGAACGTCGCCGTCATAGTTCTTACAGGCCCAGACATAACCGCCCGACCATTTCATGGCAGCGGCGACCATGTCGTCGATGAGGCGGTGCTCGTAGGTGCCTTTGAATTCGGCGAACTTGTCCTTGAATTCCTTGTCCCACAGCTCCTGGAAGATGTCCTTGAAGCGGCCGTCATAAGCTTTGAGGATGGTGTTCTTGGTGGAGAGGTAGACCGGCAGCTTGCGCTGGAGGCCGTAGTTGAACGAGGCGCGGGCGAAATCGCGGATCGACTCGTCGATGTTGTACATGCCCATCGCGATGCCCGAGCCGGGGAAGTCGTAGACTTCCTTCTCGATCACCTGGCCGTCTTCGCCTTCGAATTTCATCGTCAGCTTGCCCTTGCCGGGGACGAGGAAGTCAGTGGCGCGGTACTGGTCGCCGAAAGCGTGGCGGCCGATGATGACCGGCTTGGTCCAGCCCGGCACGAGGCGCGGGATGTTGGAGATGACGATCGGCTCGCGGAAGACGACGCCGCCGAGGATGTTGCGGATGGTGCCGTTGGGCGACTTCCACATCTTCTTGAGGCCAAATTCCTCAACCCGGGCTTCGTCCGGCGTGATCGTGGCGCATTTGACGGCGACGCCGTATTTCTTGGTGGCTTCGGCCGCGTCGATAGTGATCTGGTCGTCGGTTTCGTCGCGTTTCTGGATCGAAAGATCGTAATATTTCAGGTCGATATCGAGGTAGGGGTGGATCAGCTTATCCTTGATGATCTGCCAGATGATCCGGGTCATCTCATCGCCGTCCATCTCGACTACGGGGTTTTTGACCTTGATCTTCGCCATTTTTTAGAATCCTTGCGCTGCGTACGGTTTGCGGGGGCTATAGCAGACCCACAGGCCGCGTCAAAACCCGGAAAGATAGCCAGTTATGCAAGGCAATCCTGCAATTATCCTCCATGCCCCCCAATTGGGCGAAAACATCGGCGCAGCGGCCCGTGTGATGCTGAATTTCGGGCTCACGGACCTGCGGCTGGTGAGCCCCCGGGACGGATGGCCGAGCGCAGCGGCCGAGGCGATGTCGGCCGGGGCGCTGGGCCAGGGCGTGAGTGTGACGGTGTTTGATACGCTGGAAGCGGCGATGACGGGGTTGACCTACACGGTTGCCACCACGGCGCGGCCGCGGGGCATGGAGAAAGAAGTGTTCGGGGCGGCCGAAGCGGTCGGTGCGCTGAAAGCCCGGCAAGGACAGGTGGCGGTGCTGTTTGGCGGGGAGAAATCCGGCCTGCCGAACGAGGCGGTGGCCCTCTGCGACGCGATCCTCACTTATCCGGTGAACCCGGCTTTCTCCTCGCTGAACCTGGCGCAGGCGGTCGGCGTGTTCTGCCACCAATGGGGGGCGAGCGCGGGCCTGGAGGGGAAATTCGGCGGCAAGGGCGAGGGTGTGGACGCGCCGGCGACACGCGAAAACCTGATCGGCATGTTCGAGCATTTCGAGGCGGAGCTGGAGCGGGCAGGTTATTTCTATCCGCCGGAAAAAACGCCGGTGATGATTACCAACCTGCGCAACGCGCTCGTGCGCGCTCAGTGGACGGAGCAGGAGGTGCGCACTTTTCGCGGGGCGATCAAGGCGCTGAGCCTGGGGCGCGGGAAGGCGCGGGTGGTAAGGGAGGAGTGAGGGGGCGGGCGTCGGATTTCGGCCTGCGGCCTCTATCCGACCTACGAGTCGACCCCGAACAGTTAGCGAGTTCTTAAGAAACTCGTGGGAATTTTTCCTTCAATCATGAAGCAAAGAATTTGCGGAAGCGGGCGGTCTGGTGGGGCGCGTCTGGCTGTTTCTGTTTGTGGTGCTTCGTGGTGCCGGTGCCCTTGCGAACTATTATGGAGATGACCCGTGTCGCAAACTGCCTATCTGGTTTCCTGCGAAATTCTGTGCGGCGAGGGGAGCGATGGCGCCCTTGAAGGCATGGACAGCGCGTATGTGATCGTTGGCGTCTATGCCGCCAATGACGAAGAAGCGATGACCAAGGTTGAAGCCTCGCTCGAGGAAGAAGGCTATGGCCTGGTGGAGGCCGACTGGATCGCTCCGGCCGCCGACATGGAATGGGAAGACGAAGAAGCCGCCGTTGAAGCCGCCGATCTGGTGGCGCGCCTGGCGACCATTCCGGACGAGGTGGTCTATGGGCCGCTCTACCCCACGGTGGAGGAAGACGAGGACGAAGAAGTCGAAGAGGCCGCCTGACCGCGCGCCTTGGTTGGTTAGACTGGGAAAAGGGAAGCGGCCACTCCGGGGAGTGGCCGTTTTTTTGTCCGATAATTAGTGGGCGTTCGTTTCGGGACGGCGTTGCGCGCCCTCACCCCCAACCCCCTCTCCCTAAAGGGCGAGGGGGCTTTTTAGGTTACTTGCCCTTCCAGACCGGGGCGCGTTTTTCGATGAAGGCGCGGGGGCCTTCTTTATAGTCTTCGGTGGTGACGAGGCTGGCGAAGGCCTTGCCGGAGTCTTTCCAGAGTTCCTCGTCAGACTTGGTGAAAGCGTCGAGGGCGACCGTGCGGCTGGCGAAGACGGCGAGCGGGGCGTTGGCGGTGATGCGGGCGGCGAGCTTTTCGGCTTCGGCCATCACTTCGGCTTCCGGAACGACCTTGTTGACCATGCCGAGTTCATAGGCGCGCTGGGAAGAGAGCGGGTCGCCGGTCAGGATGGCTTCCAGGGCGGCGGCCTTACCGATCTGGCGGGGCAGGCGGAAGAGACCGCCGGCGCCGGCGACGAGGGAACGCTTGACTTCCGGCAGGCCGAAATTGGTGTCGTCAGCGGCGACGATCAGGTCGCAGGAGAGGGCGATCTCGGTGCCACCGGCGAGGGCCGAGCCGGTGATGGCGGCGATCAGCGGCTTGGTGCGCTCACGCCTCGCGATGCCGGCGAAACCGCCTTTCTTGGTGGAGAGGGCGCCGCCATTGCCGGCGGAGATTTCTTTGAGGTCAGCGCCCGCGCAGAAGGCCTTGCCGACGGCAGTGAGGATGCCAACCCAGACTTCGGGATCTGCTTCCATCTGGTCGAGCGCAGCTTCCATGGTGGCGGCCATTTCGCCGTTGATGGCGTTGCGGGCTTCCGGGCGGTTCATCGTGATGATCGCGACGTTGCCTTTTTTGACGTATTCGACGGGCATTCTGGTGTCTCCCTGATATTGAGTGGCGCTCAGCTAAGGGCCTTTCCCCAACGTCGCGCAAGAACCCCTCTTGCGCGACGTTGGGGCAAGCCGCCACAGAGTTGCGTCATGAAGCTGACACTCGACCCTCAATATGAAGCCTTTCGCAAAGAGGTCTCCCAGACCCTCGCGAAGAACGCCCACCTTGCGCCCATGGCAGACGACAAGGGGTACAAGAACCCCAAGCGCCTCGCCTGGCAGAAATTCCTGATCGAGAATGGCCTCGCGGCCCGCACGATCCCGAAGGAATATGGCGGATACGGCGCTGAGCCGGACATCCTCAAAGCGCGCATCATCGCCGAGGAGTTTGCCCGCACGCGCCTGCCGGGGCCGATGGCGGGGCAGGGTATTTCGATGTTCGTGCCGACGCTGCTGGAGCTGGGCACAGAGGCGCAGAAACAGGCCTATATCCGCCCGACGATCCATGGCGAGATGATCTGGTGCCAGGGCTACTCTGAGCCGGGGGCGGGATCGGACCTCGCCGCGCTGCGCACCAGCGCTGTGGAAGACGGCGATCACTATATCATCAACGGATCGAAGATCTGGACCTCGACGGCGAAACAGGCCGACATGATCTTCTGCCTTGTACGGACTGACCCGAACGCCAAGAAGCATGAGGGCATCACCTACATCACCTTCCCGATGAGTACGCCGGGCATCGAGGTGCGCCCGCTGGTCGATATGACGGGTACGGCGAACTTCAACGAGGTGTTTTTCACCGATGTGCGCGTGCCGAAAAGCGGCGTGATCTTTGCGCCGAACAAAGGCTGGCAGGTGGCAAATGCCACGCTGACGCATGAGCGTGGCATGTTGGGCGACCCGAACGCGACCAAGGCGCGGCTGCTGGAACTCATTGCGCTGATGAAGGCCGAGACGGTGAACGGTGAGCGCCTGATCGATAATCCGATGCTGCGCGACCGGCTGATGAAGCTGCAGGGCGAAGTGTATGCGATGCAGGCCAATGGCCTGCGCATCACGACGAGCCGTCTGCAGGGGCAGCCGGCGGGGCTCGCGGGGCTGGTGGTTAAGCTGCAGGGGTGCGATCTCAATCACGAGATTGCGCGCCTGGCCATCGACGCGCTCGGGGAACTGGGCATCCTTTATGAGGAGGGCGAGCATCTGCGCAGCGGGGGCACCTGGCAGTGGCGCTATATGTACGACCTCGGACTGATCATCGGTGGCGGCACCGCCCAGATCCAGAAGAACATCATTGCGGAACGCGGCCTCGACATGCCGCGTGAGCCGAAGCTCGCAAAGGCGTAAGGCACATGGAATTTGCACTTTCCGAAGACCAGCGCATGCTGCAGGACAGCCTGAAGGGCGTCCTCAATGATGCTGCTTCCCTTGACCGTATCCGGAAGATCGCTGTGGGCGATGCCGGGGAGAGCGCCGTTCTGGACGGGGCGCTGACGGAGTTTGGCCTGGCGGCGCTGATGGTGCCGGAGGCGGCCGGCGGGCTGGGGCTGGGCGCGCTGGACGCCTGCCTCGTGCAGGAGGCGCTGGGCTATAATGTGGCGCCCTCGCGGTTCCTGGCGACTGCCGTGGCCGCGCAGGCGCTGGCCGGGCATGCGGATGTGCTGGGCGCCATTGCGGCGGGCGAGGCGAAGTTTGCTCTGGCGCTGACGGAGGTTTCCTCGCGGCGCGATGGCGCGGGCGTGGAGCTGAAGGGCGGCAAGCTCAGCGGCAAATCCCTGCTGGCGCAATCGGTGGACGGGGCAACGCATATCCTGGTGGCTGATACCGCCGGGGCGTGGCATTCGGTTTCTGCGGCAGATGCGGGCGTGACCGGGATGCAGACGATTGACCGGACACGGACGTTCCATGAGGTTACCCTGGATGGGGCCAGGCCGCTGGTCAGCGTGACGCCGGGCGTGGAAGTGCTGGCGCTGGCGCGGCTGCTGGTGGCAGCAGATACCCTTGGCGCGGCGCAGGCGATGATCGACAAGGCGGTCGCCTATGCCAAGGAGCGCCAGCAGTTTGGCCGGGTGATCGGTTCGTTCCAGGCGGTCAAGCATATGTGCGCCGAGATGGCCGCGAAGCTGGAGCCGGCGCGGGCGCTGATCTGGCATGCGGCCCATGCGCTGGATATCGCCGATGAGGAAGGCCCGATGATGGCCAACCTCGCAAAGGCGCATCTGGCCGAGGTGGGCACGTTCGTGGCGCGCACATCGACCGAGGTGCATGGCGGCATGGGCTTCACTGATCTGGTTGGCCTCCATTACTGGTACAAGCGCATCGGCGTGAACCGGCAATTGCTGGGCAGCCCGGAGCAGGCGCGCCAGACAGCGGCCGAACTACAAGGACTGGTTGCATAATCTGAGGCAGTCTTAAAAATTGCACAACCTGGTCGCGAGTTTCGGCTTGCGATTAACCATGGGTTGTGTATTCACTTCTCCAGAATACACGCACTGGTCGTATTCTGGAGAGGGTGATTTATGTCTGAGATCTTGATCGACTATGCGCGGCTGGCAAAGCGCGCGGACGAGTTTGGTTTTCGCCGGGGAGAGTTCCTGGAGCTGAAGGCAGGCCTACGCCTGGCCGAAGAGCTGACCGGGCAGACCATGGCGACGCCGGAATCGATCACCTGGATCGACAGCCTGACGGGTATGACGGGCTGGGTGACGGGCGATCCGGTGGACGGGATTTTCATTTCCGTGCCGCTGTCGGCGGCGGGCGTTGTGGCGGTGCGCGATGGCAGCTTCGTGCCCGCCTGGCCGTCGCTGGGCCATATCTGCTGTGAGGGCGAGCTCTGCGGCGGCATCTATATCGGCGTCTATGCCGGGGCGAACAAGGACGCGCGCCGCCGGGTGATGATGGCCGCAGGGGTGATCCGCGTGGATGGCTTTGCGGCCGTGCCCTGTTTTGCCCGCGGGGCGACGGAGGATGGCAAGCGCTCCATGGCGTCGCTGGGGTTCCAGCCGATTGAAGGCGGGCTGAGCGATCTCTGGGGGCAGGAGCCGCTGCCGCAATCGCGGGAGGATGCCGCTTGAGCCGCTATCCATCGATTGGTGAGCTTGTGCTGGCGCGGCCCCTGCCGGAGGGGGCACTGGAGGCCTTCTCGGCCCGCCCCGCGCGAACACTGGAAGAGTATCAGCAGGCGATGGCCATCCGCGCGGCGGTGTATATGGCCGAGCAGGATTGCCCGTATGACGAAGAGTATGACGGCAATGATTTCACGGCCACGCATATGGTGGTCTATGCCGGGGCACGCCCGATCGGGACCATCCGTGTGCGGTGGTTCGCGGGCTTTGCGAAGGTGGAGCGGACCTCGATCCTGCCGGCTTTCCGGGGGACACCAGCGCTGAAGGTGCTGCTGGCGGAGACGTTCGAGATTATCGCGCGGAAGGGGTACCGGATGGCGCTGGCGCAGATACAGGCGCGGCTGTGGCCTACCTGGAGCCGGGTGTTCCGGTGCCGGCTGGTGACCGGGCGGCAGGGATTTGCCTTTTCGGGATATGAGTATGCCGAAATGGAAATTCCCGTGCCGCGCCATCCGGAGACATTGAGCGTGCGGGCTGATCCGCTGCAGGTGATCCGGCCGGAAGGCGCCTGGGACGAGCCGGGCGTGCTGGACAAATCCGCCGGACGGCCGACTGATGGGGCGCAGGCAGCGTAGCGCGGGTTGAGTGGTCCCGCAGTGCGTCATGACACCGGGGGCATTTTGCGGGATGGGTGCTTGTCATCGTGGGCGACACGGGCCACAACAACGTTGACAGCGGCGCGCCGGTGGACGGCGTGGCTTGATCATCGACTGACTGCCGGGACGTGACGCATGACTGACGCCATCCAGAAACTTGATGCCGCCGCCCGAAAAGCGCCGGTTGTGCCGGTGCTGGTGGTGGATTCGGCTGCTTCGGCAGCGCCCCTGGCGATGGCGCTGGCGGAAGCGGGCGTGATGATTGCGGAAGTGACGCTGCGAACCGCAGACGGGCTGAAGGTGATCGAGGCGATGCGCAAGGCGGCGCCGGGGCTGATCGTCGGGGCGGGTACGGTGCTCACCGGGCGGGATGTTGAGGCGGCGCTGAATGCAGGTGCGGAGTTCCTCGTGTCGCCGGGCATGTCGCCGGGTTTGCGGGCGGCGCTGGGCGGGCGGGAGCATCTGATGATCCCCGGCGTGGCGACGGCGAGCGAAGCCATGGCGCGGTCTGAGGAAGGATTTCAGCGGCTGAAACTGTTCCCGGCAGCGATTGCCGGCGGGGTGCCCGCGCTGAAGGCGCTGGCCGGGCCGCTGCCGCATCTGAAATTCATGCCGACGGGCGGCATCACGGAAGGCGAGGTGTCGTCTTATCTGGCGCAGCCGAACGTGTTTGCGGTGGGCGGTTCGTGGATCGCGGGCCAGGCGGATATCGCGGCGGGCAATTGGGCGAAGATCACAGCCACGGCGCAGCGCCTGCTGACACCGGCCTGAGGCGCGGGCTGCTTCAGCGGATGCCGAAGCGCGCGAGTTTCGGCTTGATTTTCTCTGCCGCGTTCAGCGCTGACCGCTCGATTCCTTCGGGGCGGCCGCTCACGATCCAGAACAAGGTATGGGCGGCGGCATAGGCCAGTGCGCCTGCAAGCGCGAGAATGCCGACCGTCAACACATTGCCGAAGAAGGTATCGGAGAATTCGGCAAGCGGGCGGACAAAGAGGACCACGCCGATCATCACGGCAGTGGAGAGGATCGACCGGCTGAAATTCTTTAGCTGATCGACGATGCTGATCTGGATCAGCCCCTTGAGGAAGTAGAGATTGATGACGGTGGCGATAAAGGTGGAGACCGCATAGGCGGCAAGGAAGCCAATGAAGTCATACAGCCAAGTGCCGAGCAGCAGGCAGCTGACCTGGATAATGAGCACGACCACATCCCGCTTCAGCATCAGATTTGTGCGGCTGAGCGCCATGGCGACCGAGCGGATCGGGCCGGTGGCCAGTAGCAGGCCGGTGCAGGGCGCGTAGAACTGGACAATCACGATAGCGAGTTCCCAGCCGGGGCCCAGCAGCAGCGGGATCAGCGGATCGGCGACGAGGGCAAGGCCAAACCCGACCGGCATGGCGAGCGCGACGGTCGCCGACTGCGCCTTCAGATAGGCGTGGCGGAAGCGATAGATATCGTCGGAGAGCCGGCTGAAGGCTGAGAACAGCGACCGCATGATCGGCACGAGAATGAGGTAGGAGATGTCGGAAGACAGCTTGTTGCCGATATGGACCTGGCCGAGGGCGCCCTGGCCAAACCGGCGGCCGGCGATCAGATTTACACTTTCTGCTGTCAGGCGGCTGACGATCATGCTGAGGCCAAGCCAGATCGAATAATCGAACAGGCGCTTGGGCGAGCGGAGCGACAGGCGGGGCAGCTTGCGATAGGTGAGGTAGGTCAGGATCATCGCCGCCAGAGTGCCGGCGATGAGGCCGATGACGAAGGCCCAGTAGGATTTCCACATCAGCGCAACCGAAACGCTGACAATCACCTGAACCGTCTTGGAGATGATTTCGGTGATGACATCCCAGGTGAAGTTCAATGAGCGGGCGAAATTCTCGAAATACGGATTTCTCAGCCCAAAGAGCATCACGTTCAGTGTGAGGGCGATGATGACGCCGGACACTTCCGGCATCTTGAATATCATCGCCATGGGCTGGGCGATGGCCAGAAGCAGCAGCGATACCAGAATGGAACGGATGATCGAGATAGTCCAGGCGGTGTCGAACTCGTCATCGGTGGGCGACTGGAGGGCAATCAGCGCCTGAGTGACCGGCAGATCGAGCAGGCCCGCCAGAATGCCCATGATCGCCATGGCGAGCGCGATGACGCCGAAATCTTCGGGCACCAGAATGCGCGCCAGGATGATTGTGCCCGCAAAACCAAGGCCGTAGCTGGATATTTTGGCAAGCCCAAGCCAGGCCGCTGCCCGCAGAACCTGCCGGGAGGACACCTCTTGGTCTTGGGCCGGGGCCGCCGGGCTCTGATCACTGGTCATGCGCGTATCTTTGTGTGTTTCAGTTCGAAACGTAATCCGGAAGGCAGGGTCAGTATGAGATTCTTGTGCCAAGACGCATGCCTTTGGCCAGTGCGGCTGAGTAGAAGCGAGCCAAGTGTTTCGGAAGTCTGAAGATTTTGAGACTGCCAGCGGTATGGCGGCACAGGGAGCAGCCCCTCCACAGCCTCTGGTTTAAATCCTGCAGGGCGTTAACTGCGCCGGCTGGGGAGGGGGGCGCAGGGAGGAATTTGGCGGTATGCGCAATAATCCGGAGTGCATGCAGGCAGAAAGCGTGAAGGGGATATCATTGCCCGTTCACCTCCGGCGCGACAGGCCGGACCAGCGGGGCAAGCAGCGATCAGACGAAGGGAAACCGTCTGCTGGGAGGAAAGCGAGAGGCCCATTCGGCCTGTTTCGAACGAATTTCAGCTTATAATTTTTACCAAAGCTGATCGAATGTGACCTAGTGACAAAGGCCGCTGGCTTGATCGATCCTTAACGTCGAGGTAGCGTGCTGGTGGGGAAATTTGGTAGTAAAAACACGTATAGTGGGTGGTTCGTGAACAATATTCGTGCGCTTTTCGTAGGCGATGGTCCGCTATTGCTGCAATGTCTTGATGCTTATTTGGCGTCGGGTGGCCAGGTGGCGGCGATTGTTACTCAGGACGGGGCCATTGCCAGCCATGGGGAAGCAGTCGGCCTGCGTGTGCTGAACAAGAGTTCGGTCAACACGGGCGAGCTTGACGCGCTCGACTTCGATTATCTTCTCAGTATTGCCAATCTCGACATGTTGCCCGAGGCGCTGCTGAAGCGCGCCCGCAAGATGGCGATCAACTTTCATGACGGCCCTCTGCCGCGCTATGCAGGCCTGAACGCCACCTCCTGGGCTATTCTCGGCGGCGAGGCCAGCCATGGCGTAACCTGGCATGAGATGACCGCCGAGGCGGATATGGGCGGCATCGTTGAGGCTGCGCCCGTCGCGATGGATCCGAACGACACCGCTTTCAGCCTCAACGCCAAATGTTTCGAGGCGGGCCTTGCCGCCTTCAAGGCGATGATCCCCGCGCTTTTGGCAGGGAATGTTTCCCTGCAGGCGCAGGAAGGCGAGCGGACTTACTTTGGCCGGTACAAGCGGCCCGAGGCGGCGGCGACACTGCGCTTTGATGTGCCGGTGGATCAGACGTTGGCCCTTTCGCGGGCGATGTCGTTCGGTCCGTACACCAACACGCTGTCTTTCCTGAAGCTGTGGACCGGGCAGCGCGTGCTGCTGGTGGGCGATGTTGAGGCGGCAGGAGATGCCGTTTCACCTGTGCCACACGGTACCATTACGGCGCAGGAGGACGATGGCATCGTTGTGGCCGCGGAGGGCGGCAAGCTGCTGCGTGTCAAAGGGCTGACCTGCGCGCGGGGCGTGATGGTCATTCCGGCGCAGGCGGACGATCTGCGCATCGGCGCGCGCCTGCCAGACCTGTTGGCGGACGAGATTGCCGAACTGGGGCGCCACACGGTGGCAGCGGCGAAGGCGGAGACGTTCTGGATGGCGCACAGCACCCGCGCTGTGGCCAGCGAGGCGGCGCCCTATCCCCGCGCCATGAAGCCTGCCGGGGGCGAACATAAATTCGTTCTGGACGCGCGTGGTGATGTGGCGCTTGGCGTGGCGGCTCTGGCGGCATGGTCTGCGCATGTGGGCAGCGGCACTTCGGCGGCGATTGCATTCCATGACAGCGCGCAATGGGCCGGCCTGGGCCGGCTCGCCGCGTGGTTTACGCCCTGGCGGCCGCTGGTGCTGGATGTCGCGGGGGCGACCAAGGGCGGAGATCTGGTGACGCAGACGCGCGCGCTGGCAGATGCCGCGAAGGACAAGGCGCCGCTGGCATGTGATGCCTATATGCGCCGGTCGCGGTCTGAGCGCGCGCAAGGCCGCGCCGATGATTTTGCGCTGGCTGTGGCGGTTGGCAATGAGGTGCCGAAACATCCGAATGCGGATATTGTTTTGCGCGCCGGTGATGATGGGCTGACGCTGCATGTGTCTGCGGCTGCATATGATGCCGATGTGGCGGAGGCACTGGCCGGGCATATCGGGACAGCGCTGGCTGCCCTCAGAGACCTGCCGGAGCAGACGCTGACGCAGATGGACGTGCGCCCGGCGGCAGAGCGCGAGGTGCTGGCCGGATTTGAGGCGGGGCAGGCGGTGGCTGTGCCCTTTGTTTCGATGCATCAGGGGGTGACCAATCAGGCCGCCCGCACGCCGGACAGGATTGCTCTACGCACCCGCGACGCTTCGATGACGTATGCGGAGCTTGATGCGGTTTCAAACCTCGTTGCCGAACAACTGATGTCGCGCGGTGTACGCCCTGGCGAAACAGTGGGCGTGTGCATGAACCGCTCGATCGACATGGTCGTCGCACTTCTGGCTGTGCTCAAGACGGGCTGCGCTTATGTGCCGCTGGACCCGGCCTACCCGGCGGACCGGCTGGACTTCATGCTGGAAGACAGCCAATCGCGATTTGTGATCATTGATGCGTCCGGCGCGCAGCACGGCGTGCGCGCCCAGCAGCTGGCGTTTGGTGATCTGCGCGGCGCTTCCGCTGGCACTTGGCGCCCTGTGGATGTCGGTCCGCAGGATCTGGCTTATCTCATCTATACTTCCGGCTCCACCGGCCGCCCGAAAGGCGTGAAGGTTCAGCATGGCGCGCTGGCGAATTTCTTCGCGGCGATGGATGTGCGCCTTCCGTACAAGGATGGCGATACCTGGCTGGCTGTGACCAGCCCCAACTTCGACATCTCCGTGCTGGAGCTGTTCTGGACGCTGTCGCGCGGCCTGATTGTGGCGTTGCATGGCGCCGAGGCGCGCAAGGCGAAGCCGTTCAGCCTGTTCTATTTTGCTGCGTCCTCCTCGGCCAATGACGATCAGTACAAGCTGTTGTTTGCTGGCGCGCGGTTTGCCGACGAGAATGGTTTTGAAGCCATCTGGACACCGGAGCGCCACTTTCATGATTTTGGCGGCTCCTACCCCAACCCGGCCGTGACGAGCGCAGCGCTGGCCTCGATCACCAAGCGGGTACAAATCCGCGCGGGCAGTTGCGTGTTGCCGCTGCACCATCCAGTCCGCGTGGCCGAAGACTGGTCGGTTGTGGACAATATCTCGGGCGGGCGTGTTGGGCTGGCCATCGCCACGGGCTGGCAGCCGAACGATTTCGTTCTGGCCCCGGATAATTTCGCCAAGCGCAAGGAAACCCTGAACGAGCGGATTGATATCCTGAAACGGCTGTGGCGCGGGGAGGCGGTTCCTTTCGTCAATCCCAATGGCGTTGAGGTGCCCACCCGCACCCAGCCGCGCCCGGTTCAGAAAGAGCTGCCGATCTGGCTGACGATTGCCAAGGCGCCGGAAGCGTTCGAGAGCGCCGGCCGCCAGGGATATAATGTGCTGACACACCTTCTGGGCATGTCGGTCGCAGAGCTTGGCGGCAACATCGCCAAGTATCGCGAGGCATGGAAGCAGGCTGGGCATCCAGGCGAAGGCCGGGTGACGCTGATGCTGCACTCATTCGTGGGCGACACGGACGAGGGGGTTCGCGAGGTCGTCCGTGAGCCGATGAAGAACTATCTGCGCACAGCCGTTGATCTTGTGCGCGATGCTGCCTGGACCTTCCCGACCCTGGTGCAGCGCGGACAGGCAACGGGCCGCACCGCGCAGGAAGTGATGGATGCCGAGCCGCTCACACCTGAGGAAATGGACGCGCTGCTTGACCATGCGTTCGAGCGTTACTTCCAGACGAGCGGTCTTTTCGGCTCAGTGGAAACCTGCGCCGAGATGGCGCGCCGCGTCCACGGCATTGGCGTGGACGAGATCGGCTGTCTGGTTGATTTCGGTGTGGATCAGGATCTGGCCATCGAGCATCTGCCCTATCTGCGCCGCGTGATGGACCGGGCCGGCGCAATGCCGTCGCATGAGGGGCGCCATACGGTGGCCGAGGATATCGAATTCTTTGGTGCATCGCATCTTCAGTGTACCCCTTCCATGGCGATGATGCTGGGCGGGGAGCGTGACCGGCTGGCGGGGCTGCAGGTGATCTGCGTGGGCGGTGAAGCGCTGCCGATGGAGCTGGCCAAGTCTCTTCGGGCAAATGCTCCGCAAGCGAAACTGTTCAATATGTATGGCCCGACCGAGACGACGATCTGGTCGACCATGTGTCATATCGACGAGGTGGGGGATTTCATTCCGCTGGGCGAAGCGCTGCTCAACACCACGCTGCGCATTGACTCCGCTTCCGGGCATTCGCAACCGGCGCTGGCGGCGGGCGAGTTGCTGATTGGCGGGGACGGCGTAACGCTGGGTTATTGGAACCGCCCGGAACTGACGGCGGAGCGGTTTGTGACACTGACAGACCGGCCCGGCGAGCTGATGTATCGCACGGGCGATCTTGTGCGCCGCCATGTTGATGGCAAACTGGAATTCCTTGGACGGATCGACCATCAGGTGAAGCTGCGGGGCCACCGGATCGAGCTTGGCGAGATCGAGGCGGCGCTGGTGGCCCAGGAGGGCATCAACCAGTCCGTGGTGGTGGCGCTGGGCGATACCAGCGAGAGCAAGCGCCTGGTGGCCTACTGCGTGGTGAAGCCCGGCGCGGAGCTGGACACGAAAGCGCTGCGTGCGGAACTTTCACGCAGCCTGCCGGAAATCATGGTGCCGGCGCACATTGTTGTTCTCAGCGGTCTGCCGCTGACGCCGAATGGCAAGATCGACCGGAAGGCGCTGCCGTCGCCGGAAGCCGTGGTGCAGGGCACCGTGGAGACGCCGACCGACGAAGTGGAGCAGAAGCTGGCAGCCCTCTGGGGCGAGCTGCTGGGCCTTTCGGCAGTGGATGTGAACGCCAACTTCTTTGATCTGGGCGGGCATTCCCTGCTGGCATTCCAGATGCTGCGCCGTGTGCAGAGCGAATTTTCCGGCGCTGTGACGATCACGGATGTCTTCCGTTTCCCGACGGTTCGCACGCTTGCGGCCCGCATCCGGGGCGGCGGCAGCGATGACAAGGATAAGCCGAACACAGGCATCGGCCGGGCGCAGGCGCGCCTTGCCGCGCGCCGCCGCGATCCTGCGGGGGCTTGATGGTATGGCAGATGAGAACAGCATCGCCATCGTTGGCATGGCCGGACATTTTCCCGGCGCCCGGTCAGTTCGTGAATACTGGTCCATGCTGGAAGCGGGCCGGGACGCGACCCGCTGGCTGACGCCGGAGGAGCTGCTGGCAGCGGGGGAGTCGTTTGCCGCCATCCAGGATCCACGATACATCCGGGCGACGATGGCTCTGCCGGACATGGAAATGTTCGATGCAGGTTTCTTCGGCTTCAGCCCCAGGGAAGCGGCGATCCTGGATCCGCAGCACAGGCATTTCCTCGAATGCTGCTGGGAGGCGCTGGAAGATGCGGGCCATATGCCTGCGGATGAATTTGACGGCGCTGTCGGCGTGTTTGGCGGATGCGGGATGCAGGCTTATCTTGCGTTCAATCTGCTCTCCAATCCTGAACTGGTTGAGAGCGAGGGCATGTTCCTCCTGCGCCACACCGGCAATGACAAGGACTTCCTGACCACGCGGGTGTCTTACCTGCTGAACCTGCACGGCCCGAGCGTTGGCATCCAGACGGCGTGTTCCACATCTCTGGTGGCGATCCACATGGCGGTGCAGAGCCTTCTGGCGCGCGAATGCGATATGGCGCTGGCGGGCGGAGCGAGTATCGATCTGCCGCATGGCCGTGGTTATCGGTATGCGGAAGGTGAAATCCTGTCCTCGACGGGGCGTTGCCGCGCCTTTGACGACGAAGCAGACGGCACGCTGTTTGGCAGCGGCGCGGCCGTGGTGGCGCTGCGCCGTCTCGATGATGCGCTGCGCGATGGCGACAATATCCATGCGGTGATCCTTGGTTCGGCCATCAACAATGATGGCGCGCGCAAGGCCGGCTATCTGGCGCCGAGCATTGACGGGCAGGCAATGGCCGCGGCCGAAGCGCTGGCGATTGCCGGTGTGAATCCAGGGAGCGTGGACTATATTGAAGCGCACGGCACGGGCACGCTGGTGGGCGATCCGATCGAGCTGTCGGCGCTTCAGCAGGCTTATGGCGATGCTGCGCCAGGCTCCATCGGGATCGGCTCGGTAAAAACGAATATCGGCCACCTGGATACAGCGGCGGGCATTGCCTCGCTGATCAAGGTTGTGCTGGCGATGCGCGGCGAAAAGCTGCCTGCAACGCTCAATTTCTCCAAGCCCAACAGCCGGTTTGATTTTGCGCGCAGTCCGTTTCGGGTGGTTGGTGAGCAGAAGGAATGGCGCCGCAACGCCAGGCCGCGCCGGGCAAGCATCAACTCTCTTGGGGTTGGCGGAACGAACGCGCATGTCGTGATAGAGGAGCCGCCCGTGCGCGCGCCGGTGATGGCGTCCGGGCCGCAGATAGTCACCCTGTCTGCGAAAACTCGGGTGTCGCTCGAGGGGCTTGTCGCCAAATGGCGCGATTTTGCCGAAACGCCGGCGCCGGGCTTCTGTATCGCTAATTCCGCGTTCACCACCCAGACAGGCCGGAAGCATTTTGCGCACCGGGCAACCGTGGTTGCCGCCAATGTGCAGGAGTTGGCCGAGCAGCTTTCGCCGAATGGCCCCTGGCGGCGCACGGCGTCCGTTGCGAAGGATGCCAAGCCGCGCATCGTTTTCATGTTTCCCGGTGGCGGCGCACAATACCCCAACGCGGCCCGCTCGCTCTACGAGAACAATACGGTTTTCCGCGGCGCTGTTGAGGACTGTTTCAAGATCCTTGAGGCGGGCCTTGCCAGAGACATCCGCAGGCTGATGTTTGAGTCCTCTGAGTTCAAACAAGATTCTGTCGCGCTGGAACGGCCGACCTATTCTTTGCTGGCGGTGTTCATTGTCGAGTATGCGCTTTCCAAACTCTGGCAAAGCTGGGGGGTGACGCCAGACGCCGTGATTGGTCATAGCGCAGGCGAGTATGCTGCCGCTGTGCTGGCAGGTATCATGTCGCTCGAAGATGCGATTGGCATAGTTCTCGTGCGCGGCGAAGTTTTCGAGACGGTGCCTGCGGGCGGTATGATCAGTGTTCAGGATGATGAAGCGCGCGTGCGCGCGCTCATCGGTGAGGATCTGGATATCGCAGTACTGAACTCGCCGCAGGTGACGGTCGTATCCGGCGCGGACGCGCCGCTGGCGGCGTTTTCAAAACGTCTCGAGGCGGAAGGCATCAAGCATGCGCCGGTTCGCATCAAGGTGGCGGCGCATTCGCGAATGTTGGACAGCGGTCTTGGCCGTTTCCGCGCGCGGCTTGACAAGGCGAAGCTCTCACCGCCGAAGATCGAGTTCATCAATAATCTTGTCGGCGCGCCGGCCACTCCGCAGGAATTGGCGACATCGGATTATTGGGTGAACCATCTGCGCGGCTGTGTGCGGTTTGCTGACGGTCTGTCAGCGGCACTGTCTAAGCCTGAGACAATTCTGGTGGAGATCGGGCCGGGACAGGCGCTGTGCGCCCTGGCCGGTCTGGCGCAGGCCGAGCATTCCCCGCGCGGCGTGGTGGCGAGCCTGCCAACGGCAGTCGAGCAGCTTGATGCGCAATCCTTTGCGCTGTCGGCGTTCGGTCATCTCTGGTCGCTGGGCATGCCTGTTGATTTTGCGCGTGTGCGGAAGGGTGAAGGACACCGGAAGGTTTCGGTGCCAACTTATGCTTTCGAGCGTCAGCGGCACTGGATCGAGCCTGGAAAAGGCAAGGCGGCTGCCGAAACGGATGAGCCCCAGATATTCCGGGCTTCGGATGTAAAAGACTGGTTCGAGGCGCGGGTGTTCGATGCCGCGCCGGTGGACGCCGCCGTGCATGGCGCCCGCACGCATATCGTGTTCAGTGACGGCAGTGATTTTGCCGCTGAGGCTATCAGCCGGCTGCGCGCGCGCGGCGATACATGTGTTCTCGTGCGTCATGATCCTGATGCAGCGGCGCCCCGGCAGACGGACGGCGACTTTGTATTCAATGTGGGCGCGCAGGATTATTCGGGACTGATTGAAGAGCTTTCCAAGGCTGTCGAGGAGCCGGATTCTGTCATATTCCTTTGGCCGCTGATTTTTGCCGGCGGGGAGGGCCCCCTCGGCGCGTTTGAGGCGAGCTTTGCGCTGGCAAAGGCGCTGCAGCTTTCCGGTTGGGCAGAACAGGCGCTTTTCCTTGCCGCGACACAGAATGCCCTCGCCGCTGAAGAGGGCAATGCGTGTGACGCGATGCAGGCAGGCGTTCTCGGGCCGTGGCGGATGTTGAGCGCCGAGCAATCGGGTGTGCGGGCGCGTGTGGTGGATTTTGATGCTGCTGACGAGCCTGCGCTGCGCGCCAGTGCAATCATCAGTGAGCTGGATTCTACGGGGGATGCCGCCGTAACCGCCTGGCGCCATGGCCAGCGCCTTGCGCCCGCCCTGAAGCGGGGGGCGGCGGCGCAGCTGCGCCCGGCGCTGCGCGAAAAGGGCGTTTATCTGATCACGGGCGGTCTGGGCGGCATTGGTCTCGAACTGGCGCGGTATCTTGCCGGGGCGGTGAAAGCGCGGCTGGTGTTGACCGGACGGACGCAGGCGCCGCCGCGTGAAAGCTGGAGCCAACTGGCGGCGGGATGGGGCGGGCCCGCCGATGTGGCGCGGGCGCGCGATCTGCTGGCGCTGGAAGACCTTGGCGGCGAAGTGCTGGTGGTGGCAGCGGACGTGGCCGACCAGGCGGCGATGGACGGCGCGCTGGCACAGGCGCGCGAACGGTTCGGCGCCGTAAATGGCGTTTTCCATGCAGCCGGCATGATTGATGACACGCCCATGGCGATGAAATCTCTGGATGAGGCGCGCCGGGTGCTTTCGGCCAAGGCAGAAGGCGCCCGTGTTCTGGACCGTCTGTTGCCGGACGGTACCCTGGATGTTTTCGCGGTATTCTCCTCCACCAGCGTGCTGATCACGCCGCCGGGACAGAGCGATTATGTGGCGGGCAATGCGATTGCCGAAGCTGTGGCGGCTTCGCGCAAGGATGGCATGGTTATCACCTGGGGTGTCTGGGCCGATATCGGCATGGCCAAACGCGCCGCCGATGCCGGCGCTGTTGGCAATGCCGGCTCCCTGCATCCGCTGCTGGGCGCCCGGCAGGAAACGAAGGACGGCACGCTGCAATTTGCGGAAACCTATTCGGAGGCGACCCTCTGGACACTGAGCGAGCACAGGATCGGCGATATTGCTGTGCTGCCCGGCGCAGCTTACGTAGAGATTGCGAGCGCGGCCGCGTTGAGCGCGGGCCTTGGGGATGCCATCGAGATCAGCCAGATAAGCTATGTTGCACCGCTGGCGATCCGGCCTCGCCAGTCCCGCCAGGTGCGCACAACGCTTACGCCGCTGGAGGAGGATGGCTTCCGCATTGAGGTGGAGAGCCGGGCGCATGCCGGGGAGAGCTGGCTGCTGCATTTCGATGCGCAGGTGGCAAAGCGGACATCCGCGCAAAGTCCGGTAGCCACAGCTTCCTGCAACACGGGGCTCGATGCCGGACGCCTGACGCTGGCCGAGCGCGGTGTCGGCTTTGGACCGCGCTGGAGCAATGTTGCGCGCGCGGCCACGGGCGACGGCGCCGTCAGCGCCGCATTTGCTCTGCCTAAAGAATTTTCAGCCGATCTGAAAACCTACCGTATCCATCCGGCGCTGTTCGACACCAGCTTTGCAGCGGGGCTCTTCCTGCTGGAGAATGATGTAAAACGCGGGGTGTTTGCGCCGGTATCGATTGAATCGGTCCGTGTTTTCCGGGCGCTGACCGGAGAATTCTTGGCGGAAAGCCGGCTGACATCGCAGAGCGATGACGCTGCCACCTTTGATGTGGACCTTGTGGACAAGAACGGCGGAGTGCTGCTTGAAATCCGGGGGGCGTCGTTCAAGCGCGTGACTTTCGGAGGGGAAATCCCCGCTGTGCCAGATATGTCGGCCCCCATACGGGACCGTCTGTTGGCGGAAGGGATCCGCGCGGCTGAGGCGCAGGCGGTGTTTGAGCAGCTTTTCGCGCAGGGCGGGCGCTCATTCGTTGTATCGCCCGTCTCTGTGGCGCAGATCCTGCGGGCTACCAACGGGCCTGCCATGACCGCAAAGTCCGCATCGTCCGAAAACAGGGTGATGACCGGTGGCGATCCGGTGGAGCAGCGCCTTGCGCAGATGTGTTCGGAAATCCTGGGCGTTGAGACGCTGGGTCTTGATGAGGAGTTCCTGTCTTATGGCGGGGGATCTCTGACGGGCGTGCGTCTGTTTGCGCGTATCCGGCGCGAGATGGGCGTGGAACTGGCGCTCAGCGCGCTGCTGCAGGCTCCGACGATCCGCACACTGGCTTTGCTGGTTCGAGAGAAAATGCCTGACCAGCCCGAAGACACAGCCGCAAAAGAAGAGCCTGCGGCGGCGCCCGCCGCACATCCGCCGGAGCCAAAGAAGAAATCTGAAACGTCTAAACCACGCGCAGCGAAACCGCCGGCCAAGAGCCGCTGGACGCCTCTGGTGCGGATGGCGCCCGGAGCGCCGGGCGTGAAGCCGGTCTTTCTCATTCATGGGGCAGGCGGGAACATACTCTGGTTCAAACCGCTCGCGGATCGTCTGCGCGGCGACACACCGATCTACGGAATTGAAGCGCAGGGGATCGACGGGACGTTACCCTTCCTCGAGACGGTTGAAGAGATGGCGGAACTTTATATTCGCCACATGTTGACGGTCGATCCGCACGGGCCTTACCGGCTGGTTGGCTATTCCGGCGGCGGCGTGATTGCTGTGGAGATGGCACACCAGCTGCGGCGGAGTGGCCGCGAGGTTGAGCTTCTTGCAATGCTGGACACGCTTGCCCCGCAGGAAGCCTCCATGCCGCTCAGTCTCGCTGATAAGATTGGTATGCTGACGAAGCTTGATGGTGCTTATATTGCGCGGCGGATTACCCATCACGGCGGGCGTCTCAAGGAAAAGATCCAGGCCAAGCTGACCGGTAATGGCGAGCATCAGGGGAAGTCCCAGATTGAGATGCTGTCGGAGCAATGCGAAACTGTGTATCTTGAGGCACAGGGGCGCTATTTCCCCGAGCCCTATGATGGCGATGTTCTTCTGTTCAGAGCGGAGCGCACCAGCGCGATGTTTGCCAGGTCGGGCGAGATGCTCGGCTGGCAGGGGTTGATTACCGGGAAGCTGGATATCGTCACACTAGATGCCTACCATGACACCTTGCTGGCCGATGGCAGTATCGGGGTTATCGTCGAGGAGCTTCAGCGGCGGCTGGCGGTGCTGAATGCCCGGAATATTGAACAGTTCGAGGACGCGTGAAGCATGAACGGTTGGTCGTTGGGCGGTATTGGCGCCGCAGTGTTGGTGGCAATTATAGTCCTGCTTCTGGCCAGCTTCGTTGCGGTCTGGCTGGAGTCCAGGTCGCTGACCAGCCCGCAAGGCTATCATCAGCCTGATCCCAAAACGTTCACCTTCGCGCAGACCCCCAAGACCGAGGCAGGCCTCGATTTCGAGGATATCAGCTTTCCGGCGCGCAATGGGCAGACGGTGCGCGGCTGGCTCGTGCCCTCAGATCAGCCTGCGGATCTAGCCATTGTGACCCTGCATGGAGCCGGCGGCAATCGTCAGAGCTATTTTGACCAGCTGTCGATGCTGCATGGGCTGGGCGCAGACGTTCTGATGTTTGATGCCCGCGAAAACGGGTTGAGCGATGGTCGCGGCCGGGGCATCGGCCTGGCGGTGCGAGAAGCGGAGGACGCCGTGGCTGCAGTGGAGGAAATGCGCCGGCGCGGCCACAAGACAGTGGTTGCTTATGGATGTTCCCTGGGTGGGTCTGCCGCCATTATTGCGGCTGCGCGGGACAGCTCCATCGACGGGATCATCGTGGAGGCGTCCCTCTCCAGTTTTGAAGATTTCGTCGCTGACAAGGCAAACCGGCGGCTTGGCAAGCTTGGCCTGAAAGCCAACTGGGCAACCAGCATCTGGGGGCGCGCGGTTGTGGCCATGTCGCGCTGGCGGATGGGGCTGGAGGACTATGAGCGGCCGGAGGACGTTATCGATCAGATTGCGCCCCGTCCCCTCCTGCTGATCCATGGCGGGCAGGATCCCTGGGTGATCGAAGCCCATGCTGACCGGCTGGTTGAGCGCAGCAATCAGACAGCGGATTATTGGCTGATTGAAGAGGCCGGCCATTGCGATGGGTACAACATCCGCGAGGCAGAGTATCGCGCGCGCGTGGATGGGTTTATCGAAGCGCTGAGGGCGGCTGACTGATCCGGCGTTTCCTTCGCTACAGATCAATCGTTGCCGGAAAGCAGCCCGGGGGAGGCTTCCGTGACCTTTGTGATGCCGGTCAGGGCCATCGAGACGGTGAGCTCGCCCTTCATTGCGGCCAGCAGATGGGTGAGCCCCTTTTCGCCGCCGCCTGCGAGGGCGTAGACCCAGGGGCGGCCCATCATGGTGAGGTCTGCGCCGCTGGCGAGGGCCTTGAGCATGTCCTGGCCTGAGCGGATGCCGCCATCCATCAGGATCAGCGTCTTGCCCGAAACCGCTTCGGCAATCGGGGGCAGGGCGCGTATGGAGGAGGCCACCCCGTCCAGCTGGCGGCCCCCATGGTTTGACACGACAATTCCGTCAGCGCCGCAATTGACGGCTTCCAGCGCGTCTTCGCGGTCCAGGATGCCCTTGATGATCAGCGGTCCGCCCCATTGGGACTTGATCCATTCGATATCTTTCCAGCTGACCGAGGGATCGAGCGAGGAATTGGCCCAGGCGGAGAAGTCTGCCGGGGTAGACGCGTTTTTGACGTAAGGGGCGACGTTGGCGAGGATATGAGGCCCGCCCCGGACGCCGACATCCAGCGACCAACTGGGGTGCATCATGTAGGATAGGAGGCCCCGGCGCACGCGCGCCCACGCGCCGCCACCACCGCTCATGGTGTTGCGCACGTCGCGGTAGCGCGTACCGACGACCGGCAGATCGACGGTCAGGACCAGAGCCGCAGCTCCCGCAGACCGGGCGCGGGCGATCAGGTCTGCCACCGAGCCGCGGTCGCGGATCATGTAGAGCTGGAACCAGAGCGGGCCTTTGGTGGCTGCGGCGACTTCCTCGACCGAGCAAATGGACAGGGTGGAGAGGCAATAGGGGAGGCCGAACTCCCCGGCGACCTTCGCGGCGCTGGCTTCACCCCGGCGGGCCATCATGCCCGACAGGCCAACAGGGGAAAGTGCCAGCGGCATCGTTAATGTGGCGCCCAGGAAACGCTTCTCCGTGGTCAATGCGGAGACATCTCTCAAGATGCGCTGGCGCAGCTCCAGAGCCTCGAAGTCAGCCACATTGCGCCGGAGGGTCAGTTCGGCATACGCGCCCCCGTCGAGATAGTCGAAGAGGAAGCGCGGGAGGCGCTTTTCTGCTCGGAGTCTGTAGTCGGCAGCACAGGCGGGGGCGAGGGACAATGTCGGCATCGGCCGCTTGTAGAGGATACCGGCGGCGCCTGGCAAAGCCAAATTGATCGGAAATTGCTCGCTTTTTGAAACCCCGCCACAGCCCAACATTTCAATTTTGATAAAATTCCAAAGCAGCCCTTTAGACCTTGTTAAGGTTAACGGCGTGCGCCATCAGGGCGAGATCAGTGGTGCAAACTTGTCCTGACAGGAGAAATCTACGGGATCGTGATATTCATTTGTAATCCATTTCCGCGTACACAGGGGGCAGGAAATCCGTTGATATCAAGTCGTTCAGGACCGCCAGGCGGGGTGGCGTTGAACTTGCAGGGGACCGCCAACAGACCGGGCCTAACCGGCCTCTCAGTCAAAGTGAGAATGGTAAATAGCATGACAGATCTGAAACGCCTGAGCCTGTCCAGCGTCGCCGTATGTGCAGTCGCTGCATCAGTGGCCAACGCACAGGGCGCAGACTATTACAGCCGTGAAAAGTACACTGCGGTACTTGATCGTGCGCAGCCCGAATTCGATCCCGAACCGGTCCGTCTTGGCACATTCTCGGTTCGCTCTGCCGCCGAACTGGGTGTTACGTATTCCGACAACATCTATGTCGTGTCGCAAAACACGGATTCCGGCGCTATCGGCCGCGCTGGCCTGACCGCCGCCGGTGATACGACCTGGAGCGTTCACAATGTCGGTTTCGATGTTTCCGCTCGCCGCAACGAATATTTCGACCAGGGCGACGAGTCCCACAATGATCTTCGCGCGCGCCTGCGGGGCCGCCTTGATGTGACCCGCAGCTTCTCGCTCGGCGGGGCGGTGTATGTGGAAGACCGGGTTGAACCGCGCACGGATATCACCAACGTCTTCAGCCCGGACAAGCCGATCGGTGTTTCCGTCCAGGGCGCCAATGTTGAGGCCAACTTTCTGAATGACCGGGTGCGCTGGACCAACGGCCTGGGCATTCGCAATGAAGATTACGAAAACGGCCGCCAGATCGGCACTGGTCTCCCGATTGACCAGAGCTACCGCGACCGCACAGTTCTCGATGGCCGCACGCGTCTGTCCTATGCTGTTTCGCCCAACTTTGCCGTGTTCGGACAGGCGACCTATGAGCAGCGCGATTATGATGTGCTACAGGTTTTCGGTGGTCTGCCGCGTTCGCGCGATTCCAAAGGCTACACTGTGGCCGGCGGTGTCGACTTCGAACTCAACACGCTGGTCCGCGGCGACTTGGCCGTGGGCTATCTGAATGAAACCAAGGATGACAGCTTCTTTGAAGAAGTCAGTGGTCTGTCCTTCGATGGCCGTCTCCAGTGGTTCCCCACTCAGCTGACGACGCTTACCTTCAATGGTAACCGCCGCGTCACCGATACTGGCCTGTTTGATGCGCCGACGGCCGTTGAGAGCCGGGCCGGTGTCCGTGTCGATCACGAACTGCGCCGCAACATCGTGGTCTCTGCTTCTGCCAATTATCTGCAGTACGAATTCGAAGAGATCGACCGCAAGGACGAAGGCACCGATTTCGAACTTGCCGCGACCTACAAGATGAACCGCCGCGTTCATTTCGACACCTTTATCAATCGAGCTGACCGCGATGTGTCGGGCGTCGATGTGTTTGGCGATCCGTCCTACGGCGTGACGACGGTTGGTGTCGGCGTCCGTCTGTTCCCGTAATACCCCTACTCCTGGAGGCCTGCATCCTGCGGGCCTCCCATTAAGTTCCAGAGCGTTGCCTTGACCAAGTCATATACGATCGAAATCCCCACAAGCTCCGGTCCTTCCGGAAACACTGGTGGCGTAGACATGAGTTCCTTCGACCTCAAGTCGTTGATGAGCATGATTTACCGGCGCTTCTGGCTGATCTTTGCCGGCTTCGTCACGGTCATGAGCCTGGTCATCTTCGTGACCTTTACTCAGACGCCGACCTACAGGGCGCAATCTGTCCTTCAGCTCGACACTAACCAGATCAACGTTATTGACCTGGGCGCGCTCTTCTCCGGCGCCGGCGGCGCAACGACATCCGTGATCGATACGGAAGTTCGCGTTATCGGGTCGAAGACGCTTCTGGCGCGCGTGGCCGAGAAGCAAAGGCTCATCGAAGATCCGGAGTTCAACTGGACCCTGCGTCCGAAGAAAGAGAGCCTTGTTTCATCGGCGCAAAAGGCTGTCGTCGGACTTCTTGGCGGAGATACTTCCGAAAAGGATCCCTTCGCGGGCATGACTGCCGAGCAGAAAGAAGCGGAAATCTTCGAAAGTGTCGTTGGTACGCTGATGACCAAGGTGCGGGTTGGCCGCGTGGGGGCGACTTATCTCCTGACCGTTGATGTTACCAGCACGTCTCCAGAAACGGCTGCGCGCCTGGCTAACGAGGTTGCGGACCAATACCGTGTCCAGCAGCTCGAGAAGAAATATGATGCGACCCGCAAGGCCACCGAATGGCTGCAGGAGCGTGTCTCGGGTCTGCGCGACGAGGTCGAGGAAAAAGAACAACGTGTCGAGAGCTTCCGTGCCGAAACAGGCCTTCTGGAAGCTCAGGGCACGACGCTGACTGAACAGCAGATCGGCTACCTGACTTCGCAGCGCGGCCAGGCTCAGATCGAAGTGGATCGTGCGCGCGCCCGTTATGAAAGCATGCGTCGCCAGATCGATAGCGGCGCCGGCGTTGAGGGCGTGTCGGAAGTCATCAACTCGCCGCTGATCAACGATCTCAAGACGCAGCGCTCGATAATCATGCGCCGTGTGGCAGAACTTGAAACCCGTGTTGGCGACCGCCACCCTGACCTTATCAGTGCGCGCAACGAAGTTGCCGATATCGACCGGCAGATGAGTGCCGAGATGAACCGCATCGCGGCTAATCTCGAGAGTGAACTGCGCGTGGCTCAGGCCCAGCTTTCATCCATTCAGGGCGAGATCGGCCGTTCGACCTCGCAGCTGCGTGGCAACAACGTGAATCTGGTGCGTCTGCGCGAGCTTGAGCGCGATGCCCAGACCAGCCGCGTCATGCTCGAGGAATTTCTTGCCCGCTCGAAACAGACGCGCGAGCAGGATGCGCTCATCACCGCAGACTCCAGCATTCTGTCGACCGCCTCGGTGCCGTATTCTCCCGCATCTCCGCGCAAGGCCTTCAACCTGGTAATCGGCGCGCTTCTCGGCCTGATCATCGGTGGCTTCCTGGCAATTATTGCGGAACTGTTCGACTCCAACATCAGTTCTTCGGAAGATGTCGAGAACAAGCTCGGCTCCAACCCGATCGGGTCTGTGCCGCTTATCCGTACCGCGGGACTTCTCGGCCTCGGCCAGACCAGTCCGGCGGACTTCCTCGTGGAAAATCCGCTCTCGGCCTATGCGGAAAGCATCCGCTATCTGCGTGCGGCCATCGCCTTCTCCGATCTCGACAGCGAGACCAAGACTGTGGCGATCACGTCCTCGCTACCCGATGAAGGCAAAACCAGTCTTGCGCTCAGCCTCGGCCGCATGTCGGCCATGTCCGGCTCGCGCACCCTCGTGATCGATGGCGACTTCCGCCGCCGTCAGCTCACCGAGATGGCAGGTCTCAAACCGGAAATCGGCCTTGTGGAGCATCTGTTCGGCGCAGGCCAACTGTCTGATGCTATCGTCAAGGATCACAAGACGATGCTCGATATCCTGCCGCTGTCGCTGAACGGCCATACGCCGCATGACGTGTTCGGCACGCGTGCGTTTGACGAGCTGCTGTCGCGGCTGCGCGCGATGTATGATCTCATCCTGATCGATACTGGCCCGCTGCTGCTCATGGCTGAGGCCCGCGTGGTTGCCGGCAAGGTGGACAAGGCGATCCTCGTGGTCCGCTGGCGTCAGACGACCCGTTCGGCCGCCCGCCAGTCGCTCACGCTGCTGCGTAACTTCAAGGCCGATGTTCTGGGCGTCACGCTCAACATGGTCGACCTCAACCGCCGCCGCCATCACCGCGATCCGGGCGCGACCTACAAGGCCTATCGCAAATACTATCAGATGGAAGCCAAGCCAGGTCTGTTCGGCTGGTCGAAGCCGAAGAAACCGAAGGCCAGCAAGCAGGGGCCGAAGTCGGCGATCGCCATCCAGGTACCCCCGTCCAAGGCAAGCGGCCGCAAGCAGGATCCTGTCGACCGTATCTCGGCCGAATAGACCGCCGCAGGTTCGGGCACAGGTGACAAGGAGCAGGGGACGCACATGCTCTACCAACCTGCACGGCAGGGAACGGACATGACGCGCATTGCCTTCTTCGGCCATGATGTGGCGGACGCGGCCGTGCGCCGGCGCGCGCGCGGTTTCCAGGACGACGGTTTCCAGGTCACGGGCTTCATGATGCGCCGGCGCGAGCCTTTGGCGCTGGAATGGGACAATGTGGATCTCGGCCAGACGCGGGATGGCGCCTTTCTTCAGCGTATCCGCCAGGTTTTTCGGGGCGCGCGGATCGCCGCCGCGTCTGGCGACAAGTTGCGCTCTGCCGATGTGATCTACGCCCGTAACCTCGACATGCTGGCCTGCGCCTTCCTGGCAAAGCGCCATGCGAAGCTCGGCACACCAGTCATCTACGAGTGCCTTGATATTCATCGGCTGCTCTGTCGGCAGGATGTGATCGGGAAGGGGCTGCGCGCCCTTGAGGGCTGGCTGCTCAAGCGCTCGGCCGCGCTGGTCGTCTCCTCGCCGGCCTATCTCACCCAGCATTTCGAGCGCCATTATCCGGGCAAGTTCGAGGCTTATCTCATCGAGAACCGGCTTTCGGGCCACGCCAATTATGGCGCGCGGGTTTCTGCAACCAAAGCAAAGCCCCCCGGCCAGCTTCGTCTCGGCTGGGTCGGGAACCTTCGGTGCCGCCGCTCGCTCGACCTCTTGTGCCAGATTGCAGACCGTTTCGGCGATCAGGTGGAGGTGAGGCTTCACGGCGTACCTGCGCTGACGGAGATACCGGACTTTGAAGCGAAGATTGCTGCAAGACCGAACATGTCCTTTTACGGACGATACAAGTCGCCGGAAGACCTGCCCGGCATCTATTCCGCGCTGGATGTGGTCTGGTCCGGCGATTTCATGGAGGCAGGCCTGAACTCTACCTGGTTGCTGCCCAACCGTATCTATGAAGGCGGATATTACTGCGTGCCGCCCATCGCGCCCGCAGAGACGGAAACCGGCCGCTGGGTTGTCCGGCATGAGTGCGGTTTTGTGCTGGATGAACCGCTCGAAACGACCCTGCCGGGCCTGATCGAAGATCTTCTTCACGACGCGCCCCGGATCACTGCCTGCAGCAATGCCCTTGCCGGGTTGCCCGAGGAGACGTTTGTTCAGCCGCACGGTTTCCTGCGGCAGCTCATCGAAACGGCCGTGAAACCGAAAGTGGCTTCATGATCTGTCCAGCTTTTCCCTGTATGGAGACTGCAGCCGGGCGCTCGAGGGACGCCCTCGCGGAGGTATCCTGTGTCTGACTACGCTACCCCCCGGACCAGCGCAACGGTGCAGCCTGCGTATGTAAACGTCTACTCGGTGGACAAAGGGGCAGGGCGCTGGGAACAGGCCTTTGTCTGTCTTTGGATGTTCATCATCTATCTGCCGATCGAAGCGTTCTCGCCTTTGCGGTACCTTTGCATCCTCGGCTTTCTGGCAATCGCGGCCTACGACTACAAGCGGATCGTGCCGCTTTTGGTCAGGTGCTGGCCGCTGTTTACGCTGGCAATCCTCGGCCTCGCATCTGTGGGCTGGGCGCCTTACCCGGCAGAGGCGTTTCGCCAGGGCGTGCTGTTTTTCCTGTCTGCTTTTGTTGCCGTCGTTATCGCGGTCCATCTGACACCCCAGCAGATATTGCGGATCATCATGTTTGCCGGCATGGCGACGACCATAGCCTCCATTCCCTTCTGGGGCACTTTCGCGGGCGGGGGCCCGTATGCCAGCAAGAACTACTTTGCTGTCCACATGCTGTTCTGCATGCTGCTCAGTCTCATCACGGTACTGAACGAGAAAGAGCCGCTGTTCCTGCGCCTTCTCGCGCTGCCATTCGTGCCGACGTGCCTGCTCTTCATTTTCATGGCAGATTCGGCAACTTCGCTGGTTTTTGCAGTCCTCGGGGGCGCAGGGCTGATCGCTATCAAATTCTTCTGGGCGCCGGCTACCAAGGTGCGTGGCCTTTCGATGCTCGTCATCCTGTTTGCGCTGGTGGTGGTGCTGGTTGGGGCGCTGGCGGTGTTCAACATGCCCCAGAACACGTTTGTGGAGCGGTTTCTGGACATCGTCGGCAAGGACGCCACGCTGACCGGCCGCACCGCCCTGTGGGAAGGCGCGCGCCTGGCAGCAGAGGAAAAGCCCTGGTTCGGGCTCGGCCTTGAGGGGTTCTGGTATTACGATTCCGGCGCCGCCCAGACGCTCAACGAGAATGATTTCAAGGCTTTTGGGACCAAGCTGACCTTCCATAATGCCTATTGGGAAGTGCGGGTTCACCTCGGCTATGTGGGGCTGGCGCTGTTCCTCTTTTTCCTCGGCTGGACGTCGCTGAGATTGCTGTACCTCTGGTTCCAGGATGGCTCGCTGGTCAACTCAGCGCTGGTCCTGTTGGTTGCCGTGAACCTGACCATGACCTTCACGGAGTCGCTGCTGTGGGGCATGTTCACTACTCCGGTCCTTCTGCAGTCGCTTGCGGGCATCGTGCCGTTTAAGCTTCACGCCCCCAAGCTGGAAGGCCGCGCGCGGATTGTTCCGGCTTCGTAACATTACAATGCAGACATCCTTGTCAATTCTGGCGGCCTGAGGTGGGCCCTCAGGGCCATGGGCCCGAATGATGCCAGAATTTAACGATAATTTCTCATAATACAGCGATAAGATCTGGTGACTTTAAACCAGTGTTAAGTCTTCGCTGTTCTAACTGAAGTTATGTCGCGTTCGAGCCAAGTGATGCCGATGAAATCAGGCGCCTTTTCAGACCCCGTTACGGGAGCACTCGAGAGTGATCGTTCTCTCATGAACGAATTTAGCGGTGAAAAGCTGCCGGTATGGTTGCGACTGCTGACCATTATTGGTCTGAGCGCTGGTCTTTGGGGCGCGATTATCTGGGCTTTTGTCCTTCTGTTTGGTTGATCCGCGCGGGCGTTTGGCGCCCTGAAACGCGGTTGGGTTCTTGCATATCTCTGGCATGTGGAGGTCCCGCTGTCATGCGGCGGGACAGTCTATGGAACTAAAGGGGCCAGGAATGCCGGGAAAAGTGCTGGTTTTGGGTGGAGCGGGCTATGTGGGTAGCCATTGCTGCCGGGCCTTTGCCGAAGCGGGCTGGGACGTTACCGTTTTCGACAATCTATCTACCGGCTGGCGGGATATGGTACGTTGGGGCGGGCTGATTGAGGGCGACCTCAACAATCCGGCCGACATCGAGGCGGCGTTCAACACGGTGAAGCCGGATGCAGTGGCCCATTTTGCGGCTTCATCTCTGGTGGGCGAGTCGGTCACCGATCCGGGCAAATACTTCCGCAACAATACCCTGGCGACGCTCAACCTGCTTGAGGCAATGAAGCGCCACGGCACGCAGTCGATCATCTTCTCTTCGACCTGCGCCATCTTCGGTCATGCGCAGACGGATTATCTCGCTGAAGATCATCCGCGAAACCCCATCAATCCCTATGGAATGTCAAAGCTGATGGTCGAGCAGATGCTCGCCGCTTTCGATCACGCCCATGGGATAAGGTCTGTCTGCCTGCGTTACTTCAATGCTGCTGGCGCAGACCGGGATGCCCTGATCGGCGAGCGCCATGCCTGCGAAACGCATCTCATTCCCTTGGCGCTCAAGGGCGCCTACGATCCTGATTATGCCTTCACCATCAATGGCACGGATTTCGACACGCCGGATGGCACGGCGCTGCGGGACTATATCCATGTCGAGGATCTGGCCGAGGCCCACCTTCTTGCCCTGCAGACACTGAAGGCGGGTGCCCCCTCTGACGCGTTCAATCTGGGTACCGGCCAGGGTACGAGCGTGGCGGAAATCGTGGGCGCAGTTGAGCGCGCCACCGGCCGCCACCTTCCGCGCAAGATTGGCCCCCGCCGGCCCGGAGACGCTGTTCGCCTCGTCGCGGCGCCGGACAAGGCGCAGGGTGTGCTTGGCTGGAAGGCAACCCGTTCTGACGTGGACAACATCATTACTTCAGCCCTCGCTTGGCACCAGAAGGACTGGACAATCCAGACCCCGGAAAAGGTCCAGGGTTGAAAGAGCGCGATGACATTTGAAATGTTCGTAGGCTGAGGGGGCGTCATCATGGAAAAGGTCACGGTCATCATTCCGTGCTATAATGGGGAAGCCTTCATCGAGAAGGCCGTGCGCAGCGCGCTCGGCCAAACGATCCCCACGCGGGTGATTGTCGTGGATGATTGTTCGAAGGATAACAGCTTTGCGCTGTTGCAGGCGATCGCGGCGAACGAGCCGCGCCTGACAGCTATACGCCAGCCTCAGAATGGCGGGCCTTCGGCAGCGCGAAACGCGGCCCTGCGTCTCGTCGAGACGCCCTGGGTCGCCAATCTTGATGCGGATGACTACCTGCTTTCCGACCGGCTGAGGCGCCTGGTGGAGCATGGCGAGGCGAAGGGGCTGGATTTCGTCGCCGATGATGTGATCCGTGTGGAACCCGGCCAGTCCCCCGCCGATGGGGTCCGCGTCTGGAAGGACGAGCTGTTTGGATCTGTCCCTATGGGGCTTGCGCGCTTTGTTCGGGAGAATATGGCAAAGTATGCCGGCCCGCGCCGCGAGATCGGTTATCTGAAGCCGCTGATGCGGGTGACGTTCCTGCGCGAAAAAGACCTGTTCTTCCGTGAAGATATGCGTCTGGCGGAAGATTATGAGTTCTATGCCCGCTCGTTGACACTTGGCGCGCGCTGGGAGGTGATTGATCCGTGTGGGTACATCGCGGTCAGCATGCCGGACTCGCTTTCTAAGGCGTACCCTACTGCTGCAATCGAGAAGATGGTTCAGGCGGACCGGGCCTTCCTGAAAACCCCTGGCCTTTCAGCAGAGGAGCGCGCCGCGATTGGCGAGCATCTTCACCAGACGGCCACCGACTATGCCTGGCGCACGATGATCGATGGCGTGAGAACCAAGAGCCCCGCGCTGATGCTGCGCGCCCTGATGCAGCCGCCGGCAGTGTCCGGCAAAGTGATGCTGCGCATGGTGAAACACCTCCTGCGGCTGCCTATTCTTCCCGAAATTCCAGAACTGCCCCGCAAACCGGCCCGCGAGTCGGCAGGGCTTGGCCTTACCTGACGTCGAATTTGTCGGCCTTTCTTTCGCCAAGCAGCATACGTTGCTCCAGCCGCCGCCGCAGCGCGCCATAATAGGCCTCAAGGAAAGCCAGATCGGTTTCGCCGGTCTGTTTCGTCCAGCCGATCTTGGCGCGGATACGCTCGGCCACCTGATGTTTGATCTCCGGCGTGGACTGGCGCAGCACATCTTCGAGAACATGCAGCTCATGAATGCCATAGGCATCGGCTTGCGCCACGGTGAAATTGAAACGGGCGCTGGCGTCGGCGGCTTTGGCGGCGGACGTGATGTCATGCATCAGCTTGGTCTTCGGTGAGCGGATCACCCAGGTTCCGGCGATCAGATCGCCTACGCGCATCTTGTCCTTGTTGAAAATCGGAAACAGCAGGAACACGCCGGACCAGGCCAAGCCCAGTAGCGCCATCCACCCGCTCGCCCCATCGCCGCCCATCATCGCAAACTGGAAGGGCAGGCCGACTTCGATTTCCCGGATGAAATTCCGCGCCAGAACGGAATTTGCCGTCAGCCGTCCCCCGTCGCGTGCCGCCACCCGGAGGCCCAGGGCGCGCTTGCCGGGCGTGGCGGCGCGCTGGCCGATCTCGAAGAAAATATAATAGAAGTTCCGGACAAAGAAAAAGAACACAAGCCAGAAGGCAAAGGCGATATTCGCGCTGCCCGGCGTCAAGGCGCCGATCAGTGCGCTTAATCCGAAAAGTGTCGCGATCACGATCACCCACTGGATCGCCACATCAATCAGGAAAGCGCCCGCCCGCTCGCCCGCAGTGGCGAGCTTCAGCCGAATGGCTGCGCCCTCCGGCGTTATCAGGCGGCGGATCAGTTTTGACTGGCGCATCTCTTCGGCCATGCGCGCGCGCCGCTGTGTGGCGGCCTCGAGGCTGACGCCAGGGCGCTGCGTCCTGGGGGCGGCTGTCTGCGTCATCCGTGCCGCTCCCGGCGCGGCATGTAGAAATATAGCATCCACAGCAGGCCCGTTCCGGCTGCAATGGCATAGCGGACCAGATCTGAATTGATGAGTTGCCGCCCGAAGCCTTCCAGCAAGGCTGCAATGATCAGCATCACCACGCAGCCCATGGCGATGGTAGCTGCCTTCTGCCCGGCTGCGCGGGCTGAGGCGAGCCTTGTCTGCCCGCCGGGAAACGCGACCGCGCCGCCGATAACAAATCCGGCCGCGCCCGCCAGCACGATCGCAAAGATTTCTGTCACCCCGTGGATCATCAGCCAGCCGGTAAATTCATAGCCGAGCCCCTTGTCCCAGAACACGGCATACATCGAGCCGATCATCACGCCGTTATAAACCAGCAGCCAGGCGGTCGGGATGCCAAAGGCAAAACCAAGGGCAAAGGCAAAGAGCGCAATCTGGGCATTGTTGTTGAAGAGAAAACTGGAAAAAGCCGTCAACTGACCGTCGCCATGACCGTCCGTATAGATCGTGCTGCGCAGGTATTCCACCGTGGCGTCCGGATTGCGCCCTTCCAGAAAGCTTGCCCCGTGAAACGTCCAGTACCAGTCCATATCCTGCAGGCAGAGGAAAAAAGCCAGGCCCCAGCCGCCGAAGAAGAATAAGGCTGACAGCAGCGTCGGCCACACCGCGCCGCGCACAGCCGCTGGCCAGTCCCTGCGCAGGAAGGTCATCATCCGCTCGCCAATGGTCGTGCGCGCGCCATAAACGAAGAAATACGCCCGCGTGCACAGGCTCTCCAGATAGGCGATGACGTTCTGGTCCAGCGAGATCGAGCGCGCGACAGACAGCGAGGAAACCGCCTGCCTGTAAAGCCGGGGCAGCGCCAGCATGTCTTCATCGCTGAGGCGTTTGACGCCGCCATTTTCAGCCCGCGTCAGGATAACGTCCAGCTTCTGCCAGTCGCCCTGGCGCTCTTCGCGGAAACGGTAGGATTTCAGAAGATCGCCGCTCACAGCATATCCCTCTGCTTGATCTGCAGGTAACGCGAAACGAGTTCCGCGCCGAAATGTTCGGGCCGGCTTTCGATGATCTGCACACCCATGCGCTGCAGCCGGCGGAAGACAAGATCGCGCTCCGAAAGCAGCGTATCGGCAATCACGGCGCGCGCCACGTCTTCCGGCTTCTCCGGCGCGGCATCAGCCATGGTGCTGAGGGCTTCATCTTCAAAGGTTGCGAACAGCACAAGATGCCGGTCCGTCAGCCGTTTTACATTCTCCAGCATCAACTCGGCAGAGATCGTGTCGACGAAGTCGGAAAAGATGATC
Organism: Hyphomonas polymorpha PS728; assembly: GCF_000685315.1. Taxonomy (GTDB): domain Bacteria; phylum Pseudomonadota; class Alphaproteobacteria; order Caulobacterales; family Hyphomonadaceae; genus Hyphomonas; species Hyphomonas polymorpha. Next base: position 59,864 of record NZ_ARYM01000022.1, read on the forward strand.
ACCAGGCTGCGCCGCTCCAGCCTTCCGGCAAGATTGGTTAGGGCGAGCGTGAAGTTGGCTTCCTCGTCCGAATAGTCCATTTCCGCCACGGTCGCCTGCGCCTTGGGAAAACTGCTGGTGCCGGTCAGGAAGCCGCTCGTCACGCCGGGTTTGGACGAGAAGCCATAAAACATCGTCCGGTCGCCCGAGCGCAGCGAGACATAGGCCAGCAGCAATCCCGCCGTCACCGCCCGGTCAATCTTCGGCACCCCGCCCAGCGGCTCGCTCATCAGGCGGCCGGTATCGAAGGCAAAGACGATGTTGTGATTGCGCTCGGTCTTGAATTCCTTGGCCAGCAGATGGCGGTGGCGGGCCGAGTGCTTCCAGTCAATCGCGCGGCGATCCATCCCGGCGGTAAACTCGCGCAGGGCGTCAAACTCGCTGCCATCCCCGCGCTCAATCTGTGTCTTGATGCCGAACTCCGCATCGCGGGAGAACAGCCGGATCGCCTCGTCGCGCACCCAGCGCACATTCGGCGTCACCGGCACATCAATGCCGATCTCCTGCACGCGCCGCTTCTGTACAAGGCCCAGCGGCCCGCGCCAGCGGCTCCACAGGCGCACGATCCGGGCCATGCCCCGCCGGCTGGGCGTCAGGTCAGCATCATAATGCCGCGTGCGCGCTTCCCACCCGCGCAGGCCCTGCGGCGCAGGCTGGGGAATGAACTCATTGGTTTCCAATTGTATCTCGAGGCGTGCGGGCAGCGGTCCTTTCGCAAAACGCAGGCGCAGGGGCAGGGGCGTTTCTTCGCCGACATAGAGTAGCGGCGGGATGTCCGCCTCGACCTCAAACGCGCGCAGCTGCGCCGCCAGCAGGCCGTCCATCAGCACAATGCCGCACACCCCCGCGATCCAGCCGGCCGAGAGAATCCACAAGCCTGGCGCAAACAGCGCAATCGCGATGAGCAAGGGCATGCCCATCAGCATAAGGAAGACCGCGCGGGGAGTGGGCGAGATCACCGGGGCGCTGCCGTCTGTTCAATAATGCCCGCCAGCGTCTCGTCGGTAGTGCGCCCCTCAATGTCTGCGGCAGGCGACAGGATAACCCGGTGGCGCAGCGCGGGCAGAGCCAGTGTTTTCACGTCATCGGGAATAACAAAGTCCCGCCCGTCGAGCGCCGCGCGGGCGCGCGCGCCCATCGCCAGGGCGGCAGCGGCGCGCGGGCTGGCGCCGGTTTCCAGGGCCGGGGTTTCCCGCGTCGTGCGTACGATATCCACGATATAGGCGATGATCTCGTCCTTGAGACGCACTTCGGATACGGCATTGACCGCCGCATCCAGCTCCGCCGCGCTCAGCACCGGCTGAACGTCAAACGCTGCGGGCGTCTTCATGCCCGTGCGCGTGCCATGCTGGGCCACGATGCGGATTTCTTCCTCACGGGTCGGATATTCCAGATTGTGCTTGAACAGGAAGCGGTCGAGCTGCGCCTCCGGCAGGGGGTAGGTGCCCTGCTGCTCGATGGGGTTCTGCGTGGCGATCACTGTGAAGCGCGGGTTCAGCGGATAGCTTTCCCCATCGATGGTCACCTTGCGTTCCTGCATTGCTTCCAGCAGCGCGGCCTGGGTTTTCGGCGGCGTCCGGTTGATCTCGTCGGCCAGCAGAATGTCCGTGAAGATCGGGCCTTTGGTCAGGCTGAACTGGTTGGTCTGGAAGTTGAAGAGGTTTGTACCCAGAACATCGCCCGGCATCAGGTCCGGCGTGAACTGGATGCGCCCGAACTGCAGCGAGATGGCGCGGGAGAAACACTGCGCCAGCAGCGTCTTGGCCGTGCCAGGCGGCCCTTCGAGAAGCACGTGCCCGGAGGAAAACAGCGCCACCAGAAGCAGGTCCACGCTCGCATCCTGGCCGATGATGGCCTTTCGCACTTCGGTGCGGATGCGGTCCGCCAGATTACGGATTTCAGCCACGCTCATGCATTGTTCTCCTGATGATTGCCTTGCGCCACTGGTGCAGATCGCGCGCTTTCTGCGCGAGATCTTCCCGGTTGGCCGCTTGCCCGGTGAGGGCTTGTTCGAGTTCCGAGAAAGTTTTCCCGCCGCTGTCGGCGGG
>NZ_ARYM01000023.1 GCF_000685315.1 Hyphomonas polymorpha PS728
CAGAACTCGGCCTCGAACATGTAATGGCTCACCATCGCGGCAAACCGCGCGTTGACTGTCCGCGCCTTGCCGCGCCCGACCTTGTCGATCGCCGTGCGCATATTGTCGTAGATCCCGCGCCGCGGCACGCCGCCCAGCATACGGAACGCATGGTTGTGCGCGTCGAACAGCATCTCATGCGTCTGAAGGATATAGGCGCGTACGAAGAAGGCGCGGCTGTAGCTGAGCTTGAAGTGCGCGACCTGAAGCTTGGTGCGAACACCATCGATGATCGCCCAGTCCTCGCTCCAGTCAAACTGGAACGCCTCTCCCGGCGCAAACGAGAGCGGCACAAAAGTGCCGCGTCCGCTCGTCTGCTGCTGGACGCGGTACTCGTCTTGCCAGGCTCGTGCATACGCCGCCACACGGCCATACGAGCCGTCATATCCAAGGCTCACCAGATCGGCATGCAGCTGCTTGATTGTGCGCTTCTGCTTGCGCGGCCGCGTCATCTCCCGCCGCAGCCATGCCGACAGCCGGTCCGCATAAGGATCCAGCTTGCTCGGCCGGTCCGGCGTGCGGAAACGCGGCTCGACCACTTCGGATCGCAGGTACTTGCGCAACGTGTTTCTTGAAAGGCCCGTCCGCCGGGAGATCTCCCGGATCGACATCTGGTCGCGGTGATACCACCGCCGGATAACGCTCAATAATGCCATGTCCAACACTCCATGGTCCCCCGCTCGCCAAAGCTCGGGACCGGTTCAAACATGGGTCAGTTCTCAGTGGAAATTTCTGCCCTCCCAGGGTCAATTCTCAACGGCAATCAACACTCAGCCCATCGATTTGGCGCATATGCAATATGATCAACTTGCAAATGGCGTCAATAAAAAAGTAGGTTGACCGTATTGTATTATGACGTACTCTCACAAGGAGGCTGCATACCCACTCTTGCGGTTACGCAGCTACGAGGGCGGCGAGGCCACGGTGTGCTTGCTCTCAATGCCTACAGTCTATGGCGCAAAGCGCGTTGACTTGAGGCGTCGGGGCAGGATCAGGTGTGCGCGCTCCGGCACCAGGACTTGCAGGCTGAGGACTTGATGAAACCGGTGAGTGTGAAGGCAAGGCGGAGTCATGCTGAACGCAGCGCGGCGACCCGCGCGAAAGTTCTGGCGGCGGCTCGCGATGTGCTTTTTGCGCAAGGCTACTCCGGAGCAACTATGCTTGCGATCCGCAATGCTGCCGGCATAAGTCTGGGCGCAATTCAGCACCAGTTCCCGACAAAAGCGAAGCTGATGGCTGCGGTGGTCGAAGATTTTTCTTCGCGCCGGGTTGCGATCTACGCTCAGGCGATTAGGGCCGGCGGGACTCCGCGGCAATCGATGGAAAATATTATCGACGCCAATCTGCGGATGATCAGCCTTCCAGAAGCAGCTGCAGCGCTCGAAGTTCACCTGGCTCGTCGAAGTGATCCGGAACTGGACAGGGAGCTGGCCCCGATTTCCAGGAAATTCGACCTTCGCGTTCTTCGGTGGAGTCGTCTCATACTTCGAGCTGCGGGCGTTCGCGACGATACAAAGACACAGACAATTCAACTATTGAGCAATGCCGTTACGCGCGGGCTTACGGTCGAGCATATAAGGACAGGTGACAGCGAGGCGATTGCGCTAGCAACCACTCTATGGCGCAAACACATCCTGGAGATGATCTTTGGTCCGGACTAATTCGTCTGCGGATCAGATGCTGTGACGTAATGCCGTCGAGGCGCGCTGAGCGTTACGCTCTCTCGCCCGGTCTCAAATCTTCCCCATGCGGAGCGCCGACAGGCTGCATCCGGAACTCACACATACTGAAGGACCTCAAAACGTGCCAAGCTTGGACATTGAAGTACAACACGACACTCTTCAACTCATAAGCCCGATTCGCATCGCCGGCTATGTATTTGAAACCTGGGACCGGGTTCATGTTACTTTGCGGGACGGCGCACACGCTGGCGAAGGCGAGGGTGCTGGAGTCTATTTTTTGGGTGAGACCGGCGAGCAGATGCATGCGGCGATCGAGCGTGTGAAATCACAGATCAGGGCAGCCCCCGACCGAGAGACGCTAAGGTCGATACTTCCCCCGGGGGGCGCGCGGAACGCTGTTGACTGTGCCATGTGGGCCCTCGAGGCGGCGCGCTCAGGGCGGGAAGTCTGGCAACTGGCCGGGCAGGGTACGCCGCGCCCACTCATGACGACTTTTACCCTGAGTGCGGGCGATCCTGATGACATGGCGATGGCTGCCGCAGGCCTCGCCGATGCAAGAGCCATCAAGGTTAAGCTGACGGGTGACTTGGATTTGGACATCCAGCGTGTGAAAGCGATCCGAGCTGTCCGCCCCGACGTCTGGCTCGGAGTCGACGGAAACCAGGGGTTCGTGCGGAGCCAGCTAGATGCATTAATTCCTGCGTTGGTCGACCAGGAAGTGGCGCTTCTTGAGCAACCTCTTGCGCGGGGTCACGATCCTGAGCTTGAAGACCTGGCGTCCCCAATCCCTCTGGCAGGTGATGAGAGCATTCTGTCGTTGGAGGATGTGAGGTCGGCGCAGGGGCGGTTCCATATCATCAACATCAAACTTGATAAGTGCGGCGGTTTGACGGAGGGATTGATGATGGCGGCCGAAGCGCGCCGGCTGGGCCTGGGCGTCATGGTCGGTACGATGATCTGTACAAGTCTGGGTACGGCGCCAGGCTTTGTGCTGGGGCAAAGCTGCGATATTGTAGATCTAGATGGATCGACATTTTTGGCCCGTGACCGATCGCCCAGTGTCACCTACCGTGATGGAACCGTGTTTGCCGATCGGTCTGTCTGGGCATAACAGTGAACGGATTTTATTGTCGATGAAGTCAAAAGTTTCGGAGTTGGGCGTCCGTTCTCAGACGTAGTTTGAGAGAATGGCTGAATGTCTCTTTCGCTACTCGAAGACTTCGCGCGAGATCATCCAGATTGCAGAAATAATGTATGCCCGGTTCCCGTGTTGGTTTCGAAAGGCGCTTATGCGCACGGCCCAAACTCAAAACCCCCCGCGATGCCGCGCCGGGTGAATGGCGGAATCCCCTTGTTGCTATACACCCGCTCGCGTGCGAATTTCGGAGACCCGTTCGAGTTTGTCTGACACCACCGCCAGCCATTTGCCGGCTGATATCAGTGAGTGGGTAGCTGGGCCGGGCGCCACTTAATTAGTGGGACGTGAACGGCGCGTAGACCGCTTCGTCATAAGGCCGAAACCGCTCAGCGCCTTCCGTCTCCATCCAACCCTGAGCGAGCGCCTCAGCCGTTGCTGCTGCGCCCGCCTCGAGCAGTGCGTTGCCAATAGCGGTGCAGGGGACTGCCTCCCTTTCACGGCAAATGACCGGGCCAGGGGGCAGCGGGTCGGATCGCCACAGAAGACGCAGTGTTTCAGCGCGGGCGGGGTCACTTTCCTGCAGGCTTCGCCAGGGGTTCTCGGCCAACGCGGCGATATCGGCCTCGCCGGCAAGCAGATACTCAAGGGATTTGTCGTGCGTGCCAGCATGAAGCCGCGCCGCGAAGTGGGCAGGTGTCACGCCAAGTTCGCGCAACTGGGCGGCCTGAACCAGCGCGCCTGATGTCGAGCCGGGCAGCACTTCACTGTAGCGCAGGGTTTCCGTCTGCGCTGAGAGGTCGGCGAGACCCGAAATACCCGTATCGGCCCGCGTCAGAAGCACACCCCGATAGCGATCAAGCACGGTTGGCGGCGTATCGAGTACGGCAATCGCGTTCACACCGGCGCAGTCGCGCATCGTTACCCAGGCTCCGAGATTGGTCATCGCCACATCCACCTGCCCGGCGCAGACCGCGTCTGAAAGGGCGTCCGGGGTATCAAACAGCACAATCTTCACGGGGCGTCCGGCCGCATGGCCGACAACATCGGCCATCGGCGCCAGTGCCACGCTGCGGTCGAATGCGGGATAGCTGTAGGAGGCAACCACCAGCGGCGGCTCAGGAGCCGAATGGGCGAGCAGAACACAGAGAAAAGCAAAGATCATGGCCAAGCCTATCGCAGGCCGCAGGGGTCAGCAATCTGGCTCGTGATCCGGCAGGCCAATCCCAGGTTGAGGTCTTCCGCCTCTTTTCAATGTATCCGGAATACGGCAGCTAGGTTCCAAGCCATGTGGGGACGGTCATGCGCTGGATATTTGTGCTGATGTTTGGCGGTCTGGGCGTGATGCTGGTCTATGTCGGCGTCACCCAGTATTTCAGCCAGAAGCGGATTGCGGCGAATGCGCGCCCGATTCAGGTGGAGATCATCCGGTCGGATGTGACCCGCTCGGAGTCCAAGGATAGAGATCGCAGCCTGACACGGAGCACGTCCACCATCAGCTGGTCCCCGAATGTCCGCTTCCGCTATGTCGTGAACGGAACAACTTATGAAAGCGACATGCTGCGTCCGAACATCATCGGAACGAGCTATGCTTCACAGGCTGAAGCGGCCGCAGTGATTGCGCCCTATCTGGTTGGGGCAAAAGTGCTCGCTTATGTCGATGACCGGCATCCGGACAAGGCGTTCCTGATCCTGGAGGAGGGGGCAGGGCCGGTGGTGTTCATGCTGGTGGGCCCGCTCGCGCTGACCGCTGCCTATCTGGCTTTCCGATTTCTGCCATGACCTATCCCCGGCGCCGGTTTGGTTCGCTTTCCCTGGAAGTTCCGCCTGGCCTGTTTCCGGATGACGAGGCACCCGAAGGCTTCGCGGCGGCGCTGACGGCGGCGGTGTCGGCAACGCTGCGTATCCGGATGATCGCCCTGGACGGCGCGCCGGATCTTGCTGAAGTGCTGCGGGGGCGGGCAGGGGGCGGCCCGCCCCGGCAGGTTTGCGCCATGGGGGAGGCGTATGTGTGGCCGGGGCTTTCAGCGGCGATGGAAGGGTCGCCGCGTCGGACCGCCTATGCTTTCGAAAGCAAGGGGCAGGTCTGGTTTGGCACGCTCAGTGTACCCGATGATCTCTGGACTGACTATGCGCCTTTTCTTGAGGGGGTGATGCTGTCGCTGGATATCGGCAAGCGGCCAGCGCCCAGCGTGCCGTTGTTTGCGGGGGCGGGCGTGCCGGAAGTTTCGCAGAGGACGGTTCTGCCGGATCCTGTTGAGGGGATGCGCCAGCGCCTGGCGGAGATGGGGGAGGAGACCGTTCGCCTTATTCTGGCTTTGCGGTTTGACGAGGCGGAGATGAGGGTGCGCCAGATCGACAGCGACATATATGGCGCCAATGCGCTGGCCGATGCGTATGAAGCGGCGCTGCATCAGAGCCCTTCAGACCAGAACATTCTCGATCGCGCGGTTTTCTGGGCAGAGCACGCCTTTCCCGAGCCGCATACGGATATTGAGGCAGAGGCATATCGGACGGGCGCAGCGGCGCGCGTGGCGAGACTGCGGAATGTTTTCCGGGTCTGAGGGGGGGGACAGAAGCGGCCCTTCTTCTGAACCGGCCCTGCGGCCAGGGTCCAGATGAGAGCGCCGATTGCACGCCGGTGCTGGAAAGAGAGCTGTGTCAGGCAAGAGGGAGGCAGACGCGCCGTGTTGCGGTCTGCCTCCCTGTATTGGGGGTGATCAGCGCGGTTTTAGGGGTTGATCCTTGGAGTCCTTGGAAGGTTCGTCCTGTTTGGGTTTGGATTGGCCCTTGGGGCCGGACTGATCTTTCTGGTCGGGTCCCATCTTGGCCTTTTCCGGCTGGGGCTGGCCTTTCGGGGGCTTCGGCTGGGGTTTCTCCGGCTGGAGAAGGGGAGAGTAGACCCATCTCTCCGGCTTGCCGGGCGGGGAAATGCGGGCCCAGTCGCCGGTGACGGCGTAGATCTGGACTTCGGCGCCGAGCAGCAGGATTTCGATGACCGAATTGCCGGTGCCGGGGCCACCGCGGACATTGACCTTCTCCGACTTGATGTAACGGGGCCCTTCGGGGGGCGGGGCGGGCTGGGCATGGGCTACGGCGCTGAAGGCGATGAGGGCGGCCAGGGCGCTGGCGGCGAGGCGGGCGCTGAGACGGCGTGTCAGCATGGGGATAACTCCTGTCAGTCTGGGCCGGAAACTTGGCCATGTGATCTGGCCTCCGGGGGGGATGAGGCCAGCAGGGAAAGGCCTAGGGGTGAGCCATGTCAGGGCTTTGCCGCGGGATGACCAAGAGCAGCGCGCCCTGACATATCTCGGGCATAAGTAAGGCGGGGCGGCGCACGGGCCCCGTGGACGGGAGGCGCGCGCTGGCGTAACGGGCTCTTATGGTGACGGTGAAGATCTGCGGGCTTCGGGACCCGGATATGGTGGCGTTCGCGGCCCGTGAGGGTGCGGACTGGATCGGGTTCAACTTTGTGCCGCAGAGCCCGCGTTATGTGACGCCGGAGGCGGCAGCGACACTGATGCTGCGGCTGGGCAAAGCGGTGCCGGTGGCGCTGATGGCTGACCCCGATGACGCGCTGGTGATGCAGATTGCCAGGCTGGGCTTCCCGGTCCTGCAATTGCACGGGCAGGAAACGCCAGAGCGGGCAAAAGAAATCAAAAGCCTGACAGGACGGGACATCTGGAAGGCTTTCGGGGTGCGCGAGCGGTCAGATCTTGGACAAATCGGGACGTTTCCGGACATCGACGGACTTCTGGTGGACGCCAAGGCCCCAGACGGGGCCGCTTTTGGCGGGGGCCATGGTCAGGCGTTCGACTGGTCGATCCTCAAGGGCTGGAGCGCACCGAAGCCCTGGCTGCTGGCGGGCGGCCTGACGCCTGACAACGTTGCTGAAGCCCTTCGGCAGACCGGCGCGCCGGGCGTTGATGTGTCCTCTGGTGTTGAACGTATCCGGGGGCTAAAGGACAGGGAACTCGTCCGCGCGTTTATCCGCGCGGCGAAGGGAAGACCGGACCAGCCCTGAGCGCGCTCATCGCGCAGCGGGGATCAAAGGATAGAGTAATGGACCTGCGGAATACCTGGGATCAATGGCCGGACGCGAATGGCCGGTTTGGCGAGTTTGGCGGGCGGTATGTGGCCGAGACGCTGATGCCGCTGATCCTTGATCTGGAGCGTGAATATCGCGCGGCCAAGCAAGACCCGGCCTTCAAGGCAGAGATGGACGACCTGTGGACCCATTATGTGGGCCGCCCATCGCCGCTCTACTTCGCCGAGCGCCTGACCGGGCATTTTGGCGGGGCGAAGATCTATTTCAAACGCGATGAGCTGAACCATACCGGCGCGCACAAGATCAATAACTGCCTGGGGCAGGTGCTGCTCGCCCGGCGGATGGGCAAGAAGCGGATCATCGCCGAGACGGGCGCGGGCCAGCATGGCGTGGCGACGGCGACTATCTGTGCGCGCTTTGGCCTCGATTGCGTGGTGTTCATGGGCGAGACGGACGTTGAGCGCCAGAAACCGAACGTGTTCCGGATGCGCCTTCTGGGCGCGCAGATCGTGCCGGTTTCCTCGGGCACGGGCACGCTGAAGGACGCCATGAACGAAGCCCTGCGCGACTGGGTGACGAATGTGGACGACACCTTCTACTGCATCGGTACTGCGGCAGGCCCGCATCCCTATCCGGAGATGGTGCGCGATTTCCAGTCGATCATCGGCAAGGAAGCGCGCGCGCAAATCCTGGAGCGGGAAGGGCGCCTGCCGGACGCCGTGATGGCGTGCATCGGGGGCGGGTCCAACGCCATTGGCCTGTTCCATCCCTTCATCGAGGATGAAGGCGTGCGCCTGATCGGCGTGGAAGCGGCTGGGCACGGCATCGAGACGGGCGAGCATGCCGCGGCCCTCAATGGCGGCAAGCCGGGCATTCTGCATGGCAACCGCACCTACCTGCTGCAGACTGATGACGGCCAGATCATCGATGCGCACTCCATTTCTGCAGGCCTTGATTATCCCGGCATCGGGCCGGAGCATGCCTTCCTGCGCGATATGGGCCGGGCGGAATACCTGTCGTGTACGGATCAGGAGGCGCTCGATGCCTTCCAGCTCTGCACGCGGCTGGAAGGCATCATCCCGGCGCTGGAGCCCTCGCACGCGATTGCGCGCGTGGGCGAGGTGGCGAAAGAGCTCGGCAAGGACGGCCTCTTGATCCTCAACATGTGCGGGCGCGGCGACAAGGATGTGTTCTCTGTGGCGAAGGCGCTGGGGGTTGATGTATGAGCAAGCTGCTCCTTATACGGATTACATGTCCTTCGCGGCGTGTGGCGGAGGATATTGCTGACGCCGCGCTTGAGGGGCGCCTGGCGGCCTGCGCGAACCTGGAGGGGCCGGTTACGTCCTCCTATCGCTGGAAGGGCGTGATCGAGCAATCTTTCGAGTTCATCCTCTGGCTCAAGGCGCCGGAAGCCAACTGGGCGAAGATCGACGACATGGTCCAGCGCCTTCACCCCTATGATGTGCCCGCGATCGTGGCGATGCCGCTGACACATGTAAGTTCCGCCTACGAAGCGTGGGCGATTGAGAATACGGAAAGCTGACCATGGGCCGGGAAAGAATTGAAGCCGCCTTCGCACGGGCGAAGGGCGAAAACCGCGCTGCGCTTGTCACCTATCTGATGGCGGGGGACCCGAACCTTGAGGAGAGCTTCAAGGCGCTGTGTGCCCTGCGCGACAAGGGCGCCGACATCATCGAGCTGGGCGCGCCCTTCACTGATCCGATGGCGGATGGCCCGGCCATCCAGCGGGCGGGTCTGCGCGCGCTGGCGAACGGCACGAAGCTGACCGATGTGCTGGCGCTGGCTGCCCGCTTCCGGAAGGACGATCAGATAACCCCGCTGATCCTGATGGGTTATGCCAACCCGATCCATTCGATGGGCTATGAGGCTTTTGCCAAGGCGGCCGCAGAAGCCGGCATCGATGGCACGATCATCGTGGACCTGCCGCCGGAAGAGGATGCAGGCCTGCGGGAAATCTATGGGCGCCTCGGCCTCTCGGTGATCCGCCTGGCGACGCCGACGACCGATGAGGCCCGCGCCGCGAAGGTGGCCGACGGGGCCTCGGGCTTCATTTACTTTGTGGCCGTGACCGGCGTGACCGGGGCTGGCAGCGCTGATCCTGCAGCGATTGCAGGGAAGGTGGCCATGGTGCGCCGGGTGTCTGGCCTACCGGTTTGTGTCGGCTTTGGTGTAAAAAATGGTGCGCAGGCCGTAGAAATGGCTAAGATCGCCGACGGGGTGGTGGTTGGTTCGGCTTTTGTGGAAAAGGCGCAGGATGCGCATGAAACTGGAAAGTCTGAGACGGCAGCGCCCGCAATGGGCGAGCTTGCCGGAGAACTGCGCCAAGCGCTCGCAGGCGTGGCCAAAGGCTGATACCGCCGGGAAATCGGGAGACATCTTCAGATGAACTGGATCAACAAGGTAACGCCGCCCGGCCTCAAGACGATGATGTCCAAGAAGGACACGCCGGACGATCTGTGGGTTAAATGTCCCGCTTCGGGCGAGCTGATCTATCGCAGCGATCTTGAGCAGAGCTGGTATGTGACGCCGGCGGGCGCCCATCTGCGCATCTCGCCGCGCATGCGCTTCCGCATCCTGTTTGATGATGAGCGCTGGGAGCCAATTTCGCTGCCGCCCGTGCCGCTGGACCCGCTGAAATTCAAGGATGACAAGCCTTATCCGGCCCGCCTGAAGGCGGCCAAGTCCAAAGTCCAGAATCGAGACCTGAAGGAAACCGAAGAGGGCGGAGCCCCGCTGCTGCAGGAAGACTGCATGGTGGCCGCCTATGGCAAGATCGGCGGCGTGCCCGCGGTCGTGCTGGTCCAGGATTTCGACTTCATGGGCGGTTCGCTCGGCATGGCGGCCGGTGAGGCGTTCATTACCGCCGCGCAGCTCGCCCTGGCACGCAAGTCTGCCTTTGTCGTGTGCACCGCTTCGGGCGGCGCGCGGATGCAGGAAGGCACGCTGAGCCTGATGCAGATGCCGCGCACGACGCTGGCCATCAATGACCTGGCCGATGCGAAGCTGCCCTATGTCGTGATCCTGACGGACCCGACTTCGGGGGGCGTGTCGGCCTCCTATGCGATGCTGGGCGACGTCCACATTGCTGAACCGGGCGCGATGATTGCCTTCTCCGGACCGCGCGTGATCGAGCAGACGATCCGCGAGAGCCTGCCCAAGGGCTTCCAGCGGTCTGAATTCCTTCGGGAAAAGGGCCAGGTGGATATCGTGGTGGACCGCCGGAAGCTGAAGGCGACCGTGGCGCGTGTGCTGGGGCATCTGCTGCCGATGTCGCGCCGCCGGGATGACCGCTCGGCCCTGCAGCTGACGCCGCCGCGCACGCATGCGGAAAAGCCGCCCGAGGCAAAGGGCAAAGCTGATTGAGCGGCAATTCGCCGGCCCTCGACGCGGCCCTGAAGCGGTTCGAAGGCCTTTATCCAGATGTTATCGAGCTTTCGCTCGGGCGCATTGAACGTGCGCTTGAGCGGCTGGGCCGTCCGCAGGACCGCCTGCCGCCGGTGATCCATGTGGCGGGCACGAACGGGAAGGGGTCCACCTGCGCCTTCATGCGCGCGATGGCGGAAGCTGCTGGCCTGAGCGTGCATGTGTTCACCTCGCCGCATCTGGTGCGGTTCAATGAACGCATTCGCCTCGCGGGAAAGTTGGTTGAGGATGCGGCGCTGATCGGCTGGCTGGACCGGACCTATGCGGCGATCGAAGGCGGAGAGATCACGCATTTCGAGGCGACGACGGCGGCCGCGCTGCTCGCTTTTTCCGAAGTGCCGGCAGATCTGCTGATCCTGGAAGTGGGGCTGGGCGGGAAGTATGACGCGACGAATGTGATCGGCGCGCCGGCGCTCTCGGTGATTACGCCGGTGGACTATGATCATGCCGCCTTTCTGGGGACCGACCTTGCCGGGATCGCGGGGGAGAAAGCGGGGATCATCAAGGCGGGCCGCCCGGCGCTGACGGCGATCCAGCAGGATGTGGCCGGCGCCGTGATTGCGGCGCGCGCCGCAGAAGTGGGCGCGCCGCTTTACCGGCTGCAGCCCTATTTTATTGACGCGATGCCGGAAGACATAGCGCTCACCGGGCCCCACCAGCGGGCCAATGCCGCGCTGGCGGCGATGGCGATGCAGCTTTTCGGGAATTCCACGCGGATCAGCCAGGCGGCGATCTTTGAGGGTGCGCGCAAGGCGGTGTGGCCCGCGCGGATGCAGCGGCTGAAGGATGGGCCGGTGACGGCGCTGGCCGGCGGGCTGCCGGTATGGCTCGATGGCGGGCACAATCCGCATGCGGCGCGGGCGATTGCGGCGTATCTCTCCGCTCTGGGCGGCAAGACCGCGCTGGTGACGGCGATGCTGGCGAGCAAGGATTCGGCGGGATTTTTCGTGCCGTTTGCGCCGCTGGGGGTGGATGTGTTCACCTGCCCGAACGCGCCGGGGCACCAGGCCTCGCCGCCTGCCGAACTGGCGCAGGCAGCCTCAAAAGCGGGGCTGAAGGTGACTGCCTGCGCGAGCCTTGAAGACGCCCTGCGCGCCGCCGGCGCGAGCGGAGCCGACCGCGTGCTGATCTGCGGCTCGCTCTACCTGGCGGGCGAGGTGCTCGGCGCGAACGGGGAAGCGCCGGAGTAGGGGGCTTCAGGTAGCGGATTTGTATTTTTCGGCCGTGGCGCAAATACGATCCGCATACCGATAGAGATCAACTGGCGCTTTGACGGCGACCTTTTCCTCAACTTCTCCGTCGAATAGGCCCAGATAGCGCGTGGTAGGGCTATTAAAATACATCCTAAGCAGGGGCCGGCGGTTATTGTTGTCGACGAGAACCCCGCAATATGATCTCTGATCACGGATTACCACGCGAGATGGATCAATCACGCGGGCCGCAATGGCGACGGCAATGCGGAAACCATCCCACTCATCTTCGGTGGTTTCGATTTCGCTTTTTTCCTCAAGGTCAATGTCCTCTTCTGGTGCTTCTGTTGTGTTTTGAAGCAGGGCACTCTTGAGGCGCGCATTAACGCGATCTCGGATTACCTCGCTGACACTGCGCTTCACCAGAGGCGCGAACTCTTGGCGGACATTGGCGGTAAACATGCCATCATAAATCTGGCGGCCGAAGAAAGCGACGAACTCATCGGACGGGTTATCAAACTCTTCCTTGAGCCGGGTCTTTAATGCTGAAATGTATTTCAGACGCCTCGCTGTGCTGAGGATTGCGCCCACATCGTATACAGATTTTCTGAAACGGCTGAGTTCCGAGGCGGATGTCGTATCAATGTCGGTGAGGTTAAAGGTTAGGAAAGGTCGCCTGTCCATCCGGTTGGGCTCATCGAGATCTGTATAAAATTCCCAATCGTAACCGTTGGTCAGAACGGCAAACTTGGCATCGGTCACGCTGAAATACCGGTAAAGTTGAGAGGCGTGTTTCAGGTCCAGTGGCGCGTTCGGAGCCTTGCACTCAATCAAGATGGAGATCCGTCCGCCGACGCGAATGGCATAATCAACTTTCTCCCCCTTCTTGATGCCCACATCCGCCGTGAATTCGGGAATGACCTCACTTGGATCAAAAACATCGTATTCCAGCGCCGAGAGCATCTTTAGAATGATCGCCGTCTTCATTGCTTCTTCGGTGAGAAGCATTTGGCGCTGGCTCTCGATTCGCGCTGACAAGTCCTTTAGTTTTTCGTCGAAGCTCATGTGTCTCCCCCTGAGAGCGATTGTATTGTGTCCAACGCGTAGGGGAAAAGAAATGCGTGTCAATCTCCAGGTGTTCGGGCAGTAACCGCGCCAATTTGACCCTGACGTAAGCGTCAAGCCTTGCGCCGAGGGCGGCCTATATGTAGGGACAGCGCACTTTAAAGTGCCAAGAACCGTAGCCAACCTGGGAGCGCCCGCATGAAGGTCCTCGTGCCCGTCAAGCGCGTGATTGATTATAACGTGAAGGTCCGCGTGAAGCCGGACCAGACCGGGGTCGATCTCGCCAACGTCAAGATGTCCATGAACCCCTTCGACGAAATCTCCGTCGAGGAGGCTGTTCGCCTGAAAGAAGCAGGCGTTGCCACCGAGATCGTGGTTGTCTCCATCGGGCCCCAGCAGGCACAGGAAACGATCCGCACCGCCCTCGCCATGGGCGCTGACCGCGGCATCCTGATCAAGACCGACGCCACGGTTGAGCCGCTGGCCGTTGCCAAGCTGCTGGCGAAAGTGGTCGGCGAAGAAAGCCCCGACCTCGTTCTGGTCGGCAAACAGGCGATCGACGACGATTCCAACCAGACCGGCCAGATGCTGGCCGCGCTGCTCGACTGGCCGCAGGGCACCTTCGCGTTCAAGGTCGAGAAAGACGGCGACGCGCTGAAAGTGACCCGCGAAGTCGATGGCGGCCTGCAGACCGTGAAACTCACCCTGCCGGCAGTTGTCACCGTTGACCTGCGCCTCAACGAGCCGCGCTATGCGTCGCTGCCGAACATCATGAAGGCGAAGAAGAAGCCGATCGACGAGAAGGCCCCTGATGCCTATGGCGTCGATATCTCGCCGCGCCTCACGGTTGTGAAAGTGTCCGAGCCGCCGGTGCGCAGCGCCGGTATCAAGGTTGAAGACGTCGCAACGCTGGTTTCGAAACTCAAGACTGCGGGAGCTGTGTAATGGCCGTCCTCGTAATTGCAGAACATAGCCATGGCGCGCTTTCCGACGCGACGCACAAGGTTGTCACCGCCGCTGCCAAGTTCGGCGGCGATGTGGACGTGCTGGTGGCCGGTGAAAACGCCGGCGCGGTTGCTCCGGAAGCCGCCAAGATTTCCGGCGTGCGCAAGGTGCTGAAAGCCGAAGGTGAGAGCCTGCGCAAGCAGACCGCCGAAGCGATGGAAGCCCTCGTTGTGCCGCTGATGGCAGGCTATGACGCCGTGTTCCTGGCCGCGACCACCACGGGCAAGAACGTCGCCCCGCGTATCGCCGCGAAACTCGACGTGATGCAGATTTCCGAAATCATCGGCATCGAAGACGCCTCGACCTTCGTGCGTCCGATCTATGCCGGTAACGCCATCCAGACCGTGAAATCGGCCGACGCCAAGAAAGTCATCACCGTTCGCGGCACGGCTTTCCCGGCGGCTGGCAATGACGGTTCGGCTTCGGTGGAAGACGTGGCCGCCCCGGCTGGTCCGTTCAAATCCGAGTTCGTCTCCGAAGAGATGGTCAAGTCGGATCGCCCGGAACTCGCCGGCGCCAAGCGCGTCGTCTCCGGTGGCCGCGCGCTCGGCTCGTCCGAGAAATTCCAGGAAGTCATCTTCCCGCTGGCCGACAAGCTGGGCGCCGCTGTTGGCGCTTCGCGCGCGGCAGTGGACGCAGGCTATGCGCCCAACGACTATCAGGTCGGCCAGACCGGCAAGATCGTTGCCCCGGAACTCTACATTGCCGTCGGTATCTCGGGCGCCATCCAGCACCTTGCTGGCATGAAGGACTCCAAGATCATCGTGGCGATCAACAAGGACGAAGAAGCTCCGATCTTCCAGGTGGCTGATTATGGCCTCGTGGGCGATCTCTTCACCATCGTTCCGGAACTGACCAACGCGCTCTGATCCGGCCACGATCAGGTCCAGACACATGCAGACGCCCCGGCCAGATGGTCCGGGGCGTTTCTTTTTGGGGGCACGGCCCGCGCCATTGATCGGCGGGGTATTCTGCGTCAGGGTTGCGACATTCTGGGAGGTATCAGATGGTCCGCGATCTGGTTGTCAGGGAATTGGATCACGATCCGCGATTTCGCTGGCGGGGCGGCGCTGTCACCCGGATAGAAAACCTTTCGGACATCGTGTTTGCTCTGGCCTTTGGCATGCTGGTTTCCTCGGCAGCCAGGCCCACAACATTTTCCGAACTGACCGGCCACTTGTTGACGATTGTGCCAGTGGCCGCTGGATTTGCGCTTCTGGTGCTGATCTGGAATGCGCACTTCACCTTTTTCCGGCGATATGGCGTGGCCGATGGGCGGATCATATTGCTGAACTGCGTTCTGCTTCTGCTGGTCCTGTTTGTGGCCTATCCGCTCCGCTTCATCTTCGACAGCCTGTTCGGGGTCATTCTGGCGCAACTGGGAAACTGGGCGGTTCTTGAAGGAACCGGCATAGGCTTCCGGGAGGCCGGGATCATCATGGCCTATTTCAGCTTCGGGTATGCCCTGATCTTTCTGATCATCAGCCTGATGTATGGCCACGCTCTGGGCCGAAGTCAGCAGCTGGAGCTTTCGGAAACCGAGAAAGCCATCACCCGGCAATCGCTCTGGCACTATGGCTGTCAGGCCGGCATGGCGACGGTGACGGGACTGGTGGCGCTGCTGACGCCGGCCGGGCCGATTGCCGGGGCGCTGATGATCCTGATCGGACCGCTGGTGTTTCTGGGTAGCCGCTTCATCAAGACCCCCGCCCTTGCCGGGCATTCGCAAGAGGCAGGCGCGATGCAGTAGGCCTGCAGCAAGTGCCGCAGATCGCAGGTCTGCGCGCAGACTTTGACGCACTGCACAATGGAGTATAACCATTCGCAAAAAACAAAATCAGGATGCAGCAGGATATGACAGAGATTCGGACAGTCGGCGTGATCGGCGCAGGTCAGATGGGCAACGGGATTGCTCATGTGAGCGCGCTTGCAGGCTATGATGTCGTGCTGAGCGATGTTTCTGAAGCAGCGCTGAAAGCCGGGATGGAGACCATCGAGCGCAACATGTCCCGCCAGGTGGCGCGCGAGATGATCACCCTGGACCAGATGCAGACGGCGCTGAAACGCATTCGCCCGTCAGCCTCTGTGAAGGCGCATGAAGCCTCCGACCTGGTGATCGAGGCGGCCACCGAGAAGCGGGAAGTGAAAGAGCAGATCTTCCGCGCGCTCTGCGAGGTGGTGCCTGCCCATGCCCTGCTGGCCACGAACACCTCCTCGATCTCCATCACCCGCCTGGCCTCCGTGACGGATCGCCCGGAGCGGTTCATCGGCCTGCACTTCATGAACCCCGTACCGCTGATGAAGCTGGTCGAGGTGATCCGTGGCCTGAATACCGAACAGAACACCTATGAAGCCGTGATCGGTTACACCAAGACCATCGGCAAGACGACGACCAATGCCGAAGACTATCCGGCCTTCATCGTGAACCGCATCCTGATGCCGATGATCAACGAGGCGGTCTATACGCTGTATGAAGGCGTTGGCTCGGTGGCGTCCATCGATACGGCAATGAAGCTGGGCGCCAACCATCCGATGGGGCCGCTGCAACTGGCTGACTTCATCGGCCTCGATACCTGCCTGTCGATCATGCAGGTGCTGCATGACGGGCTTGCCGATACGAAGTATCGCCCGTGCCCGCTGCTGGTGAAGTTCGTGGAGGCAGGCTGGCTTGGCAAGAAGTCCGGCAAGGGCTTCTATGACTATTCGGGCGATGCGCCGGTGCCCAGCCGGTAGATCTGGTTACCAGATTAACCGTTTTTGTTAGAGATCCTTGCTTTCCGGACAGGTTTCTAAACGTCCGGTTAACATCCTTTCGGCAGGCTCTGCTTCGGGTATTCCGGAGGCTGAGCTATGTTTGTCCGCACACGTATTGTGCCGATTGTCGGAGCGATAGTGTTCATCCTGATGGCGCTGCTCGGGGCACGGTTTGCGTCCGAGAATGCGCAGGCCGCCACTGAGCTTGGCGGAACGGTGTATTGGTCGGACGGGGATTCCGGGCGCCTTTCAGATGGCACGAAGTTTCGCCTGCACGGCGTGGACGCGCCCGAGACAGGGTCCATGAAACAGCGCGGCGGAGCCAAATGCGAGGCGGAGCGGGAGCTTGGCTATGATGCCAAGGCGGCGGCGGTGGAGCTGACGCGCGGGCGGGCGGTAACCGTCAGCCGGATCATGGGCCGGGACAGATACGGGCGCAATGTGGTGACCCTTTCGCTGGAAGGCGAAGACCTTGCCAAGCTGCTGGTGGCGAGCGGCACGCACAAAGCCTGGGATTATGATGGGGGCGCGCCCAAGCCCGACTGGTGCGGTGGGTGGGGCAGTGGCGCGGCTCCGTGAACTTTTCTCAAGGCACTTGTAAAGACCGGGCCCGCGATTAGCCTTGCAAGCGATTGCAAGGACGAGGCGCCCGATGATTCAAGATTTGCTCAAGCTGACGGCAGGCGCCGGGCTGGCGCTGATGGTAGCGGCTTGTGACGAGCAACCGCCGCGCGCCAGGCCTGCAGCTTTCGATCCGATGGTTGCCAATCCAGCCACCCAGAAGGCGGTGAAGGCCGACGAGGCAGCAAGCTGGTCGCCGCCCCAGCAGGCCGCGTTTCTGGCCGGGCGCGTAATCGCTGCCGACAGTGTGTTCCGGGCAGGGGACCGGGACACAGCCAAGGCGCAGCTGGGCGATCTCAGACAGCAGATGGCGGCGCTTGATGCCGGCGCGCTACAGGCGCTGGGATTTGAGCCCGCGCGGATCGACGCGATCCAGGGCGCGCTGGATCTTGACCTGCCGGACGAGGAAATCGCGCCGCTGTTTGCCGGCGCAGAGGCCAATCTTTCCGGCGTGATCGAGGTGTCTGGCGTGGCACCGAAGGAGACCGTCACCTTTCTGATGCGGCTTTCCGCGGAGGCTTATGACGCCGGGGTCAGATATGGCGAGATCAGAGATCTGGAGGCCTATCAGGCGGCCTATGGCTATGCGGTGGCCGCGCGCGACCTGATCTCGCCGCTGGATGAGACTGTGTATAGCGATCTGCGGCTGGAACTCGATATTCTGGTGTTGATGTGGCCCGCCGCCGGGCCGCTGGCCGGGCGTACGCCGCCGCCAGAGGTGCGGATGTCCGAGCAGTTTGCGCGGGTCAAAGTGGCCCTGGCAGTATTGCCCTAGCGGGCCGCGTTCTTGATGGCCGCATCGATGAACTGCACAGCGTCGGCGGATGCCCAGTCGGCATCGCCTGCCAGGCGGGCGATCTCGATCCCGTCGGGGCCGTAGAGGATCGTGGTCGGGAAGCCGCGCACGCCGGCGCCATAGATCACGTCGCCATTGTCCATCGGGGCGTGCCGGAAGGCGATGTTGGCGGCGCCAAGCTCCGTCAGGCGGCGCTTGGCATACTCGGCGTCTTCCGGAGAATCGACGCTGAGGGCGACGACTTCGAACTTGTCGCTGGCGCGGGCGGTCTGCAGCGCGCCGAGGGCGGGCATCTCCTTCTCGCAGGGCGGGCACCAGGTGGCCCAGTAATTGACCAGGATGGTCTTTCCCTTGAAGATTTCGAGTGTCTGTTGCGTAGTGTCGGTATCGGTGAAGGTGCCGGCAGGGATTGGTTGACCCGCGCTGCCGAAATCCAGCTTCGCCATCTCGCCTTTGGCGAAGCCCTGATAAGAGTTTCCGTCAGGCTTTCCTGTCGCAGCGCTCATCAGCACGTAGACAATCGCTGCAAGGGCGACCAAGAAGAGGCCGAAATAGGCGTAGCGGGTCATGGGATGGGCCCTTCACTGGCGTCAGTTACAGATACGAGGATATGGCAATGGCGGATGACAAAGGCCAGATGATGTGGGGCGGGCGTTTTGCCGCGACACCTTCGGCCATCATGGAAGAGATCAACGCCTCGCTGGATATCGACCGGCGGATGGCGGAAGAGGATGTGGCGGGCAGCCGGGCGCATGCCGACATGCTGGCCGAAATGGGCATCCTGAGCGTAGCCGACAATGAGGCGATCCAGGCCGGGCTCGACCAGGTGCTGGAAGAGATGCGGGCAGGAACGTTCCCCTTCCGGCGCGAGCTGGAAGACATTCACATGAATGTCGAGGCCCGCCTCAAGGAACTGATCGGTGAGCCGGCCGGGCGGTTGCATACCGCGCGCTCCCGCAATGATCAGGTGATTACCGACTTCCGCCTGTGGACGCGCGGGGCGCTGGACGAGACGGGGCAGCTGGTGGCGGGGCTTCAGGCAGCGCTGGTGCGCCGGGCCGATGAGAACACCGCCGTAGTCATGCCCGGCTTCACCCATCTGCAGACGGCCCAGCCGGTGACGCTCGGCCACCACCTCTTGGCGTATGTCGAGATGCTGGAGCGGGACCGGTCGCGGTTGCAGGACTGCGCCGTGCGCCTCAACGAATGCCCCCTGGGAGCGGCGGCGCTGGCCGGGACGGGGTTCCCGATTGACCGGGACATGACGGCCGAAGCGCTGGGCTTTGCCCGGCCGATGGCCAACTCGCTGGACGCCGTTTCGGCGCGCGATTTCGCGCTGGAGGCTCTTGCAAGCCTGTCCATCGCGGCAACCCATCTCTCGCGTCTTGCCGAGGAGATTGTGCTCTGGACTAGCCCGCAATTCGGGTTCGCGCGCCTCAGCGACCAGTGGTCGACGGGCTCTTCGATCATGCCGCAGAAGCGCAACCCGGATGCGGCCGAACTGATCCGGGCGAAAGCCTCGCTGATCACTGGCCAGTATGCGGCGCTGCAGGGCGCCATCAAGGCGCTGCCGCTGGCCTATGCCAAGGACCTGCAGGACGACAAACGCCTCACTTTCGACGCCTTTGACACGTTCAATCTGTGCATCCGGGCAATGACCGGCATGATCGAAACCATCAGCTTCAAACCCGATGTGATGCGGGCAGCGGCGGCAAAGGGCTTTTCCACGGCGACGGACCTGGCCGACTGGCTGGTGCGGGAGCTCGGGATGCCGTTCCGCGACGCGCACCATGTCACCGGCCGTATCGTGGCGCGGGCCGAGGCAGAGGGGGTTGATCTGGCCGACCTGCCCTTGAAGGAAATGCAGGCGGTGCATGGTGCTATCACGCAGGAAATCTTCAGTGTGCTCAGCGTGGAAGCGTCAGCTGCTTCGCGTACCTCATATGGCGCCACAAGCCCTGTTCGCGTGGCCGAACAGGTGGCACAGTGGAAACAGAGACTTCGAGTGGAGTAGTCCCATGAAACGTATTCTTGCCCTCGCGGCGATTGCCCTTCTCACGACCAGCCTGTCGGCGTGTGGCCTGCAGGGACCGCTTCAGCGGCCCGGTCCGCTGATCGGGAATCCTTCCAGCGATGTTGACCCGGCCACGCTGCCCGATGGGGAGGCCCGCGACCTGCCGCAGCTGCCCGACCGCCCTTCGCAGCAACAGACGCCTGCAGCAGAGGATGAACTCCTCGGCGGGCCGGGAGGCAGCTGATGAAGACCAGAGCCTTCCTGCTGGCGACACTCGCGGGCGCCTTTCTGGCGGCCTGCCAGACCGCGCCCGCTGCGCCAGAACCTGAACCGGTTGCCGAGGAGCTGCCGGTCGTCGATGTGCCGCCACCGCCATCGGCAGACGAGCCCCGCGTGAACGAGTGGGGCGGGGAAGTTCCCGAGAACAAGCCTGCCGGGAATGTCGACGAAGGCGGACTTGGCGACCTCTCCTGACCTGGAGCCTATATGCATCATTTCAATTATGCCGGAGGCCGCCTCCAATGTGAGGGCGTCGACCTTGGCCGCATTGCGGACGAGGTGGGAACACCGGTTTATGTCTATTCAAATGCCACGCTGCAACGCCATGCGCGGGTGATCGCCGAGGCGTTCAGCGGCCAGAAGGTGCTGATTGCCTATTCGGTGAAGGCCAATGGCAACCTGGCTGTTCTCGCGACCCTTGCGGCCGAAGGCTGCGGGGCCGATGTGGTCAGCGGCGGCGAGATGCAGCGGGCGATGAAGGCGGGCATTCCGGCTTCCCGTATTGTCTTCTCCGGCGTCGGCAAGACGGCGGCTGAGATGAAGCTGGCGCTCGAAGCGGGCATTCACCAGTTCAATGTCGAGAGCGCCGGGGAGCTTCGCCTGCTGTCGAAGGTGGCGAGTGATCTGGGGTCCGCAGCCCCGATTGCGCTGCGCGTGAACCCGGATGTGGCGGCTGGCGGGCATCCGAACATTTCGACGGGCAAATCCGGCGACAAGTTCGGTGTGCCCTGGGGCGAGGCCGAAACGCTTTATGCCGAGGCAGGCAAGCTGCCGGGCATCAAGGTGGTTGGCGTTGACGTGCACATCGGCAGCCAGATCGGTGAACTTGGCCCGATGCGGGCGGCATTCGAAAAAGTTGTTGGCCTTGCCCTGCGCCTGCGGGAGCAGGGGCATGACATCGCCCGCATTGATGTGGGCGGCGGGCTGGGTATCCCTTACCGCGAAACCGACGCGCCGGCTGCGCCCTCGGCCTATGCGGCGATGATTTCAGACGTCACGGCGGGCCATGGCTTTGAGGTGATCCTAGAGCCGGGCCGCGTGATTGCCGGGAATGCGGGCGTGCTGCTGACCACGGCCCTCTATGAAAAACAGGCGCCGGACCGGACATTCCTGATCATCGATGCGGGCATGAATGATCTGATCCGTCCGGCGCTCTACGGGGCGCATCACGACATCCGCCCCCTGGCCGAACCTGCACTAGGGACTGCGGAAAAGACCTATGACGTGGTGGGGCCGATCTGCGAGTCGACTGACAAATTTGCCACCGCCCGCAACCTGCCGGAGGTGGCGCCGGGTGACCGTCTGGCGTTCATGTCTGCAGGCGCCTATGGCGCTGTGCTCTCTTCGGCCTACAATGCCCGTCCATTGGTTCCGGAAGTTCTGGTCAGTGGCGATCACTATAGCGTGGTGCGCCGGCGGCCGGATTTCGACGAAATGACGATGCTGGAAGAGGTGCCCGATTGGATCAAGGCGAAGGCCTGAACACGCTGGGGAAGAAGCTGGCGGCGACGCGCCGCCGGCTGACGCTTCTGGCGCTGGGCCGCGCCTGGTGGCCAGCCTTTGTCTTTATCGCCGGTTTCCTGGCTATCGCGCTGGCGGGCGGTTTTGACCGGCTGAGCAGTTTCCTGGCGGCGCTTATCCTGCCGCTTCTGATCCTCACCGGCATCGGTCTTTGCTGGATGTCCTGGCGGCGGTATCGGCGGCCGGCAGAGGCCGATGTGGTCCGCGCGCTCGATGGGCAGTCTGAGCTGCGGCCCGTTTCATCGCTGACGGACCGGCCAGCTGACCCAGCTGCGGGACCGGCAAGCCTCTGGCGGGCGCACCGGGCGCGGCTGGTTGCGGAAATCGGAAATCTTCGTCTGCCGCGTCTGGCGGCGGAATGGGCGGCGCTCGATCCTTACCGCGTGCGCTATATCGTGCCGGTGGTTGTGGTGGCGCTGGCACTGGTTGCGGGACCGGCGGCGCCGGGGCGGATTTTACGTGCCCTGAGCCCGGATCTCGGCGCGCTGGCGGGCGCTGACAAGATGGTGGTGGAAGCCTGGGTGACGCCGCCCGAACATACCGGCCGGGCGCCGGTCTTCCTGCAGGCGGGCATGAAAGATGTGCGCGTGCCGGTCGGTTCTGAAATTACCCTGCGCACGCAGGCGCCCTCGGCGCCGAAACTCATTCTGCGCGGCGACAAGCGCAAGACGATGCGTTTTGCCCAGACGCCAGAAGGCGCTTTCGAAGCGCGCGCCCGGATAGAGGGTGACACACGCCTGACCGTGAACTGGTGGGGCGAGCGGGCACGGTGGAATTTCATTGTGCTGCCCGATGAAGTGCCGCTGATCGCTTTCGACAGCCCGCCTGCGCCCGGGCAGAGGGATCAGGTAGAGTTCAAATGGAAAGCGGGCGATGATTATGGCGTGACCGCCGTGGAACTGGCGATCCGCTTGCGCGTGCCGCATCCGGCTGCTCCGGAGGCGGAGGACCGTGTGCCCGTGCCGATGCCGGGCGCGCCGGGAGCCAGGGAGTTGTCGGCTACCGCGCAGCTGGATCTTACCCGTCACCGCTGGGCCGGCCTGCCGGTGGATGTGCGGCTGGTTGCCCGGGATGGGGCCGGGCAGGAGGGTTTCAGCGAGTCGATGCCGTTTATCCTGCCGGAGAAGCTGTTCCTCGATCCGCTGGCGCAGGCGGCGCAGGAAGCGCGCGTAACCGTGCTGCGCGAGCCCCGCCCGTATGCCGAGATGCCCAGGAATGATCAGGCGCTGACCGATGGCGCAATCAACACGGCGGCCACCGGGCGGCTGGACGCGGCGCCGGAGGGCGTGCGCCAGGCCGCCCTGATGCTCGATTCGGTGACCTATCGCGGCGAAATGTTCATCAATGACCTGGGTGCCTTCATGGGTCTGCGCATGGCGCTTGGCACATTGCAGACGGCCGGCACGAAGGCGGAAGCGGACGCGGTGGAGCCACTGCTCTGGGCCATCGCGCTGAAACTGGAGCATGGCAGTGTGGCTGATGCGCGGGCGCGGCTCGAGGCGGCCCGCGCGGCGCTCGAGCGGGCGTTGCGGGAAGGCGCGCCGGAAGAGGAAATCCGCAGGCTGATGGAAGCCTTCCGCGACGCCGCCAACGAATACCTTGCCGCGAAAATGGCCGAGGCGATGGCCGGGGGGCTGGACGCGCCGGAGCAGCAGCAGGATGGCCAGGCCCAGGCGGGCGGAGATTCCCTCGGCGGGCAGGATTTCGAGGACATGCTGAATGCGCTGCAGGATCTGACCGAAACGGGCGCCGCCGAACAGGCGCGCCAGCTGCTTTCCGACATCACCAACCTGCTGGAAAATCTCGAATTCCAGCGGGGGCAAGGTCAGGGTGACGGGATGCCGGGCGAGCAGGCCGATGGCGAGGACAGCGACCTTCCGCCTGAAGAACAGGAACTGACCGATGCCATGCGGCGCCTGTCCGAAATCCTCCGCGAGCAACGCCAGCTCAATGATGACACCCTTGCTCAGCAGCGCGGCGAGCAGTCGGGCCAGAGCGGGCAACAGCCCGGCGAAGGCACCGATCAGGGCGAGGGCACAGGCGAAGGGCAGGAGCAGGATGGTGGTCCAGGCCAGGGCACCGGCACGCCCGGCGCTGGCCGCGGCGGTTCGCTGGCGGAGCGTCAGGCTGAACTTGGCCGTCTGGTGGAAGAACTGGCACGGCGCGGCGGGAACAGCGGCCAGACCGGCGAAGAGGGGGCAGGCCAGCCGGGAGCCGGCCTGGATGAAGACGCCTTGCGGGCAATTCTGGAAGCGCAGCGCCGCGCCGAGCGCGCCCTTCAGGGCGGCAATGAGGGCCGCGCTGTGATGGATCAGGAACGGGCTACGCAGATGCTCTCGGAACTCTCCCGTGAGATGGCAGAGCAGATTGACCAGATGCGGGCAAACCGGCTGGGCGAGCAGGGGCAAAACTCCAACGATCCGCTGGGGCGGCCGCTGACGGGCGCAGGCAATGACGGGCAGGGCGTGGAGATACCGTCTGAATCCGAACGTCAGCGTGCCAAGGATATTCTCGATGAACTCCGCCGCCGCTATGGCGAGGCTGAGGATGAGGAAGAACGCGAATATCTCCGCCGGCTGCTGGAGCGTTTCTGATCGGGCGCTTGCCGGGGCGAGGCTGCCATGGTCTGCTTCGGGCAAAACAAGACCGGGAGGAAATACAATGGCGGCGCGTTGGGAATATACCAAGGGTCTCAAGGACATCGGCAACGGGCTGTACGCCTGGTTGCAGCCTGATGGCGGCTGGGGCTGGTCGAATGCCGGGCTGATCCGGGATGGAGAGGCCTCGCTTCTAGTCGATACGCTGTTCGACATGGCGTTGACGCGCGAGATGCTGGACGCGATGGCTGATGCCACAGGCATTGGCGCGGAGAAGATCGGCACGATCGTCAACACCCACGCCAACGGCGATCATTGCCATGGCAATGGCTGCTGTCCGCAGGCGGAGATTATTGCGAGTGAGGCGAGTGCCCGGGAAATGGCAGAAGTGCCGCCCGCCATGCTGGCGCAGTTCAAGAAGATGGGCGCGCAGCTGGGGCCTGCCGGCGCCTATTTCGCGGACATATTCGCCCCGTTCGATTTCGAGAATGTCGATGAGCGCAAACCCACGCAAACCTTCTCCGGCGCCATGGAACTGAAGGTGGGCGACAAGGCGGTGCGCCTGATCGAGGTGGGCCCGGCGCATACAGGCGGGGATGTGCTGGTGCATGTGCCCGGAGACAGGGCGGTGTTTACCGGAGACATTCTCTTCATCAATGGCACGCCGCTGATGTGGGCGGGGCCGGTGGCAAACTGGATTCGCGCCTGTGACGAAATCATTGCCATGGATGTTGATGTGATCGTGCCGGGGCATGGTCCGGTAACGGACAAAGCGGGCGTGCGCCGCGTGGCGGAATATCTCGCCTTTGTGGACCGGGAAGCGCGGGCGCGGTTTGATGCGGGATTGAGCGCACGGGAAGCGGCGCTGGATATTGCGCTGGGCGACTATGCCGACTGGGGCGATGCGGAGCGGATCGCGGTCAATGTAGACAGTCTCTACCGGGAATATCGCGGCGACGGCAAGGTGACGCCGGTGATGGACCTGTTTGCGCTGATGGCCGAGGTGCGGGATGCGCAGCGGCGCTGACGCCTAGCGGTTGGCGCCCGGCACCCATTTGACGTCATCGGCGCCGTCATTATTGGCGGCCCGCCCGCCCACGAACAGCCAGTCCGACAGCCGGTTGATGAAGGCGAGGGCTTCAGGGTTCACCGGTTCGTCTTCCATGCTGCCGAGCTCGGCAATGGCGCGCTCTGCGCGGCGGCAGAGGGTGCGCGCGACATGCAACTGCGCAGCAAGGCGTGAGCCGCCCGGGAGGATGAAGCTGTCGAGGGGCGCGATTGAGGCGTTCATCGCGTCAATCTCTTCTTCAAGCCGGCTGACCTGGGTGGCGATGATGCGCAGCGGCGTCCATTCCAGAACGCGGCCCCGGTCTGGGGTGGCGAGGTCTGCGCCAAGGTCGAAAAGATCGTTCTGTATGCGGCGCAGGCGTGCCAGCATCTCACCATCTGCTTCCAGCGCGGCAACGCCGAGCGCGGCATTGAGCTCATCGACGGTGCCATAGGCGGCCACGCGGGGGTGCCATTTCGCAACCGGCTCGCCCGTGGAGAGGCGGGTTTCGCCCTTGTCTCCGGTGCGCGTGTAGATCTTGTCGATGCGAACCATGGCGAGGCTCTCCTTGTTCAGCCGCCGAACTTGATGGCCCCGGCAGCGATACCGATGAGAACCAGGAAGGCAATCGCGATGGCTTGGAAGATGACGCGCATCCGCATCAGCTTGTTGGACCGGCTCACCTGATTGCCGTCCCGGCGGGCAAGATTGGCAACGCCGATTACCAGAACCACAGCGACGGCGATCAGGGCGGCATAGAAGCCGATTGTCAGGAATTGTTGCATGGCGTTTCGCCTTTCATCCTAGGTGGGCTGGATACTAGTCCGCTTGGCGTGGGTGCGCCCTGCTGCATCGGGTCGCGGCATCCTGGTTCATAGGGGGCCGCCACTCTCAAGCCGGGCGGCCAGCGCCTCAACCTTGGCCGCCATGGCGGTAATCAGTCCTGCGGCCCGCGCCTCAGCGGCTGAAAATGGCGCCACCTGGCGGGCTGCGTCCAGCTCATCCAGCAAGGCGAGGGCCGCGATCAAGAGTAGCCGGTCATCCCCGATATCGCCGACCGCCGAGGAAATGCCTGCCAGCCGGACATCAAGTTGTTCGGCAAGGCGCTGAACCCGCATTTCCTGTCCCGGCGTGCAGGCGATGGAGAAGCTGCGGCCCCGGATGCGGATGTCAGCCTTGGCCATCGCCGGCCTCCTCTTCCTCCGGGCTGAGGGCGGCGCGAACCTCCAGGATGGCGGCGCCGAGGGCCTCGCTCGCCTCATCGGCGAGGGTCTGAAGCTCCTGCTCCCGCGCCAGGGCTTTATCGAGTTGATCGGCCAGCCGGGCGCGATCTTCCACGAGGGCGGCTATTTCGGCTTTCAGGGCGGCTGGATCGCCGGCACGGGTCAAATGGGCTTCGAGCGCCACTTCAAGGCGCTTCAGGGCCGCATCCAGGCGCGTGGCTGCCGAGTCCATGTCATTCATAAGATTATGAAGTATCTGCATTGGTTTGCGCCGCCAAGCGCCTTGACGGAGGCCAGCAAGTCTGGCCTAGCAGCCTCGAACTCAAAACTTCGGGAGATCAGCAGAATGGCTGTCACCAATCGCGACATGGCAAATGCCGTGCGAGCCCTGTCCATGGACGCCGTCGAAGCCGCCAAATCGGGCCATGTCGGCCTGCCGCTGGGTATGGCGGACGCTGCTACCGTCCTCTTCCGCAAATTCCTGAAGTTTGATCCGAAAGACCCCAACTGGGCAGATCGCGACCGGTTTGTGCTCTCGGCCGGTCACGGATCGATGCTGATATACTCCCTGCTGCACCTGACGGGCTATGCTTCGGTGAGCCGCGATGACATCCGCAATTTCCGCCAGCTGGGCGCCAATACGCCGGGCCATCCGGAGAATTTCGTCACCCTTGGCGTCGAGACGACCACCGGCCCGCTGGGGCAGGGCATCGCCACCGCCGTCGGCATGGCCATTGCCGAGCGTCACCTGAACGCCCGGTTTGGCAATGATCTGGTCGATCATCGCACCTGGGTGATTGCCGGGGATGGCTGCCTGATGGAAGGCGTCAGCCAGGAAGCGATCACGCTGGCCGGCCATATGAAGCTGAACAAGCTGATCGTGCTGTTCGACGACAATGCCGTCACCATTGATGGCTCGACCGACCTTTCGGATTCCACCGACCAGTGCGCCCGGTTTGAAGCCTCCGGCTGGATCAGCCGCCGCGTGGACGGGCATGACGAGAAAGACGTTGAGGCGGCCCTGAAATGGGCCACCAAGCAGAAGAAGCCGGTTTTCCTGGCGGTCAAAACGATCATCGGTTTCGGCGCGCCGAAACTCGCCGGCACCGGCAAGGCCCATGGCGGCCCTTACGGCGCTGAGGAAATCGACGGCATCCGCAAATCCCTGGATTGGCCGCATGCCCCGTTTGAAGTGCCTGAAGCGATCGAGAAAGCCTGGGCGAAAGCCGGGGAGCGGTCGCAGGCCGAACATGCCGCGTGGAAGAAGCGCCTGACGGCAAGCCCGCACAAGGGTGAGTTCAATGCCGCGATCGCAGGCCGTCTGCCGAAAAATCTCGGCAAGGCCGTGATCAAGCACAAGAAGGCGGTGGCCGAAGGCGGCGCCTCTAAGGCAACCCGCGTGTGGAGCGGTGAAGCGCTGGAAGTGATCACCGGCCTTGTTCCGGAAATGGTTGGCGGTTCGGCAGACCTTTCGGGCTCGAACAATACCAAGACCAGCCACACCGCGCCGATGACGCCGAAAAGCTGGGATGGCCGCTACATCCATTACGGCGTGCGCGAGCACGCCATGGCGGCGGCGATGAACGGCATGGCGCTGCATGGTGGCATCATTCCCTATTCGGGCACTTTCCTTGTGTTTGCCGATTACAGCCGCGCCGCGATCCGCCTGGGCGCGCTGATGGGCACGCAGGTCGTCCATGTGATGACGCACGATTCCATCGGCCTTGGCGAAGATGGCCCGACGCACCAGCCGGTGGAGCATGTGGCCTCGCTGCGCGCGATGCCGAACATGATCGTCTTCCGCCCGGCTGACGGCGTGGAGACCGCCGAGTGCTGGGAACTGGCGCTGCACCGCAATGAAGGCCCCTCGACCATGGCGCTGACCCGCCAGAACGTGGCCCCCGCCCGCAAGACGCATACGGACGAGAATCTCTCCGCGAAGGGTGGCTATGTGCTGTCGCCTGCCGGCAAGGGCAAGGAACGCGGCGTGCTGATCGCCACGGGCTCGGAAGTCGAGATTGCGCTGAAGGCGCAGGCTCTGCTGGCTGAAGAGGGGATCGCCGTGCGCGTTGTCTCGATGCCGTCGATGGAGCTGTTCGGCCTGCAGGACGCTGCCTACCGCGCTCAAACGCTGGGCAAGGATCTGCCGAAGGTCGCCATCGAGGCAGGGGTTCGCTTTGGCTGGGACCGCTGGATCGGTGCTGAGGGCGGCTTTGTCGGCATGGACAGCTTCGGCGCCAGCGCCCCTTATCAGAAGCTCTACCAGCATTTCGGCATCACGGCGGAAGCTGCCGTCGCCGCGATCAAAGAGCGTCTCTGATCTAGCTGCCGGTATAATTTGCCCGTGGGCGAATGATGCGATTGCTGGCGCGCTGCTCCATGGCGTGCGCAATCCACCCGGCCATCCGGCCGCTGGCAAATATCAGGAACGGCGCGTCATCGGGCAGGTTCAGCTGAACGGTCAGCGCGGCCAGCGCCATGTCGATATTGGCTGCATCGCCCGCTGCGGCTTCGGCTGAGCGAATTGCGCGGCGAAGCTCCGGCCCCGGCTTCATCCATCTAAGCAGGGCGGCCGCGCGCGGATCTCCCTCCGGATAGAGGGCGTGCCCCATGGCGGGGATATGCTGGCCGCGTGCTGAAATATCCGTGAGCGCAGCATCCGGCCCGGCTTCAAGGGCGCGTTTCAGATAGGCAAGGGCGCGCGCGGAGGCTTCGCCATGCAGCGGCCCTGTCAGGGTGGCGCAGCCGGCGAGCGCGCAGGCAGCCAGCGGCGCGCCCGTTGAGGCAGCAACGCGCGCCGCGAAGGTGGACGGATTGAGCTCATGATCGGCAACAAGCACCAGAGCCCGCCGCAGCATGTCTGTCCCGCCTGGCGAGAGGTCCCAATGCCGGGCAAGCCGCTGATGGAAGAAGCCGCGTCCGCCGGTGCCGGTAATCGCGTTGCAGAAACCCGAGAGGAGGGATGCGCCCTCATTGGCCAATGCTGCGGGGCCGCGTCCAAAACTCGGTGGGTCAGTGGCGGCGCGGGCCGCTAGAAATTCCAGCGCGCCGGCCTTTCCGCATAGGGTTGCTGGCCGCGTCTCTGCGGCGCGCTGGGCCGGCAGGGGGCCGGCATCCCAGAGAAGGGCGGCGGTTTCTTCAAGTGTTGCTTCCGCCGCGAGGCGCACCGCGTCGCGGCCGCGATAAATCAGCTTGCCTCTGCGCACGGTGGTGATGGCGGTCTGCATCACCGGTTCGCCCCAGGAAATCGCGGCGCGGGCAATGGCCTCCCGGCCCCGTCCGCTGCGGCGGCGCTTCAGCAATGTTTCTATATCAGCGGCAGAATAGAGGCTGGCGCGAGGATCATCCGCATCCGGCCTGGAAGCAATCAAACCCCGGCTGACATAGGCATACAGGGTCTGGGGCTTTACCCCCAAAAGGCTCAGAGCGTCCGTGCGTGCAATCCACATGATATGTTGATTGTATTGATCAAGATTGACGATGCCAAGATCCCTGCCGAAATGGATTTCCAGATGTAGAGGGAGATCCCGTCATGGATTCCGGGCTTGAAGATATTGTTGCGGCAGAGACCGTCCTGTCAGATGTGGACGGACAGAACGGCCGCCTGATCATTCGTGGTTGGCCGGTTGAGATGCTCGCAGCGTCCATGGCGTTTGAAGATGTGGCGCATCTGTTGTGGCAGGGGTTCTTTGACGATCTGCCGGATGTTGCGGAACTTGGCGCGCGGATCGGCGCTGCGCGCGAAGAGGTTTTTGATCTGGTGGCTGATCTTCCGGCCGGTCTGGATGGGGTGTCATATCTTCGTGCGGGATGGGCGTTGTTGCCAGACGATGAGAGCATTGAAACCGCCATCCGGCTGGCTGCCGCCGGGCCGGTGCTGACGGCCGCTGCGGTTCGGCGGAGGAGGGGAGAGGGCGCTATCGCGCCAGACAGAGGCTTGTCCCAGTCAACCGATTTCCTCCGGATGCTGACGGGAAATCAGGCTGGTCAGGCCGAGGCCCGCGCGCTGGATGCCTATCTTGTGACGGTCTGCGATCACGGGCTGAATGCGTCTACATTTGCGGCCCGCGTTGTGGCGTCAACGCGAGCCGGGCTTGTCTCGGCTGCCGTTGCCGGCATCTCGGCGCTCAAGGGCCCGCTGCATGGCGGCGCGCCGGGCCCGGTGCTGGACATGATAGACGCCATCGGGTCGCCGGCCAATGCGGAGCGCTGGATCGAGGGCGCGCTCAATCGCGGCGACCGGCTCATGGGATTTGGCCACCGGGTTTACCGGGTGCGCGATCCCCGGGCGGATGCTCTCAAAGCGGCTGTCGCGCGCCTGCCGGGAACGACTGGCCGGCTCGAATTTGCCGAACATATTGAACAGGCCATACTTGGCCGGCTGGCAGCGAAATATCCCAAGCGGCGGCTGGAAACGAATGTGGAGTTCTATACGGCGCTGCTGCTGGAAGCGCTCGGCCTTCCCCGCGAAGCATTTACGGCGGTCTTTGCCTGCGGCCGGGTGCTGGGCTGGACGGCGCATGCGCGCGAACAGATTGGAGAAGGGCGGCTGGTGCGCCCGCGCTCTGTCTATCGGGGTCCAGTGCCGGCGGCGGCCTGAGCCATCAGCCCTTCAGGTTCTTGCTGAACAGGTCCAGCTGGTTGGGATCGGCCGGTTTTTGGCGGCGGGTCTTGGTGCGGCCGCGGCGGAAATAGAGGTCGTCGGTGTGATCTTCTTCCGCCGGTGGCGGCGGGGCGGGCTCGAAGGCGCGCTTCTCCGGCGGGCGGACATCACTGGGGTCCACCAGCTTCCACCAGGTCACCGCCACGACGGCGTGGCCGGAGGTATCTTCATAGCGCTGCAGATGGCCGGCTGGGCCGTCGGCGCCGATAGCCTTGAACAGAGCATCGGCTTCGGCCTCGGCCAAGTGCAGCCAGCTGGTTTCCAGCCCCTGCAGCGCCAGCCCTCTGGCAAGGGCCATTGCTTCGCGCCGGCTTCGCGCCGTGGGCGCGCCGGGCTTCAGGGCATCTTCAAGGGAGCGGGCAACGGGATAGGCAAGGCTCATGACAGGGGCGAGGTAAGCGTGTCCTCGCCCGGCGTCCAGCCCGTATCAGCGGCATTGGTAAGCCGGGCAGCGGCCAGACGGGCAAATCGCAGGGTCACTGCCTTGCGCCGGGCTGGCACAAGGCGGGTTTCCGGTGCTTCCCGGATCACTGCCCCATAGAAGGCATCGGCAATGATCAGGCCGGTGTCGGGCGGGATCAGCTCCTGGGGGAAGTCTGCGCCAACGGCGAAAGTCAGCCGGTCGCAATAGTCCATATATTCCCGCCATTTGGCGTCGGACTTGAAGTCCTGGATGCTGGATTTGATCTCGATCATCCAGATGTCCCCGGCCGGGCCGATCGCGGCGATATCGGCCCGGCGATTGTTGGCCAGCGTCATCTCCGTGACGCCGTAATAGCCAAGCTGCGCCATCAGCCGCAGCGTGCCGCGGCAGATCTCGGCGGCGCGGCGGAGGGGCAACTCTTCATTGGAGGTATCGGCCATGGCGGCGCGTTCCGGTATTGTTCCTTTTTGGCCACCCTATGCCCGGCAGGGTTTTCCCGTCAAGCGGAGGTGGCTGCAGGCCTGCTTGGGCGGAAGGGGCGAAAATCAAGGCCCGCCAGTGATCCAGCCAGGAATGCGGGGCGTAGAGGTTGGTGAGAGAAGCATATCCGGCCTGCAGGAGGTTTCGCGTGCCAAATGCATATTCAGCGACGAGCCCGGCGGACCGCCAGTTCGTGAAGACGGCGATGAAGGCGCCGCTGCTTGATCCGGCGCATGAGGCGTCGCTCGCCCGGCGCTGGCGCGAAGGCGCGGACGAGGCCGCGCTGCATGAGCTGACCACGGCTTATATGCGTCTCGTCATCTCCATGGCCGCGAAGTTTCGCCATTACGGTCTGCCGATGGCCGATCTGGTATCGGAAGGCAATGTTGGCCTGATGCAGGCAGCGGCCCGGTTCGAGCCCGAGCGTGAAGTGCGCTTCTCCACCTATGCCAGCTGGTGGATCCGGTCTTCCATTCAGGACTATGTGCTGCGCAACTGGTCCATCGTCCGCACCGGGACGACCTCGGCGCAGAAGTCGCTGTTTTTCAATCTGCGCCGGTTGCGGGCGCGCATCTCCGATCTTGGCGACGGAACGATGACCGCCGAGAACCGGGAATGGGTGGCCACCCATCTGGGCGTCCCGCTGCGGGATGTGGAGACAATGTCTGCCCGGCTGTCTGGATCAGACCGCTCTCTCAATGCGCCCCTGACGATGGAGGGGGACGGGCAGTTGCAGGACATGATCGCCGATGAAAGTCTGCCGCCGGAAGAGGCGGTGATGCGCAGCCGCGACACAGAACGCCGGCATGGCTGGATCGACGCTGCCATGAAGACGCTGACCCCGCGAGAGACCCACATCATCACGCGCCGGCGGCTCTCGGACGAGCCGATGACGCTTGAGGCGCTGGGCGAGGAAATTGGTGTCTCAAAGGAGCGCGTGCGGCAGATCGAGCATGCTGCCCTCCTGAAACTGAAGCGCGCGCTGGAGGAGATTGCGGGCGATCCGGAAACCGCAGGGCTCGTTCCCGACGCCTGACCTGTCAGGGTTCCTCAAGTATTTCCAGATTCAGAGGATGGGTGATCTCCATTCGGAGATTGCGGACATAGCCCCTGGCACGGATACGCGTATCCGGGTCCATCTGGCAAAGCGCGGCGGCGGCGGTCTCTATTTCCAGCACCAGCAGGGAGCGCTCCAGCAGCACGTCGCAGGAGACGCCCCGGAAGTCTGAGCCCTGCATGCCCCCTGTGACTGCCTCCACCACCTGGAAGCCCTGGAATGTATCGGGCAGGGCATCAGCCTGGGTGATGGTCCAGAGACGCCCTTTCCAGAGGCCGGCTTTCGCCTCCCGCGCAGCAACTTCAAGCGGCAGGAGGAGGTCGTTTGCCACCGCCGTATCGGGATAGACCCGCACCCGCGCGGCGCCGCGTTTCACCATCTCCGCATTCAGCCAGTATTTTGGCCCCAGCGTATCTGTGGTGACGACATGGGCGAGCGCCCGGTCATACCGGTCGCGCGTGAGACCGCCATAGCGCAGCTCTACCTCCCGGCCGAGGGCCAGATCCTCCAGCGCCCGTTTGGATTCTTCAAAGCCCGCCTCGCCGTCGCGGCCCCGGCTTGGTCCGGCTGGCGCCTCAATGCCAATCAGCTGAACGCTCTGCCCGGTCGAGAGCACCAGCGCGTCTCCGTCGATCACCCGTACGACGCGGCCCCGCTCTCCCACCGCCAGACCTTCGAGGGGATCAGAGGGCGCGCGGCCGCAAGCGGCCACGATGAGCGCGGCGGCGAAGATCACGAAATTGCGGATCGGCGTCCGGCGCCCTGCCTCGTCCATTGGCCAACTATCACCCGGCGGCCGGGCGGGAGGCAAGTGACTTCGCCTTGCTAAGGCAGACTTCTCGCCGGTAAGCTTTCCCTTACGATAAGTATACGGGAGGAACCCCATGTCAAAACCGCTGAAGCCCTATCGCAAACGGGAGATTGCCGGCCACACGCTGAGCCCGGAATCACTGGTGATGGGATTTGGCTATGATCCCTTCATGTCTGAAGGCTCGATCAAGCCGCCGATTTTCATGACCTCGACCTTCGCCTTCAAATCTGCCCGCGATGGGGAGGCGCTGTTCCGCCGGCTCGCCGGGCGGTGGGAGGAGGGGGACCCGGAGGAGGCCGACCTCATCTACACCCGCTTCAACAATCCCAATATGGAAGTGCTGGAGGACCGGCTGACCCTCTATGATGGCGGGGAGGCGGCGCTGTCCTTTTCGTCCGGTATGTCGGCCATCACCACGGCGCTGTTTGCCTGCGCCGAGCCGGGAACCGCGATCCTGCATTCCAGCCCGCTTTACGGGGCTTCGGAAGTCTTTGTCCGGAGCTTCATGCCGGGCTGGGGCGTGCAATCGGCAGAGTTCGACGCCTGGTCGACACAGGAACAGATCCTGGCCACGGCCCGCGAGGCAGTGCGCCGGCATGGCCCCGTCTCCGTGATCTTCACCGAGTCTCCGGCCAATCCCACCAACGCGCTGGTGGACATCGCCGCCTGCGCCCGCGTGGCAGATATCCTCGAAGCGGAGACCGGCCGCCGCCCGATCCTGATGTGCGATAACACGATGATGGGTCCGATCGGCCACAAGCCCCTGAAGCATGGGGCCGACCTCGCGCTCTATTCGCTGACGAAATATGTCGGCGGGCATTCCGATCTCATTGCCGGCGGAATTGTCGGCAATGAAGAGATCCTGACGAAGATCCGCCGTATGCGGAACTATCTTGGCACGATGCTGGACGCTCATACCTGCTGGCTGCTGACGCGGTCTCTTGAGACGGTGCAGCTGCGCATGGAGCGGGCCTTCAGCAATGCCAGGGTCTGCGCGGACTATCTGAAGGATCATGCGAAGGTTTCCCAGGTGATGTATCCGGGCTTTCTGGAGGCGGGCGACCCCCAGAAGCGCGTGTTCGATGAGCAGTGCGAGGCCGCCGGGGCGACCTTTTCCTTCGATGTGACGGGCGGCAAGGAGGCGGCCTTCCGCCTTCTGGATAATCTGAGGCTGATCAAGCTGGCGGTCAGCCTGGGCGGCACCGAGAGCCTGATGTGCCATCCCGGCTCGACCACGCATTCGGCCGTGCCCGCCGATGTGCGCGCCCGGATCGGCTTTACCGACGGGCTCATCCGCTTTTCGGTGGGCATCGAGGCCCCGGATGATCTTCTGGCGGACCTCAAACAGGCGCTGGAGAATGTCTGACCCATGCATTTCCGCTTCAACGCGCCGGCATTTTCGGATAGGGGAGGCATTGGCTGGTCCCGTAGCTCAGCAGGATAGAGCGACAGATTCCTAATCTGTAGGCCGTGCGTTCGAATCGCGCCGGGATCACCATCTTCTTTGATTGCTCGGTGCTGATCCCGGCCTTCCCGTACCATCGGGAGCGATCTCTCTTTCCGCAGGAGAGGGCGGGGCGTGTTGGATAGCGGCGCGCGTATCCTCGCTGTTGCAGGCTCTCGCCTCCCCTTGCTGCGCGATGGCCTGCTCCAGGCGTTTGCAGGGCAAATGCTGATCTTCCGCAGCCTCACCGCAGGGACAGAGCGGAGGGTCATCCTTGGGCGGAGGAGGGGGACACAAAACTGTCATCTATATCGGCGGCAATTGTCATAAAACCTTCGTCGCGATGGGGCATGGGACGGGTTTGAAGTTTGCCGGGTGGGCCCTCTGCCTGCCGGGGCCGATCATTCGGGAGAGAGTTGATGATCCGATTTCGCACACAGCCCCTGAGGCATCTTCTTGTCGCCGCGCAGATGGCGGCGCTGTCACTGGTGGCCGCCTGCGCGACGCCGGTGCCGGCCCCAGTGGAGGCTGTGGCGCTGCGCTTTGCGGTGCTTGGGGATGCTGAGCCCAAGCCGCTGGCGGAGTTTCCCAATATGGCGGGCGCGGTGGCGGATGTGAACGCACTGGCAGGCCGAGAGCGGATGGATTTTGTCGTCGGCGTGGGCGACATCGCGCATAAAGGAACGCTGCTGCAGTATGAAGCCGCCACGCCGGTGCTGCAGGCACTGACCCTGCCTTTCTATCCGATCATGGGGAATGAGGAATACGGCTCGACCGAAGAACGTTTCCTGGAATTTGCCAATCTCTGGAACGAAGGCAAGGCCACATTCGACAGCCGCCGCTATGTGCAGGATGAAGGGCCGGTTGTCATGGTTTACGCTTCCCCTGATTTCAGCCGGGAGTTCAATGACGAAGGCGTTGCCTGGATGCTGGAGGCGGTGCAGGCCGCAGCGCCCAAGCCGGTGATGCTGATCGTGCATGGCGCGCAGGTTGGTGTGTACCCCGAAAATGCCGACAAGGGCATCGCCAATCCCCGCTTTGCCGAGGTGGTGGCGCAGCCGAACCTGGCCGCGGTGATCTCCGGCGACCTGCATATGGATATGGACCGCGTGGACCATTCAAAGCAGATCGGCCATGTGCACTATCTGCACATTCCGGCCCTGGAGCGCACCAAGATTCCGGACGAAACCCGCCATACGCCGATGTACCGCGTGTTCACGGTGACCGAAAGCGGCCGGGTTGTCGTTGACACCTATGAGGTGGGTAATCTGCAGCCGCTGGCGCGTCACGCCTACAGCTTCGATCTTCCGGCTGCGGAGTAGGCCTCGGGGCCGCTACCAGGCCCCGATATTCGGCGCGCTGGCCCAGGGTTCCTGCGGGGCCAGCGGCTTGCCTTTCTGGAGCAGCTCCACCGAAATGCCGTCGGGGGAGCGGATGAAGGTCATGCGGCCGTCTCTGGGCGGGCGGCTGATCGTGACGCCAAGATCGGCAAAGCGCTGAGTGGCGGCGTAGATGTCTTCGACCTGATAGGCGAGGTGGCCGAAATTGCGCCCGCCGGAATATTCCTTTTCGTCCCAGTTATGGGTGAGTTCCACCATCGGTATATTGAGCGAAGTGGGCGAGGCGCCTTCGGGCACGCCGCCACCCCGCTCGATGTCTGCCGGCGCGGCGAGGAAGACGAGGGTGAACCGGCCCGCTTCATTGTCGTAGCGGGTCACCTCTGTCAGGCCGAGCCCGTCGCAGAAGAAGCGCTTGGCCGCGTCAATGTCGCCGACACGGATCATGGTGTGGAGGAATTCAGGGCTCATGAATAGGCTTCCTTCAGATTACGGATGACCTGCCGGAGGTTTGGCGGTGTCAGGGTGTAGTAGCGGCGGAGGGCAGCGGCGAGGAGCAGCACGGTTACCCCCATGAAGGCGAGGAAGGTGCTGAAGGTGTGGATCAGGGTGCCGCGCTCGAAGACCGGCGAGGTGCCCGAGAGCTGCCAGAAAGTGTCCCAGATCATGTTGAAGACGGCGATCAGCGGGGCGAGGCCCAGCGTCAGCAGCGCGGCACAGACATAGATATAGGTGGCGGCGCGGGGGCCCTCGGCGCGGAGATAGAGATCGGTGAACTCCTTCTCGTCAATGCCGGGGGGCAACTCACCCGATTGCTGGCGCAGGGCGAGCAGCTGGGGCGCAAATTCCCGCGTCTGTTTCCACCGCCAGCCAAGGTGGGCGCCCCAGGCCAGGATGGCAAAAAGGAGAAGAAAGTAGAGCCACATGGGTCAGGTCCGCTTCAGGGCCAGAATTGGGCGCCCGAAGCTGGCTGGCCCCGTTGAGGATCAGGCCAGATGGGCGCGTTCGTATACCAGCATGGCGCGCTTTCGCGCCACACCCCAATGATAGTTATGTAGCCGGCCATCGGCTGCAAGGGCCCGGTGGCAGGGGATGAACCAGCTGATCGGGTTGGCACCGACCGCTGCGCCGACCGCGCGCGAGGCCTTGGGCGCCTCAATAGCCGCGGCCAGGCGCCCATAGGTGCAGGTTTCACCGGCCGGGATATCCAGCAGCGCGCGCCAGACCTGACGGCGGAAGGGCGTGCCATAGAGGCAGACGGGCAGGGGGGCGCCATCCTCGAACACGTCGCGCGCCATCCGCTCGGCGGTGGCATCATCCCGGCGGATCGAGGCAGCGGGGTAGCGGCTGGCGAGATTGGCGAAGGCATCTTCTTCCCGCCGGCCCTGATGCTCGAAGCCGGTGCGGGGGGCGGCGTCTTCGTCAATGAAGCCCAGCGCGATGAGGCCGCGGGGGCCGATCAGCCAGGCACCCATGCCGAAGGGGGTGGGCGCCTTGCCGAGGATGAGGTCTGCGCCCTTGCCGCCGGCCTTGGCCTCGCCGGGGGTGAGGCCCTCATGGGCGATGAACAGGTCGTGCAGGCGGCCGGGGCCGGAGAGGCCCGCCTCAAGGCTTGCGTCCAGCACGCTGGCGCCCTGGCGCAGGAGATCACCGGCAGCGGCATGGGCGAGGGCGCCTTGGAACTGTTTGGGGCTGATGCCGGCCCAGCGGGTGAACTCGCGCTGGAAATGATGCGGGGAGAGGCCCATGGCGCGGGCGGCCGCGTCAAGGCCCGGCCAGTCCTGCCAGGTATCGCCCAGCCATTCCAGGGCCTTGGCCATCCGGGCATAGGCGCGGGCGCGGTCGTCGAGGGGATAGAACGTGTCAGCCATGACGGAGAGTTTGCCGGAGGGGCAGCGGGCGCGCCACCCGTTTCTTGCCGTTTCCTATCGCCGGGTTAAGGGCGGAATTTACACTTTCCTGTAAACAGGAACGCGCGCAGAGTGCGCCCCAAAAACAGCCTGGGAGGCAAACAGTTATCATGGCGGACGCCCGCAGCATTATCCTGCACGAATATCCTGCATCGCCTTATGCCGAGAAGGTGCGCCTGACGCTTCGCCTCAAGAACCTTGCCTATGCGCGGGTTGAGCAGCCTTCGATCATGCCCAAGCCCGACCTTGTTCCGCTGACGGGGGGATACCGGCGCATTCCGGTGTTGCAGATCGGCGCGGATATCTATTGCGATACGGCGATCATTCTGCGGGAGCTGGATATCCGCTATCCGATGGTCGCGTTGAAACTTCCGGGCCATGAGGGCCTCGCGCAGATGGTAGCCGGGTGGACCGATGGGCGCTGGTTCCAGTCTTCAGTGGCGGTGATCTTCGGCGAGATCGGGGACAATGTGCCCCAGGCTTTCATCAAGGACCGGGAGCAGCTTTCCGGGCGGCCGTTCAATATTCCGGCGATGAAGGCAGTGGCGCCGATGATGCGCGACCAGTGGCGGGCGCGGCTGATGTTGCTGGAGGAGCGGCTGGCGGGCGCCAAGGGCGCAGGCGGCGGGCTCTACCTTGTGGGCGCCAAGCCGGGCTTTGTGGACGTGCATGCCTATATGAATGTGTGGTGGATGAAGCAGGCCGTGCCTGCCTTTGCCGACGCCTGTTTCGAGAGCGCGCCGCTGACGCGGGCCTGGTATGACCGGCTGACTGAAGTGGAAGGGCAGACGCCTGAGACGATTACGCCGGCCCAGGCCGTGGCGATTGCCAAGGATGCCGCCCCGCGCCTTGTGGCGGCAACGACGCGCAACGAGCCGCAGGGCTTTGCGCCAGGCGAGCATGTGGCTGTGGCGCCCGACGATTATGGCCAGGACTGGGTGGAGGGCGAGTTGGTGCATGCTGACAGCCAGCGCGTGATCCTGCAGCGTGTGACCCCGGAAACCGAGACAACGCATGTGCATTTCCCCCGGGCGGGCTTCCTGGTGCGCCGGGCCTGATACGGGTTGCGCAGGCGCGATCCGGCGCTAGGCTTTCTCCCAAAGATTTCATAACGGGAGGAAGCGATGAAGAAGTTCCTGATGGCCTCGGTGCTGCTGGTGGCGGCGTGTGGGCATATGGCGGCGGATGAGGCTGCGCCGGGCGCGAAGGCGGATGCCAAAGAGGTCTGGTATCCCTCCCGCTATGGCGCGGAGGACCGGATCGGGGCGATGAACCTTCTCTCGCCGGAGAAGACCGCCGAGGCGGCCAAGCTGATCACCACGGGCAAGACCTATGCCCTGGGGCAGGTAACCGGGCGCAAGACACCGGCCTACGGCCCGCGCAGCTTCTCCATGACGATCCTTCAGCTGTCGGACGGTTCGGGCACGCCGCTGGGCGAGAACAAGGCTGTTGGCAATGACGATCTCGTCAACACCTATATCGGCATCGGCAGCCAGATTGATGGCCTTGGCCATATGGGCATCGACCATCGCTATTATAACGGTGTTCGGGTGGCGGATTTTGTAACCACCGCCGGGCTGACACAGTTTGGCACGCATGACCTGCCGCCCATGGCAACCCGGGGCGTGCTGCTGGACATGACCAAGCAGTTTGGCAATCCGGTGCCGGCGGGCACGGCCTTCAACAAGGCGGAGATTGATGCGGCGATGGCTGCGGCTGGCGTCACGATCACGCAGGGCGATGTGGTGCTGTTCCATACCGGCACGATGAAGGCCAATGAAGGCTCCGCTGATCTTCCGCCCACTGAGCCTGGTCCCGGCGTGGAGGGCGCGCAATATCTGGCCGATCTGGGCGCGGTAGCGGTGGGGGCGGACACCTGGGCGCTGGAGGTGATCCCGTTCGAGAAGGAAGCCCGGCCGTTTGATGTTCACCTGACACTGCTGGCCAAGAACGGGGTCTACATCCTAGAAAACATGGTGACGCATGAGCTGGCTGAAGACGGCGTGACGGAGTTCTTCTTCACGCTGGGCACGCCCCGCCTTGAAGGCGCCGTGCAGGCCATCATCAATCCAGTGGCTATCCGCTGACGGATTATTCCTTGAGGAAGGAAGTGATCTCGCGGGCGAGGGTTTCCGACATGGCGTCGGCGAGATCATGGCCCCATCCCGGCAGGGCCTTGAAGCGGGCACCGGGAATGCGGCGGGCAATGTCTTCGCCCGCAGCGGGGCGCACCAGCGGATCATCGCTCCCGTGCAGCACAAGGGTGGGGTGAGGGATGGCGCCGAGGCGTTCATGCCAGCGCGGCTGGGCCTGAATGGCCGTAAACTGACGGATGACGCCGAAGGGCCGGTCTGAACGGCGGAAGTCTTCAATCGCATAGCGGCGGATGGTGTCTGCGCTGTTGCGCAGATGGGGCGCCGAGCCGATGGCGTGCTGCGCTTTCACAGCAATATCGGCGATGGCCTCGGGCGTGCGCTGCAAGGGCACGGCGGTCAGCGCGGCGAGCGCTTCCTGCGTGGGCGGAGGCAGGTTCGGCGCGCCGGAAGAGGTCATCATGGCGACGAGCTTGGAAACCTTGTGGGGATGGTCGAGGGCCATCAGCTGGGCAATCATGCCACCCATCGACATGCCGACAATATGCGCACGGCCGATTCCTAGGGCGCCGAGCAGGCCCGCGGCATCGGCGGCGAGATCGTTCAGGGTGTAGCTGGAAAAGCCGCCCATTTCCTGGGAAAGGCCGATATCCCGGTTGTCAAACCGAATGACATGAAAGCCAGCATCAGCAAGTCCCTGGCGGAAGGCGTCGGGCCAGCGCGTCATCTGGAAGGCAAAGCCCATGATCAGCAGGATGGCCGGATCGGCTGGGTTTCCCAGCGTGTCATATTCCAGTTCAATGCCGTTGGCGCGAATGCGGGCCATGCTGTCTCCCCCCGAGAATGGTATGCTGGCGCCGGACAGTAGGGGCGGCCCCGGAGAGATCAAGCGCTGCCCTCAGGGCAATGAAAAACGCCGCCCCGGAGGGCGGCGTTTGTGGGTAAGCGGAAGGATCGCGCCTTAGAATTTCAGGGTAGCCTTCGTGTACACGAAGCGGCCCGAATAGCCGAAGGGCGAGTAGGTGGAGAAGGGCGTGTTGCCGGTGCTGTTGAGCGCAGCGGGCGCCGCATCCGGATACTCGTCGAAGATGTTATCTGCGCCGAGGGCCAGGGTTACGCGGTCGTTCCAGTTGTAACGGGCTTCCAGGTCCACAACCGTTTTCGGGTCGAGGTTATAGTCGGTTGCCGACGTGGTGCCCGGAACAAGCACTTCGCCATAACGGATCGCCCGGAGCGTAGCGGCGAAGGGGCCGCGTTCCCAGTCGAGCTGACCGGTGAACTTGTCCTTCGGCGCGCCTTCTTCGAGCGTCAGCACGTTGACGCGGCCGAAGAGGACGGGTGCCGGATTAAGCGCCGCCAGTTGCGGAACAGCCGGAACTTTCGTCACTTCGGTCTTGTTGAAGTTGGCGCCGAGCGTACCGCGGAAGGTGCCGATTTCTGTTTCCGGAAAGGCGTAGTTGGCGATGATGTCAACGCCCGTGGTTTCGGTGTCGACGCCGTTCAGGAAGAAGCGGCCGCCGCCCGAACCCACGAAACCGAGCCCTTGCAGGTAAGCCTGGACGTTGGTTGCGGTGAGGTTTTCCGACAGGACGATGCGGTCTTCGACATCAATCCGGTAGCCATCAACGGTCAGGTTGAAGGCGCCGGCCCGGAAGACGAAGCCGAGGGCATAGTTGACCGACTTTTCAGCGTCGAGCGGGGTTGCGCCCAA
Organism: Hyphomonas polymorpha PS728; assembly: GCF_000685315.1. Taxonomy (GTDB): domain Bacteria; phylum Pseudomonadota; class Alphaproteobacteria; order Caulobacterales; family Hyphomonadaceae; genus Hyphomonas; species Hyphomonas polymorpha. Next base: position 42,392 of record NZ_ARYM01000023.1, read on the forward strand.
GGCCACAGCGACCGGATCGTCCACGGTGAAGGTGGTGATGTCGAAGGGCACGCCGCTGATGAAGTTCGTCGAGGTAGTGGTGAAGTATTGCTGCTGCAGCGACGGGGCGCGGAAGCCGTTCTGGATCGAGCCGCGAACCGCAAAGCTTTCGGTCAGGTCGTAGCGGGCTGCGAGCTTCCCGGTGAGGGCTTCGCCGAAGTCCGAATAGGATTCGCCGCGAACGGCGCCGGAGACGAGCAGCTTGTCGGTGACGTTGGCTTCAAGGTCGACATAGACGCCGACAGCGGTGCGGTCTTCGTCACGCTCGTTTTCGGGGCGGAAGCCAGGGAACACCTGGGCGCCGGAAGCGGTGGGGGCGCCATTCAGCAGCACGCCGCCATTGCGGTAGGAGTCAGGCTCACCGGCAAAGATCTCATAGGTTTCCTTGCGGGCTTCCACACCCCAGGCCACGTTGAGATCGGAGGCGAGGCCGTCCATGGCAAAGCCTTTGACGAAGCCAATGTTGGCAACCAGCTGCGAGCCTTCAAAGCCACCGGCATCAAACGATGTTTTCGATGCAGGCCCGATGGACCGGTTCACCGTGTCGATGATCTGGAACTCCATCTTGTTGGAGCCATAGCCGAGCGAGGCATCCACATCCCAGCCAGCCCAGTTGAAGCGGGCGCCGCCGAGGGCAGAATAGTCCGTGGTCGTCGGGTTGATCTTCGGCAGGAAGCCGTTCGGATAGATCTCGATGACGTTGCGGGCATCATTGGCGCGGCGGAAGAAGCCGGCGGAAACCGTTTCGCGGTCCTGGAAGCTGCCCCAGCCATAAAGCTCGACGCCATTGGCAAGCGTGTAGCCGGCATTGGCGAAGAAGCTCAGCTGCTCGAGGTCAGGCTCACCGGTCCAGCCATTCCAGCGATTGATGATCGCCTCACCGGCCGGGAACACCGTTGGATATTGCTGGCGGCTGTCATAGCCGGCGCGCTCGGTGTGGTTCTGGTCCTTATACTCACCGGTGATGGTGAGGAAGCCGTTTTCGCCGAGGCTGTAGCCTTTCCAACCGGCAACGGTCAGCACGTGGCCGTCCGAGCGTTCGCGGGTGGCGGTGGCGCCGGGGTTGGGCACGCCTGTCGCGGTGGGGGCGATGACGGGCACTGTGTATTCGGTTTCGCGCCAGCCATAGCTCGCCTGGATCGCGCCGCCGGTATTGGCTTCGCGCAGGCGGACGTTGACCACGCCGGCAATCGCGTCAGAGCCGTAGAGGGCCGAGGCGCCGTCGCGCAGGACTTCCACGCCGCCGACTGCCAGCGACGGGATGGTGTTGAGGTCAACCGCAGAAGCGCCGCGGCCGATCGAGCCGTTGACGTTGACGAGGGCGGCCGAATGACGGCGCTTGCCGTTCACGAGCACGAGCGTCTGGTCAGGCGCCAGGCCGCGCAGGGCGGCGGGGCGGACAGAGTCGGTGCCATCGGTCAGGGCCGGACGGGGGAAGTTGTAAGAAGGCAGGTTGACGGAGAGCGCCTGATTGAGCTCGCCGACCCCGATGTTCTGGATCGTCTCTGCAGAAACAACGTCTACCGGGGCGGCGGTATCGAGGGCAGAGCGGTTGGCAACGCGGGTACCGACGGTGACGACGGTATCGAGGGTGCGGGCGGACTCGCCTTCCTGTTCCTGCGCCCAGACTGGCGCGGCAGCAGCGGAAAGTGCGATGACGGCAACGGCCGCCGAAAGAGCAGCTTTGAATTGCATTGGGTTGGTAACTCCGTGTGCGTGTGTGCCGGCTTGCCGGCGGGCGGTTGTGGAAACCTGAACTAACCGTAAGGTGAGGGCACTGCAGCAATCAACAAGCAGACCGGGCTAACACCATGCTTTAGTTATGCTTTTGTTGCATTTCTGACACAACTCATGAAGCGAGCATGAAAAATGGGCATGAATAGGCGGCTTTGCCTCATCACAGGTGCGTCTTCTGGAATAGGTGCTGAGTTTGCGAAGCAATACGCAGCGTTGGGGTGGGACCTGGCGCTGACGGCGCGCCGGGCGGACCGGTTGCAGGTTCTGGCGGCCGAGCTGCATGCCCGTTACGGCGTGCTGGTGGAGGTCATTCCGGAGGATCTGTCCAACCCCGGCGCGCCGCCGCGGATCATCGCGGCGCTGGAAGGGAAGGGCCGGGAGATTGACGCGCTGGTGAACAATGCCGGCTACGGACTTCCTGGAACGTTTCTGTCCACCTCATGGGCTGATCAGGCTGATTTCCTGCAGGTACTGTATCTGGCGCCAGTGGAACTGACGCACCGGGTGCTGCCGGGCATGGCGGCGCGCGGTTTCGGGCGGATCATCAATGTCGCCTCACTCGCCGGGTATGCGCCCGGCAGCGCCGGACACACGCTATACGGGAGCGTGAAGGCCGCGATGATCAAGTTCTCCGAAAGCGTGGCGGCCGAATGCCAGACGCTGGGGCATAAGGATGTTCATTGCACGGCGCTCTGTCCCGGCTTCACCTGGAGCGAGTTCCATGACGTGAACGGCATGCGGGAGACGACCAACAAGATGCCGAAATGGATGTGGATGGAGGCCGCCCCTGTGGTGAAGGCGGGAATTGATGCCGTCAACTGGGGGCAGCCGGTGGTGGTGCCCGGCCTGTTCAACAAGGTGGTAGCGACGCTGACACGCCTGTTGCCGGAGCCGGCAGGGCGGACTTTGGCGCATTCCCAGACCGCGCGGTACCGGAAACTGGAAGGCTGAGGCCGGGAGGTGGACTCCGGCGCGATGTTGCGCCGCACAACATGGATATGCCAGAAAGCGCTTGCCGCCCTATCCTATTCGGCGACATGAGGCGGCAACAGATTTGAGGGAGAGACGTGATGGGTGCAACAGATACGCTGGAACAGGGGCAGGGCACGGTTTTTCAGGGGCTCGTGGGCACGCTGGCCGAAGCGGTCACCGCGCTGGACACCTATGCCGCCGCCGCAATTGCTGGCGCCCGGGACCTGCTGGCCGGCGCTGACGGGAAACCCGATCGCGGCGCCTTCGAGCGCAATCAGCACCTGGCCCATGGCCTCTCTTGGCTCGTCACCTATGTGGAAACCCTGCGCCAGGTTTCCGAATGGGCCGCGCGGCTGGAGGCCGACGGCAAGTTTGGCGAAGCCGAGGCGCTGCTCTCCCAGATCCTGTTCAGCGAGTATTGCGCCCAGATCGTCGGCGGCATTCCGATGAACCAGGGCGAGACGATCCGTCCGCATGAACTGGGCAGCCTGGAAGCGGCCGACGCGCTGTTCGCGGTGCCCGTCATCCGCAAGCTGATCATCGAGGGCAAGAGTCAGGCGGTTCTCTCGGCGGCGGCGGCGCTGCTGCCGGACGCCCTGTCGCGCAATACGGTGGAGGCGACCGGTCTCGACGAGACGATGGAAATGGTGCGCGAGCAGTTCGCGAAGTTCGCCGCTGACCGGATCAAGCCGCATGCCCATGGGTGGCACCTGCGCAACGACTATATCCCGATGGATGTTGTCGAGGAGATGTCGGAGCTGGGCGTATTCGGGCTGACGATCCCGGAAGAGTTCGGCGGCCTCGGCATGGGCAAGACGGCGATGTGCGTTGTCTCCGAGGAACTTTCGCGGGGCTATATCGGCACAGGCTCGCTCGGTACGCGGTCGGAAATTGCCGCTGAGCTGATCCTGATCGGGGGCACGCCGGAGCAGAAGGAAAAATGGCTGCCCAAGATTGCCAGCGGCGAGATCCTGCCGACGGCGGTGTTTACCGAGCCCAATACCGGGTCTGACCTTGGCTCGCTGCGCACGCGCGCGGTGAAGTCTGCCGATGGCGCCGATTATATCGTCACCGGCAATAAGACCTGGATCACCCATCCTGTGCGCGCCGACCTGATGACACTGCTGGCGCGGACTGATCCGGCGACGAACAATTTCTCGGGCCTCTCGATGCTGCTGGCTGAAAAGCCGCGCGGCACCGATGCCGATCCGTTTCCGGCAGAAGGCATGACCGGCGGCGAGATCGAAGTGCTCGGCTATCGCGGGATGAAGGAATACGAGATCGGCTTTGATGGGTTCAAGGTGAAGGCCGAGAACCTGCTGGGCGGCGTCGAAGGGCAGGGCTTCAAGCATCTGATGGCCACCTTCGAGAGCGCCCGTATCCAGACGGCCGCGCGCGCCGTGGGCGTGGCCCAGAACGCCTTCGAGACCGGTCTTCGCTACGCGCTGGACCGGCAGCAGTTTGGCCAGGCGATCTTCAAGTTCCCGCGCGTCTCCAACAAGCTGGTGATGATGGCGGCCGAACTCGTCGGCGTGCGCCAGCTGACCTATTTCTCCGCCCGCCAGAAGGATAACGGCAAGCGCTGTGACCTTGAGGCCGGCATGGCAAAATTGCTGGCCGCGCGGGTCGCCTGGGCGGCGGCGGACAATGCCGTGCAAATCCATGGCGGCAACGGCTTTGCGCTGGAATACACGATCAGCCGCATTCTGCAGGACGCGCGTATTTTGAACATCTTCGAGGGCGCAGGCGAAGTGCAAGCGATGGTTATCGCCCGGCGCCTGGTCGAGGGTGGCAACTGAACCTGCTTTTGCCGCTGCGCCTTGAGCGCGCCGGCGGCCTTAGCGCACCACGCCTGGGCGGACTCTCTGACGAGGACGGAACATGACCGATACTGCTGAGCAAAAGCCGCCCCGGCGGCCGGAATGGTATCGCCGTCTGCGAGTTGCCCGCTGGCGGGGCATCCGCAGCATTGACCATATGGAAGTGGTCGATCACGTCCATGAGGAAGGCGGCGTCTCCGGGCGTTACCTCTTCATGACGGCAATGTCCTGCGGGATCGCCATTCTGGGCCTGCTTCTGTCCTCTCCGGCCGTCATCATCGGCGCGATGCTGATCTCTCCGCTGATGGGGCCGATCATGCTGATGGGCTTCTCGCTTTCGATCCTGGAACTGAAGGCGCTGCGCGAGGCGATTGTGTCGCTGGCCATCGGTACGGGGCTGGCGCTGGGAACGTCCTTTCTGATCGTCTTTCTTTCTCCGTTAACGGATGTGACGCCCGAGATCCTGGCGCGGACGCGGCCGAACTTCTTCGATCTTCTGGTTGCCGTGTTCTCGGGGCTCGCCGGGGGCTATGCCGTGATCCACCGCAAGGGCGAGACGATTGTGGGCGTGGCCATTGCCACCGCCCTGATGCCGCCGCTTGCCGTGGTGGGGTATGGCCTTGCAACGGCGCAGTTCCAGCTGGCGGGCGGCGCATTCTTTCTCTACATGACGAACCTTCTGGCGATTGCGCTGTCGGTGACGGTGCTCTCCCGCTTTTACGGGTTTGGCGAGCGCCACAGCCCGCAGCATAATTTCTGGCAGACCGGGCTGATCGTCGGCGTGTTCGTTGCCCTGTCGATCCCCTTGGGCCTCGCCCTGCGCGATATTGCGTATGAGACCCGGGTGCGGGATGTGGCGCGGGATATGGTGCTTGATCCGTTCGAGGGCAGGGAGGCGCGGCTTTCCGATATGGATGTGGCGTTTCCCCGGCGCGGGGAACATCAGATCGTGCTGCAGGCGACCGTGCTGACCAATGACCGTGTGGCGGGCGCCGAGGCAGCGCTGGCAGAACGGCTGGCAGAGCGGTTTCGCCGGACGGTTAAAGTGTCGATCGACCAGATTCAGGTGGACGATAATAATAACACCGCAACGGCGCGCTTCCTTCAGGCGGCCGAGTCTTCGCTGGGCGCGCCGCTGCGCGCGCAGATGTCCCAGTTCGAAGCGCTGGCCCAGGAACGCCGGACCGAGCGGGAACTGCGCGCGGCCTATCCGTTCAATCTCGCTGCCGCAGACATCGACGCCCAGGCGCGTTCGGCCGTGTTCGCCGCTGCGCCGACTGAAGGCGTGACCCTGCCGGCCTGGCGCAGCCTGGAGGACGGGCTGACGCGGAACTATGCCGACTGGACAGTCTCTATCGTGCCGCCGCCGCTGGCGCTGCTGCCCATCCCGTTTGCGCCCAATGACGATGCGCTTGCGCCGCGGGCAGCCGATATGCTGGCCGATCAGGTCTGGGCCCTGCAGCGCTGGGGGGCTGGCCAGGTGGAGGTGGTCGCCTATCTGCCGAACGCGCTGGCCGCCCAGACCTTTGACGAGCGCGCGCTTGGGCATCGCCGTGCGGCGCGGGTCGCCGCAGTGCTGGAGGAGGCTGGCCTGACGGCAAGCATCGCCGGCGAGTTCCGGCGGGGCGAATTCGCGGCGCGGGAGGACCGGATTTTCATCCGGCCAGCTCCTCTGCCTGCGGAAGAAAGCGCAGTGCCTAGCGAATAACGCCGCCCAGGGGGTCGACGTCAGCCGGCTCATGCTGGATGACCACCCTGGCGCCGAGGTCGGTGGCGCGGGCCTCGAACGCGGCCATTGAGGCGAGCGTATTCTCTTCGCTTGTATTGAAACGCGGCACGCGGCCCAGCGCGCGGCTCTCGGACCGGTGATAAAGGTCGCCAGTCAGAAGGACCGGCCCGGTTTCGGGAAGGGTCAGCTGAAGCGATGAATGGCCCGGCGTATGGCCCGGGGTCTGGAAGATCACGACACTGCCATCACCGAAGACATCATGGCTATCGTTGATGATCTGGGTTTCCATTGGCTTGAACAGGGCAAAGTTGGCCACCAGCGACGGGTCTGCAGGCGGCGCGCCGTCAGCCGGGAACATGTAGTCATATTCGGTCTGATTGACGAGCCAGGTGGCGCCCTGGACCTGATCGATCTGTCCGATATGATCGAAATGCGCATGCGAAATCGCCACATAGGTCAGCTCAGAGGGGACGACGCCAAGATCGGCGAGCTGGTCCGTGATCGATCTTTCTACCGACACGGTGAATATCTGCTGGGTGAAGGGTGGCTGACCGACGAGCTGGGAGGGCAGGCCGAGATCCCAGAGCAGGCGGCCATTGGGATGGTTGATCAGATAGCAAGTGTTCGTGAATTCGTCGGCTTGGCCGGCATAATCGCCAGCCGAGGAGAATGCGTCGAGATCGGAGATGGCGATGGTGCCGCAATCGAGCACGTCGACATAGAGCGCCGGGCCCGCCGTTTCTGTGGCTTCTGCAGCTGGCGGCGGGGCGGCGGCGGGGGGCGCTTCAGCAGGTGGGGCGCAGGCAGCAAGGATCCCTACGGCAGCGCCGGTGAGCAGGATCTGGGTGAGCGATGTGGGCAGGCGCATGGCGGTTCCTCCGGTTTTCGGGAACCCTAGTCTGCCTCACCGGGGAAGGATAGCGCCCCCCCGTCTACACGCCGGTAGAAGCAGCTCTCCCGGTGGGTGTGGCAGGCCCCGCCCGTCTGACGCACTTTCAGCAGCACGGCATCCTGGTCGCAATCGACGCGGATTTCGGTGACTTCCTGGATATGGCCGGAGGTTTCGCCCTTGATCCAGATTTCGCCCCGCGACCGCGACCAGTAGGTGGCCCGGCCGGTCTCGATGGTTTTCTGCAGCGCCTCGGCATTCATCCAGGCGAGCATCAGCACCTCTCCTGTAACCGCATCCTGCGCAATCGCGGCAATGAGGCCGCTCTCGTCGAAGCGCGGGCGCAGCTCGGCGGTTTCGTCCTGCGCGCTGCCGGAGAGGGGGGGAGGGAAGGTGGACATAACGGCAGCGGTCGCCCATGGCCGCGCGCAAGTCAAGCCGCAGGGGAAGGGGGTTTTGCGTCTGCCCAATCCTGGGATACGGGTCTAGACTGATACAAAGACCATAGGGGAGAGACGAGCGATGAGCGCCTATCAGGAGATAATGACCGGCCTTTCAGACGGCGTGCTGACGATCACGCTGAACCGTCCGGAGCGGCTGAACGCGTGGACCGGCACGATGCAGGTGGAGGTGGAGACCGCAATCCGGAAGGGCGGGGCGGACGAGGCCGTGCGTGTGATCATCTTGACGGGCGCCGGGCGCGGCTTCTGCGCCGGGGCTGACATGAACGGGCTCCAGTCGATCCAGGCGAGCGCCGGGGCGGACTATAACGAGACCCGGCCAGCTGCCCCCAAACCTCAGGCGCCGTCAGAGCTGGAGAAGATGTTTCCCGGCCGCTTCGGCCATATGTTTGCCTGTCCCAAGCCGATCATCGCGGCCATCAACGGCCCCTGCGCCGGGATTGGCCTGATCCTCACCCTGTTTGCTGACATGCGCTATGCAGCGGCCGAGGCGAAGTTCACCACCGCCTTTGCCCAGCGCGGCCTGATTGCCGAGCATGGCATTGCCTGGCAGCTGCCGCGCCTTGTGGGAGAGGCCAACGCGCTCGACCTTCTGTTCACGGCGCGCAAGTTTGACGGGGCGGAGGCCGAACGGATGGGCCTCGTAAACAAGGCGATGCCGGGGGATGAGCTGATGGAATATGTCCACGATCTTGCCCTGCATCTGGCGACGCAGGTATCGCCGCGCTCTGTGGCGATCATGAAGCGGCAGGTGCGCGAGAGCTATTTCCAGTCTTACGCCGCTTCGCTGGAAGTGGCAGACGGCGAGATGGAAGCGAGCTTTGCGACGCATGATTTCAAGGAAGGGGTGGCGAGCTTTGTGGAGCGCCGGGCCCCGGCATTTACAGGCAGATAGGAACGCGTAATGACCCGCCGTATCGACATTGTGGAAGTAGGCCCGCGCGACGGGTTGCAGAATGATCCGGCCAATCTGAGCGTCGCGCAGAAGCTGGAATTCATTGCGCGGCTGGAGGCGGCGGGCGTCCGGCGGATGGAATCGGGCAGCTTCGTCAGCCCCAAGGCCGTGCCAAAGATGGCCGACTCCCCGGCCGTTTTCGCCGGGGTCGACCGGACACGGCCGACGCGCCACATCGCCCTCGCGCTGAATGAGACAGGCATGCGCCGCGCGATCGAGGCGAAGGCCGACGAGATCAATTTCGTGCTGGTGGCCAGCGAGGCTTTCGGACGCCGCAACCAGGGCATGAGCCCGCAGGAGAGCGCCGACATGCTGGCAAAGTGCGCCCCGCTGGCGCATGAGGCGGGCATCCCGCTGACGGCAACCATTTCGGTGGCCTTTGGCGATCCGTATACGGGCGATGTGGATATCGCCGTCGTCGGCAGCTTGGCTGCGCAGGCCCAAAGGGCGGGCGTCGCCGAACTCGCCCTGGGCGACACGATCGGGGCGGCAACGCCCTGGGATGTGCGCCGCGCAATTGACCGGGTACGGATCGAGGCGCCCGATGTGTTCCTGCGGATGCATTTCCACGATACGCGCGGGGCGGGCCTTGCGAACGTGTTTGCCGCTGTGGAGGCGGGCATTGACGTGATCGATGCCAGCTGCGGCGGCATCGGCGGCTGCCCCTTTGCGCCGGCGGCGACAGGCAATGTGGCCACCGAAGACGTCGTCTGGATGCTGGAGCGGGCGGGATTTGAGACGGGGCTGGATCTGGCCCGCCTGATCGAGACGGCAAAATGGCTGGAAACCGTGCTGGGCCACCCTGTGGCCAGCGCGCTCAGCCGGGCAGGGGTTTTCCCAGCCTAGGTAGTTTTACGTGGGTTTTCCGCTGGCCAGGCTTTTCGTATCTTCCCGTCAGAAGCTGAATGCGGGAGGAGGCCTCACATGCAGATCGGTAATCTGACGATTGATCCCCTGGCGGTGGGCGCGCTGGCGGGCTTTGGCGCTCTGGTGCTGGTGATGGTTGGCATCACGGTCTGGATCCTGCGCCAGATGGGCAAGGCCGCCGGCGAGAAATAGGGCGCGCCTCTTTCCGGCGCCGCTGAACGGCCTTGCCGGGATGGCATGGTTGGATAGGGCGGGGTTTATCGCGGCTTTCCGGGCTTTCCTGCTTCCAGAACCGCGCGGGTGACGCGGAGGGTGCGGCTGGCGATGCGGACTTCCATCAGGAAGGAGACGAGCGCCACCGACAGGAATACCATTGAAGCCACGAAGAGAACCGAAACAGCCTGGGCGACCGGGATCGGCACCAGCTGGCCGGTGAAGAGCAGGATAATCACCACACAGATCAGCAGCGCTGCCAGCGTGGAGAGGGAAATGGCGCGGTGGATGCGCTCCATTCGCTTGTCCAGTACGGAGAGCTCAGAATGGTAGAGGCTGCGGGTGAGCGGTTCTGTCTCCGGCAGGGCGGCCTCGAGCGCGCGCCAGCGGTCGACCACCCTGGCAAGCCGGTTTGCCATGACATTCAGCAGCGCGCCGATACCCGCCAGTGTGAACACCGGGGCAATGGCGAGCTGGATGATGTGGGCGACTTCTTCGGGGAGGGGCGTGGGGGTCATCAGCAGGCTCGTTTCGGGTGGCGGCGCCGGGCTCAGCAGTTGCCGTTTGCGTCCGGGTCCCAGGTGCGGGCATCCACCTGGAAATTAGCCGGGGCGTGGACATAGCCGATATCCCGGCTTTCCCCTGGGGCCAGATAATGGACGTTGCCCATGTCGTATCCGTTGGAATGGCTGACGCTGGCGAGCCCTGTGCGGACACAGAAAGGATAGTCGCTGTAATTGGTGGCGCGGAACTGCCAGTACTGGGCGCCGTCCCAAGGGTTCTCCATAAGGTCGCTATAGACGTGAATGCCGTCTTCGTTGAGCAGGTCGTCCCGCTCGATCACATAGCTTTCGCTCAAGGTTTCGCAGGCGGAGACCACAAAAAGGGCTGCCAGCGCCGCACACGACCAGATTTTCATAGGAACCCTCCCGATTCGATGCAGCGACGCTAATGCGCCGTATGGCTGGCATCCAGCGGAATTTGCCCGCAGACGGGCCCCGGCAGGGCAAATGCTTGCACAATCGCCACTTTCAATTCCCCGTCAAATAGGTCATAAGCCCGTTTTTGGGGCGGAGGCCTGCCTGCTGACCCTGCTGGACGACATCCCGGCCGTGGCCAACTTGACAAGGGCCGTTCCCAAAAAAACCCGCCAATTCAGGCGTTTATTCAAACCCGCATCCCTTTGGGATGCTTGAACCAGAAGGCTATGCCGATGTCGATTACTGCTGAAAAGAAGCAGGAGCTGATCAAGAAGTTCGCCACCAAAGAAGGCGATACGGGCTCCCCGGAAGTGCAGGTCGCGATCCTCACCGAGCGGATCAACAATCTGACCGATCACTTCAAGACCAACAAGAAAGACAACCATTCCCGCCGCGGCCTCCTGACCATGGTTGCCACGCGCCGGAAGCTCCTCGACTACGTCAAGGGCAAGAATGAGGATCGTTACACGAAACTCATCACGGAGCTCGGCATCCGCCGCTAGGCTCCGAAAAACAAGCCCGCCGGGCATTGGGGCCGCGGCGGGCTTTTCGTATGTGAAAGAAAGACAAGACGAATGTTCAACAAGCAATCCGTGTCGCTGGAATGGGCTGGCCGCACACTGACAATCGAGACGGGCCAGGTGGCACGTCAGGCCGATGGCGCCGTGATGGTGCAATACGGCGACACCATTGTCCTCGCGACCGCCGTGTTCGCGAAGGAAGCAAAACCGGGTCAGGATTTCTTCCCGCTGACCGTGAATTACCAGGAAAAATACTTCGCCTCCGGCCGGATCCCCGGCGGATACTTCAAGCGCGAAGGCCGCCCCACCGAAAAAGAAACACTGACCTCGCGCCTGATCGACCGTCCGATCCGCCCGCTGTTCGTCGATGGGTTCAAGCATGAAGTTCAGGTGGTCGTCACGACCCTGTCCTATGACCTCGAAAACGATGCCGATATCGTCGGCATGATCGGCGCTTCTGCTGCGCTCGTGCTCTCCGGCGCGCCCTTCATGGGCCCGATCGGTGCTGCGCGCGTCGGCTACAAGGATGGCCAGTACATCATCAACCCGACCGTGGCAGAAGTTGAAGAGTCCGAGCTTGATCTCGTCCTCGCCGGCACCGCCGACGCCGTGATGATGGTGGAATCGGAAGCCTACGAACTTTCCGAAGAAGTGATGCTGGGCGCGGTTGTGGCCGGCCATGAAGCCATGCAGCCGGTGATCGATGCGATCATCGCGCTGGCCGAGAAAGCCGCCAAAGAGCCCTTCGCCTATGAGCCGCCGGATCATTCGGCTGCCCTGAAAGCCGTGCTCGACACGGTCGGCGCTGACCTCTCGAAAGCCTACAAGATCACCGCAAAGGGCGAGCGTTATGCGGCCATCGGCGCGGCCAAGGACAAGGCGAAAGCCGCCCTGGTCGGCACCGAGGAAGCCCCCGGCGTGATGACCGGCGAAGTGTTCAAGACCGTGTTCAAGGAAGCCGAAGCCTCTGTGGTTCGCGGCGATATCCTGAAAACCGGCGAGCGCATCGACGGCCGTAAGCTCGATCAGATCCGCCCGATCGTTGCCGAAGCCGGCTTCCTGCCGCGTACGCACGGTTCCTCGCTGTTCACGCGCGGCGAAACGCAGGCGATCTGCGTTGCCACGCTCGGAACCTCCGACGACGAACAATATGTCGACGGCCTGGACGGGACGAAAAAAGAAAAGTTCATGCTGCACTACAACTTCCCGCCCTATTCGGTCGGGGAGACGGGCCGGATGGGCGGCGCAGGCCGCCGCGAGATCGGCCATGGCAAGCTCGCCTGGCGCGCGCTGCAGGCCGTCCTGCCCAAACATGAAGAATTTCCGTACACGATCCGTCTCGTCTCCGAGATCACCGAGTCCAACGGCTCGTCCTCGATGGCAACTGTCTGCGGCTGCTCGCTGGCGATGATGGACGCCGGCGTGCCGGTGACCCGTCCGGTCTCGGGCATCGCCATGGGCCTGATCCTGGAAGGCAGCGAGTTTGCAGTCCTCTCCGACATCCTCGGCGACGAAGATCACCTCGGCGACATGGACTTCAAGGTGGCTGGCACCGAGAAGGGCATCACCTCGCTGCAGATGGACATCAAGGTGGCCGGTATCACCAAGGACATCATGGGCAAGGCCCTTGAGCAGGCCAAAGGTGGCCGTATGCACATCCTCGGCGAAATGTCGAAAGCGCTGACCGCTTCGCGCGGCAAGCTTTCCGAGAACGCACCGCAGATGGAGATCATGAAGGTTCCTACCGACAAGATCCGTGATGTGATCGGTTCGGGCGGCAAGGTTATCCGCGGTATCGTGGATGAAACCGGCGCCAAGGTGAACATCGATGATGATGGCACGGTCCAGATCTCGGCGCTTGATCGCAAGTCGATCGAAGCGGCGATCAAGATGATCAAGGGCATCGTTGCTGAGCCGGAAGTCGGCGAGATCTACGAAGGCAAAGTCGTCTCGATGAAAGACTTCGGCATTTTCGTGAACTTCTTCGGTCCCAAGGACGGCCTCGTCCACGTCTCGCAGATGGCCAACAAACGCATTGGCCACCCCAAAGACATGGTCAAGGAAGGCGACAAGGTGTGGGTGAAGCTGATGGGCTTCGATGAGCGCGGCAAGGTCCGCCTCTCCATGAAAGTCGTCGATCAGGAGACCGGCAAGGAACTCGCTGAAGATGCGGGCTCCGAGGGCGAAGAAGAGTAATCTTCTCACCTCTCTGCAGACTGAATGAGGGCCGCTCCTTGATGGGCGGCCCTTTTTCATGGAAACACCGGTCGGAAGAAGAGGGCGGCCTTGCGATGACCAAAAAGAAGAATTTCCTGATTGCGATGTCGGGCGGGTCAGGCTCGGGCAAGTCGACGCTGGCGGTGGCACTGCTGGAACGGCTGGGGCCGGGCCAGGCCGTGATGTTCGGGGAAGACGCCTATTACCATCCGATGAGCCATTATGGTGAGCCGCAAACGGCGGCCGAGCGTGAGGCGCTGGTGGCGGGCATCAACTATGATGACCCCAAATCCAAGGAAGTCGATCACCTCGTCTCCGACCTTCGCGCGCTCAAGGCGGGGGAGGGCGTCGATCAGCCGATCTATGATTATGACCGGCATGACCGCTCGAAAAGTACCCGCCGGATTGAGCCGGCGCCTGTGCTGATCCTGGAGGGCATCCATGCCCTGTCGATGCCGAAGATCCGCAATCTCATCGACCTGTCGGTCTATGTTGATACGCCGGACGACCTGCGGCTTG
>NZ_ARYM01000024.1 GCF_000685315.1 Hyphomonas polymorpha PS728
ATCGAGCGCGGGCGGACGGTGGACTCGGTGCTGCAGCAATACATGTCCACCGTGCGGGCGGCCCATTACCGCTTTACCTATCCGGCGATGTTCGAGGCCGACCTGGTGATCGCCGATGAGGGTGTGCCCGCCTATGGGCATGTGAAGCCTTCGGCTGAGGCGATTGAGCGGATGCTGGCGCCGGTGCTCTCGCGGTTGCAGACGGCCGGGGTGATCTGAGCGCCGTGTGAACTGTCAGGGTGAAGCCGGCGGCCTTCCGTGATAGGAAGGCTTCATGCGCCGCGTGATCGCCAGCCTGGCTTTCCTGTTTCTGCTGCCGCTTCCGGCGCTGGCCTGTGATCTGCGGATCGAGGGGCGGCCTCTGGCGGTCGCCTCCTATGTGGAGATGGCGCGGCCCTGCCTAGCCAACCCGCCGGCCGGATATGCCTTTGACGAGACGCTGGAAGGCCGCTTCCTGGAACTGATCAATGCGGAGCGGAAAACAGCGGGTCTGCCGGCGCTGAAGCTGCGCACGGACCTGCGGGACGCGGCGCGCCTGCACAGCCTGGACATGGCGGTGAACGGATTTTTCGGCCATGTCGGCCCGGATGGGCGGGGGCCGGGCGAGCGGATCGCGGCGCTGGACCGCACGGCCTTGGCTGATTTTTCTGCGGAGAATGTGGCGACCGTTTCCCGGACGGGCGCGCGCATCGGGGCAAATTTTGCGGTCAAGCGCCTGCACCGGAACCTGATGGACAGCCCTAGCCACCGGGAGAACATCCTCCATCCCAAGGCAACGCATGTGGCCTTCGGTGTGGCGCGCACCGAAAATGGGGTCTGGGTGACGCAGCTGTTCATGCGGGTTTCGGGCACATTGCCGGAAGCGGCGCCGCTGAGGGTGAGCAGCGTGCGCGCCCTCACGGGGCGGCCTGTGGGCCTCGAAGGCTGGCGCTTCGTGCGGTATGATATGGTGGCGCCTTCGGGGGCGCTAGAGCCGCCTGCCGGCGGCGTGCGGCCGGGCCGGGACGCTCGGCTGGCCGCCTATGCGACCCAGCCAGGCGATGATCCGCTCTCCTATTACTGGATGCGTTTTCCCGGGCCGGCGGTGACGATCACGCCTTAGGCAAGGCGTTTCGCGGCAGCGCGGCCACGCGCCTCTGCCTGTTTCAGCCAATGCTGAATTTTTTCAGGCTTTGCCGTTTTCACGGTGCCGACCTGCAGGGTACGCACCGGTTTGATGCCTGCGAACTTGAAAACCAGATTCTCCACCTGCAGCTTGGCCGGGCGGCCATAGGCAAGCTGGTCAAACCAGGCCGGGCCGTCCGCCGTCATCAGCGCATCGGCGGAGCGGCCTGCCAGAAGTCTGTCCCACCACGGATCATTCTCGTGATAGCGCATGGCGAATCCGGGAAGATAGGCCCGGTCGATCACGCCTTTCATCTTTGCGGGCATGCCGCCCCACCATTGGGGATAGGCCCAGCAGAGATGGTTTGCCCACAGAATATTCTCGCGCCATGCCTCCAGGCAGGGTTCCAGAACCTTTCGGGAATGGTAGCCGTCATGCAGGTCTGGATCGAAGCTCATGTCTGAAAGATGCATCCGCCGGATTTCGGCGCCGTGCGCGCGGGCGCCCCGTTCGTAGGCATCTGCCATGCCATGGCTGAGCGAGGTTTCGCGCGGATGGCCGACCCAGAGAAAAATGCGTGCTGTCATTCTGTCTCCGGAGTGAGGGTGGGGATCATATAGGTGGCGGCCGTGAGCAGCTTCGAGACGGCGAAGTCCATATAACAGGAATGGGAAATGTAGCGTGTGGGCAGGCCCGGCTGTTTCACCTCGGCCATATAATAGGCCGAGTCCGGTGGGCAGAGCCATTCTTCGCGGCCATACTCGTCGATTTCGTTCAGCGGAACAGAATAGGGCAGGCGGTCCGGCCCGTTCAGGTAACACGGATCAGACAGGAACGCGTCGAGGGTGGCTGCGTCGCCCGGGTTGAGCGCCGAGTTGGTGTAGGGCGGGCGGGGCGGAGGGGGTGGCTCGGGCTGCCAGTTTTCAAAGCCCGGCAGCAGGTTGCCGTCGGCATCGATCGGCGGCGGCGGGGGAGGCGGCGGTGGGGGCACGCCATAGTTGATGTTGTCTGTGGCGATCTGCCAGGCGCCATCGGCGGCCTTCCAGAGGGTGATGCGGGTGTCCAGTGGCCACATGCCGGTTGGGGGCACGCGGACGCGCAGGCGCGTCTCGGCCTCTTCGGCGCCCGGAGGGAGCGGCGTGATCGACGTGTATTCCAGAATCTGGGCTTCCCGCTGAGCGGCCTCCGCGGCATTCTTCGTCTTGATCTTTGCCACATCGAATTGTCCGGCGCCGGGGCATACCCCACCCTCCGTGCCGACCAGCAGGGGCGTCGCCGCCGGGGTGCCAGGCTGCGAGGCACAGCCGGACAGCGCCAGGGCGCTGCAAAATGTCAGGGACGCCACCCGATGAAGATTTCGCCGTGCCATGTCTGTCCCCCTTGGTAGTCTGCATCCAGATTGCTCCGGGATTCCGCTCCCCTTGGCAAGCCGGTTCAGTCCTCCTTGCGGAGGATATCGAGGCTCGGCCGCCTTTGGGCAGCGGCGGATGTAGACCGTTGTATGCTGTCTCCCGTGATCTCCACCCAGCCATGGCGGCGATCATCATAGACCGAAAATCCGGGGGCTGGCATATCCGTTCCGGCAAAGGCGCCATAGGGAACGGCGGTGACGCCCGGCCAGTTTTCGATCGTATAGGCAATGGTCGAGCCGCAGTCCGGGCAGAAGCGGTAGGTGATACAGTTGCCGCTGTCGGCAACGCGCGTCCATATCTTTGAAGTGCCGGTGACGGTGACATGCTCATCTGCCCAGCGGGCCTGTGCCCCGAAGGCGCTGCCCGAGCGTTTCTGGCAGGCATGGCAATGACAGACCGAAACGCGGACTGGCTCTCCCCGGCAGATGGCGGAAAGCTGGCCGCAGCGGCAGGTGGCAGTGCGTTCACGCATCGGGTGGCCCCTTCGGTTTTACCTGATGAGGATAACCGAAGGGGCCGGACCCGGCTAGCAATTGTCCGGCTGTGAACGGACGAGTTGCAGGCCGCGCCGCGTGATGCGGTAGGGTTGGCCGCCATGGGAGGCGATGGTTCGTCGCCGCTTCAGCTTGCGGAAAAGGTCCATGTCTAGGCCGGCATAGCGCCAGCCATCGCGGGAGAAGCAATGGACTTCTTCAGGTTTGCCTGCCTCGTTGCGGACAAGGTCTATCCGCCCGCCCTGGGCGAGCAGGTGGAGGATGCGCTGTTCAGCGCGGGAAATATCCATGGTGTGTCGGTCTCTGGTCCCGCGCCCCGGAGTACATCAGGGGCGCATGAAAACGTCTCCAGCGCGGCTTCCAGGTGGAAGGGCGCCGGGCTCTACGCTTTCGCCGGCCTGCCTTGCACTGATCTCAGCGCGGGAACGGCAGGCCCTTCAGCGGGACTCAGACAGGGTACGGACCATAAAAACCTCAAAGGGCGAGACACCCATTTTGGAATGCCCCGCCCCGAAGTCAATATTGGAAGAGAAAGAAGCCTACTCTTCCTCGCCCGCATCCGGCACGCCGACAACGTGGAAGCCGGCATCGACATGGATGACTTCGCCCGCGATGGAACGGCCGAGGGGGGAGAGGAGGTAGAGCGCGCAGCCCGCGACGCCTTCCATGCTGGTGTCTTCCTTCAGAAGCGACCAGTTGCGGCCCGTGCCCATCAGGCTCTTGCCGCCGCGGATGCCGGCCAGCGACAGCGTGCGCATGGCGCCGGCTGAGATGGCGTTGACGCGGATACCCTGGGGGCCAAGGTCGCGCGCGGCATAGCGGGTGGAGGCTTCCAGCGCCGCCTTGGCCACGCCCATGACATTGTAGGAAGGCACGGTGCGCTCGGCGCCGAGATACGTCATGCAGATGATCGAGCCGCCATCCGGCATGATTTCCGAGGCGCGGCGGGCGCAGTCGATAAAGCTGTATACGGAGATATCCATCGCGCGGCGGAAGCCTTCGCGGGTGGTGTTGGCGACCATCGAGCCCTGCAGCTCATCTTTCCCCGCAAAGGCGATGGAATGGACGAGGAAATCGATCTTGCCCCACTTTTCCTTGATGGCGGCAAAGGCGGCATCCATGGAGGCGTCGTCGGTCACATCTGCCGGGATCATCGTGTCCATGCCGATGGATTCGACGAGGGGGCGCACGCGGCGCTCCAGGCTTTCGCCCTGATAGGTGAAGGCAATCTCAGCGCCCTGGGCGGCGAGCTGTGTGGCGATGCCCCAGGCGATGGAGTTCTGGTTGGCAACGCCCATCACGACGCCGCGCTTGCCCTTCATCAGGTCGCCTTTCGGCATGTTCCAGTCATCGGCCATCGGGGGCTCCCTCATATCCAGTTTTGCTTGGGGATTGGGCTAGGCGGGGCTGTGTTTGCCGTCAAGACGGGAAAGGCCCGGACGCTGTGGGCGAACCGGGCCTTCCTGGTGTGCTGATTGGCCGTCTGGGGCCTAGTCGAGGTCTGACGGGTTCATCAGGCCGACTTTCATGTCTTCAGCGGTATAGACCAGCTTGCCATCGGTGATGACACGGCCATTGGCGATGCCCAGGACGAGCTTGCCGCGTTTCACGCGCTTGATGTCGATTTCGTAACGGACCAGCTTGCGTTTGGGCGTGATCTGGCCGGTGAACTTCACCTCGCCAACGCCGAGGGCGCGGCCCTTGCCGGGCGAGCCCGACCAGCCGAGCCAGTAGCCCACGGCCTGCCACATGGCATCCAGGCCAAGGCAGCCGGGCATCACGGGGTCGCCGGGGAAGTGGCACTGGAAGAACCAGAGGTCAGGGGTGATGTCGAGTTCGCCGACAACATGGCCCTTGCCGAAGGCGCCGCCATCCATGCTGATTTCCGGGATCCGGTCCATCATCAGCATCGGCGGGGCGGGCAGCTGGGCATTGCCGGGCCCGAAATAGTTGCCGAGACCGGACTGGATCAGGTCTTCTTTGGTATAAGACGATTTGGGGGTGTGAAAGTCGTGCGGACCCTGCATGTCTGGGTTCCTCAATCAGTTGGGATCACGCCTTCCAGCCGACGCCTTCCGCGTTGTCAACCTTTAGTGCCGGATAGAGCCGGAGCCACGCTGCTCACGCCCCACAGGTTGGCGCGGGGCATCCAGCCACGGTAGCCGGCCGTTTCCACCTCGCAGGCGGCCCCATCACAGCCGCTGACCTGTACCAGGACGCCTTTGCCGATCTCGGCGACGCCCTCTGCGTCCTGCGCCGGGCTTGCCCCCAGAACGGTGGTGCGGGTGACGATGGCGGTGGAGCCTTCTGCCAGCATTCGCATATGCACCCAGACCTCATCGCCGGCCGGATCGCGCACGCGGTACCATTCGCCGCTTTCCTTGACGACCATCACCGGCAGGCCCTTGCGGTTATACTGCCAGGCGATGGGGGAGGAGAGGCTGGGGCCCGTGCGGCCGTTTACTTCGGCCCAGCGCAGCGTCTCGAAGCGGGGCACAGGCTTGCCGGAGAAACGGCTGACGCGCGGCTCGGCGGCCGGATCGGCCCCAGCGCCCGCCGAGAGGGCAAGGAGGATGGCCAGAACGAGGGGTGCCCGTTTCATGTGCAAAGCTTCCATCAGGAGGGGAAGGTGCATTCTCGCACCTACGCATGAATCCACAGTAAAGCTGAGAGAGATTGGCGGGACGGATTGGCTCTGCTAAGCCCCCGATAAATAATAAAAGCACCGATGGGAGTCCCATGCCGGCCAGCAAACTTAAAGTCGTCGTCACCCGCAAGCTTCCGGCGCCTGTTGAGCTTCGGATGAAGGAGCTGTTCGACGCCCGGCTGAACGAAAGTGACCGGCCGTTTTCCGCCGAGGAACTGGCTGAGGCGATGCAAACCGCTGATGTGCTGGTGCCGACGGTGACCGACCGGATCGATGGCCGCCTTCTGGCCCGCGCCGGCGAGCAGCTGCGCCTGATTGCCCAGTTCGGGGCAGGGGTGGACAATATCGATGTGGCGTCTGCTGTTCAGCGCGGCATCACGGTGACGAATACGCCCGGCGTGCTGACCGATGACACGGCAGACGTGGCCATGGCGCTGATCCTGGCGGTGCCGCGCCGCCTGCACGAAGGCGTGCAGATCATGGAAGCGGGCAAGTTTGATGGCTGGACGCCAACCTGGATGATGGGCCGTCGCCTGTCGGGAAAGCGCCTCGGCATCATCGGCATGGGCCGCATCGGCCAGGCCGTGGCCCGGCGCGCGCGCGCCTTCGGCATGCAGATCCACTATCATAACCGCAAACCGGTCAGCGCCCGCATCGAGGAAAGCCTGGAGGCGACCTATTGGGACTCGCTCGACCAGATGCTGGCGCGGATGGATATCGTTTCCATCAACTGCCCGCATACGCCGGCGACTTTCCATCTGATCAATTCGCGGCGCCTCAATCTGATGAAGCCGGAAGCCTACATCATCAACACCGCCCGCGGCGAAGTCATCGATGAGGCCGCGCTCGCCCGCGCCATCCGCGCCGGAAAGATCGCCGGGGCGGGCCTGGATGTGTTCGAACGCGAACCGGCGGTGAACCCGGAACTGATCGGCCTGCCCAATGTGCTGCTGCTGCCGCATATGGGCTCGGCTACCATCGAGGGGCGCACCGAGATGGGCGAGAAGGTGATCATCAACATCAAGACCTTCGCTGACGGCCACCGCCCGCCAGACCGTGTGATCCCCGCCATTCTCTAATTTGCCAACTGAT
The DNA here is from genome assembly GCF_000685315.1 of Hyphomonas polymorpha PS728. Classification (GTDB taxonomy): domain Bacteria; phylum Pseudomonadota; class Alphaproteobacteria; order Caulobacterales; family Hyphomonadaceae; genus Hyphomonas; species Hyphomonas polymorpha. Next base: position 6,751 of record NZ_ARYM01000024.1, read on the forward strand.
CAATGAGTCGGCAGGCTGGTATTCTCTGCCGGCAGCCCCTGCACGCGGGTTGTCAGGAAGGCGCGCAGATCCGCAATCGACTGGGCGGCGATTTCCTCCTGCGGCAGGTGGCCGACATCGGGATAGAGCTTCAGCTCAGCGCCCGGAATGGCGGCGGCAAACTGCTCGCCATGCGATGCCGGGATGAGGTTATCCTTCTCGCCATGCATCACCAGGGTGGGCACGGTGATGGCCGAGAGACGCTCGGGCGTAGCCTCGGCGCGGGTGCCGCGGCCGGCGGACAGGGCGAGCAGCGCTTCGCGGTGGCAGGGCGCGCGGGCGAGGGAGGCATACCGGTCCACCATCGCGTCCGTCACGAAAGACGGATCGGCAAAACTGTCTTCAAGGCCCGGCCGGATCAGCGACGACATGTCGAGATCCTTCACCAGTTTCCGTACCAGGCCGATTTCCAGCAGGCGGAAGATAAAGGGCCGGTCATCGCTTTCCGCTTCGCTGCGCGGCCAGCCAGCGGCGTCCACCAGCACAAGGCCTTCAAGCTTTTCCGGATGGGCGAGGGCATAATTCCAGGCCGCGCCGCCGCCCATCGAATTGCCGGTCAGCGTGAAGCGGTCTGCTTTCACCGCCTGCGTCACCCGGTCGATCACATCCACGAACTGGTCTGTGCCGATGGCATCATTGTCGATGCAGCGGGAAAGGCCGTGGCCGGGCAGGTCGAGGCTGATCACACGGTAGTCGCGTTTCAGGTCGGCCACCCAGGGCTTCCAGGTGTGCAGCGATGCCGAGAAGCCATGAACCAGAACGATCACCGGCGCATCGCGCGGGCCGACATCCCTGAAATGAATCCGCATTTCCTCACCCAGAGCGAGATAGCGGCTGTCAGAACTCGCATAGATCGTTTCCAGCTGGTCATACGGAATGTCGTCCCGCTTCAAAGACCACCAGCCTGCAAACAGGATGACGCCGAGCGTTATGACGACTGCGAGAAAACGGGAAAACATCTGGCGCGAAGAATCCGATCAAGAAAACTGCTTCGCGAGTAACGCGCGCAGCGGCCTGCATGTCAAATCTTCTGTTCAGATCGAACAGACCGGACACTGAGAATCTCTCCGCAGACCGACCGTTCGCATCTGGCAGCGCAACCCGTCGATGAGAAGGATGCGCCCAATGAGCGGCTCGCCCGCACCGGTGATCAGTTTCACCGCTTCCAGCGCCATCGTTGAACCCGTCATGCCGGTGATCGCGCCAACGACGCCCACCTCATCGCAGGCTTCGGCGGCAGGCGGCATTTCCGGAATCCAGCAGGCATAACAGGGCGCCTCCGCCACGAGGCCCGAGGCAAACACGCTGACCTGTCCACTCCAACCGCTGGCGGCGCCGGAGACCAGGTAGCGCCCGTTTGCATGCGCGAACTTGTTGAGGAGGAAGCGGGTCTGAAAGTTGTCAGTGGCGTCTATAAGTATATTTCCGGAGGGGGCGGCGCCATCGGCGAAACGCTCGTTTTTTATGTCGACATGGATCGCCGGATCGAGCGCGGTGATGCGGCGGGCAAGCTGGACGGCCTTTTCCGCGCCGGTATCACTTTCCGTGAACTGTATCTGCCGCTGCAGATTTGAGCGTTCCACCCGGTCGTCATCCCAAAGCTCGATCTGGCCAATGCCTGCCGCCGCCAGGTAGAGCGCGGCAGGGCCGCCCAGGGCGCCCGCCCCAATGATCGACACCGAGGCGGCGCGCAGTTTCGCCACGCCGGGCCCGCCGATTTCCTTCAGCAGGATATGCCGGCGGTGCCGGTCAAGGTCTTCGGGTGAGAGGCTCATGGGCATGCCCTCAGCGCTGTTGAGGACAGCGGATTTTCCCGTACACGGATGTAAACCCAGGCAGGCGGGATCGCCTGGGAGAGCGCAGCGGCGCTCGTCTCGGGCAGGCGGTGGCGCGCGAATTTGCGCGCAAAGGCCGTGGCGCGGGTAATGCGTGCGCCCGGACGGCCGATCACGGCAATAGGCACGCTGCGGGCGATTTCTTCCCAATCCTTCCAGCGCTGGAAGCCGGCCAGATTATCCGCCCCCATCAGCCAGACAAAGCGCGCATCGGGCGCGGCCTTTTGCAGCGCGCGCAGCGTGTCGATGGAATAGGTGAGGCCCAGCTGGGCCTCAAGATCGGTGACGCGCATGCCAGCGCTGCGAGCGATGGCGCGGGCAGAGGTGAGGCGGGCGGCATACGCTCCGTGGTCGGATTTCAATGGATTGCCGCGCGCCACGATCCACCAGACCTGATCGAGGCTCAACCGCTTGCGCGCGGTTTCGGCAACCAGAAGATGGCCCGCATGGGCGGGATTGAAGCTGCCGCCAAAGAGCCCGATGGCAAGACCCTTGGCGGGACCGGGCAGGCGGGGGCGTATCAAGGGCGAACCTGTCCTGTTCCGCGCACGGCATATTTGTAGGTGGTGAGCTGCTCGGCCCCCACCGGTCCGCGCGCATGGATGCGGCCCGTGGCGATGCCGATTTCGGCGCCAAAGCCAAACTCGCCGCCATCGGCAAACTGGGTGGAGGCGTTATGCACCACGATAGCCGAATCGACATTGGCAATGAAAGCTTCTGCGGCGGCGGCGTCTTCGGTGATGATCGCGTCCGTATGGCCCGACGACCAGCGGGCGAGATGGGCAAGCGCGCCGGGCAGGCCATCGACCACGGCGATGGAAAGGATCGCGTCAAGATATTCGGTGGCCCAGTCTTCTTCGGTGGCCGGGGTGATGTCGCCCAGGATGGCGCGGGTGCGGCCATCGCCGCGCAGCTCGCAGCCTGCCTCGGTCAGCGCTTTGGCAATAAGCGGCAGCAGGGTGGGGGCGGCCGCCACATCCATCAGCAGCGTTTCGGTAGACCCGCACACGCCGGTGCGGCGCATCTTGGCGTTGAGCACGATGTCGACGGCTTTTTTCGGATCGGCGGCGGCGTGGACAAAGGTGTGGCAGAGCCCTTCCAGATGGCCGATCACCGGCACGCGGGCCTCGGCCTGCACGCGCTCCACCAGGCTGCGCCCCCCGCGCGGTACGATCACATCCAGCGCGCCGTTGAGGCCGCCGAGCATATGGCCCACGGCTTCGCGGTCAGTCGTGGCAACCAGTTGGATCGCATCCACCGGCATTTCTTCCGATTTCAGCGCGCCGCGCATCGCGTCGGCCAGGGCATGAGATGTCTTCGCGCTTTCCGAGCCGCCGCGCAGGATCGCAGCATTGCCCGAGCGCAGGCAGAGCACGCCGGCATCGACCGTCACATTCGGGCGGCTTTCATAGATGATGCCGATCACGCCGAGGGGCACGGAAATGCGCGCAATGTCGAGCCCGTTGGGCCGGGTCCAGCGGGCAAGCTCGCGGCCCAGCGGATCGGGCAGGTCGGCCACGGTTTCAACGCCGACGGCAATGCCTTCTAGGCGCTTCTCATCAAGGGCGAGCCGGTCGAGCATCGACGGGGCGAGCCCCTTGGCGCGCGCAGCCGCCATGTCTTCCTCGTTCGCGCGCAGGATTTCCGGGCCGGCCGCGCGGATGGCGGCGGCGATGGCCTTCAGCGCGCGGGTGCGATCCTGCGCGGTCAACAGGCCAAGTTCACGCGAAGCGGCGCGGGCGCGGCGCCCCATATCGAGCATCGTTTCGGCAAGCGCGGCGCTGGGCGGAGGTGTCTGAACGGTCATGCGCACCCAAGTGCCGCAAATGGGCCTCTGCTGCAAGGTTTGGCTCAGGGCAGGGAGTTCAGCAGGGCAAAGGCGCCGCGCGCTACAGGCTCATAGGTTGCCTCATTGCTGGCCTTGGCGCTGACATAGACGGCCTCGGCGAAGGCCCGCAGATTGTGCAGCTTGGCAAGCGCCGCCTCGGAGCCATAGACGTTTTCCCGCAAGGGATCGTCCCCCGGCCAGAGGCTTTCAAACCACAGCGTCCATTCTTCCTCGCCGAAGAACTCCCGCTGGGCGAGATACATCACCGGCGCGGCCAGCCGCTCGTTTTCGCCGAAGATGTAAGAATGATCGGTGGGGCCGGCTTTCAGCGCCACGGCGGCGAGGATCGCTTCGGCCTGCGGCTTGGTCAGCTGCGGGTTCAGCGACAATTGCATCAGCAGGTCGGCTGTATGGGCCACGCCATGGCGCCAGCCTTTGGCGTCACTGAAGCCGCGATAATCGGTGAGGCCGGCCAGATAGGCATGGGCCGCTGCGATCAGTCCGTCACGCGCTTCTGGCTCCATCCAGGGCGTGATCCGGTCGGTGCGGGCCACTTCTGCCAGGGTGAGCATGGCAAAGGGGCGGGCAAAGCCCGCGGCGTCTTCCGGGGCGCCGGCCATGCGCAGGGTTTCCTGCATCACGCCCATGACCGTCTCCCGCCCGATCAACTGGCTGCGCATCATCTGAGAGAGGGCCGCATAGGCCGCGCCATCCCGCAGGTCCGGATCGGGGTCGCTCAGGCAGGGCAGCAGGGCCAGCGCCAGGTCTTCGCGCTCTGCCGGGCCCATATCCAGCACCGCTTCGGCGCGGGCGCGTTCATCGCCCAACGCGGCAAGGGCGGCGGCAGGCTCGCATGGGGTGTATGATCCGGCGGGCGATGCAAGCCCTGCGGGCTGGGAAGCGCCGGCGCAGGCTGCCAGCAGGAGAGGGGCAATCAGGGTCCGCAGCATATCAGGGGCCTCCGGGCGCGCATTTGCCACCGTTGCGCGCTCCAAACCGGGCTGACAAGCCAGCGGAAGGCATTAAGGTTCCCGCCAAGAAACCATCCCGGCCGGAGGAACCCCATGATCGACATCGAAGCGATGCCCTATATTGCGGATATTCCGCCCGTGCAGGCCCGCCTGCGCCCGCAGGAAACTGCAATCTGGTTCGAGGGGCGCGCCACCAGCTTTGCCGAGCTTGATACCCGTTCCAGCCAGATCGCCAATGGTCTCATCCGTCTCGGCATCCAGCCGGGCGACCGGGTGGGTTATCTGGCGAAGAATACCGACGTCTATTACGAGATCCTCTTCGGCTGCGCCAAGGCGCGCGCGGTGATGACCGGCGTGAACACGCGCCTCGCCCCGCCGGAGGTGAAGTTCATCCTGTCAGACGCCAAGGCGAAGGTGCTGTTCGTCGGCAAGGATTTCTATTCCATGATCGACCAGATCAAGGATGAACTGCCGGACCTGACGCGCATCATCACGCTGGATGGCGACCGGGAAGACTGGGACTATTTCCCCTCCTGGCGCGATTCCAAACCGGCCACGGCGCCGGGGCTGACCGTGGAGGGGGATGACGATGTAATCCAGCTCTACACCTCCGGCACGACCGGCCTGCCCAAGGGTGTTCAGCTCACGAACGACAATTACCGCGCTTTCTTCACCCAGGCCGGCATGCTGGAATGGTCCAGCTATGATGCGGGTGAGGCAATCATGAATGCCATGCCGCAATTCCATGTGGCGGGCGTGAATGTCGGCGTACTGGCAAGCCTTCAGGGCGCCAAGACGGTGATCCTGCGCGAGATCGATCCGCAGCTGATCCTGCGCCTCATTCCCGAACACAGGATCGCCCATGCCTTCTGGGTACCCGCCGTGATCCTGATATTGACCCAGCAGCCGAATATCCGGGAGACGGATTTCTCCAGCCTGAAACAGGTTTTCTACGGCGCCTCGCCGATCTCCGAAGCCCTGCTGCGCACGGCGGTGGAGATCATGGGCGCGCGCTTCACCCAGCTTTATGGCCTGACCGAGACCGTCGGTGCCGGGACATTCCTGCCGCCCGAAGCGCATGATCCAAGCTGGGGCAAGCTGCGCTCCTGCGGCGTGCCCTGGCCGGGCGCTGTGGTGCGCGTGGTGGATGGGGAGGGCAAGCCCGTTCCGACCGGGGACGTCGGCGAGATCGTCATCAAGTCAGGTTTCGTGATGAAGGGCTACTGGAACCGCCCGGACGCGACGCAGGACGCGGTGCGCGATGGCTTCTTCCATACTGGCGACGCGGGCTATTTCGACGAGGACGGCTTTCTCTACATCCATGACCGGGTGAAGGACATGATCGTCTCGGGCGGGGAGAATGTTTACCCCGCCGAAGTGGAGAATGCGATCTTCGGCGCGCCGGGCGTGGCCGATGTTGCCGTCATTGGCGTGCCCGATGAAAAGTGGGGCGAGGCGGTGAAGGCCATCGTGGTGAAGAAGCCTGGAGAAGATCCGTCCCCGGAAAGTATCATCGCCTGGGCGAAGGATCGCATTGCGTCGTACAAGGCACCCAAATCGGTGGACTTCATAGAGGCGTTGCCCCGCAATCCTTCCGGCAAGATCCTGCGCAAGGATCTGCGCGAGCCTTACTGGAAAGGCATGACGCGCCGCGTGGGGTAAGGCATCGCGCGATGCACATTGTGTTTTCTGCGGCTACGCCGGAAGACTTCAAGCGGCTGCTCGCGCTGCGCCTGTCAGTAATGCGTGAACATCTGGAACGTCTCGGCCGGTTTGATTCGGATCGGGCGCGGGCCCGATTCTCGGCAGGCTTTGCGCCCGCTTTCACCAGGCTTGTCCATCTGGATGGCGCGTTTGCCGGATGCGTCACGCTGCGGCCCGGCGGAGAGGGCATCGAGCTGGAACATTTCTATTTGCGACCCGAATTTCATGGGCAGGGAACCGGCAGCAGAATCCTTGCGTGCCTTCTGGAGGAGACAGACCAGGCCGGCCAGAGGGTTCATCTTGGCGTGCTGAAGCAAAGCCCGGCCAGGCGTTTTTATGAACGCCATGGTTTTGTGTTCACCCATGCCGGGGAGTTCGATGACTATTTCATCCGTATGCCGCGGCAAGGTACCCCGTCCCTGGCCCGCTGAACATCCGGCTTCAGCCATCGGGCAGCGCAAAGCGCGGGCCGGTGCCCGTCTTGCCCGCCTGATCGCCCGGATTGTAGAGCGCGCAGCGTTTCAGCGATAGGCAGCCGCAACCGATGCAGCCGTCCAGCGTCTCGCGCATCTGTTCCAGCTGCGCGATCTTGCGGTCGAGCACGCTGCGGATTTCATGGCTGATCTGGCGCCAGTCTGCTGCGGTGGGGGTGCGCCCTTCCGGCAGGGAGGCAAAGGCGCGCGCCACATCCTCGATCGTCAGGCCAAGGGATTGGGCAATCCGGATGAAAGATACCCGGCGGATGTCTGACCGCAGAAACCGCCGGTGGCGCCCGGCCGAGCGCAGAGAGCGCACAAGCCCGCGTTCCTCATAATAGCGCAGCGCAGAAACAGCGACGCCCGTGCGCGCGGCAAGCTCGCCAATGGTCAGGATGTCAGAATGTTTCAGGGTCATGCAATTCTTCGCTTGATCTAAAGTGCACTTGAGATTGTATCAGAAAGGTCAGGCATCAACCAGCCCCGGAAAGGGACCCGCCATGACACAGTCAATTCATCGCCCCGCCCGCATAGAACACGTCAACATCACTGTTCCGGATTCGGAACATGCCGCGCGTATCTTCGAGCAGATCTTCGGCTGGCATGTCCGCTGGCGCGGAAAGGCGATGAGCGGCGGGCATACCGTGCATGTCGGTTCGGAAAACCATTACCTGGCCCTCCATTCTCCGCCAGCGGGGAAACCGTGCCCGGAGCGGTTCGAGAAGGGCCTGCCGCTCAATCATATCGGCATTGAGGTGGACGATATCGTCGCCATAGAAACGCTGGTGCGCCGGGCAGGCTATACGCCTTTCGGGCATGATGATTACGAGCCGGGGCGCCGTTTCTACTTCTTCGACGAGAGCAATATCGAGTTTGAGGTAGTCTCCTACGCGCCTGTGTTGGAGTATGCTGGCTGAGCGGATGCGCTCTCTCCCCGTGACAGCCGGCCCGGCGGGAGGTGCATCCAAATGCGCTTCCCGCCGCATCGCGTATTGGAAAAGGGAGATACATCATGAATTTCTGCGCCGCGCCTGCCACCATCCTTGCCGCTTTCCTGATGGCGGCCTGCTCGCCTGCGACGGCTCCTGCGCCTGAAACGCCTGCTGAAACCGCTGCTCCAGCCCCCGTCGATGGGCGCGCGATTGTTGCGGATATTGGCGCCATCAACACGCCCAATGGCATTGAGGAATCCTATGCCGCGCGCATCGGCGGCATCGATCAATGGATCAGCGTGCGTGGCAAGGACCGGAACAATCCGGTGATCCTGCTGGTGCATGGCGGCCCCGGCTCGGCAGAGCTTGCCATCGGTTGGACCTTCCAGCGCGGCTGGGAGGATTATTTCACCGTGGTGCAGTGGGACCAGCGCGGGGCAGGGAAGACCTGGTCGCTGAATGATCCGGAGACAGTCATTCCGACGCTCACCATGGATCAGATGACCGGCGATGTGATCGAGATGATCGAACATGTCTGCCAGAAACTCGGCAAGGAGAAGGTGATTGTGCTGGGCCATTCCTGGGGCACGATCATCGGCCTCAAGGCGGCGATGGCGCGCCCTGACCTGGTGGCGGCCTATGTGGGGCATGGCCAGGTGATCAACATGCAGCGCAACGAGGAAGAAGGCTTCCGGCTGACTCTGGCCGCGGCGCAGGCAGACGGAAACGCAGAAGCCGTGGCGGCGCTGGAGGCGCTGGCGCCCTATCCGGGGGATCTGACGGTGGCGCGGATCGGGGATCAGCGAACCTGGTCAATCCATTATGGGGGCCTTGCCGCCTATCGCGAGAATGCCTCGGCCTGGTTCCGAGCCATGCGGCTGTCGGCCGAGTATGATGAGGACGTTCTGAAAGCCTACGACGCCGGCAGCCTGGCCAGCATCACCGCCCTGATGCCGGAGCTGCGCGCGGCGGATCTGGACACGGTCACCCAAAGCCCGGTGCCGGTTTTTCTGCTGCATGGGCGGCGCGACCTGACGACCCCGCCATCTGCCGTAAGGGGCTGGATCGAAACGCTCGAGGCGCCGGTGAAGGCGGAATACTGGTTTGACCATTCTGCCCACCTCGCCTTCATGGAGGAGCCGGGCAAGGTTCTGATGACGCTGGTTACCTGCATCCGGCCCTATGCAACGGAGCCGGACATCGCCGCCGCGCGCCAAAGCGCTGCGGCCTGCGTTCAGGAGCGCTAGGCGCCGTCAGTGAGCCAGACGCATCCAGTCGCGCGCCGCCTGCAGCGCCATCTTCACTTCGGCTGAGGACAGCATTTCCGCCATTTCCTGGCGCTGCACCTTGGCATCCTCATGACCGCGCACAGCGGCGAGGTTGAACCATTTGTGCGCCTCGATCAGGTTGATTTCGGTGCCGGTGCCGGTCGCATAGGCTAGGCCTGCGCGGTAAAGGTCTTCGGCATGGGAATGGGCGCCGAGCAGGCCGGCGGGTTCCACATGTGTATCTGAATAGGCCATGTTGCTTCTCTTTCACTCCTGAACCGGCCGCCGGGTTTTCCCGTGCTGCAACCGGTAATCCATCACGCACCGGATTATCCGGCGACGGATGAAGGGTGCCTTGAGAGCGTTGGAACATGGTTAAAATTGCATTTGCCATGACACGGCTTCGTAAACGTATCGGCCGGCCGTGTTAGGAAAGCGGCTTTTGCGGGCGTATTTTCGCGCCGGAGTTCTCCGATCACGCCATTCCCGGATAACGTTTGAAGGCCGGAATATCGGCAAGGTGCGCCATCCAGGGGGCCTGTTCGGTGGTCTGCACCTGCGCCCCCGGCGTGAAGGCATCGGGCGCGTCCAGGGTCATCAGCTGCACGTCCACAATGCCCGGCAGATAGGTCTCGTTGATGTAGTAGAGACCGGTGCCGCACTCGCTGCAGAAATACCGGAAACTGTCGCCGGAGGAATTGACCGCGCGCGCCTCTCCGACCGTCACACGGAAATCTTCCCTGGGAACCATGGCCCAGGCCACTAACGGCGCGCCGGCGCTCTTCTGGCAATCCCGGCAATGGCAGATCGAGATCCGCTCGGGCGCACTGCCAAGTTCAAAACGCACCTTCCCGCACTGACATCCGCCTGCAATGGCCATGGCCGCCTCCACACTGTTCCCGAAACGTTCTTTTGCATGATACGCCTGCCGGGTCAAACGGGATGCGGGAGGCAAAAAAAGCCCCGCAGAAACTGCGGGGCTTTCTTTGGCGCAAAGGCTCGGCCTGAAATCAGGCGGCCACTTTTTTCTTGGCCAGCGACTTGGCGAGTTTTTCCATCGCCTTGCCTTTGTCGATGTTCTCGACAGCGGCCAGTTCGCGGGCCATCCGGTCCAGCGCGCTCTCATAGAGCTGGCGCTCGGAATAGGACTGCTCGGGCTGGTCGTCGCCGCGGTGCAGGTCGCGAACGACCTCCGCGATCGAGATCAGGTCGCCGGAATTGATCTTGGCTTCGTATTCCTGGGCGCGGCGCGACCACATCGTCCGCTTGATGCGGGCTTTGCCGCCAAGCGTCTTCAGCGCGTCATCAACCAGCTTGGAGCCTGCAAGGGCACGCATACCAGACGCTTCGGCACGATTTGTCGGTACACGCAGGATCATCTTGTCCTGATCAAATGCCACGACATAGACTTCCAGCTGCATGCCCGCGACTGTCTGACTTTCGATACCGGTGATTTTGCCTACGCCGTGCGCCGGATAGACAACACTCTGACCGACCTCGAACGCATGAGTCCGAGCTTCTGCCTTCTTCGCCATGTTCGGTAAGACCCTTTTCTACACACACATTAAGAGAGTCGAGTTTACCCGGCCCAGTTCCTGATTAAGGCTCTGAGTTAGGAATTCCCGCTCTTCTTGATTGTTGTTCAGATATTCCGTGTAGCACATTCTTACAGGAAATACAACAGTCTGGCGCAGGCGGCGCCAGAATGGGAAAGACGCGAAATCGGACAAATCGTTAACGCGTCCTGATCCTTTAATTTCCCCGCAATTACAGCGGGGCACACAAACAAGGAGAAAATATTTCTCCTTAAGGGTGCGGCTAGTCCCCGGTGCCTGGATTGGGGCTGAAGTATTTTTCCAGCTTGCCGGTCACGCTGGCCCATTCGTCCCGGTCAGCCGGAGGTTCCTTCATCCGGGTGATATTGGGCCAGACCTTGGCATATTCGGAGTTCAGCTTCAGCCATTTGCCATCGGGATCGTCCTCGGTGTCCGGCTTGATCGCCTCAGCGGGGCATTCAGGCTCGCAGACGCCGCAATCGATGCATTCATCGGGGTGAATGACGAGCATATTCTCGCCTTCATAGAAACAGTCGACAGGGCAAACCTCGACGCAATCCATGTATTTGCAGCGGATGCAGGCGTCGACGACAATATAGGTCATGGGAGGTCCGGGGTCTTCTGGCGGGAATTGAGCCTCGCAATTGGCGAGGCAAAGCGCCCCTGTCAATGAGGCGTACTACACAGCGCAGGCAGAAAGGCTCAAACTGCGCCGGAAGTGCGCGCCTCTGCGCGGCGGCGGGCCTCGGCGCGCTGCACATCATCGACATGCAGCAGCCCGGCCACATGCCGCACATAGGCATCTTCGAGGTCAGACCGCTCGCCATCGGCCAGGATCACCCGGTAGATTGCCTCCACCACCTTCACCCGTTCCGCCGCCGGCAATTTCTTCGCATGTTTGGTAAACTGATGGCTGCCGACGGCCTCCTCGGCCAGCGCTTCGGCTTCCGAGAGCAGGGCGTCAGCCTTGTCAGCCTCGAACTCGAACGCCTCGACCAGGATCTCGGCGATCATGTCGCTTTCGATATTCACATATACCCCGTCCACCAGCGCCGCCTCGACCAGCAGGGCAGTCACCGCCACATAGGGCGGCATCGACTGTTCTGCGGGCGTTTTCGGCGTCAGCAGGCGCTTGATGCGGTCCATCATGGCTCGGCCTCCAGAGGGCGGTAGAGCGCCCGTGCTTCCTCGGCGGGGCCGCGGCGATCCCCGAGGTCCAGCACTTCAATGCTGTAGATACGCCCGGCTTTCCCGAATGTCACCACATCGCCAACGGTGAGGGCGGCGCCGGGCTTGTCGGTTTTCCGGGTCTGGCCCCTGTGCGACAGGCGCACCCCATGACCCTTGATGTGCGCGGTGGAAAGGGCGCGTGTCTTGAAGAAGCGGGCCCGCCACAGCCAGATATCGAGGCGCAGCGAGACGTCTTCGTTCATGCGGCGCTCGCGCTACTGGAAAGGTTTGTAGACAAAGCTGCCTTCGCCCGCTGCTTCGGCAGGCTTGCCGCCATCGGTGCCCGGCTGGCGCGGTGGCTTCTGCTTCTGCGGCCGGGGAGGCTTTGGCGGCTTCGGCGGCGGCAGCAGCGCAGCGAGCGCGGCAAACGGGCTGTCTGGATCGGCCACCTTGCGCTGGGGCGGGGCAGGGCGGTTGTCCTGGCGCCGGTCGTTGCGGGTGTCACCCCCACGCGGCGGGCGGCGGTCATCCCGGCCGCGGCTGCGGCCTTCGCCGCGCGGGCCTTTGCCCTGCGGGCGATCCGATTGCGGACGATCTCCCGGCGCGCCGTCGCGCTTCGGGCGGCCCCCCTGCGGGCGTTCAGCGCGGGGCGGGCGGGCAGTCTGGCCTTCTTCCGGGCGCGTGCGGGCGCCATAGCGCCACAGCGTTACCGCGCCGGTTTCCTTGTCCTTTTCGGCGGGCGCCAGGCCAAAGCCCTTCAGCACGCCCGGCCAGTCATCGGCTGGGCAGGAAACCATTGAGGCCATGTCGATGGCGATGGCGAAAGCGTTCTTGCCGGCTTCCTTGCGCCGCTTGGCAATCTCCCAGCCAAGGCGTTCGGCAAGGTCAGCGCGCACGGCGCGGCGGCCAAAGCGCAGATAACCGTTTGCGGCGAGCGCTTCTTCCGGCCAGGTGCCGTCCAGCGCGAACGATCCTGCGCCTTCCGGGGCCAGCGGATATTCCGTGCCCGAAGCAACAGCTTTCAGGATGGCAATCACGCGCTGGGCGGCCGGCTTCTGCGCGTCGGGTGCATGCACGGCCACGCGCCCTGCGCGGATGCCGGCAGCCTTCAGGGCTTCGCGCTGCTCCGGCGTGATGCGCGCTGGCGGATCATCCGTCCGCAGATCAACCGCTGCGCCGCTTTCCAGGATACGGAAGGCCAGGCCGCGCGCCATGCCTTCCAGGCCGGCGCCGGCTTCCCCGCTTGCCAGTTTCGCATGGGTGGGCAGCAGGCGGGCAATCTCGCTCTTCAGCCATTCTTCAACACGGGCCAGCGCCGGGGCGCGTTCGCTGGCCTCCACCTCAACCGCGCCGATCAGTTCGGCGCGCGGGGCAATCCAGCTGGCGCCCCTGGCAAGACGGGCAATGGCGGCGCCCTTGAATTCGATCTCCGCCCCTTCGGTCAGCTTGAAAGCGTCCGAAGGCGCACCGGTGATCTCGGCAAGGCGCTGGCTCAGCATCGGGCGGATGGCGGCCAGGGCAGCGCCGCGCACCGCCTTTCCTTCCAGCGTCCGGGCATCCAGAACTGGCTCGAAGGTCAGGCCCTTCAGGCGGCCGACCAGATGGCCTTCAACGGTCACGTCGCCGTCGGGCGTCAGATTGGTCACGAGGGCATCTTCCTTCTTGAGGCTTGCGAGCAGCGCGGTGGTGCGCCGGTCGACAAAGCGGGCTGTCAGCGCTTCGTGTAGCGCGTCGGAGAGGGAGTCTTCAATCTCCCGCGTTTTCTGCTGCCAATAGCCTGGATTTTCCAGCCAGTCAGGGCGGTGGGCGGCATAAGTCCAGGTGCGGATGGCGGCAAGGCGCTGTTGCAGCTTGGCAATATCGCCGTTGGTGGAGGCCAGATCCTCCATCCGGCGCTCGAGCCCCGCATCTGAGAGGCGTGCGTCCGGGTCAGCCAGCGTATCGGCCAGGCCCAGAACGAGGCGCCCATGCCCCTCCGGGCCTGCTTTGCGGAAGTCCGGCAGGCGCGCCAGATCCCACAGCCGGCGCACCTTGCGGTCGCCCGTCACATTCGGCCCGATGCCGCCATCTTCGCTCATCCGCCGCAGCACCCATTCGTCCAGGGCGTGGGGATTGTGGATGAGGCGCGGATTGCCCGAAGGCTTCTCCAGGCTGCGGATGAGGTTCCTGAGACTTGAAAAATCGAGGGCCGAGTTGCGCCACTGGATGGCGTCCACCGGGTCAAACCGGTGGGCCTCTATCGCTTTCCATTCTTCCTCGGTGAAGGGCGGGCAGCTGCCGGTCTCGCCAAATTCGCCATCGGTGCGGAAACGCCCGGCGCGCCCGGCAATCTGGCCGCACTCGGCCAGTGTCAGCGCCCGGTGGCGCCGCCCGTCGAATTTGGAACGTGAGGCAAACACCACCCTGTCGACATTCAGGTTCAGCCCCATGCCGATGGCGTCTGTGGCAACGATATAGTCCACCTCGCCGGACTGGTAGAGCGCCACCTGCGCATTGCGGGTGCGGGGGCTGAGCGCGCCCATCACCACCGCCGCGCCGCCCTTCTGCCGGCGCAGCAGTTCGGCAATCGCGTACACTTCCTCGGCGCTGAAGCCGACAATGGCGGTGCGCTTGGGCAGCTTGGTGATCTTGGTATGGCCGGTATAGCGCAGCTCCGAGAAACGCTCGCGCGGCTCGGTCTCCACGCCCAGCTTCAGTTCGCGCAGCAGGCCGCGCATCGTGTCGGCGCCCAGCAGCAGGGTCTCGTGATTGCCGCGCATGTTGAGGATGCGGTCGGTGAACACATGTCCCCGGTCTTCATCCTCGGCCAGCTGGATTTCGTCGATGGCCAGAAAATCCGGGCGGATATCCACCGGCATCGATTCCACGGTGCAGATGAAATAGCGCGCCGTGGGAGGGCAGATCCGCTCCTCCCCGGTGATCAGCGCGGCATGGGGGTATCCCTTGGCGGCCACCACCCGGTCATACACCTCTCGCGCCAGCAGGCGCAGGGGCAGGCCGATCATGCCGGTCCCATAGCCCAGCATCCGCTCAATGGCGTAATGTGTCTTGCCGGTATTGGTGGGGCCCAGAATGGCCTTGAGTGTTGTCATGTGCGGGGAAGGGATGGGGGCGGGGGCGCGCCCGTGTCAAGCGCGCGGCATGTCAAAGCGGATCATGCCTTCCGCCTCGGGGCGGAAGCCGGGTGGCAGGCGAGTGGCCTCATCATAGAGCGCGCCGGCAAAGCGGGCCTTGCTGATATCGCCCCAGAGGCAGATAGCGCCGCACAGATTGGCGCCGGAAAGGTCGGCCTGCCAGAGATTGGCCCCGGTCATGTCCGCGTCCACCAGATTGGCGTGGGCCAGACGGGCTGATCGCAGGTTGGCGCCTTTCAGCAGGGCGCCCCGCAGATGCGCATGGGTCATCGAGGCGTTCAGCAGCCTTGCATGGTTGAGGCAGGCTCCGGCCAGGTTGGCCCAGTCGAGCCGGGCGCCGCGCAGCTCGCAATTGTGAAACCGCGTCCCGGCAAAATCCTGCCCGCGCAGATCGGCGCCATGAAAGTCACGCCCTTCGATCAGAAGGCCGGCTCCAGCCACGGCTGCCCGCACGTCTCGTCCTGTCGCCAGAATGTCCATCAGTGACCCGTTTTGTCCCAGTCTGTCCATTTGAGGTTATTCGCGGGGCATTGAAAGACCCGCGATTGACATGCGTTTCGTTCCGGGCGGACAATCACGTTTTGGCAGGGAGAGACGCCATGATCACGCTCGAACCGGTCGGCTGGGTGCGGGGAGGGCGATCCGATCCCGTGGACGACAACTGGGACAGCGAACAGGCGGTGATCGAACTGGCGCCTGCCTTCCCCGAAGGCGCCCTGGCAGGGCTTGAAACCTTCAGCCACGCCGAAATCATCTTTTTCTTCAACCGCGTACCTGAATCGAAGATCGAAACCGGCGCGCGTCATCCGCGCGGCAATACAGCGTGGCCCCAGGTCGGCATCTTTGCCCAGCGCGGCAAGAACCGGCCAAACCGCTTGGGGCTCTGCACATGCCGGATCATCAGCCTGGCCGGGCGCTCTCTCCGCGTTCAGGGGCTGGACGCGATCGACGCCACACCCGTGCTCGATATTAAACCGGTCATGCGCGAATTCTTGCCCCGTGGCCCGGTTTCCCAGCCGGAATGGGCAACAGAACTGATGCAGGGTTACTGGTAGGGCGACCTTCGGGAATTGCGGATTGGACAGCCCGCCTCGGGCGTCATAATCTCAACACAGCGTTAACCTATGGAGCTGGGGCGTTCATTGGCAACCGCATGGGGATATCCGGTATGTTGAAACACTACACAGCGAGGACTGCGCGCGCTGCAATCGCGATGGCTCTCGGTGGCGCGGCGCTGCTGGCGGCGTGTGACCAGATCGATACCCGCATTGAGCGGGCACGGGAGATTGCGGACGCTTCGGTGGACCAGATCAATGGCGAAACCGTCATCGACCCCACCTATCGCAATCTTGAGCGCGCAGCCCCGGCAGACCGGGCCCTTGCAGGCACCGTGATTGCGCAATTTGCCGTAGACGATGAAGAGCGCCCGATGTTCGCCATCGGCTCGATCATTGCCAAGCCGCTCGATATTCCGGCTTCCGGGCCCGTCGAAATTCCCGACGACGCCGCTATGATCGAAGAAGAACTCGAATATTTCGACAGCCCGGAAGGGGAGGCGATGCTGGAAGCAGGAGAGCCCCCTGCCGCCGCGCCCGCTCCGCCCGCCGCCGAAGCGCCTGTCACTCGCGAGATTCTCGCCGAACCTGCCCAGGTGATGCCCAGGATCAAGCTGGATCCGCGCGCGGCCCAGGAAAGCCGTCAGGAAATCGCCGAAGCGGGCCGCAACATCGAGCAGTTTGCCCTCAAGGACGACACCCAGCGCCTGCAGATGCGCCGCCTGTCGCAGGACGATCTCAAGGCCATGGCGCCGGAGGAGCGTGTGGAAGTGCGCAAGATTGCCCGCCGCGCGCCGGTCGCCCGTGAAGTTGTCCAGAAACAGCTCGACGCCAACGCGGTCATGCTCGACACGATGACCAGATATGGCGTCGGCGGCGAGGTGGCGCTGTCGCGGCAGGGGCAGATGGTCATCCAGATCGGGGCGGATGGCGCCAATCCGACCCAGTTCCGCGGCCGCAATGGCCCCGCCGATTTCCTGGCCCGCGCCGAAGCCGCTGAGTGTCCGGACAATCCGGATGCGGCGGTTATCCGCGAAGACCTCGCCGTGGCCACCGCCTGCGTGGTGCGGGATCTGCGCGCCTCGGGCCAGTTCGAATATGTCGAGCCTGACTTCATCTTCCAGAACCAGTTTGCCCGCAAACCGAAGGACATGCCGGTCGGAACGCCAGGGGAAACCAAGACGGGCTCAAACGGCTCCACCGCAACGCCGGCAAAACCGGCGGTCTCCGATCCGAATGATCCGCTCTGGGCCCTGCAATGGCATTTCCGCGACAAGGGAACGGCAGAGGGCCGCACCGCCGGTGGCGCCGGCTTCGAGAGCTTCTGGAAAAGTCAGGGCATCACCGGCTCGGACGGCATTGTTGTCGCGGTCGTGGATACCGGCCTGCAGATGAACCATCCCGACATTGCCGGTTCGCCCAACATCATGCCGGGTTATGACATGGTCTCCGATCCGCGCATGGGCAATGACGGGGATGGACGCGACACAGACCCCAATGATCCGGGCGACCTTTGCGACCCCACCAAACCCGGCGCCGCTGACAGCTTCCATGGCACGCACGTCGCCGGCACCATCGGCGCGGCCGCGACCAATAACGGAGCCGGCGTCGCGGGCGGCGCGTGGGACGTGCGCATCGTACCGGTGCGCGCGCTGGGTAAATGCGGCGGCCGCCTGTCGGATATCAACGACGCCATCCGCTGGGCCGCTGGCCTGGTTCCGGCCGAAGTTTCTGACGAAAACAATGTCTGGACCGAAGTCTGGAACGAAAACCCGGCAGACATCATCAACCTGTCGATCGGCCTTCTGGGCACCTGCCCGGCCTCGCTGCAGGATGCGATCGACTCCGTCACCGAGGCCGGTGTGATCGTTGTTTCTGCGGCCGGCAATGCGCGGATGGCCACCAGCCTTTATGCGCCGGCCGGCTGCCGGAATGTCGTGACGGTTGCAGCCAGCGATGCACGGGGCCAGATCGCGCCCTATTCGAATTTCGGGCCTGAAGTGATGGTGCTCGCCCCGGGCGGTGACCTGACGCGGGACGATAATGGCGACGGCAAGCCTGACGGCGTGCTCTCCACCAAGGCGGCCACCAACTGCTACGATCCGGTCACCGGCGCAGGCGTTGAAAACTGCTTCTACGCCTATGAGCAGGGCACCAGCATGGCGGCGCCGCATGTCTCGGCCGCTCTGGCGCTTCTCAAGGCGCGGGATCCTGGCGCCAGCCGGGAGGATATCATCAGCACGCTGAGAGCGGCGCTGGAGCCGCGAGAAAGCCTGCAATGTGCGGGCCTCTGCAGCCAGTATCCCGGCGCCGCGCCGATTGAAGGCAGTCCGGACATGTGCGCGCGCCCCTGCGGGCAGGGGCTGCTGAACATGGCCAATGTACCGGTCAAGGCGACAGGTGGGGGTGGCCGCTAGATGGCGTGGTCACTTCCTCTGGATGTGCGCGGTCCGCTCGGCGTGCTCGGCATCGGCCTTCTGGCCGGTGCTGCCGGCCTTGCCATTGTCGGCGTGCGCACGGGAGAGGAAACCGGCAATGGGGCAGTCGCCGCCGGGCCTGCTGCCGTTGACGGGCAGGCCCTGTCAGAGGATGACCCGCCCAGCCCGCTGCCCCCGTCTCTGGATCCGCCGCCGGGGCGCCCCGCCCTGATCATAGATCCGGAACCAGCGCCCCTGCCGCCGGACGAACCTGAGGAAGAGGCCGTCCCGCTCGTTCCGCAGGTCACCATCCAGCAGCAAGGCAGTGGCAGCGGCGTTCTCCCCGCCCGCGCCGGCACGGCGGAAGTCGTCTTCATCGTCCGCCTCAAGGGCGTGCCGGAGGTCGACACCATCACCCGCAATTTCAAGCGGGATCCCGCCGCCGCCCAGGCCGCCTGGCTGGAACTGACCACCCGCATCCCGGTGCTGGCGGAGTTCGAGCTTTCCGGCGCCAGCTATTCCGGCGAACTCCGCCTCTCGCGGCGCCTGGCCGAGGCGACGCCCGAGGCCATCAAGCAGGTGCAGGAACGCCTCCTCGCCATTGAGGGCGTGGCCTATGCCGATCCAGATTATGTCGCCCACCCCGGCCAGAAGGACAAACCATGAGCCTCATCCGTCTCCAGATCGTTTCCCTCATGCTGGCTGCCAGCGCTGTGCTTGCCGGCTGCGACCAGATCCGTCTTCCGGGCGCCAGCGGCAATACCGGCGCAGAGCCCAAGGCCGGTGAAGAAATTCTTCCTCCGGGAACGGAAGAAGACCAGACGCCCGGCGAGGTCGAATTGCCGGTCCGCCCGGAATCAACCGCGGCCGACAGTGCCATTGACTGGGAAGCGGCCCGCCGGGATCTCGCCGCCCGCCCGATCGAAACGCGGGAAGGGGCCTTCCAGGTTGCTTCCGGGGAGGCTGCCCCGCCCGTGCCGGTTTTCCTGCCATCGGCGCCGGTCTCGGTACAGAGCGGGGAAGCCGATGTCCGCTTCCAGCCGATGAGCGATGGCTATTACGCCTTCTTCCCCGGCGACAAGTACGACACCATCGTCAATGGCACCAACAAGGTGGTCGCCGCTCCGGGTGAAGAGGTTGCCCCGCGCGGGGACGCGCTGAATTTCCAGCCCACCACCACCGGCGCGCAGGTGTCCTTCTCGAGGTATGGCGCAGACTATCTGGTAGAGTTTGAATGCAAGGAGCTGACGAATGGCCTGCCCACCTGCATCACGCAGGATGAGGCGCTGGCCTTTGCAACGGATCTGGTGATTTCGGGGACCCGCTGATGCTGAAAGCACGTTTATCTGCCGCCGGATTATCGGCGCTCTTGTTGCTGCTGGGGGCGTGCGATTTTGTGCGCTTCCCCGGGGATGGCGGCCCGCCGCCGCAAACGCCTGAGCCTGGCCCGGCCATTCCGCCGGGCGCGCCGGGCCCCCCGCCGCCCGAGCCTGGCGAAGACCCCTGGGCGCTTCCCCCGCTGGAGGAAGACACCACACCGGAGCCTGAGCCCGTTGATGGCACGGCGCCGGAGGAGGCAGAGCCCAATCCGGAAATGCCCGTAGACGGAACACCTGGCGAGGAAATCCCCTCCGGTGAAACGCCGCCGGATGATCAACAGACGCCCGGCCCCGCAGATCCCGCAACGCCCGATCCGGAACCTGAACCTCAGCCCCAGCCCCAGCCCCAGCCCCAGCCGGAGCCAGAGCCCGAACCTGAGCCTCAACCCGTGGTCCAGCCGGTGTTCAGCTTCCATCCCCCCGGCGCGCTGCTGGCGGGCACGGGTGGCGGCTTCCCTGAACAGATCGTGCATGCGCCGAACATGGTCTTCCCGATCAAGTCGGCCCCGGCCTATCTCCAGTCACAGGTCTTCATGTATGGCGGCGGCGTTGCGGGCGGAGACCAGTGCGACGCGCGCAACTACGCCTATCCCTGGCGGGACAATTTCTGCGAAACCCGCTCGGCCAATCGCGGCTCGCCCTTCTGCCCGGTGAACAAGATCCATCAGGGACAGGACATTCGCGTCGGCACGGCGGCAGATTGCAACACCCTGCGCCGCCAGAGCGCAGCGGCGCGCGGCATTCACGAAGTGGTCGCTGTCGAGGATGGCGTCATTTCCTCCATCGGTACGTACACGGTCAAACTCCGCAGCGAGGGCAGCATCTACAACTACATGCACCTCAATATGAGCCGCCTCTCCGTCACGGCCGGGCAGTTCGTCAAGGCGGGCGATCTGATCGGTTATGTCTCGAATGATTTCGGCGGCACGCCCACCACCATCCACCTGCATTTCGAGATCACCCAGAACACCGCCGGCAATGGCTGGGTGCATGTACCGCCCTATCTCTCGCTGGTGAAGGCGTATGAACGCCGCGAGAGTGGCCCCGGTGAGCAGCTTGAGCCAGAAATCGGCGTTGCCTCTGCCCCCGACTGGATCATCCCCGAGGGCTACGAAATCATCGAATAGAACGAAGAAGGGCGGCTGATGAGGCCGCCCTTTTCAAATCTGCCATCTGTTGGAGGTGGGCCTCAGCCCGAAATCGCCTGCTCGTCGCGTTCGCCGGTGCGGATGCGCAGGATCGCTTCCAGGTCATGGACGAAGATTTTTCCGTCGCCGATCGTGCCGGTATTGGCCGCCTGCGTGATCGCTTCGATGAAGCGCTCCACATCGGCGTCGGCGCAGGCCAGTTCCACTTTCACCTTGGGCAGCAGGCGCACTTCATATTCGGCGCCGCGATAAACTTCCGTCTTGCCCTGCTGGCGGCCATAGCCGCGCACTTCGGTCACGGTCAGGCCGGTGGCGCCGGCTTCGGAAATCGCCTCGATAACCGCGTCCAGACGGCTCGGTTTGAAGACTGCAGTGATCTGTTTCATGGCGGTATTCCTGTCTGACGGGCGGATGCTGCACATGCGAAGGTAATCAACATGACGGTCTCGTCAATGTTCTTCACGCCTTGCCGCACGGGCAGGGCGCGCAATTCTCACCTGATCGGTCACCGGCGCGGCGGTACCGCTGCGCGGCGGGGCATAGAGGCGCTTGACCGCTTCGATCAGAACCACCCCGCCCATGCCCGGCGCGATCAGCCGGCCCATCGCTTCCCAACCCTCAGCGGCGGAGGTCACAAGGCCAAGATCGGTCGGCGGCATGTAGAGCGCCCCGGAAGAGGCCGTCACCTGAAACAGGCCGGTGGACAGCAGATTGGACAGCTGGCTGCGTGTCCAGGGGCGGCCATGGCCAAAGGGCGTGCGCGTGGCGCGCGACCAGAGGCCGGAGCGGTTGGCCGCCGTCAGCACGATGCGGCCTTCCGGCGCCGTCACGCGCCATATCTCGCGCAGATAGGCGCGCGGATCGCCGGTTTCTTCCAGGCCATGCAGGATGATCACGCGGTCAAACAGCCCGTCGGGGAAGGGCAGGCGCGGATCGCCCACCGCCACGGTGGCGTTCCCCCGGCCCGAACAGTCCCAGCTGACAGGCCCATGTTCCAGCGGCACGGCGGCAATCATCCGGCGCGGCCCGTGGGTGAAGGCATCCAGCACCGGCAGCGCATAGCCAAGCCCCAGAACAGACAGGCCCTTGGCGTCGCCCCACAGATCGGTCAGCTTGCCCGTCAGAATGCGCGCGGCCGCCTTGCCCAGGTCGGAGGCGTAAAAGCGTTCAAGGGTGACGGCGTCCTGTCGCATCGTTATGGCTTGCAGCGCGTTCCTGTAATCGCGGGCCTGTTTGCGGAGGTAGACCCATGAGTGTTCTGATCGAAATACACCAGTTTCCCTGCCTGAACGATAATTACGGTTATCTGGTGCACGAACCCGGCTCAGGCGCCACCATCGCGATTGATACACCCGATGCGGACGTGTACCTCGCCGAAGCCGAAAAGATGGGCTGGCAGATCAGCGAGATCTGGAACACCCATTGGCATCCCGATCATGCCGGCGGCAACCTCAAGATCAAGGAAGTCACCGGCTGCCGCATCATCGGTCCGGCGGGCGAAGCTGACAAGATACCGGGCATCGACAAGCGCCTGAAGGGCGGCGACCGCGTGGAACTGGGGGCTGCAACGGCTACCGTCATCGATGTGCCGGGCCACACGCTGGGCCATATCGCCTTCCATTTCCCCGATCAGGACGTGGCCTTCGTGGGCGATGCTGTCTTCGCCCTCGGCTGCGGCCGGGTGTTTGAGGGCACGATGGAGATGATGTGGGAAAGCCTGAAGCGCATCAAGAAACTGCCGAAAAAGACCCGGCTCTACTGCGCCCATGAATACACGGCTTCGAACGCGAAATTCGCGGTCACGATCGAGCCGGAAAACAAGGCGCTGAAAGAATATGTCGCCTGGATCGAGAAGCGCCGGGCCGAAGGCAAGCCGACTGTGCCCGCGCTGCTGGAGCGGGAGCTGGAGACAAATCCCTTCCTGCGGGCCGATCTTCCCGAAATGCAGCTTGCCATGGGCCATGCCGGCAATGCGGCGGCCACTTTCGGTGAGATCCGCGGGCGCAAGGATCGCTTCTGATGCGGCCCGCCATCTCCGGCGATCTTGGTCCGAACGAAATCATCCGGATGCTCGGCCTTCGGCCTCATCCGGAAGGGGGCCATTACGGCGAAACCTATCGCGCTGTGGCGGAAGCGGGCGCCCGAACTAATTTGACAGCCATCTACTATCTTCTCCAGGCTGACGAGATTTCGGCCTGGCACCGGGTGGACGCAGATGAGGCCTGGCTCTGGCATGCCGGTGGCCCGCTCGCCCTCACCCTCTCTCCGCCAGACGGGAAGGGCGCCGCCAGCGTCACCCTCGGGCCGGACCTGCGCGCGGGTCAGCGCCCTCAGGCCATTGTTCCGGCTGGGCACTGGCAGACCGCCGAGACGCTTGGCGCCTGGACGCTGGTGTCCTGCCTCGTCGCGCCGGGGTTTGAATTTTCCGGCTTCACGATGGCCCCGCCGGGCTGGCGGCCAGACGTCTGAAGGCGGGCCTTCAGACGCAAAAAACTCCAACGGCGTTGGAGTTTTCTGCCCTCTTGTTGGAGGAATGGTTGGAGTTTTCGGAGGGCTTATCCACGGGATAAGCCCTGCCCTGTCAGCCGGCGATATATTGCGCGCCATTGACCGTCATGGTCGCCCCGTTGATGAAGGCGGCCTCGTCGGAGGCAAGGTAGGCGCACATCGAGGCGATCTCTTCGGCCTTGCCGAGACGGCCCACGGGGATGGTTGCGATGATCCCCTGCAGCACTTCGGGCTTCACTGCCTGCAGCATCTCGGTATCGATATAGCCGGGCGCTACTACGTTGGCCGTAATGCCTTTTTTGGCGCCTTCATAGGCCAGCGCCTTGGTAAAGCCGATCAGGCCGGCCTTGGCGGCAGAATAGTTGGCCTGCGTGAACTGCCCTTTCTGGCCGTTGATCGAGGAGATGTTGATCACCCGGCCCCAATTGCGGTCGCGCATCCCGTCCCACACCTGCCGGGTTACGTTGAAGGCGGAGGTCAGGTCTACATTGATCACTTCCTGCCACTGGGCCAGCGTCATCTTGTGGAACGGCGCGTCCCGCGTGATCCCGGCATTGTTGACCAGCACGTCAACCGGCCCGAGATCGGCTTCAATCGCCTTCAGCCCGGCGCCTACGGCCTCATAGTCGGCCACGTCGAACTTGTAGACCTTGATGCCCGCTTCGCGGGAAAATTCGGCCGCCGCCGCGTCATTGCCGCCATAATTTGCGGCCACCGTATATCCCTTGGCCTTCAGCATTTCGCTGATTGCCTTGCCGATGCCGCGCGTCCCGCCGGTCACCAGAGCCGTTTTCGCCATGGTCTTGTCTCCTCCCGATTGTCTCGTTCAGATTACACTCGCCTAGAAGCGGGTCTCACATCAATAGCGCATTGGTCTTGCGAGGGTTCTGTGCAAATATTTTGCACTAGCACAATAATTGCTTGCTCCATTGCAGGGCATCGCGCGAGGTGAGGACATGGCCAGACAATCAGGCTCAGGCGGGCCGATCATCATAAAGAAGTATGCCAACCGGCGTCTCTATGACACGTCGACGTCTTCCTATGTCACTTTGGAACACCTGTCTGATCTTGTCCGGGAAGGTCAGGAATTCGAAGTACGCGATGCCAAGACCGGCGAAGACCTGACCCGCCAGGTGCTGACGCAGATCATTTTCGAGCATGAAACCAAGGGGCAGGGTGCCCTGCCGCTGAATTTCCTGCGCCAGCTGATCGGCTTTTACGGCGGCGGCGCGCAGGCCTATCTGCCGTCTTTCCTGGAAATGTCGATGAACAGCTTTGCCCAGGCCCAGAAAGAATGGCGCAAGGCGGCCAACCCGATGAGCCTTTTCGAGGCTCAGACGCGCCGCAACATGGCGATGTTTGAGCAGGCGATGAAAATGTTCATGCCCGGCGTTGCGCCCGGCAGCGCAGCAACCGGCGCCGCAGATCCGCGCCCGTCTGCCGCGCAGCCGCCCGCCAACCCGTTCATGGAATATCAGGCCGAAGCCCTTGCTGCGATGCAGGAGCAGATGGAAGCCATCCAGAAGCAGCTGGCCGACCTGTCCCGCAAGGAATAAGGCCGGCCTGCCAAAGCTCGCCTCAGACGTCGCCTGCCACGCCGAAGTCCCGGCGTGCCGAGACGATGGTGACGATCACGCCTGCCAGAACATCCAGCAACGTCATCGCCGTCAGGATGAAGAAGGTTGAGGTGGCGAAGTTCGGCATCAGCAGGAACTGCACCAGGCAGAGGATGAAGATCAGCAGCGAGATGCCATGATTGACGATCGTGGCAGTGCCGGTGCTGGTGGATTTCAGGATTTCCAGGAACAGGAAGATCACGGCGAGGAGGACAATCGCGTCCCCCTTGGTCAGCACCCATTCCACGCCGGAAATCATCGGCAGGCCCAGGAAGCGCTCGTTCAGCAGGTTGGCCATCGGCGCGGCCTGCGCCTGAAGCAGCTGGCCGCTGGCATCGATCGCCTGAACCGGGCCCCCGAAAGCCATCGCCATGAGATTGTAGAGCACGACGGGAATGACCAGCAGCGGAAAGATGCCGAAGATTAGTCGCATGAATGACCCCTGTTTTTGAGTTTCGCCATTGCCTGCGCGACGTTTCTGGTCGCGCTCCATCTTGGCAACGGCCGCCCCCGCTAATGCGATTCTCGTGTCCTTAGAGGCCTTGCCTGCCACGTCCACCCTCGCAATGACGATTGCGTTTACCAACCCTGTCTACCGTATCGCAGCGGGGGTGGCGAGGGGCTTTGAGAGGCCGCTCTTAAAGCGGCAGCTTCAGGGATTTCTGGGTGGCTTGTCGAAGCTCGCTTCCTGGGCCTTGTGGTGCAGCTGCAGATTGAGCAGCACGCCTTTTGCTACCGGAAGCAGCCAGAGGCAGAGCAGGGTCACCGCAACGCCCACACCGATCATCGCCAGGATCTTGAGGCCCACCGGCAGCGGGCTCATCGGCACCAGGAACAGGAACGGGGCCATCAGGATCAGCACCCCGAAGCCGACGAAGAAGGCCGGCCCGTCCGCCGTGTCGGCAGCCGTCATGTCCCTTCCGCAATGCGGGCAGGCGTCATTGAGCTTAAGATACCCCTTGAACAGCTTGCCCTCGCCGCAGGCGCCGCAGCGTTGGCGAATTCCGGAGAGGATGGGTGTCTGTTTGTGTTCCATGCCCGGTATTTAGGCATGCGATCTTGCGAAAGCCCCGTGACAAACGCCCGCGCCTCCTCTTGACGCGGGCAGGCGCATTGCCCACGAGTGCGCCGGTTTCAACGCCCTCCGGGAGCTTCCTTCATGTCCGACCCTGTCTTCAGCCGCATCGCCATCATCGGTGTGGGCCTCATCGGCTCCTCGATTGCGCGGGCCGCGGCTGAATATCGCGCGGCAGGGGAGGTGGTCCTCTATGATGCAAGCCCCGATGTCCGCGCCCGTGCCGGCGCGCTCGGCCTCGGCACCGTAGCGCCGACGCTGGAGGCGGCCGTCTCGGACGCGGACTGCGTCATCGTCTGCGTTCCGGTGGGCGCAATTGGCGCTGTGGCCGCCGGGGCCGTGCCCTGCATGAAGTATGGCGCCATTCTTACCGATGTCGGCTCGGTCAAGAGTGAGGCGGCCCGCGCGCTGCACGGGGCTGGCGATGGCCGCATCCATGTCATTCCCGGACACCCGATTGCCGGCACCGAGCAGTCGGGACCGGAAGCCGGCTTCCCGACACTGTTTCGCGGGGCCTGGCATATCCTGACGCCGCTTTCCGGGCAGGATGAAGCCTACCAGACCGCCACCGATCAGCTGGCCGCCTTCTGGACACGGCTCGGCGCAAAGGTGGAGGCGATGGACGCCGGCCGGCATGACCGCGTTCTGGCAATCACCTCCCACCTGCCTCACCTGATCGCCTTCAACATCGTCACCACCGCCTTTGACCTTGAATCGGTCGAGCAGGGCGAGGTGGTGAAATATTCGGCCGGCGGCTTCCGGGACTTTACCCGGATCGCCGCGTCAGATCCGGTGATGTGGCGGGACGTATTCCTCAACAACAAGGAAGCCGTGCTCGAATGCCTCGGGCGCTTTTCCGAGGATCTCGCCGCTCTGCAGCGGGCGATCCGCTGGGACGATGGGGATACGCTGATCCGCGAATTCACGCGCGCGCGCTCCATCCGCAAGGCGATCATCGATGCAGGCCAGGATTCCAGCGCGGTGAACTTCGGGCGGAATACGCCGGAGCCCGAAGAACAGGCTTAGGCGCCTATTTCGGCGCGCGCTTGGCCAGGATGCGCTGCAGCGTGCGGCGGTGCATGTTGAGGCGGCGCGCGGTTTCCGAAACGTTGTGGTTACACAGCTCATAGACGCGCTGGATATGCTCCCAGCGCACCCGGTCAGCCGACATCGGGTTCTCGGGCGGCGCCGGGCGCTCGTCCTGCGTGGCG
Organism: Hyphomonas polymorpha PS728; assembly: GCF_000685315.1. Classification (GTDB taxonomy): domain Bacteria; phylum Pseudomonadota; class Alphaproteobacteria; order Caulobacterales; family Hyphomonadaceae; genus Hyphomonas; species Hyphomonas polymorpha. The sequence continues at coordinate 34,073 of NZ_ARYM01000024.1, forward strand.
GTCAGCGAGCGGATAATGTCTTCCACATCGGCAGGTTTGGAGAGGTAATCGACCGCGCCGGCCTTCACGGCGGCCACGGCGGTAGCGATGGCGCCATAGCCGGTGAGGATCACGGCGCGCGCTTCCGGGCGGTGTTTCTGCAGCACTTCCACCACTTCCAGGCCGCTGCCATCTTCCAGGCGCAGGTCCAGAACCGCGAAGGCAGGCGGGTTCAGGCGGGCAATGTCCTTGCCTTCCGACACGTTGGTGACGGCGGAAACGACAAAGCCGCGCTGGGCCAGCGCGCGGGCAAGGCGCTGCACAAACGGGCCGTCATCGTCCATCACAAGGCAGGATTTATCCTCCACGCCTTCCAGGCTCGGATGCAGGTTCACGACAGCGGGGCGTTCCATGCGCTCTCTCCTTCAGGCGGTCTTGCCGCGGGTAAGCGAATATATGGCGGAAAAGTCAACTATTCCAATCCACGCGGCAGCAGCGCACTGAGCGGCCAGACGGCCTGAACGATGGCGCCTGTGGCCGGCGGTGTCCTGTTTCGGGACGCAATTCGCCCGCCCGTGCGCTCGATCAGCGTTTTTGCGATGAAAAAGCCAAGGCCCATGTCCCCGCCGCCGAGGCGGGCTTCGGACCGTTCGGAAATATACGGCTCCCCCAGTTTCGGCAGCACTTCGGGCGAGAATCCGGGGCCGTCATCGGTGATGGTGATCACCACCTGATCTGCCGTCCAGCTCGCCGTGGCGTCCACGCGGGTGGCAGCAAAGCTCACCGCGTTCTCGATGAAGGCGCCCAGCGCATGGAGAATTTCCGGGCTGCGGGCGAGGATTGGCGGTTTTTCCGCGCCGCCTTCGCCCGGCACCGCGCGCACCACAAGCGCCACGCCGAGGCCCTTCATCGGCGCGGCGGCTTCTTCCACCAGCGCGTCCAGCGGCATCCGGGCGTGAACAATGTCGGTCGCGTCGCGTGCCTCGCGGATGGCCGAGAGGATCGAGCGGCAGCGGTCGGCCTGTTCGGCGATCAGGCGGAAATCTTCGGCGTGCGGATCATCCGGGCTCGCCTGCTGCACCAGTTCCTTGGCGACCAGGTGGATGGTGGCGAGCGGCGTGCCCAGTTCATGCGCCGTCATCGCCGACATTGCGCCCAGCGCCGAGAGTTTCTGCTCCCGCGCCATCACAACGCTGGCCGCGTCAAGCGCGCGTACAAGGCGGGCCTCATCCTGACTGACGCGCGCGGCCGACAGGGTGAAGAATACCACGCCCACGGCAAGCGCCGTGAACTGACCCCACTGGAAGAGGATCGGCAGATGCGTGCCGCCGCTGACTTCCCAAGGAAGGGGCAGACTGAGGAAGGGCATCAGCGCCGCGAGACCCAGCGCCAGGACGGCAATGGCACTTGCCCGGAAGCGCCCGAGGCTGAGCGCGGCAACAGTAACCGGTGCCAGCATCAGCAGCAGGAAGGGGTTGGAGAGCCCGCCGGTCGCCGCGATCAGCGCCGCCAGCTGCACCGTGTCGAAGCCCAGCTGCAGCACCGCTTCCCAGCTATGAGTCAGGCGCTGGGACTGGAAGGCGAAGGAGAGGAACACGTTGAGCCAGGCAGACGCCGCAATGATGGCCAGGCACAGCGCCAGCGGAACATCGAAGCCGAGGATGAAGGCCACGAACAGAACAGCAGCGGTCTGCCCCGCCACCGCCAGCCAGCGCAGCGTGATGAAGGTGCGCAGCCGCGTCCGTCCGAGGGCTGACTGCGCCGAGCCGAGCCCTTCAGGTGCTAGCGTGAAGATCGCGTCTTCAAAGCCCAGTCTCGAATCTCGGGAGAAATCATCCATGCCGATCTTATGCGGCAGCCTGTCTCTTGCGCCAAGCGCCGGAATGGGGGCCTATCGCCGAATGCGAAACTCATTTGCCTTTGCCCTTCCGGCCCTGTTTCTGCTTGCCGCCTGCGGCGCTTCGGATGCGCCTGCGTCCGGGGGCGGTATTGCCAGCTCCGGCGGTATGAAATCGGGCTGCGCCAGCCGCGCCTATAGCGAAATCGGCGGGCCGATCTCGCTGATCGACCAGACCGGCGCGCGCGTGACAGAGGATAATTACAAGGGCAAGCCGACCGTTGTGTATTTCGGCTTCACCTATTGCCCGGATGTCTGCCCGGCCGCGCTTTCCACGCTGGGCGCGGCCTATCGCCGGCTGCCGGAAGGGGAAACCGTGCCGCAGACCCTGCTGATCACGGTCGATCCGGACCGCGATACGCCGGAGGCCCTCGCCACCTATGTGACCACGCCGGCCTTTCCGCCGGGGCTTGTGGGGCTGACAGGCTCTGCTGAGGAAATCCGCGGAGCGGCCGATCATTTCAAGGCGGACTATGCCCGGATCGAGCAGCCCGAGAGCCTCGCCGAATACACGATGGACCACACCAACCTCATCTATGTGATGGATGAGGACTGGAAGCTGAAGACTTTCTTCACGCATGAGGACACGCCCGAGACGATCTCGGCCTGCCTGGCGGAGCTTTTCTAGGGCCGGATCAGATTTCGTCCGCGCCGCCGGGATTGCGGCGGCGGCGGATCAGCCACATCACGCCGCGCAGGTCTGACAGGGCATCCTTCAGGCGGCCGAAATTGGTGTAGTTCGACCGGCCCGTGCCGCGCGGGCGGTGGTTCACTTCCCGGAATTCCACCAGATGGCCATCTGAACGCATCAGCGCGGGCATGTAGCGGTGCATGTGATCGAAATAGGGGAGCTGCAGGAACGTCGCCCGCTCCATCACCTTGATGCCGCAGCCGCTGTCGTCGCAGTCATCCTTCAGCATCCGCTTGCGGATATTGTTGGCAAACCGGCTGCCGAAGCGTTTCCAGGCGGTGTCTTTCCGGCTGCCCCGGCGGCCCATCACCATTTTCAGGCCATGGGGAGCGTCGGCGCGGGTCAGCTGGCGGTAGAGGTCAGGCAGGTCGGCCGGGTCGTTCTGGCCGTCGCCGTCCAGCGTGCCGACCACGGGTCCGCGCGCAGCCAGAATCCCGGAGCGGATCGCCCGGCTCTGCCCGGCATTCTTCCGGTGTCCGAGCACGCGCAGCATGGGGAAACGGCTCTTGAGCGCGGCGAGCTCCGCGCGGGTTTCGTCGGTGGAGGCGTCATCCACGAAGATCATCTCGAAGGCGCGGCCATCCAGCGCCCGGGCGATTTCGGTGGCAAGCTGCTCGACATTGCCGGCTTCATTGTGGACGGGCACGACAACGGAAAATTCAAGCGAGTCGGCCACGGTCAGTCCATTCATTCAATTCAGCTAATTTGCGCACATAACCCCGGCAGGGGCCAAAATCGAGACCTGGATGGCATGGGGGCCGCCGCTGGCCCGCATTTCCGGGCGGGTGTGTCCAAAATGCCTGCCGCCAATTCTGCAAGACGAACGGGAAATCCAGCGCTATTACCCTGCCCATGACACTGCTTGACCGTCTCTCGACAGGCTGGAAAGCCTGGGTTCTTCTCTTCGTGATCACCTTTGGCGCCGCTGCGCCGGGCGTTTTCCTGCTGCCCGCGCTCGACCGGGACGAAAGCCGCTTTGCGCAGGCCTCCAAGGAGATGCTGGAGGAGGACAATTACATCCTCATCCAGTATCAGGACGAGCTGCGCAACAAGAAGCCGGCCGGCATCCACTGGCTGCAGGCGGCCTCCACCGCGATCTTCACCGGGCCGGAAGCCAACGAGATCTGGACCTACCGGGTGCCGAGCTGGCTGGGCGCAGCCTTTGGCACCATCGCCTGTTTCTGGGCGGGTATCCCCCTCATCGGGCGGCGGGCAAGCTTTCTCGGCTCGGCCCTTTTCGGGGCCACCCTGCTGCTGACGTCTGAAGCGCATATTTCGAAGACGGACGGCATGCTCGTCTTCCTCACCACGCTGGGCATCGGCGCGCTGGTGCGCCTCTATGTCGAGAAGTCCCAATCGAAGGCCATGGCGCTCCTCTTCTGGGTCACGATGGGGGCCGGCTTCCTGATCAAGGGGCCGGTCACGCCGATGGTGGCGGCCTATGCCGGTGTTGGCGTCTGGCTGTGGGACCGGCTGAAGACCGGGCGGGGCGGGGACTGGTGGCGCGTGCTGCTCTGGTGGCCGGGGCCGGTGGTCTTCGTCGCGCTGGTTCTGCCCTGGCTGATCTGGATACAGATGGCCACCGACGGTCTCTATGTGCAGGGCGCAGTCGGCAAGGATCTGAAAGACAAGTTCGTCGGCGCCTCTGAAGGCCATGGCGGCCTGCCCGGCTATCACCTGGCGCACATCCCGGCCTGGTTCTATCCGGCAAGCCTGTTGCTGATCCCGGCGATTGTCGCCACCCGGCGCGCATTGCGAGGCGAAACTCTGACGGCGCTCGGCCATGGCACGGCGGGCCTCAAATTCCTGCTCGCCTGGGGCGTGCCGACCTGGATCTTCTTCGAGCTGCTGCCAACCAAGCTCAGCCACTACATTCTGCCCGCCTATCCGGCCTTTGGTCTGCTGTGTGGTTACGCCGCCGTGCAGATGATGGACGGGATGAAGATGCCACTGGCGCGCGGGCTGGGCATGGTAACCTTTGCGCTGGGGGCGATCCTCCTGCTGGCGGTCTCCTATCCCGGCGCGACGAGCTATTTCATGGCTGAGACGGCAGGGGACTTCACCACTGTCTCGAAAGAAGAGGTGCTCGCTTCCTGGACGGATTATCGCGACTTCCCGCTCTGGCTCTGGGCTGCTGGCTTTGCGCTGGCGGGGCTGGCCCTGGTGGAATCGGCGCGTCTGCGCATGGGCGCGGCGATCACCATGGCCGTCCTCTCAAGCGTCGCCATCGGCTGGCATGTGCGCATCTTCATGCTGCCGAGCCAGATCTGGGTGCAGCCGAGCGAGACGGCCCGGCTGGCGCTGGAGGATGTGTGCGGGGTTCCGGGCGAGGATGCTGGCTGCGCCGTGAAGACGCCGGCGCGCATTCTGGCGCTTGGCTATGCCGAGCCTTCCTATGTGCTCTCGCTGGGCACGCAGAACCTCCACCCGCCGCAGACGCCGCTTGATCTGCCAACGGACGAGGCGGCCTATCCGGTGGTCTATCTTCTGAATTTCGAGGACCGGAAGGCAGAGCCTCCGATCCTGGAAGAAGCCGCCCATCTGCGCGCGCAGGCCGAAACGCTGGGCCTCTGCCTCACCGAAGGGCCACCCCGCTACGCGCTCAACTATTCAAATGGCGATCCGGTGCATTTCCGCGCCTGGCGGTTTGACTGGGGTGGGTGTCCGGTGGCCGATCAGCCTTCCAGTTCCACGTCCCAGTAGAGATAGTCCATCCAGGTGTCGTGCAGATAGTTCGGCGGGAATTTCCGGCCGATGTCCTGAAGCTGGAAGTTGTTCGGCCGGAACGGGCGGTGCTGAAGGTCCAGCCCGCTATCGCGCAGCAGCTTGCCGCCCTTGGCAAGATTGCAGGGGCTGCAGGCGGTGACGATATTGTCCCAGGTCGTGCGTCCGCCTCTGGATCGGGGGATGACGTGATCGAAGGTCAGATTGTCATGCGCGCCGCAATAGGCGCATTTGAAGCCATCGCGCAGGAACACGTTGAACCGCGTGAAGGCGGGCGCGCGGTCCTGGCGTACAAAATCGCGCAGGGCGATGACCGAGGGCAGGCGCATTTCCCGGCTGGGGCTGCGCACCACATAGTCATACTCGGCAATGATATCGACGCGGTCGAGGAACACCGCCTTGATCACTTCCTGCCACGGCCAGAGCGACAGCGGATAATAGGAAAGCGGCCTGAAATCAGCGTTCAGGACGAGAGCGGGACGGCCAGTCGGCGGGGTGGTGATGATTTCAGCCATGGTTCCCTCCGGTGTGGCCCTGATGGGCATGATCCTGTCTGATCCTACTGAAGACGCGTGCTCCTTGCGGCTTTGTTCGCCATCCGTTTAGGCGATTCCCATAATAAGATTATGACAGCAGAGGCCGAACGCAAGGCCTTGTGAACTGCGCCGGTTCAGGCGGAAGGAGCCGCGTCGCGCGCCCGCTCGGCATTCAGCCACCCCCAAAGCAGGTGCGCGGCCACCCCGCGATGGGGCCGCCAGATTTCCGCATGTTGGGTGAAAATCTTTGATTCCATGCGGGTTTCATATCCGCCCAGCTGTTTGTGCGCTTCCATCAGGCCAACATCCGCAATCGGGAAAGCGTCCATTGCGCCGACGGCGTAGAGCAGGAACAATTCTGCCGTCCACGGGCCGATGCCGCGCACCGAAACCAGCTCGGCGCGGGCCGAATCAAGGTCAGCGGCGCAGACACGGGCGAGGTTCAGCTCTCCGGTCACCATCGCCTGCGCAATTGAGGTGAGGTGGGCGACTTTCGGGCGCGAGAGGCCGCAGGCGCGCAGCGCGTCCGGGTCTGCGGCGAGCAGGGCTTCGGGTGTCACCTCGCCGAGGAAGGCCTCGACCCGGCCCCAGATGGTGGCGGCGGCCTTGGTGGATAGCTGCTGGTGGGCGATCATCCGGCCCAGCATGCCGTATCCGGGCTCGCTGGTGCGCCAGGCGGGAACGCCCAGGCTCTCATAGGCGCGGGCAAGGGCGGGATCTGCCCCGGCGAGGCGCTCGCAGGCTGTTTTCAGCCGGCGGCGGCTCGGCGCGGTCATCCCAGCTTTTCCTTCTGCACAGCCGCGCCTTCCTCAAGCAGACGATTGGAGGCTGTCTCCAGATCGCCCTCAAGACGCGGCATCAGGGCCTTGCGGTCAAGACCCGCCGCGATGGGGGGCAGGATTTCGTAGATGATCTTTCCCGGTTTGCGCCGTGTGCCGCGCGCCGGCCAGCAGAGGCCCGCATTGGTCGCCACCGGCACGATGGGCAGGTCCAGCGCCTTGTTGAGGGCGGAAATGCCTGCTGGCTGATAGGCAGGTTCGGAATAGGGGGCGGTGCGGGTGCCTTCCGGGAAGATCACCACGGCGCGCCTCTTTTCGACGCGCTCTCTGGCCGCGGCGACAATGGCCTTCAGCGTCTTGGAGGTGCCAGCCCGGTCGATCGGGATCATCTTTGTTTTCAGGGCGTACCAGCCGAGGAAGGGGTAGAACAGCAGCTCCCGCTTCAGCACGATGGCCGGGTCTGAGGTGACGATGAACGGGATGAAGATGTCCAGCATGCAGTGATGCTTGCCGGCATAGATGAAGGGCCCTTGCGGGATGTGCTCACGGCCGCGGATCTCGGTGTCGATATTGCAGATCAGCTTGAGGCCCACCCGGATGATCTGGGCGTAGAGGCGGATGGCGCGCTGCGTCACGATCCGCGGCAGCAGAATGGCCGGCAGATAGAGGATGCCGCAGATGGCCATCCAGCCATAGAGCCAGGCCACGAACAGGTAGGATCGAAGTGCCATCATATCCGCGCTGTAGCGGCGTTCCGCCTGCCCGTCACTAGCCAGGCGCTACATCACCGATTTCAGGGCGCGCATCACCGTAACCCCCGCCGCGATGCGGGAAGCGAGCCCTGCAAGGATCGGCGTGATCACCAGAATGGCGAGATCGGGAAAGTCGAGCGTCAGTTCGGGCAACAGGCCAGACCGGTTTCCGCTCGACCGGGCAATCGCGATCAGCAGGGCCACAGAGGCCAACGCCACAAGCGCGCCCACCGTGCCCGCCCGCAGGCCCAGCAGCCAGAAGCGCCGCTCGAACAGGCGCGCAATGAACCGGTCCCGCGCTCCGGCAATATGCAGCACATCGACAATATCGCGCCGGGCGAGCAGGGCGGCATGCGTGGCAAAGGCGATGACGGCAATGGCAGTGGAGGCCAGCAGCGCGACGATCGCGAAGGCCACCATCCGGGCCGTGCCCAGCATCCGGCGCACATCGCCCGCCCAGGCCGAATGGGAATCGACGGCGGCCGTATAGCCCGCAGTCTCCAGCGCGGCGGTCAGGGCGCGGCCGATATCGCCTGCCTCCGGCGCAGCGGTGACGGCGATCAGGCGGGGCACCGGCAGGTCTGCCGGCAGGCCTCGGCTGCCGAAGGTCGGCTCCAGCAGGGCGGAGATCTCCGCTTCGGAGAGAAGGCGCGCGCCACTCACGCCCTCAATCGACTGCACCAGCAAGGTGGCGGCCTGCGCGTCCTGCGGGGCGGCGTCCGACAGGGAGACCGTGTATTCGCCCTCCACTTCGGCGGTCCAGGCGCGGGCTGCGCCATAGGTGGATTTCGCCGTCAGCGCCGCCAGCGCGGCGAGGAAGCACAGCGCGCCGACGACGAAGAACAGCGCCGCTTCGCGGGCGTCTTCCAGCGGCAGGAGAGAGGTTTCGCCGCGCTTCATTCTTCTTCCGCCTTGATTTCGATGCCGTCCCCCCGGCGCCGGGCAGTCTTGCCGGGCTCGGGCGTGGTTCGGGCCAAGAGGCCATTGGCCAGATGATAGACCGGCGCCTCCACCTGCCGGATCAGCCCCAGATCATGGCTGGCGATGATCACCGTGGTGCCCAGGCGCTTGTTGAGCTCGATGAAGAGGCGCATCAGGCGGGCGCCCATTTCGGGATCAACGTTTCCCGTCGGCTCGTCGGCGATCAGCAGGTCGGGCTGGGTAACCACGGCGCGGGCGATGGCGACGCGCTGCTGCTCCCCGCCCGAGAGGGTTTCGGGCCGTTTGTGCATCCGCTCGCCCAGGCCCACCCAGGCGAGCAATTCCTCCACATCGGTGCGGTATTGCGCCTCTTTCCGGCCCATCACGCGCAGGGGCAGGGCGGCGTTTTCATAGGCGGTGAGGTGGCCAAGGAGGCGGAATTCCTGGAACACCACGCCAATCCGGCGGCGCATGGCCGAGAGCTGGTCCCGTGTCAGCCGGCTGGTCGGCCGCCCGAACAGCGAGACTTCGCCCGTGCTGGGGGGCCGTGCCAGATAAAGCAGCTTCAGCAGGCTGGACTTGCCCGCCCCCGAAGCACCTGTGAGGAAGCTGAACGAGCCGGGTTTCAGTGCGAGATCAATCCCGCTAAGGATTTCACCTGACGCATCATAGCGAAGCGTCACCGCGTCGAGGCGGACGGCCGCTTCGTCGAAAATGTCCGGGCGTAGCTGGGTCATATCTGGGGCGCGTCCGGTGTTTGCGGGTTCAACGAACGGGGCGAATTGCGGGGAAGACTTCGGGCCATGATCCTTACCTGTCCTTCCTGCGGAACCCATTATTTCGCCGATGACTCAACAATCGGTGAAAGTGGGCGCACTGTTAAGTGCGCCAGCTGCGGTCATTCCTGGTTTGTGCAGCCCGCCCACCTGGCTGAAGACCGCCCGGCAACCCCCGCCCCGCATGAGCTTTACCGCGAGAAGATGCGCGAATCGCGCCGCGAGAAGAGCCGCTTGGCCGCGCTGATGTCCTGGCTGATCATCGGGATGATCTTCATTGCGCTGACGGCTGCCTTCTTCCTTCTTCCGCAATGAGGTGGTCAAAGCCTGGCCCCAATCGGCCGCCGCCTACCGCCTGTTCGGCCTGGAAGTGAACCGCTTTGGCCTTGAGTTTGACGGCATCGTCCACACCCGCACCTTCAACGACACCATCCCCATCGTCACCGTGACCGGCCGGGCGGTGAACGTGGCCAAGACGGTGATCGAGACGCCCGGCGTGCGGGTGGACCTGAAGGACGAGGGCGGAGCGATCGTCGCCACGCGCTACAGCTATGTCACCCCGGTGGAGCTGGAGCCGGGCGCGACCGGCCAGTTCGGCGTGGTGGTCGAGCCCACCCCCATCGAGAGTTATGAGATCGAGCTGAGCTTTGTGGATCGCTCTGCCGTGCCCACTGAGCCACCGGCGGAGACCCCGCCCGAAGAGAGGATCGATGAGGCGGCGCCCCCTCTGCCGCCCACGGATGAACTGATCGAGGAAGGAGCGCCGGGCTGATGACCGAGTTGCCCAGGATTGATGTTGTCCTTCCCGAGGCCGAGCTGATGGCCCGGGTGGATGAACTGGCCGAGCGCCTGGCCCCGCGCCTTGCGAGCGGGGAGTGGACCGCCGTGTCCATCCTCATCGGGGCAACGCCCTTCACCAGCGATCTGATGAAGGCGCTGGCCCGCCGCGACATTCACCCCGTGCTGGATGTGATGTGGCTGGAGAGCTACCGCGATGCCCGCGAAAGCTCGGGCCGCGTGGTGGTGCGCGCCGATATTGCCCGCAATGTGGAGGGGCGCGGCATCCTGCTGATCGACGATGTGTTCGATACCGGCCGTACACTGGATTTCGCCAAGCAGCATCTGATCGCCAAGGGCGCCCGCGAGGTGATCACCGTGGCGCTGACGCAGAAGCCCTGGGCCCCGCGCGGTGAGATGGGCGTGGACTATTGTGCCTTCGACGCGCCGGGCCGCTTCCTTGTCGGCTATGGCATGGACGACAAGGGGCGCTATCGCGGGCTCCCATACATTGGGGCACTTGATTGATTTTTGCTCGGCGGTGTTGCTGAGCCGTCCGGGCTCAGCCCGTTCACGTTGAATCGCAGCGCGATTTCTGATCCCGCTCACCGCCTTCGATTTGCTCGTGGGGCATCAGCTCTAGCTCCAAGTATTTGGTTAAGCCGATGTTCCGGGGACTCAAGGTTGCAGGGCGATTAGGGCCTTGATCAGGTCCTAATGCCTAAAGTGCCGCATCCCGGTAAACACCATCGCGAGCCCGGCCTCATCCGCTGCCGCGATCACTTCGTCGTCGCGGATTGAGCCGCCGGGTTGGATGACGGCGGTAGCGCCGGCGCTGGCGGCCTGGAGGAGACCGTCCGCAAACGGAAAGAATGCGTCCGAGGCGGCAACGCAGCCCTTGGTGCGCGGCTCTGTCCAGCCGGCGGTTTCCTGGGCGTCGACGGCTTTGCGGGCGGCGATGCGGGCTGAGTCGATGCGGCTCATCTGGCCAGCGCCGATGCCGGCGGTGACGCCGTCTTTGGCATAGACGATGGTGTTGGATTTGACATGCTTGGCAACGCGCCAGGCGAAGATCATGTCTTCCAGTTCCTGCGCGGTCGGCGCGCGTTTGGTGACGACCTGCAGGTCCTCTTTATGGATACGGCCTGCGTCCCGGTCCTGCAACAGGAATCCGCCGGCGACCGTCTTGACGAAGGTGCCCTGCGCAGAGGGGTCCGGCAGGCCATCGGTGATCAGGAGGCGGAGGTTTTTCTTCCTGGCGAAGATTGCTTCGGCCGCCGCGTCCGCGCCCGGCGCGATGACGACTTCGGTGAAGATCTCGGTGATGACTTTCGCGGTTTCCTCGTCCAGCGGGCGGTTGAGCGCCACGATGCCGCCGAAGGCTGAGGTCGGGTCGCAGGCCAGCGCCGCCTTGTAGGCTTCGATGATGTTCGCGCCCAGCGCCACGCCGCAGGGATTGGCATGCTTGATGATGGCGACGGCGGGTTTTTCCGCGCCGAGTTCCCCGATCAGCTCATAGGCCGCGTCGGTGTCGTTGATGTTGTTGTAGGAAAGCTCCTTGCCCTGAAGCTGGCGCGCGGTGGCAACGCCGGGGCGCTTTTCGCCGGTGACGTAGAAGGCGGCTTTCTGGTGGGGGTTTTCGCCATAGCGCAGGGATTGCTGCAGCTTTCCACCAATGGCGGCCCAGTCCGGCGCGTCCTCGCCGATCTGTTTGGCATACCAGCCGGAGATGGCCGCGTCATAGGTGGCGGTGCGGGCATAGGTTTTCGCGGCGAGCTTGCGGAGGAGGGCGGGCTGGACGGCGCCGGTTGCCTCGGCCTGGGCCAGCACGGCATCCACATCGCCGCCATCGGTGCAGACGGCCACGAAGGCGCCGTTCTTGGCGGCGGCGCGCAGCATGGCGGGTCCGCCAATGTCGATATTCTCGATGCAGGTTTCAAAGTCTGCGCCCGAGGCGACGGTCGCCTCGAAGGGGTAGAGGTTCACATAGATGAGGTCGATGGCGCCGATGCCGTGGTCTGCCGCGTCCTTCACATGGGAGGGGTTGTCGCGCAGGTAGAGCAGGCCGCCATGCACGGCCGGATGCAGCGTCTTGACGCGGCCGTCCATCATTTCGGGAAAGCCGGTGAGGTCGGAGACGTCTTTGACGGCCAGGCCGGCTTCTTTCAGCGCCTTGGAGGTGCCCCCAGTAGAGACCAGTTCGACACCGAGCGCGGCGAGACGCTTTGCCTGCTCGATCAGGCCGGTCTTGTCGGAAACGGAGATGAGCGCGCGGCGGAGGGTGACGGGGGCGCCAGACATAAGGGCTGCTCCTTCAGAGGCGTTGGGAAAGCTGCCCGCGGCCTAGCACCCCCTGCGGAGCCGTCAAGCCGAGTCTGGCCGCGCCGGCGCGGCTGTTTCCCGGATGAACGCCCAGCGGATGCAGTTGGGCGGCTGGCTGCCATCGCCATTGGGGTCTGCAAAGCCGGAGAGGACGATCTGTTCGGGCGTTTCCACCACGCCGCGGGCGAGATAGGCGGTGCGTTCCAGGCGCGCGCCCTCATGGCTGGTCTTGAAGCGCCAGACGGCGCCCGTCTCGCTGACGAGGCGGATGGCATCGCGGCCCATATGGGCCGTGATGGTGGGGTGGAGGTGGAAGCGGATTTCGAAGGGCACGCCCTTCTTGTCATCGGTCGGCGGCTGGGCCACGGGGCGCACGAGCGAGTCTTCCCCGGTCAGCCGGTCGCCCGCGCCGGAGACGAAGATGCGGCGGCGGTGGAGCAGGCCGTGAGAGGCCTTGTAGCCGGCATGCTGGGCGTCGAGCCAGATTTCGCTGGCTTCCTCCAGGCGTTTGGCGGCGATGCCTTCCGGGCCGGTGACCGCGCGCATCCGCGTTTCCTCGTTGAGCACGAAGGCGGAGCTGTCGCGCCCGGCGAGGATCAGGGTGGAGTGGGCGCTGGTGCGGCGCACGGCGGCCTGCCAGTCGACGTTCACTTCGGAGGAATAGCCGCAGGAGGTGACGATACGGGCCGGGCCGTCGGAGAATTCAAAGCCGAGCGCGCCGGCGCGGGCATGTTCCGCAAACGGACGGGGCGGGGCTTCGCCGCAATCCAGAACGAAGCGCAGCGTGCCGCGCTCGATCTTCTGGAAGCCGGATTTGGGCGCAAAGAGGAACCGGCGCGGCGGCGTCTCGAAACGGGAAAGGGCAGCTTCCACCACTTCGGCGCGGCTCTCGTCGCCATCATTGAAGGTGTCGAGCGCGCCATCGCCTGCGCGGAAGAAGCCGAGCATGGCGCCCATGCGCGGCGTCCATTTGGTGATCCAGTCCGGCACCGGGCGCTGAGCGCGGATCAGCGCTTCCTCGATGGTCTGGAGGTGTAGGAGGGAAGAGAGGGTGTGGGCCGGGCTGCGGGTCACATGACCGCCATCAGGCAGGATCTGCGCGGTAACTTCGCCTTCCAGCCGCGCGAGCGCTTCGCTGAGGCCTGCGCCCTTCCGTAGGCAGAGGGAATGGGCCACGAGGCTGACGGCCGCCATCCAGCGGGATTTGGGATCATGCGCCGTTTCGATCACTTCGGCCAGATAGCGCAGCTGGCGGGAGAGGGCGTCGATCCGCTGGCTGCGGTCCTCGGCGCTGCCCATTTCGAACAGCTCTGGCCCGCAGCGCATCCAGTTCCATACGCGGCTGGCCGTCGGCTCGATGCGCCAGGCAAAGCCGTTGAACTTGCCGAACCGCTCGATCCAGTCATCGGTCAGGCGGCGGGCGAGGGCGGCGCCCTCCTCCCCGCGCGCGAAGAGATCAGGCAACCAGCCGAACCGGTGCACCCGGTCTGCGAAATGGCGCGAGGGCATCTCAAGGCTCCAGGGGGCCTCGCCGCCGGTCATCACCATGCGCTGCTGGCCGATGCGCCAGATTCCTGCCATGAGCGCTTCGCCCCGCCGGTCGTCCGGGGGCAGAAGGTTTGAGATGTGCATCGAGAAAGCGTCCGGCCCGTGCCCCGTCAGCTTCAGCTTCTGCAGCGTGGAAACCTTGGCATCATCGCCGACCACGCCGCGGAAACGGCGCCAGAGCGCGGCGTCATCGCTGCTGGTGCGCGTGCGGTCGGCGTGAAAATCAGAATCGCTCTCGGCCAAGACTTCAGACCCGTCCCCGGACTATGCGATCAGGCGTTTACCTGCGGCCTCAGTGCCCGGATGTTTGCAGCATATGCCTCCGGCCCGCCCTTGAATACGGCGGATCCGGCGACAATGGCTGTGACACCCGCAGCAATGGCGCGCGGTGCGGTTTCGGCGTTGAGGCCGCCGTCGATCTCCAGAATGATGTCCCGGCCCGACGCATCGATCATGCGGCGCAGCTGTTCGACCTTCTTCAATTGGCTTTCAATGAAGCTCTGCCCGCCAAAGCCGGGGTTCACCGACATGACCAGGACCAGATCAATATCGCCGATCACCGGTTCGATCACGCTGGCCGGGGTGCCGGGGTTCAGCGCCAACCCGGGGCGCATGCCAGCGGCGCGGATCGACTGGAGCGTGCGGTGCAGGTGCGGTCCGGCCTCGGGATGGACGGTGAGAATGTCGGCGCCCGCCTTGGCAAAGTCTTCGATGAACGGGTCTACCGGCGCGATCATCAGGTGCACATCGAACAGCTTCTTCGTATGCGGGCGCAGCTTCTCGATGATCGGCGGGCCGAAGGTGAGATTGGGCACGAAATGGCCATCCATGACATCGACATGGATCATGTCGGCGCCGGCCGCATCAATGGCGCGGATCTCCTCGCCCAGCTTGGCAAAGTCCGCAGAAAGGATCGAAGGGGAAATCAGGACGGGTTTCATACCCCCTCCCTAGAGCGAATTACGGCTTTGTGAAACGGCCTTTCGCGCAAAGTCCCTGTTTTGTCGCGCCCTGTGCCTCAAAATGAAAACAACCGGCTGCGCGAGGCAGCCGGTTGTCAGGGGAGGGGCAATCAGGACCCGCGCGGGCTTAGCGCGGAACGATCCGCCAGCCATCAGCGCCGGCAATCGCGTTCACCGGCGTGCCGGGCTGGATATAGATATCCGCGCCCTGGGTGATTTCGCGCACTTCGCCATTGTCGAAGCGGACGGTGTAGGCATAGCCGCGCTTCGTGCCCATGGCCTTGCCGGCTTCGTTACCGGCGATGCCGCCGACAACTGCGCCGCCGATGGCGCCAGCCGTCTGGGCCTTGTCGCCGCCGCCGAGCTCAGAGCCTGCCAGGCCGCCGAGAACGGCGCCGGTGGCGGTACCGATCAGCGAACGCTCGGACCGGATGGTCACTTCGCGGACCGACTGGACATAGCCGGTGTAGACCGTCGAGGCCTGGCCGACCGAGCCGGGGGTCACGGCGCTAGAATTGTAGGAGCTGGCGCAACCGGCAAGCGCCATGGTCAGAGCCGCAAGAGCGCCTGCAGCCATTTTGATGGGCTTCGCCCGTTGGGTAATCGCCATAGTCATGTGTTTAATCCTTTCGCACTGCATACCTGCGATGGGCTGGTTATACCGCAGTTGCTGCTGAATGAGATATGAACTGTGTTTCAGATTTCCGTTCAGGAAACGATTACAGATAGGAAAGGTTCCGGGCTGCCTCAGGCGGGCCGCGTCAACCGGGCAATGTAGAAGGCGTCATGCTGGCGCCCCGCCGCCGGCAACGTCAGCACGTCCCCGGCGGGCGTGAGGGAGGGCTCAAAGCCTGGAATCTCGCTGGCCAGTACGGGCGCGCGTTTCAGCGGCCCGGTGGCAATCGCGGCTTCAACAATCTCCACCCCTTCGGCCGGAACTGGCGTGCAGACGCAGTAAACCAGCGTGCCGCCAGGGGCGAGCATATCGGTGGCTGCGGCCAGCAGACGGGCCTGGACGGCGGGAAAACGGGTCACATCGGCTTCGGTCTTGATCCAGGCGCCTTCGGGGTGGCGGCGCAGCGTGCCCAGCGCCGAGCAGGGCGCGTCCAGCAGGATTTTCGGGAAGGGGGTGGGCGCCTTCCAGGCCTCCCCATCGCCGACGATCACTTCCGCGTGAAGGCCCGTCCGGGCGAGGTTTTCCTTCAGCCGCTCAAGCCGGGGACGGGAGCGGTCGAGCGCGGTGACCTCCGCCCCGGCTGCGGCGAGCTGCAGCGTCTTGCCGCCCGGCGCAGCGCAAAGGTCGAGGATACGCTCGCCCGGCTGGGGGGAGAGCAGCCTTGCCGGAATGCGCGCGGCGGCGTCCTGCACCCACCATTCGCCTGCGGCATAGCCCGGCAAGGTTTCCACCGTGCCGCTGGTGATGTCGATGGCGCCATCGGGCCGCAGCGTGCCGCCGGTCGCCGCCGCCACGCGGGCGCCGTCCGCTTTGGGGGAGAGATGGAGGCCGGGTTCTTCCAGCTGGGCGAGGGCGAGCGCTTCCGCCGTCTGGCGGCCATAGGCAGAGCCAAGCCGGCTCGCCAGCCAGTCCGGCCAGAGGGCGAGGGGGCTGAGGCTGCGGGCAGGGCTTTCGCTTTCGCTGACCCGGCGCAGGGCGGCGTTGACAAACCCTCCGCCCGAGCGCGCCGGAGACCAGAGCCGGGCGGCCTCAACCGTCTCGGACACCGCCGCATGGGGCGGCACATCCATGAACCAGATCTGCGCCGCGCCCGCGCGGATGAGCGCGCGGACCTCGGCGCCGGTTGCGCTCAGGGGCCGGGAGAGGAATGGGGAGACGCCCCGGTCGATCCAGCCGAGATGCCGCAGCGCGCTGGAGGCAATGGCGCGCGCGAAGGCCCTGTCTGACCCGTCGAGCGCATTGAACGCATCGTCCGCCGCCATCGCGTCATCCAGCGTGCGCCGCTTGTCGAGCACAAGATTGAGAAGCCGGCCCGCCGCCAGCCGGATATGCGCGCCGCTCAAATCAGGGCTCTCCGATAGAGGTTGTCATCCTCCCCCGTAACCGGGGGAGGCGGGCAGCGCCAGCCATTGCCTGCTTTCACTTACCCCCAGGGCCCGCTCGAACGCGCTGCCGGGGCGGGGGCGGCGGAGAGGCCCATGTCGCCCGCCATGCGGCGGAGGGCTTCCACGCGGTTGGCGGTCGCCGGGTGGGTGGAGAAGAGGTTGTCTGCCCCGCGCCCGTTCAGGGGGTTGGAGATATACATGTGCGCCATGGCGGGGTTACGTTCCGCATAGGGATTGACCTGGGCGCGCGCGCCGCGCTCGATTTTCTCCAGCGCTGAAGCAAGCCAGAGCGGGTTGCCGCAGATTTCTGCGCCGCGCGCGTCGGCCTCATATTCGCGAGACCGGCTGATCGCCATCTGCACGAGCGCGGCGGCCATCGGTGCAAAGATCATGATGGCAATGGCGCCGATCAGCCCGGTGCGTTCCCGCCCGAAGAAGAGGGCAAAGTTTGCCAGCATGCCGATGGCACCGGCCAGCGTTGCCGTCACCGTCATTGTCAGCGTGTCGCGGTTTTGAACGTGAGCCAGCTCATGCGCCATCACGCCGGCCACTTCCTCGCGGTTGAGCATGTTGAGGAGGCCGGTCGTGGCTGCCACGGCGGCGTTTTTCGGGTTGCGGCCCGTGGCAAAGGCGTTGGGCTGGGGTGTATCGATGATGTAGATGCGCGGGGCGGGCAGGCCGGCATTCTCCGCGAGGCGCGCCACATCCTCGCCAAAGGCGCGCAGCATGGGGTTGCGTGTATCGGGCAGCACTTCCTGGGCGCCCTGCATCCGCAGCACCATCTTGTCGGAGTTCCACCAGGCAAACACGTTCATCGCAGCGGCCACCACGAACGCGACAATCATGCCGCCCGTGCCGCCCACGAGAAAGCCAATCGCCATGAAAATGGCCGTCATGGCGGCGAGAAGGATAAAGGTCTTGGCCGTGCCCATCGGTGGGGGTCTCCTCATCAACAAGAACGAAGCCTGCGCGCCTTTGCGCAATTCGTGTCTGCAGCACTATATGGGAAAGGGTGAATGACACGGAAAGATTTTAATGACCGGTAAACTGTCAGACGAAGAGATCGCCCGCCGCGCCGCCTTGCCAGAGCCGGCCCGCCGCGCGCTGGAAGAGGCCGACGCCCGCAAACGGGCCGAGGCAGCGCTGCCCAGCGACGAAATCGGCGGCCCGAAAAACATCGAGCCCACCCGCTTCGGAGACTGGGAACGCAAGGGCATCGCCTACGATTTCTGAAGTTTAATGCGGCGAAAAAAGCCCAGGCCACCTTTGACGGGCGGCCTGGGCCTTATTTCGGGCGCGCGCCTTAGCCTTTGATGAAGGCCAGCAGGTCGGCGTTGATAACGTCAGGGTGCGTCGCAAACAGGCCGTGCGAGAGGCCGTCATAGACCTTCAGCGTGCCGTTCGGCAGCAGGGCGGCAGCGCGGCGGGCAGTTTCGTCCACCGGAACGATCTGGTCGTCCCCGCCATGCATCACCAGGACCGGCAGGGTGATTGCCTTCAGGTCTTGCGTGAAGTCGGTCTCGGCAAAGGCGGTGATCGTATCGAGCTGGGCCTTGGCGCTGCCGATCATGCCCTGGCGCCACCAGTTCTGGATCAGGCCTTCACTGACCTCAGCGCCTTCCCGGTTGAAGCCGTAGAACGGCCCCGAGGGAATCTCACGGTAGAACTCGGCACGGTTCTTGGTGAGGGCGACCTTGAAGCCTTCAAACACTTCCAGCGGCACGCCGGCCGGGTTGCTCTCGATCTGGCCAAGAACCGGCGTGATCGCGCCGATCAGGACGGCCTTGGACACGCGCCCCGGCTCAGCCTGCGCCACATAGCGGGCAACAACGCCCCCGCCGGTGGAGTGGCCGATATGCACGGCGTTTTTCAGGTCGAGCGCGGCAACCAGATCGGCCGTGTCAGACGCGAACGTGTCCATGTCATGGCCAATGTCGGTCTGGGTGGAGCGGCCCTGGCCGCGGCGGTCAAACGCCACAACGCGGTAGCCTTCCGACAGGAAGAACAGCATCTGGGCGTCCCAGTCATCGGCGGTCAGCGGCCAGCCATGGTGGAACACGATGGGTTGGGCGTCTTTCGGGCCCCAGTCTTTGTAGAACAGCTGGGTACCATCTTTGGCGGTGATCATGGACATCTGAATTTCTCCTTGGGCAGGGGGTTTGGGGGCAGGGTCGGCGGCAGAAACCTGGCCAGCGGCCAGGGCAGAAAGGGCAACGGCAGACAGCAGGGACTTGATCATGGGGAGCTCCGATTGGTTTTTGCGATAACCCTTATCGCGATAAACATCAGGTAGGAGATTGCCATTTCGGCGTCAAGCATTATTTTTATCGCGATAGGTAATTTCGCGATAAGGGTCTCTTTGGCCCCCGCGCCATAAAGGAATACCACATGCCGAAGCTGACCGCTCCCAATCCCCCGCTGCCCCCGCCGCTGAGCGAGCATATCTGCCGCACGATCTACGCCACCAACCTCGCCATCCAGCGGGTCCACAAGGTGGTGCTGGACGGGCTGGGCATCACCTATCCGCAATATCTGGTGCTCAACCTGCTCTGGGACCGGGACAATCAATCCGTCAGCGAGCTTTCCGGCCAGCTGGAACTGGAGCCGAGCACGCTGACCCCGCTGCTGAAGCGTTTGGAAGCGGCCGGCCATCTCACCCGCGTGCGCAACCCGCAGGATGAGCGCCAGGTGCTGATCAGCCTCACCGATCAGGGCCGCGCCCTGCGGCTGGAGGCAGGCTGTGTGGGCGCAAACCTGATGGAAAAAGCCGGAATGTCCGCCGACGAGCTGCGCGACCTCAACGCCCGCATCCGCGCCCTGCACGACAATCTCACCGCGCCGGGAACGGCCGGGGAGGGGTAACCTCCCGCTGCCCTCCGGCGCGCGGGAAGGGCCAACAGGGTTGCCCGCAGGCCGGATTAGGGCGAGGATGCCCCGGTCTCCATCAGCAACCCAGAAGGAAGTCAGTATGCAGACGTTATCCCGAATGGCCCTTGGTGCCACCCTGATAACCCTTGCGCTCGCAGCAGGCGGAAAGGCCTTCGCCCATCACGGATGGTCCTGGGCCGACAGCGAACAGACAGAACTTGAAGGCACCATCGAGACAATATCCATGAGCCCGCCCCATCCGAGCCTTGAGGTGCGCGATGCCGATGGGACGCTGTGGCAGGTAGACCTCGGCAACCCTAACCAGACCCAGCGATCCGGTTTCACCGGCGACACCGCCGAGACCGGAGACGCGATCACTGTGCTCGGCAACCGCAATTCGGATGCCTCCCGCGCCCATATCAAGGCGGTGCGCATCACGATCAACGGCACCAATTATGATATGTACCCAGAGCGGATCGTGGCCGAATAGCGCCGATGGCCGTGACCGGCTGGATTGAGGCCTCCTGGATCGCGCAGGCCCTTCGCGGCAGCGGCGACGTCTATATGGCCGTGAACGCGGCGCATATCCTGGGCATCGGGCTGCTCGTTGGCGCGATCATCCCGCTGGATCTGAGGTTGCTGGGCCTTGGGCGGCAATATCCGCTTCAGGTGCTGGCGCCCTTCCTCTCGCGGTGCGCGGCCTTGGGGCTCGCCCTTGCCCTCCTGACGGGCGCCGCGCTCTGGGCGGTGCGCCCGGCAGACTATCTCGGCAATGCGGCCTTTGTCTGGAAAATGGCGCTGCTGGCGGCGGCGCTGATCATTGTGGGGCTGCAGCATCTCTCGCCGGGCTGGCGCCGCGTGCTGTCAGAGGGCGCGGCCAGCGTCCCGGTGCGCCTCATGGCCGCCGCCTCGCTCGCCTGCTGGCTTGCCGTCCTCCTCACCGGGCGCTGGATCGGCTTTCTCTAGGGGGGGCGAAGGGGAGGGGCTTTTAAAGGCGCAGCTTCCCAAGCCCCTTCAGACGCGGCATATCTGCCGTATGAAGATCACTCTGGCTCCGCCCACGCCCGCAGACATCGATGTGCTCCACCCCCTGCTGCAGGAGGCCTACTGGTCGCCCGGCATTCCGCGCGAGACGGTGGAACGCGCCTGCGCCGCCTCCCTCTGCGCCCTCGCGCGGGACGAGGCCGGCACGCTGACGGGCTTTGCCCGCGCGGTGACCGACTATACTGTCTTCGCCTGGGTGTGTGATGTGATGGTGGTGCCCGCCCATCGCGGCCAGGGCCTTGGCCGCAATCTCGTCCGCTCCCTGATGACCCATCCGGAGATGCAGACCATCCGCCGCTGGATGCTCGGCACCGCCGACGCCCACGGCGTCTATGCGCAGCTAGGCTTCGCCCCGCTCAAGGCGCCGGAGAGATTGATGGAAGTGATCAGGGCTTCGCATTGGGGGCGGTGATGTTATTCGGTGGCGTTGATCCTTTGAATGGGTAACTATTTTTCGATTCCATCTTAATCAAGAGCGTCGCAACATGTCTTACGGATCTGACGAAACAGGCGGATTTAATGCGGCTTCCAGAACGTACAAAGCAGACCGTGAACCGCGCCGGTAACCCCGG
>NZ_ARYM01000025.1 GCF_000685315.1 Hyphomonas polymorpha PS728
CACCCGGTACTTCCTGAAGCTGGGCTAAAACCGCTTACGCAAAGAGCGTGACGGTTCAGAAAATTTGGCAGCTAGGCGGCTGAAAGCACAACTACCTGTAAACATTCAATTTATGGCTCGAGTGATGTGCGCCAAGATGAACAAAGGCAATAATATTTTTCAATATGTCATCTGCCCCCCTGCCCATCTGCATCCCCTTGATATCTCAATGCCCGTTGTTGGTCCCGCACCCTCGGCGGGCGCCAATACTCCGCCATATTCCGCACGGACTCAGACAAGCCGGATGTGCAGCAAAATGTGTAGCGAAGTGACATCAGCGCAAGAAGAAAGCATCAGATTAGCAAAAAATATCCAATGATTTCAATGTGTTATGAGAAAAATCTGGCGGTGGTGTCAGGCTAATGCGAACCCGTCTCCGAAATTCGCGCACACGCAGGTGCTAGGCTACAAGAAGGTCGCGCCATTCGCGAAGAGCGGCGTTCCTGTTAACTTTGAAGGTTGATCGCGAGTAGAGATGCCTCTCCAGGTTAAAATGATTGTGTACAGACGAATGGGCTGAGGCGAACTTCTGCAAACTTCGCATTCGCCTGAAGCGCGACATCGCGCGCTCTCGTCGCCGGAATGGCTGGTGTGAATTTTCAGCTCGATTGTTGAGATGGCGGCCCGTCTCGCGACGGCGTACATTGCCAATCTCTTTCATCGCGGCACCGTAGGAGCGGAGCTTGTCCGTGACGACTACCACTGGATTACCATACCGTTTCATCGCTTTTCTGAGGAATTTCAGGGCTGCAGCTTTGTCGCGTTTCTTCGTGACGTACGCTTCAAGCACCTCCCCTTCGTGATCGACCGCACGCCACAGATAATGCGTCTCGCCGCGGATCTTCACAAAGACCTCGTCCAGATGCCAGCGCCACTGCGGCACCTGGCGCATCGCCTCCGACCTCCGCTTACGGATCTTGTTCGCGAAATAGGTGCCGAAACGGTCGGCCCATTGCCTGATCGTTTCGTGACAGATATCGATACCTCGCTCATGAAGGAGGTCTTCGACATTGCGAAGCGACAACGGAAAGCGGATGTACATCATCACGCCAAGCTGGATGATTTCAGGCGAGGTCTTGAAGTAGCGAAACGGATTTTGGGCCATTTACCGAGGTTACGCCTCTGGAATTGCCTTCTCAAGGCCGTTTGCCCTGACACTACCTCGCTGATGCCTGCGAGCCGTGTTCGCCGTCGAGGCCGGTGTAGAAACGCCGCGCCCAGGGGGGCGCGGCGTTTCACTGCCACAAGGGATCTGCGTGCGATCAGGACTGATCAGGCAGCAACATTGTCGATCAGTGCCCGGATCTCCTGCGGCAGTTCACCACGAACCATCTCCGCATTCAGAGGACCGCCGGTCACAGCCGTCTGGTCTTCGCGAATTTCGAAAATGTTGAACGAGTGATTGCTCGACTTCGGGAACTTCTTGATCTGAGCGGCGATCGGTCCGTCGCAATAGGCTTGAGCCGATGCACGGTCCTTGAAGAGGTAAATCCCGCCGCTCAGCCGGGTTTCCGGATTGCGGACCCAGATTTTCCAGAGCAGACCCGGGACCGCCCAGAACACTTTCGCCTTTTCAGCCGTCGAGAACTGGCCAAGCTCTTCCTCGCTGAGATCCCAACCGAAATTCACTTGCAAAACAACCGGCATTTCATCCTCCTTCATCAAGATACGACGTCCCCCACCCAACATTGAGCGCGAGCCTTCTCCGGCCCCAGCCTGTCGGGACTGGCGCAACCGGCAACTTGGAAAAAGTTACCAGCGCACGGTCCCGGGAACGAATGAAAAAATATCCGTTCAGTTGAGTGTGAGTGAATCCTGTATGCATTCTGTTCTTGGAAATATGCCGTCTCCGAGTGGAACAGTCCGGCATTCGATGTCGATATTGATTGGTGCATGGTGCACCGAAAGAACGACGTTAGCGGCGTCCCTCCCATAAGTGACAGAATCTGAAGCGGGGCCGGCGCTACAGTCTGGATCTTCCAAGTGCCGAAGTCAGAGTCGCCTCCAGCATTTCATCGGCAAGCGGGGAGCTGTCCGGCACGGCTCGGGAAAGGATCAGGGCACCAACCATGCTGGCTACGAGGGACGCAGCACGGGTTCTCGAGTCCGGGCCCGGCGCTTCCGGAAGCAGCTTTTGAACAGATCCAATCATTTCTTCGAGGCCGTCTGCGAAGACGTCACGGACGCCGTCCGGCTGCCTGGCAACATCTCCGGCCAGCGCGGCAGCCGGGCAACTCGATCCGGGCGCTTTCCGGGTTTCCCGCGAAAGGTAGGCTTTCATAAGACGCGGCAGGCCGCGCGCTTTTGCGCGTTCAGCCGCCATCTCGGTCCATGCCTGCGCCAGCGCCTCGGATACAAGCGCATCCTTCGTGGCGAAGTGATTATAGAAGCCGCCATGAGTAAAGCCCGCAGCGCTCATCAGGTCCGATACGCCAACGCCATCAAAGCCACGCTCCCGGAACAATCTGGCGGCTGTCTCAACGACGATCTCACGGTTTTTGCGGGCTTGTTCCTTGCTGATACGCATGCGGGTGATCCTCTTCTGAAACGCAATTATGATGACGAATAACATTATTGACAAGGCGGGATTCGAACCATTAATGATGACAATCATAATTATTAATGGTTTGGAAGAAGGAACCAAGCTCATGCCCCTCTGGAACATCTTTCACCCGCCCGGCGCTTTCACACGGGAAGAAAAGCAGCAGCTCTCTGCGGACATCACGGAACTCTACAAACCTCTGCCAAAATTCTATGTCGGCGTGGTGTTCCAGGAAATCGCAGCGGACTCCTTCTTCGTCGGGGGCAGAGGGGCCGTGAGCAATTTTGTGCGGATCTGGGTCGATCATATCGCACGCACCATGCCGAACGCCGAATATCGCAAGCGTTTCATGGACAAGTGCAATGCCGTATTCACGCCATTCATGAACACACGCGGACTCGACTGGGAGCTACACATCGACGAAACCGCCTTTGATCTCTGGTCGCTAAACGGACTGGCCCCTCCTTTACCGAATACGGACGAAGAAGCGCGATGGCGCGATGCGAACCGGCCACTTCCTCCGATCGCCGGATAGCTCGCTGCCTGTTCGAGTATTTTCAGGCTCGACCAAGTCGTGATTATCCTCCACCGGACCGTCTTCTCCCCCCGGCCCGCTTTGCGGGGCTGTCCAGTCGGCGAGAGCCCGAGAGAGTCCTGAAAGCATCTGCCTGGCCCGGCCCGTCTCCGGTCACCGGCCCGCCCGTATGGGCGGACCGGCGCTGCGGGGGCTCGCCGGCCGGGGCCGCGCCGCGCGCTTCCCACTGGCCATTCGGCCAGAGGGGTCGCGGGCGCGTGGCATGTGATCTGAATTTCCTGGCAGGCCGCACTTGCGAGCCATTGTTGCTCACACAACTATTTGACAATTGTAAATTAGATGACTATCTGCAGCCTGACCTCAGCAGGCTGCAAAGACATGAGTCCCCCTCCTTCCGATCCCCGATTCACACGGAGCCGCGCATCCCTCATTGCGGCGGTCATTGATCTTGTCGGGGAGCGCCCCGTCGAGGCAGTGTCCATCATGGAGGTTGCAAAGGCAGCCGGTGTGACACGGCCGACCTTCTACCAGCACTTTCCGGATGTTCCTTCCGCCGCGCGGGCGGCAGCGCTGTACCAGCTTTCCGGCGCCTATCCGTATCTGGATGCCGATCTGGAGGGGATATCACCGGACGAACTCCGGAAAACGCTTGAAGACCGCACCGCGTCTGTCCTCCGGCATTTGCGGCAGAACCGGACCTTCTATCTCAATGTATTCGAAGGGGCCGGGAATATAGACCTCTTCGACGGCCTCGTAGCGATCGTGGCCGACCGGATGATGCTGCCTGGTGCTTCGGCACGCCCGGCAGCGAGCGTGGCAGAGCGGGACCGGAAACTGCTGCTCGCCGGCGGAATCATGTGGCTTTCAGTCAAATGGTTACGGACTGAGACGGGCGCATCGCCGCCCCGCGCCATGGCGCGCCGGATCGTGGAAATCTCCCTGAAGACAGGTGACTCATGACGCTCGCGAACAAGTTCGGCCAAAAGAAAATTCCTGCGCTTCTTCACCCTGCCCGCCTTTTCCGAGCGGGACTTGCAAGTGCCGCCTTCGCCTGGTGCGCACAAAATGGCGCCGCGCAGGCGGCGGATCCCGCCTCTCTAGATTATCTGTCTGCGGAGCAGCAATTCCTGTCGCGTTCTGATGCAATCGATGCGGCAGGAGAAAATGTCCGGGCCAAGCAGGCCCAGGAAAAATCGACCCGAACCCTGCACCGGCCCGATCTCGATTTCGAGCTCCAGCTCCTCGAATACCAGAAAACACTCTACCTCCCGCTCGGACCATTGGAGCCCCTTGCCGCCGATTACGGCATCGCAGATCCGCTTGAGTTCCGCCAGGAATTGCGCAGCATCCGTCCGATCCTGACAGCTTCGGTCCCCCTCTATACCGGAGGCCGGATCGATGCGACCCGGGACGGCGCGCAGGCAGAGCTCGACGCCGCGCTTGCCGAGCGGGACCTCACGACAGATGAAGGCCTCGTCCAGCTGGTCCAGGCCTATTTCGGACAGCAGCTCGCCGAACGCGCCCTCGGTGTCCGGCGCGATGTGCTGATGGGCCTGGAAGCCCATTTTGATGAAGTCCGCCACCTCGAGGAGGTTGGCCTTGCCACTAAGGCACAGCGCCTGCAGGCGGAAGTTGCGCGCGATGATGCGAGCCGGGAATACCAGGAAGCAATTGCCCGGCTTGCGACGGCCAATGTCGTCCTCGCCGGTTTGCTGAGAGCTCCGGCAGGCATTCGCCCCCTCAGCCCTCTCTTCGTGATTTCCGCCCCGCTCGCTCCGGTCGAAGCGTTCAGCCAATCGGCCATGGACAATCATCCCGAGATCAAGCGTCTCGATGCCCTTGCCGGCAAGGCCGAAGCCGGGATCGATATTGAGGAATCCAAGCGCAAACCCACCGTCTTCGGCTTCGCCCAGTACAATCTCGACCGTGAGGATGCCCTGCTGACGGATCCGGACTGGGCGGTCGGGATCGGCATGCGCTACAAATTCTTCTCAGGCGCCGATCGCAAGCAAGGTGTCGCCGCCGCCCGGTTTACGGCCGAACAGGTCCGGGCTGGCCGCCGGGAAGCAAGGACCCGGATCGGCATCGGTGTTGCCAAAGCCTGGTACGAGGTCGAAGCGGCCCGGAAGCGGTTTCTCCTGCTCGATACCGCGATTGTCTCTGCCGAAGAGAGCCTCCGCCTGCAGAAGCTCGCCTACCGCGAACAGCAGGCGACATCACTCGATGTCGTCGATGCCGAACTCGGCCTCGGGCGCGCCCGGATCCGGCAGGACCAGGCAGCATATGACTATGTGATCGCCCTTGCCGAATTGCTCTCGGCCAGCGGCCAGATGAGCGAATTCTCCGAGTACCAGACCCGCGCCGACAGAATCGTCCCATGACCGACCCACATATCACCGAAGACAATCAGGAGCAGACGGCCTCCGAACAGGAGACCGGGACGCGCCGCGCCCCGAAGCTGAAAAACCTCCTTCCATCCCTTGCCGGTCTCGCGGTCCTGTCGCTGCTCGCAACCGGACTGTGGCTGAGCTACCGCCCCATCCCCGACCAGCTCCAGGGCATGGTGGACGCCCGGGAGGTTCGTGCCGCCAGCAAGGTCACCGGACGCATCGAAACTTTTCATGTGGCCGAAGGGGACAGGGTTGCTGCCGGACAGCTCCTCTTCACAGTCGACAGTCCTGAAGTCGCTGCCCGCTCGAAACAGGCTGGCGGCGCCGTCACGGCAGCGCAGGCTGCCGAGGCAAAGGCACAGGATGGCACCCGTCCTGAAGATATAAGGGCCGCAGAGGCCCAATGGCGCCGGGCAGAATCGGTTGCCGAACTCGCCGATGCGACCTATGCCCGGATCCAGCGCCTTTTCGACGAAGGCGTCACCACCGGCCAGCAGCGCGACGAGGCTGAAGCCAATGCCATCGCCTCACGTCAAACTGCACGCGCAGCAAGGGCCCAATATGACCAGGCCCTGGCCGGTGCGCGCGCCGAGGACAAGATCGCTGCAAGCGGCCAACTCGAACAGGCCCTCGGCGCGTACGCTGAAGTGGAGGCCGCCGCTGCCGAAACAAGGGTTGTCTCCCCCGTCGATGGCGAGGTCGGAAAGCGCCTCGCCCAGACCGGAGAACTCGTGCCACAGGGATTTCCTGTCTTCATGGTCACCGAGGTCCAGGATCCCTGGGTTACCGTGTTCATCCGGGAAGACCAGTTCAATGACCTGAAACAGGGCGCGGTCTACACAGGTCATGTTCCGGCGCTCGGCAATCTGGCTGCCGCTTTCCGCGTGACATTCATTGCACCCGCCGGAGATTTTGCGACCTGGCGCGCCACACGCCAGTCGACAGGCTATGACATCAAGAGTTTTGAAGTCAGGCTTGCCCCGACAGAGCCCATCGACCGGCTCCGCCCCGGCATGACCGTGCTTTTCGACTGGCCGCAATGAGTCATGGCGATGCGGGCATTCCTTTCCGCCTTCTGCCGGGAAATCCTTTTCCTGAGGCATAGTTTCTGGGACCGCGTGGTCATCCTCTGGATGCCACTCCTGTTGCTCGGACTGCCAGCCATGCAATTCTCTTCCGGCGTTATCCGGAACCTTCCCATCATTATCGTCGACCAGGACCAGACGCAGGCGTCGAGAGAGCTCGCGCACCGGATCGATGCGGCGCCCGAAGTCCGCGTCCTGGCAAGAATCCCGGACTTCGGCGAAGCAGAAGAACACGTCCGTACACGCAAGGCCTATGCGCTGGTCATGATCCCCGACGGGGCAGAGTCCGACATCCTGCAAGGCGGGTCAGCAGCGATCAGCATCTTCTACAATGCAAGCTACTCCACAGCCTCCGGATCGGCATTGCGCGCGGTCCGGGCGGCCGTACAGGATTATTCGGCCAAGCTTGCCATCGAGCGCGTTGCGGCGTTCGGGACCAGCCAGGCTCGACCTGCCCCCGTCACCGTCCAGACGACGATCCTTTTCAATCCGCAACGCAGCTACGAATTCCAGCTTGTTTCCCTGCTGCACCCGGCGCTCCTGCACCTTGCTTTCATGATTGCCGTGACAGGCGCCCTCGGCCGCGAACTCCGGGACGGGACGATCGGCGACTGGCTGGCAGGACGCCCAGGTGCTGCCAGCGCCATTGCAGGCAAGCTCGCCCCTTATGGCCTGGTCTTCATGGTCTGGAGCGGACTTGCCACGTCCTATCTCGCTGTCCTTCGCGGCTGGCCAATCCATGGCAGCCTGCCGCTGATCATGTCAGGCTACCTGGCGATGTATGCCGCCTATGCCGGGATTGCGCTCTTCATCGTCGGTCTGACCCGCTCCATGCTGCAATCCCTCTCCATGAGCGGGCTTTATGCCGGCGCCTCCTTTGCCTTTGCAGGCGCAATCTTCCCGATCCAGTCCGCATCCTCCTTTGCCCAGTTCTGGAGCGCCATCCTGCCCTATACCTGGTTTGCAAAACTCCTGTCCGAACAATGGAGCATGGCAAGCCCGCCCTCGGTCTCGCTGGGGCATATCGGTATCATGATGTTCATGGCGCTCGCCGGAGGAGTGATAGGTTTGCCGTCTTACATCCGTTCGGCCAGCCAGCCAGCCAGCTGGGGGCGCCGATGATCTGGCGCGCTTTCCTGACGACTTTCAAAACGATTTTCTCTGACCGGCCTGCCATGATGCTGCTGGTCGGATCGACTGTCCTCTATTCGTTTTTTTATCCGTCGGCCTATTCCGGCCAGGTCGCGACGCAGATCCCGATCGCGGTCGCAGATCTCGACAACAGCGCACCCAGCCGGGCGCTCGCCGTCAAGATCGAGGCCGTCCAGCAATCGCTTGTGGTCGCCCGGGTCCATTCCGTACGCGAGGCAGAGCGCCTGATAGAAGACGGGACGGTCACGGCCTTTGTTCTGATCCCGGAAGGATTTGGCGACGACATCCGGCGCGGGCGCCAGGGCAAGGTCTCCCTTTATGGCAACGGCGCATATCTCTTACGCAGCAGTGCCGGACTCTCCGGTATAGCAAACTCCCTTGGCTCGATCGCATTTGAATCGGCCGTCGACCAGTCACGCCTTCTTGGCCGGCCCGCAGCAAGTCCCCTGACGGTCATAGAGCGCCCCTTGTTCAACACGCGCGAAGGCTATGGCAGCACAGTTGTTCCAGGGGTCGTCTTCCTGATCCTGCACCAAACCCTGTTCATGGGTCTCGCCCTGCTGGCGGCAACATTGCGCGAAAAGCAGGGCTGGCTCGGCTTTGAGCTGAAGTCACTCCTTGGCATCGCCCTCGCCTTCTTTGTTCTGGGCGCTGCGGAAATTGCCTATTTTTCCGGCTTTGTCTTCTGGTTCCAGGATTATCCGAGAGCCCAGGCCGAACCGGCGGTTCTTCTCATTGCTGGCGGCCTGTTCGTGTCGGCTACGGTTTGCGGCGCGCTCGCGCTTGGCAGCTTTTTCCGGACACGGGAAAGACCCGTCCAGATATGGATCGTGACCTCCCTGCCAATCTACTTCCTGTCAGGCCTGTCCTGGCCCGTGCAGGCCATGCCGTCCTGGCTCGCTTGGTTCAGCCAGCTCTTTCCGACAACGGCAGGTATTCATGTCATGGTCGGTGTCAACCAGATGGGCGCGAGCCTTAAGGACATCGCTCCGGACCTCATCAACCTTGCGGTCCTGACCCTGGCCTATGGCGGGATTGCCATCTACCGGCTTTCCCTGCGCCCTTCCGGCGAGCCGGTACCCGCCTCGACCGGCCACGGATAAGTCCCTGGCAGCTCGGGTCCGTGTTCCATGGCAGTTTTCATGGGCCGTTTCAGGATGCCTTGCGGGATTCGGCCGCGTCCGGGACCTTCAGCCATTTGCCATAGACCTTGACGTCCTGGCGTTCGAAACCCAGCGCTTCGTAGAATTTCTCCGCGCGGTCATTTCCATCCCGCACCATAAGCTCGATCTTCGGAGCGCCGCGCGATGCAAGCCAGAGGCCTGCTTCTTCCATCAGCTCCCGGCCTGCCCCGCGCCCCTGGTGCGCTGGTTCGACCGCGAGGTAGTAGACCCACCCGCGGTGGCCATCATGCCCTGCCATCACGCTTCCAATCATCTGGTCTCCGCAATAGCCTACAAGAATGGTCGCTTCCCGGGCAGCAACAGCCCGGTCGATATCATCGTTCGGGTCGTTCCAGGGACGGGTCAGCCCGCAGGCTGTTGATTGCCGTTGAGAATTGACCCTGGGAGGGCAGAAATTTCCACTGAGAAGTGACCCATGTTTGAACCGGTCCCGAGCTTTGGCGAGCGGGGGACCATGGAGTGTTGGACATGGCATTATTGAGCGTTATCCGGCGGTGGTATCACCGCGACCAGATGTCGATCCGGGAGATTTCCCGGCGGACGGGCCTTTCTCGAAACACGCTGCGCAAGGTGCTGTCAGACGAATTCGAACCAGTCTCCGTTTTTCCCAGACGAGCAGGTCTCAGGCGGCGAGAAGCTCGCGCCATTCGAGAAGAGCGGCGTCACGCAACGATTTGAACCTGGCCCTGCTCTCGATATTCCTTTGATGATTGAAGTGATTGTACACAGACGAATGGATTGAAGCAAATTTCTGGAGACTTCGCATGCGCCGAAAGCGGGACATAGCTCGCTCCCGCCGTCGAAATGGCAAGTGTGAATTCTCAGCGCGATTGTTGAAATGTCGGCCAGTCTCCTGGCGGCCCTCGTTCCCGATCACTTTCATGGCGGCCCGATATGAAGGACATTTATCCGTCACGACCACCTTGGGATTGCCATATCGCTTCATGGCTTTTCGCATAAATTTCAATGCTGAAGCCTTGTCGCGAGTCTTCGTGACAAATGACTCCAGCACCTCTCCTTCATGATCAACCGCTCGCCAGAGGTAATGAGTCTGACCACGGATCTTCACAAAGACCTCGTCCAGGTGCCATTGCCACTGCGGACTTTGCTTCATCCCCTCCGATCGACGTTTGCGGATCTTGTGCGCGAAGTAAGTGCCGAAGCGATCAACCCAGTGCCGGACTGTTTCATGGCAAATGTCGATGCCGCGCTCGTGAAGCAGGTCTTCCACGTTGCGCAAGGACAGCGGAAATCGAACATACATCATGACCGCAAGCTGGATGATCTCGGGCGACGTCTTGAAGTAGCGGAAGGGTGATTTCGTCATTTCTGGAGCCTAAGCTACTGAATGCGCCGCCTCAAGGTCGGTTCCTTTGACAATCCCCCCGGTAATGCGCCGACCGGCTTGAACGCATCACCGGCGGCCTTCTTCCACGCCCGCCATTCTTCCAGATTGGATTTGGCGATTCCACTGCTCATCAGCTCGATCTTGGCATAAGGGCTCTCATAAGCCTTGTCCGAGAGATAGCCGATGGCGAAGTCTATATTGTCCGCATCAGGATACCACATGATCAGGGGCAGAAAATCAGCAGGCGGGTTCTGAAAAGTCTCGCCATCGATTTTGACCGGCCACCACATCTGCGCGTCACACACGTCCGGCGTGCGTACACCGATCAATTCCCCCGATTCTGTCGGCACCAGCATGACATGCGGTGCCATGCCATAAGTCACGGAAGACGTTGTGAAGCTCCAGCTGCTGACAATCGCGCCGCAGCTGGCCACATAGTCGATCTTCACGATCTCGCCGGTTTCTTTGACCCGGACATCTGCATGCACACGGAAGAATCCGTCTGGCACTACAGATTGTTCGTCGGATTTCGGCACTGCGGCGCCACACGCGGCGACCAAGACCAGCAGACCAGACAGAGCTCCAAAGAAGAGCAACCTACGAGAGAGATTTCTCGCCTTCATGATTACCCTCCGATCAGGATCAGAATTGCGCAAACGCGCCCGGATTTCAACCTAAATTATTGAAGATCGGAACCACAGCGCAGCACAGGTGTCCCCCGAGCGTATAGTAACTCAGCTGCATCTGCTCATTAGCTCCGGATAAAATTCAGAAATTTCATTTCCCTAACCAGGTGACCCTCAGTTCCTCAAGGAACGATTTGGGGATCGACTTCTACACACGTCAAGCCGGCCGCATATCAACTTAATAAAAAATCATTATCGATAAGACTGTAATGCTACTTTTGGAGGCGCATATATATTTGCGCATTCTTACGCTCATGCACTTCCGCGAGACTGAACGTATCCCGGGGCGCAAGAATGATTCAACTTCATCTGTGGACGTACTATAGCCTTCCCGCTCGCGCACGGATCGCAAGCAAGATGCGTCACGCCTAACACTCTACTGTGCTTTTAAGTGTTTGCGCAATTATAGATTGTACAGAGTAGGGTGTATTTTAGGTGAAACCGATTAGCCGGCCCGACCTGTATCGCCTTGTTTGGAGCAGGCCGATCTCTCACGTCGCCAAAGAACCTCTATTTCTCCGACAGAGGACTGACGAAGATTGGCATCCGGCACGACATCCCAGTTCCTTCGCGGGAGGGGGGAGCTAAACTGCACATCGGCTTAAGGATCGTCGCGAGAGTGTCATCAAGTATGTGCAGATAGGCCCGGATGCAGGATCTCGGCGTTTCACCCCGTTCCGACAGAGAAGTCGCGAAGAGAGCGAGCGAAGATTTCGCGGCGCTCTTCGTGCGCCTGCGTCCCGCCATCGTGAAATTCTTCGCCCGGCGCACCCATGACGAGGCGGCGGCCGAGGAACTGGCGCAAGAATTATTTCTCCGGTTGCTGAGGCATCCTGAACTCTTCACGTTAGACAATGTTGATGGGTACGTTTTTCGATCTGCAGTCAATCTTGTGCGCGACCGGGCGCGGCGCGATGTGTCGCGTGGCCCTGTCCTGCATGTTGATATCGAACAACTTCAGCTCGTCTCCGACGCCCCGGATGCGGAACAGGCACTCAACTCCCGCCAGAAGCTTGATGCCCTCCTTCGTGCAATCGAACACCTGCCGCGCAGGACGCGAACCGTGCTGATCCTCAGCCGCTTCGAAAACATGTCTTATGCGCAGATCAGCCAGCGGCTGGGCATTTCTGTAAGCGCCGTCGAGAAGCAGATCAGCAAGGCGCTGCGAGATCTGCAGGCGTGGAGATGAAAATGGGTTCGCCTGACGAGAAAGCCCGGGCAGAGGCTGCCGACTGGTTCGCCAGGATGAACAGCGATGCTGCCAATGCCGGCACTGCTGCTGCGCTGCGCGACTGGCTGGGGCAGAACCGCGCCAATGCTGAGGCCTATCTGGAGCAGGAAATGCTCTGGGCCGAGATGGCCCAACTTGCGGATGATCCGCGCCTCGCGGCCCATCGGCGCGCAGCGCTGGACGAGGAGGCGCCGCAACGTCCCACATTTTGGTCCGTTGGGCGCCTCGCTGCCGCCACAACGGCGCTCGCAGCCTGCCTCGCCATTTCGGTTGCGGTGATACTTCTGCAGTTGCCAGAGCCTGTCGCCATTGTTGATGACTATATCCTGGTGCGACACGAAACCCAGACAGGAGAACGCCTGACCGTCGCCCTCCCCGACCGATCCGAGATCACACTGGCGCCGGCCAGCCAAGTGGAAGTTCTGTACAGAGAACAGACACGCGATATCCGGCTGGTATCAGGACGCGCTTTCTTTTCTGTGGCGCGGGACTTGAACCGGCCTTTCAGGGTTGAAGCTGAGGACCGGGTCGTCACTGCGCTGGGCACACGGTTTCAGGTTGCGCTGGACGAGGCGGCCCCGGAGGTCCTTTTGGTCGACGGCCTAGTGGAAGTGTCCGGCCTATCCGCAGACGGAACCGGGCCGGTTTATCGTCTCCAGCCCGGGCAGCGCCTCAGCGGCGCCATGTCCTCTGCCCTCGTGGAGCAGGTGGATGCTGACGAGGAAACGGCTTGGCGTTCAGGACAACTGGTTTTCCGCAATCAGCCTCTGCGAGATGTTGCTGCCGAGTTCAGCCGCTATGCGCCCGTGAATGTCCGGGTTGCCGACACCTCCATTGGTGATCTGCGGGTATCGGGCGTCTTTCACTATGAGCAGGTCGGGGCATTTGCGTCCGCCCTGCAGCGCACGTTCGATATCGAAGTGGAGCGCGCGGAGGATGGCTCCTATCTGCTGCATGACGCTTCGGAGACACGCTGATCGCGTGAACTTTTAATGAATTTCTGAGGGGTGTGGGAATGGCTGCGTTGAGCCCGTGTGAAGCTGCCGCGATTGGGGCGGGGCTGCAAATCGGGGTACCAACGTGACTGCTCGACCAGACAATTTCACAACTCGCAAATCATTTCGTCGCCGCGCAAACTGTATGGCATCGGCCTGCGTCATCGCACTGCTGAGCGCCGGGATGACCGCGCCTGCTGCGCAGGCCGAGCAGGCAAGGCAGACGGCTTTCGCAATTGCCGCTCAGCCGCTCGATGAAGCCCTTATAGAGTTTGCGCGGGTATCAGGCGCCCAGGTACTTTACTCGCCGGACCTTGTGCGCGGACGCTCAGCGAACGCCGTTGATGGTATTCTGCCACCTGCAGACGCGCTGCGGCGGATTCTTGAAGGTAGCGGCGTGATCATCGCCGACCATGAGCAGGGAAGCTTCACGCTTCGCGCGGCACCCGCGCCGGCGAGCACGCCTGTGCGCACCCAACCGCCGCAACCTGCGCCACCCCGCCGCAGCACCGTGCCCGAACCGGATCAGGCGACGATGGATACCGTTGTTGTCATCGGTGAGCGGTTGATCCTGGAGCGGTCGCTCGATCTCAAGCGCAATGCTGAATATCTGAGCGAAGTTGTCACCAGTGATGGCATCGCCGCGCTGCCGGATGATACTCCCGCTGAAGCCCTGCGCCGCATGCCCGGCCTGTTTTCGCTGGATGACCAGGGTGAGGGCCGGTATGCCGGTATCCGCGGGATTGATCCTGAACTGATGAATATTACGTTCAATGGCCAACCGATCGGCGCTCCGGAAGGTGGCGGATCGGGAGGCAATTCGGGCCGCGCTGTGCGCATGGACAGCATCCCGTCCGATCTCATCGGCACGATTGAAGTCGTCAAGGCCGTGACCCCGGACATGGATCACAATGCCATTGGCGGCGGGATCAATATCACAACGGCCAGCCCGTTCCTGCGGAAGGGAACCTTTCACAGCGGCAACGCTCAGGTCGGCTACAACGACGCGAGCGGCAACACGCTGTGGAGCGGCAGCGCCACCCTCGGCACCAAGCTGGGGAGTGATGAACGCTGGGGCCTGCTGATGTCCGGCAGCTTCTCCCAACGCACCATTGGTTCACATCGCATGAGCACGGATGGATGGCAGAACGTCAATGGCGCTTTCCTGCCTTCGACACGGGATCTGTTCGACTACAACGTTGATCGCCGCCGTTGGGGCGTGACCATGGCCCTTGAGCACCGGCCGAATGACAACCATTCAATCCGGCTGAATGCAAACTTCAACAGCCATCGCGATGATGAAGAACGCCAGAAGACGGCCTATAACTTTGCTCGCAACACGCTGAGCGAGCAGACCGAGGATGGCGGACGTTTTGCCGGCGGCCAGATCACGCGTGAGTTTCGCTGGTACCTGCAGGAAGACACCATCTATGCAGCCTCTCTGACGGGCGAGCACAAGCTGGACGACCGGTCTACACTGGACTGGTCAGCGGGCTATTCCTCTGCAGAGAAAGCAACACCGCGGCGCGTCGACTGGGAGTTCCGGACGACTGGAAACCGCTTTCCCAACACCTACGATACGTCCGGTCGCCTGATCGTTGTCACACCGAACAATATCGAAGCCTATCTCGACCCGGACAACTACCCCTTCCGGCGCGTTCGCCGCCGCACTGACACTGAGCGCGAGGAGATTTTCTCTGGGCGCCTGAATTTCCGCCAGGATATCGAACTGGCGGGGCATCCTTCCTATTGGAAAACCGGCGCCAGCTATCTGCGCCGGGACAAGCTTCAGGACCGGGAGAACGAAAACTATCTGCCGGCCCAAGCCTTTACGCTCGGCGACTTCGATTTTGCCGGGCCGGATATCGATAGCTATTTCGACGGGCGCTACATCTATGGCCCCAGGCTGAACATCCAGAATCTGGAGCGGTTCCTGAACGACCGGCCTGAGTACTTCGTCTACAATGATGAGAACTCCATCCTGGCTTCGACCGGCGGTGACTATGACGGCCGGGAGGAGATTACATCCGCCTACGGTTTGCTGAGCATCAATATGGGGAAGCTGAACGT
Organism: Hyphomonas polymorpha PS728; assembly: GCF_000685315.1. Lineage (GTDB taxonomy): Bacteria > Pseudomonadota > Alphaproteobacteria > Caulobacterales > Hyphomonadaceae > Hyphomonas > Hyphomonas polymorpha. The sequence continues at coordinate 15,258 of NZ_ARYM01000025.1, forward strand.
CCTGGGCGGCGTGCGGATTGAGCACACGCAAGGCAAGTACAGCGCCAATGAAACATTCTTCGAGGCTGGGTCGTTCACAGGCGATATCCGCACCATCAGCGGCGGCGAGAGCTATACGGACTTTTTTCCGAGCCTCCACCTGCGCTGGGAGCCCGCGGAAGATTTGCTCCTGCGGGCAAGCTGGACCAACACGATCGGTCGCCAGCCCTTCATGGACCTGCGCCCGGTACGCTCATTCAACGTGTTCCAGAATGAGGAAAGTGGCGGCCTCGTCGGCAGCGTTTCAGAAGGCAATCCCAACCTGAAGCCCTACCGGTCGACCAATTACGACCTCAGCCTCGAATATTACCCGGCCAGCGGTGGCATCATGTCTGCTGCGCTCTTCCACAAGAAGATCGAAAACGCTGTTTTCCAGCGGAGCTTCGAGGACCTGAATGTCGATTTTGAGGGTTTTTTCTTTGAGCAGCTCAACTTCTCACGGCCAGAGAACGCCGATGCCGGCAGCATCACCGGCCTGGAGCTCAACTATCAGCGCTTCTTCGACTTCCTGCCCGCCCCGTTCGACGGGCTGGGGGCGAGCGTGAACTACACCTATGCGGACTCCTCGCTCGAGGTTTTCTCCCGCCCGGGCGAAACGCTGAACTATATCCGCCAGCCGAACCATATAGGCAACGTCGCGGCGATGTATGAGAAGGGACCGCTCTCTGCCCGCATCGCGGTCAGCTATACCGGCGACTTCCTCACAAGTATTGGCCGGAATGATGACCTTGATCGCTACCGCGCCCGGCGCGCGCCGCTGGACGCGCGGATCAGCTATCAGATGAACAGTAGGCTGAATTTCTTCGTCAATGCGCGCAATCTCAACAATGCCTCTGAATCCGCCTTCAGCGGGCAGCGTGATCGGCTCACGGCGGAGGAAATCTATTCCTGGACGGGCTGGGCAGGTGTGAAATGGCGCCTGTAATGCCGCACATATCTGCCCCGGTGCGGGCCATGCGCTTCGGCGCATGGCTCTGCATAGCCGCATGTCTTTCTGGCTGCGTCAGTGCGGCTCAGGCCTCCGCCCCAACCCTGGCGACCGGCATCGTATTCGAGGATCTCGACGGCAACCGGCAGCGCGATGCCGGTGAGCCAGGGATCGCCGGCGTCATGGTCTCGAATGGCGTGCAGGTTACCGTTACCGACGCGCAAGGGGGCTGGACGCTCCCTGCCAGTCAGGACGAGACGATCTTCGTCATTGCGCCGGGCGGCTGGGCTTCACCTGTTTCCGGTCAGCAGGTCCCGCAATTCTATTATCTGCACCGGCAACATGGATCGCCCGACCTGAAATATCCGGGCATCGACGCAACCGGGCCTTTGCCGCAAAGCATCGACTTCCCGCTTCGCCGTCAGGCCGAGGCCGAGGAGGCCCGCATCCTGCTGATCGCGGACCCGCAGCCGCACCATAGCGTGCATATCGACTATTATCGCCAGCGCTTCGTGGAACCGCTGGCAGGGCGCCGCGATTTCGAGTTCGGCCTGGTGCTGGGCGATGTCGTGCGCAACGATCTCGGCCTGTTCGAGCCTTATCTTGAGGCGAATGCCGGCATGCCCGGCGCAATGTTCCATGTCGCGGGCAATCACGACCTGAACTTCGACACCGCAGAAGCCTATTCCACGGAAACCTATCAGCGGTATTTTGGCCCAACCAATTACGGCTTCTTTCATGGGGCAAGTCAGACCTTCTTTCTTGTCCTGAACAATATCCGTACACCCCTGGAGGATGGGTCCGGCCAGGCGTATCGAGGCGGGCTCAGTGAGGATACGCTGGCTTTTGCACGCAATGTGCTCGCACATGTTCCGCAGGATCAACGCGTCATCGTTGCCGCCCATATTCCCTTCTTTCCCGAAAACGGAGACATTGAACCGGAAGCCGAGCAGGAGCGCGCCGCACTGTTCGAAACACTGAAGCCGTTCCGGCAGGTCCTCATCCTCTCAGGGCATACGCATATGCAGCGCCATTTCCGTGTTAGCGATCCGCACATCTGGCAGGGCAAAGCGCCCTTGCATCAATGGGTCGTGGGCACCGCCTCCGGCGCCTGGTGGACCGGCGCGCCGGATGCGGATGGATTGCCCGAAAGCCTTATGCGGGACGGGACACCGCCGGGCTACGGAATCCTGATCCTGACCAATGCGGATTACCGCATGGACTATCAGGTGGCTGGCGCGCCGGCAGACTTCCAGATGCGCCTGCATGCACCTCGCCACATGACCACACATGAGCGGGATGTGCCGCTCTATGTGAATGTCTTCAATGGCGACGCGGACACAACTGTCCAGGTCCGCTATCTTCCGGATGGGGACTGGCGCTCACTAAGCCCGGTGGTAAGTGTGGACCCGTTTTACAAAAGCCAGACCCTGCTGCGCGATCTGAGCCCCGAGCGGCTTCCCGGCAGCCGCCCACCACCCGCCGCGCTGTCTCACCACCTCTGGTATGCCCGCCTGCCAACCACTCTGCCGCCGGGCAGGCACGCCTTCGAAGTCAGGGCGATTGATGCATGGGGACGTGAGTGGACCGAGCGCTTCGAGATCGAAGCGCACGCGCCGGACTATCCCTATGGCCGGATTACGCCTGAACAGGTTTCCGCCTATCGCCAGATTGAAAGCAAGCCGCAGGAGCGTTCCGAACCATGATCCGGCCACTGATGGGGGTGACAACCCTTTGCCTGATACTTTCCGCGCCGCTTGCCTCCGCTGAACCGGCTGATCCTGCCGCTGTTACACGCCAAGCGTTTGAGCTGCGCCGTTTTCCGGCCGCGGAGGCCCGTCAGGCGGTGGCGGCAGATGCCGGGTCGATCTTTGCGATCAACAACCATGCCATCGGCCGCTATGACAAGGAGACCGGCGCGCCCATCCTAGGCTGGGAGGGCGCTGAGGGCGGCCCCTTCATTCACCTCAATAGCGGGATTGTTCTGGACGGCCGGCTCTATAGTGCGCACTCCAATTATCCTGCCCTGCCCCAGCAAAGTTCACTGGAATGGTTCGATCCGGAAACGCTGGGACATCTGGGATCGGTCAGCTTCGGCCAGTCAGTCGGCTCATTCGTCTGGGCAGACCGGCATGACGGCTATTGGTGGCTGGGCTTCGTGCATTATGCGGGCCGCGGTTCGCCGCCTGATCGCGGGCCGGAATGGTCACAGCTCGTCAAAGCCGATGATGAATTCCGCACACTCGAAAGTTTCGCATTTCCGCCAGCACTCATCGATGCGTTCCACGGTTATAGCGCCTCTGGCGGTGCCTGGGGTCCGGATGGGCGGCTCTATGTCACCGGCCATGATGAGCCGCGCCTCTATGCGCTGAGCCTGCCGGTGGCGGGCTCGGAACTGGTCTGGGAAGAAACCATTGCCATTCCTGCAGAGGGCCAGGGCTTCGCCTGGGATCCCGAAGAGCCCTGGGTGATCTACACGCTGGAGCGCAGCCGGCAGGAAATCGTCGTGAGCCGCATCCCCCATTAAAGCCTGGCATGGGACATTCTTGACCTTCCGGGATTTCGTTGGCGGAACGTGGGATCACCAGCTTGCTGGGATGCAGGTCCGTCGGCCGCAGCCTCGGTGCCCCCCCCCGCGATCACGCTGCATCCCAGCTGGCCCCTCAATGTGATCGTCAAACTTCCGGCCAGACATCTGCTGCGACAGGCAGCAATGACCTGATCTTTAAGGCGCTTTGAGGTGCCGTGAACCGGCCATTTATGCGACCAAACCCGCCCTCATTTTCACTACTCAAACGATCCCAAAGGATCGTTTTATGATCGATAGATCATATTTTCGATTCATGATCTGGAGATCGTAGTTTGATATATCTGAACATATCAAAAGCTTAGAACGATATAAAATTTTATATCACCGCTTGCTTTTTAAGATCATAATTGATATTCTAAAATATATCAATTAATGACTTTGATATAGAAAAAGCTATCATGCCCTACCAATTGGAAGACATCGGCACCAAACTCAAGGCTGCGCGCACGCGCAAGGGCCTGAGCCAGCGCGCGCTGGCCGCGAAGACGGGCTTGTTACAGGCCCAGATTTCCAAAATCGAGAATGGCGCAAGCGACCTCCGGCTCTCCAGCCTGATCGCGCTGTCCCGCGCGCTTGATCTTGAATTGGAGCTGATCCCCCGCAAAGCGCTTCCGGCGGTTGAGGCGCTGGTGCGCGATGTGGAGACGTTCGCGGATCGGAGTGGCAGCATGAAGACCGATGTTCGCCCTGCCTATAGCCTTGATGACGACGAGGAGGACGAAGATGAGTAACGTCACCGTTCTCAACGTTCTGCTCTACGGCAACCCCGTCGGCACTCTGACGCTGCTCTCCGGAGACCGCATCATCTTCGCTTTCAACAAGGAATACATAAACGATCCCAGACGGCCGACGCTCAGCCTGAGCTTCAAGGACAGCCAGGGCAATCTCATCACCTCCTTGCGGCCGACCCAGACCAAGGCGCCACCATTCTTTTCCAATCTGCTGCCCGAAGGGCATATGCGCCGCTATCTGGCAGAGCGCGCAGACCTCAGTGAGGAACGCGAGTTTTTCCTGCTCTGGGTGCTCGGGCGGGATTTGCCCGGCGCCATCACTATCGAGCCTGCAGAAGATGATGCCTGGCCCGATGAAGCATCTGAGAGAAACAGCGAGGAGGCAAGGAAGGCAGCAAAGACGAATGCGCTGCGGTTCTCGCTCGCGGGCGTCCAGCTCAAGTTCTCCGCAATCAACGAGACGCGCGGCGGCCTGACAATCCCGGCATCGGGCGTGGGGGGCTCATGGATTGTTAAGCTCCCTTCCCGCGAATTTGAAGGTGTGCCTGAAAACGAATTCGCCATGATGGATCTGGCACGGCGTGTCGGCATCAACGTCCCGCAAATCCAGCTCATTGACGTGGACGCGATACGCAATCTCCCGGAAGGTATCGGGAAGATCGGCGGAAAAGCATTTATCATTGAGCGCTTTGACAGAGCGCCGGGTTCGCCGATCCATATTGAAGATTTTGCGCAGGTCTTTGGCGTCTATCCCCACAGCAAATACAAGAAAGCCAGCCACCGAAACATTGCAGAGGTTCTGGCGGCAGAAACCGGCGAAGCAGATATCGCCGAATTTATCCGGCGGCTGACCTTCAACACGCTGATCGGCAATGCCGACATGCATCTGAAGAACTGGTCACTGATTTACCCGGATCAGCGTAGCGCGAGGCTTGCGCCTGCATATGATTTTGTTTCGACAATCCCCTACATACAGGATGACTATGCGGCGCTGAAATTCAGCCGCACAAAACGGTTTGACGAGTTTACCCTCGATGAACTGTCTCATCTTGCGGCGAAAGCCAGGCTTCCTGAGAAGGCGGTCCTCGAAGTGGCCAAAGAAACGGTTGAGCGGTTTCAGCAAAGCTGGGCCGCCGAGAAGAACAATCTGCCCCAGCCCAAAGCTGTCACCGAGGCGATTGATGCTCACCTCAAGAAACTGCCTATTGCAAAAGAGTAGCGCTGGATAATTTTGACAGTATACTGAATAAAAAATCCCAACACTCTCATAACGAGAAAAGGTCATTGAGGCTGACTTGCCACTGCACTATCAGGCGAACAGGATGAGGGCATCGACAGTTTGTAAGCCTGCGGGTACGGGGCGCCAAGCAGCCATTTAACCGGCTCCTCAGAGCGCGATCCCCATCATGAGCTTCTGAACCTGGTCCAGCGTTGCGCCCTTCCCATAGCGTTCCCGGTCAAGGCCGTAACCGAAGAGGTCCCGCCGAATCCGGCACATCCTACCGTCCTTTCCACGAGCCATTTCTGGAAGCTGGGCTCCGGAATACAGCGTCGCAAGCTGTGCAAACCTGACCATCTCATTCTGGACGTCGGCGCAGAATTTGGCACCAAAGGCGATGATGAAAGTGCCCGGGCCACTTTCACTCAGTCGCGCAAAAAATGGCGGACAGGGTGTCATCGGCTCCAGGCCAATACCACTCCCCATTGGTCCCGCACCCTCGGCGGGCGCCAATACTCCGCCACACACCGCTCGGCCTCAGATGCAGTGGGTGTGCAGCAAAATGACATCAGCGCAAGAAGCAAGCATCGAATTATCAAGAAAATATTTAATAATTTCAAGGTGTTACAAGAAAAACCTGGCGGAGAGGAAGGGCTTCTCCGCCAACGCAGCAACGCCACACATCATTGTTTTGATTTAATTATTTTGAATCGATGTGTAGCAGCTTGTGCAGCAAAATGTGCAGCACTTCTCAATTCGCGCGACCGTGAGTTTGAATGTGGATCCCTAGATTAAGGTTGGTCAGCCACCATCTGGTGACCTGCCACTGAACTTTCATCCGGACGGGATTAGAGCCTCGGCGGTTTGTACGCCTTCCGGCGCGGGGTTAGCAACGAACGATTGGCGGAGCTTTTCCATATCGCGCAGCCGATCGTTCGTTGCGGGGAACCGGGCCGCATAACTGGCCGGTGTGCTGTATCCGAGCGCCGAATGCGGGCGCCGATGGTTGTAATCCTCGACCCATTCCGCGATGCGTTCGCGGGCGTGTTTGAGGCCATGGAACAGAGTCTCGTTGAGAAGCTCATCCCGCATCCGGCCGTTGAACGACTCGCAGAATCCGTTCTGCATCGGCTTGCCGGGTGCGATGAAGTGCCAGGCGATGCCGTGATCTTCGGCCCAGGCCAGCATCGTGTTCGAAGTGAACTCGGTGCCATGGTCCGAGACGATCATGCCGGGGCGTCCTCGCCGCGCGATCACGGTGCTAAGCTCGCGTGCTACGCGTCGTCCTGAAATCGATGTGTCAGGGATTGCGGCAAGGCATTCGCGGGTCACGTCATCGACGAGGTTGAGGATCCTGAACCTTCGTCCGCAAGCGAACTGATCATGCACGAAGTCGATGGACCACCGCGCATTGGGCCGGGCCTCATCGAGAATGGGCGCCCGCGTGCCGGTGGCGCGCCGCCTGGCTTTGCGCTTGCGCACGGACAGGCCTTCTTCGCGATAGAGCCTGTAGATGCGGTTCACACCTGAAGCCTCCCCTTCGTTGCGCAGCAGGATGAACAGGCGGCGATAGCCGAACCGACGCCGCTCATTGGCAAGATCGCGCAGCCGTGTGCGCAGCTCCGTCTCAGGCGGACGGCGTGAGCGATACCGAACCATCGTCCGGTCTGCTCCGACAATCTGGCAGGCCCGCCGCTCTGATAAATCCATGACGGTCTGCAGATGCGCGACTGCGGCGCGCTCGGCAGCGGGCCCTACCACTTTTTTGACAAGAGCTCGCGGAGCGCCGCGACATCCAGCATCGACTCTGCAAGCAGCTTCTTCAGCTTCGCGTTCTCGTCTTCCAGTGCCTTAAGGCGCCGGGCCTCGGAAACATCCATGCCGCCATAGCGAGACTTCCAGTTGTAGAGGGTCGCCTCCGAGACACCGTGCTTGCGGGAAAGATCCGCCGCCTTCGCGCCGGCTTCCATCTCCTTCAACACCGCAATGATCTGCTCTTCACTGAAACGGGATCGCTTCATCTGTCCGTCCTTCCTGAGGGCCGGACTCTAACTCAATCTGGAGGAAAATCTCAGTGGCAGGTCACTGGGCGAATACTAACGCTGAGTTCCGAAAGCTGGGGCTGCTCACCCTTTTCCCTTTAGAGCGTCGCGCGGTCACGCAGAATCAAAGATTCCCAGTTTGAGCGGATTGTGATTCACTCCTTTCAGGAGGTGGCTCATGGCTGAGGCATATTCGAAGGATCTTCGTCGCCGAGCGGTGGCGTTTGTTGAGCGGGGCAACTCACAGCAACCCGTCGCGCCTCCCGGTGTTTCTGGCACCAACGCCTCCCGTCCGGATTTGAACGCTGCCAACCCGGGACATGGCAGACGGTGGATGCCCGCTAAACACCAAAATCTTCGCATCGGATCCTGTTCCGTGGGACCCCCAGCGCTAACAGCATCTCTCTGGAAGCCTCAATCAGGGCGGGAGGACCACAGATCAGGAATTCTGTGTCCCCCAGGCTTCCCACGACGTTCGAAAGCTCCTCTCTGGCAACTTCGTGAATAAAACCGCGCGGCCCCTTCCAGACGTCCGCATCATCGGGCCCGTCGGATACGGCGACAACCCAGTCAAACCCGGCCGCAGTCTCCCGGAGCTGGTCGAACTCTTCCCGATAGAGAATACCCTTCTCTTCCCGCGCACCGTAAAAGAAGCGCACCGGACGTTTCTGTCCGTGTGCGGAATATTCATGCCGGATGATGGAGCGCAGCGGCGCCATTCCTGAACCGCCTCCGATCAGAACAAGCGAGCTGGCGTCTGCGGAGGGGGCAAACCGCCCGAACGGCCCGCACAATCTTACGGCATCTCCGACAAGCAAGGAGAAGACATAGCTCGATCCGCGCCCCCAAGGAGTCTGTACGCGGCAAGGGGGCACAAGGCGAACGTTTAGCACCAGATCCCGGCTATGTTCATGCGGGGCGATCGCAATGGAATAAATTCTGCGTATCTCCTGTGCCCCGGAGGTAGTGATTTCTTCCGGCAGTTTCGACCAGCTGCAGTGCCATGCGTCTGGCAAGCCGGTTCGATCCACCCGGATATCTCCGGGCGGCACAAGCAGCTGGACATACTGGCCGGCAACGAACGGCCGGCGCAGCGGCTGATCAAGCCGGATGCGGATCTCCTTGATGAAGGGCGCCAGAAACCGCACGCCACTGATCTGCCCACTGATTACTTCATTGTCGATTACCCCGGCAGGTACTTCGACTTGTGCGTCCGGCCGGACACGGTGCCGGCATGCCAGCCGCCACCCCTGTTCCAGGTCAACTGCGGATATATGTTTCAACTCATCCTTCCCTGCCCTGAACTCTGAGCCAAGCCGGATGACGCATTGTCCGCAGCTTCCCGCGCCGCCACAACTCGATGGCAGGTCCAAACCATTTCTGGCGAAGGCATCGAAGTACGAAAGTCCCGGGGCGAAAGCGAGATTACTCACCTCCCTGCCCGGCGCCCCAACGGCGCCGACGACCGTATCCCCTCGAAGCCGCCGGAGAGCAGACCAGACGTCGAAATCACCCCTGCGGAAGCTCGAAAAGAGTAGTATGAAGCCACTCACGGAAAGCCAGAGCGCTGCAAGTCCGGCAACAATCACCAGAGGATTGTTGAAGTTGTCCCGGCCCACATAGTCCATCGTGTGGAGCATCCAGAATACATCGAACACGCGCCAGATATCGTTGCGGCGCTCCAGCACGATGCCGGTGACGGCGTCAATGTAAAGCGTGGTATTGCGGTCATCATCAAAGTTCACACGCCACACTGGCCCGGCATGCTTGCGCAGTTCTGTGAAGGGGGCGGTAAGCGGCTCTGCCGAAACCGGCTTGCCGGGACCGAAATAGTCTGTGGCAGCGGACGCCCGCGCCCGCTCTGCCGTAATTTCATAAGGAGCGCCGGTATATGCATCGAGCAGGGTAATGCCTGCGGGTGTCACGATATGATAGACGGGCCCGTCAGGACCATCGCGCAGCTCAACCGACTGCGCTCCTTCCACAGAGGTCCGGATGGCAGCCAGGGGCTGCACCTTGCGATCGAGCGCCGGGCGCGCGGCTTCGCTGCGACGGTCGCTGCCTTTGACCTGATGCATGCTCATGGCCGCCATGGCGAAACCGCTGAGCATCCATAGCGTCATCTGAACCCCGACAATGAGACCCAGCCATTTGTGGAGCCACCGGAGGAAGATCATCGGGCTGCCTCCGGCCGCTTGCGGCCTCCTAACCGGTAAATCAACAGGCCGATGCCTGCCAGGGCACTGAAGAGGCCGATGGCGGTCATTATCCTCAGCAGCCAGTTGTCCATATCCGTGCGGTCTTTGTAGTCCATTATGTGGAACATCCAGGCGATGTCGAAGCCGCGCCAGAGATTGTGGCGCCGAGACACGAACTGGCCGGTCTCAGCGGAATAGAAGAAGCTCGGCTGGTTCCAGCCTGCGAAATCTACGCGCCAAAGCGGCGGGGTCGCGTTCTGAATTTCCAGAGGTACGTCGTCCTCAATCAGCGAGACAGCGATGATTTCTGCGTCTCCGGCGAAATCTGTTCGCGCGACCCGGCGAACGGACTCCTCGGAAACGGGCGAAACCACCTTCCCCGTTTCAGCACTGATGAGCGAATGGCGTTCACCCATCACCTGATAGACAGGTTCGCCATCAAACATCGTGAGGCGGACATGATGGGCATCAGGATTTGCGAGCAGAACCAGCCCAGGATCGATGTCGACCCGTGCCCAGTCAATTTCCGCTGGCTGAACATCTGACATCATATGCTTGCCATGAATGATGGGAAGCGGGATCACAGTCATGTAGACCCCGCCCAGTGTCCACAAAACTGCCTGCACACCAATGATCAGTGTCGCCCATCTATGCATTTTACGGAACAGGGTTACCGGCTTCATTCCCACCTCCCAAGTGGCGGCCGGGCGGGTTTTCCCGCCCGGCGATCCCTCAGAACCAGCGATAGTTGAGACGCATGTAGAAGCGGCGCCCCATCAGATCGTACGTCATGGTATCGGTATTGGCGTCCGTCCAGCTCGCGATGAACGGAGCGCTTTCGTCGAACAGGTTGTCCACACCGAGCGATAGCGAGGCTTTCTCGGTCAGACGGTAAGTACCCTGGACGTTGTGGTAGAACACGTTTGGCGTGCTATGGCCAATTGCGCCGGGCGCGGCATTGAAGTCGGTCGCTTCGCCGATCCACTGCATCGTGTAGGCTGTCGACCATTTGTCTCCTGACAGGCTGAAGCTGCCGGAACCGCGCCACTCCGGGAAGCCACCATTGCCCCCACCAATATATCCGTCGAACACGAGCGGGGCAGCGCCCGGGAAAGGCGTAACTTCATACGTGTCGAGGTAGGTGATGTTGGCGTTAAGACTGGCATCGAGGCCGCGAAGATCGAAACCGTATATTGCGGCCAGATCGACTCCCGAGACCGTTTCGCTGCCGGTGTTAACCGGCTGGGCGGAGAGGTAGTTGACCTCGCCGGTTACCGGATTGCGCGTGAAATGACTTGCATTGCAGAACGGATGGCTCAGGTTTTGGGAATTGTAGCAGACCGAAAGTTTGGTCGAGCCGGGGATAGAGCGGATCGCATCCTCGATTTCTATGTTGAAATAGTCCGCCGTCAATGTAAGGCCATTCGCGAACGCGGGCTGCCAGACCACGCCTATGGTGTGAGACTCGGCGCTTTCCGGCTTCAGGTTCGGATTGGCTCCCGTCTGCGTAAGGATCGTATTTCCGAGCTGTACATAACCTGCCGGAACGCCCGAGGCTGCACAGTTTACCGCAATGACCGAACCTCCCGGCAGAGATGAATAACCGCTGCACGGATCAGTGGTCGTCAGATTGCCCTCGCCAACCCCTCCGAAAAGCTGGGGAACGCTGGGCACGCGGAACGCCGTGCCGAAGGTTGCCCGCGCGCGAACAGCGGGAGTGACCTGCCAATCCAGTCCCAGCTTGTAGTTGGTGTCGCCGCCGAAGACATCGTAATCCGAATAGCGAATGGCGGCGTCCAGGGTGAGCTTCTCGACCAGGGGCAGATCGGCGAGTAGCGGGGCGGAGACTTCAAGATAGACCTCGCTGGCGGCGATCTCGCCGGAAATCGGTTCCTGCTGGTTGGTGTTGGCAATGCCAAGTACCGTCAGCGGGTCGGGATCACGCCAGCCCTTTTCTTTGCGGTAAACGCCGCCCAGCGCAAAGGCCAGCGCGCCGGCGGGAAGCTCGAACAGGTCGCCCGTGATATCTGCCGTCAGGCTGGTCTGCTCGTTGCCGCCCGTGCCGCGCATCGTGAAGAAGATGTAGTCGAGCACTTCGGGCGTGAGATCGCCATAGCCGAGATAGTCGCCGCAGGGGATCGCTGCGCCGGGCGTGTTGCTGCAGCGCGAAGTGTCAAGTGTTTCGGCGACACGCTGCCTGTTGGCAATGTTCGTTGATCCGTCCACGCCCGTATTTCGGCCGTAATTGGCAGCAACCTCCCAGGCCCAGCCATTCGGCAGAGTGCCATCAAGACCGGCAACGAAGCGCCACGTATTGACATCCTGAAAGAAGTACCGCGGGCCCTGCTCCAGCAGGCGGCGGCTTTCCAGAATAAGATTCTGCCCCGTCGGGTTCGTCGGATGGTCTGCTGCGATGGCAATGTTGGTCAGGCTGCCGGGGCTCGCGAGCTGTTCAGACTGGCGGTTGGTGTAAAGGAATTCGGTGAACAGCCCGATCTCGTCGGTGAGGTTCAGCCGGCCGAACGAGGTGAAAGAGACACGCTCGATCGGGTTGACGGCGTTCAGATACGGAAAGGAGGCGAAGTTGTGCGCGCCTGCTGAATAAGGCTCATAGAAATCGCCGTCACCGCCGGGAACCTGATTGAAGTTGACCCGGGAGCCGTCCGCCAGAAGCGCGCGCCCTCCGATCGTTGCCGAGCTGCCATAGCATTCCAGGCTGCCACTGGCTTCCCGCAGGGAGCAGGCTGCACGGTCGGCCATGTTGACAGCTTCAGTCTTCTGGTAGCTGATCGAGGCGTTCAGGCTGCCGCGATCTGAGACGATACCCCAGATGGCGTCGGCGTTGTATTCGGCGCCATCCCCCTCTCCAGTAATTCCGTATCGTGCGCTGGTGTTGAAGCCTTCGAATTCCCGCGTGATGATGTTGACCACACCGGCAACGGCATCGGCGCCGTAAATCGCCGACGCACCATCCTTCAATACCTCGATACGCTCAATAACTGACACCGGGATAACAGACAGGTCGACCGAACTGTTTGCCCCCGTACCCCCGCTGACGACGCGGCGGCCATTCAGGAGGACCAGCGTGCGGTTAACCCCCAGTCCGCGCAGGTTCACCTGCGTCGTCCCGTAGCCATTGGACGTCCAGTAGGCATTTGTCTGGTTACCCGCAAATCCGGCCGTCGCAGGAAGACGCTCAAGCAGCTGCTCGATGGCCACCACTCCGGTCATCTCGATCTGCGAACGGTCCATGACCGTTGCCGGCCCGAGTCCGGTAATGTCTTGTCTCTGGATGCGGCTCCCCGTGACCCGGACGGCCTCCATGGAGAGCGCGGATGTGTCAGCCTCAGCTTCCTGAGCGAAAGCCAAACCTGTTCCTCCACTTCCCGCAAGCATTGTTGCGGCAAGCAGTCTGGCAGTAATGCAATGCAATGTTTCTATCCTTCTTGAAGGATCCGCCAATCCTTATACGGACTCATGGCAGGATGAATTTGCATGTTTTCATGCGTCAAAAGATGGAATGACCCCTCCCAGGCGGCCACGGCTCACGCAGCACTGAATGTCCGCGTCAATAGGTGTACGTCCGGGTATGAGGCTTCCCTCACGCTTTTGTTACAAAATTGTCGGGTTTGACCACAGGGCCCTACTCGCTGCACAATTTTTGAGGGGGCCGCGCTCCGGCAGCGTACTAATTGAACGAACACAGGATATTCGCATGACTGAGGTTGATCGCCTTCTGACCCGCCTTTCCGAAACACCGGCAAGCACTGATCTTTCTCAACTGGAGGCGGATGTATGGAACCGCATCGACGCACAGCGCGAAAATTTCGCCTTTAGCCTGGTGCGTACACTACCGCTGACGGCGACTTTCTTCGCCTTGCTGATGGGCTTTGCGACCGCCGTGGTCAGCACACCTTCCCAGCAGGACTTCCATGATATGGCCGTTTTCTCCGCTAACACGCCGCTGGCCCCCTCGACGCTGCTTGCGAAACACTCATGATTCAGTCTGCCCGAACTTATCTCCTTGTTAGCTTCCTGCTGGCCACCCTGGCAGGCACTGTTGCCGCCTGGTCTACAACCACCTATTTCGCCTCGCGCGTTCAGGAACCTTCTCTGCACCAGATGATCCACCGGGATCTGCGGCTCACGAGCCAGCAAAGTGCTCAGGTGGCGGAAATCGAAGCGCGTTATTCAGCTCAGCGGCAGCGTCGGGAAAATGAGATGCGGGCCGCCAACGCCCGCCTCGCCGCCAGCATTGAGACAGATCGCCAGCTCAGCGCCGAAGTCCAGGCCGCCATCGAGGATTTCCACCTTGCCATGGGGGAGCTTCAGATGGAAACCATCCGATATGTCTTCGAAATCCGCGAGACACTTACCCCAGAGCAGCAGACGAGGTTTGACGCCACCGTCACGGCCTATCTGACTGAACAGGAATTGTGAGTCCCGAACCCGCCGGGCAGGATGCGGATCTCGTCCGCAGGGCGCGCGCCGGAGAGGAGCGTGCCTATACCCTGCTGATGCGGCGGCACAAGGAAAGCCTCTATCGCTTCGCGCGCCGCTACACCGGTGACAGCGACGAAGCATATGAGGTCGTCCAGCTGACCTTCATTTCTGCCTGGAAAGCTCTTGCCCGCTTCGACACGAACAGATCCTTCGACATCTGGCTGAGAGCAATTGCCCTGAACAAGTGCCGGGATACGGCCCGGCGGGCGAAAATCCGCAGCCTTGTTTTTGGACCGCGCACCAGCCGGCTGGATGAACCCGTTGATCCTGCATCCCCTCTTCCAGGTCCAGAGATCATCGCAGCAGAACGTGATGAGCTGCGCGCTGTGGAAGCCGCGATATTGCAGCTGCCGGACGGGCTCAAGGCGCCCCTCATCCTGACTGCGATGGAGGGCCTTTCAATGTCGGAAACTGCCGCAATTCTCGGGATGACGGCCAAGGCGGTCGAGAACCGCCTCTACCGCGCGCGGAAAGTTCTGGCGGACGCTCTGAAAACAGACCGGCGCCGTTAGAAAGCCGGGGCGATCCCGCAGAACCGCCCCTGCCAGTCATCGAACCGCAAAGGTGAAGGAGCCGGTCATTTCGTGGTCGTCCGCGCCTGCGCGCCAGCTGACCTGGTAACCGCCCGGTTCCAGCGTTTCGCTGAGTGGGATCTCGACACGCTCCACCGGCTTTACCGGCAGCTGAGCGTCGATCTCAATACGCTCCATCCCCTCAGTCATCAGTTGCACGGATTTGGGAACCATGGGGTGTTCGAATTCGAGGACGAGTTTTTCCACCCTGCCTTTGACGATCTCTCCTTTAGCCGGCACCGAGGCGGAAACGCCCTTCATGCCGCCGTGCGACGTATGTGAACTGCCATGCCCATGCCCCTGGGCGATTGCGGGAACAGAAGTAAAGGCTACTGCCGCAAGGCTGATCGCAATAATACGTGTACTAATCATCTGGTGTCTCCTGATTGTGATCATATATCGATACCGTCCTTTTGGATCTCATCGGCGCGTGCGAGGCGCGCAGTTGTATCTTCGGGTGCCTGATACCAGCCCGGATCTTCGTAGCTGGTAATTCCGGGGCGCACCTTCAGCAAAGTGAACATTCCGCCCATACCAATGTGATCGAAGGGGCCCTGCGCGCCCACCATCGGGATAGCATTGTCCGGGATACGCATATGGCCCATTTCGACGTGCTTGCCATGGGCGGCCATGTCATTGCCGTCCATCGCCATATAGCCCGGGACCAGGTCGCCCACGAGGCCGGAGAAAACGGACTGATCCACGCCCACCATATTCTCAAGGTCATGCCCCATCTGGTTCATCACATGGTGGGTCATATGGCAGTGAACCGCCCAGTCTCCGGGATTGTCCGCTACGAATTCGATCGTCCGTGCAGAGCCGACAGGTATGAGGATCGTTGCTTCCGGCCAGCGGGCAGTCTCAGGGATCTCCCCCCCATCGGTACCGACGACCTGAAACGTGTGGCCATGCAGGTGGAACGGGTGATGGTCCATCGCCGAGAGGTTGGCCACACGCATGCGTACCCGTTGATTTTGACGCACCACCATAGGCTCCGTGCCCGGAAATGCCCTGGCGTTGAAGGTCAGAATGTTAAAGTCAGTCATCTCGTTGGGATCAGGCCTGCGCGCACCGGGGCGAATCTTCCAGGTCGACAGCATGATGGCAAAGTCCCTGTCCACGCGGCGCTTCGGACGCCGCGGATGAATGACGAACATACCCATCATCCCCAGCGCCATCTGGGTCATCTCATCATGATGAGAATGATACATGTGGGTGCCGTGCTGCACGAGAGGAAACTCGTAGCGGAAGGTTTCCCCGGGCTGAATCAGGGGCTGGGAAAGCCCCCCAACACCGTCCATCCCTGAAGGCAGGATCAGGCCATGCCAGTGTATGGAGGTAGGCGCCCGCAGCCGGTTTGTCACATAGATGCGCACCCGGTCGCCTTCGACGGCCTCGATGGTGGGGCCGTGCACCCGTCCATTGAACCCCCAGCAGGTCGCCGTAAGACCGGGCGCGAACTCATGTTGCACTTCTTCAGCAATCAGATGGAACACCTTCACCCCGCCAGCGACCTTATAGGGCAACGTCACCCCATTTGGTGTGATCACCGGCGTGTAGTCCTCGCCTGGCGCGCCCGGGGGGTAATTGCCCGGCTCAACTGTCCGGGCATGGTGGAACTGGTTGCCTGCGGTCTGCGCGGATGCCTTGCCCGCTGCCATGCCAGCGCCAGCCACGGCGAGTCCGGCGACTGTCAGGGCATCGCGCCTGCTGAGTTTGATCTTGCTCATCCGTGGTCGTGCCCCTGATGTTGATTGGGATCGGGCGGGCTATGTTCCACTGGCTTCTCCTCCGACTGCGGATGATCATCCTCGTTCCCGGTATCCGCGCCGGACTCGAAGTCGCTGACGCGCACATGACGCTCCAGTTCCGCCCGTGCGCGCCAGTAATCAGTCACGGCTTCAAGATAGTCGCGCCCCGCATCCACACGGTCACGGCGGGACTGCAACAGTTCGAACATGCCGATCTGCATCGCGTTGAAGTCGCGCACCACGCCATCAAAAACCTCTGCGGAAACTGGCAGGGAAACATCACGGTGGAACAGGGCCAGAGCGCGCGCACTTTCTGCGGTCTGGGCTGATGAACGGATATCTGCCAGACTGTCGAGCCGCGCCTGGTGCAGCCTCTGAAAAGCCTGGCGCATCTCAGATGCCACCCGCTGACGGCCCGCCACTCCCAGATCAACCGGCAAAGCCAGGCCGAGGCTGTAGGACTCGTCAGACCAGCTGCCATCGCGCTCAAATTCCGCACCGAACTCCGCATCCCTCATCAGCGCTTCGATATTGCGCAGGCCGCGACCCGCTGCCATCTGTCGCATATCCGCTTCGGCGGCTGCGACCTGAAGGCTGTCATCCATCGCCGCCCCGATCAGCCGCCCGGTATCCAGCGCCGCTTCTGCGGGTGCTGGCAGACGTGAGACCAGCTGCAGCTTTTCCGCGCGTTCCTGCGTCAGGCCCAGTATGGCGATCAGCCGTTCCCGCGTAGGTCCGACCTGCCCCTCGGCGCGCATTCGCTCAGCTGTCATCTGCGCGGCGAATTGTCTCTGACGGTCATAATCCACCCGCGCGATATTACCTGCCTCAAACATGGCTTCAGCCGCCAGCTGCGCCGCCTGCCCGGCCGCCTCGGCCTGCCTGTAAAGGTCGAGTGCCTGCACCGCAGCCGTATGCTCTATGAACGCAATGCGCACGTCTGCCGCGGCGTCTGCCAGGACGGCCGCAGCGCGCGCCTGCGCAGCCTCCATCGCGGCCTTGCCTGCCTGCGCGCGTTGCGGCCAGAAGATCAGATCGAGAAGGGACGCAGATACGTCAAGGCTCAGGATGTTCCCGCTGGTTGGCCTTGAAATTTCAAGAAAAGGCGCAGTAGGAAGCACAGAAGATATCAGATCGGCGCGCGCTATCCCCAGCACTTCGAGTTCCGCCTGCAGACGGGGACTGGTAAGGAAGGCCAATGCCACCGCTTCATCCATCCCGACACGTTCTGCCAGTAACCGGTCCGCTGCGGCGTCAGCCTCTGCCTGACTGGCCTGGCTCCGTGTCCATACAGGCGCTGCCCCTGTCCGCGCCTCAACCACCTTACTTATGTCAGTGAAGCCTGCATCAGGCTGCACACTCGCGCAGGCCGAAGCCGTAAGCAGGAGCAAACCAGGTCCGAGAACCCGTCGCTGACGGAGCGTCTTCATGGGCTGTCCTTCACGTCGTATAGGGCCTTGTTTACTGAGGATACGCGCCCCGACGCCCCCTCCCTCAACTTATATGCAGCAACCGCGCAGTGCCATTCCGGGCGACAAAGGGCTATCAGGCAGACACATATGCGCCGAGCGGAGAGCGCTCGACGGATCGGCAATGCTGACTTGTCAGGAAACCACCACGCGCCGGGGCTTGTCGGGAGAACCAACTCTGCGGCAAACACGCGACACTAATCCTGACCCTTGCACTGCGGATTTCGTTATCAACTTTCTAACGGCTCCATTCAGATCAGTCCCATGCACTCGACGTCGTTGGGGAATCCCGTAGTTTGCTTGATAAAATGTGGAGATTCCGGCCCGGCCATAGCCGGGACATAACCGACCTCAGCCTCCACACGGCGCCGCCGCCAACGCCGCCTCGTAATCCTCCAGTATCCATGGTTGCATCCCGCCCACCTTCATCGCGTCCACCGCCGGCGCCAGCATCGCTCGCCCTGCCGCGCAGTTACCCAGCCGGATCAACGCGATGCCTCTCAGCCCCGCCACCCGCGTATCCCAGCCATCCCCCGGGCTGCCCGCTGCCAGCTTGCCTGCGTCCAGCCCCTCTGCCAGCGCCATCGCCTTGCTTGCCTGCCCCAGCTCAAGCTGCGCCATGGCCAGATAATACGCCATCACATGCACCGCCGGAGAGTCCGGCCCCAGCTGTGCCCGGAACGTGTCCACCACCGGCCCAAGATTTGCTACCGCCCCTTCCGCGTCGCCCAGGAACCACTGGAACACCGCTTCATTGCCCCGTGTCATAAGACAGGTGAGATGGTCTTCGCCATGCAGCGCGCACATTTTGGCGCGCACATCCGTCACCAGCGGCAACGCCGGCTCCCAATTGCCGGACGTGGCATAGAGATTGGCCAGCGCGCTCTGTGCCTCCACCACCTGCGCCGCGTCCGCCCCGAACACATCCGTCAGACGGCGGATCGCATCCTGAAGCACAGGCTCGGCGTCGTCATACCGCCCCGCGTAGAACAGCGACGCGCCAAGGAACATCGTCGCCCGCGCCCGCGTTGCCTCACTCACGCCGGCCGCCGCATGAGAGGGATCTTGCAACCCCGCCAGCAGATCCACCGCGTCCTCATGCCGCCCCACCCGGCTGTAGATCTGCGAAAGATCCATCTTCAGGCGATAGGCCGTCTCCGGATCATCCGGCATTGCTTCTGGCAGCAGGCGAACGGCCTCCTCCAGCAACGGGGCAGACCGCTCCATATCCGCCTGCACCAGATAATACCGCCCCCGCGTCTGCGCCGCCGCAAAGGCCAGCTGCGCGTCGCCCTCGCGGCGCAGCATCAGCGTCTTGTCCGCCATGTCCAGCACGGCGCCCGCTTCTGAAATCCTGGACGCATTCGCCAGCGCTTCGGCCTGCCGGTAGCGTGCCAGCAGCGTGCGCCGGTCGCCCTCCCCGTAAAATTCCGCCAGCAGGTCTGCCGCCCGCCCCTTGCGCTCGGCAGCGGCGTCATACACCGCCAGGCTCGAATAGATCTCCCCCGCCGTTTGCTGAATCGAAGCCTCCGTAAGCGGATCATCTGCAAACCGGGGCCCAATCCCGCCCACCGCCTTGTCCAGCGCCGCGCGCACGGTCACGTCCCCCGCTCCACCCGGCCGGTAAGGATCGGCATTCACCAGCAGATCACGGAGGAACCCGCCGGTCGCTTCGGCCCGCGCCGCTTCCATCTCCGCCACCGCCCTGGCATCGGCTGCCTGCAGGTAGAGCCACACGCTCGCCGCAAAGCCTGCCACCAGCGCCGCAAAGGTCGCCGTCACCCAGGGCCGCCGCGTCTTCACCCGCTCCAACTCGGCTCGCGCCGCGTCCGCCTCCGCCGCCAGCGCCGCTTCCCGCGCGCGCGCCGCCCGCCGTGCCTCCAGCGCCCGCAGCCGCGCCGCCAGTTCCCCCGCCGACGCTATCCGGCGCAGCGGATCGCCATGCGTCGCCTCGGCAATATCCTCCCGTAGCAGCGGGTCGCCGATGTCCTGCTCCCAGCCCGTCGCCAGCGGCTTCCTCATGTTCCCGGTGAGGATCTGATACAGCATCACCCCCAGCGCATAGACATCACACCGCGCCGACGGCGCCTGCCCATCAAGTATCTCCGGCGCGATGTATAGCGGCGTCCCCATGCTCGAACTGCCCGATCCGCCCTCACCGATTGTCATGCCCATCGGCGTGATGCCCAGGTCTTCCAGCCGCCCCTGCTCAACCAGCCCACCCGCGCCGAAATCGGTCACGCGCACCTGCCAGCCCCCGCCCTTGCGGGGCGCCACCAGGAAGTTGGCCGGCTTCAGATCCTTGTGCAGTACGCCGGCCTCATGCGCGGCGGCCACCACATCAATCGTCTGCAGCGCCAGCCCCAGCCGCTCCTCCGCCGGCATCGCCGCGAGCCGCCCCTCCTGCTCGGCCCAGGCCAGCAGGTTCTCCCCGCCATATTCGCATTCCAGGAAGAAGGGCGGGGTCTCGAAGTTCCAGTCGATCACGCGGGCAATGTCGTCCCGCTCGCCCAGGCTCTCGCGCAGCACGCGGGCCAGCGTCGCCTCCCGCTTCAGCGAGGCCAGCCGCGCCCCGTCCGGGCTGAACTTGTAGACGCGCAGCTCCCCGGTCTTGTCATGCCGCGCCAGCCACACTTCGCTGCCCCGCGTGCCCGATAGCTGTTCGCGCAGCATGAAATGACTACGCCCCGGCACCGGCTGCCCGGCTCTCAGGTCCAGCCGGTTGACCAGCCGCCGCCCGGCCGCCACCCGCTCCACCTGACCGGTAAACCGGTAGCCGATGCGCGCCTGTGTCCGGATTTGTCCGGAAAGTGTCTCGCCCAGCCCCTTGCGCAACTTGGTGATGGCATTGGCCAGCACATTCTCGACCGTGATCCGCCCCTGCCAGACCGTGTCGAGCAGTTCCTCCTTGGTGACGACCTCGCCCGCATGGCGCAGCAGCAGGCTCAGCACTTCCAGCGGGCGCCGCTCCAGCTCCACCACCAGCCCGCCCACGCGCAACTCGAAACTCGCCTCGTCAAATTCCGCCGCGCCAAACCGGTAGCGGTAGAGCGGGACTTCTTCACGCTTCAGATCGTCCATCATCCGCCCCGCGTACCCACGCCGCACGCCACCAGAAAAACCAGTGAAATCAAAGATCCTATCGCGGCGTTAGAAATCCGTGATGCCTCCGTGAAGATTATTGCCCGCGCGCGCCTCAGATTTCAAACGAATCTCAAGGTTCCCGCACCGGCCGCTTCCGGGCGGTCGATTGAAAGGCATCACAGTCATGAAATTCGGAAAGCTCGGCCTCGCCCTGGCAATCTCCTCAGCCCTCCTCCTTGCCGCATGCGGGGGTGGCAGCGAAGCCTCAGGCGGCTTTGACGAGAACGGGTATGATGGCGGCGGCGACCTGAGCGCCCCGGCCGCCGCTTCAGCCGATGGCGGCAAGGCCAAAAAGCCCAAATGCCCTGTCAAGCTCAACAAGGACCTCCCCGGCCCGGACATCGCCGGCTTCAGGCTCGGCATGACCTTCGCCGAGGCCGAAAACGCTATCGCCTGTCAGATGCCCGATGGCCTCGTCACCTATGACAACGAGTTCTTCAGCCCCTACAGCCTCAAAACCGGCACGATGCGTCTCGAAAAGCAGAGGATTACCGCCCAGACCGGCGAGAACAAGGAATGCAGCTATGGCTCGTATGACGCCATGCAGAAATGCGGCGCGGGCAATCGCCAGTGGGATTTCATCTCCGAGAAGATCACCCTCGCCACCCCCGGCGTGCCGGGCAACCAGAAAGTCCACGGCGTCTGGCGCACCCAGAACTGGAAGGAAGGCGAAATGCCGGCCAAGGCCGCCGTCCTGGCCGCCCTCACCGAAAAATACGGCCCTTACCAGCAATATGAAGGCCGCGACGCGAACTATTTCGGCTACGTCAATGAATACAACTGGGTCGCCGATTCTGCCGGCAACGTCCTCAGCGAAGCCCACCCCATGCTGAACCAGTGCGCCAATGGCGTGAATGGCCGGGGCGATGAACACCAGTCCTGGAGCAGTGGCTGCGGCATGTCCGTCACTGCCATGATCCGCACCTTCCGCTCAAACCCGGACGTGGTGGAAGAACTCAGCGTCGGCATGTTCGACCAGACCGCCCTCTACGAGTTTGGCGACCAGTTCCAGAACGAGCTCAACGAGATCGAGAACAAGCGCCGCACCGACGAGCTTGAGAAAGCCCAGAACACCAAGGTGGATCTCTGATCATGCGCTGGATCAACACTCGATCATTCTGTCTTCCGGCATTGGCCGCTCTGGCTGCTGCCGTCCTGATCGCAGGCTGTGGGGGCCCGGCCGGAGGTTCCGGCGAAGAAGGCGCGGAGGCTGGCGCGGCCAGCGCCCCCGCTGCCGTCTCTGAGACCGGCGTCACGCCCGCCAAGCCCGCTTGGGCGCCCAAGGAAGATGCCAAGGCAAAGGGCGATACCCCGAAAGCCGCTGCCGCGCCGGGCCCCAGCCCCTTTGGCACGGCCACGCTCGCCTATCCCGATGACTTCCAGATGACACTGCTGGCCTATCGCCTCACAGACCGGGAGCCCCCGCTCGCGGCCTGGGCCAGTGAAGTCTACGAAGTGAAGTATGCGGACGAATTCAGCAAGGCGGCAAAACTCGAAGCGGAAACCGCGCGCCTGGCCGACATCTACGCCTCCACCGAAGGCGTCGGCGTCCTTCAGATCCGCCTCAATTCCCAGCTCAGCCAGTATGACAGCGGCCGGGGCGGCTACTACCTCACCGCCTTCTCCCCCGGCAATCAGGTGAATTTCGGTGGCAGGGAACAGGTCAGCCTGCAGCTCGACAATATGGCCAGCGCCTTCTTCTGGCCGGTGGAGGCAAGCCGCGCCCAGGAAATCCTCCAGCACACAAGCCGCCAGGTGGACCTCGACACAAAGATCGAGCTCACCGGCATCCAGCGGCGCAGCAACGGTCTCGTTATCCAGGGCCGCATCACCGAATACGGCATCTACAGCAAACGCTATAACGACGAACGCCAGTTCGAGTTCATTCAGCTCGACTAACCCCTCAGGCGCTGACTGGACTTGGACTTCCCCCGGTTTGATGGACAATTTTTTCTTCATCGAACAGGATGTTTCTCATACCGAGAACAAGGAGCCCGTACCCGACGGAATTTCGGGAACATATCATTGCGCTGGCCCGGTCTGGGCGCAGTGTCGAGAGCCTCGCGCGGGAGTTTGAGCCGTGTGCAGCGACCATCCACCTTTGGTTTAAGGAAGCCCAGCAGGACAGCGGTGAACGCGATGATGGCGTGACGAGCGCCGAACGCGAGGAGCTGAAGCGCCTTCGCCGGGAGAACAAGGTGCTGCGTCAGGAGCGCGACATACTCTCAAAGGCCGCGGCCTGGTTTGCACAGGGCGAGATACCTTCGTCGAGATCTTCCGGTTCATGACCGCAAACCAGGCCCTTTACCCGATCGAGATGATGGCCCGGGTCCTTGGTGTATCGCGCAGTGGCTTCTATGCCTGGCGGGACCGGGAGCCGAGCCGCCGGGCGCAAGCCGACGCGGTGCTGACGGAAAAGATCGGCGCGTTCCACAATCGCTCGAAGATGACCTATGGCGCGCCGAGGATCCACGCTGATCTTCTCGATGAAGGTATCCGAGTATGTCGCAAGCGGGTCGAGCGGCTGATGAAAGCCGCTGCGCTAGCAAGCGGAAATACGTCACCACCACGATCCGGGACAAACGTCATCGACCAGCAGCTGACCTGGTGGACCGGAACTTCTATGCCGATGCGCCGAATGTGCTCTGGGTCGCCGACATCACCTTCGTCCCGACCTGGGCAGGCTTCATCTACCTGTCGGTCGTCCTTGATACCTTCAGTAGACGGATCGTAGGCTGGGCGATCGGTTACGAGCAGAAAGCCGAGCTTGTTCTGCAGGCCCTCAACATGGCGGTCACGCAGCGAAAGCCCCGGGATGTTATCCATCACTCGGACCAGGGATCGCAATACACATCAGTCGCCTTCGGTCTGCGGTGCAAGGAGGCAGGTGTACGTCCTTCGATGGGATCGGTCGGCGATGCCTATGACAATGCGATGTGCGAGAGCTTCTTCTCGACGCTCGAAGCCGAACTTCTGAACCGCCGGACCTTCACGACGAAAGCTGAGGCTAGGATGGCCGTCTTCGAGTTCATCGAAGGCTGGTATAATCCCGGCCGCCGCCACTCCGCCCTTGGCTACATGTCACCCATCAACTACGAAAGGAGCCGACTGGAGACACTGGAATCCGCTAGCCTGTAACCGTCCACGAAACCGGGGGAAGTCCACATCGCAACGATACTTCTACTTCAATGACTTCCGCAAATGAAATATGACGATTGATTTAATAATCCCAACAAACCAATAGAATAGGGCAACAAATACCAATGAAATCAAACAAAACTGAAACAGATCATCTTTCAAATAGGATGTATTTCCTGCGGCGAAATTGACCATCGCAAAAACAACATACATCACGAGCAACAAAGTGACAATGCAGAGAGGGACAATTACCTGACGCCACATTCGATTCACAAAGCGGATTTTTTCTTCAATCATCCTCTGCATCCTATAGGATCAAAATGATAGTTTATGCTGTACTGGCGGCCGATAGCTCCGTAAGCACCATACGCTCCTCTGGGCCCCATAGACACACCATAGGGTCCGTCGAAGTTCGCTGTGACTTCCACGCCCCCACCATCCCCCCCACCACCTTGCATCACAACGCTTTCGGTGAAAGTAAGCCCGCTTGTTGAGGCCGACTGCGCGTTACCGAACAATACATTGGGCCCCAATCCTGCGAAACCGCCAAAGCCAGCTAGGGGAGTAACTGATCCGGAGGCTCCGAATTGAGTGCCACGAAAACTACCATCACCAATCAACGGCAATGACTCCCACGGGACGGAACCGCTCGTATTCCAACCTGCTGAGCCACCAACAACGCCCCCAAAAAGCGTTCCGCCCGCACCATAGCCAAGATGAAGTCGAGCTCCCGTAGGACACTGCGTTTTATCATCTTGAGAGGTGCTACCGGCAGCCGCCCCGCCGGGTAAGAAGTTTACTCTATACCACAGCGATGCATAGTCAGAGTTCCACAGCAACATCAGCCGGGTGCTTACCTGCCGGGGTGGCGGCTCTAGCTTTGGTGAAGTGACTGTGACTCCCCCGCAAACCAAAACTCCCTCTACATTTTCGCATTCCCTAGGATTGAAACCTTTCAATCCCCACGGATCGATCCGATTCACCGGATCGTTCCCAACATACGCATACAGATTAAGCCCGCCGGCCTGCCCGATCGGATCGGTCTGCAGGAACCTCCCCAGCCTCGGATGATAGACACGATTGCGGTAGGAGTAGAGCTGAACCTCCGCGATCCAGATCTGACCTGTGTATCCGAACCTGCCGGCATTGCCCGACTTCGGGATGCCATACTCATCATACGCATTGATCTGCGTGGCCGCGCCCGTGCCGTTGGTTTCCGCGATCACCGAGCCCCGCTCATCCGTGATCAACCAGTGCTTCGTGCCCGTGCCGCTGCCTGTATAGGCCACCAGTGGTGTGTCGAGACCCGGACCCGGGATGTAGCGCTTCTGAAGCACGTTCGAGCCATTGTACTCAGCTGCAAGATTGGCTCCGTCATACAGAAACCGCGTCGTCGCCCCGCTCACCTGCGCCGTCTGATAGAGACGCCCTGCAGGGTCATAGTTCAGAGTTACCGCCCCGCCTACACCCGTGACGCCGGTGAGGCGGTTGTCAAAGTCATACGCATAGGTCCGCGTACCATCCGAGGTCAGGCTGCCCCGCGTGTCATAGGTGTAGGACGCCGGCCCCGTCAGGTACTGATCCAGCCCGTTGACCGTGAAGTTGTGATCCAGATTGGTCAGCCCGCTCATCTGGTAGATGTTGTTCGTCATCCCCCGCGTCAGGATCTGACCCGCCATGTTGTAGGTGAAGCTCAGCGTCTGATCCTGCGCCGTGCCAGCAAGGTCATGCGCCATGGAGTCCAGCTGAGAGGCAGAGTTGAATACGTTCATGGTGTTCACGCCATTGCCGCGAGCAGTGTAAGCTAGGCGCCCGAGATTGTCATAGGTGTAAGTGACCAGCGCCGCTAATCCGTTCTCGCGGATGCTTGTTACCGCATTGGCGAGGTCATAGTCGTAGGTGACGTAGAAAGCATCCGGCCAGGTTGCCTGCGTGCGGCGGCCTGCGGCATCATACTGATACGACATCATCCCCTGAGGCGACACCTCAGTCAGCTGACGGCCGAGCGCGTCATAGGTAAAGGATACCGTGTGGCCCGTCTGAACGGCTGATGTCATCCGCCCGAAATTGTCGTAAGCATACGTCACGGCTGCCTGGGGGCTCGGCGGCGTGCGCGTCGTCATCCGCCCGAGATTATCATAGGCGAACGAGATCGTCTGGCCGGAGCGCAAACGATGGCCTGTCATCCGGCCGACCGTGTTAAAGCTGTATTCCTCATAGTCAGTCGTTGAGCTGGATCCCAGCGTACTGGGATCGGGATAGCGCAACCGGGAGACGCGATCGAAACCGTCATACACGTAAGTGGTCAGGTTGCCCTTCTCATCCTTCACCGTCGCTTGACGACCATTGTCCGTATACGTGTAGCGGACATCCGGTCCTGCCTCCGCCGTTCCGTATGCACCGGTGATTTCCGTGAGCTGGCTCGCATTGTTGTAGGTGTATTTGCTGATCCGGTCCGGACCATGCGCGCCCGTCGTTCCCAGTGTACAGGCCGCTGGTGCCGAGCCAAACGCCGCCGCATTCATCCGCAGGACTTCGCAGTCGAGACGTCCCCGGCTGTCATAGCTCACCTGACGCAGGCTAAGCGTTGTCGCGCCGGACTTAAGCCGGCTGGCCGAGGGGCGCAGCAGCGTGTCAAAATCCGTCTCGGTCCGCAGCAATGCAGACATGCCGGTCAGATCAGCGAGCGTCGTACCCGTGGCCGTCCCCCGCTCCACTGCGGAGACGAGGCCCGACGCATTATAACTCAGCTTTACTGCGCGGCGCAGCAGCGGCCCGCCGGCATCGGGGTCCGGTGAGATCACTCCAAGGGGATTGCGCATCACATCGTAGAAATAATAGCTCGTGTCCGCCGCGCCCGAGAGCGGCCCGTCAATCGTTGCAACATCACTCACTGTTGTCAGTGTCCGCGTGGTCGTCGAAGAAGTACTCCCGGTTCCATCCGCAATGGTGGTACTCAGTAGAACGCGATTGTTGCCGACGCCGGTCGCGCCATAACCAAGGGTCGTGCGCGTTTCATTCGCTGTTCCGATGCAGCCGGGCGAGGCGCCGCTCGAGCAGGCGGAGGTCTGCGTCAGCCGCCAGACTTGGCTGGGCGCCTGCGCAACCGCTCCCGCCGGGGTGAGTTTATACCAGGCATACATCTGCGTGTAGCTGAATCGCTGCTGCGGGCGCGTTCCGCCGCCTGTTGCTGCAGGCGCTGTAACCGTCAGGATCCCGCCATGGGCGGTGTCATAGGTATAGTCCGTCCGCTGACCGGCCGTATCTTCCGTCCATTCGGGCTGATTACAGGTCTTGGGGTTCGAACACGACGCGGGATAGAAGGCTGTCTGCACGAGATCCGCGAGCCCCGAACCCGCCTTCGCTACCTGTTTGAGTTCTGTAATGTTTCCGCGGCTGTCATACGCGTACTGAACCTTGTTGCCTTCCGGATAGGATATCTGGGTAAGGCGGCCATTTGTGTCATGGGTCAGACTGGTCGTCTTGCCGAGCTCATTGGTCTGCGACACCGGCAGTCCGGTTGTCAGACTTGACACGAGGCTACGGGTCGAACCACCCGGGTTCATTGTTGTGGTCGTGCGCTGCGCGCCGACATCCGCGTATGTGTAGGACCAGCTTGAGCCACCGATGGTCACCAGACTGGCGCGCCAGGACGCATCCAGGGTTACACTGACGGTCGGGGAAGCCGCGCCCGGCGGCCGGTAGGTAAACACGCGTGGTGGCGGGGACAGCGTAGACTGCGTCACACGTCCTAGCGCATCGGTCACTTCGAACCAAAATGGATCGGTCGTGGCAAAGGTCAGCTTCGGCCAATCCCCTGTCGGGCTGCAGGCAGCAGCGATGTTGAGAGGGCAGGCAAATTCCGTCCTGTTGAACGCGGTGACGCTCTGCGGAAGAAAGAAACCGGAATAGTCTTCTCCGAGGAAGTACCGGGGCTGGCTGGATCGGTAATCAAACTGAAGCTGATAACCCAGATTGTTGGTGACCGACTGGAGACGCACCAGGTTTTCCACGACGATCACCGGGCGGCTGCAGGGCTCGCCGGGGCATTGAACCACCTCGCTGGTTCTGTAGCCGAAAGAGACGATCTCACCATCCGGTTTGGTGAGTGAGGTGATCAATCCCTCGCTGGCGCTGTACAACCCTGATCGCTGCCCGAGCGTCCGTGAGAACTTTGCTACGGATCCATCCGCCGCCGTATATGTCCACTCCTGGCTGCCAGTATCAAAGCTGAGCGTCGCCCCGGTTCCCTGGCTGGATACCCACGCGCCTCCCGAAGGTGCGAAACTCTCTGCTGAAAAGCCAATAGAAACAGTCCTCGACGTCCCGCCGCTTCCACTCGTGGTGATGGTGCCCGTTACATTATCCCTGTAGTCTGACGGACCATAGCTGCCGACGTAACTCAGGCCGCCCTGACCAGGCTGGCCTATGGAAATGGACGGCGTTGAAAAACGCACGCTTCCTCCAAGAAGATCGACCCCCCGCTCATCTACTGCAGAGAAAATCGGCGGAGGAGGATAGGGAATCTGCGCTGAAGCCGGCCAGCCAATGACGCCGGACAGAAGCGCGATCAGACCAGACGCACAGATAGCACGACACTTTCTCAGAAGGCCCATCGCGGAGACAAAGTGAAGAACCCGCACGAACAGATCGAGGGCCGCATAACCAGGAGACAAGATATTGAAAGCGCGCAACATGAGCAGCCCCAGCATTTTCAGGTACAGATCAGCATCCGGACAGGAAGTCCGTCTGCGCCGGAAAGAATTGACTCTACAGAGATGGAGAGAGCGGAGACGCCTAAGCGCCCGTCACCTGTTTGCGAACGCGGTTATTCGCCTTGTCATAGGTGTAAGTGGTCACAGCGCCGCTATGCATGCCGCCAGAAAGCGACACCGTCTTTAACCGGCCGCGCGCATCGTAGGTATAGGTAATGGTCGATGATGCCTGCGCCACCGGACTGAGCATCAGGAGGGCCGCACATATTAAAAGCAACGATTTTGAGATTTTCATGCACCACCTCCAGATGAATCGAAAACTGCCATAGATTTTGTTCTCGTCAACCTCAAATCACGCAGAAAGCCAAATCATTTTATCGCCGTGCCGGAAACAGGGTTCTAACCCCGGGCTCGCGCTCGGAGCATGTTCCCGCAGACTGAACAGTGACCCTCCGTACACATACTTTGCGTTGATTTTCTCGGGCGATTCCCGCCAGGCGCCTGACTGCTTGCTTCGTCAGCCCAGTCGGTTTTTGCCTTGAGCTTCCAGGACGCCTCATACGCCGACATCTCACTCACCTTCAAATCTCTCGGGCAACATCGCGCGCCTTTCAAATTCGCGGACCGTCAGCGCCGATACTCCGATCTCCAGAACACAGGCTTCGCGAAAGGCGCCAGCTGCTCGCATCGGCACGCCCGACTGGCGCCTGACTTCCCGCCCGCGGTCCGGACCGGGCTGAAGAAGCGAGCGGCACACTGAGGAAGCCAGGCATAATCTCCAGTCCTGGTAATAGTTGCAGATAGAGAGTGACTTTATTCACGCTCAGAATCATCCGAGCCTGAATTTCAACCGGGGAGTTCAGGCGCGGGCATGAGCATCAACTTATCCATATTTCATGGGCTATTTCTCTGGGTCAGCCCCTTAAGCCTTCTCGCTGTGACCGCCTGTCAGACCAGCGCTTCCACGGCTCACTCCCCCCCTGTTGCTCAGTCATTCAGCCCGCCGCCTGCTGCTCCGGTGGAATCAGAAGGCGCCCCGGTTTCACAACCTCCCGTGGCCGAGCGTTTCCCAGAAACCTGGTATGGATCCGAGCGTTTTTTGTCCCCTGCTCCGGATCGCATCACAGAAGCGCCCCGCCTTGTGCGCCAGGGCGAGGCACGTAGCTTCATGTTCCGGGACGCTCCGATAGACGCGGTTGTAAATCAGATTCTCGGAACCGGGTTTGGCCTGAATTATGTGATCGACCCGGCCGTATCGGGAACCATTACGCTGCGTCTGGAGGATATCTCGGACCCGGCCCAGGCGGTTGCCGCGCTGACTGGCGCGCTTCAATTGCAGGGGCTCGGCATCACGGAGAAGGGAGGCATATACGTCGTGGCGCCGCTAAGCCGGGAAGAAGCCGCCGCCGGAGTACCGGCCTTTATTCAGACCACTGATCTTCCTCCGGCAGGAACCTCACTTGCCGTTCTTCAATTAAAACATGCACGCGTTGAAGACGTGTCCCGCATCGCAACGGCAATGCTTCCCCCCAATACAATACGTCATGGGGATGAGAGCCGCGGACTGATTGTGCTTTCGGGGAGTCCGGATACGGTTGCCGTGGGCGTCGAGATCCTGAAATCCCTGGACGTGAACTGGCTCTCCTCGGTATCGAGCGCCCTCGTGCCGATCAAACACGCGCGGCCCTCAGAGATTTCCGCGGATCTCGCGCCGGCAATCTCGAACATAGGGGGGGCCACGATCATTCCGGTCGACCGGCTTGAC
The DNA here is from genome assembly GCF_000685315.1 of Hyphomonas polymorpha PS728. Classification (GTDB taxonomy): domain Bacteria; phylum Pseudomonadota; class Alphaproteobacteria; order Caulobacterales; family Hyphomonadaceae; genus Hyphomonas; species Hyphomonas polymorpha. The sequence goes on from NZ_ARYM01000025.1 coordinate 46,062, forward strand.
GCCCTGTTCATCACGGCGCGCCAGAGGGAGACGGTCGATCAGCTGATCGAATGGATCCGCCGGCTCGACCGGGACGCATCCCCGCAGAGGATGAGCGACCTGCTGGTTTATGAGGCGCGATATGTGAACGCCGGCGATCTGATGGCCCTTACAGGCGGCACATCTCCCGGCATGCGAAACACTCCGGCTGCCAATGATACATTTTCGACGCCCGGGGGTTCTTTTGGTGACCCGTCCCAATCGGGCGCCTCTCTCTACGCTGGCCTTTCCATCAAGGTCGATCCCGGACGCAACGCTATCATCGCACGAGGCAACACTGAAGAACTCACCTCACTGGGAGAGCTCCTGTCTTTGCTGGATAAACCAAAAAAGCAGGTACTGATCCAGGCAACCATAGTGGAGGTCGGTCTGACGGACACCTCGTCGCTGGGTGTGCAATGGGACCTGGTACAGGATCAGTTGAGTGCCCGTTTCACGGAGGCCACAAACGGATCGGTCTCCGGCTTATTTCCCGGGGTCTCAGTCTCCTACATCAACACGGACATAAAAGCGGTGATCAATGCGCTCGCCACGACCGGTGATGTGGAAATCGTTTCCTCTCCCCGCATGCTTGTCCTCAACAATGAGACAGCCAGGCTCCAGATCGGTGATCAGGTTCCGGTGATAACCCAGAGCGCAGTCAGCGTGACGAACCCTGACGCGCCCATCGTCAACTCGACCACTTACCGGGATACGGGCGTCACCGCCCCCTGACGACTACGGGACCCAGTTCCAGAACGAGGTCATCACCCTCGTCTCAAGCCGGGCCGGCCAGATTATTGATATACGGTCGCAACCGGATCTGCTGTTACCGGAACAGGTCCGCGCTTTGCGTCATCAGATTGTGTTCGAAGGTGCGATGGCTGAGACGCTGGAGTCCGGCGGGCCCGCCGTCGAGGCGACGCTGCATGCCAGCGCCACTGATCCGGGGATGTTCTGGCAGCCGGACGAGGCGTTCTTCGATCTTCTGCGCGACCGGCGCGTGACCCGTTCCTTCCTCGCGGAGGTGGTTTCGCCGGAGGCGGCGCGGAAAGCAGAGAGCGCTCCCCTCAAGGCGCAAAAAGCGCAGCTGGTGGCAGCCCTTACGGTACGTAACAGCTCCAAGGGGGATGCCTGGACGCCGGGCTGGCTGCAGGTGCCGCCGACGCGCCATGTCGAAGGCGCAGCCTGCCCGCCTGCCGACGCGTGGGACCGGATCGCCGGGCTGTTCGAAGCAGACGGAACAAAGCAACCCGCCGACCAAGACTTGTCTCGCAAAGTCAGCGCTGCCTGAGTCCTTTGTCGCCTCTCAGGTAAGTTGGAACCGCCCGGTGGTTTTCACCGGGCGGCTTTTTACGCACGGGCCTCAGCAGGCCAGATCGTCCGAGGCGAAGCGGCCCCTTGAGTTTTGACTACACATATGCTATCAGTCTGTCTCAATGGATCGGATCGTGATTGATACAAACGTCTTTGTTTCGGCCCTGCTGAACCGGAACGGCGCGCCCAGAGAGGTGCTCCGCCTGGCTTTGCGGCGGGACGTTCAGCCCGTCTTTTCGGCCGCGCTCTTTGCCGAGTATGAAGATGTTCTGGCGCGCCAAAGCCTGTTTGCGCGCTGCGCTCTCGATGCCGCAGAGCGGGAGGCCTTGTTCGACGCCCTGCTCAGCGTCAGCGAATGGGTGAGGATACATTTCCTGTGGCGGCCCAATCTGCCCGATGAGGCTGACAACCATGTGATCGAACTGGCAATCGCCTCTGCGGCCAGAGCCGTCGTCACCGCCAATCTCGCTGACTTCAAACGGGCCGAATTATTGTTTCCGGGACTCACGATCTGCGATGCGGGAACCTATTTGAAGGAAAGGAAATCAACATGAGTGTTCTGACAATCAGGCTTCCGGACGATCAGCATGAGCGCCTGCGCGCGCTTGCCGAGCATCGCGGGATCAGCCTCAACAAGCTGTTCGAGGAGTTCGCCACACGTGCGGTGACGGAGTTCGACACCGAACTGCGCTTCCGCGTGCGCGCCGCGCGCGGCGACACGGCAAAGGGCCTCAGCCTTCTCGACAAGCTGGACCAGCAGTTCGGCAAACACAGCTAGCGTTGCGCAAGCAGGACGCTGCGAACGACGAACCTCGGTCATGCTGACGTCACCCCTGTCTGGCCGGGGCGCAGGCCATTGCCTCGGCTTGTCTGCGGGTCGGCAACTGACGCGCGCCATAGAAACCCATTGCACTGACGCCTTTTCGAAGAGGCCTGAACTTTCAACGACACCCCGGCGGATGCCAAGCGGGGGCCTCATACGTTTCCGGAAACTGTCCTTTGCGGACCCCTTGTTTTCCGTCTCTTGCC
>NZ_ARYM01000026.1 GCF_000685315.1 Hyphomonas polymorpha PS728
CCGGGGTTACCGGCGCGGTTCAGGGGGATGCGTAAGTGCCCGCGCTATCCCCATCGGTAAATGCCGCTTTTCTGGAATTACCCTGATCCACTCCACACTCCGTGCACTGAATGTTTCGCCTGGAAATCGATCAACCCTTACGTTGTCGCCTCGCGAAAACGGAGTAGTTATTTCTCCGCACAAAACCTCACTGTAAGAACCGAACCCAGGAACCAGAACCAAATCCCCTGGTTGGGCTCGCAAGAATAGGCTGCGAACACAGCCCAACATTGTGTTTACGCGTGCGTCAGTGGCATCGTCTGCATAATCAGTTAATAGGCGGCTTGGTTGCGCTACGTCTTGGCCACGCCTTAAGCTATCCCAGTATTCGTCAATCGCAAACGATCTACGGATTCTCTGCACAATATCCCGATCAGCCCTAGGGTTATTAAGCTCAACTGCATCAAATCTAAGTTCAGGCAGTTGTAAAAAAACTTTAGAACTCGCCCTAAAGTCCTCAAACAATACCCTATTCTTACCTGGGAACACGACCCAAATATTTGTTTGCGGAGTTACAACTTTTGCTCCGATATCAATTATCAATTCAGCCTCCCGAAGTATCCTCTGGTTATGCGAAGTCGACACCGATTTCAATCAGAAAGAAACCACGAGGCGGATCACTCCTTTTCCCTAGCAATAGATCGCTCCGCGATCCGTAGGGTGCATTAAGCGCAGCGCAATGCACCGCCCCCGCGCCCCACCGGTGCATTGCGGCCTTTGGCCTTAATGCACCCTACGCCGCGCCCTACGCGGATCACTCCCGCCGCGAGACCCTCACCGGAAATGCGTCTTCGATGCCGTAGAGCCGGGGGCCGCTGCTTTGGCTCCCCTCTCCCGCTTGCGGGAGAGGGGTTGGGGGTGAGGGCTGCGACGGTGGGGCCGAAAGAGTCATTCTTTCGTCGCTCGGGAAATCGCCGTGCGATTTCTGATCCCGAGCGACCCCCTCACCCCCGGCCCCTCTCCCTGGGGGAGAGGGGTGTCCGGCGACACTCCGCCCGCGATCGGCCGCCCTTAAAAAGGGCGGGTCTCCGCGGCCGGGCAGGAGGCGCCATTTCTTGATCTCCTGCTGCAGGCGCATCACTTCCTGAAGCGTGTCGAGATTTGCCGCGGCCTGCGCTTCGGGGGACGCGTCCTCCGGCAGGGGCGGCTGGCGCGCCTCCGCGATTTCCCACAGGCGGCGCTCCTCTTCCTCCTCGGCAGGGGTTCGCGGCGTCTCCCAGGGGCACACGGGCTCGCGCCCCTCCTCATCGGCCCGCACCCATTCTTCCAGAGTCCAGAGCGCCTTGGTGCGCCAGTCCGCCTCCCCCACTTCCTCCGGCGGCGGATAATCCTCCAGATACTGCCTCAGCGCCCGCCAGGCGCGTTCCAGCTTCTGCGCCTCGCGCAGCCATTTGAGGCCATAATCCACAAATCCTTCCTCCACCGCCGCAATCGCGCGCAGGCGCGCCATGCCGGCAAGCTCATGCAATCGTTCCAGCCGCGCGCGCGGGCCCATGTCCTTCAGCTCCGGATAGTCCGCCTTCCCCGGCATCACCGGCCCTGCCGACAGGCTCGCCCGCGCCTTGATGTCCTTCCGGCGGAAGCCATCCGCCTTAGCCCAATGATGGATCGTGGACGGCGCAATCTGCAGCCGCCGCGAAATCTCCACCAGCCGCTCGCCCCGCTCGGCCGCCTCCCGCGCCAGATGGCGCAGCGAGCGGGAGGTGGCAGCCGTGTTGACGTGCTTGGTCCGCTTGGGCGGGGCTGAGGGTGCAGCAATATCGGTCATCCCCGCAGCATAACCGGCGCAGAAACCCCACCGGATACGCGCCGCCCTATCCACGCCCCAACCCGCCGAGGGCGCAGCTCCCCCTCACCCCTGCCCCTCTCCCAAGGGAGAGGGGTTCAAAGGTCAAACCCAACTTTAACCCCTCCCTGCTACCCCTAGCGCCAGCAGCGTAGAGGAGCCCCCAAGATGTGGATTCACCGCAAGGAACACTTCCGGAATGCCAATGCCAGCCCGGAGCGCTCCCGCGTGGCGGCCACCATCTATTATCGCCCCGATGGCAAGGACGCCCCGCCCCGCCAGGGCTGGGCCGAGAATTGCCCGGTCTGCGGCGCGCCTATCCGCGTGTCAAAGCCCTCCCATGGCGGCACGTTTGTCTCCGAAGTCCTCCCCTCGGGCCGCCACATCCCCCACCCCTGCTTCGACCGGATGAAAGGCAAACGCCCGAGCGACGAAACGCTCGACCTCTTCGAATGGCAGCCGCCGAACTAGCGGCGCAGCACGCCCTGCTCCTCCCGGCCGAAGGGGGAAGTCCCCCCACACTGCCCTCCCCCAAAGGCGCACCCTGAGCGAAGGCGAAGGGCGAGCCTGCCCCCGTTGACGCGCCGATAGAGCTTCCCCGCCCCCGCCTGGAGTTTCCGTTGGAGTTTTCCGCGCCCGCCGCCGCGCGCGGGCCACCAGTGTTGCACCCGGAACACATTGACAGGCCGCGCCGGCCCTGTCATTTCAACACCTGTTGAAAATCAACGCTTGTTGAAAAAAGCTCGCTAACGGGCATACGGGAGGACAATATGGCCGTAAAATTCAATCGATTCATGGTAATGGCTCTGTGCGCCACGGCGCTCACGCCGGTTGCCGCCTATGCCCAGGAGACGCCGGAAGAGACCGCCGCTTCGGACGAGCGCCGCTTCGGCGCCATCGTCGTCACCGCCCAGCGCCGCGAGGAAAACCTCCTCGACGTGCCGCTCTCGGTCTCCGCCTTCAGCGGCGACCTGCTCGCCGATCTCGGCGTCCAGACGATGGATGAGGTCGCCAAGATCTCGCCCAACGTCACCCTGGAAGTCTCGCGCGGGACGAACAATACCATCTCCGCCTTCATCCGCGGCGTCGGCCAGCAGGACCCCGTTTCGGGCTTTGAGGCGGGCGTCGGCATCTATGTCGATGACGTCTACCTCAACCGTCCGCAGGGCGCGGTTCTGGAGGTCTATGACGTTGAAAGAATTGAGGTTCTGCGTGGCCCCCAGGGCACGCTCTATGGCCGCAACACGATTGGCGGCGCGGTGAAATATGTCACCAAGGGCCTGTCGAGTGATCCCACCTTCAAGGCGCGCGGCGTGCTGGGCAGCTATGGGCAGAAGGATGTGGTGGCGTCCGGTTCGGTGCCGCTGGCAGAGACTTTCCGCATCGGCGGCGGCGTCGGCGTCTTCACGCGCGACGGCTTCGGCGAGAACCTGATCACCGGCGAAGATAACTACAACAAAGACGTCCTCTCCGCCCGCCTCTCCGCCGAATGGGATGTCACGGACTCCTTCCAGCTGCGCCTCGCGGGCGACTATATGAACGACGAGTCGAATGCCCGTCAGGGGCATCGTCTGATCCCGGATCTTTTCCCGCCCTCGACCTATCCCGTGCTTGGTAATGTCTATGACAACCGCGCCGGCCTGGATGTGGTGGAGCAGAAAGTGGAAGTCTATGGCGGATCTCTGGTGGCTGAATATGAGGTCAGCGACACGATCACGCTAAAGAATATCCTCGCCTACCGTGAAGATGAAGGCACGAGCCCGATCGACTTCGACGCCCTGCCGGTTGCAGACGTCGATGTTCCCGGCATCTACACCAATGATCAGCTGTCAAACGAGTTCCAGGTTCTGTATTCCGGCGACCGCCTGAACGGCATTGTCGGCGCCTACTATCTGGACGCAAACTCCTCGACCGTGTTTGACGTGCTTCTCGGCACCACGGGCGCGCTGCTCAGCCTGCCGGGCCTGAACGCCCAGACCTTTGGCGAAGTCAGCACCGAAACCTGGTCGATCTTTGCCGACTTCACCTATGACCTGACCGATCAGTTCGCCATCTCGCTCGGCGGGCGGTATACAGAAGACAAGCGGTCTTCGATCGTTCTGCGCCGCACCTATATTGGCGGCTTCTCGCCTTTCTTCGGTGGGCCCGGCGTGCCGATCGCGACAACGTCAAACTTTGACGGCTCCGCCAAGTTTGATGATTTCAGCCCCCGCGTCTCGCTGACCTACAAGCCGGTTGAGAACCACACTCTGTACACGACCTATTCCCAGGGCTTCAAGGGCGGCTCGTTCGACCCGCGTGGCCAAACCACCGCCGCGCCCGATCTCGATCAGAATGGCACGGTCTCTCCGGAGGAAGTGTTCGCGTTCATGCAGTTCGAACCCGAAGAGGTCGACAGCTACGAGATCGGCTGGAAAGCAAGCACCTTTGAGGGCCGCCTGCAGACGAGCCTCGCCGGCTTCTTCATGGATTACCAGAACGTCCAGATCCCAGGCTCGGTCGGCATCGACACCAATGGTGACGGCGTCAACGACACCTTCACGGGCGTCACGACCAACGCCGCCTCGGCAGACCTCTGGGGCGTGGAATTTGAAGGCACAGCGGTGCTCGGCGAAGAGATGTTCAACGAGTCCGATATGCTCACCTCGGCCCTGTCGGTTGGCTATATCAATGCGGAATTCAACGAGTTCATCGACGCCTTCGGCAATGACGTGGCAGACCAGCGCGTGTTCCAGAACACCCCGGAATGGACGGGCAGCCTCCGCCTGACCTATGACACGCCCTTCCACATCCTGCAGAAGCCGGGCCGCCTGACCCTCAACACGCTCGCCTCCTATCGCAGCAAGTCGAGCCAGTTTGAAGTTCGCAGCCCGCTGGACCAGGAAGCCTACACGCTGGTTGATCTTGGCCTTCGCTGGAAACCCGATGACAGCCGCTGGGGCTTCACCTTCACCGGCAAGAACCTGACGGACGAGCGCTACAAAGTGGCCGGATACAACTTCATCAACCCGGTCACCGGCGCGCCGACGCTGGGCCTGGAAGGCGTGCTGAATGCCTATTACGGCGATCCGCGCACCTTCAGCATCGGTGTGGATTACGAGTTCTAGGTCTGGAGCGTTTCCTCCCGGCTGTGTCTCACGGGACACTGAGACACAGCCATTCCAGACCTACCTTCAGGGCGGTGCCTCACGGCGCCGCCCTTTTTTCCTTATACGGATGAGATTGCCGCCGCCCCTGCGGCAGCCGGGGTTTTAACCGCGCTTTGCGGCGCGGCGCTTGGGCGCCGGAGGGGTGAGGGCGGCGGGCGCCGCGCGGCGGGCCGCTTCAAAACCCCCGGCGATGAAATGCACCATATGCTCGCAGGCATCGGCTAGGTCGTCAGACCGGCATACACCCCCGGAGAGATGGTCGATCCGGCCCGTCTGGGCGAGCGCGAGGGTCAGCGCCCCGGAAAAACACTGATAGCCCCAATAGAGGTCTTTCTCGTCCATTCCCGGAAGCGAGAGGCGCAGCGCGTCCAGAAACTGGCGGATCAGCGGATCGAAATGCTCCGCCATCAGCCGGCCGCCCCAACCAGGCGAGTTGTTCACATAGGCCACGAGGGCGTAGTAATTCTTCCAGCCCTGATCTTCCAGATGCGGCCCGGTCAGCATCGGCTCCAGATACGCCCGGATGATCGCCTCGACGGTGGGCGGCTGCGGGCGCGCTGCTTCGATGGCGGCTTTCAGCGCCTCTTCGCGCCAAAGGTTCACGATCTGCGCCCGGCGAATGAAAACCGCGTCGAACAATTGCTTCTTCGGGCCGAAATAATAGTTCGGCAGGGCAAGATCGACCCCTGCCCGCTTGGCGATTGTTCGCAGGGTGACGCCGTCGAAACCATGGGCACTGAACTCGGCTTCGGCCGCATCCAGGATAGCGGTCCGGCGATCTGCTTTCGGCGGCGGCGTTTTGCTACGCGCGGTCAGAATAAATTCTCCGCGAGTGCGCCGATCCGTGTCCGACAAGAGCGATCCTCTTCAACTGGGTTGTCCTTTCAAGAAATGAGTTGAACTTTGGGCTTTGGAGTAAAATCAATCTCCACTTCTTCCCAAGATTTGTACTTATCTTTTGGAAGATCGTAAGGTGCACAACGGGTTATCGCACCTTTTGCCCGCGCCACTGCTTCTGCCACTTCACCATGCAAAGTCGCGCCAGGCTCTGGAATAAGAACGATCGGACCTTCGAGTAAATTTCCTTCAAGGCCAAGCCTTATACGGATGACCACCTGAATCTGTCCCTCGCGCCCGAGATCCTCCGTGCCGGGCCAGCAAGACCCGATCTGCTTGTGCAGAGATGAAGCGAGTTCTTGCCTGTGTGACGATTCAGGCCACGCCAGACCGCTAGTCGCAACAAGTGCTACCCCAGCAGAGATAGCGCTCCGAGCAATCATTGCGCGCATCACCATTACTTTCTCGGACCGATCATCGTTTCATTGTCTTTCCATGCTTCGTAGGTGTCCACCGGCATCTGTCGAAGCGCATAGATGAGCGACGCGCGACATTGCCACGGCCACTTTGAGTATGAACCAGACGACCCGCTTTTCAAAGCGGCCCAACCGGCTTGCCTTTGTGCAGGGTTTGCGTCTATTTTTCAACATCTGTTGAAACGGAACATCAGCTTCCGTAGGGGGAGACAAGGCGCATGCTGCCAGAGGGCACCGATATCACCTGGACATCGCAGGATGGCCTGGCACTTTACGCGAGATCCTATGGCCCTGAAGACGCCCGCCTCACCGTGCTCTGCATCCATGGGCTGACGCGCAATCATCAGGATTTCGAGCCGATGATCGCCGCCCTGCCCGGCCATTATCGCTATATCGCGGTGGATGTGCGCGGGCGCGGGAAATCTGCCTATGATCCGAATACCGACAATTACCAGCCGCCCGTCTACGCAAGGGACATGCTGGCCCTGCTCGATACGCTCGGAATAAAACGCGCCGCCCTGATCGGCACCTCCATGGGCGGGCTGATCTCGCTGCTCATAGCGCGGGCCGCGCCGGGGCGCGTGGCCGGTATCGTGCTGAATGATATCGGCCCGGCAGTGGAGAAAACCGGCATCGCGCGGATCGCCTCCTATGCCGGCAAGGTCGCCCCCGTCACCGATTGGGAGAGTGCGGCAGCCGCCGTGAAGACACTTCAGGGCGCCGCCTTTCCGGACATGACCGATGAGCGCTGGATGGATTTTGCCCGGCGCACTTACAAAGAGCTGCCGACCCGCCAGGTCGTCCCCGCCTATGATCCCGGAATTGCCAGATCGCTGGGCAAGGTAAAGCCCGGCGCCATCACCAGCTTCCTGATGTGGCGCCTGTTCGGCGCTGCAAAAAAGGCGCCCCTGCTGATCATCCGTGGAGAGATTTCCGACATTCTGTCGGCGGAGACAGCAGAAAGGATGGCGAAGCGGCATCCCGATGCCACCCTCGCCACCGTGCCGCGCGTCGGCCATGCGCCCATCCTGGATGAACCCCAGGCCGTTTCCGCCCTCACTGCCTTCCTCAGCCGTCTGGAGACTGCGGCATGACCAGCCCTGCCCTGCCGCAAGCCGCTCCGAAGATTTCCGGCCGCGCCTGGATCCTTGCGGTCCTGACCCTGACTTACACGTTCAACCATGTGGACCGGCAGATCCTCGTGATCCTGCTGGAGCCGATCAAGGCGGACTTCAACCTCACCGACGCGCATGTCGGCTGGCTTACTGGTCTCGTCTTCGCTGCTTTCTACGCCACCATCGGTATCCCCGTCGCGATGTGGGCCGACCGCGGCAACCGCCGCAATATCATCGCCCTGGCGCTCGGCCTCTGGTCGGCAATGACGGCACTCTCGGGTCTGGCACAGAATTTCTGGCATCTTCTCCTTGCGCGCATGGGCGTGGGGATCGGAGAAGCTGGCGGCACCCCGCCTGCCACATCGATGATCGCCGACCTCTACCCACCGCAGGAACGCGCCATGGCTCTTGGCATCTACACCAGCGGGATCGGCCTCGGCATTATGGCGGGCTTCGCGCTCGGGGGGTATATCTATGAACTCTATGGCTGGCGGGTCGCCTTTTTCGTCGCCGGTGTTCCGGGATTGATCCTGGCCCTGATCGTCCGCTTCGGCATTCGCGAGCCCGTCCGCGGCCTTGCCGACCAGCGCAGGGATGATGGCCCCGCGCCTTCGATCGGTGAAACGCTGAAATTCATCAGCGGGCAGTCATCCTATCTCTGGCTCCTTGCCGGATGCCTGCTGATCTGCATTTCGGCAAACGCCTTTCTTGTCTTCACCTCCAGCCATCTGCAGCGCACCTATGGTCTTTCCCCTGGCCAGGTCTCGCTGCCGCTCGGCATCCTGATCGGCGGGGTGGGCAGCGTCGGAGCTATTGTGCTCGGGCGGGTCTGCGATACGCTGTCGAAGAAGGATTTGCGCTGGCGCCCGCTGATCATCGCGCTCTGCGCGGCCATTGCCCTGCCCTTTGCGTGGATGTTCCTGCGCGCGCCGACAGTAGAGATGGCCTATGCCTGGAACATCGTGCCGAGCTTCATCGGCCTCATCTATGCCAGCGTCGCCTATACGGCCTCGCAGGAGCTCGTGAAGCTGCGGATGCGGTCGTTCGCCTCCGCTTTCATGCTGTTCTGCCTGACGCTTGTCGGTATCGGCTGCGGTCCGCTGATTGCCGGCCTCCTGTCGGATCATTTCGCCGCCCAGGGCGCCGCCCAGCCGCTTGCCCGCGCGCTGGAACTGATCCTGCTCTTCAACGCGGCGAGCATCGTCTGTCTGCTGATGTCAACACGCAGCTATCGGAAGGACATCGAAAGGGCAGCGCAGTAAGGACGCCGGCCTCGTCAGGCCTTGAGTTTGTAACCCTTGCGGAACAGCAGCCAGACCCAGACCATGGATACCAGCGACAGGATGCCGGTATAGACAACCCCCACCAGGATCGACCCGTTGGCCACGCCAAGGTGCCCATAACGATAGCCGTCGATCATGTAGAAGATCGGGTTGAAATGCGCGATGGTCTGGAACGGCTCGACCATCACCTTGATGTCGTAGAAGGTGCCCGACAGGAATGTCAGCGGCACGATCACGAAGTTGGTCACTGCGGCCAGATGGTCGAACTTGTCCGCCCAGATGCCGCCATAGGCGCCGAGCGCCCCCAGAATGATGGCCGAGGTGAGGGTGAACCACAGGATCGGCCAGACATGCGCCACCGACAGATTGGCCAGCCCCGACAGCTGGATCGCAATCGCGGAGATCGCCGCCACGACGAGGCCGCGCGTCACCGCCCCGCCCAGGAACGCAATCGTCAGCTCCAGCGGCGACAGCGGCGGCATCAGGAAGTCCACATGCGTGGAATTGAACTTGGCCTGCAGCAGGCTTGAACTCGTATTGGCGAAGGCGTTCTGCAGGATCGCCATCATGATCAGGCCGGGCGCCAGGAAGTCGTTATAATTCAGCCCCTCGAAATCGCCCGTCAGCCGACCGCGATCCCCGAACGCCAGCTTGAACACCGTCATGAACAGCAGCGTGGTCACCACCGGGGCGAAAACGGTCTGCATCCAGACTTTCAGGAAACGGCCAACCTCCCTTTTGTAGAGTGTCCACAGGCCAAGGCCGTTGAAAGCGCCATATTGGCGAAGGCGAGATTGCGAAGTGCCGGGAATCGTATCCATGCAAGGCAAATAAGCGATGCGCGCGGGTTGCGCGAGGGGTGCGCCTCGACTTTTCCGGCCTGCCTGCCTGTGGAATCCTTAACACAACATATAGAAACTCTGTGGAAAGCGCGGGGCCCATGTTGTGTTTCATTTCGGTCCTGATACGATATCTAGGTGTCGAGAGGGGCGGCGTTTACCAGCCGTCACAACATCTAGTGGGTTTGGGCTCAGTATGGGGTTCAGCCCAAAGCGGGAGACCTGCAAGCCATGTCATGGACTGATGAACGGGTAACAGTGCTCAAGAAGCTGTGGGCCGAAGGCCATTCGGCTTCTCAGATTGCCAAACAATTGGGCGGGGTGACCCGCAATGCCGTGATCGGCAAGGTTCACCGCCTTGGCCTGTCGGGCCGCGCGACCCCGTCGCGCCCTGTGAAGCGTCCGCCGCGCCTGGCGCGTCCGAAACCCCGTTTCGTGGTCGAGGCGGCAAGCCCCGCCGCTGCAGCACCTGCAGCAGCACCGGCCGCAAAAGTGCTTCCTGGCCTGACCGATGTTCCGGCCGCCCCGGAGCGCGCCACCGCCCTTGCCCCGCTGCCGCCGCTGCCGATGGCAGACGGCACCCCGGCCACCATCCTCACCTTGCGCGACTCCATGTGCAAATGGCCGATCGGCGACCCCGCCGACCCGAAATTTGCCTTCTGCGGACGCAAGGCAGACTGCGGACCCTATTGCGCTGAGCACGCAGCCGTTGCATTCCAACCTGCAAGAAAGCGCGAAGGCCGCAAAGAATACGACTACGTCCGGCGCATTGCGGGCTGACAAGCCCAGCATTCCATCTCGCCAGACGGAAGGAAGCCCCCGGTGCCCCCCGCCCCGGGGGCTTTACCGTTCAGGGACACTCTCGATCAGCTAGACACCCTGGTTTTCCCGCGCAGCCGGCAACCAGACGCCAAACGCCGTGCCCTGCCCCATCACCGTCTCCACCGCCAGCCCGCCGCGATGGTGGGCCATGATGTGCTTGACGATGGCAAGGCCAAGCCCCGTCCCGGTGATCTTGCCGCCCCGGCTCTGATCGGCGCGGTAGAACCGCTCGCCAAGGCGCGGCAGGTGTTCCCGCTCAATGCCCGGCCCCTGATCCTCCACCCGCATCCAGACCGTCGGCTCATTGATGGCCACGCGGTTTGAGGTCTGCAGCAGGGTCATGCGTTCGCTGTCCGGCCAGGCCTGCGCCGCCTCGGTCCGCGCCGCGAACGCATCGGCCGCCACGCCGCACCGGATCGTCACCTTGTGCCCGCCCTTGGAATATTTGATCGCGTTGGAGACGAGGTTTTCGACGACCTGGATGAGTTCATCCCGATTGGCGGTCACCGCCGGCAGAGCTTCGGGCTCATCAAATACCAGCTCAACCCCCTTCTCGCTCGCCAGCGGCTGCAATGCGTCCACCGAACTCATGACGATATCGCCGAAATGCTCCCGCGCCGTCGGCTGCACATGTTCAGCGCTCTCGATCCGCGAAAGGGACAGGAGATCCGCGATCAGGCGGCTCATCCGCTCTGTTTCCCCCGCCATGATGCTGAGAAAGCGGTCCCAGGACTCCTTGTCCTCCCGGGCCGGGCCGCGCATGGTCTCGATGAAACCGGAAATGGCGGTCAGCGGCGTGCGCAGCTCATGGCTGGCATTGGCCAGGAAATCGGCGCGCGCGCGCGCGGCCCGTTTGACCGGGGTGAGGTCTTCCAGCACGACCATCAGGTTCCCACTCCCCGGAATGGGATGAATATGCGCGCGCCACTGCTCCTCCGGGCCGATTTCCATCTCGATTTCGGCAGAGCCCAGCCCCGCCGCATTGAAACAGGTCTCGATGGCGGCCAGCAAAGCGGGCGCGCGGATGATGGCACTGGCGCGCGGCGGCGCGGACCGCCGCTGGCCGAGCCGCAGGAAAACCGCGGCGGGCTGGTTGAAAGACGTGATCCTCTGCTCATCCCGGCTGACCTCAAAAGCCGGAAGCGGCAGGGCGGAAAGAAAGTCCGCGAGGGCCATCCCCTCGCGGCGGGATGCTTCGAGCGGCTTGGCGGGCGCGGGCAGCTGCATGGCAGCAGAGCCGACATAATAAGCCGCCGCAATGGCCCCGATGACGAACATCGCGGTCAGCGCCTCGATCAGGCCGAGGGAGCCTGTCAGCGCCAAGATCAGCATCACCGTGCCGGTCGTCAGAACGAGGACTGCAAAATCCCGCGTGCGGCGCGTCATCGACTGCCGGGGCGGCTGTAAACCGTCTGTTTCAGATCCATCGCTCATAAGTACGCCACCTGTGACATCGGATTCTATCCGGTCCTTTGTTTAGCGGCTACCGCGCCCATAGCGTGAAGCCAAGATCGGCAAATCTGTAGGTCGAGATGGAATGTTGATGAGCAAGGACAAAAAGTTATTGAAAATCGATAATTTCTCATTGACGCTCGGCAAGTAGAAGCGTATCGCAACCCCAAGGCAGCCCGGAGCGCCGGAAACCGCATGAAAAATTCTTTCCTTCTTATGGGCACGGCCATGCTTGCGGCATGTGCCACTTCCCCGAGCGCCGTGGAGCGTCTGGCCACCGACCGGGAAGCCCTGTTCGCCAGCACGCCGGACGCGCCCGCCCAATGGGCGGCGCGCGGCGTTGCCGGTGTAGCCGAGACGGGCAACTGGCTCGACCAGTTCAACGACCCCGCAATGAATGAACTGGTGGCAGAAGCCGTTGTCGCAAATCCCACTCTTGAATCCCGCGCCGCCAGCCTGCGGGCGTCTGCCGCGCTTGTCCGCAGCGCGCGGGGCGCGCGGTGGCCTTCCCTCTCCGCAACGGGCAGCTTTGGCGGCACCTCGACCGGCGTGGTCCTGCCCGGCGGCGGAACCGACCGCATCAATGGCGAAAGCTATGGCCTTGGCCTCAATGCCAGCTGGGAGTTCGACCTCTGGGGACGGATTTCCAACGGCATCGCGCAGGCCGATGCCGAATATGCCGCCACAGCAGCCGACCTTGCCGCATCAGAGCTCTCGATTGCCGGCCAGACCGCCATTGCCTGGATCAACCTGAACGAAGCACTCGCGCAGGAACGCATTGCCGTCCTCACCTATGAAGCGCGTCAGCGCGCGGTGGACCTGACGGAGCCGCGCGTGCGCGCCGGTATTTACGGGCCGCTGGAACTGCGCACGGCGCGCAGCGCGCTTGCCCAGGCCGAAGCCGCCATCGCGGCGCAGCGTCAATTCTCCACCCAGGCCACCCGCAGCCTGGAAGTGCTGCTGGGCCGCTATCCTTCGGCCGAGTTGACCGCCCCGGCCGTCATTCCCGAATTGCCGCCGATGGATGTGGTGGGCAATCCCGCCCTCCTCCTGTCGCGCCGCCCGGACATTGCCGCGCTGGAAGCCCGGATTGTCGGCGCTGGCCTGCGCGCCGAAGAAGCCCGCCTCGCGCTGCTGCCCAGCCTCAGCCTCACAGGCTCGGCGGGTACCAGCGAGACCGACATTTCCGACGCGCTCGATCCCTCGCTGATCGCCGCCCGCCTGATCGGCAGCATCACCCAGCCGATCTTCAGCGGCGGGCGCCTGAACGCCCAGCGCCTGGCGGCCATCGCGCAGGCCGAAGCGGCTGTCGCCAATTATGCCAGCGCCGCGCTGGATGCCTGGCGCGAGGTGGAGAACGCTCTGACGGCGGACATCCTGATTGCCCGTCAGGAAGAGGCCCAGGGCCGCGCGCTGGAGGAAGCCCGCTTCGCCGAGGAAATCGCCGAGCGCCAGTATTCCAGCGGTACAGTGAATATCTTCAACCTGATCGACGCACAAACGCGCCGGCTGACAGCAGAAAGCCAGCTGGTATCGGCAAGGGCAGACCGCGCCCGCAACCGCATCAACTATCATCTCGCTCTGGGTGGCGGGGTTCCGGGGATGGAACTCGCTTCCGAGGAAGACCTGTTTGACACTGACGCCGCCGAAAGCGGCAGGAGATAGACGCCATGGGACGCCTGATCGCCATCATCGCACCAATTGCCATCCTGCTTGTGCTGGGGGTGGGAGGCGTCGTTGCCGTCACGGCGATGAAGCCGGAACCGGAGAAGAATGACGAGCCCAGACCCGGCCTCAACGTCTTTGCCGAACAGGTCAAATCCGGCTCCCTGACGATCACCGTCGAAGCGCAGGGCGAAGTGCGCCCCAAGCGTGAGATCATCGTTGCCCCGCAGATTTCCGGGCGCATCACCTATGTCTCGCCCGATTTTGTCGATGGCGGCTTCATCAAGCGTGGCCAGGTGCTCGTCCGTGTCGAGCCGGCTGACTATGAGCTTGCTGTCGTCCGTGCCCGGTCGGTTGTCGCCAGTGCCGAACAGGGCCTTGCCCGCGAGATTGCGGAAGCAGAACTCGCGCAGAAGGATCTGACCGACCTTGGCCTGTCGGATGCCTCCCCGCTCGCCCGCCGGGAACCGCAGCTGGCCGAAGCCCGCGCCGCCCTGGAATCGGCCAAGGCACAACTCGCCGAGGCTGAACTCAGCCTTGGGCGGACCGCCGTGATCGCGCCCTTCGATGGCCGCGTGCGGGAACGCTCGGCTGACATTGGCCAGTTCGTCTCGCCGGGCCAGTCGCTGGGTAACATCTTTGCCACCGATGTGGTGGAAGTTGCCCTGCCGCTGAAGGATGCCGACCTTGGCCAGCTTGGCCTGCCGATTGCGTTTTCCTCGACGGCTCAGACCCCCGGCCCCCGCGTCGAATTCTCCGCTGTCGTCGGCGGCCAGCCGCGTACCTGGATCGGCGAAGTCGTGCGCACCGGCGCGGCCATCAACTCGCAGACGCGCCAGATCAATGTCTTTGCCGAGCTGAAAGACCCCTTCGGTGAAGGCGCCGATGACGGCGCGCCGATGGCGCCCGGCCTGTTCGTCAATGCCCGTATCGAAGGCGCAAAGCTGGACAATATCCTGATCGCGCCGCGCGCCGCGCTGCGTGGTGACAATCGCCTGTTCATCGGCGACCCGAAAACCGGAAAGCTCTCCATCCGCCCCGTGGATGTGGCGTTTTCCGATCGCACCGGCGCGTATCTGCGCTCCGGCGTGGAGCCCGGTGAACTCGCCATCACCAGCCCCATTCAGGCAGCGTTCGACGGCATGAGCATCACCGTGCTCGAGCGCCTGCCTGACGGGACGGTGAAGGTGCATGGCGAAAAGAAAAAGGCCGATGCCGAAGCGCTCGCTGATGCCGGCACCCAGGAAGGCGGCGAAGGGAGCGCGCAATGAACGGCCTGGTCGCCTGGTTTACCCGTAACGCGGTTGCCGCCAACCTGCTGATGATCATCGCCTTTGCCGGCGGCGTGTTCGGCTACAGCGCGATGGAACGGGAAATGTTCCCGGTCGTGAAGGTTTCCGGGGCCTCGGTCTCGGTCGCCTGGAACGGCGCCTCCCCGCGCGACATCGAAGAACAGATCGTTGCCCGTATCGAGGAGGCCGTCGCCAGCATTAACGGCCTCGACCGGATTACCTCAGTCGCCACCGAAGGCTCCGGCGTGGTCAACATCCGCGGCCGGGACGACATCGACATGGATGTCTTCCTCGACGAGATCAAAATCCGCGTCGACCAGATCAACAACCTTCCG
Source organism: Hyphomonas polymorpha PS728 (assembly GCF_000685315.1). Lineage (GTDB taxonomy): Bacteria > Pseudomonadota > Alphaproteobacteria > Caulobacterales > Hyphomonadaceae > Hyphomonas > Hyphomonas polymorpha. The sequence continues at coordinate 15,091 of NZ_ARYM01000026.1, forward strand.
CAGGCGGCCTATCGCCCGCAGGTGACGCGCTGGGAACAGCGCAACTGGTTCATGGGCATGGTCGTCCATGGCGACGTTGACCAGAAAACGCTCCGCCGCATCGGCAAGAAGGTCCGCGACGACATCGCCCGCCTTCCCGGCGGTGAACTCGCCGTCATGCAGGGCACGATGGATGAGCAGGTCAGCATCGAAGTGTCCGAAGAAGCGCTGCGCCGGTTCGGCCTGTCGCTGAACGATGTGGCCGCCGCCGTGCGCAGCACCTCGCTCAACTCCTCGGGCGGGCGCATCGAATCCCCCGTGGGCGATGTTTCGCTGATGTCCCGCAACGTCGCCGACTCGGCCGAGCAGTTCGGCGACATCGTCATCCGCCAGACCAGCAATGAAGGCACCGTCCGCGTCAGCGATGTCGCCACCGTCATCGATGGTCTCGTCAGTGACAAGCTCAGCACCACCTTCAACGGCCGCAACACCATCTTCGTGATGACACCTGAGCCCGATCAGATGGACATCCCGAGATATGCCAAGGGCTTCCGCGATTATATCGAGCGGGCCAATGATCCGGCCAATGGCATCCTGCCCGAAGGCATGAAGATCGACATCCTCTGGGACGATTCCAAAACCTTCGATGCGCGGATGGATCTGATCACCAACTCGGCGCTGCAGGGCGCCCTGCTGGTCATGCTCGTGCTGATCCTGTTCCTGCGCCCGGTCGTGGCGTTCTGGGTCACCGTGGGCATCGTCACAGCCTTTGCCGGCGCCGTCATGCTGATGCCGTTCTTCGGCGTCTCGTGGAACATCCTCTCCACCTTCGCCGTGCTGCTGGTGATCGGCGTTATCGTCGACGATGCCATTGTCGTGGGCGAGAATATCCACAGGGAGGTGGAAACCGGCCGGCGTGAAGGTCTCGACGCTGCCATTGCCGGCACCCAGATGGTGATGAAGCCGGTGATCTTCGGCGTGCTGACGACCATCATCGCCTTCCTGCCCTGGGCCTTCATCACTGGCCCGACGCGCATGTTCACCCAGCAGATCAGCTTTGTCGTGGTCGCCGCGCTCACCTTCTCGATCATCGAGTCGATGCTGATCCTGCCCAACCACCTGTCGCACATGAAGAAGCAGGAATTTGGCGGGCGCACGGGCCGTTTCATGGCCATGCAGCGGCGCATCGCCGACAGCATGCTGTGGTTTGCCAACAACCTCTACAAGCCGGTGCTCGAACAGGCGATCCGCTTCCGTTACGCCACCGTCGCCTTCTTCTTCTCGCTGTTTGCGATTGCCGTGACGATGCAGTCCACCGGCATCGTGCCCTTCAAGTTCATGCCGGAAATCGAGGCCGATCTCATCCAGGTCAGCATCGAGATGCCCGATGGCACGCCGTATGAACGCCTGCTCCAGGTGCGCGACCAGCTTCAGAATGGCGTCGATGTCGCCAAGGCGGAGCTGTCCAAACAGTATCCTGACGTCAAGGAGGGGCTGATCCGCGATGCCTCGCTGATCGCGGCCGGCCGCCAGGTTCAGGCCTTCATCGGCCTCGTTCCGCCCGAGGAGCGCCCCGAAACCATCCGCTCCAAGGACATCGCCGAACAGCTGCGCGCAGCCACCGGCGAAATCCAGGATGCCGAGACAATCGAGTTTGCCTTTACCTTCAATGAGGCAGACACGGGCGTGCAGTTCGCGCTCAGCCATCCTGAGCTCGACCGGCTCCGCGAGGCGGCCGACTATCTGAAAGCCCACCTTGCCACCTATTCCGAAGCTTATGACATTTCGGACAACCTCTCCTCATCGGCCGAGGAAATCCGCGTCACGCTGAAACCCGGCGCTGAAACACTGGGCATTTCTCTCAGCGATGTTTCCAGCCAGGTGGCGCAGGCCTATTACGGCATCGAAGCCCAGCGCAATCCGCGCGACGGCGAAGATGTCCGCGTGATGGTCCGCTTCCCGGAATCGGCACGCGAGGATCTCGACAGCCTCGAAACGCTCCGTATCCGCACCGCCGATGGCCGTGAGATCCCGATCACACAGGTCGCCGAATTCGAATTCGCGCCGGGCATCAACCGCATCATCCGCCGCAACCGGATGCGTTCGGTCACCATCTCTGCCGAGATCTTCGGAGATGGCGGCCGGGGACGGATCATGGGCGCGATGGAGCAGGACTTCTGGCCGGGCTTCCGCCAGCAATTCCCGGATGTGATCCGCGGCGAAGCAGGCGGGTATGAGCAGGAACAGCGCTTCTTTGCCGAAATCGGCCGCCTTCTGCTGATCGGTATCGGAGCGATGTACATGCTGCTCGCGGTGGCGTTCCGGTCCTATTCCCAGCCGTTGCTGCTGATGATGGCCCTGCCCTTCGCTTATTGCGGCGCCATCTTTGGTCTCGCCATCAGCGGCGTGCCTATGGCCATGTTCGCCTTCTTCGGCATCGCGGCCGCCGCCGGTGTCGTCATCAACGACAACCTTGTGCTGATCGATTATGTAAACCGCAGGCGAGATGAAGGCGCCGGGGCCGTGCAGGCGCTGGTCGATGCGGGCGTCTCCCGCTTCCGGCCGATCCTTCTCACCTCGGTCACCACCTTCGTCGGCATTTTGCCCCTGATGGCAGAGCGCTCCGTACAGGCACAGTTCCTCCAGCCGATGATTGTGTCGCTGGGCTATGCCGTTGCCTTCGCGCTGTTCGTGTCTCTGCTGATGGTGCCCGCACTCTATGCGGTCGGCGTGGAAATCGGGCGGATCTTCCGCTGGACATGGGGCGGCAAGCCATATCGCCAGATCGGCGAGGGTTATACCGGCCATGTTACACTGGATGAAGAGGCCCTGATGGGCACCAGCCAGGGCGGCCATGGCGCGCCGGCCCACCCGGCAGAGTAGCCTCATGCGCGACCACCCAAATTAATCAGTAAGCCGATGGCCGGGCATCCCGGCCATCGGTCGTTTTTGCAAACAGTCGGAGGACCGGAAATGAAACGTTTGCTCCTTGGCGCGGCAGTCATCGCGCTCACCACCGCTTGCGCCACAGCGCCTGCATCGCCGCCGGAAACCGGGCTTGTCCCGGCTGAAACCCCGCCCGCCAGCCAGGCAAGCGACGGAAAATACCCGACACCCGAAGGCCTCGTCCTCTCCGCGCCCGACACCTGGGGCGACTGGGGCGTAGACCTCACCGCCTTCAATACCGCAGTGCGCCCCGGCGACGATTTCAACACCCATGCAAACGGCACCTGGATCGACACGATCGAAATCCCCCCGGATCGTTCGCGTTATGGAAATTTTGACCTGCTCCGCGAAAAATCCGAACAGCGCGTGCGCCTGATCATCGAAGATCTCGCCAAGGCCGGCCCGGCCCTCGATACGCCCGAAGGCAAGATCGGCGCCTATTACGCCGCCTATCTCGATATGGATGCGATCAACGCCGCCGGGCTGGAGCCGGTGAAACCCTATTTCGATCAGATCGACGCGATTGCCAGCATCGAGGATGTCAGCCGTTTGACGGCCATGGTAGGCTTTGCCTCGCCGATCAGCGGCTATGTGTTTGTCGATGACAAGGACCCGGAAACCTACATCTTCCAGATGGGCCTCAGCGGCCTCGGCCTTCCGGACCGGGACTATTATCTGAAGACAGACGAAAAATCTGTCGAGCAGCGCGCCAAATATGTGGAGCTGCTGACAGACCTGCTCGGCAAGGCAGGGTATGCTGATCCGGCAGCGGCGGCTGCAGACGTCATGGCCTTTGAAACGGAGATGGCCAAGACACACTGGGACCGCGCCCTGTCGCGCAATCCGGAGATCACCTATAACAAACTCTCGCGCGATGAATTCTACGCCATGGCCGGCCCCTTCCCCGCCGCCATCGCGCTCGACACGATCGGCGTCGGCGATCAGGGGCATTTCCTCGTCGCGCAGGTTCCGCCAACCCGGGAAGAACTGGCGGAGGCTGGCATTTCGGCTGAAGACGCCACCAAGCTGGGCGGCGGCTTCCCGGCGATGTTCCGGCTGGCAAATGCAACGCCGCTCGACACCTGGAAAGCCTACCTGAAAGCCCATTTCCTGATCGATCATGCAGATGTCCTGCCCGATGAGATCGACCGTGAAGTCTTTGCCTTCTACGGCACCACCCTGCGCGGCCAGCCCCAGCAGCGTGAGCGCTGGAAGCGCGCGGTTTCCTCAACCGAGGGCGTGATGGGCGAGGCCATCGGCAAGGTGTTCGTCGAACGCTACTTCCCGCCGGAGAATAAAGCGGCGATGGATGAACTCGTGGCCAACCTCCGCAAGGCCATGGCGGTCAATCTCGAAGAGCTCACCTGGATGAGCGACCAGACCAAGGTGAAGGCTGAAGAAAAGCTCGACAGCTTCAACCCCAAGATTGGCTACCCCGACAAGTTCGAGACCTACGAAACCCTGGTGGTCACCTCCAACGCCCTCGACAATGCCATGGCGGCGGCCAAATGGGCGATGGAAGACAATCTGTCCGACCTCGGAACAACGGTCGACAAGACCAAATGGTTCATGACCCCGCAAACGGTCAACGCCTATTACAATCCGGCCTTCAACGAGATCGTGTTCCCGGCCGCCATCCTGCAACCGCCCTTCTTCAACCTGTCTGCTGATCCGGCCGTGAACTATGGCGCGATCGGCGGGGTGATCGGCCATGAGATGGGCCACGGCTTTGACGACCAGGGCGCCAAATACGCCCCGTCGGGCGCGCTCAGCAACTGGTGGACCCCGGAAGACCAGGCTGCCTTCCGCCAGCTCGGCGACGCGCTGGTGGCGCAGTATAACGGCTATTGCCCGCTCGATGACGGGGCCACCTGCGTCAATGGCCGCCTGACCCTTGGCGAGAATATCGGCGACCTTGGCGGCCTCTCGATGGCCTACAAGGCTTACCAACTCAGCCTGGATGCCGATGGCGACGGCGTGGTCAGCGCAGACGAGCAGGCCCCCGTCATCGATGGCCTCACCGGGGACCAACGCTTCTTCCTCGGCTGGGCGCAGGTCTGGCGCTCGAAATACCGTGACGAAGCCAAGCGCCAGCAATTGCTGACCGATCCTCACTCCCCGCCGGAGTACCGGATCAACGGCGTCGTGCGTAACCTCGATGAATGGTACGCGGCTTTCGGCGTCACCGAAGACGCGCCGCTTTACCTGCCGCCGGAACAGCGCGTCCGGATCTGGTAACCGCTGAAACGAGGACTGACCGGGAGGGTGAATGCCTCCCGGTCCGTTCGCCATTAACCGTCAAAATCGTGCGACTGGCAGATCCCCGATTCCGGCATGGTTCTTGCTTTGGATCAGGCATGTCTATCCTCACGCGCCTCTTGGGACACCGGAAAACCGAGACGGTTACCCCGTCGCGTATTGAAGATGTGACGTCTTCGCGGCGCAGCGAAGGCTATGCCCGCCCCCTGCGCGCGCAGGTCTACCGGGAAGCCACCGTCACTCTGGAATCGGGCTACACTCGCAAGGGGATCGTGCTGGACTATTCCGAATCCGGCCTGCGCATCCGCTTCCCCAATAATGAGACCATGCCGCGCCAGCTTTCGGTAAACGCCCGCTCTGTCGGCATTTCCGGCCGCGCTCAGGTGGTCTGGCAGAAAGGCTCCGAGGTCGGCCTCAAGCTGATCTGAGCCCCGGCCTCTTCAAAATCACGAGCATTTCATCTCGCATGGGGATGACGCGGCCTTTCAGCGGCCTATACTTCCTGTGGATTACCTTCAGGAGATGCGCCGATGCGCCTAGCAATGCTCGCCCTTGCCACCCCTGTGCTGCTCGCAGCCTGCTCCGAAGCGACCGCCGGCCCCAAGGAGGACGCCCCCACCCCGCCCGCTGCCCAGGAGACCGGGATCGCCATGTCCGCCACCGAATTCACCAGCATCGACGGCAAACCGCTCAATCTCACCGGCCTCAACGCGAAGGCCATCTTGGTGGTCAACACCGCCTCGCGCTGCGGATACACGCCGCAATATGCCGGCCTTCAGGAACTCTATGAGGCGAACAAGGCGGACGGCCTCGTGATCGTCGGCGTCCCGTCCAATGATTTTGGCGGTCAGGAGCCCGGCAGCGAGGAGGACGTCAAATCCTTCTGCGAGATCAATTACGGCGTCACCTTCCCGCTGACCAAGAAATACGCCGTCACCGGCCCGGATCAGCACCCCTTCTACAAGGCCGCCGTCACCACGCTGGGCGAGCCGGCGCAGCCGAAATGGAACTTCCACAAGATCCTCGTTCGCGCCGATGGCACGCCGATCAAGGCCTACCCCTCCTCGGTAAAACCCGGCGACAAGGCTCTGGCGGCGGATATCGAAGCCGCCCTCGGCAGCTGACGCGCGCCGGGAACCGGCCACCCCGGCCTTGACGAAACGGCATGTCCGGCGCCTATTCTACCGCGCCGCACAAGAAACCATTGTCAGGAAGGAACGCGCCCCATGTCAGAGAAAGATCCGGTCGTCATCGTAGGTATGGCCCGCACGCCCATGGGCGGCCTGCTCGGCGAACTTGCCAGTTTCTCGGCCAATGAGCTTGGCGCTCATGCCGTGAAAGCCGCAACCGCTGAAGCCAGGCTCGGCGCCAGCGAAATTGACGAGATCATCATGGGCAACTGCCTGCCCGCCGGCCAGGGCCAGGCCCCGGCCCGCCAAGCCGCCATCAAGGCCGGCCTCGACAAAAAAACCGAAGCCACCACCATCAACAAGATGTGCGGCTCGGGCATGGAAGCCGTCGTCATGGGCCGCAACGCCCTGCTGGCGGGCGAAGCCACCGTCATCGTCGCCGGCGGCATGGAATCCATGACCAATGCGCCCCATCTCATCACCCTGCGCCAGGGTCACAAATACGGCGCCGCCTCGGCGCGCGATCATATGGCCACCGATGGCCTGGAAGACGCCTATGAAGGCGGCCCGATGGGCAACTTTGCTGACATGATCGCCCGCGAATACCAGTTCACGCGCGAGCAGCAGGACGCCTACGCCCTCGAAACCCTCAAACGCGCACAGGACGCCACCAAAGCCGGCAAGTTCAAGCGCGAGATTGCCCCCGTCACCGTGAAAACCCGCAAGGGCGAAACCGTGATCGACACCGACCAGCTTCCCCGTGAAGCGATGCCCGACAAGATCCCCAGCCTGAAGCCCGCCTTCAGCAAGGATGGCACGGTCACCGCCGCCAACGCCTCGGCCATCTCCGATGGCGCCGCCGCCCTCGTGCTGATGCGCGAATCCGAAGCGAAGAAACGCGGCCTCACGCCGATTGCCAAGATCGTCTCCGCCTCCAGCCATGCGCATGAGCCGGCCTATTTCACCACCGCCCCCGTCCCCGCCATACAGAAGGCCCTCAAGAAGGCCGGCTGGAAGGCCGAGGATGTGGACCTGTGGGAAGTCAACGAAGCCTTCGCGGTCGTCCCGATGATCGCGATGAAAGAGCTCGGCATCAGCCATGACAAGCTGAACGTGAATGGCGGCGCCTGCGCCATGGGCCACCCGATCGGCGCTTCCGGCGCCCGCGTGCTCATCACGCTGCTGGCAGCGATGGAAGACCGCGGCCTGAAAAAAGGCATGGCCTCCCTCTGCATCGGCGGCGGCGAAGGCATCGCCATGGCGGTCGAGCGGGTCTAGCGTTCAACCTGCCCTTGCGTTATGACGGCCTCCCACACAAACAGGGAGGTTGTCATGGCCCGCAAGATCAGATCATTTGATGAACTTCCGTCCTTTCGAGGTCTCCTCTAAACGGCGCAAGGGCTTCAACTCCGAAACCAGCGTAAAGCGCGGCGTACGGATCGTACACGGCGATAAGGAACTCGTCGAAAAACTCGGACGGAACGACCTTTGCCCCTGCGGTTCGGATCGCAGATTTCAGCAAGTGCTGCCTGAAATCAGGCCGCTTTCGATGGGGCAAACAGGAATGAATATTCCCGAGACTGACAGTTCCGGCATCAGCAGCCCTCCCAGATCTGGGAGGGCTGCGCGCCATGCCGCTCCAGAACCGGGCTGACCCGTTCGGGCATCTGCATGCCGTGCCCGAACGCGGCCTGTTCATGGGAAACCGGGGTGGCTGCTTCCACCGGGAAGACCGTACACTGAAAGCCCGGCAATGGGCCAGCCAGCGCTGGATCATCTGCCGGCTGGATTTCAAAGGCCGGCGCCGCACGCTGATGCGGCCCGGCCATTATACCGAACTCTTCTTTCTGGATGAGGCGACTGCTCTGGCGGGCGGCCACCGGCCCTGCTTCGAATGCCGCCGCCAGGAGGCGGAAGCTTTCCGGCAGGCCCTCCTCCGCGCGGGCCGCCTGACGCCGGGCGCCTCCATCTCTGACGCCGATGCCCTCTCCGCCGGCGCGATGCAGCAGGTGCTCACGAGCCGCCGCGCGCGCGAGATCATCACCCCCGCCCGGCTTCCGGACGGCGCCATGTACGCCGTTGAAGGGAAAGCATTTCTCGTCCATGAAGGCCGCGCCCGCGCCTGGTCCTTCAGCGGTTACGGCCCCGCCCTGCCGCTGCATGAGGCAGGAATAAGGTTAACACCAGAAATCATCTGCGCGGCAATAAATTCCGGCTATGAAGTCTCTTTACATACCTCTATCGGTAGTGTGTGAGCGAAGGGACACAACCGCGTGGCGGGTACGAGCAGGGACGACATTCTCGCGCATTTTCGCGAGCAGGCAGGGTTCTGCGCTGCGCTGGGCTCTCCATTCATGGAGGCCCTGTGCCACGCCATGGCCAGCGATATCGAGGCCGGCGGGCCGGTTGAGCGGCTGGTCAGGGGCTGGCCGGGCAATCCCCGCCGCGATGCGCTGTCCCTGCGGATCGCCGGATACCTTCACTATGCCGTCCTGGGCGGCAAGGCGCCGGAACTGGCCGCCGTCTATCCAGGCGCCAATCCGGACTGGACCATGGAGGCCGTCTGGCCCATCGCGCGCGACTGGCTGACAAGGCGCGAGCGGGCGGCAAAGGTTTTCATGAAATCCCCCCCGCAGACCAACGAAACCCGGCGCGCCATTGCGCTCGTGCCGGGTTTCCTGAAGGTTGCCAGCCTCTTTCCGGGGCCGATGCACATGCTGGAACTGGGTGCTAGCGCAGGCCTCAACCAGAACTGGGACCGGTTCAATTACCGTACCAGCCGCTGGGAGCTTACCGGCAACAGCGATGTGACCATCGATACCGACTGGATCGGTCCGCCCCCGGACCATATCGACATGTCGTTCAACGTCGCCTCGCGTGCAGCCTGCGATCAGGCGCCGATCAATCTTTCAAAGGCCTCGGCCGCCCGCCGCCTCAAATCCTATGTCTGGCCCGACCAGCCCGAACGCCTCGCGCGGCTCGACGCCGCCATCGCGCTGGCCCGCCGCACCCGCGTTCGCGTCGACACGGCAGACGCGGCAGACTGGCTGAAGGCAAAGCTCGCCTCGCGCCCCGAAGAAGGGCCGACCGTGATCTATCATTCGGTCTTCCTGCAATATCCCCCGGCCGAAACGCGCCGCGCCCTGCAGGCCATGATCGAAGAGGCCGGCGCAGAGGCCAGCTGGGATCGCCCGCTCGCCTGGGTCTGTTTCGAACCGGGCGCCTTCTTCCAGGGGCCCGATCAGGTGGGCATCGACCCGAACGATTTCGTCACCTATCTACGCGTCTGGCCGGAGGGGGAAGATTACCGCCTTGTGCGTTCAGATGGGCATGTCGTGCGGGCCGAACGTCTCTAACGGTCATTTTCCTGCGCCCAGCCGATCAGCTGTCCCGTCAGCTCACGGATGGCTTCGTCTGCCTGCTTGCCCGCCGCATTCGTATTGACAATGATCACCGCGCCCGGCTCCGGCAACACCACCACCTGTGACAGCCACATCGTGTTGGACCCCGCATGCAGATAAACGGGTTTGCCATCCCTGCCCGTCTGCACGCCCCAGCCCATGGCATACTCCGCCGCCGCGTCCGGATAGGGCATCATCAGCCTACGGCGCATTTCGTCAGGCAGCGCCTGTGGGCCCTCCAGAAAAGGCAGCAACAGAAGGGCGTGCCCGGCCAGGCTGATATGGGCTGTTCCGGCAGACGCAAAGGCGGGCGCATTGTCGGCAGAAGGCCCGGTGCCCACGGGCCTTAGCCCGCCAAACAATCCGCCCTTGTGCCCCTGAATGGCGCTCGGCGGCCCAAAGCCAAATCCCATCCCCGCACCCTGCGGTGCCTGTTCAATCACCAGACGGCGCATCAGCTGCTCATAGGTCTCCCCTGTTCCCGCCACCTGCTCCATCGCCCTTCCGGCAATTATGTAGCCAAGGTTGGAATACACAAACGCGCCGCGCTTTCCCGCCGGGGCTTTCTGCAGGGTGCTGGCCACCAGGCTGGCGCGCTGCTGTGCCACGGGGTCGCCATTGCGCCCGGCCCCGGTCATCCACAGCACGCCGGGATTGGCGCCCGCGCCGGAGCGATGCGCCAGCAGCTCCTCAATCGTCACATCCTGCCAGCCAGGATGCAGCGTCTCGCCTTCGAAAATCTCGCCCAGCGTCATGCCCCAGCGCGCCGAGCCTGCCTCCACCAAACGGGCCCAGCCCAGCCCGGTCAGCATCTTGGTATTGGACCCAATATGCCAGGCGTCAGCAGCCTGAATGGCCGCGCCGCCGCGCACACGCTCCCCGGTAACCGCGAGCGCAATGATCCCGTCCTCCGGCGTGGCAACCACGGCCCCCAGCCCGATCAGGCCGTGCCTCTCCCGCGCGGTCTCCAGAAGTGCCCGGATCTGTCCGGATTTGTCCGGAATTGTCTCCGCCATGACCGGACCCGTCATCAAACTGGCCGCCAGAATACTCAAAATGGCGCGGTTTGCCGCCCGCCGGGCCCTAATCGCTCGACTTGGCGGACTGGCGCACGAGGCCGAGGGGCAAGGCCGTGGTTTTCTTCGCAACGCGGATGACAATCCGCGACTGAACGTCAGAAACCAGTTTGGAACCAAGGAGTTTGTCGCGCAGGAAGTTGTCATAGGCATGCATGTCCGTTGTTACGATATGCATGGAATAGTCTACCGCCCCGGTCACGGTCATACATTCGACCACCTCCGGCCAGAGCTGCACAAGCGCTTCAAAAGCCTCAAGGTTTTCCTTGCTCGGCAAGGCCAGTTTGACGCTGGCAATCACCTCGAAGTTCAGCCCCAGCGCATGATTGTCAATCAGCGTCACCCGCCCCTTGATGAAGCCGGCCTCTTCCATGCGCTTGATGCGCCGCCAGCAGGGTGAAGAAGAAAGTCCCACACGCTCTGCAATTTCGGCGACCGACAGGCTCGCATCATGCTGAATCAGATCGAGGATGCGGGCATCAATGCTATCAAGCTCTTGGGACAATTTACCGGGAACCCCTCAACAATTGGAAGAATATTCCCGGAAATAACAAAATTCTTGCAAGATAGGCAAGCAATTTCGTTCGTTTTTCCCAATAATATGCCGCAGACATTGGAGCGCCAGTCTGCCATGAAACATCGTGAAGTTACGCTGGACGACAAATACGAGCTTGTCGAGGGCAAGGCTTATATGACGGGCATCCAGGCCCTCGTCCGCCTACCTATTGATCGCAAGCGCCTGGACCTTGCCGCAGGCCACAATACCGGCGGCTTCATCTCGGGCTATCGGGGCTCTCCCCTCGGCGGATATGACCAGCAACTCCGCGCCGTCCAGAAACTTCTCGATGCTCACGACATCAAATTCTGGGAAGGCCTCAACGAAGACCTCGGCGCCACCGCTGTCTGGGGCTCGCAACAACTCGGCCTCTTCCCCGGCGCAAAATTCGATGGCCTGTTCGGCATCTGGTACGGCAAGGCCCCCGGCGTGGACCGGACGGGCGATGTCTTCAAACACGCCAATGCGGCCGGCACCTCGGCGCTGGGCGGCGTCCTCGCCATCGTGGGCGACGATCATAACTGCAAATCCTCCACCCTGCCGTCCCAGTCCGATTACGCGATGATGGATGCCGAGATGCCGGTACTGAACCCGGCCTCGATCCAGGACGTGCTGGATTACGGCATCCATGGCTGGGAGATGAGCCGCTTCTCCGGCGCCTGGGTCGGGCTCACGGCGCTTGCCGACACGATGGATTCCGGCTCGGTGGTGGATGTGACGCTCAGCAGGCTGTCAATCCAAAAACCCGCTTTCCCCTTCCCCGAAGGCGGCGTGCATATGCGCCGGGGCGACATTCCCCTCAACAAGGAAGCCCGGCTGCGCCAGATCAAGCTGCCCGCCGCGCAGGCCTATGTCCGCGCCAACCGGCTGGACCATGTCATCCTGCCTTCGCCCAAGCCGCGCATCGGCATCATCGTGACCGGACAGGCAGCCCGCGACGTGTTCGAAGCCCTCGCCGCGATCGGCCTGACGCCGGAAGAAGCCGGCCGCCTCGGCCTCAGCATCTTCAAGGTCGCCATGCCCTGGCCGCTGGAGCCGCAAGGCATCCGCGAATTCTGCTCCGGCCTGGAGCGCGTTGTGGTCATCGAACACAAGCGCGCGCTGATCGAAGCGCAGCTGAAGGCAGCCCTCTATGACCTTCCCGAAAGCCGGCGCCCGGTGATCGAAGGAAAGTTCGACGGGGAAGGCCGCCCGCTCCTCTCCGACATTGCCTCGCTCAGCATTCCGGAAATCGCCAACGCGCTGATGCGCTCCATCCCTTCGGGCTGGGATACCAGCCGCGCCGAGGCCTATTTCAACCGCGTGGGCAGCGCCGGCGAAGCTGCGCGCACGAATGCCTCGCCCACCGTGCGCTCGCCGCATTTCTGCTCGGGCTGCCCTCACAACACCTCCACCAATGTTCCCGAAGGCTCCCGCGCCCTCGCCGGCATCGGCTGTCACTATATGGCGAACTTCATGCCGGACCGGAAAACCGACATGACCAGCCAGATGGGCGGAGAAGGCATTGCCTGGGTAGGCCAGCACTGGGCCACCGAGGAACCCCACGTCTTCGTCAATCTGGGCGATGGCACCTATTCCCATTCCGGCTCCCTGGCCATCCGCGCCGCTGTCACCTCCGGCGCAAACATGACCTACAAGATCCTCTACAATGACGCGGTTGCCATGACAGGCGGGCAGCATGTGGAATCTGGCCAGACGCCCGCCCAGATTGCCCAGCAGGTGGAGGCCGAAGGCGTCAAGACCATCCGTATCGTGACGGAAGACCCGACGCGCTATGCCGCCGTCACCGGCCTGCCGCGCGGCGTAAAGATCTATCACCGTGACGATCTGGAAGACGTGCAGAAGGAACTGCGCCAGACGCCGGGCGTCTCCGTCATCATCTACGATCAAATGTGCGCCACCGAGAAACGCCGCCGCTCCAAGCGCGGCATGATCGCCCCAGACCGTGTACGCACCATCATCAACACCGAAGTCTGTGAGGGCTGCGGCGACTGCTCGATCAAATCCAACTGCCTCTCGGTGGAGCCGGTGGAGACCGAACTTGGCCGCAAGCGCCGGATCAACCAGTCGACCTGCAATACCGATCTTTCCTGCGTCAAGGGCTTCTGCCCGAGCTTCGTGACGATCAAGGACGGCGAACCGGCCTGGGAAGACCAGCCGCGCCTTGTCTTTGATGCCGACGGCCTGCCCCTGCCCGAGACACCCAGCCTCGCCCAGCCCTGGAACGTGCTGTTCACGGGCGTCGGCGGAACGGGCGTCACCACGGTTGCCGCCGTGCTGGCCATGGCCGCGCATGTGGACGGCAATGCGGCCTGCACGCTGGACATGACGGGCCTTGCGCAGAAAGGCGGGCCGGTGCTCAGCCATGTGCGCTTTGCCCGCGAGCCGGAGATGATCTCCACCGGCCGCGTGCCCCCGGCCAGCGCTGACCTGATCATCGGCTGCGATCTTGTGGTGGCCGCCGGCGGCGACGCGCTGAACCTGATGGATCCGGATCGCACGGCCGCCTACACCAATTCGGACGTTACCCCCACTTCAGAATTCATCCGTAACCGGTCAAAACGTTTCGAGAGCGATCTGCTCTCGGCGCGGGTAAAACGCCAGACCGCAGAGTTCGGCGCCTTTGATGCCGAAGCGCTCGCCGTGGGCTATCTGCATGACGCCATCTACACCAACATGATCATGGTGGGTTATTCCTGGCAGAAGGGCAAAGTGCCCGTCAGCCTGCGCGGCCTTTACCGCGCCATCCGCCTCAACGGCACCAAGGTTGAGGATAACATGGCCGCGTTCAATATCGGCCGCCTCGCCGCCGCGGCGCCTGAACGCCTCGCCCCGCAGCACGATCCCCGCGGCCATATCGAGCCCAAGACGCTGGACGAGCTGATCGAGGACCGCGCCGGCCGCCTCACCGCCTATCAGAATGCCGGCTATGCCGCCCGCTACCGGGACATCGTGGCAGAGGTCCGCGCGGCAGAGACGCAGGCCGGCCTCGGCGAAAACCTGACGCGCGCGGTGGCCACCTATGCCTACAAGCTGATGGCCTACAAGGACGAGTATGAAGTTGCCCGTCTCTATACGGATGGAAAGTTTGCTGAGCAGCTGGCCAGCCAGTTCAAGGGCGGCAAGCTTCGCTTCTGGCTCGCCCCGCCGATCCTCTCGAAGAAGGATGCCAACGGGCATCTGGAGAAAAAGCATTTCGGCGCATGGATGCTGACCGGCTTCCGGGTTCTCGCCCGGCTGAAAGGCCTGCGGGGCACCCGGTTCGACCTCTTCGGCTATACCGAGGAGCGCAAGATGGAACGCGGCCTGCGCGATGACTATCTTGCCAATATGGGCCGGATTGCGCGGGAGCTGACCCCCTCCAATCACAGCCTGGCCGTCGAGATTGCCAAAGTGCCTGACGAAATCCGCGGCTTCGGCCATGTGAAAGAAGCCGCCACCGAAAAAGCAAAGGCCCATGAGGCAGAGCTTTGGGCCGGCTGGCCGGAGGGCAAGCTGCCCAAGGCCAAAGTCTCCCTGATCGCTGCAGCGCGATAGCCGGGCCGCTTCCCGGCTGTATGGCGCGCAGCGAAACTGCGCCCCTGGCCCGTGAAAGCGGGTCAGGGGTTTCTTTTTCAGGGGTCAGCGGAGCGGCGACACTTCCACGTCCACCACCTTGCCCTTCTTGCTCATCTTCTTGATTTCGCGCTCGACATGTTTGGCTTTGACTTCGCGCGTCTCGGTGCGCGTGCTCTTGCCCTTCTTGTAGGTCACCTCGAGGCGGACCATCTCGTCCGGCCCGTCCAGCGCGTCGCCCGTCACGCGGACGGCCGTGCCGCCCACATACACCACGCCCTTGGCCGTTGCCTCCAGCGCGTCCCCCGCCAGGCTGACCGGAACGGTGACGATCTTGGTCGCCACACAGCCCGTCATCGGCAAAGTCAGGGCGAGCGCAGCAAGAATGAAAAGACGCATGGGCAGAGGGCCTCCTTGGGAAGACCCATCCATAACCCGCATTTGCGTTACTTTCAGCTTACAGCTCAGCCACGCGCCAGCGCGTCGTCGATCAGCCTGGCGGTCTCGGCCACGCCATAGAGCGCTGCAAAACTACCGAAACGCGGCCCCTGCTCCTGGCCCAGCAGCACCTCGTAAAGCGCCTTGAACCATTCGCGCAGATTTTCAAAGCCATGATCCTTGCCCACGCTGAAGGTCAGCGTCTGCAGGTTCTCGCCAGTGGGCTCGTCGCTGAATGCCTTGAGGCGCCCGGAAAGGTCGGCCATCGCGGCGCGCTCCTGCTCCGTCGGTGCCCGGAAGGTTTTCGCCGGCAACACGAAGTCCCGGTAATACCGCATGGCATAGCCTGCCAGCTCATCCAGCAGCGGATGGGTCTGCGGAGACGCTTCGGGCGCATAGCGGGTGATATAGGCCCAGAGCTGGGAGGTATCGGTCGGGTTTGCGACCGCCACCAGGTTCATCAGCAGCGCGAAGCTGACCGGGCTCGACCATTGCGGCGGGCGGCCGGAATGGATGTGCCAGACAGGATTTTCCAGCTGCGCAGCGGCCTCTTCCTGCGGGAACTTTTCGAGGAAGGTGAGGTATTCGTCCACGGTCTTGGGGATGACGTCGAAATAGAGCTTCTTCGCCACGCGCGGCTTCTGGAACTGGAAC
Organism: Hyphomonas polymorpha PS728; assembly: GCF_000685315.1. Classification (GTDB taxonomy): domain Bacteria; phylum Pseudomonadota; class Alphaproteobacteria; order Caulobacterales; family Hyphomonadaceae; genus Hyphomonas; species Hyphomonas polymorpha. The sequence continues at coordinate 31,085 of NZ_ARYM01000026.1, forward strand.
AGCGCAAGGCTCTCGTCCGGAGCATAAGTCAGCCATTGCTCGACCGAGATGCCATTGCCCTTGGTCTTGGAGATCTTTTCGCCCTTCTCGTCCAGGAACAGTTCGTAGACATACTGTTCCGGCGGGCGCGCGCCCAGGATGCGGCAGATCTTGGAATAGATGGGCGCGTTGGCCTGATGGTCCTTGCCGAACATTTCAAAGTCGACGCCGAGGGCAGCCCAGCGCATGCCGAAATCGGGCTTCCACTGCATCTTCACGGCGCCGCCAGTGACCGGCAGCGTCACATCCGTGCCGTCTTCATCCGTGAACGTCACTTCACCGCGCGCCGCGTCCACCTTCTTCATTGGCACATAGAGCACCCGGCCGCTGCTGGGGCTGATCGGCAGGAAGGGCGAATAGGTGGCGCGGCGCTCCTCCCCCAGGGTGGGCAGCATCACATCCATGATCGCCTGATACTTCTCCGCCGCGCGCAGCAGCATCGCGTCAAACCGGCCGGACTTGTAACAGTCGGTGGCCGAAAGGAACTCGTACTGGAAGCCGAACTTGTCGAGGAAGGCGCAGAGACGCGCATTCATGTGCGCGCCATAGGACGCATGGGTGCCGAAAGGATCGGGCACCGAGGTCAGCGGCTTCTGGAGGAAGGTTTCCAGCGACTTGGGATCGGGCACGGTATCGGGAACCTTCCGCATACCGTCCATGTCATCGGACACGCAGATAAGGCGCGTGGCATATTTGCCCGCCGTCAGCACCTCAAACGCATGGCGCACCATCGTGGTGCGAACAACCTCGCCGAAGGTGCCGATATGCGGCAGGCCCGAGGGGCCGTAGCCCGTCTCGAAGATGACCGGCGCGTCCGCCTTGCGCTCGCCTGCCTTCACCTGCTCGGCCACGCGCTTTTCCAGCGCGCGCGCAAGCTCGAAAGGCCAGGCCTTGGCAGTTTGGGCGAGGGTCGAAAGGTCGGTCATCGTGTCGTCAGTCACTACTGATTAATGGTCCGCCGGACCTAGAGGCCGCGCCGGGGGGCGTCAAGCGACGGGGCAAGTTTTGTAAAATATGTTTGACATGTTAAAAATTTTGAACCATATGAGAATGTATAGAATTTTTGACACGATCGGAGACCGCAATGTCTGTTATCGAAACCGTCGCGAACATGTCGTTCCGGGAAAAATCGGCCTGGGGCATGGGCTTGATCCTGAGTGCGGGCGCGGTCTCCTATTTCGGCAAGGTGATGAGCCTTTCCGAGGCGCTTGGCAGAACCGCCCCGCCGATCATCGGCTTCGTCATCGCCTATGTGGTGTTCATCGTGATTGCCTCGGTGATCGTGATGTCGGTTCTTGCGGGAATGGCCGGCAAGGAGGCCGATGCGCCCGCCGACGAACGGGAGAAGATCATCGCCGACAAGGCCGGCAACTGGTCGGGCTATGTGCTGGCCGTTCCGGCGCTCGGGGGTCTCTGGCACTATTCGGTGAACCTTGATGGAAACATGCTGTTCCACCTGGTCTTTCTCAGCCTGATGCTGTCGCAGATATCAGAATACGCCTTCCAGATCTTCCTGTACCGCCGGGGAGGCTGAGCCATGGCCAGCGCCCCTCCGATCACCAATCGCATCCGGGAGCTGCGCGAAGCCCGAGGCGGGATGAGCCAGGCAGCGCTTGCCGAAGCGATCGGCGTCACCCGCCAGACGGTCATCGCGATAGAGCGGGGCAAATACTCCCCCTCCCTGGAAAGTGCCTTCCGGATAGCTAGGGTCTTCGGCCTTGGAATTGAGGATGTTTTTGGATGGGAAGCACCGCCCGCCGCCTGACCGTTTCCGGGGATGCAAATTCAAGCCCGCATGCCGCAAAAGCCTGATTGACACTCATTCGCAAGTGCTGCAAATGGTTCGCATGATCATTTGCGTCTGCAATCGTATCAACTGCCGGTCGGTCCGTGAGGCCGTGGATGCTGGCGCCCGCAGCCCCAAGGCTGTGCAGGCGCACCATGGCTGCAAGTTTAATTGCGGCAAGTGCTCCACCACGATCGGCGAAATGATTGCCGAGAAGATGGACGCTCAAGGCGGCTCCCTGCCGATGATGGCTGCTGAATAAGCGTCCGCTGCAAACGGTTTCTTCCTGAAAACTCAAAGCATTGACTGTGCCTGCCTTGCGCAGGCACTCAAGCCATGCCTGCTGCAACTGTGTCGCACTTTCATATGCAATTGATTTTATTGGATTTTTTGGTTGATCGCCGCAGACCCCTCCTCTATATGGCTAAGTAGATTCACTTACATAGCCAACCAGCGGAGCTCCCCATGAAAGGCGACAAGAAGGTCATCGACTTCCTGAACCAGGCCCTGAAAAACGAGCTGACCGCCATCAACCAGTATTTCCTGCATTCCCGCATGCTGCGCGACTGGGGCGTCTCCAAGCTCGCCAAGAAAGAGTATGAGGAATCGATCGAGGAGATGCATCACGCCGACTGGCTGGTCGAGCGCGTCCTCTTCCTCGGCGGCCTGCCCAACCTTCAGGATCTGGGCAAGCTGCATATCGGCGAGAGCGTTCAGGAAATCCTCGAATGCGATCTCAAGCTCGAGAATATCGCCATCCCGCTGCTGCGCGACGCAATCGAATATTGTGAGGAAGTGCGCGACTATGGCAGCCGCGATCTCTTCTACAAGATCCTCCACAATGAGGAAGAACACGTCGATTATCTGGAAACCCAGTTCGCCCTGATCGAGCGTATCGGCATCGAGCGCTATACGCTGCTCCAGGCCGAAGCGAACGAAAAAGGGGACTAATCCAGCCATTGTACGGCCACATTAAAGGTTCGATAGTTTTGCGGCCTGCAGTTCACTCTGCAGGCCGCATTCACATCTGACCTTATGGGGACCTACATGAAACGCCCTTCCACCATGCGCGCCCTTGCGTGCCTGTTCCTTGCGATGAGTACGGCCGCCACGTCTGTGGCCAGCGCGCAGACGATGCCCGACTTCCAGAACGAGGCCTTCACAACGCCCTACTGGACGAGAAACCCCGTCATCGAAGTGCTTGGCCGGGCCAACATGGAGGTTGCTCCAAACCGCGCTTCCTTCTCGGTCACCTATCTGGAAACGGACAAGGATTCGAAAAAAGCGATGCAGCTGGCGGTCGAGCGGGGGCGTCTTGCCTATGACACGATCAAGAAGACGGCCGGCAAGAGCACCGTCATTCAGTCCTCGGTGAATGTCACCGCGCTCTATGAGCAATACAAGGACAAGGATGGCAATCGCATCGACAATGAGCGCTCCGACAAGATCCGCGCCTATGAGGCGCGCGTTTCGCTGAGCGTGATCGTGGATGATGTCTCCAAGGCGGGCGCCGCCCGCGCAGGCGCTCTGGCCCTGGCCCCGGAAAACTCTTCCGGCCTCTCGACCTATCTGGAAAGAACCACCGAGATGAACCTCGCCGCCTATGAAGCCGCGGTGAAGGATGGCTCCGCCCGCGCAAGGGCCACGGCTGCGGCCAGCGGCGCAACGCTCGGCAAGCTGATGGTTGTGCAGGAAGGCGGCGGCCCCTGCCTTGGTCAGTGGTCCTCCATGGCGGGCAGTGATTACGACTACTATCGGTCTGCGCCGGCCGCGATGGCGCCGCCACCACCCCCGCCGCCCCCAAGCAGTGTCACTGTGACGGCGGCGCGGATCGGCGGGCGCCAGATAACCATCACCCAGGCTGATATCGACACACTCAATCTGCCATCGGATGATAAGCCCCAGCAGATATCCTCCAGTGTCTGCATGATTTACGCACTCCACAAGTAAAATCTGTATACTGATAATTGAGTCAGAAATGCACAGCCTGTGCATTTCTGCTTGATCCTTCCGGCGAAGCGAGGTCTACATGCCCTTGAGGCATCAGGCCTCCTTCGCAAACCCTGTGGCATTATCCGCTTCGCCTTTTTGCGCTGGAGTGGACCAAGGAAGGAAATCAAAATGGCAAAAGCCACCACCAAGGCGCCCAGCGCCAAAGAAGTGCTTATTGAGAAGTATATCGCAGACCTGAAGGAAAAAGTCGGCGAAGCGCGCCCGGACCTTGCCCTTCTCGATGCAGTTGTCAAAGCCTGCGGCCCGGCAATCTATAAGGCTGACTCAGCCACGGTTGCCGCCTCCGACAAGGATGAACTCGCCCGCGTAAAGACGAATTTCATCGGCAAACGGCTCGGCGTCACCGATGAGGCAAAGGCAGATGCCGCCATCAAGGCAGCGGTAGAGAAGTATGGCCGCAGCGTGCGCGCCAAACATCGCCCGGTGCTTTACTATCTGATCGCCAAGGAACTGAAAAAAGCCGCTGCGCTCAAGAAAGCCTGAGGCCACCGAACTCACAAAGCAAAGCCGCCGCTCCGATCACCGGAGCGGCGGCTTTCTTGTTTTTCCAGATACGCTCAGCGCTTGGCGTCGCGTTTTGCCTGGCTGCGCGCATTGTTGGCGCGGGCTGCGCCTTTCATTGTCTTCAGGTTCGGAAAGGCTTCCCGCTTGCTCGACGGCGCGGAACTCATGCCCTTGCCTGCCTTTCGGGATGCGGGCTTGCCCTTTGAAGCCGTCTGCTTCCGGTCCAGAGCCGTTTGCAGGGCCGCCTGGGCCTTCTCTTTCTCTGCTGCTGCGCTTTCCCGCGCCGCTCTGCGCTCAACGATGCCGAGCTTGGTTTCAAAACGGTCCAGCGTTTCGGCGAAGAAGTCGCGTTTGGTGACAGTCGCCGCATTGCCGGTGGGCGCCTTCTGCCGGGTCGGCGCCGCCTTGCCGCGGATTTCCCGGGCCTGCTTGCTTGCCAGATCAGCGTATTTGTCCCGCAGCTTTCGCACGCGATTTATCCGTTGACGGAGCTCTTTCTCATTGAGATTTCCAACAGCGGGCGGATAGCTCTCATTGGCAAGCGCAAATTCGGCGGCCGTGCAGAGAGGTTTGGCCTCACGGCGTGAAATGGTCATGGGTAATCTCCTTCTCAGACGTTATGCAGAACTTATAGTTCCACATAACGCCCGAAAAGGAAAACCAAACCGGGAAAAACCGGTGCTTTTATCAGAAGCCGGCGAGACGGGCGTAGCGATCCCGGTGCCAGCTGGCAGATCCGTAGAGCGCTTCCTGCACCCGCGCGCGCTTCATGTAGAAGCCTGGCTCTGCAGCATCGGTCATGCCGATGCCGCCATGCATCTGAACGCATTCATTGGAGACCAGATGCACAAGCTCGCCGGCCTTTGCCTTTGCGAGGCTCGCCAGTTCCGCAAGATCGGTCTTGCCATCATCCGCCGCCGACAGCGCCGCAGCGACGCAGGAGCGCGTCATTTCCAGCTCGACAAACATCTTCGCGGCGCGGTGCTGGAGAGACTGGAACGAGCCGATGAGCTGGCCAAACTGCTTGCGGTTGTTGAGGTATTCCAGCGTCATGTCGAACGCGGCCTGGGCCGAGCCGAGCATTTCGGCGGCCAGCCCGATGGCTGCGCGGTCGAGCACGGGATCAAGAATATCAGCGCCCTGGTCAGCCGGCCCGATCAGCGTGCTCTCCAGCACCATGACATCATCAAACGTCACATGCGCGGCGCCGTGGCTGTCAACAGTTTTCAGTTCACTGATGGTTACGCCCTTGGCATCGGCTGGCACAAGGAACAGGCTGAGGCCATGGCGATCGCCATTGCTGCCAAAGGTGCGCGCCACAACGATCAGCATGTCGGCATGATGCGCATCGGGCACATATTTCTTCATACCGTTGATCGTATAGCCCTGCCCGTTGCGCTCGGCCTCGGTCGAAACGCTGTAGGGCGAGAAATGCGCGGACTCGTCGAGGGCAAGCGCAAACGTCACCTCGCCAGCCGCGATCTTCGGCAGCCATTCGGCCTGCTGGGCGGGGCTGCCGCCAAGCTGGAAGGCCGAGGCAGCGATCAGCGCCGTCTGCAGCAGGGGCGTGGCCGCAAGGGTGCGCCCCTGCGCTTCGAGAATCTGGCCAAGGCCCGTCAGGCCAAAGGTTTCCGCGCCCGGCTCGTCGGGGATGATCACGCCGAAAAAGCCAAGCTCGGCCAGTTTCTGCCGGGTTTTTGCGTCCTTGCCATTGGCGCCGGCATCGCGCAGCGCCCGCAGATGATTGACGGAAAGTTCGTCACGCGCGAACGCCATGGCGGTTTCGCGCAGCATTTCCTGGTCTTCAGTCAGTACAAAGCTCATTACTCTGACACCTTAAATTCTATGTCGTAGGGTTGTTCCGAAAAGCAGCGATCAAGTCCCGCCTACTGATGATCCTTCAGACCCAGCACGCGCTTGGCGATGACATTGAGGTTGATCTCGGACGTGCCACCTTCGATGGAGTTGCCTTTCGAGCGCAGCCATTGGCGCGTGACGCGCAGGGCGCCCTTGTCAAAGCCCTCCCCTGCCCAGCCCAGGCCCTCGGTGCCGAGCGCTTCGATCAGCAGCTCGTGCCGGTCTTGGTTCATCTTGGCGGCGCCATATTTCAGGATCGAGGCGGTATGGCCCACGGCCTGACCGGCCTTTGCCTGTTCGGTCTGGCGCTGCACGGTCAGCGCAAATGCCTTGGCATACATCCGGTGATCGGCGAGGCGCCCCCGCAGATCGCCGTCCAGCAGACGGCCGGACTCGTCGGTGCCGATCAGCTGCTTGGCGTATTCCTCAGGCGAGAGCGACCCGGTGCCGCCAAACCCGCTGGAAGAAATCGACGAGCGCTCGAACTGCAGCAGGCGTTTGGCAATTTCCCAGCCGCCATTGAGGCGGCCAACGAGCTGGTCCTTCGGCACCTTCACGTCGGTGAAGAAGGTTTCGCAGAACGGGCTCTCGCCGGAGATCAGCTGGATCGGGCGCGCTTCGACGCCCGGCGACTTCATGTCGAACAGGATGAAGCTGATGCCCTCATGCTTCGTGCTGGTATCGGTGCGCACCAGGCAGAAGATCCAGTCGGCCTTGTCGGCATAGGAGGTCCACACCTTCTGGCCGTTGATCAGGTAATGATCGCCCTTGTCTTCGCAGCGCGTCTGCAGGCCCGCGAGGTCAGACCCTGCGCCCGGCTCCGAATACCCCTGGCACCAGCGGATCTTGCCCTTCACGATGTCGGGAATGAAGCGTAGCTTCTGTTCGTGATTGCCGAATTCGAGCAGCGCCGGGCCAAACATCCAGAGGCCGAACGAGAACAGCGGCGCGCGTGCCTTGATGCGGCGCATCTCCTGCTCCAGCACGCGGGCTTCCGCGCGCGACAGGCCGCCGCCGCCATATTCCTTGGGCCATTCCGGCGCGGTCCAGCCCTTCTCGGCCATCCGGTCGAGCCACAGCTTGGAATCGGGGTTCTTGAAGGTGGCGTTGCGCCCGCCCCACACGACCTCGTCGTCCACCATTGGCGTGCGCATTGAGGGGGGGCAGTTGGCTTCCAGCCATTTGCGCGTTTCGAGCCGGAACTCTTCGAGTTGCTCGGCATTGTTATAAGCCATTGCGGTGCTCCCTGGGCGGTGTCTGTCTCTACGTCACCCTATTCTGCCACCCTCGCGGCGCCAAGCGGTCACCCGGCGTCAAAGTGTGAAGACCCGCCCGTTCTCCGTTTCACCCGCGAACGCACGGAGAACGTTTCGGCCCCAGAACAACTCAAGCCTCAGACGAGTGAATTCGCCCGACAGGGGCAGCCGGTTGTCGTGGCCTCACCGGCGCCGGGCTGCCATGAGGTGTCTTCGCCCAGAAATGAGGTCTGCGCGCCAGGCTGTAGAGTGCCCGCACCATCGCGATGGATTGCAACGGCCAGTATAGGGGCAGCGTCAGCGCCAGCCCATAACGGCGCAGGTCTCGCGCTCCGGGCGCGGCCAGCGCCATGGCGATGCTGGCGGCATAGGAGGCGCCGATAAACCAGAGGAATAGAAGGCCCGGCCCGATGCCGGGTAAAACCAGTGTCGTGGCCAGCCACACGGCCCAGGGCCCGTGAACCAATGCCGAGAGGATGGCCGCTCCCAGCGTCAGCTGAAGCGCCAGGAAATTTCCCGCGCCCATTTCCCTCATCGCCTTGCGGGGGCGCCGCATCACCACCAGCCATGTCTGCAGAAACCCTTTCAGCCAGCGCGACCGCTGCGCCAGCCAGACCCCGAGTGCTTCAGGCGGCGCTTCCAGGGTCGGCGGCTCAATGACGCCCACCTGCAGCCCGCTGCGGGCAAGCCGTAACCCCAGATCGGCGTCCTCCGTCACATTCCAGGGGTCCCACCCCTCCACGCCTTCCAGCAGCGCCCTGCGGAAATGATTGCTTGTTCCGCCCAGCGCAATCGGAAACCCGAGCGTAGCAAGCCCGGGCAGAATGCGCCCAAACTGAACGGCATATTCCAACGCCCACTGCCCGGCGATCCATCCCCTGTCGCCGTCCCCCACAAGCGGCGCCTGCACGCAGGCCAGATCACGGGAACCCATCCGGAACGCCCGCACCGCCGCCTTCAGTTGATCCCTATGCGGACGATCCTCGGCATCATACACAACGACAAATTCGCCCTTTGCGCGAAGCAGTCCGTAATTCAGCGCACGCGGCTTGGTTCTCGGCTGACCGGGCGGCACGATCAGAAGTTCCGTGCCCGGCGGCCAGGACTGCGCGCGCAAGGCGTCCCAGGTGGCCTCATCCCCCGTTTCGACAAGCAGTTTTATGTCCAGCCTGTTTCTCGGATAATCCAGATCGCAGATCGCCTGCGAAAGCTGGGCCGCGCTCTCCGCCTCATCCTTGAGCGCGATGAGCAGCGTGTAGACCGACCAGAGAACCCCGTCATCGCCGGCCATGTCCCGGCGAGCCTGCGGCACGTGCGCCGCCGCCCTGATACCGTGAAGATATACGACGCCGCGAAAGGCCAGCGCCGCCACAAAGAAAAAGAATGCGCCCAGGCTCAGCGCGGCAAAGGCGGCCTCAGGGGCGCTCACTGCCAGACCGGCCAGCAGCAACAGGCCAAGGCCCGCCCCCCGCATCTGGGCGGCCGTCAGTGTCCGGATGGCGGAATCTTCAGGCCGGTGGATGGCCAGCGAATGGGCCGCCGCATGGGCGCTGGCCATGTCGGGAGACGGCTCCCGCAGGCCCCCGCCATACAGCGGCAAAACCAGTTGCCGGGCTGTCTCCCCATCTGCCCCCATGTCCCTCCCCCCAAGGAACCGCGCCCCAAACCTTTAAACCTTTAATCACACTCGTTTCACTACCGCAACGAAACGCTGCGAGAACGGCGCGGCGGGCGTTCCTCGCGCCACCCCTTGCAGGCCAGGGCGGTTTGTTCTATATTTGTTCCATGTCTAGTGTGCATGTCATCTGGTTTAAACGCGATCTGCGTGTCCATGATCACGCAGCGCTCATGGCGGCCGCGGCCAGCGGCGCGCCCATCCTGCCGCTATACATCTTCGAGCCGGGCTATTGGGCGCTGCCGGAACACTCCCGCCGCCAGTTCGACTTTGTGAAGGAAGCGCTTGAAGAGCTGGACGCAGCCCTCAAGGCGCGCGGCTCAGGCCTCGTCATCCGCACGGGGAACGCCATCGATGTCTTGTCGGAGATCCACCGCAGGCAGGGCATTGCCGCCATCCATGCGCATGAGGAAACAGGCCTGCAATGGACCTTTGACCGTGACCGCGCCGTTCGCCGCTGGGCACGCAATGCGGGCATTTCCCTGCGGGAACAGCCCCAGAATGGGGTCCAGCGGGCCCTGAAATCCCGCGACGGATGGGCCAGCCACTGGGAGGCCTTCATGCGCCGCCCGCGGATGGTTGCTCCGGAAACCCTGCTCTCCGCTCAGGCGCAGGCGGAAGACTTTCCCCTGCCTCAGGATTTCGGGCTGGGGCCTGATGACTGCCCGCAGCGCCAGAAAGGCGGGCGCGCCGCCGGCGTGGAATGTCTGCGCAGTTTCCTGGAGGTTCGCGGCCAGGCCTATCAGCGGCAGATGTCGAGCCCGCTGACGGCGGCCGATGCCTGCTCGCGCCTGTCGCCCCATCTCGCCTTCGGAACGGTTTCCATGCGGGAGGCCTGGCAGGCCGCGCAGAGGGCGAAGGAAATGCATGTCCGGGAGGGGAATGCGGAGTTTGCCGCCTCGATCGGCAGCTTCATTTCCCGCCTGCACTGGCACTGTCACTTCATTCAGAAGCTGGAAGACCAGACCTCGATCGAATCCCGAAATCTTCATCCCGCCTATGACGGGCTGCGCCCCGCGCCGGAAGAAGATGATCCCCGGCTTGCTGCCTGGATCGAAGGGCGCACGGGCTTCCCTTTTCTCGACGCCTGCATGCGCTCCCTCAAGGCCACCGGCTGGCTGAACTTCCGCATGCGCGCCATGACCATGGCCTTTGCAGCCCATCATCTGTGGCTGGACTGGAAACTGCCTGCAGAACGCCTCGCCGGCCTCTTCACGGATTTTGAGCCGGGCATTCATTATCCCCAGGCGCAGATGCAGTCGGCCACCACCGGCATCAACACGCCGCGCATCTATAATCCGGTCAAGCAATCCCGCGACCAGGACCCCGAGGGCGCCTTCATCCGCCGCTGGGTGCCGGAGCTTTCCGCCCTGCCGGACGAGTGGCTGCACGCGCCCTGGGAGGCGCCCGCTTCGGTGCGGGCGCGGGCCGGCATTGTTCTGGGCCAGACCTACCCGATGCGCATGGTCGATCACATGGCCGCTGCCGAAGAGGCCCGCAGCCGGATCTTCGCCCTGCGCCGGAACGCCGAACACGCCGCCGAGGCCGAGCAGATTCAGGCGCGCCATGGCAGCCGGCGGTCGGGCATCCCCTTCCGCGGCCGGCAGGCTGCCCCGAAAAAGAGGGCGCCGGCCCCGGCAGACCCGATACAGCTCAGCTTTGATCTCGGGATCATACAGGAACGCCGCGCCCATGCCTCGTAAAGCCGGTTCCGGCAAAGCCGTCCGCAAGTCCGATCTGCCCACCAAAATCTGCGCCAGCTGCGGGCGCCCGTTCTCCTGGCGCAAGAAATGGGAACGGGTCTGGGACGAGGTGAAATACTGTTCGGACCGCTGCCGCCAGCAGCGCTGACCCACAAATTCAGCATTATCGAATTACAATAATTCCCCCGCGCGCCAGCCAAAGCGGGGAATTATCGTTATTCGATGATATTATCGCCTTGATTTTATTGATACTTATTTTTTTTCGATAATTTCATATTGAAAAACAATAATTCATGATCTATCTAGTCTGTGTCGGCGGCGGGAAGAGCCCACCAAAGACAAAACGGACAAACCGATCATCAAGAAGGAGTATCAAGTCATGTCCCCCCGCGCCCGTCTCAGCGACAACGGTAGCCTGGTTTTCGAAGGTGTCCTGGCCTACGGCCTCATCGCCAACGATGCCTCCCTCCGGTCCCTGCCGGCGAATGACGATGGCTCGGAGGGCCGCCTGAACCTCCTGGTCGCTCGCCGCCGCCGCCAGAACCGCCGCGAAGCCCGCAACTAAGCGGCTCCCCCCCGCGCAGCCAGTTTCCCCTGGCTGGCTGCGCGGCCCCCTCTCTCCCCTCCCTCGAAAACCCGCATCAAGGAAACGCCCATGAAACGCTTCATCATCGCCGCCGCCCTCGCCGCCACCACCGTCGCCGCCCCTGCCTTCGCTGCCAGCGAAAAGTTCGAAATGGATGTGAATTATTCCTCGAAAAAGCTGTCCACCGTCGCCGGCGCGGAAGCCGAGTACGAGCACATCCGCAAGCAGATCGAAGACCGCTGCGTGTCTGAAAATGCTGACATCCGTGTGCCCCGCTCCATCGTGGAAACCTTCTGCGTCCGCAAGACGATGGACAGCGCCGTCCGCTCAATCGACAGCGAGCTGCTGACCCAGGTCCACGCCGAACGCCGCTGAGCGGCCCCAGATCACGGTTCCAGCCCCTTAAAGCCTCTCAAGCCCAACTCTCCACGGAACCGTGGCTCCTCCCGCCTCTTGCCCCCAAAGGGTAAGGGGCGGTTTTTTATCCGGCGCTCGCCGCGCGGAAATCCTTGGCGCGGAGAACCTGCACCAGGCGGAAATTGGCGGGCACGAAAGCGCCCTCCTCTTCGGTCTCAAACAGCGCCGCGCAGCTGGTCGGAAACTTCTCGTGCAGCCGCAGCGAGGCGGCATGGTCCAGCGACCCGCCTTCCCGCAGGATGCTCAGCGCAAAGTCATGCAGGCCCGGATTGTGCCCGATCAGCATCAGAACCCCCGCGCCGTCATTCTGTGACACCGCCTCGGTCAGACCCCTCACGCCGGTCAGGTAAAGGGCTTCCATCGGGCGCACCTTTTCTCCTGTCACCACCTTGGCGACTTCAGAACAGGTCTCCCTGGCCCGCCTTGCGCTGGAAACCAGGATCCGCTCGGGGCTCCAGCCCATGGCCACGATTTCCTGGGCAATCCGCGTGGCGTCCTCATGGCCCTGCTGCGTCAGCGCGCGGCTGAAATCGTCGATCCCCTCATTCCAGGGTTCGGTCTTGGCGTGGCGCATCAGGATAAGGCGTTTCATGCGGACGCAGATACCCGGAGTTTGGGACAAGGTGTCATAGGCGGAATCAGGCGGTCTAAATTGGTCAGGCTGGTCTTAGGCACCACTAATACAGGGGAAATCAATAGTCTGGAGGCCAAAAGATGCCAGAGCCTCCCTGCGCCGGGCCGCCCTCATAATATTTTTCCTCGCCCATCTTCCGCCCGGCACCGGGATGGGCCACACCCGCTCCCAGCAACGCGCCCCTGGGGATAATCGATGATTTTTGTGTATCTCGTGCTCGGCCTGATCCTGCTCGTCGCGGGCGGTGAATTCCTCGTCAAGGGCGCCGTCAATCTTGCCGGAAAATTCCGCATTTCGCCTCTGCTGATCGGGCTCACCCTGGTGGGCTTTGGCACGTCAACGCCCGAACTCGTCACCAGCCTGCAGGCCGCCTTCGCCGGCTCGCCCGGCATCGCCATCGGCAATGTCGTTGGCTCCAACATCGCCAACATCCTCTTCATTCTCGGCGCGGCGGCGCTGATCTTCCCGATTGCAGTTGCCCGGAATGCCTTCAAGCGGGATGGGGTGGTCCTGGCCATCGCCACCCTGCTCTGCATCGGGGCGGTCGTCTCGGGCCAGCTGTCGCGCTGGATGGGCATCGTCTTCGTGATCGGCCTGGCCGCCTATATCTGGTTTGCCTTCCAGCAGGACAGGAAGGCTACGCAAGCGGCCACCGCCGCCGCGGGCGGACCGGTGGACACGCCAAAGCTTTCCGCCGGCGCCATCGGCATCGATCTCGTCTTCGTCGTCGGCGGCCTGGTGATGACGATGCTCGGCGCCCGCTTCCTCGTCAGCGGCGCGATTGACCTTGCCCGGATGTTCTCGATCTCCGAAACCATCATTGGCCTGACGATTGTGGCCGTGGGAACCTCGCTTCCCGAACTGATCACCTCCGTGATGGCCTCGCTGCGCAAGCAGGGCGACATTGCCTTCGGCAATATTGTCGGGTCGAACATCTACAACATGTTCGGCATTCTGGGCGTCACAGCCATCGTGAAGCCGATCCCCGTACCGGCCGAAATCATCCGGCTGGATATCTGGGTGATGCTGGCGGCAACTGTGCTTCTCTTCCTCGCCGCCATGTCGCGCTGGCGCATCGGCCGGACAGAAGGCGCCATCATGCTGACCGGCTATGCCGCCTATGTTGTCTGGCTGGGACTGCACGCGGCGGCCTGATGCGCACGCCCCACCCCATCCTTCTGGTCTGCCTTGGCGTGGTCTTTGGCTGCGGCATTGATGCCCTGATGAAATATGTCATGCAGGGCGCCACCAGCGTACTGACGGCCACCACCTGGCGGTATGCGCTCGGCTCGGCAATCATGCTCGCGCTGTTCCTGCAGGCCCGCCGTCCCTTCCCCTCGCTGCCGGCCATCCGCTTTCATGCCCTCAGATCGCTGGCACAGGTCATCTCCGCTTTCTGCTTCTTCTATTCGCTGACGCAGATTGCCCTGGCTGAGGCGGTGGTGCTGGGTTTCACGGCGGCCCTGATGATTGCCCCCATCGCCCGCATCATCCTGGGGGAAAAGATGAGCCCGGTGACCATCGGCGCCTCTCTCGTCGGCTTCTGCGGCGCCGCGCTGGCCGCCACGGCGGAAACGTCCGGCGCGCCCGCCGATGGCAACCGCCTCTATGGCACGGCTTCGGTCCTCGCCTCTGCCGTTCTCTACGCCCTCAACATCGTTCTCCTCCGCCTGCGGACGAGAGAGGAAGACAGCCTCACCCTGGTCACCTTCATGAACATCTTCCCGGCGCTGTTCCTGCTGCCCTTCATGCTGGTGTTCACCGATCCGCTGCCGGCAGATGGCGCCTGGACGCTGCTTACCGGCGCGGCCGTTTTCGGCATCGGCATCTGGTGGCTGATGACCATGGCCTATGCGCGCGCCAAGGCGCAGACCCTCGCCCCGTTCGAATATACCGGCCTCATCTGGTCGGCGCTGCTCGGCTATTTCTTCTTCCAGGAAATCCCCGGCTGGCGCGTCTGGGCGGGCGCCGGCATCATCATCGCGGCCTGCCTCGTCGTCGCCTTCGAAACCCATTTCGCCGCCCGCCGCGAAGCAAAGCTCCCTGCCAGCGATATTCTAACCTGAAGGGACGCCGCCGCGCGCTTTGCGCCTATGGGGCGAATGCGTCGCCAATTAACCTTACGCCTTAAAATGTCATCCTTTTTTCGCTTGCCGCGCCTCAATCTGGCAGTAAGGATCGGGTAACTTCAGATTGCCGGGCCCCCCAATGAAAATACGATCCACCCAGCGCGTCAAAGGCGCCGCCGCTGCCGTTTTCGCCGGTCTCGCCCTGGTTGCCTGTGGCGGCGGTGGGGGCAGCAGCAGTGGCGGCGCCGCG
>NZ_ARYM01000027.1 GCF_000685315.1 Hyphomonas polymorpha PS728
CCTTGAGACCGGCGAGTTTCATGCGTCTTCCTTGTTACAAATTCATCTGAGACTGGGTGGTCAGCGCAACCAGCTTGCCCGCCTCCGTTTCGATCCGCGTCTGCCAGACCTGCAGCCTGCGGCCAACACTTACCGGCGCGGCAGTTGCCGTCAGAACGCTGCCCACCGGCGCGGGGGCGATGAGGTTCGTCTTACTCTCGGTCGTGGTGGTCATCTTGCTTTCCGGCGGCAGGCTCAGGAATGCCCCGATCGCGCCCACGCAATCGGCCAGCGTCATCAGGAACCCGCCATGGGCAATCCCGCCCGCCGTGCAGTGCGCCTCGCCCACCGTCACGCGGCCGATCACCGCCTCCCGGTCGGCCTGGACCAGCTCCAGCCCGATCGTCTTCGCAAATGGCATCGATGCCGCCAATGCCTTGAGATGTGTGTCGGTCATACCTGTCCTCGCCCTGTCAATTATGTGTCCGGATTTGTCCAAACTTGTCCGGGAATTGTCCCGGTTTGCCGGT
Source organism: Hyphomonas polymorpha PS728 (assembly GCF_000685315.1). Taxonomy (GTDB): domain Bacteria; phylum Pseudomonadota; class Alphaproteobacteria; order Caulobacterales; family Hyphomonadaceae; genus Hyphomonas; species Hyphomonas polymorpha. The sequence goes on from NZ_ARYM01000027.1 coordinate 510, forward strand.
GTGTGTCCACCCGCTGACACGGGTCGTCCTGCATTGCCGGGGGAACTATAAGGGCAGGCAACTGTTGGATAAGTCCCGCCGGAGATGCGCCCATGCCCCTGAAACTCAAGGATTCCTCCCTCCTCAAAACGGAGGCTTTTCTCGCCGGAGAATGGACCCCCGCCAATTCCGGCCAGACATTCGGCGTCACTAACCCCGCCACCGGCGAAATCCTGGCAACCGTCCCCAAAATGGGCGCTGGCGAAACCCGCCAGGCGGTCGATGCGGCCGCCGATGCCTTCCCCGAATGGTCGGGCCTGCTGGCCGAAAAACGCGCGCGCATCCTGCGCCAATGGTTTGATCTTCTTATGGAAAATCAGGCAGACCTCGCCGCCATCATGACCGCCGAACAGGGCAAACCCCTCTCCGAAGCCAAAGGCGAAATCGCGTATGCTGCCTCCTTCATCGAATGGTTTGCCGAAGAATCCCGCCGCACCTATGGCGACATCATCCCCACCCACAATTCCGCCGCCCGCATCCTCGTCACCCACGAACCTGTCGGCGTCACAGCCGCCATCACCCCCTGGAACTTTCCCGCCGCGATGATCGCCCGCAAGGCTGGCGCCGCGCTTGCCGTCGGCTGCACCATGGTCGTCAAACCGGCCTCCGCCACGCCGCTGACGGCCCTCGCCATGGCCGAACTGGCCAGCCGCGCCGGCATTCCCGCAGGTGTGCTCTCAGTCATCACAGGCTCTGCCGGAGAGATCGGCAGCGAGCTGACCAGCAACCCGAAAGTCCGCAAGGTCAGCTTCACCGGCTCCACCGAGACCGGCAAGAAACTGATGCAACAAAGCGCCACCACTCTCAAACGCCTCAGCCTGGAGCTCGGCGGCAACGCCCCCTTCCTCGTCTTCGAGGATGCCGATCTGGATGCGGCCGTCGAAGGCGCCATCGCCTCGAAGTTCCGCAATTCCGGCCAGACCTGCGTGTGCGCAAACCGCTTCCTGGTGCAGGCTGGCATCTATGATGCCTTTGCCGAAAAGCTCACTGAAGCAGTCAGAAAACTCAATGTCGGTAACGGGATGGATGAAGGCATCGACCAGGGCCCGCTGATCAATGAAGATGCTGTGGAAACCGTCAAAGCCCATATTGAAGACGCCCTCCTCAAGGGCGCCCGCATCGAACTCGGCGGCAAGCTCCACAAGCTTGGCGGCACCTTCTTCGAGCCCACAGTCCTGACCGATGTGCCTGCCACCGCCCGCATTGCGCGCGAGGAAACCTTCGGCCCTGTCGCCGCCCTCTTCCGCTTCGGGGATGAGGCAGAGGCCATCGCCATGGCCAATGACACAGAGTTCGGCCTCGCCGCCTACGCCTATACCAAAGACCTCGCCCGCGCCTTCCGCGTCTCCGCCGCACTCGACTATGGCATCGTCGGCATGAATGAGGGGCTGATCTCCACCGCCATCGCCCCTTTTGGCGGGCGCAAGGAAAGCGGTTTTGGCCGCGAAGGCTCAAAGTATGGCGTCAGCGATTATCTCGACATCAAATACACGCTGATGGGCGGCCTCGGCTAAAGCCTAGCTCTCAGAACGAATACCGGCTTGGCGAGACACCGAACGCCCGCTGAAACATCGCGCAGAAGGCGCTGGCGCTGTCATAGCCCACATCCATCGCCACGCTGGTGACGCTCGATCCGGTGGACAGCAGAGACAGCGCCTCCAGCAGCCGCACCTGCTGGCGCCACAGGGCAACCCCCATCCCCGTCTCGCGCTTGAAAGCACGGGTAAAGCTGCGCCGGCTCATGCCCGCAATGTCGGCCCATTGGTCAATGTCACGCTGGTCGGAGGGGTTCTCGATGATCTCGCGGCATACGCGCACCAGGCGCGGATCGGTCGGCATCGGGGCGGCATAGGGCACCTTGGGCGAGGCCAGCAGCTCGCTGATGAGCAGGCTGACAATCTGTCCCTCCCGGCCCTGCAGGTCGTAGTCATGGTCAAACTGCGTCACTTCCAGGATCAATGCCCGCAACAACTGGCCCACCTCGACGATGTGACAGTCCGGATCATCCCGCTCATATCTCGGATCGATGTAGAGCGTCCGCAGCGATACCGGCCCCCGGCAGGAAACCTCATGTTGCACCTGGCTGGGAATCCACACCGCCCGCTGCGGCGGGATCACGAAACTCGTCTTGTCCGTCACCACCGACATGACACCCGAGCAGGCATAGAGCAGCTGGATGCGCTCATGCGAATGCGCAGTATCGACAAAGCCGGAAGGATATTCATCTGCCAGCGCAACCACCGGGCGGCGGCTGAGATCGAGTTGATGGGTGCTTTTCATCCTGTCCTCTCGGGACTGCCGTAACACCCGCAAATGATGCCACCGTCCGCTGATGTGACAAGATGATGACTGGCCGCGTGGCCCAAAAAAGAAAAAATATGACCTAATGAAACTTCTCGGGCCAAAAAGGCGGCATCGCCTGCTTAAAGCATGGTCGGACCGCCCTCGCCCGCCGGCAGCCAGAGCCACCGGCGTGCAGGCGCCCCTTTTAGCGGATAAACGCCAGGCTGATGCCCGCAGCGATCCCGGAATTGCGGAAGGATGTCACCTCTCCATTCCCGAAACGGTGAGCGAAGGACGCCTCATCGGCGGTATCGGCCCGCGCGAAGAAACCGAACTCCACAAATTCGGAAACCGGCCGCGCCGCCGCCAGTTCAATCCCGGCATAGGAGCGATGGGCCGAATCGTCCCCCGGCTGCACAAATCCCGCCCGGCCGATGGCCGACAGCGTCCAGTCGCCCAGCGCCCATTCCGGCCCGGCGGCAAACTCCAGCCCCCAATCCTTCAGATCCGTATCATAAAAACCGATCAGCGTCGGCGCGAACGGCGCCTCCAACGTAACTGCGCCCACCACTTCGAGGCTCGAATCTGCCTCTTCCCCAGGATAGGTCAGCCAGTTGGCGGAAACATCGGCGCTGTAGCCGTGTCCGCCCCAGGCCACGCCGAGGATAAAATCGGCCTCATCCTCAAACGCCGCCCGCTGATCGCCCACGGGCAGCAGGCGGTAAAAAGCTCCGTAGACGGTTGCTTCCTGAACATCGATCTCGATACCGGCGCCGAATTCGAGCGTTTGGCGGCCGATCTGTTCGCCGCGATCATGCAGCGCCGAAACAGCGCCGATGTCCATGAATATGCGTTTCTCGCTAGCCTCCGCAGCCAATGGCCCTGCGGCCATCAGGGTCGTTGCAGACAATAGTGTGCGTGCAAGGGTCACTTACGTTCCTCCTGTAGACGTTTTTCTCTAGATTTTCCGGGGCGGTGGCGGCCGCCTCAGTGCTTCGCTGTCGCCTCGGCTTCAGCAAGTGTCCCTGGCAGATAGAGCCGCCCGTTTTTCATCACATACCGGATGTCGAGCGTGTTCTTTATGTCCGCCAGCGGATTGGTGTTGAGGATCACAAGATCCGCGAATTTTCCCGGCTCGAGGCTGCCCAGCGCGGCCTCCCGCGCAATCGTCTGGGCGCTGCCCATGGTGGCGGCCCAAAGCGTCTCACCGGGCGTCCATCCGCTCTCGACATAGGCCTGCATTTCCCATTGCGTGCCCAGACCCGGAATATCGCCATGCGCGCCCAGGCCCACTACGCCGCCGGCTCGGTGAACCTTCAGGGCGCTGGCGCCCACCATCTCGTAAGTGTAGTCGCAGAAGGGCGCAGGCGCTGCATTGGCAAAGCGCATCTCACGAAACCATTCCGGCACGAAATCAGCATATTTGGGGTCGTTAAGGGCGTCATTTCGCTGCATGAAAACCCGGTCCGCCGGCAGGCCGCCATGCGTGATCATCAACGTCAGCGTGCTGCTTGTCCCGCTGCGCGCATAAAGCCCCACAAAATCCTTATACTGATCGATGGGCGGGATACCGTGTTCCACACCGGAGAATCCGTCCAGAATGCCCGTCAGACCAAACCGGTAAGACAGTGCGCCCTCGGTTGTTGCCGACAGGCCCAGCTCATTGGCCGCCTCGGCCACCCATTGACGCACACGCCGGTTGCCGGTGCGATACTGCTTCAGGTTCGACAGGCGGTAATAATCCCGGTAGCGGCGAAGCACGGAGAGAACCTCTTCCTTGCTCCGGAAGTCATTGAAATCAAAAATCGCCGGGCCGGTCGTGTAGAGGCGCGGCCCCAACACATTCCCTGTCTCGACCAGATCCTGATAGGTCAGCATGTCGATGGAAAGGGAGGAAGGATCAAACACAGTGGTAATGCCGAAGGCAAGGTTCGTCTTCAGGCCCCACACATCGAAATCCAGAACATCCCGGCGGATGTCGGCCACATGGTAATGCGCATCGATCAGTCCAGGGATGATATAGGCGCCCGCCACATCCACGATGGAATCCCCCGCCGCCGCGCGGATATCCCCGGCGGGCGCTATCTGCACGATCCGGCCATCCTCGATCAGGATGTCGGCATTCTCCAGCATGGCCTCCGGCGCGGCGCGGTCTGCCATCGTCACGACATGGCCGCCTTTCAGCAACACACGCCCCCGGGGCTCATCGCGCGCGGCCGTAACGGAAATGTCCAAGCGCCCCGCCGCCGCTTCCGCCCTACCGAGCTCGAAAGTCACATCCGCCAGCGCGATCCGGCGCAGCGTCGCCCCCAGCGCCCAGTAGATCTCCTGTCCGTCTGCGCTCCAGCCAAAATAGTCCGCGCCAATATCCGTCAACTGAACATGTGGTCCGGCTGGCCTTGAAAGATCGAACGTCCCGCCTGCATCATCCAGCTTGTAGAGATGTAACTGCTGGCCAATCTGCGCCAGCGCCCAGGCGCCATCGGGGGACACGCGCAGATCATCCGCCGGCGCCGGGCCTTCGGAGAAATACCAGCCTGGCCCAACGGCCTGCGTCACCCCACGCCGCGCGCCATCTTCCAGCAATATCGCCTCTACGCCCGCACCAGTATTGATCAACACCTCGCCTGCCCCCGCGGAAAAATGCGGCGTTCCGCCCATCCGTCCCGTCGCCAGCACACGCACGGGCGCCCCATCCAGCGGCATCAGAACCAGTTCGCCATCCCGCCACTGTCCATATTCCATATAGGTCCGCCGCCGCGCCTCTGCGGGTGAGCGTACTGCGATGAGCGCTGTCCCGTCCGGGGTAAAAACAGGATGCGTATAAAACCCCGCTTCGGAGCTGATCCGGCGCGCGCCGCTGCCATCCGCTGGCGCGATCCACACCGCCCCGCCCGCATCCTTCGTCCAGCTCACAAATGCCAGCGCCGCCCCATCCCCGGACCAGGCGGGATGAAATCCGGTCTCGCCTTCTGCCCGCACAGCCCGCGGCGCGCCGCCGTCCAGCGTCTGCACATAAAGCCGCCCCAGCGCCGTGAATGCCAGCGAACGGCCGTCGGGCGAAAGCGCGGGAGACTGGATCAGCCGCGCACGCACCTCGCCCGTCTCGATCTGCGCCGGATGCCGCCCCAGCGGCCCTAGCGCCTGATCTATATCCGCCGTAAACGGAATTATTTCTGCTTTTCCGCCATCCAGCGGAATGCGATCAATGCGCCCCTGCCGGTTGAGGAAGATGGAGTGTCCGTCTGCCGAGAAATCATAGCGCGCAATCGCGTCATTGGTCAGCGCGGCCAGGATGGCGTCCGGGTCTGTCTCGGCCAGCACCTGCCCAGCGCCGGTCTCCAGATGAATCATCTTGAGCTGCGACACGCCCTCGCGCCGGTCTCCGAAAACGAGATATTTGCCATCCGGAGAGATGGCCGGCCGGAAGCGCGGCAAGGTGCTCTCCCCCGCCTTTCCGGCGGGCAGCACAACGGTTTCCTGCCCCGTGTCCAGATCAAGTTTCACAATGCCCCAGGCCGCGAGCGCGTTGAACGCGGGATCGCCCTTAGACAGCGAGGAAAGATAAATCGCCCGGCCATCAGGCGTAAACCGCGCGCCGAGCGAACTGACGGCCCCTTCCGAGCCATCGCCCGCCCGCGTAGACCGCAGCACCTCGCCCATATCGCCCTCAACTGGCCGGAACCGCCAGAGCTCATAGGCATTCCGGTCCGCCCAGAAGCGCGTGACGATCAGACTCTGCCCGTCCGGCGCCCATTCGGGAGAAACAAAAACCGGATTGTCGTCATACAGACTGATCTGACGCAGATTACCGCCCTGCGCGTCCATCAGCCAGAGATTCTCCGCGCCGGACCGGTCACTGACAAACAGGATCGTCTGCCCATCGGGCGACCAGACCGGCTGCGAGTCCATCGCCATGCCGGAGGTAAGCCGCGTTGCCTTCCCCCCGCCAATGGGCAGCGTGTAGATGTCGCCCAGCATGTCAAACACCAGCGTCTCGCCACGCGGCGAGACATCCAGCGACAATTGCGAGCCTTCATGAGTTTCAAACGAAATCTGCCGCGCGGCACGCATCGGCAGCGTCTGTCCAGGCCGGGCGAGCGGCATATCCTGCTTGCCCGTCACGCCTGCTGTGTAAGACCGCGCCTCCTGGGGCGGGGTCTCTGCCTCCTGCGCCGGTGTTCCCGCGCAGGAGGACAGGCCGAGGATGAGCGCCGCCGTCATTAGGCGTGCACGAAACGAAGCGGCGCTCCGGCATCCCTCTGGCGTGAACTTCTTCATGCGGCGCTCACTCAGTTTACGGATCAGAACTTGCGCGTCACCGTTGCAATCACCTGCCGGCCCGCGCCATAGGTGCAGTTTGCAACACCAGCGCAGCGGGCAACATAATCCTCATCGAAAATGTTGGACCCGTTGATGGCAAAACGCCAGTTCTGGGTGTCGTAGCGGATAACCGCGTCAAACAGCGTCGAGGCTTCGCCGGTATAGACGATGGGCGCAAACGGGCCGGGCAGGCCGCCCTGGCTCTCGCTCGTATAGCGCACGCCCCCACCGATACCGAGGCCAGCCATCGGGCCTTGCACGAACGTCCAGTCGACAAACAGCGAGGCCTTGTCCTTCGGCGTTACGGGCAGTTCGGCGCCCACTTCCTGCGGCGTGGAGCTGGCCAGCACTTCGCTGTCCGTCCGGCTGTAGGAAGCGTTGATCGAGAGCTGGTCGTTGATCCGGCTGACGAGTTCCACCTCGAAACCGTTGACCTCCACTTCGCCCGTCTGCTTGCTGGCAATCGGGGTCGGCGAGCCAACCGCCGAAACGATGTTGTTCTGGTTGATCTGATAGACAGCCGCCGTCAGCAGCAGGTCCACGCCGTCCGGCAGGCCGCGCGCATCATACTTGATGCCTGCTTCCACCTGTTCACCCTCGCTCGGCTTGAAGGTCTCGCCCGTGTCGACATCCGACCCCAGCACCGGCTCAAACGAGGTCGCATAGCTCACATAAGGCGCAAGGCCGCTGTCGAAGATATAGTTCGCACCCACCCGATAGGTGAAGGCGTCTTCGCTGAGGTCAAAGCCCGTGAGATGGTTCTTCACCTTCACATCGTCGTACCGCCCGCTCAGCGTGACGTAGAGATTGCCGTAGCCGATATGATCCTGAACATAGAGGCCGGAATGCTTCAGCGTCTGGTCGTTGTACGGGGTCGGATAGCCCGGCTTGTAGCTCGCCTGCGGCGGATAGGTCGGGTTGAACGCATCAATCGTGCCGGCAAACACAAATCCGAAGCCAGCTTCATTCTCCGCCTTGCGATAATCATAGCCCGCAATCAGGTCATGCGTCAGCGCGCCGGTAGTGAAGTCGATATCCAGCCGGTTATCGGTGGTAAACCCGTCAACATCTTCCTTGTACGCATAGTTATACTGCTGAATGGTGCGGTAATAGCTGGGATCGCTCGGGTTTGTCGTGTTGATGAACCCGCCGCCGCCATAGAACAGCGTCGAAGACCGCTCGGCATACCGGCTGACGCGGGTATTGGAGACAAACTTCACATTTTCATTGAAGGCATGGACCAGCTCATACCCGATGCCCCACTGATCGCGGTCATACCGGTTGTTCGGGTTGCCGAGATTGGTCTTCGGGCCAATCTTTCCGTTCGGGTTCGGCTCCAGCGTGCCAGCCACCGGCAGATAGCCATTGGTGTCGCCGTTCACCGCGTCAGACTGGAAATAGCCCAGCAGCGTAAGATCCGTGGACGGCGTGATATTCCAGGTCAGCGCCGGCGAGATCAGGCTCCGGTCGGAGCTGACGAGATCACGAAAGGTCTCGCGGTCGCGGTAAAGGCCCGTCAGGCTATAGCTGAAGCTTTCGCCCAGCGGCCCGGCCACAGTACCGGCCACCTGCTTGTAGTCCTGCGTGCCATACTTGATGGCCAGCTCACCGCCAAACTCCTCCGATGGGCGGCGCAGCGACAGGTTGTAAAGGCCGCCCGGCGGGGAGTTACCATAAAGCGCCGAGGCCGGCCCCTTGAGTAGCGAGAAGGTCTGGAAGGCATAAAGGTCGAGGCCAACGCTGGAAATCGTCGTCGTCGCCGGAACAGCCAGTCCATCGATATATTCCCGCGGGCGGAAACCACGCGCCGAGATGAAGTCAAAGCGCAGATCCGGGCCGTAATTCTCGCCAAACGCGCCGGCGGTGTAGCGCACAGCCTGCTGGGCATCGATGAAGTTCAGAAGGTCGATCTGGTCGCGCGTGACGATCGACACCGATTGCGGCGTCTGGATCAGCGGAATGTTGGATTTGTTGGCCGTGGCGCCATCCTGAGGCACGTACTCTGGCGCGATCACGATGATGGTTTCCTGAACGCTGGCAGCGTCCTCTCCGCCTTCCTGCGCGATGGCAGACGGCGCCAGCATCACAAGCCCTGCGGCCGCGCCGAGAAGCGTTGCCCTGAAATATTTTCGATGTCCCATCTGTCGATGTCCTTGCATCATGACTTGCACCCCTGCTGCGTCTTTATTCGCCCAATGCGAACTGGTGCCATCGATACCATTGCGCCAAAATCCTGTATTTCGGCTTCGGGTCTGGAGTTGTCCCTAATTGGCCAATCTGTGTGAGGCGGCCTTCCCCTTGGCCCTGCGGACCCGATTGAGGTATTTTTCGACCCGGCGCATTATGGCTGTTTCCAACCACCCCTCCTATCGTCCCGGTTGAAGAAGTGCAGGAGGGCGGGCCGATGGCCGAAGCGGCAACCAAGAATACATGGCTGGTGCTCCACCGCTGGTTTGGCATCATCACAGCCCTGTTCCTGTTCATTGCCGCCCTCACCGGCAGCATCCTCACCGCCCGCTCCACCCTGGACCGGTGGGCGAACGGCGATCTGTTCACCTATGATGGCAGCGCCGCAGACCGTCTGCCGCCCATCGAGGCGGTCGCCCTTTATGAAGCGGCCAACCCGGGCATCCAGGTCACCGGTTTTCCTCTGAGTGCAGATGAAACGGAAAACATCCTCATCACGGTGGCGCCCAAACCTGGTGAAGCCGCGCTTGATTATGACGAGGTCTTCCTCAATCCGGCCACCGGCGAAGCTGCCGGTATGCGCAGCACCGATCCGGGGCTGAACAACCGCCAGCTCATCCCGCTGATCCTGGAGTTGCATTATAATCTTCTGGCAGGCGATACCGGCCGCATCTTCATGGGTTTCGTCGCGCTCGGATGGCTCATCAGTTCCGGCGTCGGCCTCTACCTCACTTTTCCGAGGAAGGGCCCCTTCTTCAAAAATTGGTGGCCAAGCTGGGTCTACAGCCCGAAACGCTCGTTCGCCCGCCAGATGCTGGACATTCACCGCGCCAGCGCGCTGTGGCTCTTCCCTTTCCTTTTCATCCTGGCGTTCACTTCCGTCACGCTGAACTTCTTCGATGAATTCTGGGACCCGTTCGCCACCACGGTAGCGCCACTGGAAAAGTCCCTCTTCCATCTCGATGCGCCGTATCCAGACGGCACAACGCCCGCAATGAGCTATGCCGACGCGCTCGCCCTGTCGCAGGCGCAGGCCGCCGCCGAAGGCATCGCCTGGAAGCCGGCCACCATGCTCTATTACCAGAACTGGAACCTCTACGGCACCACCTTCAGCGACACCGGTGACCTCAACTACAAATATCTCGGCCCCATCTACTACTATTTCGACGCAGCCACCGGCGACTGGATCCACGAAGTCAATCCCTACACGGACAGCGCAGGCCTGGTGATGATCCGCGCCGTCTATCCGCTCCATTCCGGCGAAATCGGCGGCGGCCTTGCGGTGTTCTTCGTCTTCATCCTGGGACTCGCCACGGCAGAGCAATGCTTCACCGGCATCTGGGTGTGGCTGAAGAAGCGCGGCCCTCGCATCGCCGCCAAACGCAAAGCCCACGCCGCCGCCACCAGCGCCTGATCCGCGCCGCCCGGCCTGTCCGCCCCCACGCCCACCTAGCATAGAAGAGTATCCCCCATGAGCGTTTCGCCCCTGTCCCGCACGGATGATGTTGATCCGGACGTGCGCCGCTTCATACAGCGCACCGGGGCAGATTTTGCCGCGCTCGCCGCCGTGGCCCCGCCCACCACGATCACCCGCCGCCGTGAAATCTGCGAGCAGGTGCGCGCGCCCTGGGCCCGCGGCGGCCCGGATATGGCCGAAACCCGGATGGTCCAATTCGGGTCAGATGGCGTGCGCGCCCGCATCCACATCCCGCAATCGGGCGCCGGCAAGGGCACGCTGATCTATCTGCATGGCGGCGGCTGGACCGTGTTCAGCATCGACACGCATGACCGGCTGATGCGCGAATATGCAGACCGCACCGGCTGCGCCGTTGTCGGGCTGGACTATGCTCTGTCTCCGGAACACCGTTTCCCGCGCGCGCTGGAAGATGTGGAAGCCTGTCTATCCTGGCTGCGCGTCGACGGCGCCGCGTACGGGCTATCCACCGGCCGTATCGCACTGGGCGGGGACTCCGCCGGCGGCAACCTCTCCCTCGCCACCGCCCTGCGCCTGCGCGACCGGGGAGAGCCCCTGCCCGACGCCCTGCTCCTCAACTATGCCGCCCTCGATACCGATCCGCGCCCCTCCTACAAACGCTATGATGGTGACCATTACATGCTCACCACAGACGAGATGCGGGACTTCTGGATCAGCTATCTCGGCAAGCCATCTACGGATGATCCCTATGCCCGCCCGCTTCTGGCAGACCTGGCCGGCCTTCCGCCCGTGCATCTCTGCATAGCCGAATGCGACATCCTCACCGACCAGAATACGGAACTTGCCGCCCGCCTCGAGGCGGCGGGTGTCGAGGTCTCCGCCATGGTCTATAAAGGCGCCACACACAGCTTCCTCGAAGCGGTCAGCATCTCCGCCTGCGCTGGCCGCGCCCTTCAGGATGCGTCGGATTGGCTGGCCGGAATCCTCAACGCATGAGCGCGCAATTTTCATCCGTTCCGCAGGCGGACATCCTCCGCTTTGCAGCGGAAAATCCGCTCGCCTGGGTCGTACCCACCGCTGCCCCAGCTGATGCTATCCTGATGCCGCTCCTGATGGAGACAGATGCGGCAGGCACGCCCCTATCCCTCCTGGGCCACCTGCCGCGCTCTGCTCCACTGATTCCCCGGCTATGGGAGAATCCCAAAGCCACCTGCCTCTTTCTCGGCCCCCATGCCTATGTCCAGCCTAGCTGGATTTCCAAGTCCGGCTGGGCGCCCACCTGGAATTTCGTCTCCCTCAAGGTCACCGGCGCCATCACACTGGACGACGCCTTCACTGAGCCTGCGATCCATGCCCTTGTCACGCATATGGAAACACGCAACGGCTCGGGCTGGACCGCCGCCGAAATCGGCCCCCGCTTCGACAGCCTGCTGCAGGGCATCATCGGATTCCGTATGCAGATTGATTCGCTCCAACCCCGCTTCAAGACCGGCCAGGACGAGTCCGGAACCTCACGCACCGAAATACACGCCGCCCTGGAAGGCCACCCGCTCCAGGCTTGGATGAAGATGCCTTGACGCCGCAGGCAAATCTGGCCCGATCGCGCAACGAAACGTCCCTACCCGGAGGGCCCTCCGCCTGCCCCGCTGCTAGTTTCGCCAATGAAGTCGAGGCAGCCATCATGACCCTTCCCCAGAACCAGCCCGTCCGCAGCTTCGCCCCCGGCACGCCCGAGCGCGCGAGCCTCATGGCCGAGATCGACCTGCAGCGCGCCAATCCGCGCCGCGTCCTCCCCGTCATCAACGGCCGCAAGATAGACACCGGCACCGGCACAGAGATGCGCGAACCCCATGCCCATGCCCGCAGCCTCGGCAGCTATGCCTCGGCGGGCGCGCCCGAGGCAGAGGCCGCCATTAACGCGGCGATGGCCGCGCGGCACGATTGGGCGCGCATGCCCGCCGCCTCGCGCCGGAACGTCTTCCTGCGCGCGGCAGAGCTGCTCGCCGGTCCCTTCAATGCCCGCCTCCTTGCCGCCACCATGCTGCAGCAGAGCAAGACCGCCTATCAGGCGGAGATCGATGCCTCCTGCGAGCTGATCGATTTTCTCCGCTTTAACGTGGCATTCTCCGAAGAGATCGAGGCGATGCAGCCGCTTTCCTCTGCGGCAGAGCTGAACCGGCTGGACCATCGCCCGCTCGATGGCTTCGTTTTTGCTGCCTCCCCGTTCAACTTCACCGCCATCGCCGGTAACCTCTCCCTCGCTCCGGCGCTGATGGGCAACACGGTCGTCTGGAAACCGTCCGAACGCGCCGTATATTCGGCGGCCTTCCTGATGGACCTGTTCGAGGCGGCCGGCCTCCCGCCCGGTGTCATCAACATGCTCCCTGCGGAAAACCCCGCCCCCATTGGCGAGGCCGTACTTGCCAGCCCGCATCTCGCCGGCGTGCATTTCACCGGCTCCACGGCCGCTTTCGACCGTATCTGGCGCGCCACTGGCGCGAACGTCTCCAACTACCGTTCCTATCCCCGCCTTGTAGGGGAAACCGGCGGCAAGGATTTCGTCTTCGCCCATGCCTCTGCCAATGTCGATGCGCTCGTCACCGCCCTGGTGCGCGGCGCGTTCGATTATCAGGGTCAGAAATGCTCCGCCGCCAGCCGCGCCTATATCCCGCTCAGCCTCTGGAAACCGGTCACCGAACGCCTCGCCGATACCGTCAGCAGCCTGACCATGGGTGACGTTTCAGACTTCCGGAATTTCATGGGTGCCGTGATCGACCAGCGCGCCTATCAGCAGATCTCCGGCTTCCTCGACTATGCCGCTACCGCGCCCGGCCATCGCAAGCTTGCCGGCGACTCCCCGTCAGACAATCAAGGCTGGTTCATCCCGCCCACGGTCATCGCCTGCGATGATCCCAGGTCCCGCCTGATGACGGATGAAATCTTCGGCCCCGTCCTCGGCCTCTATGCCTATCCCGATGGCAAGCTCGCTGAAACCCTCGCCCTGGTGGACCAGTCCACCCCTTACGCCCTCACCGGCGCCATCTTTGCGCAGGACCAGGCCGTCATCGACCAGCTCTCCCTCGCCCTGCGCGACGCGGCTGGGAATTTCTACATCAATGACAAACCCACCGGCGCCGTTGTTGGCCGCCAACCCTTCGGCGGTGGCCGCCGCAGCGGCACCAACGACAAGGCCGGCAGCCCCTTCAACCTCCTGCGCTGGTCCTCCCCCCGCACCGTCAAGGAAACCTTCGTCGCCCCCGTCTCTCACCTTTACCCGCACATGGCCGGCTGAACCCGTCGGGATTTGTCCTTGGAGCGCCGTTGGAGTTTTTTGGAGGTTTCCGGAAAAAGCTCCAACGCCGCCCACGCGCTGCCGCAAACAAAAACCCCTCCGTCGCCGGAGGGGTTTTCAGGTTTCAGTCGCCTTCGCCGTGTTTTCGGGCCGCTTCCCTCAGACGCGCAAAGATCGCCGCCGGGTCTTCCGGTGCTAATACTTCATCAGGCTCGGGATAATCATCCTCATAGAACTCGCCGAGAACGGCATCAGCCTCATCCTCGGCCGCTTCGGCAGGCGCGCTCACCCCGCCTGCCGCTGCCACCGCTGCGGCTGCCACCATCTCCCGCTGGGCTTGCGGGGCCGGCGTCGCGGCGCCCGAGAAGGCCGCTTCTGCATCTTCATAATCTTCCGACACCGAAGAGCGGAAATGCGCAATCACGGTTTCCCCGCCGGTCAGCGTCTGCCCGGCCCAGACATGCGTGCGGATGTCGGCGGGCAGATACACATCACACCAGCCGCCGAGCCGGCGCGTGCCGAAGCTCCGCCCCAAGCGCACCACATCGCCATGGTCCACCGCCAGCTCGATCCGGGGGCCCAGCCCGCCGGTCGTCAGCACGATGCCGGCCTGCTCGCCCTGGCTTTCAAAGGTCACATAGGCCCGCGTCAGGCCTTCCTGGTCGGGCTTGGGAGAGATCGGCTGCCCCGGCTCGCCCTGCTGCAGGGACACGATCTCCACGCCCCCGGCCATCGGCGCATAGAGCTTGTTGGTAGAGACCGGCGAAGAAGCAATCCGCACCCGAATGAGGCTCTCGCCCTTCAGGCGCAGGGCAGCGGGCGCGTCGCCATATCCCACGGACACCACCACCCCGTCGCACGGCGCCACAACGCCATAGGCCAGGTCAGGTGGCGTGCGCTTGGCCCAGCGCCCGGCGGCCAGCGCGATCACCATCGCGGCAAAGCCGATCCAGAACAGCGGCGCCCAGATCCAGCCCAGCAGCAGCGCCGCCAGGAACGCCCCGGCGGCGGCGGCCACGGCCTCCCAGTCAAACACGGTCTTCATCCAGGGCAGCGACTGGCGCTCGAAATCATCGCTCATCGGCTCGCCTCCTCTACAGGTCTGTTTTCGCTGAGAAGTTCAGCGGGCTCGGCGCGGTGCGCCTGACGATGCCACATATCAGCATATTTGCCGCCTTTTGCCAGCAGCCCCTCATGCGTTCCGCGCTCCACAATGCGGCCCGCCTCCAGAACCAGTATCTCATCGGCCGAGATCACGGTGGATAGGCGATGGGCCACCACCAGCGTCGTGCGGCCCGCCGAAGCCTCTTCCAGCGCCTCCTGAACGGCCGCTTCCGTGGCACTGTCGAGCGCGCTCGTCGCCTCGTCCAGCACCAGGATCGCCGGGTTCGCCAGGATCACGCGGGCAATGCCCACACGCTGCTTCTCCCCGCCCGACAGCTTCAGCCCCCGTTCGCCCACGCGGGTGTTCCAGCCGTCAGGAAGGCTTTCGATGAAGGTCAGAAGCTGCGCCCGGCGGGCCGCCTCGCGCAGCTCCGCTTCGGTCGCTTCCGGGCGCGCATAGGCAATGTTGGCGCGCAGCGTGTCGTTGAACAGCACCACATCCTGCGGCACCAGCCCCAGCGCCGCCCGCAGCGATTCCTGTTTCAGCCCGCGCACATCCTGCCCATCCACCTTCACCGCGCCCGCGTCCACATCATAGAAGCGGAACAAGAGTTTCAGCAGAGTGGATTTGCCCGCGCCGGAGGTGCCGACAAAGGCCACCTTTTTCCCCGGCGCCACGTCAAAGCTCACGCCCGAAACGCCCACCGCCCGGCCTTCATGGCTGAAGGCCACATTCTCGAAGGTCACATGGCCCTTCGGCGCCGACAGCGCCTTAGCATCGGGGGCGTCCTGCACTTCGGGCACCATACCCATTAGGCCGTGCAGCTTCTCCAGATCCACCGCCCCCTGCTTGATCTCCCGCCAGGCCCAGCCGAGAATGTTCAGCGGCGCATAAAGCGACAGCAGCATCAGCATCACCGCCGTCAGATCGCCAATCTGCATCGTGCCCTGGATCACGTTCCAGGCAGACAGCACCATCACCGCCAAGAGGCCCAGGTTCATCACCAGTGCCTGCACCGTGTTCAGCACATACATGCTGCGGTTGGTGTCAACATAATGCTTGTTGTAATTGGCCATCGCCTCGTCAAACCGGCGGGTTTCGCGGGTTTCGGCAGCGAAGGATTTCACGGTTTCGAAATTTGTGAGGATGTCGATCGCCGTGGCACGGAAATGCGTATCCGCCTCATTCATCTTCCGGCGCTGGCGCACGCGCCACTCAGTGATGATCACCGTGCTGACAACGTAAAGCGCTATCGTCGCCACCGCGATCAGCGACAGGCGGATGTCATAGGCAATGCCAAGGGCCACCGAAGCCAGCACCAACCGCACCAGCGTCGGCCCAATGTTGAACGCCAGAAAGCGGATCAGATAGTCGATGGCGCTGGCGCCCCGTTCGATGATGCGGTTCAGCGCCCCGGTGCGCCGGGTCTGGTGAAAGCCCAGCGACAGCGCGAGAGAATGGCCGAACGCATCCACACTCGCTACCCTTTGGGCGTCCTGGCTCACTGGGGAGAACAGCCAGTCCCGCACCTGCGGCAGGGCGGCGGCGGCAAAGCGCAGGGCCAGTCCATAGGTCAGCCACAGCGCCGCCGTTGCAAAGTTCGCCGCCACGCCCCCCTCCGGCACGGCCTGGTTGATCGCATGGCCCATTACCAGCGGCGAGACGACCTCGAGCACCGAAGCGGCAAGTGTGATGATTACCGCCAGTACCATCACCGGCCGCCATTTGGCGAGTTCCGGCCGGCCCAGCAGGGTCAGAATGCGTAAAATGGATTTCCACAGCCCGCCATCAGCGCTGTCGATACGGTCATGGTTTTCGGGCGCCGGAACGGCAGCATTTGGCGGGCTCATGCCTGCCATATGGCGCTGTTTGGGGCGAAGTGAAACCCGGCCTTGCGTGTAACGGCCAAAGGAACGCCCCGGCTGTCGCCAGCCGGGGCACGGATCGCCGGAACAGGACGGCTCAGAAGTGGAAATTCACGCCTGCGCGCAGCACATCAAACTCGGTATCGATGCTGGCCCGGCCAATTGTGCCGTCCGAATAGGACGTGTCGAAACCGCCGCTGCCAAGATCTACCCGGGAGTATTCACCGCGCACCGAAATCCGGTCCGTCATGGCAAACTCTGCCCCGGCGCCATAGATCCAGCCGGTTCGATTGGAGCTAGCGCTATCGCGGATTTCACCACCAGCCACGCGGTAGTTCCGGTCGAACTCGACCTTTCCATAGGCGATACCGCCTGTGCCGTAGACCAGCAGGCGGTCAAACGCATAGCCCGCGCGTGCGCGGGCGGTCGTGAAGTAATCGACGCCAAATTTCAGGTCTGTGAAGCCCTCGGGATTGTTGGCCGCTCCGCCCGGCGCGTTCGGAATGGAAATCGTGGAGCTGATGTCTGACGTTTGCAGATCCAGTTCACCCCCCAGCACCAGACCACCATTCTGGACGTTGTAGCCCCATTGGACGCCCCCAACGAAGCCATCACCGCTGAAACTGCGATTGGTTGGGAAAGTACCGCCTGCCAGGGGCGCCGGGAAGAAACTGGTGGCCGGATCGACCTCCAGAACAGCGCTTAGATCAAAATCAGCCTCACGCCCCTCCCCCGCATTGATGCCGCCATACCAGCCGCTCCAGTCATGCGACTGGGCATATGCTGCAGGCACGCCAAAAACGGCGACTGCCGCGCACAAAACGAGTTTCTTCATATTACTGCCTTTCGGATGCGGGACTGCCGCCTTGGCAACAGACCTCGGTTTCCTCCCCAGAAGGCGCTACGTGCTGGGTCTCAGATTGGATCGCCTCACGGGATGCCTCCGCATCCAAGGTGTGGCATTTTGGTCACAGCGTGATACGCCTGCCAATTGGCAGGCACGGCCCCATCGCGTGAGAAAGCGGCTGGCGAAGCGGCTCAAGGCCTCCTATCACTTAGGGGAAAGAATGAGCCGAGAGACTGATAAAATGACAAAAATTCGCTCGATCTGCGTCTATTGCGGCGCCTCAGACGCGGTGGACCCGCGCTATATCCGGCTGGCCGAAGAGCTTGGCCGGGAACTCGCCCGGCGGGGTATCCGCCTCGTCTACGGCGGCGGCGGCGTTGGCCTGATGGGCGCCTGCGCCCGCGCCGCGCATGAGGCTTCCGGCGATGTGCTGGGCATCATGCCCCGCTTCCTCCTGCAGAAAGAACGCATCTACAAGGATGTCGAACACCGCATCGTCGACGACATGCACACCCGCAAGCAGATGATGTTTGACGAGTCCGAGGCCTTCATCGTGCTGCCCGGCGGCATTGGCACGCTGGAAGAGGCGGTGGAAATCCTCTCCTGGGCGCGCCTTGGTCTGCACGCCAAGCCCATGGCCTTTCTGGATGAGGACGGTTTCTGGTCGCCCTTCTTTGAACTCCTTGAACGGATCATCGAAGGCGGGTTCATCCCTGATGAGTTCCGCCAGATGATGGTTCACAGCAAAACATCCAATGACGCAATCGAGGCCCTTCTGGACCGCGTCGTAGTGCTGGATATCTGACCGTCAGCCGTGATGGCGCATGCCGGGATCGAGCCGTTCAAGCTCGGCATGCAGCCATTGATGATGCTGTTCCAGCCGTGAGACCGCCTCAAGATCGGTCTCGTTGCGGCAGACAAGTTCCTCGCGCCAGGCTGAAAGCACTTTCAGCTGCGACCGCAGCCAGCATAGCATCTGGCTGTCATCAATGGGCATGCAGATCATGGGACACTCCTTTTACTGACCAAACTGCCAGGACAAAGCGATCTTGAAGTTCCGGCCAGGCTCTGACACGCCTTCGAAGACGCGGTCGTAGTCATGGTCGAAAATATTATCGATACCGGCATCGATACGCAGGTTGGGCGCAAATTGCGGCCGCCAGGAACCATAAAGGTCCAGGACCACATAGCCCGCCCGTCGCTCGGCCACCATCAGGCTGCCACCGGAAAGCGCGCGGCGCTCGAACTCGTCCGCCACCTGAATGCGCGTGCCAATGCGGGTATTCCAGCTGGTCAGTTTGATGCCGGTATCGAGTGTCAGGCGGTCGGGCGTCAGCGTGCCGAGGTCTTCGCCCGTGGCGGTATCGGTACCCTCAATTGTTGAAAGCGTTGCCCGGGCAAACCAGAGCGGCGCATCATAGGAGGCCTCCGCCTCCCAACCTTCCAGGCTGGCGCCGGCAATGTTGGCGGAGTTGGTGCTGCCCGCCGTACACGGAAAGAAGGAAGGCCCAACAAAGCAGGTGGGATCATAGGAAAAATCGACCGTCAGGTTGATGAGGTCAGAGACATCGCTCTCGAAATAAGAAATCTTTCCCTGGAAGCGGTCTTCCCGGGTGAGCACATTCCGGAAATCGAGACCGAACCCCACTTCCACCGTCTCGCTCGATTCCGGCTTCAGATCCGCATTTGGCACGAAGTTATTGTTCACGAAGACAAACCGCCCGAGCGCGGGATTGAACAGTGTCGGGTGGGGCACCGAAAAGTGGACGCCATCGAGATAAAGTTCGTTGATGGACGGCGCGCGAAAACCCTCCGCATACGACGCATAAAGGCGCAGCCATTCGACCGGCGCATAGCTCGCCCCCAGACGCGGCGACAGTTTGTCATCCGAAGCCTTGTCGGGGCTGAGATCGGACGAGCTTTCAAACGAATCGTGCCGGATGCCGGGAATGACGATCAGGCGCCCCGGCAAGCCGAACGGGCGCTCAACTGCGGCTTCGGCCTGAACAAAGATACCTGCAAACTCAGCGCTGCCGTTGGGCACGCCGCCGCGAATGCCGCCGGCGGCCGTCGAATCCGTACCCGTCTGGCTGTCCTCATACCAGTCGCCGCCAACCGTCAGCGTGGTCTCGACCGGCCCCAGCAGGAAGCGGGAGGCATTGCGCAGGCTGACGCCCGTCGTCTCGATTTCCCGCAGGGTCGTGCGCGGAACGGTGGCGTCAAACTCATCCACACCGGTGGTGGACTGGTAGACGGTGAGCTTTGCGTCAATCAGGTCCGATGACGGATTATACCGCACCGCGCCGCGCCACAGCTCACTGCTGATGTCCTTGTCGACATCCCGGTCAAGCGTGGCGTCGCCCGTACCCAGTGTGCCCTGGCCATTATTCGGCTCGACGGCATTATTGCTGAATTTCTGCCAGGCAATTTCCCCGGACAAGGCATCAGTGAACTGATAACCAAGCTTGACGATTCCCGTGGTAATTTCGTCATCCGATGGAAGATCAATGCCCGACCCGAGCGCAATATCCCCGGACCGGCGGAAGCCGAGACTGGCGAGCGCGTCCAGTTTGCCCGACCTGCCATAGACGGTGGCCGAGCCGAGCCATTCCTCATTGACGCTCTGATAGGCCGTGCGCAGCCGGCCGCCGAAGCTTTCGCCCTCGCGCAGCAGGTCTGCCGCATTGACCGTCTCGAAGGCGAGCACGCCGCCAACCGCGCCCGAACCGTAAAGCGCCGACGCCGGGCCGCGCACCACTTCGGCCGTGCGCACGAGTTCGGGATCGAGGAAGAAGCTGCCATCATGTGCGGAGCTGAAAGACTGGCGGGCGCCGTCGAGCAGGACGAGGACATTCTCGCGCCCAAGACCGCGAATGCTGGGCGTCTCGCCCGTGCGGCGCGGACCGCCGCTGAACTGAAGGCCGGGCACATCGCGCAACAGATCTGACATGGCGCTCGGCTGGATCAGCTCCAGCGTGTCGCGCGAAATGACGGTGACCTGTCCTGGATAATCAAACACTGGCAAGGGGTTGGACGTGCCATAGACCGTGACGGTCTCTTCCCGCTGTTCGGCCTCTTCGGGTTCCTCCTCGGCCAGCGCCGGGAGGGCGGCGAAGGCGAACACGGCCGCAGACAGCAGCAGACGCGGGCGGCGGCTGCGGCAGGAACGGGCGGGGAAGACATTGGGGAACATGGAGGCACCTTGGAGTATTGCGAATGATTCTCAATACTTCTTTTCGCAAAGCTTCCGAAGGATTGCAAGTAATTCTCATTCGCATTATGCAGAAGGGAACAGATCCGCCACCCGAACTCCTCAGGAGGAGGCCTCCATGCCATCCAGATCCCGCTCATTCCTGCTTTTCAGTGCCGCTGCGATCGCGCTTTCCCTGACCGCCTGCGCCGCGTCCCCGGCCCAGACCGCGCCTGCAAGTTTCACCGCTGCCGCCACTGGCGAGGTGGTTGATCCGGCGAAATTCGAGCGGGACCGCGCGTCGATTCTCGCCATGGCGGGCGATTACAAGGTGTCATTCGATTTCATCGAGACGGTTTCCTTCAACGAAAACTATGTTGTAACACCGCCCAAGATTTCCGGGGCGGAGGAAGTGGTTCGCGTGATCGAGGACCGGGGCGATTTCATCAGCCTGCAGCATATCCTGGTGGCTACCCACGGGGACGTGACCTTCCCGATCAAGCACTGGCGGCAGGACTGGCAGTATGAACCCGACCGTATCCTGAGCTTCATTGGCGGCAATGCTTGGGGATGGCGGGATATTCCACTCGCACAGCGAAAGGGAAAATGGTCGCAAACGGTGTATCAGGTGGACGATGCACCGCGTTACAGCGCTGTGGCGGCCTGGACCTATGACCTTGGCGCGCCGACCTGGGTACCGCCGCATGAATGGCGCCCCCTGCCCCGCCGGGACATGACGACCCGCAACGACTATCATACCATCAATGCCGTGAACCGGCATGTCATCACCCCGCTCGGCTGGGTGCACGAGCAGGACAATGACAAGGTGGTGCTCTCTTCCGGCGTGCCCGTGCTGCTGGCGCGTGAAGTCGGCGTAAACACGTATGAGCGCGACAGCGATTTCGCGGTTGAGGTAGCTCTGGATTATTGGGCGGGCACGGCCGATTTCTGGACCGAAATCCGCGATGAGTGGGCCAGGATTGGAAATGAAAACAACCGGTTCGGTCTGGCAATCCAGGGTGAGAGCGAAGCGCTCTATGTGCCGCTTCTGGAACTGGCGAGCGAAGTGGCTGAGGGGAAAATTCCACTGGCGGAAGCCGGACCAAAGGGCCGGGCGCTCGTGCGGGAATTCGTGACCTTCGATCTGGCGCCGCTGGCTGAGCGCGTCGCCGCCACCCCGAAAGCGGGGGAGAAATGATGCGGTTTGCAAAGCCCTTTCTTGCGGGCGCTGCTGCGCTGGCCGCTGCCCTGCCCGCTTCGGCCCATGTGGGGTTCGTGCTGCCCGATTCCTTTGCCTACAAGAGCTGCAGTGGCTTTGGGGCGATTGCGACCTTCAGTGACTACTTTCCGTCCCCGGAGATTGTGCTTTCGGCGGAGTTTCGCCTGGTGGGGCCGCAGGGGCAGGCCATTCCGCTCGACGAGGTGACGGCCGACCATGCGATGACGCGGCTGGAAGCCTCGCTGGATATGCCGGGTACGTACCGTATAACGAGCGATGAACGCCTTGGCCGCAAAGGAAAAGTTGCGCTGGTGGAGGGGCGATATGAGCGCCTCGGCGGCGAGGATATGGGCTTGGCACGCCTGCCGGCGGGCGCGCAGATCCTGACATCGCAGACGGCTACGGTCTCAGAGGCATATCTCAACTGTGGAGGAGCAAATACCGCCGCGGATACATCCCCCGCCGGTCAATTGGCGGTCACGCCCGGACAGGACGCGGACAGCATCGGACAATCCCGGACATTCCGGGTCACCTTCGGCGGCGCGCCGCTCGCCGCCCGCGAGGCGTTCCTGATCCCGGCTTATGCTTTCCTTGCCGGCGCTCATGACGGGGCGCCCCTGATCGTCTCGCCCGGTGGCGAGATCCGGCTGGAAGACCTGGCGCCGGGGGTCTATGCCCTTCTCGTCCGCCACATCGCCCCCGCTCCGGAAGGCGCCGAGACGGATGTGCGGTCCTATTCGACAGCGGTGACATTTGCGGTGGGTGAGCTTCATCCCTGAGCAGGATCAGACGGTCACTTTCAGGCGCCCGGGTTTCCCGTCCTGATAGATGATGGTAGGGTCTCCCGGTCTGCAGGCATGGGAGACGAAAAGGATGCGCTTTGTACTCCTCACCGCTGCGCTGGCCGTCTGCCCGATTGTTGCAACGGCACAGGAAGGGGGCAGCGCAACATGGGCTCAGCCCCTGAAAGAAGCGGACGGCCAGGTCATGCGCGTCCCCATGGAAGCGCCAGGTCCGGACCCTGATGGAAGATGATGCTGTGAGAGAGAGCTGTCGCGCGGAAGCGCTCGCGCCCCCGCCTTCAGCAAGCACGTTACTGCTTCGCTACATGCCCGCAGGCGACGAGCCGGTCGTCGTTATCTCAATGAAGCCCAGATAAAAATAACCCCACCTGCCCGGAGGCAGATGGGGCCGGAGTTTTCCCTACGCAGCAGGAAAGGTGTCAGACGTTCTCGAACTGGTTCATGGTGTTGTGCTCGCCGCTGGCTTTCAGGGCGCGTTCACCGGCAACCATTTCCTTGAACGTATCGCCAAGGTCCGAGCCGACTTCGTGCTGGTGTTTCACAGCCGAGACGTTGTTGCGGATTTCCTGGCGCTGGATGGTCTTCACATAGGCGGCCATCTTGTCTTCGCCGAAATAACCGCGCGAGAGCTGGTCGGTGGCGAAGGCCGTCATGTGGAAGGTGGGCAGCGTGATCAGGTTGTGGAACACGCCGGCACGTTCGGAGATGTCATACTGGAAGCGCTTCAGGCGCTCATCGGCTTCCTTGCCCAGCGGGGTGTCGTCATACTTGGCCGACATGAGCTCCGCTTCCGGATATTCGCCCTCGGCAATCTTTCCTTCAGCGGCCCATGCCTTGCGGACCTGTTTGCGCAGGTTGAGCGTCCAGTTGAACGACGGTGAATTGTTGTAGGTGAGCTTCGCATCGGGAACAGCGGCTTTCACGCGGTTCACGAGGCCAGCGATCACGTCCACATCCGGCGTATCGGTCTCGATCCAGAGAAGGTCTGCGCCGCCAAGGGTGAGGTTGGCGATACAGTCTTCCACAACGCGGTCTGCGCCGGTGTTTTCACGGAACTTGAAGAGGCCGTTGGGCAGGCGCACCGGCTTCACGAGGCGGCCGTTCTGCTGCAGGGCGAGGTCGCCTTCTTTCAACGGGTTGGCAGGCGTGATCTCTTCAACTTCGAGCCATTTGGTGTATTCCGAAGCAAGGTCGCCGGCATGCTGGGAAACCGGCACCTTCTGCGTCAGCCCAGCGCCGAGGCTGTCCGTGCGGGCCACGATGACGCCATCATCCACGCCGAGTTCCTCGAAGGCGAGGCGGCAGGCGCGCAGCTTCTCGATGAAGTCTTCCCGCGGAACGGTGACCTTGCCATCCTGGTGGCCGCACTGTTTGGCATCCGACACCTGGTTCTCGATCTGGATGCAGCAGGCGCCTGCCTTGATCAGCTCTTTCGCGAGCAGATAGGTGGCGTGCTCGTTGCCGAAACCGGCATCGATGTCGGCGATGATCGGCACGACATGGCTTTCGAAATTGTCGATGCGCTGGATGATCGTCTCGATCACGTCAGCCGGCGCGCCTTTTTCACGAGCCGCTTTCAGCTCACGGAAGAGATCGTTCAGGCCCACTTCATCGGCCTGGCGCAGGGAGACGTAAATTTCCTCGATCAGGTCTGCGACAGAGGTTTTCTCGTGCATCGACTGGTCCGGCAGGTGGCCAAAACGGTTGCGCAGGCCGGCAACCATCCAGCCGGAGAGATAGACATAAGTGCCCTTGGCGGTGCCCTTCATGCGCTTGACGGCCTTGATCATCTGCTGGGCATGGAAGCCCGACCAGCAGCCGAGCGACTGGGTGAATTTGGAATGATCCTTGTCATAGGCGGCCATATCGGCGCGCATCACCCCGGCCATCTCGCGGGCAATGTCGAGATGGGTGTTGTAGGTGTTCTGCATTTTCAGCTGGACGATATCGTCAACGGTCACACCGCCGGGCGCCTGTCCGGTGGGGTAACGTTTCTGAACCTGGGCGCGCAGCTCGGCGTAAGTGGGTCGTTTGGACATGAGAGGATCTCCCTGGAGAAAGTTCTGATTAGTGTGTTGACGGATCATGCAAGGGTGCGCAGCGCTTCATAGGCGGGCAGCGTCAGGAAATCGGCGAGGTCTTCGGAAGTTGCGGTATTTGTGAAGATTTCGGCGGCGATGTCATAGCGGCCCGCCTTGAAGCCATTGTGGCCGAGGGCATCACGGACCTTGCCGAGTTCATCGGCGAGGATTTCCTCGAACCACTCCTTCGTGAAGGTGCGGGCGGCGCCATCGGCGGCCTTGACCTGCGCGCCATGATAAATCCACTGCCAGATCTGGCTGCGGGAAATCTCGGCGGTGGCGGCATCTTCCATCAGGTTGTGGATCGGCACGGCGCCGCGGCCGTTCAGCCATGCAGCGGTGTATTCGATGCCGACGGACACATTTGTGCGCACGCCAGCTTCGGTGATTTCGCCGGTGTGCGGCGTCAGCAGCGATTTCTGGCTGATCGGCGGGAAGCAGCGCTGACCGAGCACCTGGTTGCCGAGCGGCATATGCTCGTTGAATACTTCCATGGCGACCGGGACAAGCGCCGGGTGGGCCACCCATGTGCCATCATGGCCATTCTTCACTTCACGGAGCTTGTCCGCGCGGACCTTGGCGAAGGCAGCGTCATTGGCCGCTTCATCATTCTTCACCGGGATCTGCGCGGCCATGCCGCCCATGGCATGGGCCCGGCGCCGGTGGCAGGTCTTGATGAGAAGCAGCGAATAGGCATTGAGGAAGGCCCGGTCCATGCCCACCTGCGCGCGGTCCGGCAGCACGAAATCCGGGTTCTTCCGCAGGGTCTTGATGTAGGAGAAGATGTAATCCCAGCGGCCGCAATTGAGGCCCGCGATGTGGCGGCGCAGCTCGTAAAGGATCTCATCCATCTCGAAGGCGGCGGGTAATGTCTCGATGAGAACAGTTGCCTTGATCGAGCCGGTGGGGATGCCGATTTCGCCTTGTGCGTACTCGAACACTTCGTCCCAGAGGCGGGCTTCCAGATGGCTCTCCATCTTCGGGAGATAGTAGAACGGGCCGATACCGGCATCGAACAGCATCTTGCCGTTATGATAGAAGTGCAGGCCGAAATCGAACAGGCTGGCCGAGACCGGGCGGCCATCGACGAGGACATGCGCCTCTTCCATATGCCAGCCGCGCGGGCGGACGATCATGACGGCGACTTTATCATTCAGCGCGTAGGATTTGCCCGACGCAGTATCCGTATAGGCCAGCTTGCCGCGGGCGAAGTCCTGCATGTTGACCTGGCCGTCGATCATGTTGGCAAAGGTCGGCGAGGAAGCGTCCTCGAAATCGGCCATGAACATTTTCGCGCCGGAGTTCAGCGCGTTGATCATCATCTTGCGGTCAACCGGACCCGTGATCTCGACCGAACGATCGAGCAGAACGGACGGAACCGGATCGACTTCCCAATGACCGTTGCGGATAGCCTTTGTCTCGGGCAGGAAATCGGGCAGTTCGCCAGCATCAAACCGGGCCTGGCGTTCCTTCCGCAGGCTGAGAAGCTCACGGCGGCGGGCACCAAAGCGGCGCTCCAGGGCCTCGATGAAGGCCAGCGCCTGCGGGGTCAGCACGCGGTCTACCCCGGCGGCCTTGCCCTTCACTTCGATCTTCGCGCGAGCTGCGGAAGGCTGTTCAAGTGTGGCAGCGATGGACATGGCCGGTTCTCCCTGGGTGTCTTAATTCTTGACACAACCATATTTACAGATCGCCGAAGGATCGAGTACCTTTCTGTTTCCATTGGGTTTTTATGTTTACGTTGTAACAAGAACCCTGTGTGACTTGTAACTTTTGTAAACTTAGCCGGAGTACCTGATGGCCGAGCGCAAGGAAAAAACCCTTATCGGCCCGCGTATTCGGCGGCTGCGGCGCACGCTGGGCATCACCCAGGCGCAGATGGCCGAAGACCTTGGCGTGTCGGCAAGTTACATCAACCTGATCGAGGGCAACCAGCGCCCGATCAGCGCCAACCTCCTGTTAACTCTGGCGCGGGTTTACGATTTTGACATTTCCGATGTGGGCGGGATGGGCGATGCGCGGCTCGTATCGGAGCTGATGGAGGTCATCCGCGATCCGGTGCTGGAGGCTGGCCAGGTCGGCAAGAATGATGTCGAGGATATCGTCAATGCGAGCCCGGACATCGCGCGCGCCTTTGTACATCTCTATGACAAATACCGCGAACTGGCGCTGCGCACCTATTCGGACAATAATCCACTAACGGACCGGGAGAAGGTGGAGCTTCTGGAAGAGTCTGCACGCAGCGTGGAATCCGTGCGCCAGATGTTACAGGACTACCGGAACTATTTCCCGGAGCTGGACGAGGCAGCGGAAGCCTTTTCGGCGGAGCTATCGACCATACATGAAGATCCGTATGCAGCCATGATCCAGCGGCTGAAGGGTCAGCATGGGCTGCGCGTGCGAGTGGTTCCGTATGACATCATGCCCAACACGCTGCGCTATTATGACCGGCACAAGCGCGGGATTGATCTTTCCGAACTGTTGCCCCAGTCGGGCCGGCGGTTCCAGCTTGCCTTCCAGCTCGGGATGCTGGAATTCGGGGAGCTCATAGATTCCTATGTGATGAAGGCCGGCTTTACAGACCGGGACGCCATCGGTCTGGCCCGCGTCAGCCTGGCCAACTATTTCGCCGCCGCCGTGCTGATGCCCTATCATTCCTTCCTGCGCGAAGCGGAGAAGACGAAATATGATGTGCAACTGCTCAGCCACCGTTTCAATACGAGCTTCGAGCAGACGGCCCACCGCCTGACGACGCTGCAGAAGCCGGATGCCCGCGGCATTCCCTTCTTCTTCGTGCGTATCGACACGGCGGGGAATGTTTCCAAACGCTTCAGCGCGGGGCGGTTCCATTTTTCGAAGTTTGGCGGCGCCTGCCCGCTCTGGAACATTCATGAATGCTTCGAATCGCCAGGCCGTATCCGTACCCAGATCATCCAGATGCCGGATGATACGACTTATTTCTCCATCGCCCGCACGATCACCCGCACCGATGGCTTCTATGACAAGCCGGGCCCGAAGCTGGCCATCGGGCTTGGCTGTGACATCGCCTATGCAAAACGCCTCGTCTACGCGGCCGACCATAATCTGGAAAAGGCCGAGCCGACCCCCATCGGCGTCAACTGCTACCTTTGCGAGCGGCAGAACTGCGCCTCTCGCGCCCATGCCCCGCTGAGCCGCAAGCTGGTTTTCGACGAACGCGCCCGCGGCATCTCACTCTACCGCTTCCAGGATGATTAGGGCGTCACGCAAGCTTTGGCGCGTGCGACCCCCGGCAGGACAGCCGCCACTTCCCGCACACGGTCCGTTGCAACAAGTTGCACGCCTTGCGTGATGCGGCGATAAAGCGTGTCGTCGCCCAGCATCCGGATCCGGCTGTCCCAGGATCCCGTCCACCAGCCAAGCGGCGCAAAGGCGGACTCAACGCCTTCGGCCGCCAGCGCCGCATAGAAATCCGGGTTCGGAACTTCCGTACCGCCCCAGGAGAGGATGTGGGAGAGATCGACACCGGCTTCGCGCAGCGTGGCGAGGTCTTCAAGCTTCTCTATCGGCGTCACGATCATCGCTTCGGGCGCAAGCCGATAGACAAGGGCTGCGTCCTCCAGCGAGTAAGTGGCGAAGACGACGCGGGCAAACGCATTCTGCGTCCTCACCGCATCCACCAGATCCTCATAGGTTGTTTCCGCCTTGCGATCGAGCGCAAGCAGAGCGCGCCCTTCGCTCCAGCTTAGCGTGTCCGTCAGCGTCGGAATCCGGAACTGCGTGAGGGTTCCGTCATTGTCCACGAGGAAAAGTTCGCGCAGCCGCTCGAATGTCATGCCGCGCACCTCGCCCTCTCCGTCGGTGGTCCGCGCGAGGGTGTCATCATGCATCAGGACGAGGACGCCATCGGCGCTTTTCTGGACGTCCACCTCCAGCAGGGCGGGCACTTCCGAAACCGTGTGGGCAAAGGTTTCCAGCGCATTCTCGGGATAGCCCGGCACCGGACCGCCCCGATGGCCGCTGATAATCACGGCGTCGTTCTCGCGCAGGCAGTCGAAAAAGCCCGGCATATCGCCCGCCGCCGATACCAGGGGGAAGGACACCGGTCCGGCCGGCGCCTCAGGCGCATCCGGGGCGCTGACGCAGGCGGCAAGCAGGCTGGCGCTGGCCAGAAGAAGGCTGTTCCTGAACATGATCATTCCCTCAATAGCGGACCGAAAGGCGAAGCTGAGCGGTGCGGCCATAGGTCGAGTCGCCCAGTTTCTCCTCATAGAACTTGTCGGTAATATTGTGGATCTTCGCAGCCAGACTCACCCGGTCGGTCACATCCCACACGGCAGAAACGCTATAGAGCGAATAGCCGGGCATGACATAGCTGCTCGGATAATCGCTGAAAAATTCGTCGCGCCAGTAGCCATCCACAGTAAGCGCCAGCTTGCTCATGGGACGGACAGTGACAGCAGCACTGGCTTCATGTTTGGGGCGGCCAAAAAGCTGTGTACCCACGGAACGCTGTGAGACATCCAGATAGGTATAGGCGCCGCGCAGATCGATCCAGGACGCAGGCGACACACGCAGATCAAGCTCGACGCCAGACATATCGACAGGGCTCTGAATATTCTGCGGGGAAGACTTTCCCGTCAGCGGGTTGAAGATAGAGAAGATGCCGTCATCGGCAACACCGTCGAAATAGGTAACGCTCCAGCCTGCCAGGCCGCTCTCCAGGCGCTGATCAATGCCGATGTCCGCCATCCAGCTGGACTCCGGCTGGAGGTCCGGGTTGCCTTCATAGGTCGCTGACGAGCCGAGCAGCTGGCGCAGGCCGGGGGCTTCGGCCCCTTCACCATATGACGCGCGCAGTTTCGTATCGATGCCGGGAAGGTCAAACGCATCCGGCAGGTTGTAGGCGGCCGTCAGGCGGTGGGTGAATTCACCCCCGAATTTCTCATTGTCGTCATAGCGCGCCGCGCCGGAAAGGAAGAGGCCCTTGAGAACTTCAAAATTCACCTCGGCAAAGGCTGCCGTGTTGGAGATGCCATCATCGATCAGCGCATAGCCCGCGCCGACGGGTTGTTCGAACACGGCCTGTTCATCGCGGTACTCGGCCCCGCCTACGAAGGTCATGCGCTCGGCCGGCCGCCAGGTGGCGTAGTAGATGCCCTCAACGGTGCGGCCTTCGCTTTCCTGCTCCGTACCCGGCGCGGTGTAGACATCCTGCAGATCGACAATGGACACTTGCGCTGTGTGATCCAGCTTGCCGTCAAAGGTCTTCCAGACGCCCTTGACCGCGCCGAAGAGTTGTTGGCTTTCATTCTGCCCTTCGCTGTCCTGAAAAAGATATGCCGGCAGCCCCAAAGGATTGTTCGCCGGCAGATAATTGGCGTCGATCTCGTTCATCGCATCGGTATAACGCACCCATGCGCTCAGCTCGGTATTTGTGGTTGGCCGCACTTCTCCGCGCAGTTGCGCTGTGAAGTTCTCATAGCCATCACGCTCGACATTGCCCGGCGGGCGGCTGGAGAGCGAGATACCTGCCGTGTCATAATAGGAAAGGCTGCCGGACACGCCGTATGTGTCGTTGCCCTGCTGGGCGCCAGCGGTCAGCTCATAGGTGCTGTTGTCGCCAACCATCGCAGAGCCACGCACTTCCAGAGGCCCATTCGGACGCTTGGTGATTACGTTGATGACACCGGCCACAGCATCGGCCCCGTAGACGCCCGATTGCGGCCCGCGCAGAACTTCCACGCGCTCGACATTGTCCAGGAAAAGGTGGTCAATACCGAACTGGTTGTCCGCTTCGGAGGGATTGTTGACCTTCACGCCATCAATCAGCACAAGAACATGCTTGGTGGTGAAGCCCCGCATCCGGACCTGCGTGTTTTGCCCCACCCCGCCCGAGCGGGTGATCGCAACGCCGGGAATACGCTCCAGCGCCTCGTCAAGCGTTGCCAGCTGCTGCAATTCGATCTCGGCGGCATCGAGAATGCTGATGGCGTCGCCCATCTGACTGACGGGAACTGCAGAGCGGGAAGATGAAACGATAACCTGCTCCATTTTCAGCGCCTCCCCCTCCTGGGCCCAGGCGAGGCCGTGAGACAGGGTTGAAACAGACAAGGCGCATAGAAGCGATGTTCGGAAGGAAAAGGCAGACATGGTTGATACCCCAGAAGCTGAATTTCTGAGGTGCCGATTACAGGGGCGGCGCGACGGTGATTTTGCATTTGCGTGAACAATCCATAATCGCGGCGCCTCAAATCACCTGACCGTCACAAAAATGATTACGGGAGCGGATAATGTCCTCTGACTGGGACCGCGTGAATATATCTGGCCGGGGTGACCGATGGAGAGGCTTCAGCAGACTGGTTGGGCCGGAATGATCATCAATCTGCGCCGCAGTCAGGGATTATCCCAGCGGGCGCTGGCAAATCTTCTGGAAGTTGACCAGACAAGCGTGTCACGCTGGGAGCGCGGCGCCGGGCTTCCCAGCGCAAAACTGCGCCGCCGGATGCGTGACATGATGCGTCAAAATCCTGCCAATAAACTTGATACTCTCGCAAAACTCCGGGTGCAGATGTCGGACTGGCCATCCACCTTGTTGCGGCAGGGCGCCATTCTTCTCGAGATGAGCCGCAGGGTCCCTGCCGAAGTTTCGGTGGAAAAGCTGCTGAAGGGCAAAAGCCTCTACGGCCAGTTCGGCGAGGAGGCTGACGAGCAGGTATTCGCCTGGGAGCGTTCAGGAATTTTCTCAGGCGAACTCGCCATGACGGTGTCCCTGAACCGGATCGTCACCCCCTCCGGCCCGGTTTACTTCCGCGGCATGGATACGCCGCACATTTGCTCTGGCGGGGAGATATGGTGCCTGTGCGAAATCCGCCGGCTGAGCGAGGATGAATACGAGACCTCGCTGCGCCAGATGGGCGGCGCGTTGATGTCGATCCCATTTGACGAGCTTGGCTGAACCGCGCCTCACCCTGGAAGGATGTCGCGCAGGACGCGGACGAGGGACGTGTCCATCATCGGTTTACGGACGAGCGCAATAAAGCCAGCCCGGTGGGCGGAGGCTTCCAGCGTGGGAAGCTCCCAGCCGGAAATCATGATGGCGGGTGTATCGATGCCCTTCTCCCGCAAGGCGGAGAGCAGGGCAAACCCATCCATGCCATCAAGCTTCAGGTCGATCACGAAACAGTCAAAATCGCCCGGCTTTACATCCACCAGCAACTCGTCTGCCCCGTTGAACGTGTCCACGGAGAAGCCCCGCGCGCCCAGAAGCAGGCGCAGGGACTGACGCACCGCAGGGCTGTCATCGACAACGGCGATGCGGCGGGGGGGATGAACTGGCAAAGACTTTGCGGTGGCGCTCACATCACTCTCCGGCACTCCGGGAGCTTGGAACCTGCACGGAATTCCCTCAGCAGTCTGTAGGTAGAAGCCCCTAAAAGCTGCTGTTTATTCAATGCCGAAGCCCGCAGCGAAGGCGATTCGCAGAACGGTTGAAAGATTAGACGCGCCCATCTTTTCCATCACATTCGCCCGGTGAATCTCAACCGTACGCGGTGAAATATCCAGCGAGATGGCAATCTCCTTATTGGTCTGGCCATCGACCAGACCCAGCAGGACTTCCTTCTCGCGCGCCGTGAGATGTTCGATCAGGCCCCGGGCCTCGTCGGCCAGCACCTCTTCCTTGCGGCGCGCCTCCAGACGCTCGAAAGCGCGGGTCAGGGCCTCGACCAGCGTCTGCTTGGCATAAGGCTTTTCAACGAAGTCTACAGCGCCGGCCTTCATCGCGCGAACGGCCACGGCGACATCGCCATGCCCGGTCAGGACGATCACCGGCATCGCCACACCGCGCTCATTGAGAACTTCCTGCACCTGCAGCCCGTCCATCTTGGGCATCTGCACGTCCAGCAGGATGCAGCCCTTCTCGGCCTCCTCAACCTGGTCAAGGAAGGTGACGCCATCGACATAGGTTTTCACGCGGAATCCGGCATGACGCAGCATGAAGCTCGCCGAATGGCGGATGGCTTCATCATCATCGACAAGATGGATAAGGCGAGTATCTGTCATGATACTGATTTAGCAGCATCTTTTCTCAGTGTGAACCGAAAACAGGTGCCCCCTTCGGGCGGCGTAATGGCGCGGATGGTCCCGCCATGCGCCTCCACGATGGTCTGACAGATCGACAGGCCGAGCCCCATGCCCTGGGATTTGGTCGTGGCGAAGGGCTTGAAGATGTTCTCGCGCAGTTCCTGGGTGAGCCCGGGGCCGTTGTCGCACACTTCCACCGCCACAAAACCCGGCTCGTCGGCAAGAAAGACACGGACTGTGATGCGGGCGTCCTGGGTGTTGGACAGGGCGTCCATCGCATTGCGTATGAGATTGATAACCACCTGCTGGATCTGGATGGGATCGCCCATCACCAGGTCGGCGTCCTCATCCTGTTCAAGCTTGATCGGTATATCCGCCAGATCCCGCGAGAGCTTGGAAAGCGCAATGGCGTCTGCCAGGAGAGGGCTGAGGCTGAGCGGTCGGGCATCGACCTCGCCGCGCGAGACATAGGACCGCAGCTTGCGAACGATTTCACCGGCCCGGACAGCCTGCCGGGCCGCTTCGGTGAGCGCCTCCCGCAGGATCTCCTGCGTCTCGGGGTCGGGCGAATCAATCAGGTCACGGCTGGCTTCGAGATAATTTGCCACAGCTGTCAGCGGCTGGTTGAGTTCATGTGCCAGTGCAGAGGCCATCGTGCCCACGGCGCTGAGGCGGGAGAAATGGACCAGTTCCGACTGCATTTCCTGCATCCGCAGCTCGGATCTCTGCTGCTCTGTCAGGTCACGGATGAACGCGGTGAAGAGGAAATGATCCCCGATTCGCGCCTCCCCGATTTTCAAGTCGATCGGGAATTGCGTGCCGTCAGCGCGTGACGCAATCACCACCCTGCCCTTGCCGATGATCTGACGTTCGCCGGTGCGCAGGTAATTGCCGATGTAATTGTCGTGGTTCGCCTTGTCGCGGCCAGCCATCAGCATGTTGACCGGCTGGCCGATAACCTCTTCGGCCCTGAAGCCGAAGAGGGCCTCTGCGGCCCGGCTGAAAGCCATGATTTTCCCGGACTCGTCGGTCACCACCATACCGTCCGGAACAGAAGCAAGGATCGAGGCGAGGTGCAGCTGGAGGGTCTCCCCGTCCAGCAGGTTCACAGGCGTCTGCGTCGTTTTCGGCGTGTCGCTCATCCGTCAAGATCCATCCGGCAATGCCCCCCTTCACTGCCCTCTGCCGCTGTGCGGCGCAAGGCGGCGTCTTTTATCCGCGGCGGCGCAGCGCCTTCAGCCGTGGCTGAGCGGCCTGCCAGAGGGCATAGGCCAGCATCGCGACGCCCGCCGCCATGGCATAGCAGCCCCAGCAGTGCATCGCCGCCAAAGCCATGATTTCATTGGTTTCTGCGCCGGGCGCAGGCAGCGGCGCCCCGCCTCCGCAGCGCATGGCCAGATAGTCCTGCAGCGTCGCCTGACGCCCCATCTCGCCGAGATGATTGGTGAATTTGACCGCGCCAGTCGCGGTCAGGGCGGTGCCCAGAGCTGCCGTCTTCCACATGAGCTCTCTCCTTTGCTGTCCTATCCGATTACCTCCGGTGCGACAGGCAGGCCCATCCGTACTTCCCCTTATACAGTTTGGCCCGCCCCTCCGGCAGTTACGCACCAGTATCGATCACTGCGATTCAGCACTGGAGGGGGCTATCCCAATGAATACACGCGCTGACATATCCAGAGGCGCAGGGCCGGGGCTCAGCATAGGCACAGTCAGTACCCTGACCGGTCTTGTTGCACTCGGTGTCCTGATCATCGCCGGCAATGCTGCCGATCCGATGATGGCCGCCCATGCCTGGACCTTCTTCTTCCTTACCGTCCTGGGCCTGCTGATAACCGGGCTCTGGGCGGGCAGCCTGAACGGTCGCAACCCGTTTGACCCGGCGATCTATGAAGACACCATCGTCAAGTTCGGTGTGGCCGCTTCCATGTTCTGGGGCATCGCCGGCTTCCTGGTCGGCGTTATCATCGCTCTGCAGCTGACCTTCCCGAACATCTTCTACTTCCCGGATTTGGGATGGACGAATTTCGGCCGCCTCCGCCCTCTGCACACGTCCGCCGTGATCTTTGCCTTCGGCGGCAACGTGCTGATTGCGACGAGCTTCTATGTCGTCCAGCGCACCTGCCGCACACGCCTTGCCGGCGGCATGTGGCCCTGGTTCGTCTTCTGGGGCTACAACCTCTTCATCGTGGTTGCCGGCACGGGCTACCTGCTCGGCGTTACTCAGTCGAAGGAGTATGCCGAACCCGAATGGTATGCCGACCTTTGGCTCACCATCGTCTGGGTCGCCTATCTGCTCGTCTTCCTGGGCACCCTGTGGAAGCGGAAAGAGCCGCACATCTATGTGGCCAACTGGTTCTACCTGTCTTTCATCGTCACCATCGCGATGCTGCACATCGTCAACAATCTGGCGATCCCCGTCAGCCTGACGGGTTCCAAGAGCTATCAGCTGTTCGCCGGCGTTCAGGACGCGCTGACGCAGTGGTGGTATGGCCACAATGCCGTGGGCTTCTTCCTGACCACCGGCTTCCTCGCAATCATGTATTACTTCATCCCCAAGCAGGTGAACCGCCCGGTCTATTCCTACCGCCTGTCGATCGTTCACTTCTGGTCGCTGATCTTCATCTATATCTGGGCCGGCCCGCACCACCTGCACTACACCGCCCTGCCGCAATGGGCGCAAACCCTCGGCATGGTGTTCTCGGTGATGCTGTGGATGCCCAGCTGGGGCGGCATGATCAACGGCGTGATGACCCTATCGGGCGCCTGGGACAAGCTGCGCACAGATCCCATCGTCCGTATGATGATCGTGGCGCTCGCCTTCTATGGCATGTCGACCTTTGAAGGCCCGCTGATGAGCGTGCGCGCCGTCAACGCCCTTTCCCACTACACCGAATGGGGCATTGCCCACGTCCACTCCGGCTCGATGGGTTGGGTCGGCTTCATCAGCTTCGGCGCGCTCTACTGCGTCACGCCCTGGCTGTGGAAACGCAAGGCGCTCTACTCCAAAGCCCTCGTGGAATGGCACTTCTGGCTCGCGACGCTCGGCATCCTCTTCTACATCGTGGCGATGTATGTGGCCGGCATCACTGAGGGCCTCATGTGGCGCGCCTATAACGAGTTCGGCTTCCTTGAGTATGCCTTCATCGAAACGGTCAAAGCCAAACACATCATGTACATGATCCGCGTGGCGGGCGGCCTGCTCTACCTGACCGGCGCCCTGCTGATGGCCTACAACCTGGTGCGCACTGCCCTGGGTCATGGCGCCGCCGGCGAGGCCGCCGCACCCGATGCGCCCAAGACTGCAACCCCCGCGCTTCAGCCTGCCGAATAAGGAGCACTGAACATGGCTATCATGGACAAACACCAAAAGCTTGAGCGCCACTCGCTGCTTCTCACCGTCGGCATCCTTGTGGTTGTCGCTATCGGCGGCCTCGTGGAGATCGCGCCCCTGTTCTATCTCGAGAACACCATCGAGAAGGTACAGGGGATGCGTCCCTACACGCCGCTGGAGCTGAAAGGCCGCAACATCTACATCCGCGAGGGCTGCTATACCTGCCACTCGCAGATGGTGCGTCCTCTGAGGGATGAAGTAGAGCGCTACGGCCACTACTCGCTGGCGGCCGAAAGCATGTACGACCACCCCTTCCAGTGGGGTTCCAAGCGAACCGGACCCGACCTTGCCCGCGTTGGCGGCAAATATTCGGACGAGTGGCACCTCGACCACCTGAAAGATCCCAAATCGGTCGTTCCGGACTCGATCATGCCGCCCTACGCTTTCCTTGCAAAGAAAAGGCTGAAATATGACGACATCGAAGATCACCTGAAAGCCCTGCGTCTGGCGGGTGTACCCTATACGGACGACATGATCGCCAATGCCAAGGCCGATCTCGTCGCCCAGGCTTCGCCCAACGCAGACTTCGACGCCGAAGATGCCCTGGTTGCCCGTTATACCGAAGCATCAGGACGCGTAGGCACGGTGAAGATCTCCGACTTCGATCATAACCCGCAGGCCGTCACCGAAATGGATGCCCTCATCGCATATCTGCAGATGACAGGCACCCTGGTCGACTTCTCCACCTATGAGGCCAACGACCTCAGCAACCGGCGCTAGGAGCAGGCAAGATGTATGAAACACTTTCAAGCTTCGCGCAGACCTGGGGTCTCGGCTTCTTCGTGCTGATGTTCCTCGTGGCCGTCGTTTATGCCCTCTGGCCAAGCAATGGCGAAAAATTCCGCGCGGCCGCACATCAACCTCTGATCGACAAGGACCCGTCAGATGACTGACCATAAACGGGATATTGATGAAGTCTCCGGCGTTGAGACGACGGGGCACAGCTGGGACGGGATCAAGGAACTCAACAATCCTCTCCCGCGCTGGTGGCTGTACGTCTTTTATGGCACGATCGTGTGGGCCATCGGCTACATGATCGTCATGCCCGCCATTCCCGCGCTTCCGGGCTTGGGCATGAACAACACGCTGGGTATCGCTGGTCACTCGG
Organism: Hyphomonas polymorpha PS728; assembly: GCF_000685315.1. Classification (GTDB taxonomy): domain Bacteria; phylum Pseudomonadota; class Alphaproteobacteria; order Caulobacterales; family Hyphomonadaceae; genus Hyphomonas; species Hyphomonas polymorpha. Next base: position 37,742 of record NZ_ARYM01000027.1, read on the forward strand.
ACCGTGCCGAAGTCGCCCGGAAAGTGGAAGAGCTGCATACGGAGCGTGCCGCCGCTGCCAGCCGTCTCGTCACCGCATCGCTGAGCGAGATCGAAAACGACATGTCGCTGCAACAGTTTGCCCTCGCCATGGGGGAGAGCGCCTTCGGGGACAACTGTGCCACCTGCCACGGCGCCGGCGGCCGCGGCGCCAAGGGCTATCCGATGCTCGCTGATGATATCTGGCTCTGGGATGGCACGCTGGAGGGGATCGAAACAACGCTCCGCCACGGCATCCGCCATACCGAAGATCCCGATACGCGCCGCAACACCATGCCGGCTTTCGGGCGGGACGGGATGCTGACCCCCAGAGAGATCGACGACCTGGTGCAGTATGTGCTGAACTTGTCAGGCCGCGAAGCCAACAGGGCCGCCGTTGACCGCGCCGCGCCGGTTTTCGCCACGCAATGCGTCACCTGCCACGGCGCCGATGGCAAGGGCAATCGCCAGCTGGGCGCGCCTGACCTGACCGATCATGAATGGCTGTTTGGCGGCGAGCCGCGCGACATTCAGCAGACGATCTACAGTGCCCGGAACGCGCACATGCCCGCCTGGCAGGGCCGCCTCGATGATCCGACCATCAAGGCGCTGGCAGTCTATGTTCACTCGCTCGGCGGGGGTGAGAAGTGACTAAAGTCACGCTCATCAAGGCGGGCGGAAGGGATGCTCCGGGGCAAAAGCCGGAGCATCCTCCCTCACTTTATGAAAAGCGCAACCAGATCTATCCCAAGCTCGCGCACGGCAAGTTCCGGTCGTTCAAATGGCTTGTGATGGCGGTCACGCTGGGCATCTATTACCTGATCCCATGGATCCGCTGGCCGCGCGGCGAGGGCATCCCGGATCAGGCCGTTCTGGCTGATTTTGCAGGAGAAAAATTCTATTTTTTCTTCCTCCAAATCTGGCCGCAGGAAATCTATTATCTCGGCGGCCTACTGATCCTGGCGGCGCTGGCCCTGTTCCTGGTCACCTCCCTTTTCGGCCGCGTATGGTGTGGCTATACCTGCCCGCAAACGGTATGGACTGACCTTTACATATGGGTAGAGCGCGCTTTCGAAGGCGACCGCGCCGCCCGTATGCGGCTCGATCACCAGCCAATGAGCTTCAACAAGGCCTGGCGCAAGATCGGCAAACATATCGTCTGGCTGCTGATCGCCTTTCTCACGGGCGGCGCCTTCATCCTCTACTGGCATGACGCGCCCACAATTGCCCGCACCTTCTTCACCGGCGAAGCGCCGCTTACGGCCTACTTCTTTGCCGGCATCCTCACTTTCACCACCTACGCCCTCGCCGGCACGATGCGCGAGCAGGTCTGCACCTATCTCTGCCCCTGGCCGCGCATTCAGGGTGCCCTGACCGATGAACACGCCCTCAACGTCACCTACCGCTATGATCGCGGCGAACCACGCGGCCCCCACCGAAAAGACCAAAGCTGGGAAGGCCGGGGCGACTGTATCGACTGCAAACAGTGTATCCAGGTCTGCCCGATGGGCATCGACATTCGCGACGGCGCGCAACTCGAATGCATCCATTGCGCCCTCTGCATTGATGCCTGCGACGACATTATGAAGAAGGTTGATCGCCCCACGGGACTGATTGCCTATGACACCGATGTCGCTGTGGCCGCCCGCGCCTGCGGGGAAAAACCGCGCTACAAGCTGCTGCGCACGCGCACAGTGCTCTATGCCATCCTGATCGCTGCCATCAGCCTGCTGATGGTGTGGGGCTACACCTCGAAATCCACCTATGAATTCAACGTGCTGAAAGATCGCTCCCCGCCCTTCATCCGCCTGTCGGATGGCCGCATCCGCAACGGATACACGCTGAAACTCGTCAACAAGTCTACAGATGTGCGCGCCGTTGATATCTCTGTAGAGGGCCTGCCCGAAGCAGATTTCGAGATCATCGGCCTCGGCTCGGCGCCCGATGGCGGCAGCCTGCAGGTCACCACGGATGCTCATGGTGTGGCCCGCTACCGCCTTCTGGTGACAGCTTCCCCGGAAAGCTTGCCACGCCGCACAACCCTCACGGTACAGATCAAGGACGTTGCCACCGGCGAAATCGCCGAAGCGGACGCGCCGTTCACAACAGGAGACCAATAATGGCTGCTTCCCTGTCTCTCGAGAATTCCGGCAAAGGCAAGATGAAGGGCTGGCATGCCCTGCTCTGGTTCCTCGGATTTTTCGGCTTCATGTTTGTCGTGAACGGCATCTTCCTCTGGGCTGCGATCACAAGCTTTCCCGGCGAGGATGTTGAAAAGTCCTATCTCACCGGCCTGGACTACAATCAGGAACTGGCCCGGCGGGCACATCAGGAGACGGCTGGCTGGAACGCCGAAATCGGCATCAGCGGCACCAATTCGGGCTTCCTGCTCACCACCCGCCTGCTGACGCGCGATGGCAACGCCCTGCCCGTCTTCGGCACGCAGGCACAGCTGCGCCATCCCAGCGACCGGGCATTCGACCGGATGATCACCCTGACCCCCGCCGGGGGCGGTGAGTATGTGGCGGAACTCGGCGATCTGCATGCCGGCGCCTGGAGCATCAATATTGCCGCCGATGTCGATCCGGAAACGGATGGATTCGAATTCCGCGCTAGCCGTGAAATCATCGTGCCATGACTGACTTTCCCCTCGACGCCAACGGATGCCCCAGCGGACTGGCCCCGCCGAGCGGTTCGGACACGTCTGACCCCACCGCTTTCGTCCGCAAGGTCGGCAGGCAGAGCCGCCTGTCGCTGACCGTGCGCGGTGCAAAATGTGGCGGCTGCCTCTCGCGCATCGAGGCGGCTGTGACCGCATTGCCGGGGGTTGAGAGCGCAAGGCTGAACCTTTCCAATGGGAAGCTGGACATAGCCTGGTCCGGCAATCTTGAACCCCGGCGGATAAGCGAAGCGGTGAGCAACCTGGGGTATGGCGTAGCCCCGCTTGATACGAGCACGGATGACGATGCTCACAAGAAGGAGGAGCAGTCGCTTCTGCTCGCCATGGGCGTGGCCGGATTTGCCACGGCCAACATCATGCTTCTGTCGGTCTCGGTCTGGGGCGGGCATGGCGAGATGGGCGAGGCCACCCGGCAGGGCCTGCATGCGCTCTCCGGCGTGATTGCGCTGCCGACCCTGATCTATTCGGGCCGCCCTTTCTTCAAGTCTGCCTGGAATGTGTTGAAGAAGAAGCGCACCAATATGGATGTGCCGATTTCCCTGGCGCTGATCCTGGCCTTCTCCGTCAGCGTGGCGGAGACAATCCGGGGCGGCGAGCATGCATATTTCGATGCTGCCTGCATGCTGCTTTTCTTCCTGCTGATCGGCCGGTTCCTGGATGCGCGCGTGCGCCGCCGGGCCTGGTCGGCGGCGCGGGACCTGGCCGCGCTGGCGAGCCGGACGGTGACGCGGATTTCCGCTGACGGAACACCCAAATCGGTGCGCTCCGAAGAGGTGAAGCCGGGCGACCGTATCCTTCTGGCATCAGGCGAGCGGGCCGTCGTGGATATGGTGATCGAGGGCGGCGAGTCCGAGGTAGACGAAAGCCTCGTCACTGGCGAGAGCCTGCCGCGTTGGGCCGGGGTGGGCATGAAACTGATGGCCGGCTCGATCAATCTCTCGCAACCACTGACCGGGCGGGCGACAGCGGCGGCGGCCGACTCGCTGCTTTCCGAGATCAGCCAGATGCTGACCGCCGGCGAACAGAAGCGCTCCACCTACCGGCAGATAGCCGACAAGGCCGTCTCCCTTTACGTCCCGGTGGTTCATTCCACCGCGCTCTTGACCTTCCTTGGCTGGTGGCTGATCGGGGGCATTGGCCTGCGCGAGGCAATCCTCATTGCCGTCTCTACGCTGATCATCACCTGCCCCTGCGCGCTGGCGCTGGCCGCGCCGGTAGTGCAGGTCGTCGCAGCGGGGCGCCTGTTCAAGGGCGGCGCATACCTCAAATCCGGCGACGCGCTGGAACGGATTGCCGCCTGCGATCACATCATCTTCGACAAGACCGGCACGCTGACCCTTGGCACGCCGCGGCTTGTTTCGACGGGCATTCCGGCAAGCCTTCTGGCGGAAGCTGCGCAGCTGGCGCGGGCGAGCCGGCATCCGCTGTCGCGGGCGCTCACCGCAGCTGCCGGGGCAGGACCGCTGGCGAAGAATGTGAAGGAATATCCCGGCCTTGGCCTTGAGGGCGAGGTGCACGGTGTACCCTGCCGGCTCGGCTCTGCCGAATGGACCGGCGCGAAGGCGACTGGCCATACCGGCGCCACGCTTTTCTTGGGGCGCGGGCAGGAAACGCCGGTGGAGCTGCGCTTTGAGGACGACATTCAGGCGAACGCGGCCGGCACGCTGGCAAAGCTGCGGGCGATGGGGATGACCATGGAAATTGTCTCCGGCGACCGGGCCGAAGCGGTGGCGGAAGTTTCCCGCAGCCTCGGCATTGATCAGTGGATGGCAAGCGCCAGCCCGCAGGACAAGGTGGCCCGGCTGGAAGCGCTGCAGGCCGAAGGCCGCAAGGTGCTGATGATCGGCGATGGCCTGAATGATGCCGGCGCGCTGGCGCTGGCCCATGCTTCGGCTGCGCCGGGCGGCGCGCTGGATGTGAGCCAGTCCGCCTCTGATACGGTCTATTCCGGCGGCCTTTCGCCCCTGCCCGGCCTGGTGAAAACCGCGCGGGCAGCCAAGGCGGTGATGCTGGAGAATTTCGGTTTTGCGGCCGTTTACAATGTCGTGGCGGTGCCGATTGCCATCATGGGGCATGCGACGCCGCTGGTGGCGGCGATTGCCATGTCGGGTTCTTCCATTATCGTGTGCCTCAACGCATTGCGGCTTACTCTGAACACGGAGAAACAGGCATGAGCGGCCTAGTCTTCCTCATCCCGATCGCCCTGATGATGGGCGCGATGGGCCTTGTCGGCTTTCTCTGGGCGGTCCGCTCTGGCCAGTTTGATGATCCGGACGGCGCCGCCGCGCGCATCCTGATTTCGCCGGACGAACCGCTCCCCGATCGCAAGCGGGCAGAGTAGCGCGCAGCAGCAAGGGCCGGAACGCGCGGGGGCGCGGCCGGTTTTGGGGAAGGTCGGAGAGAAGGTCCCAGATTTTTACCTGGGAAATGCCGAGGGTCCCCCCTCTCCCAGAGGGCGTGGAAAGTGAGGGCTGCGGCGTTGGAGTTTTTTCCGGAAACCTCCAAAAAAACTCCAACA
>NZ_ARYM01000028.1 GCF_000685315.1 Hyphomonas polymorpha PS728
ATCTGGCCCGATCCGCCGAGGATGGGCCCCTGGATGACCGGCGCGGTGAGCACCTTGCCGTCCAGCACAATGGCAAAGGGCTTGCCCACATTCTGTTTGGTGATGTCCGCAAACTGCTTGGTGCCTACAGCGTCGAAGCGGAAGGTGACAATCGGCTGGTTGGTCTGCTGGTCGAAGCCGGAACGGGCGTCCGACAGGCGTTCCCCGCTGAGGGCCACCCGGTCATAGACCGGCATTGGCTGACCGGTCTTGGCATCCGGCAGCAGGCTGACCCCTTCGGGTGGGGGCGCGCCATAGGTTTCCGGCGCCACCATATGGAACGACATCTGAGCGGTGGAACCGAGCAGTTCGCGCAAGCGCGTCGGGTCTTGAAGACCGGGCAGCTGAACGAGGATTCGATCTGTCCCCACGCGCTGGATCGTCGGCTCGGCCACGCCCACCTGGTCCACCCGCTGGCGGACAATCTCGACACTCTGGCCGATTGCCTGGTTGATCCGGTCTGCCGTACCGGCTTCCGACAGAGACAACGTGATGAGATCGCCGCCCGGCTGGATCACAATGTCCGGCACCGAGCCTTTGAGCCCCACCTGCTGAACCTGGGTCACCTGCTCGCGCAGCCGGGCGAGAATGCGCGCGCGACCATCGGGGTCGGTAATCCGAACGGTCACGGTATCGCCCTCTACCTGAACCTTACCGCGCACGGCTTCGGTGCTCATCAAGGTGCGCGTTTCGGCGGCGAGAGATTTCAGCCGGTCCGCCCGCAGCGCGGGGGCGTCCACTTCCAGAACAAGGTGGGAGCCCCCACGTAGGTCCAGCCCCAGCGTGATCTGCTTCTTGGGAAGCCAGTCCGGCATCGCCGCGATCTGCTGAGGGGACAACACGTTCGGCAGGGCCGCGAGCAGCCCGATAATGATGATGAGAATATAAGTGACCAGGGCGGTTCGGCTGGTGCGCATGCTGAATTCCTTCGGGTGCCTGAAACCGGAGGCCATCGAGCATGGCGGCCGGTGATGGCGCCGGGCGGACAGAAAGGTCCGCAGACGGCGCGACGGGGCTGCAGTTCATCCGATGGTTGGCCGGGACGAAGATCCACGCAGGCTCAGAGACAGCTGGAGAAGCAGCGCCTCTGACAGGGGTACGAGCATGAGGAGTCTGATCTCCGCCCCGGCCTGGGATCTGCCTCGGAGGGAGGCAAGGCAGATCACAACTGATCGGGATGAGCGGCAGGCTGCGCTACAGGCGCAGCGATCCGTACATCAGGCCGGAACGGGAGGCGCGCGAGGCGCCGAAAAACGGGTGGAAAGATGCGGCGCAGCGTCAGCGCTGCGCGGCGGATCAGGCAGGGACCCGTGAGCCGCCGGCGGGAAGGAATAGCCCTCGAACACCGCAAACACGGCCTGGGGCATATCATCGCCGTCAGACGGCATCACCTGCAGGCGAAGGCGCCCATCACGGTCTGCCTTCGGCAGAACAGCGTGGGCAATCTCTGCCGATCCCTTGCCGGCTTCTGTAACAGACAGAACAGGTTGCGTTGCCATATTGCCGGACGAAATCGCCACAGCGGCAAGCATCATGAGCCCAAGCACTGCAATCAGCAGTCCTCTGGGGTGCAGGTGTCCGGTGCGGGTCAATCTGCGGCTCATTGAGCCTACTTAGACATTGTGCCGCGACTGCGCCATAGAAAAACGTCAGCCTGGGGATTGGATTCGCCCCACGCCTTTTTCCTGGGCCTGTCATGAAACGCCTGCCGCTCTTTCCCCTCCCAGAAGCTGAACCTTCCTCACAAAACCGCCCGGTCGAACAAAGCCACTTGACGCGCCAATCCATAGTGAGTAAATACTCACTTATAAATATAAACGAGACTGACAGAGACCTGCCATGCTGAACACAGCCCTTCTTGGCACAGGCGCCCGCGCCGGAGGTAAACATCTCCTCTCGGCAGAGATCGACACGCGCCTCGGCAAGCCCACCGGCTGGTTGGAGGGCGCGAGCGGCGTTGTCTGCCGGCCCGTGCTGGCAGACGGTGAAACCCAGGAGAGCCTCGCCCTCGCCGCCGCGCAGCAGGCGCTGGCCGAGGCAAATCTTGATGCGGCAGACATCGACCTTCTGCTCTTTGCCTCTGCAGTCGGCCGCCAGCCCATCCCCTCAACCGCCACGCTGTTAAAGCGGGAGTTGGGCCTGACGCACTGCGCATCCCCGGCTTATGACGTGAACGCCACCTGCCTCAGCGCGGTGGCCGCGATGGAGGTCGCCGCGCTCTATATCGGCGCAGGCCGGGCCCGGCATGTGCTGATCGTTGCCAGCGAGATTGCCACCCGCGCTCTGCCGTGGACGGATGATCCAGCCACAGCCGCCCTGTTCGGCGATGGCGCCGCAGCCATTGTGCTCGGCCCGCCCCAGTCAACCGGCCTTCATCTCCGCGAAGTTGCCATCGAAACCTGGGCGGAGGGCTATGACTATTGCGCCCTGCCTGCGGGCGGCACGCGGTATGACTTCCACACCAACCGAGCCGCCTTCGAGGAAAACGCCTTCTTCCGCATGGATGGCCACGCCCTGTTCAAACTGACGCGGACCCGCCTGCCGGATTTCATTGACCGCTTGCTCGCCCGCACAGGCTGGCGCCAGGAGGATGTGGATCTCGTCATTCCCCACCAGGCCAGCCCGCTGGCGCTGGAGCATATGGTGCGCAAATGCGGCTTTGCACGGGATCGTGTGGTCGCTACCGTCAAGCAGACCGGAAACCTTGTTGCCGCCTCCATACCGATGACCCTCGACACCGCTCGCCGCGAAGGCCGAATCCCCTCCGGCAGCAAGGTTCTGCTGATCGGCACATCTGCTGGCGTATCCATCGGAGGCGCAACACTGGAAGGATGAGCGGGATCCTCATCACCGGCGCCACGGGGTTTCTCGGCGGCGCGATTGCCCGCCGCCTGTTGCAGGAAGGCGAGCGCGTCGTCGCGCTTGGCCGCGACCGCGCAAAGCTCGCGGCACTGGAAAGGCTGGGCGCAGAGATTTGCTTACTTGATCTTGCCTCAGATGATCCGCTCTCGGCGCTTCGCGCAGACGGCCTCATCCACTGCGCCGCGCTTTCCTCGCCCTGGGGCACGCGTATTGCTTTCGAGCAAGCCAACATCACCGGAACGCGCCGCGCCATTCTGCTGGCCCAGCAGGCCGGGGTCTGCCGCTTTATTCATATCTCCTCGCCGAGCATCTATTTTCGCTTTACCGATCAGGACAGCGTGACTGAAGACGCGCCCTTGCCGCCCCCCGTCAACGCCTATGCCGCCACCAAAGCGGCGAGCGAAACACTGGTCCTGACGGCGCCGGAGCTTTCCCCGGTCATCCTGCGCCCGCGCGGGCTTTACGGCCCAGGCGACACCGCCCTCTTGCCCCGCCTGCTGCGCGCAGCTGCCAGCCGCCCCCTGCCTCTGATGCGCGGGGGCATGGCAGCAACCGACCTGACCTACATCGATGACGTGGCCGACGCTGCTATCATCGCCCTGCGCGCGCCGGCCGCGCCCTCTCGCATCTACAACGTATCCGGCGGAGAGGCCCTCTCCATCCGTAATGTTGCCGAACGGGCGGGGGCGATGGCAGGCATTTCCGTCCGCTGGCGGAATATGCCCTGGCCGCTCGTGCTGGCTGCCGCGCGCACCAGCGAAACGCTCTGCAACGCTCTGCCCGGCAGGCCTGAACCCCCGGTGACCGCGTACAGCGCGGGCCTCTTCGCCTTTCGGCAGACGCTCAGCCTTGAGCGTATCACCCGGGAACTAGGCTGGCGCCCGCGAGTTTCCTTTGACGAAGGCGTAGCCCGAACTTTCCGGAAGGTATCCCCATGATTATACCGGAATTCCCCAACAGCGCCTTCGTTACAGCGCCGGAGAGGCTGGTCCTTAAAGGCGGTGGCTGGCGGCGGCTGCGCATCCCGGTGCGTTATGGCCGCTTTGACCATCGCATTTTCGGGCGGTGCCTGATCGACACCGGCTATTCCCCGCGCGTCACCACCGGCAGGCGCAGCGCGCCCCTGTGGCTGTATTCGAAAATCCTCGCTCCGAAACTGACAGACCGCGCTCTCCCCGGCGCCGATCCTGCCATCAATGTCATCCTCCTTTCCCATCTCCATGCCGATCATGTCAGCGCCCTGAGGGATTATCCCGAAGCGCGCATTTTCGCCGATGGCGCAGCGCTCGACCATTTCCTTTCCAAAAGCTGGATCGGACGCACGCACAAGGGATGTTTCCGCGAACTCCTGCCGGACGGCCTTCAGGAAAAAGTGCTCCGCTTCGAAACCCTTCCGCGCCAGGAAGCGTCCATGGGACTTGGCGAAGCAGCAGATATTTTTGGCGATGGCAGCGTGCTGGCCGTTCCCCTGCCCGGTCATATGCGCGGCCATACCGGCTTCCTCTTCAGCAACCCTGTCGCGCCCATCCTCTATGCCGCCGACGCAGACTGGCTTGCCCGGGCCATTCTGGAAGACCGCTCCCCGAGCTATCCTGCCCGCCTGATCCTCGATGACCCGGCAGAGGCAGCGCGGACGGCAACCCGTATACGGAACTTTGTGTCCCTCGGCGGCAGACTTGTTCTCTGTCACGACCCGGAGGCGCCGGAATGAAGCCCGCTGCCGCCTTTTTCACGCTGGCCGCCTTCCTTGAAGCACGCCGCCGGCAGATGCTGTATCAGGATCGCGAAGGCCTCTTGCGCGCGCAAGAGCGCCGCCTTTATTCCTTTCTGCGCCGCAAGGCCGGCAGAGTGCCCGCCTTCGAAGACCTCCGGGGGCGTTTCCTGCAGGACTGGCCGATTATGGACAAGGCCGCGCTGATGGCAGATTTCGCCAGCTATAACCGCCTCGGGCTCACCGCGGCCGAAGGCTGGGCGCATCTGGAAGCGGGCACATCCCCCGAAGGCTACGCCATAGGCGCCAGCACTGGGACATCGGGCAATCGCGGGCTCTATATCGTGTCAGAACGCGAGCGCTATCGCTGGCTCGGCACAATCCTCTCGCGCGCACTCCCGGACTTCCTCTCGTGCCGCCACCGCGTGGCAATCGTCCTGCCTGCCAACAGCCGCCTCTATGACGCGGCCAATGAAAGCGGTCGTTTGCAATTACGTTTCTTTGATCTTGGCCTTGGCATCGAGGCCCAGTTTTCGCCGCTTACAGAATTTCAGCCTACAGTCATTGTTGGTCCGCCGAAATTCCTGCGCGCCCTGGCAGAGAGCGACACGCAGATTGCGCCACAGCGCATCTTCTCGGGCGCCGAAGTGCTGGACGAGGAAGACCGCCGCGTCGTCGAGACCCGCTTCGATCTCATCGTGCGGGAAATCTACATGGCCACAGAGGGCCTGTTCGCTATCGCCTGCCCGCATGGCACGCTGCACCTTCTCGAAGATCAGGTTGCGTTCGAGTTCCTGCCTCTCGAGGGCAGCGCCAATCTGGTCACGCCCCTGATCACCGATTTCTCCCGCGAGACGCAGGTGATGATCCGCTACCGGATGAATGATGTCCTGGAATTTGCGCCTATTCCCTGCCCCTGCGGCCTGCCGCACCGGGCTATCCAGCAGGTGCATGGCCGCTGCGATGATATTTTCACCCTGCCCAGCTTCGGCAGCCCAGTCCGCGTCACTCCGGATGTGATCCGCAATGCCGTGCTGAAAGCTGACAAGCGCATCTCCGATTTCCGGGTTATTCAGACGGGCCAGAACACGGTGCGCCTGGAACTCAAAACCGAAGAAGCCGATTGTCTGCAGACGGCTGCGGCAAGCCTGCGCACCCTGTTCACAGCCTGCGGCGCTGCGCCGGAAATAAAGCCGGTTGCCGCTGCGCTGCCCCCCCCCTCTGATCGCAAGCTGCGGCGGGTGCGGGTGGAATTTGCATGAAAGTTTCGATCCAGACGTTGGGTAGCCTGGGCGATGTGATGCCCTACATCACCACCGCGCGCGCCCTTATGGCGGGCGGCGCGGACGTGACGCTGATGGCGCCGCGCGACTATACGGCCACCATCGCCGCCCATGGCGTGACGCCCGCGCCGCCCCCGGCATTCTCGCTCACCGAATGGAATGTCGAGGCTGAACAGCGCGGCACGCTGACCAATCCGGTAAAATTTTTCGCCCAGTGGAACGAGATGATCGTGCCCTATGTTGACGACATTACGGCCCACTGCCTGATGGCGGCGGAGAGGGCAGATATTGTTCTGGGCAACAGCATCTGCGCGCCCGCGCGTGTTGCCGCCGAGGCCCACGGCATCCCCTACATCCTCAGTGCCCAGCAAACTGCTCTCAGCCCGACCTGGCAGTTGCCCTGCGCCATGATGTGGCATCCCTGGCATGGCAACTGGATGGCGCCAGTGGCGTATGGCGCAGTGGGCCTGGCCCAGCAGATGATGCTTCAGGCGCTGAAGGGGTATCGTCGCTGCCTTGGCCTGCCGGTCATTCCCAAGGGCGGCACAAGCTGGCATCTCGGCCAGCCGCTGCCGCGCATCACCAGCGTCTCTCCCGCCCTCGTGGCGTCTCCGCCATCGGACTGGAAGGCGAACGATTATCTGATGCCCTACCCCTCCCTGGATATTCAGGGGCCGGAGGTTCTGCCGGCCGCCATGATGGACTTCCTGCAGGCAGGCGCGGCGCCCATCCATGTCGGCCTCGGCTCCTTCGAGAGCGATGCCGAGCATGAGCAGATATCCCGCCTAATGCGCGCCATCCGGCGGCTGGGCCTGCGCGCCATCCTCTCCGCCGGCCTCGCAGACAAGCTGCCGACTGACCTCACCGAAGGCCATCTGGTGGCCGGCCCCGTGCCTCATCCAGCGCTTTTTCCGCTCTGCGCCGGAGTCATCCATCACGGCGGCGCCGGCACGCTGGACACCGCCCTGCGCGCAGGTACGCCCCAACTCATCGTGCCAGACCGGCTGGACCAGTTCTGGCATGCCGTCCGCCTGCGCGAGATCGGCGTTGCTCCGCCCCATATCACCGGCAAAACGACAGAAGACGAGATGGCAGCCCGGTTGGTGTCGCTCATCAGTCCAGCAATGACAGCCCGCGCCCGGTCCCTTGCGCCCGCCCTGCGCGCCCGCAACGGGGCGGAGGAACTCGCCGCCTTCACACGCGCCGAAACAGAGCGTTTCCAACATAATGCGAAATCACGCCCATCAGGATGAACACCGCCTGCCCGCCGGCCAGCAGCGCCCATTTATGCGCCCGGATATAGGCCTCGACATCCACGTCCCCTCGCGCCGCGCCCCAGGCGATGAGATAGCCGAGCGCCACGAACATGCCGACGCCCAGCGTCACGCCAATCGCCGACCCCGCCGCAAAGCGGCGCCAGGCCATGCCCGCGCTGCCGCAAACTGGCGGCATGAACCACGCGACGGGCCCCAGCAGCCGAGAGGCCGCCACCGCCTTGATGCCGTGCCGGCGCAGCAGTCGCCGCGTCTTGTGCAATACCGCCCGGCGTGACCGGCGCGCCAGCACGAACCGGTGAAACCAGGGGCGCATCTGTCGCCCGATCAGAAAGCCCGTCTGGTCAGCCGCATACGCCCCCACCAGCACCGCCGCGACGGCCCACAACGCATGTTCAGTGAACAGCAGACCGCCCGCCATCAGGAAGAAGGCTTCCCCGAACACGAAGAAGCAAAAGCCCAGCGTCGCGTCGAGGAAGGCGCCGAGAAAGAGCGTCAGAAGCAGCGAAACCGACATGGCATTCCCGGCCAGATGAACGAAGGCCGCCGCGTGGTTCCGCAGCGGCCTTGCCTGTCTACAATTCCTGTCCGGATTTGTCCCGATATGTCACCAGACTGTCTAGGCCTGTCCTATTTGAGACGCGAAAGGACACTGAACGGGCTGTCGGACGCCTTGGATTGCTCCTTCGCGGGCGCAGATTTTCCCGAAGGCGCAGCCCCGCCCTTGGGCGGCGGGCCGGAGGGGCGCTTGCCGCCCTGCTTCATGCTGAGGCCGATCCGGTTGCGCGCAACGTCCACATCCATCACCACAACGCTGACGACCTGCCCGGTCTTCACCACCTCATGCGGGTCCTTGATGAACGTGTCCGACATCTCGGAGATATGCACCAGGCCATCCTGTTTCACGCCCACATCCACGAATGCGCCAAACGCTGTCACATTGGTCACCACGCCCTCAAGGCGCATGCCGGGCTTGAGGTCCGTCACCTTCTCGATGCCTTCCTGGAAGGTCGCCGTCTTGAATTCCGGGCGCGGGTCGCGGCCGGGTTTTTCCAGTTCTTTCAGGATATCCTTCACCGTCGGCACACCGAATGTTTCATCGGCATAGTCTTCCGGTTTCAGCCTGGCGACAAAGCCCTTGTCGCCGATGATTGTCTCCACCTTGCGGCCAGCCGCCTTGGCAATACGCTCCACCACCGGATAGGCTTCCGGGTGAACGGCAGACGCATCCAGCGGGTTCTTGCCGTTCATGATACGCAGGAAGCCAGCGGCCTGCTCGAACGCCTTCGGCCCGAAGCGGGGCACCTTCTTGAGTTCCGTTCGCGCCTTGAACGGGCCATTCTGCTCCCGGTAGGCCACAATATTCGCCGCAATCGTCGCATTCAGGCCCGCCACGCGTGAAAGCAGCGCCACAGACGCCGTATTCACATCCACACCCACCGCGTTCACGCAGTCTTCCACCACGCCGTCGAGCGAGCGGGCAAGGCCCGTCTGGTCCACATCATGCTGATACTGGCCTACGCCAATCGCCTTGGGCTCGATCTTCACAAGCTCCGCCAGCGGATCCTGCAGGCGCCGCGCAATCGACACCGCCCCGCGCAGGCTCACGTCCAGCTGTGGGAATTCCTTCGCCGCCAGTTCCGAAGCCGAATACACCGACGCACCGGCTTCCGACACCATGATCTTGGTGAGCTTCAGGTCTGGCAGCTTGGTATTGAGTTCGCCGACCAGCTTCTCGGTCTCGCGCCCTGCCGTGCCGTTGCCGACGCTGACGAGCTCAACCTTGTGGCGCTTGCACAGCGTTGCGAGCGTCATCAGCGATCCGGCCCAGTCCTTCTTCGGCTCATGCGGATAGATCGTCGCCGTTTCCAGCAGCTTGCCGGTCGCGTCAACCACGGCCACCTTGCAGCCCGTGCGGATGCCGGGGTCGATGCCCATCACCACTTTCGGGCCCGCCGGCGCCGCCATCAGCAGGTCGTGCATGTTGCGCGAGAACACCTTGATGGCCTCGCGGTCTGCGCCTTCCTTCACGCGGCTGATGACATCGCGGGAGGAGGATGGCTCGAGCTTGGATTTCCACGCCGCCTCTGCCGTTTCCATCAGCCAGTCATCGCCGGGGCGGCCCTTCTTGGCGATGCCGAATTCGTTCCGGATTTCACGCAGCGCAGGATGCTCACGGCTCGGCTCCACCGGCACAGCCAGCTTCACCTTCAGCACGCCTTCCTTCTGCCCACGGAGGACCGCCAGCGCACGGTGAGACGGCATCGCGGTAACCGGTTCGTCAAAATCAAAATAGTCAGCGAACTTCGCGCCTTCCTGCTCCTTGCCTTTGACAAGACTGGAGCCGAGCTTGCCCTCTTTCCAAACGGTCTCGCGCACCTTGCCAACAAGGCGTGGCGTCTCGGCAATACGCTCCACCAGAATGTCGCGCGCGCCTTCCAGCGCAGCGTCGAGATCCTTCACGCCCTTGCCAGATGCGATGAAGGCCCTCGCCTCGTCGAAGGGCGAAAGAGACGGATTGGCCAGCAGGCGTTCGGCCAGCGGCTCAAGGCCTGCCTCTTTCGCGATAGTCGCCTTGGTGCGCCGTTTCTGCTTGTAAGGCGCGTAGAGGTCTTCCAGGGCCACCTTGGTAATCGCCCAGTTGATCTCGCGCTCCAGTACCGGGGTCAGCTTGCCCTGCTCTCGGATGGCGCTCAGCACGGTCTCCCGGCGCTTGGCGAGGTCCGTCAGATAGTCCAGCCGCTCCGAAAGCGTACGCAGCTGCGTATCGTCCAGCCCGCCGGTGCGCTCCTTGCGGTAGCGCGCGATGAAGGGAACGGTCGCGCCTTCCTCCAGCAGTTCGATAACGGCCTGAACCTGCCGCTCCTGCACGCCCAGCTCATCGGCAATGATACGGGCAATCGAGGGGGGGGAAGCCTGGGAAGAAGAACGAACCTGTCCGGTCATGAACGCGCGCCTTGTGCAAACGTTGGAAACTCTTGCCCACTCTGGGGCAAGCTTTCTCAATCCAACAGAACTCGTTTACACCTCGTTTACGCTCTGCATTCTCCGCGCGGTTGCCCCTTTAGTTTTCCGGTGCCCCACAGCCCTCCGGCACGGCGCCCGCCGTCCTGGCGGCCTCGATCTCCGCCTGCGCCAGCTTCGCCTGCGCCAGGAATACCGGGTCAGAATGCAGCCGCGCCACGGTTGCCGCGCCCATCACGCGCCCGGCCTCCACATCGCTCTGCCAGTGAACCCCGCACACCATCCGGCTCTGGGCAAACTCATAGCCGCGCTGCAGCAGCGCATCGGCCTTCTCCGGCGCCAGCTCTGCCAGTACCAGCCCCCATGCCCAGCCAAGGGCAGCATGGCCGGAGGGGTAAGACCCGTCCCCGCGCAGCATCTCTTCCTCATGCGGCACGCAGCTCTCCTCCTCCAGCAGAGCAAACGGCCGGGTGCGCTGATACATCTGCTTGGCGCGGTAGGTGGAGAAACCCGCATCGGTCAGCGTCCGCCGCATCAGGGTGTAAAGGTGGGGCGCCCCCTCCTCGGTGATGCCGACGCCCAGCGCGCAGCTATAGGAATGGATCGCCTGAGGGAATTTCAGTTCATTGTCGGCCTGCGCCTGCGTCCAGCGGGGCGTGTCTTTCAGCGCGCGGGTCGTCTGGTAGGCTTCCAGATCAGCCATCGCAGCGGCAGAGCCCTCCACCGGCGGTGGGGGCAACAGCGCGGCGCTATCGGGCAGCCTTTGGGCGCCCAGATAGCCGTTGAGAATGCCGCTACCTTCGCGCATCTCGCCAATCTCGGCCTGCGCCGTCGGCGGCAGGCTTGCGCTCTCTGCAGCCGGCGCGGCGCCATTGGCCTGGCAAGCTGCCATCATCAGAACGCCGGCAATCGCGGCCACACCTGTGCGATATTTCATGGGAACGCCCCCCTCCATCAAGGAATCGGGCGCACACTACATGTCCACCGCGCGGCTGTCTTGATCCGGCAATCTGGCGCTTTGATGAAGGCAAATGCCTAGGCCTTTTCGACGGCGCCCCGCAGATTATCCCGCAGGTCCGCCAGCGTGCTTCGCAGCGCTGCCAGCTTCTCCGCCGGCATACCGGCCGCCTCGAATATCTGCTGGGGCACACAGGAAGACTCTTCCAGAACCTTGCGCCCCTTGGCGGTCAGCGAAATCCGCACTTGTCGCTCATCGGCCTCATCGCGTTTGCGCGTTACAAAGCCCGCTGCCTCCAGCCGCTTCAGCAGCGGCGTCAGCGTATTGGACTCCAGGAACAGATGCTCGCCCAGTTCGCTCACCGTCTGGCCTTCGGCCTGCCAAAGGGCAATCATCACCAAATATTGCGGATAGGTGAGCCCGAACTGATCAAGGATCGGCTTGTAGACACGGTTGAAGGCCAGGCCTGCCGAATACACGGCAAAACACACTGCATGATCCAGCAGCGCCGGCCCTGTCACCGGGGAACCATCAGCAGGCATCACGCGTTTTTTTGTCATGGCCGAAATATAAATCGCACACGATTTAATCGCAAGACTTGAAGTCTTAACGGCGGCGCGCAATATATATCGCACGCGATTTAATCGCCAGAGATTCTAAAGCCCGGAACCAACACGAAAGGATGCTCCCCATGGCCATCAACGTTCTCTACAAAACCACCGCGACAGCCACTGGCGGCCGTGATGGCCGCGCCAAAACCACCGACGGCGCGCTTGATGTCGCCCTCGCCCTCCCCAAGGAGCTGGGCGGCAGCGGCAATGGCAACAATCCCGAACAGCTGTTCGCCGCCGGCTATGCCTCCTGCTTCCTCAGCGCGATGAAGGCTGTCTCTTCGTCCGGCAATCACTTCAAACTGCCCGCCGATACCACCGTTTCGGCCACCGTCGGTATCGGCCCGCGCGAGGATAAAGGCTTCGGCCTGGTTGTGAAGCTGGATGTGGCCATTCCGGGCGTGGACCGTGATGAGGCAGAGAAGCTCGTCGCCGAAGCGCACGAAGTTTGCCCCTATTCGCACGCCACGCGCGGCAACATCGATGTCAGCCTGAACGTTCTCTGATCCTGTCCGGAAGGGGCTGCGCAAACGCCGGCGCAGCCCCTTCCGAAGCGGGCTCCATCCCCACCCCCGGATTCGCTTTGGCGCCAGGTCAAGGCGGGCAAAATCACCCTCCTTTATGTTTGTACAGGATACATTGACGAGGCTTATCTCTTGCGGAAACCGCGTCCGACCTCAGACAAATTTAGAATACTATTCTGTTTTTGTTGTGTATTTTTTCCAGACCCGCAATTCCTCCACTACCCCCGGCTGCAAACTCTCCACTGAAGGCCGTGTTGCCTGCAGTACACTCCCTGAACCGTCATAAAAAAGAACTCGAAACCGTTTGACTGGCCGTTAAGGGTTCCCTATCGCTGGCCACGGGGCACAGACCCCGGCAGCGTGAGCACCATTGCGCGGCTGATAATGGCGGGAGGCGTCCTCACTGCGTGCGTGTCACGGCGCGAGGCTTCCTTGAACAGACGAAAGCAATTCGCGGCGCGGCCTTTCTGGTTCGCGATCCCTGAGGCTTTGGCCTGTCTGGCCATCATCCGCGCGTGCCTGCGCCAGCCCAGATGATTATCAGCCCAGGGAGAATTCTCTTGAAGAAACTCAATTGCCGCCCACTGCTCACCGGCTCATCCGTGTTGGCCTTGGCCGCCCTTTTTGCGCCTGTTGCTGCCGCCCAGACCGAGCAGCAGCCCGCAGAGGAAGAAGCCAGCCAAGCCGATCTCAAACTCAACCAGGTCGTCGTCACCGCCACCCGCCGGGCGACCAACCTTCAGGAAACCGCCATCGCGGTCACGTCGGTTGATTCCGAATTCATGGCCGAAGCGCGCGTCGAGAACATCGGCGACATTACCTCCGTCTCGCCAAGCGTCACCTTCCGCAACACCTCCAACCCCGCCACCTCCGCCAACCTCCAGATCCGCGGCATCGGCACCACGGGCGCCAGCCGCGCTTTCGAAGGCGCGGTCGGCGTGTTCGTTGATGGCGTTTACCGTTCGCGTCCCGGCGCAGCCCTCCAGAACTTCCTGGACATCGGCAGCCTCCAGGTGCTGCGCGGCCCGCAGGGCACCCTCTTCGGCAAGAACACTTCTGCCGGTGCCATCCTGCTGGAAAGCTCCATGCCGGTCCTCGGTGAGACGGGTGGTGACTACTCGCTCACCATCGGTAATTACGAAGCTGTCACTGGCACCGTGACCGTCAACGCCCCAATCGGCGAGAACGCCGCCCTGCGCATCTCCGCCATCAGCGCAAACCGCGCCGGCTTCTTCGAAAACCCCAACACGGGCGAAGACTACAACGAACGCAGCGGCAACGGCCTCAAGGCCCAGCTCCTGTATGAGCCGACCGATGATTTCCGCATCCGCCTGATCGCAGACTATGCCCGCTCGGATGAAAACTGCTGCTTCGGCACCGTGGACAGCAATCCCGGCCCTATTCAGGATGTCGTCGACCAGATCATCCGCGAGCGCGGCCTTGTGCCCACGTCCCGCCGCAAGGATGAATATCAGTCTGTCCTGAACTACACACCGGACCAACTGGTCGAGGACACTGGCTACACCCTGAAGGCGGATTGGGACATCGGCCCCGGCAAGCTTTCTTCGGTCACAGCGCTTCGTCAGTATAAAGTCGATCAAACGACCGACGCAGACTTCTCCGGCGCAGACCTTCTGCTGTTGCACGAGAAGTTCAAGAGCAACTTCTTCTCGCAGGAATTCAGCTATTCCGGCGAGCATGGCTTCGGCGCGGAAGGCAATGCCAACTATGTGGCCGGCGTCTTCTATTCAGACGAATCCATCAAGTCCGGCCGCACCGGCTGGTGGGGTGAAGACCTGCAGCGCGTCTATGCTGCCACCCTCCCTGCCACCCTCGTCTTTGATGCCTCCCCTGGTCTGCGTTCAGTCGAAGTCATCGAAGGTAACAACGAGTCCCTCGCTTTCTTCGGCCAGTGGGATGGCCGCCTGAACGAGAAATGGGGCTTCACCGCCGGCCTGCGCTGGTCGCAGGAGAAGAAGCAGGGCCAGTTCGAGAACCTCTACTACCGTCCTAACCCGCTTGATGTGTACAAGGTGCTCGGCGTTCAACCCGCGCCCCACTTCAACGAGTCCAAGACCGACGAAGCCTTCAGCGGCACGCTCGGCATCCAGTATCACTTCAATGAAGATGCGATGCTCTATGCCAGCTACAACCGGGGCTTCAAGGCAGGCGGGGTCAATCTCGACGCCAACGCAGCCGGCGGCTTCCGTCAGAACCCGGATTACTTCCCGGACGCTATCCCTGGCGATCCGCGCTACGATCCGGAATTCGTCAACGCCTACGAGCTTGGCCTGAAAACCCAGTTCTGGGATCGCCGCGGCCGTGCCAACTTCTCGGCCTTCTACAATGACATGACCGACCTGCAGGTCGCGCGCTTCGTCGGCACGCAGTTCCAGGTTCTCAATGCCGGCACGGCAGAGGTCTATGGCCTTGAGGTCGAAAGCGCGCTTGAGATCAACGACATCCTGTCGCTTGACGCCGCCGTGACTTACCTGCCCGAAGCCCAGCTCGGCGAAGATGCCTCCCTGGGCCCGGTCCTCTCCGGCCGCCGCTTCGCGGTTGCCCCGGAGTTCTCCGGCAGCGTGTCGCTGAAACTCGACAAGCCGATCAGCGAGACCTACTCCCTCGTTGGCCGCATCAACCAGCAGTATTCGGGTGGTTACCTCACCAACAACTCGAACATGCTGGAACAGGGCGGTTTCGGCCTTCTGAACCTTAACCTCGGCGTGAAGTCTGCCAATGGCTGGACGCTCGAAGGCTGGGTGCAGAACGCATTCGACAAGCGCTATGTCACGAACCACTTCGCGACCACGCTCCAATCTGGCGACAACAACGCCTATATGAGCGCCCCGCGCACCTTCGGGGTCACGCTGCGCGGCTCCTTCTGAGGCATGCCTTACGTAAAGTAAGCTGCAACATCTCGCGGTCATCCCTCCGAAAAGGGGTGACCGCACTTCTAAATCTGGCAATAAGCCTATCCACAAGTCCGACAGAAACGCCCAGAGGAACACCGCCTGATGTCCCAGACGCTCCTGCCGCCCAGCATTGCCAGCAATCCGCAAAACCGCGTTCGCGCCACCTTGTGGCTGCTCCTCATCGTCAACGCCTTCAATTTTGTTGACCGTCAGATCGTCAATATTCTCGCTGAGCCGATCAAGAATGATCTGGGCCTGTCTGACACGCAGATCGGCCTGATGACCGGCCTCGCCTTCGCGCTGGTCTATACAATCCTCGGCATCCCGATTGCTCGGTGGGCGGATAATCCAAAATCAAACCGCGTGGGTATCGTCGCCGGCTCGCTCGCCATCTGGTCGGGCATGACCGTGCTCTGCGGCCTCGCAATGAATTTCTGGCAGCTGCTGCTGGCGCGCATCGGCGTGGGCGTGGGTGAGGCCGGCTGCACGCCCGCCTCTCATTCGCTCATCGGCGATACCGTCCCGCCCGAAAAGCGCGGCTCCGCCATCGCCTTCTTCGGCCTCGGCATTCCGATAGGCTCGCTCATGGGCATGGTCATCGGCGGCGTCCTGGCCGATACCGTCGGTTGGCGGATCGCCTTCATGGTTGCCGGTGTTCCCGGCATCCTGCTGGCGCTCGTTCTCTGGTTCGCCGTGAAGGAGCCCCGCAAGGCAGGCACGGTGGCCGAAGCTGCCGCCCGCCTCAAGGCCAGCCAGGCGGTGCGCCGCTCATCCATCATGGAAACGCTGCAGGAAGTCCTCACTTCCAAGGTCTTCATCTTCGCCACACTCGGCGCCTCCTTCGTCGCCTTCCTCGGCTATGGCAAAGGCGTCTGGAATGGGATCTTCCTTATCCGCTCGCACGGGCTGGAACTCTGGCAAGTCGGCGTCTTCTATGGCGTCGGCTCCGGCATCGGCGGTATCCTCGGGACATGGCTCGGCGGTTGGACGTCCGACAAGTTCGGCGTCGATAAACCCGCTCACTATATGCTCGCGCCCGCCGTCGCCATGCTGCTCACGGTGCCCATCCTGCTCATCGGCTATATCGGCCCGGTCTGGGTGGCTATCCCGATGCTGACGCTCTCAGCGGCGCTTTCGGGCGTCTACTACGCGCCCACCTTCGGCTGCGTTCAGCTGCTGATCAGCCCGGCCTCCCGCGCGGTTGCCGTCTCGCTGATGCTGTTCACGCTGAACCTCATCGGCCTCGGCCTCGGCCCGCTCCTTTTCGGCATTCTGTCGGATGTCCTCGCCCCTATGGCGGGCGCCGAAAGCGTCCGCTGGTCGCTCTATGTGGCCGGCGTCATGGGCGTCATTCCGGCCGCGCTCTACTGGCTTGCCAGCCGCAACATCCGCCGCGAGCTTGCCGAGAAAGCCGCGCGAGACGCTGCCCTCACCTGAGGCAAAAGAAATAAGGCCGGGCAATTCTGAATGCCCGGCCTTGTTTCTTTTTTGATTGCTTTACGTCCCCGGTCCCGTGAAGCGGATATTGCCCGCCTCCAGCCCCTTCAGCACGATATCCGTGCCGCCGGTCTTCATCATCCATTCCAGACGGTGATCCCGGTACTGACGCTTGAACAGCCCCGCCTTCACTGCCTGATCCACCTGGTTCATGCCGGTGATCGAGGCTACCGACTCCCGCTGCGCCTGCGCCACGCTCTCCCGCACATTCGCCCGGTCCAGCCAGGCAGCCAGGCGTGATCCTGCTGCCGGGCGAATGCCAAAGCCTGCCGCGCCATTGAGATAGGGCACCACACTCAGATCACCCCAACCGAAGCGACCCCCGTTGAACCATTCCCGGTCCCCCAGATACCCTTCCAGAACGCCGAAAAATGCCTCCGCCTGCTGACGGGCCTTCGCTTCCATCGCGTCCTTCTGTGCCCCCTCCGCACGGCGGAAGAAATTGAGTTCGCCAAGGCCCCAGGTGATCGCCTCGAACTGGGTATCCATCACGTCTTCAATCATCCGCACACGAGCACGCTCGGCCGCCGCTCTGGGCAGCATGGCCGGCTCGGGCCAAACGTCTTCGATGTATTCGAGAATGATCGTGCTGTCGAAAATCTGCACATCGCCATGGATCAGCGCCGGCACCTCGCCGCGCGGATTGGCCTTCGCAAAGCCACCACCCGTGGCGCCGGTGCCAATTCCCTCAGGCAGGCGCGCCGCAAATGGCACGTCCTTCTCCCGCAGAGAGATTTTCACCTTCTGCGCATAAGGTGACAGCGGATGCTCATAAAGGATCAGTTCAGCCATCCCAGTCCCTCAATATCCGGCAAGCCGGCCCATCGGCCGCCCGTCAACAATCTGATCCAGATACTCGCTCATGCCATAGCCAAGCTTGCCGTCGCAGCGATACTCGGTCATCGCTTCGGTGATGCGCGTCGTCAGCTCTGTGCCATCGGGCGCCGTCCGCCGGTTGCGGAGCGGGATAAGAGAAAGCACTTTTCCGCTGACGGCATATTCCTTTCCGCTCTTGGTACGGATCTTTGCTTCAAGGTCCGTCTGGTATTCATTCGCGTCCCAGTTGCTGGAAAGCTCGGCCGCAACGATCTGGTCATAAATGCCATCGCGGAACACCATGCCGCTCTGATGCACGCCGCCTTTGCCATCGCCCATCACGTTGAACATCATGCCGAAGTCGGGCCCGAAATTCATTGGGCACCAGCGATACCATTCAATCGCCTGCCAGTGGCGCGGCCCCCAGGATTTGTCGCGAAGGCCATAGCCGTCAATCTCCAGCCGCTCGCCGCCGCACTCGATAAAGCCCTTCGCGCCGCAATGCTGCTCGTAATGGGCCTTGGCGAAAGACTTCTCGGGGTCGATCTCCAACGGCGTGCCATCGGCTTTCACCGTCTCCCCGCCATACATTGGCGAGAGGCCGGTATAGGTCATCTCCATCTTGCAAGGCAGGCGCGGATTGTTGCGGAAGGCCACCTTCGGATCGGCCATCTGCCCCGGCTCCTTCAGCACCAGCAGCTCGCCGGAATAAGTCACCTTCAGCGTCTTGAACGGTTCCACCACGTCGATCCGCAGGCCGCCCGCGTTCATCTGTGAATTGTCACTGATCTCCGGCCGCGCAAACATGAAACCAACCCGGCCATCGGGGAAGTACACGCACATCGACATTTCAGCGTAACGCTGGTTAGGCCGGTTGCCGAGGCGGAACCATGCGCCCGCCCGTTTGCCGGCGTCGAACACATTGAAATACATGCTTTCATTGTAATTTTCGGCGGTCCCCGGATCGTGCGTGAACTCGTCTTCCGGCGCCAGAATGGTCTTGTAGCCTTCAGCTGCTGCGGCCATGGCAAACTCCCCTGATATTCAGTTATCAGACGAACCTGCCATGCGTTTTGCGCGAGACAAGCCTGTCCTCGCGTCAGACCCCCGCCCCCTCCGGAACAGCCCTTATGCCTGCCGCCGGGTCAGCGCGCCGATGAACGAATGCCGGTCGCCGGGGAAAGTCTGCCACACATGCGTCACCGGCGCGCCGTTCGCCCAGGTTCGCCGCTCCAGCATCAGGCAGGGCGTCCCCTCCGAAATGTCCAGATGCGCAGCAATGCCCGCATCGGCCCCCACCGCAAATATCCGGTGCTCGGCCTGAGACCACGGCACATGCGCCAGCAGCCAGGTGCCCGGCGGCGTCTCGGCAAAATCCTCCGCCTTGATCTCCGGCACAGCGGCCAGGCTCACCAGCCGCCGCTCATAGCCAAAGGGCTGCCCATCGGCCCGGTGTACCCCGCGCAGCTCGACCAGCCGCCCGCCCTTGCCCGCCAAGGCCACCTCTTCCGCCCCCTTCGCTGCTCGCACCGCCCGGTGCAACAGCCGGTAGGCGTAGGCATAGCCCTTCCGTTCCAGATCCAGGCGGATGTCCGGAATGTCGAGAATGGTCGAATCGCTCGGCGGGTGCGCCACGAACGAGCCAGCCCGCTTGCGCCGCACGATGAGCCCCCGGCTCACCAGCTCGCTCACTGCCTTGTTCACCGTCATGCGGGAACAGTCATACATCTCCATCAACTCGCGCTCGAGCGGGATGCGGTCATCGGGTTTCAGCCCGCCCGAGAGAATCTGCCGCTCAAGGTCCAGCCGGATGCGCTCGCTGACCGATACGGTGTCGTGAGTGTCCGGCATGTGTCCCGATTTGTCCGAAAATGTCCGAATTTGTCCGTCAGATGTCACGAAATGAGCGTCCCGAGAACCGCTTTGTAGCGCGCCTCGATGCCGCTGCGGTTCACATGCCGGCCGCCCTCCACCACATGCTTCCCGCGCCGCCACACATCTGAAATCACATGGCTTTTTCCCCGGAACACCCAGGCATCCAGCAGTCGGTCTCCCCCGGCCGCCGCTTCCGGCAGGCGGGTCTCGTCCATCACCATGAAATCTGCCGGATTGCCCGGCGCCAATCCAACAGAAATCCCCGCCGCCCGCCCCCCGCCGGCAAGGGCGTGCTCAAACAGGGATCGCCCCGTCGAGGCATAGCCTTCCCCGGTCATCACATTGCGGGAAAGCGTCTTGAATCTCTGGGAGTATTCCAGCATCCGCAGCTCATCAGCGGCGCTGATCGACACATTGGAATCGGTGCCAACACCATAATATCCACCATGGGAAACAAAGGCGCGCCCATCGAAAATCCCGTCGCCCAAATTCGCCTCGGTTACGGGGCAAAGGCCCACCACCGCCCCGCTTTTGGCTATCCCGTGGATTTCCTGGTCGTTCGTATGCGTTGCATGCACAAGGCACCAGCGCCCGTCCACCGGCGCATTGTGCAGCAACCACTCCACAGGCCGCGCGCCAGACCACGCGAGGCAATCCTGAACTTCCTTCTCCTGCTCCGCGATATGGATGTGGACAGGCCCGGCCTTGTCCATCAACAGCAGCAGCTTCAGTTCGCCCGGCGTCACCGCGCGCAGGCTGTGCGGCGCAATCCCCAGCACAAAATCATGCTGATTGACCGTATGCTGTCCAACATCCTCCAACAGCTCGGCAAAGCTTTCCACATCGCTGAGAAACCGCTTCTGGCCCTCCGCCGGCGGCTGTCCGCCAAAGCCCGAATGCGCATAGAAAACCGGCAGCAGCGTCAGCCCGATGCCCACCTCTTCTGCAGCGCGCACGACCTGTCCGGCCATCTCCGCCGGGTCGTCATAGCGCCGCCCATCAGGGGCGTTGTGAAGATAGTGAAACTCGCAGACGCGCGTGAACCCGGCCTCCAGCATCTCGGCATAGGCCATCGCTGTTATGGCGCGGATATCCTCCGGCCCAATCCGGCTGGCAAATTGATAGAGTAGACTGCGCCAAGACCAGAAACTGTCCTGATCCTTTCCGCGCACTTCTGTCAGCCCGGACATCGCCCTTTGAAAGGCGTGGGAATGCAAATTGGGCAGGCCAGGCAACACCGTCCGCCCTCGAACAGCTCCCGAAGGAGGCGCCACACCTGCAGAAATGTTTTCAATCGCCCCGCCCGAGACCGTGATCTCGACCCCGCTCGCCCAGCCGGATGGCAACAGCCCGTGATCGAACCAGAGACGCTCTGAAGATTTCCCGGCCACTGGACATCCCTCCGACCCTTCTATTATGTATATACATATTAAAAAAATATCGGCACAAGCACAACGGGGAGCGGAGGATGCCGAAAAAGCGTATCTGGACGAATGCCCGTCTCGCCACGATGTCGCCCGGCCTGCCGGGCCTCGGCATCATCGAGAAGGGCACGCTCGCCGCCGAGGGAGAGCGGATCACCTATGCCGGCCCCGAAGATCAGGCGCCCCCGGCAGACGTGCATGAAGTCATCGATTGCGAAGGCCGCTGGCTGCTCCCCGGCCTGATAGATTGCCATACGCATCTCGTCTGGGCAGGTAGCCGCGCGCATGAATTCGAACTGCGCCTGGCCGGCGCCAGCTATGAGGAAATCGCCCGGGCCGGCGGGGGCATCCGCTCCACCGTCAGCGCAGTCCGGATCGCCAGTGAAGACCAGCTCGTCACCGAAAGCCTCCCCCGGCTCGACGCGCTGATCGGCGAAGGCGTCACCACAGTTGAGATAAAGTCCGGATACGGGTTGAGTGTCGAACATGAACTGAAACAGCTCCGTGCCGCCCGCGCGCTCGCCAAGGCCCGCCCGGTAGACATCGAAACTACCCTGCTCGCTGCCCATGCTCTGCCGCCCGAATATGAAGGCCGCGCCGATGCCTACATCGATCTTGTCTGCAACGAGATCATCCCGGCTGCGGCAAAGGCGGGCGTCACCAGCGCGGTTGATGCCTTCTGCGAAACCATCGGCTTCACGCCGCAGCAGACAGACCGTGTTCTGTCCGCCGCGCGCCAGCATGGCCTTGCGGTAAAGCTCCACGCTGACCAGCTTTCAAATCTTCAAGGGGGCGCCCTCGCTGCCCGCCACAACGCACTGTCTGCGGATCATCTGGAATATCTCGATGAGGCCGGTATCGCCGCCATGGCGGCGGCAGGCACGGTCGCCGTCATGCTGCCGGGCGCCTACTATTTCCTGCGCGACACCCATGCCCCACCTCTGGAAGCATTGCGCAAGGCAGACATTTCCCTTGCAATTTCAACTGACTGCAACCCCGGCACTTCTCCGCTCACCTCCCTTCTCCTCGCCATGAACATGGGCGCTACCCTCTTCCGCATGACCGTCGAGGAATGCCTTCTTGGCACCACACGCCACGCCGCCCGCGCGCTAGGCCTTCAGGAAGAAACGGGAACACTCGAGGCCGGGAAACTCTGCAATCTGAGCATCTGGGACATCGAGCGCCTGGCAGAACTCGTCAGCAATATGGGCCTCAACCGGCTTCACACCCGCATCTGGAGGGGTCAATGAGCGACATCACCCTGACACCCGGCGCCGTGCCGCTCAGCTATTGGCGCGCCGTGTGGCTTGGCGCTGCCCCCCGCCTCTCGGCGGAATGCCGGGATGCCGTCGCGGCCAGCGCCGCCGCCGTCGCGCGTATCCTGGCCAAGGGCAATCCCGTCTACGGCATCAATACCGGCTTCGGAAAGCTCGCCGCCGTCCGCATTCCGGACGACCAGCTTGAGACCCTCCAGCGCAACATCGTCCTCTCCCACGCTGCCGGCGTGGGCGATCCCTCCCCGGCCGGTATCGTCCGCCTGATGATGGCCCTCAAGATGACCAATCTGGGCCGCGGCGCCTCGGGCGTGCGCCCGGAAACCATCGCCCTGATGGAAGCGATGCTCGCGGCAGACCTGCTGCCTCTCATCCCCGGGCAGGGCTCTGTCGGTGCCTCGGGAGATCTCGCCCCGCTCGCCCACATGGCCTGCGCCATGATCGGCGTCGGGGAGGTGTTTCTGAGCGGTGAGCGGATGAGCGCCGAAGCAGGCTTTGCCAAAGCCGGCCTTACGCCTCTAGTTGCGCTCGCCGCCAAGGAAGGCCTAGCCCTGCTCAACGGCACGCAATTCTCCACCGCCTGCGCGCTCGCGGGTCTCTTCGAGGCAGAGCGTATCCTGCAATCCTCCCTCGTCACCGGCGCGCTCTCCGCCGAGGCGGCCAAGGGCTCAGACGCGCCCTTCGATGCCCGCATCCACCAGCTGCGTGGCCATCAGGGCCAGATCGACTGCGCCGCCACATTGCGGGCGCTCATGGCTGGCTCTGCCATCCGTGCCTCGCATCTGGAAAACGACACCCGCGTTCAGGATCCTTACTGCATCCGCTGCCAGCCCCAGGTCGCCGGCGCAGCGCTCACCCTGCTGCGCCAGGCCGCCGATACGCTGCTGACCGAGGCCAACGGCGTCTCCGACAATCCGCTGATCTTTCCGGAGACGGACGAAGCCCTCTCCGGCGGGAATTTCCATGCCGAGCCCGTCGCCTTCGCCGCCGATATGATCGCCATGGCCCTCTGCGAGATAGGCTCAATTGCCGAGCGCCGCATCGCCATGCTGGTCGATCCTGCGCTCTCCGGTATGCCGGCCTTCCTCACGCCGCAGCCGGGCCTTAACTCCGGTTTCATGATCCCCCAGGTCACCGCTGCCGCCCTCGTCTCCGAAAACAAGCAGATGGCCTTTCCCGCAAGCGTCGACTCCATCCCCACCTCCGCCAATCAGGAAGATCATGTGTCCATGGCCGCCCATGGCGCCCGCCGCCTGCTGAAGATGGCGAAGAATGTGGACTATGTGCTGGGCATCGAGCTTATCGCCGCTGCTCAGGCGTGCGATTTCCATGCGCCGCTGAAATCCAGTATCGCACTTGAATCCGTGCGCGCGCTCATCCGGTCCAGAGTGGCGCCGCTGGATCATGACCGCCTCATGCATCCGGATATCGAGACTGCCACCTGCCTCATCCGCAGCGGCGCGGCCCTCCGCAGCGTGCAGATGGAGCTGCCCTCGCTGGAGGCAGACGCATGACCGGCTGGCTCACCATCCGAGAGGGCGCCCGTCCCCTCATCGTCACTTTCCCGCACACAGGGACAACCCTGCCGGCGGACATTGCCGGACATTTCGTTTCGCCGCAGCGCGCCCGGCGCGACACTGACTGGTGGGTAGACCAACTCTATGCCTTCGCGACGGAGATGGGCGCCACCCTCATTCACACAGCCATCTCCCGCTCTGTCATTGATGTGAACCGCGATCCTTCAGGCGCCTCGCTCTATCCCGGCCAGAACACCACTACCCTCTGCCCCCTGACGACCTTTGATGGCGCCCCGCTCTACAAGCCGGGCCAGGAACCCGGCGAGGCTGAAATTGCCCGCCGCCGCGTCGCCTTTCACACCCCCTATCACCACGCGATAGAAGACCAGATCGCCCGCCTGCGCGCCGCTCATGGCAAGGTCGTGCTCTATGATGCCCACTCCATCCGTTCACAGATCCCGCACCTGTTTGAGGGCCTTCTACCGGTATTCAATGTCGGCACCAATTATCAAACCACCTGCGCGCCAGCGCTCGCCGAAAAAGTTACCGGCCTCTGCGCCGCCTCCGACCAGCCCACCGTTCTGGACGGGCGTTTCCGCGGCGGATGGACCGTGCGCCATCATGGTCAGCCAGCACATAACGTCCATGCCATCCAGATGGAACTCTCCTGCCGCGGCTATCTGCGCGAACCCATCGGCCAGGTTGCAGATGCTGACTGGCCCGTTCCCTTTGACGCCGATTATGCCGCCCCGATGACCGAAACCCTGCGCCAGGTGCTCGCCGCCTGTCTCGCCTTCGCCGAAACGCCCTGAGGAGGCCCCCATGCCCTATCCCGCCAACATCCGCGAAATCCGCGCGCCTCGGGGCACAGAGCTCAACGCGCAAAGCTGGCTCACCGAGGCCCCCCTCCGGATGCTGATGAACAATCTTGATCCCGATGTGGCAGAGCGCCCGGACGATCTCGTCGTCTATGGCGGCATCGGCCGCGCCGCCCGCAACTGGGAGGCTTATGAAACGATCACCGCCACTCTGAAGCGGCTGAAGGAGGATGAAACCCTCCTCATCCAGTCCGGCAAGCCCGTCGGCGTCTTCCGCACGCATGCCGACGCCCCGCGCGTCCTTCTGGCAAACTCGAACCTTGTTCCCAAATGGGCAAACTGGGACCATTTCAACGACCTCGACCGCAAGGGCCTGATGATGTACGGCCAGATGACGGCTGGCAGCTGGATCTATATCGGCGCGCAGGGCATCGTTCAGGGCACGTACGAAACCTTTGTCGAGATGGGCCGTCAGCATTATGGCGGAAACCTGAAAGGCAAATGGCTGCTCACCGCCGGCCTCGGCGGCATGGGCGGGGCACAGCCGCTGGCCTCTGTCTTCGCTGGCGCCGCCTGCCTCGCCATCGAGTGCCAGCTTTCCAGCATCGAGATGCGGATGCGCACAGGCTATCTCGATGCGTGGACGGACGACCTTGAAAAGGCCCTCGACATGATCGACGCAAGCTGCGCCTCCGGAACGCCGAAATCCATCGGCCTCCTGGGGAACGCCTGCGAAATTCTCCCGAAGATACTTGAGCTTGGCCGTCTGCCAGACCTGCTGACAGACCAGACCTCCGCCCACGATCCCGTCAACGGATACTTGCCCGAGGCATGGAGCGTGGAGACGTGGAAAGCCCGCCGCGCCAGCGATCCCAAATCCGTGGAAAAGGCTGCCCGCGCCTCTATGGCCAAACATGTCCGCGCCATGCTGGAATTCCAGAAGCGGGGCGTCCCCACGGTCGATTATGGCAACAACATCCGCCAGGTTGCCCTGGATGAAGGCGTGGCCAACGCCTTCGATTTTCCCGGCTTCGTGCCTGCCTATATCCGCCCGCTTTTCTGCCGGGGTGTTGGCCCCTTCCGCTGGGCCGCCCTCTCGGGCGATCCGGAAGACATCTACAAGACGGACCAGAAGGTGAAGGAGCTGATCCCCGACAATCCTCACCTGCATAACTGGCTGAATATGGCCCGTGAACGGATCAAGTTTCAGGGGCTGCCCGCGCGCATCTGCTGGGTGGGCCTGGGGGATCGCCACCGCCTCGGCTTGGCTTTCAACGAGATGGTCGCGAACGGTGAACTCGAGGCCCCCATTGTTATCGGGCGCGATCACCTGGATTCCGGCTCCGTCGCTTCGCCCAACCGGGAAACCGAAGCCATGCAGGATGGCTCCGATGCGGTCTCCGACTGGCCGCTCCTCAATGCCCTGCTCAACTGCGCCTCGGGCGCTACCTGGGTATCCCTCCATCATGGCGGCGGCGTCGGCATGGGCTATTCCCAGCACGCCGGCATGGTCATCTGCTGCGACGGCACGGAAGCCGCCGCCCGCCGTATCGGACGTGTGCTGTGGAATGATCCGGCCAGCGGCGTCATGCGCCATGCCGATGCCGGCTATGACACCGCCATTGATTGCGCCCGCCAGAACGGCCTGGACCTGCCCAGCCTCAAAGGCTGATCAGGTCACATGGTTCATGCCGGGTTGCCCGCATACACCAGAGGCTCGGTCTCGAAGCCAAGTTCCTCGGCTTTCTTCAGGATACGGTCGAGTGTTGCTTTCGGTGGCTCGGGATCTCGCGCCAGAATCCACAGATACTTCCCGCTCGGCGCGCCCACCAGAACCGCTGAATAATCCGGCTCCAGATGAAGCACCCAATAGTCGCCCTCTGCAAACGGCACCCAGGACGGCGCAAACTTCACCTTCAGCTTCGCCCCGTTTGATCCATCCACCACGCGCGCCTTGCCCTCGGCAACGTCAATATCGCCATTTTCCTTGGTGCAGGAATTCTTCACCGAGATCTTTCCGTCCGGCAGCTGAGCATATTCAGCCATGGCCGTCACACAGCCACGCTCGAACCAGTTGGGATAGCGCGCGATCTCATGCCATTTGCCCACATAACGGTCGAGGTCCACGGAAGCCACAGTCGCCAGTTCCGCGCGTGTCTGCCGATAATCTGGCTGCGACATGCACGCGCCCAGCAGCAGCGCAGAAAGCGGCATAAGCGCATATCCGAGTTTCATTCCATCTCCCTTTCTGTCGCAAATAGTCCGCTTTCGAAGACATCAACTGATAACGCCGCCATTCGTTGCCACGCCTTTGCGGAGCGGCAACGGCACGGTCAGCCGGACTCACAGAGCTTCCACATTATACGAAGCCTCACAGCGACTGGATCAGAGCGCAGCAGAACTCATGGTTTGAAGGGAGGCTGCCCGCTACTTCGCCATGCCGCGCAGCACTGTTTCAGCCGCAAAGGCAGCATATTCACGGGCGAGTTCCTGCCCCACTTTCTTTTCCCCGATCATCTCGCGCAGCGTGATGCGGGTGGAGAAAATATACTGGCAGGCGCCATTGATGAGGAAATAGACGTACTTGTAATCGACCTCCCGGAACTGCCCTGCGGCGATGCCGGCGGTGATGATCTGCTTCTGCGCCTCGATCAGCGGCAGGAGGAAGCTGGACCAGATCTGCCGCGTGCCTTCGGCCTCCGGATCATCCAGAAAATGCTCCAGCAGGCGGTTGAGATAGGGAAAGCGCGAATAGGTGCGGATGATCCCCTGAATATGCACCCGCAGCTTGGTTGCCGGGTCCAGGTTCATTGCCATCAATTCGGTCAGCTGCTTGATGGACTGGGCCGTATCGCGCTGCGCCAGCGCCAACAGCAGGCCATCCTTGGAGCCGAAATGGTATTTCACCAGCGGCGCCGTCACGCCCGCGCGCTTGGCAATCTGGTGGAGCGAAACATCGATGGAGCCGATTTCCGACATCAGCTCCCCGGCGGCCTCCAGCAGCATTTCGCGCCCTGAGCGTTCCGCAACGGCATCCACCAATTCAATGTTCTCCGGTGTGCCGGCCATTTACATACCACCCCTCACTTCGCGCTACTTGATGAACGAAAAGCCCAGGAGGCGCAAGCATCGGGGTCTGGCCGGCCACCTGCAGGGCGGCAGGCATGGCCGATGCGGGAAAATCGATCCGCCTGCGGCTGAAACCGGCGCCCACCTATGTGCATATCCCTGAGTTGACAGCGAGCCAGCCCCAAACGACCCTGCGCAAAAATCACCAAGGGAGTCGGGCCAGATGGCAGGCTACATTCTGAAAACGGCGGCGGCAGGCAGTGTCCTTCTCCTGGCAGGCTTCGGCCTTCTGGCGGGCTGTTCCAGAGAGGCTGGGGAAGCGCCTGCCGCGTCAGAAGCAAGCGCGACGATGCCCGGCCGCCAGATCGCTGAAACCCTGTGCGCGGGGTGCCATGCCATTGGCATTGAAGGGCAAAGCCCCCATGCCGATGCCCCACCCTTCCGCACGCTTTCGGAAAAATATCCTGTCCGCCTTCTGGAAGAGGCCCTCGCCGAAGGGATCGCCGTTGGCCATGAGGATATGCCGGAATTTCAGCTCGAGGCCGATCAGGTGGAACAGCTGATCGTTTATCTGGAATCCATCCAGGCGAAATAAGGCATCATCCGGCAGGAACGGTCCCCCCGCGCCTGCCGGACTCTCTCGCGTGCCATTCCCCCCACGCCAGT
The DNA here is from genome assembly GCF_000685315.1 of Hyphomonas polymorpha PS728. Lineage (GTDB taxonomy): Bacteria > Pseudomonadota > Alphaproteobacteria > Caulobacterales > Hyphomonadaceae > Hyphomonas > Hyphomonas polymorpha. Next base: position 28,098 of record NZ_ARYM01000028.1, read on the forward strand.
TCGTTATCCGGCCTTGAAGCTCCACCGGATCACCAGTTCGCCATCCTCGCCCGCCGTCGGATCGAGCGTGCGGCTGTCATTGGACGAGCCCTTGACCTTGATGGTCTCCCGGCCGGATTTGCCGATCAGGCTACCGGTCAACGGCAGGGTGATCGGCTTGGTCACGTCCTTATAGGGCGGAAAGCTGATCTGTTTCTTCTCGGTGCCATTCGTCGTTTCCGGGTCATCGGAAATCGTCTGCTCGTCAAAGGCCAGCACCATCATCGGAACAGGCAGTTGCAGGATCAGGGTCTTGCCGGCGCTGTCCACCTCCAGCATCGAGGCCCCGGCCACCCGCTTGTCGGTCGGCTTCATGTCTGGCGGCAGCGGGATCTGCCCTTTGCCAATCCGCTCAACCGTGGTCGTGCACCGCTGACCGGGCCGCGACATGCAGATCGGGTCCGCATCGATATATTTGAACTTCTCGGCAATCTCGTAAGTGCCGGTCTGGCGGCCCGTGGCGCCCCACATCTGATACCGGTTGGGGCCTTGCTGGGCCGCGGTGGCAAAGTCAGGCGCCACCTGTCCACGGGTCTTGTTGATCTCTTCGCTATTGCCCATGCCATAGGCCGCCACTTCGCGTTCCAGGCAGGCTTCGTCCTCGCCGCACTTGGCCATCAGCGCCATCACATCATTCATCATCGGCTGCATGGCCCCTGCCGCGCGGGTCGCTGCTGCCTGCTTGTTCTCCAGGTCTGCCACCTGTGCCTGCTCCATCTTGTGCAGAGCCGGCATCGTCATGGGCTTCTCTGCCTTCAGCGTGGCGGTCACCGTCGCCACCCGGCGGATCGACCAGGTGTTGGTGTCATACTTGTCCTTCCGCTCCCCGGCGGAGACATACTCATACTCGACGGTCAGAACCGCCTTCGTGCCTGCCGGAACAATCTCCTGACTGAGGGCCGGAAGCGCAGCGAGCGCGCAGCTGGCCACCAGCAAGGCGGTACGCAAGGATTGGAGCATCAGGTGGGCTTCCCTTTTCCATTGTGGAGTAGGGAATGTTTGCGCCAGCCAGGCGGCGCCGTCTTGGGGGCAGTCTATGGGTTTTGGGATACTGGGTCGCCCGGCTTTGACGCCCGCATGTCAGAGGGTGTCATGCCGAAACGGCGCCGGAATACCTGATTGAACCAGGAAATATCCCCGAACCCCGCCATCAGAGCCAGCGCCGCGATCGTCCGCCCGGAAAGCTTCGGATCCAGCAGAAGCGTCCGCACATGGTCGAGCCGCGCGTGCATGACATGATCGGTAAAGCTCGAACCCTCATCATAAAAAAGCGCGCGGATATAAGGCACTGACAGGCCGTGGCGGCGCGCGATCCAGTCGAGCGACAGCTCCGGCTCGCTCAGATGCACTGCCACATCCGCCTTGATCGCCTGCCGGCGCGCGGCCCGCACGCCCTGCTGTTTCGCCTGCTCGGCCGCGTCGCGTCCCGGCCCCAGCAACAGCGCCGCCAGATCAATGATGTGCGCAGAGAACAAGGCCTCTTCCGCCGGCGTGATCGCCCGCTCATCCATGAGCAGCGTCATCGCATACCCCTGCAACAGGCGCGCCACGGGGGAAGCCAGCGAATGCGTCGGAAGCAGACTGTCAGTACCCGCCCGCAGGCGCGGCACCAGCACAGCTTTGGGAATGGCAATATTCAACAGATGGCTGGGCTCTGCAGCAATCGTTACACACCGGCGCTCGCGCCGCAGAACGTTGATGTCTCCCGAATGCACCTGCCGCTCCGCGCCCCTGGCATCAATCACCCCGCCCCCGGCCTGGGTGATGCTGAGATAGAGGGTGCCATCATCATCCGGGCTCGTGGTGATCTGAACCGGCGGTGTCTCCAGCCGCGCGATATGAATATTGGCCACATCGCGAAGCACCATGGCCGCCCTGACCGGCGCTTCGTCCAGAAAATCGATCGCCCCGCTGACATGCGCCCCGTAAGCCGCCTCGACGACATCCCGCCGTTGCTCAACCGGCACCTGATCTGTTGAGAACCTCAGCAGCGCCATGGGATAAACGCTCCTTGCAAGCGGATACTGCGCTTATCGGTATGCCATTCCCCGCCAGAAGCAACCAGCATCAGCGGCTGGGCAAAATCACCGCCTCGGGATAGCCCCCCGGCACCACCGGAACACCGGCAGCGAAATCTGCGACCATCTCGAAATAGCCCGGCGCGACATGGGTGAACTCCCGCGAACCGTCCGGCAGGATATCAAAGCCCCGCATACCGTGATCATAGCCGGGATACTCGGCAACAGTGATCGGACGGCCTTCATATTGCAGGCTTTTCAGTCGGGACCGGGTATAGGCGGGCGGCGCATCCCGGTCAGCGCCCGCAAGAATCCAGAGGACCGGCGCGCTCACCTGGCGCAGGACAGGTTCGCCCTCATGCCGCCAGCTGGTGCCGACCGACCGCAGCGGACCGGCCACCCGCAGCACGACTTCGGAATGCTGCAGGATCTCGCCGGTGAACTCGCCTTTGACATGGCGATACCAAGGCTCGTCCTTGTAGATTTTCTTCAGGTTTTCGAGTTCCGCAAAGCCTGATTTGAAGTCTGACGCCATGACCGTTCCGGCGGCATCTCCCAGCATGCCCGCGGCCATCTGCGCCTCCGGCCCAAAGCCGGCTTCGGCCACATCCTGAACGGTCTGCGCGCGATTTTCCGCCAGCGGGCTTTCCAACAGGCCGTAGGACACAATGACGAAATCCGGCTTCACCGACACCGCCGCTATCGGCGCCACCCAGCCGCCCTGGCTGGCCCCATGCAGGCCGAACCGGCCGAGCCTCTGGCCCGCCATCCGGCGCGCCTCCGCAGAGGCGGCAACGGCATCGGTCGCCAGCAGGCTGAAATTCTGCGTATAGTCCCCCTTGGAGGCCCCGGTGCCACGCTTGTCATAGATGAAGACGCCCACGCCCTGCAGAGGCAGGAGATGCTGGAACCCGTCATAGGCGAGCGCAGAATACCGCCCCGATCCATGCACCTGCACCACCACCGGCACCGTCTCGGCGCCCGCCGGCAGGATCAGCCGCCCGGCGAGTTGTGTGCCCTTGGCGCCGGTGAAGACCGTATCCTGCACCGTCACCTCAACCGGGACGGCCGAAGCCCCCTCAAACTGGGTAAGCCCGCCTTCGCAGGTGAACTCGATCTGCCGGTCTTCAAGCCTGTCACTCCAGCCGATATAGGCTTTCCAGGCTTCGTTCTCGAACACGAACCGCCCGGTCTGGCCATCCAGCGCGCGCCAGCGCAGTCCTTCCTCCATCGCGGTAACGGCGAGGCCGCCGCCATTCTCAAGCCGCCAGCTGCCGCCACACGCCGGATCGCCCGCCACCGGCCCGGCAGCCAGGCCCGGAATGGACGGCATGGCGGGAAGGGCAGGCATTTCCGGAAGGCCGGGCATCCGGCTGGAACAGGAAACCAGCAACCCCGCCATCAGCGCCGCAGTCATTATGCCAAGCGTTTTCATGCCCGCGAATCCCCATCGTTTCTGTTGTTCTTACTGACAGCAATGACGCCCCTTGCCGGTAAACACAACGATCTGCGGGAAGCCGGAATAATAAGGCTTGATTGCCTTAGGGTTATGTCTCGCTCAAATACGATTTGTGGCGGATGAGGACGGCCAACGTCCCGCAAAACAGCCACGACAGGGAGGAAGGAATCCGGCGCTGTTCAGCCGGTCACGGGCCATGGAAGGCGATTCACAATCCTTTGCCGCAGAGACGGAACCGACCGCCCGCCAGCGCGCGGCTGCATTTGTCCGGTCGCGGCGGGGGCGCATGTGGATTGCGGGCGTGGCCGCCCTGATCCTGCTGGTTCTCGGCATACGTTTCCTGATGGACCGGGGGGCTTATGTCTCCACATCCGACGCCCGTATTGCCGCCGAGATGATTGCCGTCTCTACCGATATTTCCGGACGCATCACCAGCGTTCAGGTGAAAGAGGGCGACCGGGTATCTGCGGGCGATATTCTTTACACCATTGATGACCGCGAAGCCGTGTTCACGCTGGCCCAGCTTGAGGCCGAAGCAACCCGGCTGCGCGCGGAAATGGCACGCGAGGAAACGCGCGCCGGCCTTGCCACCTCCAAAGCGGGAAGCGAGGTGGCCGCACGCCGGGCCGGCACCGTGTCAGCGGTGGCCAGTGTGGAGGCCGCCCGCTCCAATCTTGAGATTGCGCAGCGCAACTATGACCGCACCAAAGACCTGTTCGACCGGGGCCTGATGCCACAGTCCAATCTCGACCAGGCCAAGAATGTGCTCGACACGCGCGCCCAGGCCCTGCGGCGGGCGCAGGCCGAGCGGGAAACTGCCGCCGCCGACCACCGCACGGCCAGCATCGTGGGCCAGGAGGTTCGCCTCATCGACTATGAGCTGACCGTGCTGCGTGCGGCGCTGGACCAGGCGGAGGCGCGCGTTGAAGCGCAGAAGGTGGTGGTGGAACAGCATACCATCCGTAGTCCGATTGACGGGGTGGTGGACGAATTGTTCTTCGACAATGGCGAGCATTCCCTGCGCGGCTACCGGATGGCCCTGCTGCATGATCCAGGCGCTATGTGGGTTTCGGCCAACATCAAGGAGACTGACATCCGGCATGTGCGTCCGTCTGCGCCCGTGCAGGTGCGCGCCGACAGCGACCCGTCTCACCCCATTTCCGGGCGGGTAACCCGTGTGCATGATGCCACCGTCGGCGAAGCTGCGATGATGCCGAACCCCAACGCAAATGGGGTCTTCACCAAGATCACCCAGCGAATCCGCGTGCGGATAGATCTGGAGCCGACACAGGTGGAACTCCGGCCCGGAACGATGGTGCGGGTGCGTATCCGCAAGACAGACGCGGGCACAGGGGCAAGCGGAGAAACAGCGTGACGATGGCGCCCGGCATTCTGCCCGCAGGCAGGCCCGCCCCTGAACGCAGCCCCGCGCCCATCGATATCCCCGCCATGGCCGGACCCTCGGTGCGGGCGCAGTTCGAACGATTTGGCGGGATGTATCGCTGGATCCTGCTGTTCACGATGCTCACCGGCTCCATGGCGACCATGCTGGCGGCAACGACGATCAACGTGGCCCTGCCCGCCATCATCGGCGCTTTTGGCCTTGGCCAGGATCAGGCGCAATGGATGTCGACCGCATTCCTCGCCTCTTCGACCATCGCGATGCTGGCCAATGCCTGGGCGATGGCAACGTTTGGGCCGCGGGCGACCTATGCTTTCGGCATGATCGTGTTCGTGATCGGATCATTGCTGGGCGCGGTCAGCAGCACGCTGGAACTTCTGATCCTGTCGCGGGGCCTCCAGGGCATATCGGCGGGCCTGTTGCAGCCGATGTCGATGTTCCTGATCTTCCAGACCTTTCCGGACAACAAGCGTGGCATGGCGATGGGCGTGTTCTCCATTGGCGTGGTGCTGGCGCCGGCCTTTGGCCCGGCGCTGGGCGGGATTGCCGTGGACCTGGCAAGCTGGCGGCTGGTTTTTGTAGCCACCCTGCCCCTTGCCCTGGTTGCCATGGCGATTGCGCCTTTCCTGATGCCGAAAGGAGACCGCAATCCCAACATGCCTCGCCCGCCGCTCGACTGGCAGGGCCTCAGCCTGCTGGCAATTGCCGTGGTCGGACTATTGGCCGCCTTTGCAGGCGGCAATCGGGATGGCTGGGATTCGGACAAGACCCTGCTGCGCTTTGGTATCGGCATTGTGGCGGGCATCCTGTTTTTCCTGTGGGAACGCGGCCATCCGTTCCCGGCACTGAACCCGAAGATTTTCACCTATCGCCAGTTCTGGTCTGCCGGGCTGATCATCTCCGCAACCGGCATCGCGATCTACGGATCGACCTATCTCATTCCGATGTTCGTGCAGCTGGTGCAGGGATATTCGCCAACAGCGGCAGGCGTGATGATGATCCCGGCAGGAATTGCCATGATGATCGGCTTTCCGATTGCGGGCCGCCTGACTGACAGGATGGATGCGCGCTGGCTCCTGGGCTTTGGCATCATCAGCTTTGCGGTCTCTGCCTGGCTGCTGTCGCATGTGTCAGCGATGACGCCCTACTGGGTGCTGGTGGGATGGATCGTGCTCAGCCGGATCGGCATCAGTTTCTGCATGCCGCCTTCCAACACAACGGCAGCGCGGGCTGTGCCGCCGCATCTGCTGGCATCGGCAGCGGGCGGGGTGTCGTTCCTTATGCAGGTGGGCGGCGCATTCGGGGTGAACCTCCTCGCCATCATCCTGCAGCGGCGCACGATCTTCCACGGCGACCACCTATCGGCTGCGCTGAATGAAACGAATGCCGAGATGATGTACCAGCATGCGCTTCAGGCGCAGACGCTGGAGATGCGTGGGATGGCGCAGGTTCAGGCGTTTCAGTCTGCGTTTGGCGTTTTGAATCAGAAGGTTGCCGCAGAGGCGCTGGTGTATGCATTCCGGGACTGCTTCTTCATTATCTTTGTCTGGTTTGTGTTCGTGCTGGGCGCGCTTGCCTTGATGCCGAAGCCAAAGATGGTACAGCCGCCCAGCTAGGCATTTCTCACAGGGCAGCAGCATTGGCGGCGACAGACACTCTCGCGCGGAACCGGGCGTTCATTGCGGCCAATACGCGGCTGGCGCCGGTGGACGGGTTGCCGCTGCCGCATCGCAAACCCTTGGAAACACTGCGTATCTGGCAGGCAGACGAGATTACGCCGATCTGGTCTGCCACCGAGGCTGACCTTGACCGGCAGGGTATCGAGCCGCCCTTCTGGGCCTTTCCCTGGGCGGGGGGACAAGCGGTGGCGCGGCTGATCCTGGAGCAGCCGGAGATCGTGCGGGGCAAACGCGTGCTGGATATTGCCTGCGGCAGCGGAATGGTGGGCATTGCAGCGGCGGCAGCGGGCGCGCGCGAAGTTTGGGTGAATGACATCGACCCGATCTGCGAGGCGGCGGCGCAGCTGAACGCGGAGGCCAATGGCGTGTCGCTGTGCTGGCTGGCGGGTAATCTGCTGGATAGGGCGCCTCCGGATGTGGATGTGATCCTGGCGGGAGACATCTTCTACGAGATGACGATGGCAGCGCGGTTTCTGCAATGGCTGAAACAGGCGGCCGCGCAAGGGGTGGCCGCCTATGCTGGTGATCCCGGGCGGGCCTATGCGCCAGAGGGCGAAGCCGGGCTGATGGCGGAATACGAGATTGCCACCACGATGGAGCTGGAGAGCGTGGAGCGGCGGCGCGCCCGCGTCTGGAATATATCTGTATACTGATTATTTGGCGCAGGTTTGCAGTTGGCATGACCGGTTGACCGCGCTGACTCTCAGGCGCGTGTGCAACTCTTTTGCTTTCCTGTGGCGGTGCCTCCCCTCCTTTCCTTTGATCCTCCGTTCTGGGCTTCGTGTTGCGGCCGGCCAGATCAGCTTCGTGGCGAGCGATTTTTCTCTGGCGGCAGGAATATATTGTAAGCTGGCTTTCGGAGGGGGTGGATTTGATTTTCCGGGGCCACCGGTTTTTTGGGGGATAGGCCGGACTGGCGCCAGCGTGTCTATCGGGAAGGCGCGGCGGTGGCTTGGGCGATAGCGGCGGGGCGACCTCCGCAGGAATTTGAAGGACAAGCTTGGCCGAGCCCCCTTCCGGGGGCGGACATTGCGGGACAGGGCGAGGACATTTCCGGACAAATCCGGATATTTTCGGACATTCCTGGACAAATCTGGACAAATCCGCGCCATCTCTGACACGGTTCTGATCACCGCCTAAAAACGGTGATGGGAAAGCTGGCGAGCATTCGCGAGCCGCGCCTCCAGACACCAGGACATGTTCGGGAACTATTGCGGCGCTCTCTTCATGTTTCTCCCCGGCGCCGGGGAGGCCGCGCCGTGCCGGAGCGGTCACTTCAGGTTTCAGCAGGCAGCGGCGACCCGCGCGCCGACCGCCAGCACCGGCCGGCCGCTTCTGTAACAGAAGCAGTCGGTCGTTATTGGATAATTGTCCAATAAGTGCGGGCTCACGGCCCCTCAGCCCGCATGGAGCCCACCCTACTTTCTGGCGCAGACCGGCGGTAGGCGTGGCTTGTGCGCCACAGCCATAAACCCGTAACTGTTTAATATTTTCAACGCATTACTTTCGCAAAACCTTGATTTGAACGCCCCCGAGGCGCTCGTTAACGACCCGGCAACCGGCGCTCCTCCCGCGCCGTGCAACCGGGGTCTGACATGAAATTCCGCATCCTTTCCGCCACTGCCGTTGCCGCACTCAGCGTCTCCGGCCAGCTTGTTGCCTATGCTGACGCGCCCGAGGCAGAAGACTCGCGCCGTCTGGAGGTCGTGACCGTCACGACCCAGAAGACCGAACAGTCACTGATCGATGTTCCGATCAACATCTCCGTTACCAACCAGGACCTGATCGATAAGCTGGGCGGCGATGACATTGAAGATCTCGCCAACTTCATCCCCGGCCTTCAGGTGCAGGCGCAGAGCCTCAACGCGCCGACCTATTCGCTGCGCGGGGTTGTGGCCGATGGCGGCGCGCCGCGCGTGGCCATCTTCCAGAACGGTGTGTCCATCGGCACGCCTGGCTATGCCACCAGCATTGCCATCTATGACATCGAGCGCGTCGAAGTGGTGAAGGGCCCGCAGGCCACCCTGTTTGGCCAGGGCGCCCTGATCGGCGGCATCAACTACATCCAGAACCGCGCCTCCACCGCCGGCAATGACGGCAAGGTGACGCTGGAAGGCGGTGACTACAACTTCGTGCGCGGCGAAGGCCATTACAATTTCGCCCTCAGCGACACGCTGGCCGTGCGCCTTGCTGGCCAGGTGAAGCGGATGGACGGCTATGTTCCGAACACGGCCAACTCTCCCGACCTCATGGGGCAGAACACGACGGCCGTGCGCGGCGCGATCCATTGGGAACCGACCCCTGCCTTCACGGCCGATCTGTTCCTCAACTATCAGGAAGACGAGTCCACCGGCACGCAGTTCACTTCCGGCTTCTTCCCGGTCAACGGCGTGATCGACCCCTACGGCCCGACGGCGATGAACATCAACGCCGATCAGGTGCGTGACAAGCTGGGCAATGACCGCGAGATTTTCGCCGCCACAGCCAACCTCGAATACAGGCTGAATGATGCCTGGACCCTGACCTCGCTGACCGACTATCGTGACCTGACCTCCAACGAGGCTTGGGATTCGGATGGCGCCGCGTTCAACCTGCTGCAGTTCTACCAGGCGCGCGAAGGCGAAGCCTTCAGCCAGGAACTTCGCCTCAACTATGACAATGGCGGCAAGCTAAGCGGCTTCTTCGGCGCCAACTATTTCGACTATGAAACCCGCGACAGCCTGACCTTCTCGACCGATGAGGCCTATGCGCAGTCTCTGTTCCTCCCGCAGATCGCGGCTGGCGCTGGGGCAACGGTTGCGCAAATTCGCGGCGCGCTCATGATGCAGGGCGTTCCCGGCGCGGCCAATATCGGCAGCTTCGACACGCCATTCCAGTATTCAGTTGTCGGACTTCTGCAACAGGGCGTTCTGATCCCGCTGAACCCGACCCATGCCGAACAGTCCAGAACGACCGACGCACGCACCAGCTATGACCTGTTCGGCGACGTGACGTATGATGTCACCGACCGGCTCGCGTTGACGGCAGGCCTGCGCTACACGGTAAATGAACTGGCCGCTTCCAGCGTCGGCGAGCTTCTGCGCGGCAACGCGGCCCTTGGCGGAACGCGCAACGCGGTGACCTTTGCACCGGGTTTCCTCATTAACGCCAACCTGATCAACAATCCCTACAGCGTCTCGGCAGAACCCGATGGCGCGTTCACCTGGCGTCTCAACGCGGCCTATCGCGTGTCTGACAATGTGAACACCTGGGTGTCCTATGGCCGGGGCCGCCGTCCGGAAGCCCTCTCGATTTCGGGCCGCACCTCCTCTGTGGTCGACGCAGAGACACTGGACAATGTGGAAGCCGGCATGTTCGGCCGTTTCTTCGACGACCGCCTGCAGATGACGACCTCTGTATATTACGGCCAGTATGAGAACTTCCAGACCAGCCGCTTCGACCCGATCAACGGCGTGTTCGTGACGGAAAACTCCGGCAATGCGACGCAGTATGGCCTGGAATTTGATGGTCAGGCTCTGCTTACGGACAATATCCGCCTGCTGGGCACATACGCCTATAACTTCTCCGAGTATGACGACGAGGACAGCAACGGCAACCCGCTGCAGTTTGCCGGCAACAAGTTCCGGATGAGCCCGACGAACAGCTTCTCGCTGGCCGCAGATATCACCATCCCGGTTGCCCAGTCTGGCACGGTCTCGATCGTCCCGAGCTATATCTGGAAAAGCAAACAGTATTTCGAGGATGACAATGGCTTCGACTATATTGCCAATGGCAGCGGTGGCTTCACACGCGTGCGTGAGACCTATCCGGACGGTACGGCTGTGGTCGAGGAAGAAGGCTCCTACGGCCTGGTGAACCTGCGCGTCGGCTATGACAGCGCCGGCGACCGTTGGGGTGTCTATGTTCAGGGCGACAACCTTCTGGACAAGGAATATCTCATCGACGTTGGCAATACCGGCGGCGCCTTTGGCCTGCACACCATCATCCGCGGCAAGCCGCAGATGCTGAAGGCCGGCGCCTACGTGAAATTCTGATCCGGAACGGCAAGGAAACTGCTATCATGAAATATACTGTGGCCATTGCCGCCCTGCTGCTTTCCGCCTGCGCACCTGCGCAGGTGGCGAGCACGGAGGCCGCCCCCGCTGCTACCGCCGAAAAAGCGGCCAGCTATCGCACCCTTTCCGGGGAAAAACCGATCATCATCGCCCATCGCGGCGCGAGCGGGCTTTATCCGGAACACACCATCCTGGCCTATGAAACCGCGATCGCCCAGGGCGCGGACTTCATTGAGCCCGATCTGGTAATGACGAAAGATGGCGTACTGATCACCCGCCATGACCCCTATCTTTCGGACACGACGAATGTGGCCGATCACCCAGAGTTTGCCGACCGCAAGAAGAAGCGCGTGACACCGATGGGCGAGATGGAAGACTGGTGGGTGGACGAGTTCACCCTTGCCGAGATCAAGACGCTGAAGGCACGCCAGCAGTTTGCAACGCGCAGTATGGAGCTGAACGATCAGCTCGATATCGTGACCTTTGACGAGGTGATGGATGTTGCATTGAAAGCCGCCAGCGAAGGCCGCAAGGTTGGCCTGCATATCGAAGCCAAATGGCCGGGCTATTATTCTTCGGTTGGCCTCGACATGGTGGACCCGATCATCGAGGGCATGAAGGCCAAGGGCCTGGCCGAAGCCGGCATCCCCGTTTTCATCCAGAGCTTCGAGCCGCAATTCCTGGCCGCCTTTGCCGCCAAGAGCGATCTGCCGACCGTCCAGAACATGGTGGGCCCGCCCTATAACAAGCTGCTGGGCCTGGAATACGACATCGAGACGATGCCGACGACCGGCGTGGGCGCGGAGAAATCCTTCATCCTGAATGAGGATGGGACGACGACGGACTTTGTGGACCGCGCCCATGCCCGCGGATTGCTGGTGCATGTCTATACCGTGCGCGATGACCAGCCGCTAAAGGGCTATGACACCGCGCAGGCCGAGCTGAGCGCGCTGATCGCGGCGGGCGCTGATGGAATCTGGGTGGATTACCCAGATACTGCCGTCGCAGTACGCGACGGTAACTGACCACCGCGAAAGCGGTAGTTTCCTCCCTACCTTTCTGGGGCGTCCTTCGGGGCGCCCCCTTTTTTTGTCCTGATTCAAGGCGGAAGCTTTGCGGGGCGGCAAAACATGAAAATCACTCAGTAGTTTCCCTTAGGGACCCGCTTGTCAGAAAAATTGGAACATGTTCCAATTATATTGAAAATCGGGAGGATTAGTCATGGCCGCAGCGGAACTCTCACGGGTGCGCAAATCGGTGCTGCCCAAGCCGGGCGACACCTGGAGCAGCATCGCAAGGCGGGAACTGCCCGCGATGGAGGAGGCCACGGCCGTTTCCAGTCTGCAGAGCTGGAACCTGCATGTGTTCATGCGCGCCGTGGGCGCGGCGGGCGG
>NZ_ARYM01000029.1 GCF_000685315.1 Hyphomonas polymorpha PS728
ATGAAGGTATTGCCGCAGGCAATCGCCACCGCCGCCATCCAGCAGGGGATCATGGCCGGAAAGTTGAACGGCGTGATGCCGGCGCACACGCCCAGCGGCTGACGCGTGGAATAGACATCGATACCGGGGCCAGCCCCTTCGGTGTATTCGCCCTTCAGAAGGTGGGGAATGCCGCAGGCGAATTCCACCACATCCAGTCCGCGCTGAATGTCGCCTTTGGAATCGGCAATCACCTTGCCATGCTCGGACGAGAGCATATGCGCCAACTCGTCCATATTGGCTTCAACGAGGCGCTTGAACTCGAACATGACCCGCGCCCGGCGCTGCGGATTGGTGCTGGCCCAGGCCGGAAACGCCGCTGTTGCCGCGTCCACCGCTGCGCCCAGTTCCACCTTCGTCGCCAGCGCCACGCGCGCCTGAATCGCGCCCGTATTGGGGTCGTAAATATCGCCAAACCGGCCAGACGTGCCGGCGACAGTCTTGCCATCGATGAAATGATGAACCTCGCGCATGGGCGGTCTCCTCCCCGGATTTATCTCGCTGGAGACTGTTTATGACCTGCATGAGGGATGATACAGGAAGAAGAGTGCAGGTTTTACCTGCGTTTTTGCAGGTAGGAATACATGCATTGGGATGACCTGAGGCTCTTCCTGGCCGTCAGCCGCCAGCCCCGGCTGGAACTGGCCGCAGCGGCGCTGCTGCAGGACGCAACGACGCTCAGCCGGCGCATCCGCCGGCTGGAAACAGAACTCGGCCAGACCCTTTTTGAGCGGACACGGCGCGGCCATGTCCTGACGCGGCAGGGGGAACTCCTGGCGCGTCACGCCGAGGCGATCGAGGCGCTGACGTTCAGGATCCGCAATGACGGCGAAACCGAGCAGGCCGTCTCCGGCAAGATCCGGCTCGGCGTTCCCGAAGGCCTTGGGAGCGCGTTCATTGCTCCGGCGCTGGCAGGTTTTGCCGACACCTGGCCGGGCATCGACCTGGACCTCATTGCGCTGTCAGGCTTTGTCAGCGTCTCGCGCCGGGAGGCGGATATGTCGATCCTGCTGACGCGCCCCAAGGCCGGAAGGCTGAAGGTCCGCAAGCTGACTGACTATACCCTGCGGCTCTATGCCAGCCAGGCCTACCTTGAGCGGCACGGGCCGGTCCGGGCAACCGGGGCCCTCGCCTCCCACAGGCTGATCGGCTATGTGGACGATCTCATCTATTCGCCGCAGCTCCGCTATTTTGATGAGGTGCTGCCGGGGCTCCATCCCGGCCTCTGCAGCCCGAGCATCCTGGCGCAGGCAGAAATGACCCGCGCAGGCGCAGGCCTCTGCATCCTTCCGGTGTTTATTGCCCGCAAGTTCCCGGAACTCCGGGTGGTCCTGCCCGAAACAATCTCCGTCCAGAGATCGTTCTGGCTGTCGATCCATGAAGACGTCGCGCCTTTTGCGCGCATCGGGATACTCTCTGCATTCCTGTCAGAGCTCGTCCGGAAGAACAGCGCAGATTTCCTTGCCTGAGCGTCCTGTCAGTAGTCACGGCGGTGAAGGCAGGGCGCGCGCAGCACAGCCCTCACCAGCGCCGGCTTACTGCACCGCCAGGAGTGGGCCGGTGACCCCGTCGGGAGACGGAACGATGCCGGTGTCACGCTCATAAGCCTCCCAGAACTCCAGCATCTGCGCGCGTTTCTCCGGCAGGGCCCGGCTGAGATCGGCCTGCTCCAGCGGATCAGACGACAGGTCGTACAGGGCCCAGTCGCCGCTGCCGAGGGGTTCAGGCAGGTAGAGCAGCTTGTAATCACCCTGGACGATCGCCCTGGAGGCAAGCATCTCGCCGGCGAAGATGTCGGTTCCCGGATGGACGGACACGCCCGGGTCGGAGAAGAGCGGCGCCAGGGACCTGCCATGGCTGCCCTCAATCCTGGCCGCCTCTCCCCTCGCAAGCTCGGTCAGGGTCGGGAGGATATCCATGACGCTCGCAAATGCCGGGGCTTGGCCGCCGCCTGCGATCGTGCCCTGCCAGTTGATAATGGCCGGTACCCGCGTGCCGCCCTCGGCCATGGTTGCCTTGAAGAGCCGGAGCGGCGCCGCGCTGACCTGCGCCCAGTGCTGCCCGTAGGAAATGTATGACCCCTTCCGGCCCATATTCTCCGGTGAATTGTCGAACTCGCTGGCAATCCACCCGGCCCGGAAAGGCGCCAGTTCGGGCCGCGAAAAATCCGGACCATAGCACATTGGGAACCGATGTTCCGGAGGTCATGACCGCCTGCTTGTTTCTCACATGCAGGCGGGCGGTCATGACCGAGCCTTCAGGTCTCTTACAGTGGTTTTGCCGACCACAACTGAAGAGGAGACCGGCCATGACCAAGACGCATCATAAGACAGGGCAACCCGGCCTTTCAGCTTGCCGCCGGAAGCCAGGACTTCCAGCTCGGCAAAGAACCGGCGGCGCAGCAGCAGGATGCCGCGGTCGCTCTGCCCCAGGTGCTCCTGGGTCCGGTCAGTGATCCGCCCCTGCCCTGCCCAGGCCAGGAAATCCTGGTTCATGACATGGCTGGTGATCCAGTTGCCGGCCTCATCGAAGACCGGGCCCGTCCAGGTGGGTATCTCCTCCTGGACATAGGGCTCCTGCTCTTTCGGGACCCGGGTGAATTTCCAGGTGACGCTCAGCGTATTTTCATCGTCGATCGGGACACGCCACTCAAAGTGCTCGCCAAGGAAAAAGCCGTTGGGCCAAAGGCAGACCCGGCCGATGGTCCAGTTGGGATCATCCTTCGTCGTGTCTTCCTTGACGCGTTTGTAAACAAATCCGTACTCGAACTCTTCGAATTCGAGCTGAAGATGCCTGGGGGCACGCGCTTCGTCGTTCCCGCGCAGGCGCTGCCCCCAATTCTCATGCATCCACTCAAAATGGACCGGGTCTATTGAGTTTTCCTGGCACTGGAACCAGTTGCAGGGCACTTCAGAAATCACGACCTGGACAAATCCGTTCGGCCAGGAAAAAGGCTCCCAGTCCGGAAGCGGTGGCGCCGGGGCCGGCCCCAGGTAAGCCCAGACCATCCCGGCCTTGGCTTGTACCGGATAAGCCTTGATCTCGATCCTGTCCCGCATACCCCGCTCGGGATGGGCAATGTCCTCAAAGGGCTGCTCGAGGCATTTTCCCGAATGGTCGAAAAGCCAACCGTGATAATTGCACCGCAGGCCGCATGCCTCCACCATCCCATATGCCAGGTCGGCCCGCCTGTGCGGACACTGACGATCCACCAGGCCGAAATTACCTGCCTGGTCCTTGTAGAGGACGAGATCCTCCCCCAGCACCCTCACCGGCTTGATGGGGCGGCCCGAAAACTCCGATACGCCTGCCACCGGATGCCAGTACCTGCGCAGGAGCTCGCCCATCGGCGTCCCCTTCCCGACACGGGTCAGCAGGTCGTTCTTTTCAGGGCTCAGCATGAGAGCGTCCGCAGGTAACGGGCGCAAGCCGCTACACCGCCGCACATGACCTTACAGGCCGCCGGGACGCAGGTATGCGTGTGGGTCACTTGCGATCTCCTCCCTTCGCTGCGCCGTTGCGGGCGCGGCACCGATGATCTTATTTTCTCTATCGATGAGAATTGTTTAGACCATTCGTACAATTTTGCAAAACAGAATTTTTCAATATCTTCCGCCCTCCGCTTGAAGGGAGTTTTTTTCTTTATTTTCCGTGCGGTAGATACAACCTCCGACCGTGTTCGCACGTGCAAAATGAACGATTTCAGCGTAGATAGCCTGCAGGAAGCACGCCTCTATTAGAACGACCGTTATACTTTTCGTGAGTCTGGTAAGTCAGGCCGCCTGCGGGCCGGGCCCAGGATGCGGCTATCCCGGCCGCCGGAAAGGCGGGGCCTGACATGGGACCCTGGGTGGCGGCGTCCAGGCGCCTGGGCCCAAACGCTTCGGGCGGGCAGGCGCCGTTTCGCGCAGGCCGCCCCTCAGCCGCGTGGCAACCCTAGTCCGGGTCTCGGAAAAACAGGTTCAGGCAGAGATCGGCATGACGTTTCCGGAAGGCCGGATCGTCGAACGCGGCGGACAGGACTGATTCCACTTCCGCCCGGATCATGAAAATGCGGCTCACCATCCCGATAAAGAGGTACAGGAGATGGCGCGGATCTCCTTTGACAAAATGACCCGACCGCTGCGCTTCGCGCACCATTTCGCTGGTTGTCATAAAAAAGGGCTGCACATATTCGCTGAGCATCCATTCAAGCCGCTCGCCTTCGCGGGAGGCTTCATGGGTCATGATCCAGTGAAACTCGGGATTGTCGAAAGAAAACCGGACGAACTCTTCCAGGATAAACCGCAGCTGCCTGTGCGATTCCATATCGCTTGTCGCTTCAACCCGCGACTGGAACATCTTTCTGAACCGTTCGTTCAGGTTCTGGACAACGATCTTCCAGAGCCCTTCCTTGTTCTCGAAATGGTACGACAGCAATGTGTGCGGCACGCCGGCGCGCTCGGCGATCCCGCGCGTTGACGTCCCCTCAAACCCTTTTTCTGCAAACTCAGCCAGCGCCGCTTCCAGGACATTCGCGCGGGTTTCGATGGCGCGGGCCTGTGTCTTCCGGCTCTGTCCCCTGGGTTTGGGTTTTTTGGTTTTTACAGCCAATCGTCACAACCTGATTTTGCCTGGCAGGTGAGGTTCATCTGACAGAGACTCCTTTTCAACCCAATCATACCGAGCCGCCGGTCAAGTCAAGGCATGGGGCGCAACTAGCCCCCGGCCCGTAAAATCTTTGACGTTCGTTCAATTTTGTGTATGCCATCACCCAGGGCAGGGCCGGGCAAGGCCCACCACCATAAGAACAATGCCCTGGGAGGGATCATGAATTCTCGCAACCTGACTGCTGGCGCCGCATCCGCCGGCTGGATCGCCTGGTGGGGCCTGTTCCTGCTGGCCCTGCTCTACATACTCTCCTTCGTGGACCGGTTTATCCTGGCCCTGCTGGTCCAGCCCATCAAACTGGAATTTGGCGCCAGCGACGCCCAGATGGCCCTGCTCTTTGGCACCACCTTCGCGCTGTTCTATGCCGTCTTCGGCCTGCCCCTTGCGCGCTACGCAGATACCGGCAACCGCGTCCTGCTGATCATGGCGGGCGTGCTCGTCTGGAGCATTGCCACCATTGGATCAGCCTTTGCCGGCTCCTTCGCGATCCTCCTCCTGCTGCGTGTCGGTGTGGCGGTGGGCGAAGCGACGCTGACACCGGCTGCCTATTCCCTGATCGGAGACATGTTCCCGCCAAGGCACCGGGTGCTGGCCGCCAGCATCTATACCGCCGCCGGCATGGCCGGGGCCGGGGGATCCTACATAATCGGAGGGCTGATTATCTCTGCCATCGCCGCCCGCCCGGAACTGACCGCAGCCACCGCGCTCCAGGACTGGCAGATCGTCCTCGTGCTTGTCGGGCTGCCCGGCATTGTCGTCGCGCTCCTGTTCGGCCTGACCGTGGGGCGCCGGAGCCGGCGAACGGCAGGCCGCGCACCGGCCACCAGCCTGAAAGACGTGTGGGCCTATTTCTGGCAGAACCGCCTTCTCATATTCGGCCTGTTTGGGGGCGCCGGGTTTGCACAGGCGATCGGGTATACGGTTTTTGGCTGGATCCCCGAAGTCCTGAGACGGGAGTATAGCTGGCCGATCGAGAATGCAGGTTTCGCGGTCGGTACGATGGGCGTGCTCGCCGGGAGCCTTGGCACAATTCTCGTGCCCCAGGTTTCAAGATTCCTCCAGGTCAAGGGACTGCCGTCTGCCTTTGGCGTCACCTCGCTTGCGTCCGTCATTCTAGGCGGCGCGCTTGCCATGATCGCGCTCCTCCAGCCCGACGGCGCAACACTTGTATGGGTGCTTGGTATCGGCCTCTTCTTCATTACGGGCGCGACAAGCAACATTATCGTCTCGACCCAGGAAATCATTCCGCAGGACCGGCGCGGCCTGGCCGTGGCCGTCTTCCTCCTGAGCATCACAGCCCTTGGCCTGGGGCTGGGCCCATACAGCGCTGCGTTCATTTCAGGCCTGCTGCCGGAAGCGGCTTCCCAGATGCGCCATGCGATGATCCTGACATTCCTCCTCGCCGCCATCCTGAGTTCGGCCTGCTTCATCCTGAGCATGTTTCACCGGGCAGCGCCGGAAGGCGAGGTCCAGGACGCGTGAGGGCACGATCCCGGACCTGGAAGGCCTGACGCAGGCAGCGGACCGGGGGGAACTGAGCGGGCGGATATTCCAGCGACGCTCAGTTCCTCCCGGGTGGCCCGCATGGCGCGACATGACGCCCGGCGCCATCCGCCTGCAGAATAAACCCCCTGCTCCGGGAGGAAAAGGACAGGCCCCCGCCTTGATTACGCAGGGGCCTGCCAGGCGCGCGGGCGGAGCCGCTTATACGGCGTCATCGAAGACACCGGAAAACTGAACCCGGAGGTCGCGTTTCAGGATCTTGCCACTGGCATTCTTGGGCAGCTCCGAAACGATCGCAAAGTGCTTGGGTCTCTTATAGCCCGCCAGCCGGTCCCGGCAGAAGGCATCGAGCTCTTCCTGCGTCAGCGACATTCCCTCCCGGGGCACGATTACGGCCACGACCGCCTCGATCCAGCGAGGATGGGGCAGGCCAAGTACGGCCACTTCCGCGACCTTGGGATGTGTGAAGATCTGCTCTTCGACTTCCCGGCTTGCGACATTCTCCCCGCCGGACTTGATCATGTCCTTCTTGCGGTCGACGACATAGAGGTAGCCCTCTTCGTCCATGTATCCGAGATCCCCGCTATGGAACCAGCCGCCCGCAAACGCGGCCGCGGTCTTCTCCTCGTCGCGGAAGTAGCCATTGGTCACCTGGGCACTGCGGTGAACGATCTCGCCCACCTCTCCTGGCGCGACCTCCTGGTCGCCATCATCCACGATACGGGTCTCGACATTCAGGCCCGGCCTTCCGGCAGAGCCGAGTTTCCGGAGCTGGTCTTCCGGCTTGAGGATCGTTGCGACCGGGGCGAGTTCAGTCTGGCCATAGAAATTATACAGCCTGAGGCCCGGGATCCGGGTGAGCAGCTCCTCGATGATCGGTGTCGGCATCACCGAGGCGCCATAGTAACCTTTTTTCAGGGTGCTGATATCCCGGCGGTCAAAGTCAGGATGGCGCAGCATGGCGATCCAGACCGTCGGTGGGCAGAACAGCTTGGTAACGCCTTCAGCTTCAATGGCTTCCAGCAGGCGGCCGGCATCGGGGGCACGCAGGAGGATACTGGTCGCGCCAAGATAAAGGTCCGGGGTCAGGAAACAGTCCAGCTGGGCGCAGTGGTAAAGCGGCAGGGAATGGAGATCGATGTCGTTTTCTTCCATTCCCCCGTCGATGATGCAGCTCACATACTGGCTGAACAGGGACCGTGTACTGAGCAGGGCGCCCTTCGGCCGGGATTCCGTTCCGCTGGTGAACATCATCTGCGTGGGCAGGTCCTCACTCCGGATGACACGGACAGGCGTGGCATCAGGCCAGGAGAGCCATCCATCAGCGTCCTCCCATCCTTCCGGCGCGGCGACGCCGGCATGGGGGATAAAGCCGCGCACGCGTGCCTGTGTGCCGCTTTCATGTATCGCAGCATCGACCGTCGAACAGAGGGCATCTTCGGCAATCACAAACCGGGCGCCGGACATGGACAGGATGTAGGCGATCTCAGAGGCGTTCAGCATGAAATTAATTGGCGCCAGCACGGCGCCCAAACGGGCGACCGCGAAGCGGATGACAACAAAAGTGCGGTTGTTGTGCGAGACCAGGGCAACCCGGTCCCCCTCGCCCACGCCCTTCGCCCTCAGCGCATTGGCCATCCTGTCGACCAGCGTGTCGAGTTCAGCGAAAGTGTCCCGGTGGCCTTCATAGACAAGCGCCGTCCTGCCGGGCGTGCGGCGGGCCGAAAGGCGCACCGTATCGGAAACATCCCTTGCCCGGGTTGCGTCGATGAGCGTCTGTAGCGGCGCGCTGAAATCCATGATGGCCTCCCCCGGCTGTGTCAGCCCGCCTTTGACGGGGCTGTCTGGAGCTGGTGATATTTGAGCTTCCGCCGGGCCTCGTCGAGGCGGGCGCCGCCGCGCACGGCAGCAATGATCTGATCCTCTACAGCCGTAATTTCTTCTGCGGTCGTCAGGACCTCTTCGAGCCGGGCTCTGGGGATGGCGATGACACCATCAGAATCGCCCACCAGCCAGTCGCCTGGCTCGATCCGGACGCCTGCCAGCTGCACAGTCACATTGTAGGCGTCAGCGGTGACGCGGTCCTTTCCGGTCCGCATCGTATTGGCGCGCGCAAAGATCGGGTACCCGACACCCAGACTCGTACTGATGTCCCGGCAAACACCGTCAATCACGGTCCCGCCGATCCCGCGATGGCTCGCAACCGTTGTCAGGATATCTCCCCAGACCGTCGCGTCGCGGCGGCCATTGTTGTCGATGACCACGACCTGGCCGGGCTCGACATCATCAATGTAGTCCCCCACCACGCCGCCGGACAGGCCCACGGGAACCATCCGTATCGTGAAAGCCGGTCCGGCAATTTTCATGTCAGGGCCGAAGGGCATGATACCGAGGCACTGACCGTCAATGCCGTGCTTGTCCATCGCGTCCGACAAGCCGCAGACACCGACCGCGTGCAGTCTCTTGACCAAACTGTCGTCCATGTTCCGTTACCCCTTCAGCATGTCTTCATAGTCTGCGCCCATGACCTCACTGACCGGGACGCCCCTGTCGATGTCGCGGGCCATCAGCTGTTCCCGCCGGAAGATCTTCTCCGCCAGCGACACCACATCCTCCGCGATCTGGGCGGGTATGAACACCGTGCCCGAGCCGTCGGCCAGGACGAGGTCCCCGGGTGCCACCATCGTGTCGCCGACTGTTATGGGCTGGTCATGCGACAGCTCAGCGACCCTCCCCCGCGCCGTGCGCGGTGTCGCGGCCCGGGCAAAGACCGGCAGGCCGAGCTCCCGGCTTTCATCCACATCGCGGCAGGCGCCGTCGACGATCGTAAACTGACCAATCATTCTCCAGATGGCTGAATGCGCCCGCAGCCAGGATCCAGTTGAGGATTTCGGAAGATCCCGACTTGAGGGCTTCTGGCGGCACAGATCGCAGGTGCTCGCGGTCGCTGGCAATCATCGCCTGCAATACCCCGCGGTCCAGTTCCTCATCGGTCACAAAATGGCTGAGCCCGCCCGATGCGATGACAGCGACCCGCTCCACGCTCCCGGAGGATTTCAACAGGGATTGGAGATGCTGGCCGATATCATAGGCCCGGGCAGACCGGACAACGTTGGGCGGATAGTAGGTGTTCAGCAGCAACGGCACGACCGGATACTTCCGCCCCCGGAACAGTCGGTCGATCACGAACCCGAACGCGTGGCCGAAGCCGAATGCCTGCGGATCTTCCACACGGGCGGATGTCGCGACGTCCACGTCCCGTTCAATCATTCCCGCGATGATCTCCAGGGCGAGATCCTGGTGGCAGGGATGGGTATGGGTATGATCCATCATGTAGCCGCGGGACATCTTACGGATCCAGTCGGGATTTCCCGCCCGGCCATACTTGTCATTCATGACCAGTTCCTCGCCGTGGAAGACGGCAAAGGCGGGCTGGTTGATATCCCCGAAAAGTTCTTCCTGGTCGTCTCCGACAATGATCACCACATCGGGCCGCGCCGCTTCGAGATCATCGGCAAGCCGGTCAAGCGCGGCTTCACATAGCTTGGCCTGTCTTTCCAGGTTGGACTGATCCGCCTGCGCGGCATATTTCGGGCCCCGTTCAGCCAGGAGCTCGGGATAGCTCAGGAGCCGGCCATCGGACAGGTTCAGCCGGGTGTTCTCCAGGTCGCTCTTTGCCCGGTGTATCCAGTCTTCCGGGGCAAGCGTCAGGAGGGGGCTGTGCGAGGTGCCGATACCGAGTACGATGTCCGCCATACGTGCCCCCTAGAGATCCAGCCGGGAGAACAGCTTGCGGGCATTGCCTTCGAACAGGCCGGTTTTCTCGTCCGGCGTCAGGCCGGCGATCCCTTCGATCACGGGTTTGAGGTCGTCATAAGGGCGACCGGTGAGAGGATCGATCCCCCCGCCGCTGCCGGGCCGTTCAGTCCCGAACACGCACCGGTCTGCGCCCACCGTTTTGAAAAGGTGCTCGAGCGCATTTTTGTCATGCAGCACCGTATCAAACCAGAACTGCTTCAGGATGTCATCAAACAGCTCCGGCCCCTGATTATCGTACATGCGCGGCTTTCCGAACATCTGGTAATGGGAACGCCAGCGGCCAATCTGGTAGGGAATGGCGCCGCCGCCATGGCTGATCATGATCTTGAGATCGGGGTAGCGCTTGAAAATAGCCGCCTTGTAGAGGGACGTAATCGCAAGGCTTTCCTCATTGATGAAATGCTCGTCATAGCTCTCCCGGCCATTGCAGCAATTGCAGCTATGGACGTGGATCGGGCAGTCCAGCTCGATCATCTTTTCATACAGCGGATACCAGTAGGGATCCCCCATCGGGGGAGATTCATTGGTTCCTTCGCTCGGATCGGGGTTGAGGAGGATGCCGACGAACCCCAGCTCATTGATGCACCGATCAATCTCATCGAAAGAGTCGGTAACGGGCGCGCCGACTTTCTGCGGGATGGCTGCAACGCCGCGGAAACGCGTCGGATGCATCTTGATCGTCCGGGCAATGAGGTCATTGTTGTCCATCGTCCAGGCGACGATATCCTGCCAGTTGGCCTTGCCGTGCAGCAGCGTGAATGGACGCGGCGACAGGAGCTGCACGTCCGTCCCGACATTGTCCATGATGTCGACATTGTTCTGCGCCGCCGCGGCGAGCTGGGCATCGGAAACCTCTGCGCGGTAAGGGTATCCATACTGCCCCTGCGCGACGATCAGGTTGGTGCGGTGCGCGTTCAGCTGGGGCGGCGCCACGAGATGGGCGTGAGCATCAATAATCATCTGGTTTCATCCCTCACAGGTTATAGACGTCCAATGTCGACTCTCCGGCCCGGATGCGCCGCAGTATTTCAGTTTCCTTCTGGTCGCGCTCAATCGCGCGGGGGATGGCAAGGGCGGCCGCATCCGGCGGCAGGACGATGACACCGTCCGCGTCGCCCATCACGAAATCACCCTGCCGGACAGTCACCTCTCCCAGGCGGACCGGCTCGCGGATGGCGCCGTCACCATCTGCCTGCTTGATCGTACCACGCATCGTCACCGCAGCAGAAAAAGTGGGGAGGCCCATTTCGATCAGCTGGACCGCGTCGCGGACGCCACCCGAAATAACCAGCCCCGAAAGTTTTGCAGTCACGGCGGCCGTCGCCATGATCTCACCCCAGTAGCCGAAATCTGCGCCGGAGGGTCCGGCATCCACCACCAGGACGTCCCCGGCAGACGCCGCCGCAAGGGCATGGTGGATCCAGAGATTATCCCCGGACGGGCACCTCACCGTGAAGGCGCGGCCACACATCTGCATGGACAGGTCCAGCGGTCTCAGGAAGTGAGGCAGGGCCCCTTTCCGCGCCGCCGCTTCGTGAACCGAAGACACGGACGTCTTGCGCGCCTCGCTCACGAGGACATCATCGACAATCATGAATTTCCGTCCCTCGAACATCCGCTTCGTGACAGAAGCTGTTATTTATTTTTCCATTTGTTCGATATTATACGCTTCTGGAGAGTTCAACCAGTTTTTTGTGATTTCTCATGATCAGGGCCTAATTCGCCTATCCTACGAGACTTCAGGCCAAATGTGCTCACCATGGGACATATACGTACTTGACGATTAAACGGACCACTCGGTAAGTTTATTTGCTGCTGACCCGGCTTCCGGGAATGCGGGCGGCATCCACAACTACCTCCGGCGCCAAACGCATCAGGAATCCGCCCTTCCTCCAGCTTACAGGCCTGCATCCCCCATGAACCCGATTGAGCCTATTGCGCATCCCAGAGACCAGGTTGTCCTCGATGATGCCTTCTTTGATGATCCGTACCCCACCTATCGCCGGAAGCGAGAGTCTGGCCCGGTTTTTTACGATCCCGATCAAGGTCTCTGGATGGCCTTTTCCTACGCAGCCGTCCGGCAGGCGCTTTTTGACTATGAGGTATTCTCCTCTGCACGCGGGAACACGATCAGGGATTCCCCGCAGCGTGTCGGCAAGACGCTCGGAAGCATGGACCCGCCCCAGCACGACGCCCTGCGGCCAATCATCATGCGCGGCTTCACAGCCAGCAGGATCGCTGTGGCTGTGGAAGACCTCCTGGCAGATGCGGCGCAAAGACTTGGCGAACTGCCACGGACCGGCCCGTTTGATTTTGTCGGTGACTTCAGCAGGCCGCTTCTTTATTCCTGTCTCGGCCGGATGCTGGGGCTGGAAGGAACGCAGGCAGGCCTTGCGGCCGCCATCTTGGGGAACCTGTTCAAGGGCGCTGACGGCCCCTACGGCCTTCCCCTGCCCGAAGAGGACATGCGCACTCTGTTTGGCCTGCTGCAGGACCAGCTCGCCTATCGCCGGAACCATCCTTCCGATGACCTGTTTTCAGTTCTCCTGGAAGCACAGTCCACTGATGACCGGCTGACAGATGACATCATTCTCGGGAATCTCAGCACGGTCCTGCTCGCCGGCAACGCCTCTATCGGTCACTTCTTTCCCAATATTTTCCTTGCGCTGCACCAACATCCCGACCAGGCCCGCCGGGTGCTGGAGGATATGAGCCTCGTCCCAGCGCTGATCGAGGAGTCCGTGCGCTGGGATACATCGACCCAGTGTTTTGCCCGGCAGGTTACCAGGGATGTCATTCTTGACGGAGTAAAAGTTCCGGCCAGTTCGCGGATCGTCCTGTTTTATGGATCTGCATCCCGGGACGAGCGGTCAATTCCAGAGGCGGAGCGATTTGATATCGACCGGGGGAAAGTCCAGCATTTCGGTTTTGGGGCTGGCACGCACCATTGCCTCGGCGCGCTGGCGGCAAAACGCATGCTGGCTCCCTTGCTGCAACAGATCCTCCCTGAACTGGGGATGTTCGATCTTGATCTTGGGACGGCAGACCGTGTGAAACACATCATGGTCCGGGGCTTCAAGCATCTTCCTATGACCGTGGGAACTTGAGTGGCCGCACATCCGGCCCGGCGACCGGCTAAATACTCCAGGCGCAAGGGAAGGTCTTCGGTGACCCTCACTGAACCCGAAATTGGCAGAGTCTAAAATACCAAACTTAGACTTACAGCCCGACATGAGCCGATTACCCTGATTATTCGGCTCATAATTAACGTGATTTTGAGCCGAATACGTGTTTTATTTGGCTCATGGCTTATAACTGGCAAAACCCTGACTGGCCCCGCTTCCGCTTCGACATCACCGATGTTCTCGATGAGCTGACGGTTTTCGAGCGGCATGTCGGCCGGGTCAGCGGTGTCCTGGACGCCCTTCCGGAAGGCACGCAGGCGGAAATCTTGGTTGACCTCATGGTGTCCGAAGCCATCAAGACGTCCGAGATTGAAGGAGAATATCTCAGCAGGGCCGACGTGAAATCGTCCATCCGGCGCAATCTCGGCCTTACAGAGGAAGCCGTCGCCAAGGACGCCCGCGCCATCGGGATTGCCGAGCTGATGGTCGCCGTCAGGCGGGACTTTGCCGCGCCCATGACTGCCACGATGCTGTTTGACTGGCACCGCATGCTGATGCGCGGCAATGCGCGCATCACGGCAGGTGCATGGCGCGCTCACGCAGAGCCGATGCAGGTTGTCTCCGGCCCCATAGGCCGGGAGACCGTGCACTACGAGGCGCCACCTTCGGCTGCCGTCCCGGCAATGATGGACGCGTTCATCGACTGGTTTAACGCGACCGGGCCGCAGGGCGAGCGCCCCATCAGGCAGGCGCCTGTCCGCTCCGCGCTGGCGCACCTCTATTTCGAGACCGTCCACCCTTTCGAAGATGGGAATGGCAGGATCGGCCGCGCCATTTCAGAAAAGGCCCTTTCCCAGGGGCTCGGCAGGCCCGTCCTGCTCAGCCTTTCCAAAGCGATCGAGGCAGACCGGGACGCTTATTATGACGCCCTGAACTTTGCTCAGAGGACGAATGAAGTCAGCGGCTGGCTGAAATACTTCCTGCCTGTGTGCATCACGGCGCAGAAGGATGCCGAAGCCGAGGTCACGTTCACGCTCCAGAAGGTGAAGTATTTTGACGCTTTCAGGGACAGCTTCAACGACCGCCAGCTCCGGGTCATCCGGCGGATGCTGGAGGAGGGGCCGAAAGGCTTTGAGGGCGGCATGAGCGCAGGAAAGTACGGCTCAATCGCCAAGACCTCCAAACCGACGGCAACCCGAGACCTTCAGTCCCTTGTCGATCTAGGCGCAATGGTCGTCACGGGAGGTGGCCGCAGCACGCGTTACTGGCTGCCCTTCAGTGTCGGCGCAGATATTCCCTGAACCGCGAATATTGCATTTGCGTCGAATATGGAAGCTGAGGCGTCTCACGGACCCGGCAGGTCATTCAGCCCTTTCCAAGACGGGGCGGCGTCCATTCCGGATTGGACGGGACGACATTCCGGATCAGACGCCCCCCGTGCTCCGGCCCCACGAGCACTGCCAGAGCACATCATGGAGTTTGAATATGGCGGATGAGGCTCACCGGGGGTGAGCAATTATCCCCTTTCCTGAACCGGCTTTCGGTTTGCCCGGCAGCCCTCGCGCAAAAATTCTTGAAACTTTCATTTTTTGCAAGTATCTGGAATTTATGAGCACTCTGGCAGACCAGATTTCAAAGACAGAACTGGCCGGGCGTATCTTCAGCGAAGGCCAGCTCCATGACCGCCTTGGCGGCAGCCAGGCGCGCCGTTACGGGCTCGTAAACCGGGCCCTGAAGGACGGCTCGCTCCTGCGGATCAAACGCGGCCTCTACATGCTGGGCAATGTGTATCGCAGGGACCCGGTCCACCCCTTCGCGGTCGCCCAGGCCCTGATGCCGGGCAGTTATATCTCCTTCGAAACCGCCCTTTCCTATCATGGCTGGATTCCCGAAGCAGTGTTTGCCACCGCCAGCGTCAGCCCGGGGCGCAAGACGCTGGAATACGCCGTGCCGGGATATGGGACTTTCAGCTTCCATCCGCTTGCCCTGAACGACTACCAGTTCCTGTCGAGCGTGCGTTATTCAAAGGCTGGCACGCGCCCCGCCCTCATCGCCTCTCCGCTCAGGGCCCTGATGGACCTGGTCGCCTTGCGCAAGGTGATATGGTCAGGACCCGGATGGGTTACAGACGGCCTGCGAATCGAGGCAAGCCATCTGCTTGATCTGCACTGTGAGGATTTCGACCGCTTGAGGCTGGTCTACAAGCACAAGGCGGCCGCTGAGTTCCTCCTTGAACTGGAGCACGCCGTGATGGCCATGAAGCAGGCCCCAGATAAAGTGACAACGACATGATCGACATCATCCGGGAAAAGCTGGCGACCTATCCGGCCGCTGAGCAGGAAAACGCCCTGAAGGAAATCCTCCAGGAGATCGCGCTGTTCGCCCTCTGGCGCGCGGACTTCTTCGACGTCGCCCTCTTCCAGGGCGGCACGAGCCTTCGCATCCTGCACGGCCTGCCACGCTTTTCCGAAGACCTCGACTTCCTCCTCCGGCAGCCAGGCCCTGACTTCAACTGGACGCCCTACCTTGACCAGATGACAGGCGTCTTCAAGGCGTTCGGCCTGAAGCTTGAGACTCAATCCAGGGAGCAAATGGAACGGGCCATCCGCCAGGCCGTGCTGAAAGACGATTCGATTGCCCGGCAGCTCGACCTGCAATTTGGGGCGACAGGCTCAAACCGGACCATCCGGATCAAGCTGGAGATCGACACGAACCCACCGGCACTGTCAGGTGAAGCGACCACCTTCCTCGATTTTCCCGCCGACTTTGAAGTGCGCCACCAGGACCTGCCTTCGAATTTCGCGCTCAAGATCCATGCCCTGCTCTGCCGGGGCTATCTCAAGGGGCGCGACTGGTTTGATTTCTCCTGGTACGTCGCGCGGGGCATTTCCCCGAACCTGCCCCATCTCCGCGCAGCACTTCTCCAGTCAGGCCCATGGAAAGACACAGAAAACCTGACCGTCGATAATGCCTGGCTGCGGGAGGCCCTCGCCACGACAATTGACAGGATCGACTGGCCGGCCGCCGCAGAGGATGTCCGGAGATTCCTTCGGCCCGCGGAGGAAAGCAGCCTCAGACTGTGGAGCGCGCCCTTTTTCAGGTCAAAGCTCGACAAACTGCTGCCGCCGGCGCCGCAGCGAAACGAAGGCTGATCTCAGCGCGCCTGCGCCATCGCCAGCACTTCGTCCGCCCACCAGTCGGCCATTCTCACCCGCTCCTCCCAGTAAAGGGCGCGGTGGTAGATCCGCCGGACTTGGTTACTGTCGGCGTGCGCGAGCTCTGCTTCAATCGCGTCCGGGTTCCAGAGCCCGCTTTCGTTAAGCAGGCTCGACGCGCTCGACCGGAACCCGTGCGGCGTCATCTCTTCCTTGGTGAAACTCATCCGGCGCAAAGCCTGGTTCATCGTGTTCTCGCTGATCGACCGGTCATTCCCGGTAAGCGACGGAAACACCCGGACGCGGTTGCCCGTCTGCTCCTGCAGCTTACGGAGGATCTCGATAACCGGCTCGGCGAGCGGCTTATGATGCGGCCGGCGCATCTTCATCCGCTCTTCCGGGAGCGTCCAGACCCGCTTTTCGAAGTCAAACTCATTCCAGTGCGCCAGCCGTAGCTCACCTGGCCGGGTGTAGAGCATCGCCATCAGCTTCAGCGCCGAGCGCGTGATTTCCGATCCTGCCTCATAGGTCCAGATCACCTGCAGGAGCCGGGCGAAATCCTCCCGCTTTGTCAGCGCCGCCATGTGCTGGACCTTTGGCGTGATCAGGGCATCCCTGAGCGCGAAAGTGGGATCATGGTCAGCGCGCGCGGTGGCGACGGCATAGCGGAACACCTGTCCTATGGACGAGCGCATGCGGCGGGCGGTTTCATAGTTCCCGCGCGCTTCCTGCCTGCGGAGCGGCACGAGAATATCCACCGGCTTGATCTCGGTGATCGGCATGTCGCCCAAATCCTTGTTTATGAGCCGGATGAACCAGTCCCGCTTCTGCAGGGTGGTCTTCGAAATCCCTTCCTTCTTGCGCTTCTCCTGCAGCTCCGCCGCGATCTTCGCGAATGTGTGCTCTGTCCTCGCCACCTTCACGGCGGCTTCCGCCTTCTCCTTTTCGCGGGGATCAAGGCCGTCATAGAGCTGGGCCTTTGCCTCGGCGCATTTTTCGCGCGCCCGCAGCAGGGAGACGAAGGGATACTTCCCGAACGACAGCGTCTTCTGCTTGCCGTCAAACCGGTAGGCCATTTTCCAGAGCTTCGAGCCCTGCGGCGTGATTTCCAGGAAAAGACCATGCCCGTCGCTGTATCGCGCGGTTCTCGGTCCCGGCTTCAGCTTCCGGATGTGAAGGTCGGTCAGTTTCATTGTTGGCATTTCCCTCTCAGGTTACCCCTTCGATCCGTAGAGAATGCCAACAATTTCGAAAAAATCGACCAAAATTTGGAAAAATGCCAACGGACGGCCATGGACAAATCAATCGCCAAAATCGCGATAAGTATTTGTTTTTTGTGGATCTTTCTGGACGTGAGCGGACGCTCACGGAGTTTGGAATGGTGCCCCTGGCCGGACTTGAACCAGCACTCCTTTCGGAAGCGGATTTTGAATCCGCCGCGTCTACCATTTCACCACAGGGGCTTCCCATGAGAACGGCCAAACTCCTGCCGCAGAGGGAAGTGATATGTCAATCTCTCTGCTATAGTGAATTCCAACCATGACATCTCCCATGACCGCCAATCCCGACCGCACCCTGCTGCAGACCATCGAAGTGCTGGCCGAGGCCGCACCGGAAGAAGGCTTTTCCCTGCGCGAAATCTTTGACCGGCTGGACGAAAGCGCCTTTGGCGCGGGCCTGTTCCTGCTGGCCCTGCCCTGCTGCATTCCGTTCCTCTACGGCGTGCCGCAGGTGGTGGCGCTGCCGATGCTGGCGCTGGCCTTCCAGATGGTGATCGGCCGGGAGGAGCCCTGGCTGCCGGCTGCCCTTGGCAAGCGCAAGATCGACCGCAAGGGCCTGACGCAGATGGCCACGGGCGGTCGCAAATGGTTCGGCTGGATCGAGGCGATCATCCGCCCGCGCTTCAGCGTGATCACCGGGCGGCGCTCCGAACGGGTGATCGGCTTTTTCCTCTTCCTGTTTTCCGCCTCGATCCTGACGCCGCTGCCCATGACCAATACCGTGCCTGGCATGGCGGTGGCGGTGACCGCCTTTGGCCTGATGCAGAAGGACGGGCTGGCGGTGATCGCCGGGGTCATTCTGGGCACGCTCTGGGTCGGCGCGCTGATCACCGGCGCCTTCCTGGGTCTCAATGTGATCACACATATTTCATCGGCCATTCTGGGCTCGTGACACGCCGCCGCATTGCGCCGGGCGGGGTTTGCCGCCGAAGGTCGCGTCATGCAGCTGATTACCACTGCCCTGACAGGCTGGCGCTGGCCCGCCCTCGCCCTTGCCGCCTCAGCCCTGATGCTGGCGGCCGCCCACGCTTTCGAGACATTTGGCGGCCTGCCCCCCTGCCCGCTCTGCCTGCGGCAGCGAGAAGTCTACTGGGCGCTGATCGCCATGACGCTGACCGGGCTGACCTGGTGGCGGTTCATGCCGAAGCGGCGCTTCCTGGTGGCGCTGAACGTGCTGATCGGGCTGGTGTTCGTCGTGGGCGTGATTGTTGCGGCCTATCATGCCGGGGTCGAGTGGGAGATATTCCCGCCGCCTGCAGGCTGCTCGGCCGGCCCGGCAGTTGATCCCTTTGCCATGGGCGACCTGGATCAGGTGTTTGAACTGCCCGCCTGTAATGACGCGCCGTTTTACATCCTCGGCCTGTCCATGGCGGGCTGGAACGGCATGATCTCTGCGCTTCTGGCGGGCATCAGCTTTGCCGCCGCCGCGATCACTTTCCGCAACTATCGCGCACCCTGAAGGCGTTTGGCCTCAGGTTCAGAGCCCCAGCACCTTGCGGGCGATGATGGTCTTCTGGATTTCGTTGGTGCCACCATAGATCGACTGGGCGCGGCCTGCGAAATACGTTGCCACATCCCGCGGGGTGGTGCCGGAAGACGGGCCGCGATGGCCGACATGCGGCCCCGCCGCGTCCAGGAAAAGCTCCGTGATCTGCTGATGGGTTTCGGTGGCGAGAATCTTGACGGTGGAGGCGGCGTCTCCGGGCGAGCCGCCAGCAGCCACCGCAGACAGAATGCGGAACACTGTCATTTCCAGCCCATCCACGGCCAGCTCCGCCTGTGCCAGACGCATGGCAAAGCCCGGATCGTCGATCAGCCGCTCATTGCTGCCTGCAGAGCCAATTGTGGCGAGCGCACGGACATGGCGCAGCATCGCCCGCTTGCCACCGATACGGGCATAAGAAGTGCGCTCGAAGCCGAGGAGGTATTGGGAATAGGTCCAGCCCTTCCCTTCCTCGCCAATGCGGTTTTCTTCCGGCACCTGAACATTGTCGAACAGCACCTCGTTGAGCGCATGGGCCCCGTCGATGCTGATGATCGGTTTGACCGTTACCCCCGGCGCATCCATGGGGCAGCAGATGAAGGAGATGCCCTCCTGCTTCTTCTCGCGCTGGCTGGTGCGCGCCAGCAGGAAGATCCAGTCGGCATGCTGGGCCGCTGAGGTCCAGATCTTGTGGCCATTGAGTGTGTAGACGCCGTCTTTCAGCTCGGCGGAAAACTGCAGGCTGGCAAGGTCGGAGCCCGCGCCCGGCTCAGAATAGCCCTGCGCCCACCCGGTCGAGCCGTCGCGGATGCCGGGCAGCCAGCGGTCTTTCTGGGCCGGTGAGCCGAAGGTGTAGATAACCGGGCCGACATAGACGACGCCCATCGGCGTCACGGTGGGGACGCCGGCGCGCTCCAGCTCCTCATCGAAGACATACTGCTCCTCGATACTCCAGCCGGGGCCGCCATATTCTTTGGGCCACGCCGAGGCGAGCCAGCCCTTGGCACCGAGCGCCATCTCGGAGCGGCGCACTTCGGCCGTCGTCAGCGGCAGACCGGCCTTGTACTTCTCGATGATATCCTTCGGAAACTGCGTTTCGAACCAGGTGCGGACCTCGCGGCGGAAACCCTCGACATGATCGCTGAATTTCAGATCCAAGGCATTTCTCCCCGAGGCATGTCTGCTTTTTATCTCTCGAAAAAGAATGAGGGCAGGGCGCCGTCTGGCAAGCCCTGCCCTCGCGTTCAGTCAGCGATTTGACAGACTGTCAGATCAGCCGGCGGCTTTGACTTCCTCGATCCAGCGATCAACCTTCTTCTCCAGCATGGCCAGCGGAAGCGCGCCGCCGCCCAGCACCGTGTCATGGAAGGCGCGGATGTCGAACTTGTCGCCAAGTTCAGCTTCCGCCTTGGCCCGCATTTGCTGGATTTCGATCATGCCGATCTTGTAGGCGGTCGCCTGTCCGGGGATCACAATATAGCGCTGCACTTCGGAGCGTGCCTGCGCCTCGGTGATGGCGGAATTGTCGAGAAAGTATTGGACGGCCTGATCCTCGGTCCAGCCTTTGGAATGCAGGCCGGTGTCGACCACGAGACGGATCGCGCGCCAGATTTCAGAGCCGAGACGGCCGAAGTCCGAATACGGATCGGTATAGGTGCCCGGCATTTCCTTGGCCAGCTTCTCCGAATAGAGCCCCCAGCCTTCCGAATAGGCGGTGAAGCCCGCCTGGGTGCGGAACATCGGCACGCCGGTCAGCTCCTGGGCGATGGAAATCTGCATATGGTGGCCCGGAAGGCCCTCATGATAGGCGATCACTTCCAGCTCGCCCTTGGGCATCGCGGTCATGTCGAGAAGGTGGGCATAATAGACGCCGGGGCGCGAGCCATCGGGCGTGCCCGGATAGTAATGCTGGGCGGCGCCGGCCTGTTCGCGGAACGGCTCCACGCGCCGCACGACGAGGTCAGCCTTCGGCAAGATGCCGAAATAATCAGGCAGGACAGCCTTGATCTTTTCGATGGCAGCGGTTGCATCATCGATGTAGGCCTGACGGCCTTCATCCGTGTCCGGATAGTAATGGCGCGGATCGTCGGTTGCATCGCGGATGCTGGCAAAGAATTCGTTCAGCGTGCCTTCAAAACCAACCTGTGCCTTGATGGCTTCCATCTCGCCATGAATACGGTCCACTTCCGACAGGCCGAGATTGTGGATCTCGTCGGCTGTCATGCTGGTCGTGGTCATCTGCGACAGCATGAAATCATAGTAGGGCCCGCCATTGGGCTGGGTGCTGATGCCCTGGGGACCGGCCGGGTCGGGCGAGTTGGCAAGGTCTTCCTGGGCAAAGGCGATGATTTCATTATAGGTGGCCAGGAAGTCGCCCTTCAGGGCAGCTTCTGCTTCCGCGATCAGCGTTGCGGCCGTTTCCGGCGTGGTCTTGCCCGCGTCCACAAGCTTCTGAACCTCCGCCTTGAAGTCAGCCAGAAGCGCGCTGTCGGGCCCTTCCGTGAACGGCGCGCCGGTGATGATCTTGCGCGACTGGTCGATGACCGCCTCATAGGCAAATTTCGGCGCGTGAACACCCTTGCCGGCCTTGTCCTTCGCCTGCACCAGAAGCTCGCGCAGACCGCGCGCCGCTTCATTGATCCGGCTCACATAGGCGCGGGCATCCGCCTCTTCATCGACCGAATGGAACTGCATGAGGAAGGTGGGGATAAAGGCGTGAACCCCGGTCATCTGATCGAAGATGAGCCCGTTATTGCGGAACTGCACGGCCTTGGCGGCCTGTTCATACTGGAAGACCCACAGATCATAGGAATCCTTGTCGGCGGGTGAAAGCTGATTGTAGTCGAAGGTCGCTTTCAGCTCATCGACGGCGGCTTTCGCCTTGGCCAGCTGCTCGTCCTGGCAGGCGATGGTCATACAGTCGATCTGGTCATTCTTGTCCTTGCGGCCAAGGAAGGTCAGCTGCACCGGGCTCTCCTGCAGCTGTTCTTCGTATTTGGCATCAAACCAGGCATTCAGCCTTTCGCTGAGCGCGGCCTGTTCTTCGGCGGAAAGCTCCACCGGGGCGGCAGGTTTGGGCGTCTCCGGCGCGCAGGCGCCGAGTACGAAAGCGAGGGCTATGGCAGAGACAGCGCTGCGCAACATGGGGGATTCCTCCAGGCATTTGCCGTTAAACGATAAGAGGGCGTACCCCCCTGCGGTCCCGGCGTCAATTGGCAAGTACGATTTCCCCGGCTAGGGAGGGCCATGACCAATACAGACCCGACAAAAGGCGCCCGGCGCCTCAGGCTTGGCACGCGCGGCTCTCCGCTGGCGCTGGCCCAGGCCAATCAGATCGCAGACGGCATCCGCGCAGCCTCCGCCGGCGCATACGAGTGCGAAATCGTGGCGTTCACCACCACCGGCGACAAGCTGACCACAGAACGGCTGATCAATTCCGGCGGCAAGGGCCTGTTCACCCGCGAACTGGATGACGCCCTCTCGCGCGGGGAACTTGATCTTGCCGTTCACAGCCTGAAAGACGTGCCCTCCGTGCTGCCGGCCGGGCAGGTGTTTGCTGCCTTCCCCGCGCGGGAAGACCCGCGCGACGGCTTCCTCTCCCACAAAGCAAAATCCATCCGCGAACTGCCCGAAGGGGCAAAGCTCGGCACGGCTTCGCTGCGCCGGGAAGCGCAGGCCCTCGCCCTGCGGCCCGATCTTGAAGTCGTGACCTTCCGGGGCAATGTGGCGACCCGTATGCGCAAGCTGGAAGAAGGCCAGGCCGACGCCACCTTCCTGGCCATGGCCGGACTTACCCGGCTGGGCATGGCAGACGTTGCCACCCCCATTCCGCTGGAGGACATGCTGCCGGCCGCCGCACAAGGCATCATCGGCGTCGTGGCGCGCGATGATGCGGATACGGAGCTTCTTGAGATTCTGGGTACGCTCACCCATGGCCCCAGTCGGGCCGCCGCGATTGCCGAACGCGCCTTCCTCGAAAAGCTTGATGGCAGCTGCCGTACGCCCATCGCAGCCCATCTGTTCGACCGGGGCGATGAGTGGGAGCTGATCGGCGAAGTACTGAGCCCCGGCGGCACGGCCCGCTGGCGCGGGGATGGCGTCTGCCGCAAGGATGCCACCGACGCGCAGCTCGTGCTGCTCGGCCGGGCGGTTGCGCAGGAGATCATCTTCGCGGCCAAGGAGGCCCTGCCCGTCTTCGGAGACGAGCGGTGACAGAGGCGCCGGGCCTGGCGGTGATCGTTACGCGCACCCAGCCCGGCGCGGACGACACCGCCAACGCCCTCACCCAGCGCGGATACCGCGCCCTCCTCTCCCCGATGCTGCAGATCGTTCCCTCCGGCCTTGATCCGGTTGCGCTCGCCGGTGTGCGCGATCTCATCTTTACCAGCGCCAATGGCGTCCACGCCTTTGCCGCTTCGGGCACGCCCGCAGAGGGCCTGACGGCCTGGTGCGTGGGCCCGTCAACCGCCGCCGCCGCCCGCGAGACCGGGTTCTCAAAGGTTGTGGAAGGCGATGGAGACGCGGGGGATCTTGCCCGGCTGATCCTCACCGCGCGCGGGGAGATTTCCGGCCCTCTCCTGCACATCGCCAATGATGCTGCCGCCGGCAATCTGGTTGCCACGCTGAAAGATGCAGGCCTCCCGGCCCGCTTTGCCGCCGCCTACCGCACCGAGCCTGCCCCTGCCCTCTCCGCCCCCGCGCTGGCGGCGCTGAGGGAAGGCCCGGTCCTCCTGCTGGTGCATTCGGCAAAAGGCGCGGCGGCGATTGCGCAGAGCGGCGCGAAGCTTGATCAGGCGATCATCGTCGCCATCTCCGCAGCAGCGGCGGCCCCGCTGCAAGGGATACCCCTGGCGGGCCTGCATATTGCCGGGCGGCCGAATGAAGACGCGCTGATGGCCGCCCTTGGCGAAGCGGCAAACCGTCTCGCGTCCTGACCGGCTCGCTTTGCCGCAGAGGCGCGTTGTGCCACACTCCTGCCCAGGAATTAGACCACCGACGGATTCATGACAGATACCAGCACCCCAGGCCAAGAACCGCACGCAGAACCGATCGACGCGCATTTTGAACCCGCGCCCGATCCGCTGCCGGCAAAGGCGAAGGCCGCTGGCCCCGGCTGGGGCGGCGTGGCTGTGGCGGCGATTGCTGCGGCGCTGCTGGGCGCAGCGGGCGGCATCTTCGGCCGCGATCTGATCGTGCCGCAGACATCGGCCGCGCTGGACCAGCAGCTGGCCGATCTGACAGCCCAGCAGGCCGAATTCGAACGCCGTCTCACTGAAATGCCCGAGGCCTCCGATGAGCTCTCCAGCCTGATTGGTGAGGTCAGCAACAATTCCAGGAAACTGAACGAACTGCTGGCCAGCGGCGCCGGCATACCCGCTGTGGAAAGCCTCACGGCGCGGATCGACGCACTCGAGCGGATTGAACCCGGCGAAGGCGCCACCCCGGCCGAAGCGCTGCGCACGATCACCGCCCTTGAGGCCCGGCTCTCCGCCATGGAACAGGCCGCCGCCACAGCCGCCGCTGCGCCGGTTGCCGCGCCCGAGCCACAGGCGGAGCCCGAGAAGGACCGTCAAGCCGAAGCGGCCCTTGCGCTGTCGGCCATCGAAAGCGCCGCCCGCCGGGGCACCGGCTTTGAAGCCGACTATCGCGCCCTGCGCGCCGCCGCGCCAGGTAACCAGACCGTCCGCCGGCTGGCCCCCTATGTCAGCGGCGTGCCCACCACCTCCAGGCTGCAGGCGGATTTCACCACCATGCGCGCCGCCGTAACCGCAGCCGGCAAGACAGATGCGGCGGCCGAACAACCCCAGAGCCAGCTTTCCTGGCTCAACCGCGTTTTCGGGGACGCCGTCACCGTGCGCCCCGCCAACAAGCGGGAGAACCCCGTTGTCGCAACCCTCGACACAGCGTCCAAAGCGCTGGCCGCCGGAGATCTTTCCGCAAGCGTCAAGGCCCTCGCCACGCTGGAAGGCAATGCCGCCCGCGCGGCGCAGGACTGGACCCGCGAAGCAAACCGCCGCATCACGCTGGAGGCGGTGCTCGAAGATGTCAGGCTGAGCCTGATCGAGCCGGAGAATTAGATCGAATGAGCCGGTTTTTCCTTTTCATTTTTGTCCTTCTGCTGATTTCCATCGGCGCGGTCCTGGCCTGGTGGGCGTTCAGCCTTCCGGGGGAAGTCACCTTCCCCGTGGGGCAGGAAATCGTGTCCGTGCGCGCGGGCGTGGCCGCCATCCTGCTTCTGGTCCTTGGCGGCCTGATCGCGCTGGCCTGGTGGCTGGCAACCGGCATTCTGGTGCTGCCCGGGCGCATCTCGAAGGCCCAGCGCCTCGCCCGTACGCGCAAGGCCAATGCCGCCCTTGCCGAAGGCCTGCTGGCCGCTGAAGGCGGCGATTCCAAAGCGGCTCTTCGCCTTGCCAAGAAAGCCATGCGCAATGCCGAGGATGAACGCCTGAAACTGCTGCTGGAAGCGCGCGCTGCCGAAGCCAATGATGACTGGGCCGGCGCCGAGCGCGCCTGGGGCCTGCTCACCCGCCTGCCCGGCGGCCAGCTGGCGGGTCTGCGCGGCTCGGCCACCGCCGCCTCCGAACGCGGTGACCAGCTCACCGCCGAAGCGCGCGCCCGCGAGGCGCTGGAGCTGCGCTCGGATGCGGACTGGCCATTCAATTCCCTGTTCGACATTCAGGTCGCCAAGGGCGATTGGGAGAAGGCGCTCGACACCCTCGCCATGGGCGAGAAACGCGGGCTCGTCGAAGGGCCCAATCTCAAGCGCCGCCGCGCCGTGCTGTTCACCGCGCGCGCCGTGAACCTGCCGGTCACCGAGAAGCCCGCCGCCCAGAAATCCCTCGCCGACGCCATCCGCTCGGCGCCGGACTTTCCGCCCGCCGCCTATCACGGCGCCCGGTTCCTGATGATCGACGGCAAGGCGAAAGCCGCCCAAGGCGTGCTCGAGCTTGGCTGGAAGGCGCGGCCCCACCCGGCCCTTGCCCAGCTGTCCCGCCGCCTCGTGCCCCAGGACAGCCGCGAGAACATCGCCGCCCGCCTCAAGGCGCTGGTCGATGCCCACCCCACCCACCGCGAAAGCCGCATTCTTGCAGCCGAGCTGTCGATGGACGCGGCAGACTGGGTGGAAGCGATCAAGGTGCTCGCCCTGCTGGTGGAGGAAAACCCCACCGCCCGCCTCTGCCTGCTGATGGAACGCGCCCTCAAGGGCTATGGCGATATGGGCGAAGCCCAGCGCTGGGGCCGGATGGCCGTTTCCGCCTCCCGCGAGGCCGACTGGTCGGACATCGACCCCAAGGGCAGCGCTTTCGACTATGACCGTCAGGGCTGGGCGCGGCTCGTCTATGCCTTCGGCGATGTCGGCGAGCTGATCCATCCGCGCTATGAAAGCTATGGCCGCGAGCTTGAGGCTGGCCGCGTGCTGGCACTCGCCCACCAGCCGGATGACACCCACGTCACCCCCCCGAAACCGCCGCAGGGCCCGCTGACCCAGCCGCTGGACTACGCCCCGGACGACGACTGATCTTAGAGGCAAAACCGGCTTGCATGCCGGGGGCCCTGCCAGTATATGCGGGGCCTGCCGAAACGGCATGCCGCTTTAGCTCAGCTGGTAGAGCACATCATTCGTAATGATGGGGTCAGGTGTTCAAGTCACCTAAGCGGCACCATTTTTCTTCATAAAAATCAACCACTTACAGGCGCCCGCAAGATCGGCGCGTGAGCCTGTTTCATTCGGGGGAAGCACCGGGGAAGCACGGCAGCAGATGCTGTCACAGGCTTTGGGCCAGGGCGAAAGCCGCCATCGGCAAGCGCCCTGACCGGCAGGCCAGCGCCGGGGCTTTTTATGCGACAGGGAAACAGAGAAACGCGGGGTTTCAGACCTACCGCCAACAGTCCAACTCTCATTGCTGCTTTTGGTGATTTTTGGTGCTTCAAGCTGTTTCAGAGCAGCAAACGAAATCAGGTACAGGCAGGAGCGCATTGCTGCTCCAAGCCCTGTTTCACTATAGGCAAATCACCAAAGCAATTGAGCGTCATTCTTCCGGCCTCAAAAGCGGGTCTTCAATTGGTGCTTCAGATGGCCCCCTCTCAACCGCATCACCAATCGGCCGCAGATATTCGCGCTTGCCGCCCCTGCCCTTCACTTCAAGCCGCACGCGCTCAATACGCCCCTGTGACTGCAATGCGGCTACCGCGTCCGCAATCTCGGCATTGGTCATTCCCAATGCGTCACGCTCAGACTGAAGCGAACGCTGCGTAGGGTACTGGCCGAACGCAACCTGTGTCTTGATGCGCTGAAGCACGGCGTCACAGTTGACATGCATTCGCTCTGACGGGTGCTGCTTGCCTGTCGGCACATGTTCAAAGCGATACCCGGCGCGCGTCAGCACAATGTCAGGCTGCGGCGGTGTGTATGACATTTTCGGGCGCGACAGCAGCAACGCCGTTTGGCCGTGTTCAAGGTCTTGCTTCGTCAGCGCCTTGTACTCTTTATCCGTCAGCGGGTGCAGCACATGCACCATGCGCGCGCCGTCTGCGAATGCCGAACCACCCCGGCCTGAATACTGGTCTGTTGTCTTTGACCGTGCATTGACCTTGCCGGTGTGATGAATGAACAGCACAAGGCAATTCAGGTTGCGCACGATGTAGCGGGCCGCATCAATCAAGCCCTGTTCCGCATCATTCACACGGCTTTCACCGACGCCGAACGACACAACCGGATCAACAAGCACAACGACCGGATTGAATGACGCCAGATCAGGGCCAAGCGCATCAATGACCGGGTAGTTGGGCACAACGCCGTCATTCACAATGCGTGTCAGCTTCACGCCAAGACCGCCAACATAGAAAGGGCGGATGCTGCGGCGAACGTGCATGACCTGTTCGGGTGTCAGACAGCGCGCCGAACAAATCTCACGAATGCGCGCAATGAACTGTTCGCGGCTATCTTCTGCGGTCAAGATTGCAACTGGACCGGGGCGCATGACGCGATGACCGTACACAGGCAATCCAAGCGTGATGCACACACATTGATCTAGGGTCAGTGTCGTCTTGGCGGCACCGCCGGGACCGGCAATCATGCCGACATTGGCATAGTACATGTCTTCAACGATGCAGTCCGGCGCCAGCCGGGCGGTGGTCCATTCGGCATCATCGGTCAGGTCAAAGAAAAAGCGGCCTGCGGAGTCCGCCTGCTGGAAAGAAGCGGCGCCGGGCTGTGTGGGCAAGGCAACGTCAAACTGCCGCTGTGCGGCTTCCTGAGCGGCCCGCTGATGGGCTAGCCGCCGTTGAAGGGCTTCCCATGCGCTCTTGATCGTGCGCGGCAGGTAGTCCGGCCTTTCGGCCTTTGCCCTGAGACCCAGGGCGGACATGAGGAACATCCGCCGGACCTGCTCGATGTTCGGCAGGTGGTTCGGGGAATAGAACATGAGCATGTCTATGAGCGCACCGTCTGCCTCTGACTGTGACGTGTAGTGGAGCTGCCAACGGCCTTCCCAAAGATCGTTGAACTTGGCACCGTTCTGCGCTGCTAGTGCGCGCTCATATATCGTGCGGTCATCATCCCATTGCGGTGCATCTGTGAGCGGTGGGCAGTCCGCGCTGCCGGGCGCATCTGCCCTCAGAGAGTGCCACAGCAGTTCAATGTCTTCTTGCCGGTCTTGAATGTCTGTCATTGTGGCGTCCACACGTTGCCGGTCATCGTCATGAAACGACCGCTTGAATACACTTCGATGAAATCACTTTTGCGGCCCTGTGGTACGCGGCCCCTGACGATCACATGCACACCGCCGCCGGGGCTTATTTCCGTGTACGATGCAAGGCGCTGCATCCATTCAAGCTGCCGTGCGAATACGTCCGGGCGGTCTATGCGGTTTCCGTCACTGTCTTTTGGTAAGTCGAAATCGACAAAGCAGTACGGGTCTTGTTCGCTCAGAACAAAGCCGATGCCGTGCCAGCCACTCTGTGCGCGTGCCGCATCAACACATGTGGCGTAGTCGCACCATGTGTTCGGATCGGCGCTGCTAACGTGTTTTCGCGTCAGCGGATTGTAGGGAACCTTCGTGAGCCGCCCGTTGCCCTTTGGCTTTTCAAACCGCCACACGCACCATGAGCGATAGGCTCGCAGTTCATGCGGGATATTGTCAAACTGGTCTTGCGATGATTTGGAAGCGGCGCTATGGTCTGTGGACGGATTGTAAGCCAAGTCACCTTTTGCGGGGCCGTCATCAGCGGCCCCGTTTTCTTTTGGGGTCAAGACGCGCAAGC
Organism: Hyphomonas polymorpha PS728; assembly: GCF_000685315.1. GTDB lineage: Bacteria > Pseudomonadota > Alphaproteobacteria > Caulobacterales > Hyphomonadaceae > Hyphomonas > Hyphomonas polymorpha. Next base: position 29,318 of record NZ_ARYM01000029.1, read on the forward strand.
CTCCACAGATGGCCGCTCAGCGAGTTTCGCCGCTATCCAGGCATCGACTTCGGCGCGCGGGAAAAGCAGCTTCCTGCCCTCTCTGGCGGGCCGCAGACTGCCCCGCGCAACAAGTCGGTGAAGGTGACGTTCCGAAAGCCGCGTGATCGCGGCAACTTCCCTGAAGGTGAGAAATTGAGGCTCTGGCATGGTCTGCCCCTTCGTGACTGGACCTGCCTAGCAATGACGGATGGGAAGCCTTCGACCTAGTGTCAGGAAAAAGACAGATCAGTGAGACACCACGAACGCCCAGACCGAATCGGCTTAAATCGTTGCGTGGAACAGTGGAGCAACCCGCATGAAACGCGACATGGAACTTATACGAAAGATTCTTCTGTTCGTGGAAGGCATCGACAACGTAAGCCGCTTCGAGCGACTAGAAGTCGCCGGCTATTCAAGTGACGCAATCTACCACCATGTGCGCATACTCTTAGATCAGGGCTACCTTAGGGAAAAAGGCGGCGTCAGCTTTACGTATGACGGAGTGGCCATCTCAGGCGGCGCAATGACCTATGAAGGCCACGACTTTTTAGACGCGGCACGCAGTGACACAATTTGGCGCAAGGCAATGGACAAGGTGACCGACACAACCGGCAGCGTGTCGATTGACGTACTTAAGGCCCTGCTCATCGACATTGGGAAACAGACGCTCGGCTTGTAAACTTGTTGTGACCTACGGCCTCAAAAACGCACTCCTGAATTGCACGCTTGAATAATTCGCCGCACAAGCGAACTGTTACGCAAAAAATGCTTATATTTGCTGACCTTAAAAATTTCACAGAAATTTTAATTCACCAAACGCTGCGAAAAATTGCGTAAAGTTGAATTGCATAAGCACAACTTTTCCGGTAATGACCGACTCGCAGACGCCGCCCGGAAACCGATTTTGCCCAACCTGTCAAGACTTTTTCCACGAAGATCGTGGAAAGTCCGTGTTGCGTTCGCTATATAGTAGCCTGTAACACCAAGAAAGGAGGGTGTGGCATGACTGATATTGATCGCGCAATCGCCGCGTTGTTCCCTCAGGGGAAAGAAGGTGTTGCGGACATCAAATTTTTTGCTGGCTCCCGGTCCGATGTGACCGCTGAGGAGCGAGCGAGAGAGGTTGTCCGAGCCGACGCCCAAATTCGCGAAGGGCTCACTCAGAAGTCGGAGACACTGGACTCTGCTCTGTTGACCTCAATTTAAAGTTACGGCACTACATGCGGCTCGTTGTACTAGAGTTCGCATACTTATGCCTTTTTCTGATCTTCTGGACCATGTTGACGCTGGCGCGGGCAATCGTGTCATCGTCGATGCGGACATCGTGCCGAAGCTCAAGGAGCTCACCGGTCAGGACAAGGTATACTTTGTTCCAGCTGACTTAGACACGGCAATTTCTTTTGGGCATGTTAAGCGATACCGCGAACATGATGTACCATACGGTCAGCCGCTGTGGGTAACCGAGGTACGCTTTTCTAACAAGCTCAACACATGTTGGCGGCGTTTCGTATGCTGCAAAGAGCTTATGCACGCGTTCGACGCTGAACACGAACGGGCTGACACTGCCGAAAAGTTTTTGCAGCTTCTGAATGAACTTGAGCTTCCACCGCCAACCCCCTCTGGCATGCTAGTCTCAGAGGCACGCGCTGTATGGAGCGCGATGGCCGTTCTGGCACCAGCGCGACTGATTGCCCCGCTGTCCGAGCGTTATAAGGCGGGAGACATTAGTGACTACGAAGTCGCTCTAGCGTTGAGAGTACCAGAGTTCTACGTGCCCCACATTATGGAAGACGCCTTTCCTCGAATAGTTCAGCGTCTTCGTAATGAGACCTAAATTGCGTAAGTAGCGAATTGGCTTGTCAGTTTAGAACCCCGTCAGCCTGAACGCCTGTGCCTGTTCGCGCAAGCGCAGTATCCCGTACCTGCAAGCGTCCGCGCCGTGGTCCGGCCCCTTCGTGTCCACGTCTTCCTGTCTGCGCTCATCGCGCGCAAGGTACGGGACCGTCTGCCAGAAATATTCACACGCGCGGCTGACATAGAGGCCAGGCACGTCCGGCTTGCCCGCGTCAGCGAGTAGCCGCCGCATGGTTGCCCACCCTGTGATGCGGTCAGCCTTGCGGGCGGGGTAGAAGCTGACACCGCAGCGGCGGAACTCATCTGCGATTGAGCCCGTCGCATGGCCGGTGTTCGCAAAGCAGGCGTCATCTGCCACGCCGCGCGGTGCGATATGCCAGCGCGTACACATGGTGCGAATTTCCTCTGCCAGTATGGGCACGGTCCATCCGAGCCCGGCGTTCAGCCTGCCCCGCTGATTGGTCGCCAGTTCGTCAAGAATGGCGATGCTGTCTTTCGGGTAATACCTGCCATCGGGTCCGGTCGCGCCGGGCGACTGTGCCATGACGTATGTGACAGACGGCGCTGACGAACCGAAGTCATGGGCAAGCCAAGCATCCCAACGCCAGCCGTGATAGTCGGGAATGGCCGTCCACAGGCGCGGGTCAATCGCATTGCGCTGTTCGTCAATGACCGATGAAAAGTACGCGCCCCGCGCAACCGCCCAATCACCGTTCAACCATGCGCGTAAAAGTTCCGGGTCATGCGGCGCCGATGATTCCAACTGTGCCCGGTACTGCGCTTGGTCAATGAAGATGTTTTCTGTGAACGTGCTTGGCGCATAGACCCAAGTGCGCTTGCTGCGTTCTTCGTGAAAGGCTGTCCACGGCCCGGCCTTGAACACATAGCGCTGTGCAAGCCAATGGTGCCCCACGCCCCCAGGATTGCCGGAAAAGACCACGCGCACAGGTACATTCTTAGGTCCACGCAGGTTAGAGCGCAGCAGGTCCAACAGATCAGGGTTTGCGTACTGCCCTACTTCGTCAGCCAACAGCAGTGTAAAGCTTCGCCCCTGATACTTGGCGTAGTCGCTGTGCGTCTCAAGCTGGCCTAGTTCCATCGTGGCGCCATTCGGGAAGCGCCAGACATGTTCAGACGCATTGTACCGCGCCGCTGTTCCGTACACGGTAGCGAACACTTCACGTGTCAGAAGTTCAAAGTCAGCAAGCCCGCGATAGGTCTGCCGCACATAGAGGATGCGTGCTTTCGCGCCGTACTGTTCAATGTGCCGCAACGCCAGAAGCACAAGGCAGAAGCTTTTGCCGCCGCCGCGACCGCCGCCAAGAAATAAATCAATCTCCTCCGGCACCATCAAGCAGCGGTGCTGGAAGGGCGAAAGGCTCAGGGATGGGCTGTCCATGTACATCAATCACAGGCAAGGCAGACATGGGCAGTGCCGCCGGTAGTTGGAAGGTAATGTTGACCCGGCTTGCAGCAGCATCGTGCTGTTCGCCTTCTTTGTATCCGTGCCGCGCTTTCAGAAGGAACATGGCCGCAATCGTGTCACCGGCCAGCGCTTTACGGTACAGAAGATCGGTCAGGGTGAAGCGTTCTTTCTCGCGTCCAAGGTCGAATTGTTCTTTCAGTTCGGGAAAGTCGGCAAACCAACGCCGCAGCGTATCGGCAGACGTACCGAACATGTTTGCAATGCCAAGCAGGCTGTGCCCCTCGCTTGCAAGCTCACGGATACGTAGCGCGGCGTCCGGCGGCGGCTCTTTCTTGGGGCGTCCAATCTGCGTCATTTCTGATACAGACCCGGCCACAGTTGACGCTCACGAAGGGCGTACAACTCTGGCCCCATCATGTTTCTCATTCCAACTTCACCTGCACTGTCGTTGTACATCCATCCCTTGTGCAGAATGACCGAATTTAGAATGTGACGCTGACGGGCTGCGAGACGGGCGGCTTCGGCAATGTCCCAAAACACGTATGGCGGTGTTCCAAAACGTGCTTGCAAAAGGTCAAGCGATTTGCGCTCTGACTGACCCGCCATATGTTCAAATTCGATTGCGTCCGCGTTGTCCAGCAGCGGATGCGCCCGTACAAACGCAGCAGTGTTCAAATGCATCTGCCAGTCCATCATGTGATGAACGGCAGCTTCTTCGTCACTCATCAGTATGCGTTTCATATCACCCTTGCCTTGCATTTTCATATTGAAACCGGGGCTGCACATAGCGCACGGGCTTGGGGTCAACGTGCGGATCGTAAATGCAGGTCGCTAGGTTCATCGGGTCACCGCGCGCATCCAGATCATTGCGCACCCGGCCTACCAGTTCATCCCAACTTTCGCCGGGCAAACGGTCGAACGTGTGACCGTTGATCGTCAGGGCGATGCAGAAGTCTTCACCGGCAACGATGCCCTGCACATAGAGATACGGCACGCCCGGCGGATCGCGCACAATTCCTACCGTGCCCAAATACTGCCATCGCTGCCGGGGAAGCTCAGCCGGGGTCACGTAGCGCCCCCATTCAACGCGGCCAGGAATGCAGCTTCGGCGGCGGTATGCTTCGCCTTACGGTCCCGAATGTCGGCATAGCGGCGCGGGTCAGACAGCGCCCCCTTCACACGCGAAGTCAGCCCCGCTGCCGCAATAACGGCTTCATGGACTTTCGCCTTGGCTTCCCGCTCATAGGCCAGCTTGGGGGCGTGCAGCGCCACATAGTCCCGCCGGAAGCGCTGTATGATCGCCGGATCAAGGCCGGTTGCGTATGTGTCCGCCCGTTCCAGCAAACCAAGATACATGCCGCCCTTCACAGGGTCTTTGAGCCACTGCGCCATGTCCTGAAGCTGTGCAGCGGCGTCTTTGGCGCAGAACTTCGTCAGGATGCGTTCGGCGTCAGGTGAACCCCGTTCAAATCCGCACGCCGCATTTTCCCGGCGCACAATGTCCGCTTCCCATTCAACCGCAATCGCACTTTGCTGATTGATTGCGGTGGTTGTGAATTTCTCTGCCTGCGTGACAGCTTCAGTCACTTTGAGAAAGTTTGCTTCCTGTGTCAGTTCAACGGCAGGGTATTCAACCATGCTTGCGATGCCGCGTATAATGTCCGGCACCCGACTGACGGTCTGGTACATGCGTGCCCCAAACGAACCCGGAAGATCGTTGTCAGCTTCGTCTGCCCTGCCCAAAAGCGTGTTTGCGGCGTCCGCATATGCGCCAACGAAATTTTCCATGTGTCACCTGTTATTGTTGGGATGTAAGTTCAGAAGTGCTGCGCACAGGCGGCGACATTCGCTCAGCAAGCCAAGCGTCAAGGTCTTCTGCCGTGTAGAGAGGAAAAGGTCCGGCTTTGCGGAACGGCGGGCCACCGCCAACACATGCCAGCTTGGCGAGTGTCTGTGCCGTATAGGCGCCGCACCGCTCTTGCAGATAGGCCGCAGCCTGTTCACGCCGCAGATATGTCTTGGTTTCCACAGCAAGCCCTCCGTATGCGGTAATCGCGCGGAATGGCTTTCAATACCCCGTCAGCAGGAAGCCCGAATAGTGTCAGGCTTGAAACAGCAAATCTCTATCACCGCTTCTTCTGCGGTTTCGTCGCATACCGAAAGTATGCACGGTAAACCGCCACGTAAACGGGGTTCCCTTCATACGAAACTTCATCTGGCGAACACTTCTCGATTGCAGCACGCATCGACGCACACTCACCCGAAGCAACCGCACGCTTAGCTTTTTCAATTATCTCAAGATTACGGGCCGAACGACTCGGCCCTCGCTGGCGTGACGCGGATAGCGCACGAATGGCCTCGGCGAAATCCGGCGGCACCGCGTAACAGACAACTTTCCCGTTGTTGTCGTACTGCGGCATCCACTCAGCAGGGAACATCGACTGCGGTTTATCACTCATTCCCCTGCCCTCCTGATTGCAACCACAGTTCCCGCATTACCGCCCATAGCAGCCGCAATTGTACCGGCAGTGCTTTCGGCAGCACGCTTGACCGGATCGTCTGCCAAATGCGCGTAACGCTGTGTTGTCGCTGCGGATGCGTGACCAAGCAGCTTGCCAATCATCGGCAGGCTCATACCTGAAGACACAGCCATACTTGCAAAGCTGTGCCGCAGATCATGCAAGCGCAAATTACCTAGACCGGCGTGACGGCGAATAGTTGTCCATGCACGCTTAAGGTCACGCGGTGTGTCTTGCTTGGCACCTTCAATGACGTACTCAAAATCTTTCGTGCGCCAATTCTCACACAGGTCAGACAAGACCTGCAATGCAGGTGCACTCAGGTACACTTTCTTTGCACCGGTCTTGCTGTCAGGCAGGTTCAGCACGCCGCGTTCAAAATCGACGTGTTCCCATTTCAGGCACAGAATTTCATTCCGGCGGCACCCTGTCAGCAATAGCAACCGTATGGCCGCAATCGCATGGGGCGAAACTTCTATGCGCCTGTCGGTCAAATCCTTGGGGCGGTGCTTGTCATTCACACCGTCATTCAAAACCGTAGGCAGTCCCTCTGTCTCTGCAATGCGCAGCGTGTCGCCAAGCCGTTGCAGTTCGTCTGCTGACAAATAGCGTTCGCCCTTTCCATCCGCACCGGCCTTCACACCCCGGCACGGATTGGAAACGATGTAGCCGCGATTGACCGCGAATGTGAAAATGCCGCTCAACACACGATAGGCACGCCGTGCGGCGCCTGCCCCGCCTTTCACACGCCGTGTGCCCTTGTCCGTTTCAAACTCGCCAGCGGTCTTGCCCTTCGCCACGTCACGCAGGAAGCGTTCAACATCGGTGCGCGTCACTTCGCCAATCTTCTTGCGTCCTAGCAGCGGTACGATGTGATTGGTGATGTTGCCCGTGTCCGCTTCAAGCGTCAGCGGCTTCTTGTGGCCGCATCCTTCAGACAGGTATTCGTCACACAGTGCGTTGACGGTCAGTTCTGCCTTCTTGCGTGCACGCTCTGCTGCAACGTCATTCCCCAGCGCAGCCTTTGACAGCACTTCCTTGGCGGCGTCACGGGCTTCCTCCACAGTCAGCTTGCCCACCTGACCGATCGTCACCTTGCGTGTGGGGTTACCGCGACCGCCAATGCGGTACTGCGCAATGAACGTCTTGGCACCGCTGCGCCGCACGCGGCACCCGAACCCGGCAAGCTTACCGCACCACTCTACGTATTCGCCTGTACGCGGTTCCAGACCGTCTACAATCGTCTTGGTAAGTCGTCTCTGCACCATCACTCTGACCTTTGCGGGGTAGCACCGGGGAAGCACCGGGGAAGCACCGGGGAAGCACGCTGACGGTTATTCAAGGTAGATGCCAGTAAGTGCCGGTAAGAGCTATACCCCACTAATGCGCTGTTTTGAATGGTTAAAATGCGGTTCGGGTAATTTCGGGCAATAGGAATAAAACCCTGTCTTTAGCATTCGTAATGATGGGGTCAGGTGTTCAAGTCACCTAAGCGGCACCATTTCCCCTTTTCGCCGGTATGACGCGCCCTAGCTTGCGGGGCATGAACGCAGTTGTCTTCGGCAGTTCGGGCGGGATCGGCCGCGCCCTTGCAGAAAATCTGGTCCAGAGCGGCGCCTGGTCGCGGGTCTTTGCCGTTTCCCGCAGCGGCGCCGCGATAGACGGGGCAACGCCCCTCAAGGCAGATTTCCTGGAGGAAGCCGCCCTGGAAGCCGCCGCGCAGGCCATTGGCGCAGAAGGACCGGTCACGCTCTGCATCGTGGCGAGCGGTATCCTGTCAGATGGCGCGGGCCTGCACCCGGAAAAATCCTACCGCCACCAATCAGCCGCTGCCTTCGAACGCGTGTTTGCCGCCAACACGGTTGCGCCGGCCCTCATCGCCAAACACATGTTGCGCCTGATGCCCAAGACCGAGCGCAGCGTGTTTGCCGCCCTTTCCGCGCGCGTTGGCTCGATCTCCGACAATCGGCTCGGCGGCTGGCACGCTTACCGGGCATCCAAGGCCGCGCTCAACATGCTGATACGCAATTACGCTATCGAGCAGGCACGCCGCGCGCCGGGCAATATCTGCGTGAGCCTTCATCCGGGCACGGTCGATACCGGCCTCTCCCAGCCCTTCCAGTCCGGCGTGGCGGGCGGCAGGCTTTTTACCCCGGCCCAGTCTGCCAGCTATCTTCTCGGCGTCATCGGAAGGCTCACTCCGGAAGACAGCGGCAATTGCTTTGACTGGAGCGGGAAGGAAATCCCGCCTTAAAGCCGGAACTGGCCCTCAATCACGGTAACCGCCCGCCCTGTCAGCTTCACCCGGTCGCCCTCCAGCCGCACATCGATCCGCGCGCCCCGGCCGGGATAAGCCTGCTGGCAGGTTGCCTCGGGCAGGCCAAAATGCGTGGCCAGAATGCGCGACAGCATCGTGTGCCAGCTGCCCGTGGCGGGGTCTTCATCAATGCCGGAGCCTGGCGCAAAGAACCGGCTGGTCGCGTCCACGCCCTCCCCGCCCAGCGCAAAACAGCCGAAATTGCCCCGATCCCAGCCCTCGCCTTCTGCGCCCAAAGTTTTCAGCGCCTTCACATCCGGTGTCAGGCTCTTCACTGTTTCCGGGCTGTCAAAGCGGGCGGCATAGAACATCCCGCCCCAGGCTTCCAGCGGGCGGGCGCCCAGCGCAGCCACAATATCATCCGTTACCGGAACAGGCCGGATCGGCGCGGAAGGAAAATCCATCTCCAGCCGCCCATCTGCCAGCCGCCGCACACTGAGACGGCCGGACTGTACCGTGTCGAAATGGATAACATCGCCGGCATAGCCGCCCGCCTCGAACAAGACATGCGCCGAGGCAAGCGTGGCATGCCCGCAGAGCGGCACCTCCACCGCCGGCGTAAACCAGCGCAGTGCCCAGACACCCTCTGCCTGCGGAACAAGATAGGCCGTCTCCGCCACATTGTTCTCCGCCGCAATCTTGAGCAGCTCGTCATCCGCCAGAAAGGCTTCCATCGGCATCACGCACGCCTGGTTGCCCTCAAACGCGCGGGTGGCAAAAGCATCGACCTGATAGAAGGGATAAACCGGCATGAAGGGGCACTCCTGAAGAAGCGCCCTGTCTCGCACGGCCCCGGCAGCGGGTAAAATGAAGTTTTCTGCGGGGTCGTTAAGCCCAGCTATTCATCCGCCTTCAGCGTCCAGCCATGGTTCACCGGGGGGTGGCCCTTGCCGAAGCCCTGCGCATGCTGGATCGCGCCCATCAGATATTCCCGCGCCCGCTCGATCGCGTCTGGTAGGCTGACGCCCTGCGCCAGCAGCGCCGCAATCGCCGAGGCGAGCGTGCAACCTGTTCCGTGCGTCGCTTTGGTGTCGATGCGCGGGCCTTCGAAAATCCATTCGCCCGTCGTCGTCTGCAACACGTCATGGATGACGTTACCCGGCAGATGTCCGCCCTTCACCAGTGCGCCATGCGCACCAAGTTCCAGGAGGCGCTCGGCCGCGCGGCGCTGACCGTCCAGGGTTTCAACTGCCTTGCCGGTGAGAACCTCCGCCTCCGGCGCATTCGGCGTCACCAGCCGCGCGCGCGGGACAAGCTCGGAACGGATCGCGCCAACCCCTTTCTCATCCACCAGCCTGTGGCCGGAGGTGGAGATCATCACCGGATCGATCACGCGGGCCAGACCAAGCGCATGTCCCGCCAGCGTCTCGGCCACCGCTTCGACAAGCGGGGCAGTTCCCAGCATTCCGGTCTTGATGGTATCGGCGCCGATATCGGACAGCACCGCCTTCATCTGATCGGTCACCGCGCCCACCGGCACAGGCCACACGCCCTGTACGCCCAGCGTGTTCTGGGCGGTGATGGCGGTTACCGCCGTCATCGCAAATCCGCCCATCATCGTGACGGCCTTGATATCGGCCTGTATCCCTGCCCCGCCCCCGGAATCGGAGCCGGCAATGATCAGGACGCGGCCGCGCGGGCCTTCCGCTTCAGCCATGACGACCTCAGACCTTGATGCCGGCCTTCTTCGCGTCCGCCAGGAAGGTCTCGAGCCCTTTGTCCGTCAGCGGATGGCTGACAAGGCTGCGGATCACGGCCGGCGGCGCCGTCATCACATCCGCCCCGGCCAGCGCCGAAAGCTTCACATGGTTGGGCGAACGGATCGAGGCGGCGAGGATTTCAGTCTCGAACATGTAGTTGTCATAGATCTGACGGATCTCCTGGATCAGGTCCATGCCGTCGATGTGGATGTCATCCAGGCGCCCGATGAAGGGCGAGATGAACGCGGCGCCGGCCTTGGCCGCCAGCAGCGCCTGATTGGCCGAGAAGCACAGCGTCACATTCACCGGGATACCGTCATCGGCGAGCGTGCGGCAGGCTTTCAGCCCGTCCCAGGTCAGGGGCAGTTTGACCGCCACATTCTCTGCGATCTTGGCCAGTTTGCGGCCTTCGCTGATCATGCCGTCGGCGTCGATGGCGACCACTTCGGCGCTGACCGGGCCATCGGTAAGGCCGCAGATTTCGGCGATCACCTCGGCAAAGGGGCGGCCCGATTTTGCGATCAGCGACGGATTGGTGGTAACCCCGTCAATCAGGCCGGTTGCCGCCAGATCCGCGATGTCTTTGGTGTCGGCAGTGTCTACGAAGAATTTCATGAGCGTGTTTCCTGAGGCGCTGGAAGAGGGATTATACGACAGGCCGTCCGATGGAGGTATAG
>NZ_ARYM01000030.1 GCF_000685315.1 Hyphomonas polymorpha PS728
TCCGGGGTTACCGGCGCGGTTCATTGAGGCCGATTCCCGCAAGATGGGGACGCAAGGCGAGAACATCGACTTTGCCCTGCTCGTCGATGGTCTTGCGGCCGAGCGTGAGCAAGGTATCACGATTGATGTCGCCTATCGCTTCTTCAGCACCGATAAGCGGAAATTCATCGTCGCCGACACGCCCGGACATGAACAGTATACGCGCAATATGGCAACAGGCGCGTCCACAGCAGACCTGGCCATCCTTCTCGTTGATGCCCGTAAGGGGATTATCACCCAGACCCGCCGGCATGCCTTCATCGTCACCCTGCTCGGCATCAGGAAACTGGTTCTGGCAGTCAACAAGATGGATCTTGTCGACTGGGATCCGGAAGTCTTCGATGCCATCGATGCGGAGTTCTACAATTTCTCGCACCAGCTGGCGGGGGATCTTGAAATCCAGGCTATCCCACTCTCTGCCCTGAACGGGGACAATATGCTGCTCCCCTCCGAGCAGATGAAATGGTATAATGGTCCGACACTCCTTCAGCATCTTGAGAGCGTCAGCCTTGACCCAAAGCATCGTACCGAACCTTTCCGGTTGCCGGTGCAATGGGTCAACCGGCCCGATTCCGAGTTCCGGGGTTTTTCCGGCACCATCACGTCCGGGGCCGTGAAGGTCGGGGACCGTATCCGGTCAATGCCCTCCGCGCGCGAAAGCGAAGTGACACGGATTGTCACCTATGACGGCGACCTCCCGGAAGCGTCCGCGGGACAGGCCGTCACGCTGACGCTCGCGGATGAAATTGATACCTCACGCGGCGACATCCTTGCCTGCGCCACGGCGTCGCCTGAAGTGTCGGATCAGTTCCAGGCCCATATTCTCTGGATGAGCGAGGCCGACATGCTGCCCGGCCGGCGTTATCTGATGCGGATCGGCACCCAGACCGTAACGGCAACCATAAACGCCCCCAAATACCGCATCGATGTCAACGACATGCAGCACCGCCCGGCCAGAACGCTCGGCCTGAACGATATCGGCGTCTGCACCCTGTCGCTGGAACAACCTATCGCCTATGATCCGTTTACGGCTGCCCGGAAAACGGGGAGCTTCATCCTTCTTGACCGGAACACAAACGACACCATCGGCATGGGCCTGATCGATTTCGGCCTGAGGCGGGCAGACAATATTCACTGGCAGACGCTGGATATCAGCCGCGACGACCTGGCTGATCTGAAATCCCAGCGTCCGGCTGTGCTCTGGTTCACCGGCATCTCCGGCTCCGGCAAATCCACCATCGCCAATGCCCTTCAACGCCGCCTGCATTCGGTGGGGAAACACACCTTCCTGATGGATGGGGACAATGTCCGCCACGGGCTCAATCGCGATCTCGGCTTCACCGATGCAGACCGGGTTGAAAACATCCGCCGTGTGTCGGAAGTCGCGAAGCTCATGAGCGATGCCGGCCTGATCACGATTGTCTCCTTCATCTCTCCCTTCGAAGCCGAACGGCAGATGGCGCGCCGGCTCATGCAGGCTGGTGAATTTGTCGAGATATTCATCGATACCCCCCTCGCGGTTGCGGAAGGCCGCGATGTGAAAGGGCTGTACAGAAAGGCCCGCGCCGGCGAGATCTTGAACTTTACCGGGATCAACAGCCCCTACGAGCCCCCTGCATTCCCGGAAATTAGAATTGATACCACCCGGACGGACATTGACGCGGCAGCCGGCCAGATACTCGACTGGCTGAGCGAAAAAGGCTTCCTCGACCGCTAGCCCCCCCCCTCTCAGACTACCCAAATGGGGAATGGCCCGAAGCTCAGCAACTGCCATTGTTGAGAGGGGCATCCATTTGTCTATCGCAGGGTCCTGGGGGACGTTGACGGCAGTTTTCAATGCGAGATGATATTATGGCCAGAATGTTCTGGATTTCCATTCTGTTCCTGCTTGCCATCACAGCCTGCTCTTCAAGCAATGGTCTGAATGCAACGCAGACAAACCTCCCGCCTCCAGACACAACCTATACGGCAAGGACGGCCGAGTTCCGGGCAGGACCGTTCGATGAAGTCCAGATTCGTGTCAGAGACATGAGCGACCTGAACGGTACCTACTATCTCAATCTGGACGGACGCACCAAGCTGCCCATGCTGGGCGACATGGACTTTGCCGGGAAGACATCTTTTGAAATCGCAACACTGATCGAGGAAAGGCTGTCTGCCACCTACTTGCAGTCTCCGGACGTTGTTGTCTCCCTTAAACCTGCCTTTATCGAACAGGTCACGGTAGAAGGCGCCATCAGGAAGCCAGGCACATATGACGCCAAGCCCGGCCTGACCCTGCTGGAAACAATTGCCCTGAGCGGCGGCGCGTCCGAGACGGCAAATCAGAGACGAGCCATCATTGTACGCACAATTGATGGCCAGAGACAGATGGCCGCATTCGACCTCATCGCCATCCGGGAAGGTTCAGCCGCCGACCCGCTGATCTATGGTAATGATCTCATCATCGTCGATGGGTCACGTGTCCGAAGCGTGTTCCTCGATATCGTGCGGACCAGTCCCATTATCGCGGTCTTCCGTCCCCTCTTCTAGCTTAAATCAAGTAGAGTCATGGCCCCTGGCACACCCCATCCCGAACTCCCGGCACGCCCACCGGGAAGCGCCAACCTTGCCGGAAACCGGCCTGTGGATATCTCGCTCGATACCCTCGCGCGAGAAGCCGATTGGCAGGACGACAGTGATGTAAATATCAGGCAGCTGTTCAACACGATCTTCAAGCGCAAATGGATGATCCTTGGCATCGTCTTTCTGGGCCTGGCGATCGGGTACATCAACACGCTGAGAATCCAGCGGCGAGGCACAAGGCGACGCTGGAAGTTTGTTTCGCTCCATTCTTCCTCGGAGCAGAAAAAGCCATCCTGGCAGGTTATCCACAGACTGAACTTCTGAATGGACAGCAGACGGGCAAGCTTCCGCAGCGTTGCCTGAAGGACAACCGCCCTGCTCCCGATATCTGCCGTCATCAGCGGCCCAATGGCCTGCAGAACAATTGCTTCCGTTTTACTTGCCTGCAGCTCCCGCCGGAGCCCACTGGCCAACGAAGATCCCCCAGCAGCCGGAATGTCCAACTTCTGAGCCGCCCCCCCCTCCTGCGCCAAGCGCTTCAGGGTTCCCCAACTCCACGCCAGTATGTTCGCCGCACACGATCGCAATCTGTGCCACTTGTCGCGAAATGGAACGCGCCGTCTTGGCAGGTGAAAGCGCAACCTGGCGATAATGCACCCTCCCCGTCACGTACGTCCGCCGCACAGCTGGCGAGCCGGGGCATGGGGACCAATGGATAACCGTGCATTAATGCGTGAACGCTCCGGGGACGTGCAAATCCCTGCCGCTGGAATTTCGGGCAAACCGCCCCTTCCAGAACATTCAGTTGGCGCTCCTTCAGCCATGCAGTTTCCCCACAGGCTTCGAAGGCCCCGCCAGAAAAGGCCCCTCGCAGGACAACGGATTTCGGATTTCATCCGCAAGCTGTTGTTCTGAAAACGCTGAAGGAACAGACAGTTCCACTGACAAATTCGACGAAAACTGCCAGCTCTTGCAGATTGAAAAAGACAGGTTCTCGGTCATTCGCATCTCCCTGATACAGAGAACCAGTTATCCGCCTATGAATCTGCAGCTGTAGCAGCAGCAGCAATTCACGCAATCGGGATGGCCGACCTAATTTCCAAGTGCAACCCTAGCATGGAAACAATCCTTCCGGGCCCATCCTTCCGGATAGCCCATATGGGGAGGATACTGAAATTCCCTCCGTCTACGTATTTCATAAACCTTTCCTGAGGCTGTTTCAGGCCTGTGGAATTCTGGACTCCCGCAAGCGGGTTACCCATCCGGTCAGCTTGTTTGGAGAAGCGCTGAAGATCAGGGTGTGCATTGGCGCAAAGCGCCTCGAGGAACCCGTATTCTCAGGACTGCCATGCCAAGTAGGATTCTAACGCACAGTGCGCGCGATATGTTCCCGGCCGCCGCCGGGAATCGCCGCCTTTGGCCTCGCCGCCGCACGCTCAAAAGCGGACGTATCCTGTTCAATTTTTCGCGATCATCCATGGATGTACAAATTATAAACGTCTCGAAGGGCGGCGCTTGCCTGAGACTTGGCATTCCCTGGCCGTGCCCGAAGCTGTTTGAGCTTGAAATTCCGACACCGAATTCGTCCACGCCGCGCATCATTCCATGCGAGGTCGCCTGGCAGAGAGGCGTGATGATCGGGGCCCGCCTGCGCAACGCATGACCGGCAGAGACCCCCGGTCTCTTCCTTCCGCCTCCCCAACCGGTTCCCCCATCCAGGACAAGACATTCACCTTGCTTGCGCCCCATACCCTCAAAACCGTCCGGGCATGGACATATGAGCGCGCGCTTCCGTTCTGGATCGCGCACGGCATCGATCCCCTACATGGTGGCCCGGTCGAACTGCTGGAATATGATGGCGCCGCCTTGAAGCAGGTACCCGCGACGCGCCGGACACGGGTGTGCGGGCGCCAGCTCTACGTCTTCAGCCAGGCGCATCTGCTGGGCCTCCCCGGCGCGCTGGACGCCGCACATCAGGTCTTCAGCTATATGACCACAAAGTTGTGGATGGGCGCAGACAGAGGCTGGTGCCGCACCGCGAGCGCTGAAGGGATACCTCTCGACCTCACCCCTGATCTCTACGATTTTGCGTTCTGCCTCTATGGCCTTGCCTGGTATCTGGAAGCCTCGGGCCGGCAGATCGCCCTGGAGTATGCCAACCAGACGCTGGACCTTGTGGAAAATCTTTTCCGGCACGGATCAGAAGCGGGATTCCACAACACATTTCCGCCCACCCTTCCCCGGCAGCAGAACCCGCATATGCATCTGCTCGAAGCGGTCCTGAAGCTTCAAACCGTGATACCCGCCCGCCATCACATCCGTATTGCGCGTGAACTGACAGATCTGTTCGTGCAACGCCTCTACCAGCCCCAGTCGAAAGCCCTCCCCGAATTCTTCACCGACGGCCTCCAGCCAATCGCTGAAGCTTGCGGCGCCATACGGATCGAGCCGGGGCATCATTTCGAATGGGCCTGGATTTTAGCGCAGCATCAGCTTCTGACAGGGGAGGATCATTCAGGCCTCATCCATGATCTGGTGCTGACCGCCGAAACGCTGGGCGTCTGCCAGACCTCCGGCCTCACCCTGAACGCCGTCGACCATACGGGAAAACAGCTCGACACCCAGTCGCGAACCTGGCCAAACACGGAGCGGATCAAGGGCTGGCTCGGACTTTACGAGGTCACCGGAACCTCCCCCTGGCCCCAGGTCGAAAGTGCCTGCAGCGCGCTCTTCCGGTTCCATCTGGGCCCATGCGTTCCAGAAGGCCTGTGGGTGGACGCCTTCACTCAGGACGGAAGGCTTCAGACAGCCACAACCCCTGCCTCAACCTTCTACCATATCCTGCTGGCCTTCTGCGAAATCCTCCGGCTGGCTCCGGAATAGCCCCGCCCATTCCCCCCGCGTCACCCCTCGCCGCGCCGCGCCTGCCTGCTACACTTCTCCCCAAACGGAGGAGACACCCATGCTGAAAGACAAATACGAAGCCTTCAAGGTGACCATTGAGGACAAGGTCGCCCACATCCAGATGTCGCGTCCCGAGGCGATGAACACGATGAACAAGGCCTTCTGGAACGAGCTGCCCGAGATCGTCCGCACCATCGATAATAACGCCCTCGCCCGCGTCATCGTGATCTCGTCGACCGGGAAACACTTCTCCGCCGGCATGGACACGTCCGTCTTCACCAGCCCCCGCCCGGCTGCCGAGCATGACCGCTATGTGATGGCCGAGGCCTTCCGGCTGAACGTCAAGGCCATCCAATCCTCCTTCAACTGCCTTGAAGACGCCCGCGTGCCCGTTCTCTTTGCCTGCCATGGCGCGGTCATCGGCGGCGCCATCGACATGATCACCGCCGGAGACATCCGCTGGTGCACGAAAGACGCCTATTTCTGCATCATGGAGATCAACATCGCCATGACCGCAGACGTTGGCACCTTCCCGCGCCTCCAGCGCTACATTCCCGAAGGCTGGGTCAAGGAACTTGCCTATACCGGCCGCAAGATAGACGCGGCGAAGGCCAAGGAAATCGGCCTGGTGAACGACATCTACGACACGCATGAAGAGCTTCTCGCCGGCGTCCTCGCCACCGCGCGCGAAATCGCCTCGAAAAACCCCCTCGCCGTCACCGGCTCGAAAGTCCTCATCAATTACGGGCGCGACCACACCACCGCCGAAACGCTGGACTATATCGGCCTCTGGAACACCGCGATGTTCCCCCCGCCGCACATGGCCGAAGCCTTCGCCGCCCGCGCCGAAAAGCGCGAGCCGGTCTACCCGGACCTCGCGCCCATCCGCACCGAGCCGATGTAACCAAGAAGGCCCTTACCTCCCATTGCTTTGCAATGGGCTCCTCCTCTCCCACTTCGCGGGAGAGGGGCTGAGACTTCGCCGTCAGCACAACGCTAAACCCCTTTCCCTCCGGGAGAGGAGGGGCCCGCGCACAAAGCGCGGGGGAGGTGAGCGCCTACCCCTCCACCACCTCGAAATCCGTCCAGTCCGGATGCCGGGTTTCCTTCTTGTAGTCGGTGGTCTTGCCATACCAGTTATTGGTCACCTTGCCGGCTTCATTTTTGTACCAGCTATGGCAGTCTGACGCCCACACCGTCTTGGCAATCTCGCTCTGCACACGAACATTATACGCCGTCATTGCAGAAGGCGTCACATCGATGGCCGCCACGCCCTTCTCGGCGATCTTGTCGATACACTGGATCATGTAGTGGATCTGATGCTCCACCATCAGGATGATGGAGTTGTGGCCAAGGTTGGTATTGGGCCCGTACAGCATGAAGAAGTTCGGGAAGCCGGAAACCGCCAGCCCCTTGAAGGCTTCGGCGCCATCCTTCCAGGCCTGGTTGAGGCTGAGACCATTGCGCCCATAAACCTCCATCGGCGTCAGGAACTCGGTCGACTGGAAGCCCGTCGCCCAGATGATCACATCGCATTTGTATTCCTGGCCATCCTCGCCGATCACGCCGTCCGGCGTCACCGCCTTGATACCCTGGCGCAGCAGCTCAACATTCGGCTGGCAGAGGGCAGGATAATAATCGTCCGAAATCAGAATACGCTTGCAGCCCGGCTCGAAATCCGGCGT
The DNA here is from genome assembly GCF_000685315.1 of Hyphomonas polymorpha PS728. Classification (GTDB taxonomy): domain Bacteria; phylum Pseudomonadota; class Alphaproteobacteria; order Caulobacterales; family Hyphomonadaceae; genus Hyphomonas; species Hyphomonas polymorpha. The sequence goes on from NZ_ARYM01000030.1 coordinate 7,194, forward strand.
CAGCTTTTCCCGCAGAACGGGGTCTTTCACCTGGTCCTCAAGATGCTTCTGGCACATCTTCTTCATGGAGTTCGCCAGCCCCATCGGAGACTTCTGCAGGAAGGCGCCAAAGCCGAAATCGGCAAACGCCCGAATGCGCCACCGGTACCAGTTGATCCGCCAGTCTGCGCCCGCGAAGTATTTCTTCGCTTTCGCGTCATACGCCCGCTGCCCGCGCGGGCGGCACCAGGCCGGTGAGCGCTGGAAGCTCAGCATCTTGCCGACCACTTTCTGGATCTCCGGCACAAACTGCACCGCGCTCGGACCATTGCCGATCACGGCCACGGTCTTGCCTTTCAGATCCACCGAATGATCCCACCGAGCCGAATGGAAGGCCGCGCCCTTGAACGTATCAAGTCCGGGGAAATTGGGCGTATGCGGAATGTTCAGCTGGCCAAGGCCGGAGATCAGCACATCGGCCGTATACGTCTTCCCCGCCCGGTCGGTCAGCGTCCAGGTATTGGCCGCATCGTTCCAGCGGCAATCGGTGATCTCGGTATTGAAGCGGCAATGCCGGCGCACATCATATTTGTCGGCAAAGTCCTCGAAATATTTGAGGATCTGCGGCTGGAGAGACCATTTGTAATCCCAGTCGGGATTGAGCTCAAAGGAATAGGAATAGAGGTGGCTGGGCACATCGCAGCCGCAGCCCGGATAGGTGTTGTCCCGCCAGGTGCCGCCTACCCCGCCTGACTTCTCGAAAATGTCGATAACGCTATAGCCCGCCTCCTTCAGCTTGGCCGCTGCGCCAAGGCCGCTCATGCCCGCGCCGAGTATCGCAATCCGTGTCGTGCTCTTGCTGACGGTCGTATCCATCGCCTGCAATTCCTCCCAGTGGCTGCGTGATTTCACGCATAATTACCGGCAGGATTGCTGAGCGCTGGCCGGGCCGTCAACAGGTGCCCGCGGGTCAGGCGTTATTGCCGCCGGAGATAGAGCTGCCGGAACTCATGGTCGCGCAGTTCCATCTCTCCGCCCGCATCAAAGCTGATCATCGATACCTTGCCCAGCGCGTCCAGAAATGCCGCCTCTTGCGCCATCACATCCGGCGGGCAGGCCATCTCGGTATAGGTTGCATCGCCCATCACCAGCCCCTCACCGGAGACAGTGTATTCGGCGCCATAGCTGTTGCATCCGGCCTTGCCGCCCACCTGGCCCGTCGCCGGCACGAATTGCCCCGGATTCTCCGGGTTTTCCGGCGTATTGGCCTCGAAGATCGCCGTGATGACCACATCCGGCATCACCGGCGCCCCATTCACCTCGATCACGTCCCATGCGCCTGCCAGCAGGTCATTCACATCGCCGCCGCAGCCTTGCACCCGCGCGTCTTCCATCTGCACGGTCACCGTCTGGGGATAGGGCATCCCGCTCATGTCATCGGCGCACACCTTGTCCAGCACCGTCACGCTCAGCACACCATCGGCGGTCGCATAGCGCTTGCCGCCCTCGATGGCTTCGGCCTCCGGCTGGGGCGCGTCATACTGGCCTTCGCCATAGGCATAGATGTAGGTCAGCGTCGTCCCGTCCAGCGCCACCGTCCAGCCCGGCTCATTTCCCCGCGCCGTCCAGACCTGCGCGCGGCCGATCCCGAGATCCCCGGTATCGATTACCTCTGCCGGATCGCCATAGCCGCCCGCCTGTGTGCAGCCGGGATATTCCACGCCCTCCAGCATCAGCAGGCCCTCTTCGCCCTTGTTCCAGAACGAGGTTTCCGGCGTACCCTCGGCGGCATATTTGGCGCCTGAAGCGGTCTCAACCGGGGTCAGCCGGTATTCTTTCCCGTTGACGCGTAGCACTGCCTCCTCGTCCAGAATACCGAGAGAGACGGTGAGCCCGTTGCAGTCATAATCAGTTCCAAAGGCGAGCGAAGCATCCGCATCGCCCTGCCCCTCCGGAGAAGGACCGCCACAACCGGCAATCATCAGCGGCGTCGCCGCCGCCATCAGAAGGTGGGAAAGTTTCATGGCGTATTCCTCCAGTCTGCGCGCAACATAGCCTGACTGAGACTGCGCCAGCGTCAACCCTGGGACACAACCAAGGCAAAAACAGGCCCGCAAGAGAAGGAAAATGGTGGGCGATGACGGGCTCGAACCGCCGACATCCTGCGTGTAAAGCAGGCGCTCTACCAACTGAGCTAATCGCCCCACCGAGACGTCCTCTTAGCCGGGAGCATGCCCGGAAGGCAAGTGCGGTTTGCGGCTCTGGTCTGCCCCCTCCCCAGAAAGACTGCTGGCTGAAATTTCGCCGGAAAAATCCCGTTTCTGATGGGGGAGAGTCTAACCGCTGCAGAAGACTGGTGGATAAGAACGGCTGCGCGGCGGCGGGATGGCCGGCGAGGCCGAGGTTTCAGGCTGCGGAGGGGCGTGGATAAGGGCGGGTCTTTCCCCCTGACGGGGGCGGACAGGCGCGGACACTTCCTGGACAAATCCGGACAGTTTCGGACAAATCCGGACAGGCTGGGGACAGTTTCTGCCATTGACGGCGCCCCCTCTCCCGCACGCGGAAGGGGGGCGCACGTTCTGCTTCAGGCAGGCCTTATTCTGCCGTCAGGCCCTGAGGCTCGCCGACGACGAAGAAGCTGTAGCGGCCGGGCGCCAGATAGGTGGCGGCGGCGCGGTTTACGTCTTCGAGGGTGACGGCCTCGATCAGGGCATTACGGCGGTCGAAATAGTCGACGCCCAGATCATCCTGGCGGACGGACATGATGTTGCTGGCGATCTTGGCATTGGAGTCAAAGCCGAGCGGATAGGACCCGATCAGATAGGCCTTGGCATCGGAGAGCTCCGCCTCGGTTACGCCGCCATCGATGAACTTCTGCATCTCGTCGCGAATGCCGGTGATGAAATCGCCGGCGCTCTCATTCTTGGTCTGCCCCCCGCCCGACCAGACGGTGAAGGAGGGGTTTGGGTCGATGCTGGAGCTGACGCCATAGGTGAGGCCCTTGTCGACGCGGAGGGTCTTCACCAGCCGGCTTTCAAAGCCGCCGCCGCCGAAGGTGTAGTTCAGCACATAGGCGGGGAAATAGTCGGGGTTTGCCCGGTCCATGGCCGGGCCGATGAAGCGCACAAGGCTCTGCGGCTGGGGCAGCGGCACGATGACGGGATCGGCAGCGGCCGTATCCGGCAGGGTGACCGGGGCAACCGCCGGGATCTCGCTTGTCTCCGGCAGGGCGGCGACGGCGGTGTCGATCAGCGGGGCAAGGTCTTCCGGGGTGATGTTACCGACGGCGGTGACAAGAAGGCCGTCCTTTCGCATCAGCGCGCGCATATGGCTGCGGGCCAGCTCCGGGGTGAGCGCAGCGAGGCTTTCGGGCGTCACTTCCCGCGCGAAGGGATGATCTGGATAAAGCGCCTGGGACTGGGCACGCCAGACGAGATAGCCCGCCGAGGTTTCGCGTGTCTTCAGGCCGACTTCCTGCTCCCGCAGGAAGCGCTGGAACGGGCCCTCATCATAGCGCGGCGCCGTCAACGCGCTGGCGACCAGCGCCATCGAGGCGGGCGCGTTTTCTGACAGCATCGTGGCCGAGCAGCTGGTCCATTCGGTGCCGTTGGAGCAGCCAAAGCTCATGTTCAGTTCTTCCATGGCCGTCTGGAAGGCGAGCGAATCGAGATCGCCGGCGCCTTCATTCATGCCGTAGACAACCGCCTGGCCGAGGCCTTCCAGGCCATCCGGATCCGCCACCGAGCCGCCGCGCCAGGCCATCTGTACCGAGACGATCGGGATTGACGGTTCCATCACCAGCCAGACCGATACGCCGCCGGGGGTGGTGAACTGCTGGATATCGACAAAATCGCCATCATAGACATCAACGGCGAGCGCGGGCGTCGCCGGGGCCGCGTCGAGGGAAGCCTGCGGCGCAGGCGTGCCGGCGCAGGCGGTGATCAGAAGCGCGGCAGCCGCGCCGGAGAAAAGCCGGAGTTTCAACATCAGAGGTCTCCTTCGGCCGGCAGAAGATGGGAAGTGATGTAATTCTTGTCGGCGCCGAAGACGGCGCGCACAGCGGCCAGCGCCTGCTCGGGCGTGACCTGCCGTACCTCGTCGGGATAGGCGGCGATCTCTTCCAGCGTGAAGCCGAGGGCGAGATTGGCGCCGTAATGGTTGGCCATCGAGGACTGGCTGTCCTGCTGGTAGATGGCGGTAGCGGCCAGCTTGTTTCGCGCGCGGACGACTTCGGCTTCGGTGAAGCCATCGGCGAGGATCTTCTCGATCTCGGCCATCACGGCAGCGTCCAGATCTTCCAGGCTGACGCCGCTGACCGGCGTGCCATAGATGACGGCCGGGCCTTCATCATGCAGCGTGGTCCAGGCGAAGGTGGCTATATTGATGGCCAGTTTCTGCTGTTCGACCAGCGACTGGTAGAGCCGGCTGGTCATGCCGCCGCCGAGCACTTCAAGGCCAACCTCCAGCGCAAGGGCGGTTTCCGGATCGCGCTTGAAGGACGTGCCCAGATAATAGCGGCTCCAGACGGGCTGGCGCACCTTGGGATCGGAATGGGTGATCAGCTTCGTCTCGGCGAGCGGGGCAACGGGCTGCCATTTGCGGGCGCTGTGGGCCTGGCCGGTTGGCTCGATAGGGCCGTAATGCTCCTCGGCCAGGACGCGGACGTCCTCTTCGGTCACATCCCCGGCGACTACCAGGATGGCGTTCTCCGGGCTGTAATATTCCTTGTAGAAATCGAGACCGTCCTGCGGGCTGAGCGCGGCGACTTCATCCATCAGGCCGATAACCGTGATCTCGTAGGGGTGGCCCTTCCAGAACTCGTTGAGCACCATTTCCTGAAGCAGCGCGCCGGGATTGTTCTCGATCCGCTGGCGGCGCTCTTCCTTCACCACATCGCGCTCGGCGATGAACGGGCCTTTGGGGTCGTCATTGATGATGAGGTTCACCATCCGCTCGGCTTCCAGCTCCATCATCTTGCCGAGCTGGTCTTTATGCACCCGCTCGAAATAGGCGGTGTAGTCCCAGGAGGTGAAGGCGTTGAGCTGGCCGCCGGAACGCTGGACGATGGAGGTGAATTCCTCCGGGCCGATATTCTTGGTCTGCTTGAACATCACATGCTCGAACAGGTGGGCGATGCCGGACTTGCCGGGCGCCTCATCGGCGGCGCCGACCTTGTACCACACCATGTGCGTGACGACGGGGGCGCGGTGATCGGGCACAACGACCACCTGCATGCCATTGTCGAGCGTGAAGCTGGACGGCGTGTTGGGCGCGGTGGCCGGCTCGGCTGAAGCGCCAGCAACTGCAAAGGCGAGGAGCCCTGCAGCGACGAGTATCCGTTTCATGGGGTAGCTCCGATCTGGAGGGGCAGAAAAATGGGGGCACGAAGGCCCCCATCCGAATTCATCAGGTTCCGGGCAGTTTGATGCGGCGGCCGCCGCCAGCCTGCTCGATCGTCACCGTCTGATCGCCGGTAGCGTTGTCGACCGCCGCAGAGGCGGCGTCTTCCGGGTTGGATTTGCGCCAGAAGAGAATGCGATCGGCAATCGTGGGCGATTTGCGGATGGCCTTGGTCTCTTCCCAGTCGACTTGGGCGCGGATGGACGGATTGACCGCATTGGCGCCGGCCGCTGCCACGAGGGCCCGTTCCGAAGCGCTGGCCTGCTGGCCCAGGCCCGAACCGAACGCCGACGTGCCGCCGCTGGTGGCCACTTCGACTTCCGCCGGGATCGTGGTGCCGGGCGCAGGCGGGCGCAGGCTGTAATTCGGGGGGATGGAAAGCGGCGGCTTGGTGACCACGCGAAACTCGTCGGGAGTGGCCGTGCCGGCATTGCCGGTGGACGAGCAGGCCGCCGTGACACCCAGAGCGAGGCCGGCGGCGAGGAGCGGGAGGGTCTTTTTCATGTGACTTTACGAGATCCGCTTGAACTGGAGTGGGTTAACCTTGCTTCAGGCTGTTAGCCTGTTTCGGGCGCGAAAGTAAGAACTGGTCTACAAACAGGAGAATCGCGCCGATGGTGATGGCAGCGTCGGCCACATTGAAGACCCAGGGGAAGTAACCGAGCGTCAGCTCGTTTACGTCAACGAAATCAACCACCGCGCCAAAGCGCACCCGGTCGATGAGATTGCCGATGGCGCCGCCGACCACGAGGGCCAGGGAGGCTTTCAGCCAGCGCCCTTCGGCGCGCAGCAGCCAGAAGAAGAAACCGATAGCAATGGCCGCCATCAGGCCCGCCATGACCCAGCGCATGATGCCTTCCGACTGGAACAGGCCAAAAGACATGCCCCGGTTCCAGACCATCGAGAGATCAACCGGGCCAGGAACCACGATTTTGCCGCAGAGGGTCTTGTCATGCAGGCAGATGAGCCCGTTCAGGCGCGGCTCCGCCAGGATCATCCATTTCGTCACCTGATCGAACAGGACAACGAGCGGAATCACCGCGAAGGGCCAGATTGTCTGCGGCGATAGCTTCATGCTGCTGAGATTGCAGAGGCTGGCAGGCGGATCAAGCGCTTCTGTGCAGGGGGAATGGGCGGAAGCCCCTCACCTCCCACGGCCTTTGGCCGCGGGCCCCTCCTCTCCCACTTCGCGGGAGAGGGGCTTAGCGTTGCGCTCGCGGCGAAGTCCAAACCCCTCTCCCTCTGGGAGAGGAGGGGCCCATTGCGCAGCAATGGGAGGTGAGGGTCTTCCCTGCTCCTACCCGGCCACCTTGTCCCAGGCTTTCACCGCCAGGGCGTCGCGGGGGGTGATGTCCGGGAAGGCCGGGTCTGCCGTGGCGGGGTCGAAATATTTCCAGCTGCGGCGGCATTTGATGCCGGTGGCCTTTTCCGGAACGACCCAGATGCCGGGGGCATCGGGCAGCGTGAAGGCGCCGGAGGGGCCTTCGGCGGCCAGAACCAGCTCTGCGCCGGAGGTGATGAAGATGTCAGCCGCGCTTTCGCCCTCGAAGGCGTCGATCAGCGCCTTGTCGGCGATGATGACTTTGGGGGCCGCTTCCAGCGAGGCGCCGATGCGTTTCTCGCGGCGTTCGACCTCCAGCGCGCCGGTGACGACGCGGCGGACGGCGAAGATCTTCTCCCAGCGGGCTGCGAGCGCGTCATCCTTCCACGCCTCCGGTGTCGGCGGGAAGAGCGTGAGGTGGACCGAGGGCGCGGTGCCTTTCAGGTGGCTTTCGCCGAAGGCTTCATCCGTGGTGAAGGGCATCACCGGGGCGAGCCAGCCGAGGAGGCGTTCGAAGACGGCGGCCATGACCGTGCGCGCGGCGCGGCGGCGATCTCCGTAGGCGGAGGTTTCGCTGTCCCATGCCTTTGCGGTGGCGAAGGCGGGGTCGCAGTAGAGCGAGTCCTTGCGGATGTCGAAATAGACGGCGGAGAGTTCGACGTTCACGAAATTGATGAGCAGGGTCATCACGCGCTTGAAGTCGAAATTCGCATAGGCGGCGCGCACTTGCGCGTCCAGTTCGGCGAGGCGGTGGAGCATGAAGCGTTCGAGGCCGGGCATCGCGCGCACAGTCAATGATGATTCAAAAACTGGCTCGTACTTCGAAGGCGAAAACAAAACGCTCTCTTCCGCCGTATAGCCATCCAGCGCGCCGAGCAGGTAGCGCAGCGTGTTGCGCAGTTTGCGGTAGGTTTCGACGGTGCCCTTGATGATCTCGTCGGAGATGCGCAGGTCTTCCATATAGTCGGCAGAGGCCGTCCAGATACGGAGGATTTCGATGCCGTAATCCTTCTGCACCTGCTGGGGCTCGATCGTGTTGCCGATGGATTTCGACATCTTCTTGCCGTCAGCATCCACGATGAAGCCGTGGGTGACGACCTTCTTGTAAGGCGCCATGCCGCGCGTGGCGCAGCTTTCCAAGAGGGATGACTGGAACCAGCCGCGATGCTGGTCAGAGCCTTCCATGTAAACGTCCGCCTGCCCTGTGGCGTTATCGATGATGCCGCGTTTGCGCAGGGCGAAGGCGTGCGTCGTTCCGGAATCGAACCACACGTCGAGCACGTCCGTCACCTTTTCCCAGCCTTCGGGGGAGACGCCGGTGCCGGCGAAAAAGTCTGCGTCCGGCGTGGCGAACCATCCGTCTACGCCGGTTTTTTCGATAGCGGCCTTTATGTTGGCGTTGAGCTTGTCGGCCTGTTCCTTGCTGAGGGCAGCCGTGTGGGGCTCGCCCTTGGCGTTGACGAACAGGGTGATCGGCACGCCCCAGTTACGCTGGCGCGAGATCAGCCAGTCTGGCCGCCCTTCCACCATCGCCTGAAGGCGGTTGCGGCCCGTGGGCGGGAAGAATTCGGTGTCGGCGATGCCTTTCAGAGCCAGCTCGCGGAGCGTCTTGCCGCCATGCACGGGCTTGTCCATCGCGATGAACCATTGCGGCGTGGCGCGGCGGATGACCGGGGCTTTGGAGCGCCAGGAATGCGCGTCGCGGATAGTGGTGATGCCGCGCGCCAGCAAGTTTCCGCTCTCGGCGAGGAGGCGGATCACCTCATTATTCGCCTTGCCCGCCTCCCCGCGCTTCTTGCCGGAGGTGACGATGATGTCGAGGCCCGCGAGCGGGGCCGGAACTTCGTCCGTATACTTGCCATCGGGATCGACGATCTGGCGGATTTCCTGCGTCGTGTGGCCAGAGTTTACCCAAACATCGAAGTCGTCTTCGCCATGCGCAGGCGCGGTGTGGACGAAACCTGTACCGGCATCGTCAGTCACATGATCGCCGGCGAGGAGTGGGATAGGGTGCTGGAAGAAGGGGGAAAGGGCATGAAGCGGATGAGCCAGCCTCAGCAGCGACAAGTGCTCCACTTTCATAAGTGGAAACATCTCAGTCCATTTGGTCACGAAAGCCTTTTCAAACACCTCCGTTGCCCTGTTCTCGGCAATGATGAGGTACTCATCGACTTTGGCAAAAGGAGTGAAGTCCTTCTCCGTATCCACCGCATCTACGCGATAGACTCTGTATTGGATAAGTTCGGAATATGAGACAGCTTGGTTCGCCGGGATGGTCCAAGGGGTCGTTGTCCAGATGACTACTGACGCTTTTCCGAGGATGCTGTATTCTTCTTTCGATCTGTTCCAGCCACCGTCCTCAGCACTGTACTCGTGTTGCGCGCCTTCAAGGGCCACCACCGGAAACTTCACCCACACCACCGGCACCTTCCGGTCGTGATACTCCACCTCCGCCTCGGCCAGCGCCGTGCGTTCCACGGGGCTCCACATGATGGGCTTGGCACCGCGGACGAGGCCGCCTTTCATCGCCATGTCGAGGAATTCGGAGACGATCATCGCTTCGCTCTCGAAGGCCATGGTGAGGTAGGGGTTGTCCCATTCCCCTTCGATGCCGAGGGCGCGGAATTCGGCCTTCTGCACGCCCACCCAATGCTCCGCATAGGCGCGGCAGGCGGCGCGGAATTCAGCCGGCGGCACCGAGTCCTTCGGGCGGTTCTTGGAGCGGAACTCCTCCTCCACCTTCCATTCGATGGGCAGGCCGTGACAGTCCCAGCCCGGCAGGTAGGAGGCGTCAAAGCCCTGCATCTGGTGGGAGCGGACGATGATGTCCTTGATGATCTTGTTCAGCGCCGTGCCGAGGTGGATGTGGCCGTTGGCGTAGGGCGGGCCATCATGCAGGATGAAGGGATCGCGGCCTTTTGCGTCGGCGCGCAGCTTTTCATAGAGGCCGAGGGCGTCCCAGCGCTTGATCCATTCAGGCTCTGCCTTGGGCAGGCCGGCGCGCATGGGAAACTCGGTTTTCGGCAGGAACAGGGTGTCGCGGTAATCGCGTTCAGGGGCGGTCGATTCGGTCATGATGTCTGGTCGATCAGATGGGGGCAGCGGAGGCACCGGTTGAAATCATTGGGGCAAACGAACTTTACCCGGCCACCGCTGAAACAAGGGTTCAGACGGCGGCCGGGCCGCTAATTCGTATGATTTTGCGGGCCCGTGCCTTTTCCATGGTCCGGGCGGTTAGCATGAACGGGCGGGGGCTGTCACCCCTGCCGGCGCGGGCTCACCAATCGCCGTAATCGTCTTCATAGCCGGTGGCATAGTCGCCGACTTCCCAGACAAAGTCAGCCACATCCATCGCAATCGACAGGGCGTTTGTGAGGTTGTCCTTGATGTTTTCCATCGTCATGCCGCCGTCAAGGATGACATAGCGGGTGATGATGAGGCTGGAGCCCTCCTGGCCCACAATGCCGTCAAGGGCGACCGAAACCGGGTTCCAGGCGAGATTTGCCGCGTTCAGCTTCTCATAGGTCACCATCTCGTCGCCGTCATAGCGGACATTGATGTTGATCCCGAGGCAGCCGGGGCGGACTTGGTTTTCACAGACAGCACCGTCCACGTGATAGATGAGGCCATCCGGGGTGATGCCTGTGACGGAGTTCACCCCCGCATCCCCGACGCTATCAATGGTATGGCCTGCATCAGCCACGATGGCCTTCAGATCGGCCAGGAACACCGAACGGACCATCCGGTCATCGCGGGCGAGGCTGACATCCGCTGAGAGATCGCCCTGCGCCAAGGCCGGCGCGGCGATAAAGGCCGCGAGGGCCAGAGTGGAGATAATACGGCGCAAAGTGTCCTCCTGTGTGCGTCCCAACAACAGCAGACTGCGCGCGTTTGCAGGCGCTGTGTGGGGGGCACCCTCGGCGCAAATTACGGAAAATTTATGGTGCATCCGGGGGTTACCCGGCCTGCTGCCTCAGGTCACCCGGCCCCGCCTTTCAGCGGCGGGTGGCGAGGATTTCCTTGGCCAATTCGGCATCCCTGTGCATCTGCTCGATCATCGCGTCCAGCGAGGGGAATTTCAGTTCCGGGCGCTGATAGGCGATGAGCTGAACCTCGACGCGCTGTCCGTAGATCTCGCGGTTGAAGTCGAAGATGAAGGTTTCCAGCAGCGGGTCGCGCAGGCCGGTGGTCGGTGTACGGCCGAAATTGGCCACGCCGTCGCGCCACTCGCTTTCCCCCTCGATCCGCAGGCGGACGGCATAGACGCCCATCTTCGGGTGGATGAGATCGCCCAGCGCCATGTTGGCGGTAGGGAAACCGAAAGTGCGCCCGTTCTTCTCGCCCGGCTCGATGATGCCATCGGCAATCCAGGGGCCGCCCAGCAGGTCTGCGGCCACTTCCGGCTCGCCCGCCATCAGGGCCTGGCGGATGGCCGTGGACGAGGCCTTGCCACCATGGCCGGAGACTTCCTCAACGATGGTAACGCCAAACCCCAGCGCGCGGCCAAGGCTGGCGAGGCGCTGGGCATGGCCCATCCGCCCCCGGCCGAAGCGGTAGTCAAAGCCGACGGAGACATGCGACACGCCCAGCCCGTCCACCAGCACCTGGCGGACAAAGCCTTCATCGGTCATCGCCGCCATCTCGCCATTGAAGGGCAGCTCGAACACATGGGTGGCGCCGGCGGCGAGGATCAGGTCGTTGCGCCGCTCTGGCCGCAGGATGCGGAAAGGCGGGTCGCCGGGGCGGAAATAGGCGCGCGGGGGCGGTTCGAAGGTCGCCACCGAAAAGCTGCCATGGCCGGCAATGCGCGCCGCGTCCATCACGGCGCGGTGGCCGGCATGCAGGCCATCAAAATTGCCAAGCGCGATCGACGCGCCCCGCGCCGTTTCCGGCAGCCCGCGATATTCGGCAAAGACTGCCATCACTTCTCCCGGCTGGGGGCCACCACGTCGGCTTCCCCGGTGATAACGCGCTTGCCTTCGACAATGCATTCGACCTTCAGGGTGACGCGGTTGCCGCGGTCCTGCTTCTCGGCCACTTCGGCGCGCACGGTCACCGTGTCGCCGATATGGACCGGACGCTTGAAGCGCATGGAGAGGCCGACAAAGATTGCGCCGGGGCCGGGCAGATTGTTGCCCAGGATGCCGGAGATATAGCTTGCCGTCAGCGCGCCATGGGCGATGCGCTTGCCGAATATCGTCTTGGCGGCGAACTCGTCGGACATGTGCAGCGGGTTATAGTCGCCCGAAACCTCGGCGAAACGCTGGATGTCGTTCTCCGTGATCGTGTGCACTGTTTCGTGCGCCTGGCCGATCTCGAGGTCTTCATATTTGTAACCGGTGAACTGGGTCATGCGGCCGGATTACTCCCTGATTCTGTGTCCTGAAGTGCGTTACACGGGGCAGAAGCCGCCGTCACCCCTGCTCGCCTGCGAGGCGCTGCGGTGCCCAGGGTTTGCTTACCATCTGAGCCCCGTCATCGCATAAGTGGCCATTTCCCCGTAATCGGCCAGCAGATCGGTAACTTCTGCTTCAAAATCAGCGCCATGCTGCTTCAGGCCGGTGCCGACATAGAGGCTGTCGAAGCCCTGGCCGCTGGCGCCGCGCACATCGGTGGCCGGGCTGTCGCCGATGCACAGGATATTGCGCGCCGGGGCGCCCATGGCGGCCACCCGTTCGAGCGCCAGCTTGTAGATCGGCGCATAAGGCTTGCCGGGATAGATCACCTCCCCGCCCAGATCCTCGTAAACATCGGCCAGCGCGCCGGCGCACCAGTAGAGCTTGCCGCCCACGCGCACCTGCTTGTCTGGATTGGCGCAAAGCATCGGCAGGCCGTTCTCCACGCCTTCGCGCAGCTCTGCGCGATAGTCCTCCGGCTGGTCGTTCGCCATGTCCCGCAGGCCGATGCACAGCAAGAGATCGGCGCCCGCATCGTCCTGAAACTTCAGGTCGAGGCCTTCGTAAAGGTGGCGGTCATGCTCCCAGCCTTCATCCCCGCCAAGGCGCCAGACGGTCTGGCCGGGCCGTTGGGAGAGTTCATAGCGGGTTGCGTCGCCCGAGGAGACGCAGGCATCAAAGGCTTCGCGTGGCACGCCAAGCGGCTCGAAATAGCGCACAACCTGCGCTTCGGGCACCGGGGCATTGGTGATCAGGCACACCCGGCCGCCGCCTTCGCGGAACTTCACCAGCGCGTCGCACGCCTCTGTGAAGGCGGCGCGGCCATTATGGATCACGCCCCACACATCGCAGAGGATGGTGTCATAGCGGCTGGCGAGACCGGCAAGGCCGGGCGGGAAAAGCGGAGCTGTCATGGGCTAGCGAGCTAGGCCGGGCACGCGGCCGGGTCAATTCCCGATGCCACAGGCACTCGCCGGCAGCGGGCTCAGCGCCCAGAGCGTGGCTGTGGGGATGGATACCGCCTGCGGCAGGAAACAGCCCCTCAGGCGCCAGCTTGCGCCCGGGGAGTCGTCGCTCATCAGGGCGGGGTCATACTCGCAGCTCAGAAGGCTTGCCGGATTGGCCGATGGCGTGCCGAGCTCGGCATTGATCAGCATGTGATAGGAACCCGTCGGCAACGAGACCGCGCCTGCCTCCACCACCCCGAAATCGCAGCTCTCGGCGAGGACATAGGTGCCGTCCGGCTGGCGGATCGAGGGGATGAGCGGCGGCAGAAGCGTCAGGTCCAGCCGCAGTGGGGCGCCCTCCTGAATGGGATCGAGCACCGAGGGTGGCAGGCCCTCGCTTGGGCCGTGGGGCAGCGTCGCCGTCAGCGCCACGAAGCGGGCCGGAGGGGGCGGCGCGGGCACTGCAAACGTCGCGGGCTGTGGCGGCGGCGGCGCGCCTTCCGGCGCATACACACAGGCCACCGCGAGAGCGGGCAGGATGGCAGAAATAACAGCAAAAACCCGGCGCATGGCGTCCCTCCACATGGCGTGCGCGCTCAGGGAGCCTCCAAATCCCGGCGAAATCAAGACGGGCCGGAAGGAGGGCGCGCCGAAGACCCTTGCCCAGCGGGTTCGCTTATGTTAGTGAGCGCTCACTATTTTGGAGCAAACCCATGTCCATCATCCGCCTCGATCTCTCCGCGCTGCAGGCCACCGCTCAGATCACGCCGGAGGAAGCCGCCCGGCTCACCGCGCTGGCCCTGCCAGACCGGCGGGGCGGCCTGGCGGTCAACCTGCTCCTGATCTTCGGCGCCATCGCCGTTTCGGTGGCGGCCATCGCGCTGGTGCCCAATGCGGCCACCGGGCTGCTCTTGGCCCTCGCCGCGCTGGCGGCGGCAGAGGCGCTGCGCCGCCTGATGACCGGCGAGAGCTTCACGTTGCTGGCAACCGCCCTCGCCCTCATGGGCACGCTGGGCCTGGCCGGCTGGGTCGGCTGGGAGTTCCGCGAGGCTCACCCAACCCAGCCCGCCCTGCTGATCACCTTCCTGCTGACGGCAGGCGCGATCTGGTATCGCTCGGCCTTCCTGGCTGCGCTCGCCATGGTCGCCCTGGGTGCCGTTTTTGGCTCTGGCACCGGCTACTGGCACGCCAGCTACGCCCTCTTCGTCGAGGAACCCACGTTGACGATTGCCGTCTTCGGCCTGCTCACTGCCGGGCTCTACCGGCTGCGCGGGCATGTTCCGGAAAGCTGGTCCAATCCGATCACGGTCGCGGCCCGCACCAGCCTGATTCTGGTTCACTTTGCCTTCTGGGTGGGCTCGCTCTGGGGCGATGTTCTGGGCGGCGCGCGCTGGTCCTATGAAGACGCGGCACAACCCGCCTTCGGCCTTGCGCCCTGGATCTTCGCCATAGGTTGGCCCGCCCTGTCGTTCACCCTCGCCTTCACGGCCCGGCGCGGCGGCTTCCTTTCGGTCAGCGCCGTCGTTTTCCTGGCGATCCATGGATACACGCAATACTTCGAGACTTTCGGCGCCGAGCCCCTCAGCCTGCTCATTGCCGGCCTTGTCCTTGTTGGCCTCGCCATCGCGGCTGCCCGGCTCCTCCGGGGCCGGCGGGGGGCTTAGCCCTGCCGGATGAATTTGGAGAAGGTGTGGATCAGGTCGCGCGGGGCGTCGGCCGCCATCAGACTGTCCACGGGGTCGTCGCGGCGGACCATCATTGTCCCGTTATGTCCGCTTTTATCTAAGCGGAAGTAATTCATCGACCAGCGCGGGAAGGCCCGCGACTCCGCCTTTTCGGCAAGAATGCGCACGATGCCGGAATGGCGCTTGTCCTTCAGGATACGGTCGTAAATATCCTCAACCTCTACGCGCGGACCTTCGATCAGCTGCATGAAGCTTCCCCCGTTATGCACGAGGTACCCGGTGATGTAGCGCTCCTCATTATTGGACTGGGAAGCGTTGAGAACATTCAACATATCCTCTTCCGACAATCCGGGACGAGCGGTACTCACATAGATAAGGCGAAACAGATCATTGCTCATGCAGATAGAACGAATAGGTCTACGGTCTGGTTCCCAGAAAGAAGCGGCAACAGCCGGTTGCAAACAATCCCCCGTGCTGCTCTCGCCACGCGTGCGCCGGCGGCCCCTTGACTTCCCCAAGGGCCGCGCGATCAGCAAACCCTCAGGAAAAACAAGGGATAATGGAGACGACAGATGACCCCGCGCGATCTTGAAGGCCGCACTGCCCTGGTAACCGGCTCAGCCACCGGCCTGGGCCGTTCCATAGCCCTGAAACTCGCTGAGCGCGGCGCCAGCGTCATTATCAATTGTACCAAATCCATCGCCGACGGAGAGGTCACCGTGGCCGATTGTCAGGCCGCCGGCGCCCAGGCGCGCCTCGTCCAGGCCGACGTCTCCACCGACGAAGGCTGCCAGAAGCTGGCCGATGCCGCCGCCCAGGCAGGCCGGCTCGATATTCTGGTGAATAATGCCGGCATCACCAAACATGCCCGCGACCATAGCGACCTCGACGCGCTCAGCCGCGAGGATTTCCTGCATCTCTATTCGGTCAATGTCGCCGGCCCCTTCATTTTGCTTCAGAAAACCAAGGACTTGCTGGTTGAGGCGCACCGCCAGACCGGCCGCGCCTCGGCTGTGCTGAACGTCTCCTCCATCGCCGGGGTGGCGGGGGGTGGGCTCCTCGGTGGCCTATGCTGCGTCCAAGGGCGCGTTCAATACGATGACGATCAGCCTCGCCCGGGCGCTCGCCCCAGCCATTCGTGTCAACGCCGTCTGCCCGGGTTTTATCGGCACCCGCTGGTTCAAGGACACGATGAGCGAGGCGCAATACAGCAAGATGGAAGCCGGGGTCGCCGCTTCCGTGCCCCTGAACGTGGCTTCCGGCCCTGATGACATCGCCGATTCTGCGCTGTTCCTCATTACCGATGCTTCCCGTCACATAACTGGCGAAACCCTGCTGGTGGATGCGGGGATGCACCTTGGATATGCCCCGCTGAAGGCACGCTGACTCGGGTACTGCCTGATTTCTGGACGCTGCGCCGCACAATTGTAAGGCATGGGTGGCGCCGCCTGCCCAAATTCGGTGCGATTAAATGCCTCTCACGCGTGTTCGCGTGGCGGCAGCATCGGCAAGGCGGGGAAAGACCGGCAACTTCGTTCGTGGCGCTCAAGCGGGAGCGTGATCACAAGACGGGGTTAACACGCATGCGTATGAAGTTTTATCAGGCAGGTGTCGCACTTGCTGCCATGTTGGCAGCGGCCGGCACTGCATCCGCCCAAGGCGAATTCTCGGGCAACGTCGCTCTGTCGTCGGACTATGTCTGGCGCGGCGTTTCGCAGTCGAACGGCGACCTCGCCATCTCCGGCGGCTTCGACTACACCAACGGCATGTTCTATGCTGGCACCTGGGCTTCCAGCATCGATTTCGACAGCGATTCCGATGCCAACGTCGAACTGGACTTCTATGGCGGTCTGGCTGGCGAACTCGCCAACGGCATCAGCTGGGATCTGGGCGTCATCTATTACACCTATCCGGACACGGAAGATGACGATCTCGACTTCCTCGAAATCAAGGGTGCCCTCGGCTATTCCTTCGAAAGCGGTCTCTCGGTTGGCGGCGAAGCCTACTACGACATCGACAACAAGAACCTCTACCTGAACGCCACCACGGGCTATTCCTTCACGGACGCCTTCTCGGTGGACGCCAGCCTCGGTAACTACCAGTTCGACGACGGCGACGACTACACCAACTGGTCGATCGGCGGCACCTACTCCGCCCTCGGCTTCGGCTTCGACCTGCGCTACTGGGATACCGACATCGACGGTTCAAACCTGGCTGACGAACGCGTCGTGTTCACCATCTCGCGCTCCATGTAATCTGCCTGAAGGCTCAGAATACCGGGCCTGAAATCTCAAACCGCGTGTGGGCCTACCCGGATTCCACACGCGGTTTTCTTTTTGCCTGACTTTTGCGCAGGGGTAGAACCGCCTCAAAAGGCGGTTTATAGGCATGATCTTTCCCTAAGGAGAGGCACATGCGAATTGGTGTTCCAACAGAAATCAAAAAGCAGGAATCCCGTGTCGGTCTGACACCTGAAAGCGTTGGCGAACTCGTTCGCGCTGGCCATCAGGTGAACATCCAGGCCGGCGCGGGAGTGGCATCCGGCTTTGCCGACGAAGCCTACACCGCCATCGGCGCGTCCATCCTGCCCGATGCGGACGCCGTTTTCGGCGAGAGCGAACTGATCGTGAAGGTGAAAGAACCGCAGCCGGAAGAAACCGCGCGCCTCACCAGGGATCACACCCTCTTCACCTATCTTCACCTGGCGCCCGATCCAGTGCAGGCCAAGGGCCTTATGAACTCGGGCTGCCTGGCGATAGCGTATGAAACCGTAACGGATGCGCGCGGCGGCCTGCCGCTGCTGCGTCCGATGAGCCAAGTGGCCGGGCGCATGTCGATGCAGGTGGCCGCCGGCGCGCTGATGCGCACCAAGGGCCGCGGCCGGGGCATCCTGATGGGCGGCGTTCCGGGCGTTGCCCCCGCCAAGGTCGTCATCATCGGCGGCGGCGTCTCGGGCACCCACGCAGCTGAAATCGCCGTCGGCATGCGCGCCGATGTCTGGATCTTCGACCGCAACAATGAACGCCTCGGCGAACTCGACGAGCAGTTCCGCGGCACGGTCAACACGATGTACTCCACCGCGCACTCCCTGGCCGAAGCCATCAAGGATGCAGACCTTGTGATCGGCGCGGTGCTGATCCCCGGCGCCTCGGCGCCCAAGCTGATCAGCCGCGAGCAGCTTTCCACAATGCAGCCCGGCTCGGTGCTGGTTGACATCGCGATTGACCAGGGCGGCTGTTTCGAGACAAGCCGTCCGACCACGCATGATGATCCGATCTATGAGGTGGACGGCATCCTGCACTATTGCGTGGCCAACATGCCCGGCGCGGTGCCGCGCACCTCCACCTATGCGCTGAACAATGCCACGCTGCCTTTCGTGATGCAGATTGCCAATCGTGGCGCGCGCGCGGCGATCAATGCCAACAAGCATCTGGCAAATGGCCTGACGGTGGATCAGGGCACCATCGCGCATAAGCTCGTCGCGCGGGATCTGGGCGAGAAATATGTGCGGCCTGACTGGCTTACCGTCGTCTGATCATCAGCCGCCTGCAAAAACAAAAAGACCCCGGACGCTTCTGTCCGGGGTCTTTCTTTTGCGCTGGCAGGAGCCTTTGCCAGCGGCAGAAGCTTATTGCTTGACCACCTGGCCGCGGGCCATCACGAAGTTCACGGATTTGAGAACCTTGATGTCCGCCAGCGGATCACCTTTGACGGCGATGATGTCGGCACTCTTGCCCGGCTCCAGGGTGCCGGCAATATCCGACACGCCAAGCAGGTCTGCCGCGTTGACGGTGGCGGCCTCGATGGCTTCCATCGGCGTCAGGCCAAAGCGGACCAGCAGTTCGAACTCATCGGCATTGCGGCCATGCTTGGATACGCCGGCGTCGGTTCCAAAAGCAATCGGAACGCCTTTCGGGTGGAGCACTTCAAGGCTCTTGCCGGTAATGCCGATGCGCCAATCGATCTTGGCGCGCACATCGGGCTCATAGGCGTCGGGGTTGGCTTCAATCCGCTCGATATATCCGTTCACGGTCGAAAGCGTCGGCACGTAATAGGCGCCGGATGCGACAAAGACCTCAATGGTTTCCGGATCAAGGATGGTGCCATGCTCGATGGAGTCGACGCCAGCTTCCAGCGCGATGCGGATGCCGTCTGCGCCGTGAGCATGGGCGGCCACTTTCTTGCCGAACAGTTTGGCCGTGGCGACGATGGCATCCGCCTCGTCCTCGAACATCTGCTTGCCAAGGCCCGCGCCGATGCGGCTGTTGACCCCGCCGGTCGTCGCCAGCTTGATCACGTCCGCCCCGCGCGCCACCTGCAGGCGCACCGCGCGGCGGCAGTCTTCCGCGCCGTCGCAGGTGTTGCCTTCCGCCTTGAAGAAGGGGCGCAGATCGTCCCGGAAGCCCAGCGACCCATCCATATGGCCGGAGGATACGGAGATGGAGGCGGCCGAATCGAGGATGCGCGGCCCCATGATCTGGCCGTCCTTGACGGCATCACGCAGAGCCATCACGGCGCCGTCGCCATCGCCCAGATTACGCACGGTGGTGAAGCCGGCGTTCAGCGTCTTCATGCCATTGGTCCAGGCATCGAAAGCCTGGGCGGCCGGGGAAAGGGTCACGCCTTCCAGCTGGCCGGCAATGCCGCCGGTGTCGGAGGTCAGGTGAACGTGGCTGTCGATCAGGCCGGGCAGTACGAAGCTGTCCTTCAGGTCGATCACGCGCACCGAACGGTTGGGCGCAGCCTTGTGGCCATTCTCCAGGGAGACGATCTTGCCATCGGTGACCGTGATCGTGGTCGCCCCGCGCACCGGATTGCCCGGCACATCCAGCACCTTGCCGGCATGGATGATGACGGTTTCAGCTGCTGCCGGAAATGCAGCCACGACGGCAAATGCAGCGATGGCGGCCGTGCGCAGGAAGCGCCTTGATAGGGTCATTGGATAAGTCCTCCCAGGATCAACAGATTTGACATAACTCTTATAAGACGCACGCGGCGAGAAAAACCTCATCATCGCGCCCATGTGGGCTACACTGATGCCAGACAAGGGAGGCCTATCATGATCGAACTCATCATCGACAAGCGCACGCGAGACCTCGGCGGCGGCTTTGAAGTGGGCCGCGTGCTGCCCTTCGCCAAACGCCGGATGGTCGGCCCGTTTATCTTCTTCGACCAGATGGGCCCTGTGGATTTCGCCCCCGGCATCCCGCGCGAACTGGATGTGCGGCCCCACCCGCATATTGGCCTCTCGACAGTCACCTATCTTTATTCCGGCGCGATGACCCATCGCGACAGCCTTGGCTTCAAACAGGAAATCCAGCCGGGCGCCGTCAACTGGATGACTTCCGGCAAGGGCATCACCCATTCTGAACGTCTCGAATATGCCCGGATGAACGGCGCCCATATGCACGGCATCCAGGCCTGGGTCGCCCTCCCGACGGAGGACGAGGAAATCGATCCCGGCTTCTGGCATCACCCCGCCGACACCCTGCCGGTCTGGAACGAGACCGGTCTCAAGGGGCGCCTGATCGCCGGCAAAGCGGAGGGCCTCGACGCGCGGGTAAATACCCGGTCCCCGATGTTCTACATGCATTGGGAAATGGAGACAGGCGCCCGCCGCAAGGTGCCGGATGAATATCCTGAGCGGGCGGTCTATGTCGCCAGCGGCAGCGCGGACGTGGCCGGCCAGAAGATCGGCGCGGGCCAGATGGCCGTGCTCGGCAAGGGCGACGTCGTGGTAACTGCAGATGAAGCGTCAACCGTGATGGTGCTCGGCGGCGAACCTGTCGGCGAACGCTTCATCTTCTGGAACTTCGTGTCTTCGTCCAAGGAACGCCTGGAACAGGCCAAGGAAGACTGGAAGCAGGGCCGCATGAAGCTGCCCGATGGCGACGATCAGGAATTCACGCCCCTGCCCGAGGGCTGACCTCAGGCAGCGCGGCCGGAATGCGGGCGGGCCAGCGCTTCGGCGTCGCCCTGCTTGGTCGAGGTGGCGTTGGTGTTGAACTTCAGGATGTACACGATCGATCCGTTACGTGCCTCGCGCATTTCGATCTGTCCACCGATGGTTTGCATCAGCGCGCGCCAGACGAGCCGGTTCTCAGAGCTTTCCGACAGATAATCCTCGGTCAGTTCCGATTGCAGCGTGCCATTGGCCAGTTTTGCCGCCTCGACGGACACCCAGCCCTGCTCACCGCGCACCCCGCAGCGCACGCGCAGCGATCCGCCGCCCCGGCACACCTGGCCCAGTTCGAGCAGAACCGCCGAGAATACCCGCGACAGCACACGGGCCGCCTTGGCGCTGTCGATCATCGCGTCCTGACCGCTGGGCTCGTCAATCTCCACGCCCAGCGTGGTGATCGCCGAATGCTTCTGCGTGATCACCTGCGCCAGCGTCGTCTTCAGCGACACGTCCGCGCCGTCAACCACACTGTCGCCGCCCTGCGTGATGGAGAGCACCTCATCCACGAGGCTCAGCGCCTGGTCCGCGAAGCTCACCATCTTGTCACCGGCAAGGCGGATCTCTTTGTCGTCAAAAGGAATATTGCTGCGGGTTTCAAAGCGCGAGGCAATCGTGCGCAGGGTGCGCAGCGGCAGGCGCAGTTCGCGCGTCACCGAGCCCACAAAGCGCTCCACAGCCAGGCGGGCTTCTTCGGCATCGCGGCGGGCTTCGTCCGCCTCCTGACGAAGATCGTCCATCTTGGAAACATCGGTGTGGATGATCACACGGCCACCCGAACTGGTCGGCACACAGGACCGCATCACGCCGCCAACATCGGCCAGCTTGCGCATGTCCGTTCCCGGACGGAAATCCGTCTTGTCCAGCCCCTTGGGGAACCAGCGCTGGTGAACAGCGTTCTGGATGATCACATTGCCGGCCGCATCATAGATGGCGAACGCTTCCGGGATCGCGGTCACAGCATCGAGCAGCTGTTCGTGGTTCTGTGCGGCGAGGCGCTTGGCCTCCATCTCCATCAGCAGGTTACGATAGGCGTTGAGGCTGGCGAAAGCCGAGGCCAGCGTCAGAACAAGGCCGAGCACCACGATTGTGGCCGGCAGGCCCACGGGCGCCAGGAAAAATCCGACAGTTGCCGTGGTCGCCGCGCCGAGCAGGAAGCGGGCCGCCACGTTCGCCACCGGCGAAACAACGGCCACCACGCCGGCACACATGCCAAACACGATGGCAAACATCGACACTTTGAGGCCGACATCGCCCGCCGGCGCCAGAATGACACAAAGGCCCCACCAGGCACCGACCACACCGGTGGCCACTTCAGCGCGGCGCAGGAAGCGTCCGCGAACAGGGCGCGCCGGCGAACGGTCCCAGCGGCTGCGGCTCCAGGCGATCTGCGAAATCGCGAACACCCACACCGGAATCATCCAGCCAAACAGAAGCGCAGTATTTGTTTCGCCATACAGCGTGAACACGACCGCAGCAGAGTTCACGATGTTGATAAAGCCCATCACCGTCAGTAGTGACACCAGACGATGGTGCATATAGGCAGGGACATCAGGCGTCTCACGGCGCTTGAATCTCCCGACCCCAATGAGCGGGAAAAGTATAACGTCTGACAGGCCTATCGACATCTTCATGCGAGCGTTACTAACAGGACATGATGAAGATCGGTTTTTCCCGAAGCGTGCGACCTTCACGGTCGTGTTAACCGAAGAATAACTATCTATGAGCCTGCCGGATCGAACTTCCCTGGCGATTGTCGGCGCAGGCCCCGGCGGGCTGACGCTTGCACAATATCTGCGGCTCACAGGTTATTCACAGGTCACCCTGATCGAACAGGCAGACCGGCTCGGCGGAAAGTCCGACAGCATGGACCTTGGCGACCTGATTGCCGAGATGGGCACCTGCTATGCCACAGGCGCCTATAAGGACGTGCTGAAATGGATGCGCCGCCAGCGCAAGCCTTTCCGCCTGCTCCGGCGCACAACGGTCGATGGCGCCGGCATGCGCGATTATGTGAACGAAGCCCCCGGCGCCTCCCTGCCTCAGCAGGTGATGATCTATCTGGCACGCCGCCAGAACCTGCTCGGCCGGCTGAAGAAAAACCCCGATGATCCCCGCGCGCTGGCCGAGGCGGCCATGTCTGCCGAAGACTGGCTGACCGAACAGAAACTGCCCAAGGTCATGCGCATGATGTACCGCGCCGTGACGGCGCTGGGCTATGGCTATCTGAATGAAGTGTCGATCTACCAGGCGATGATGTGGGTAGACCATCACGCCATCATCAGCGGCGCCACCGGCAAGCTGATCATGCCCTCACAGGGCTGGTCGAATTTCTGGGAAGTGCTGGCGGAAGATTTCGATGTGCGCCTCTCCCATCAGATCACCAAGATCGAACGAAGCCCCAAGGAAGCGCTGCTGCATTTTGCTGACGGGCAACAACTCGCCGCCAGCGCCCTTGCCTGCACCATTCCGCTGGATGACTGGGCGCGCCTCGTCACTGATCCGACAGCGGATGAACGCGCCGTGGCCGATGCGGTGACATGGAAAGGCTATGCCACCTCGCTGATCGTCGTGGAAAACTGGTTCACCGAGGAAGACATCCGCTCCTTCTCGAAGGCTTTCCTGCCGGGCTCCTATCCCGGCCAGCTTATCTCGGCGCGTTATGAAGGGCACAGCCCGGACTTCGGCGGCCATCTCTATGTCACCGGCCAGATCCCGGGCGATTACACGGTGCCGGAACTGCGCGTCTTCCTGGAGCGGGATCTGGCCGATCTCGGCGCGCGCCTGGTCAACGTGGTAAACGTCAAGAACTGGCGCTATTTCCCCCACCTCAATCTCAAGGCCATCGAAGGCGGCCTTCTTGGCCGGATGCAGGCGATGCAGGGGCAGGCCCGGTCCTGGTATTCGGGCGCGAGCTTCTCGCACGAATCGGTCGCCAATATCTCCCGCTTCAACAAGGCGCTGACCCCCAAACTGCTGTCGAGCCTCAAGCAGGGCGCCTGATCCTTCAGCGCAGGAGCGGCCGCAGGGACCGGTTTTTCATCACATCCCTGCATAAATGTTATCGTGAGCCCGCGGGATCAAAGCCGCCCGTCCGCCCCCATTTCCAGCGGTGTTGAAACGACACGCCAAATGGAGGCATCCGATGTCCAATCTTCTCGTCATCAATTCCAGCGCTAATACCGGCGCGTCTGTGTCCCGCATCCTGATCGAGGAAACGGTCAGCCGCGCGCTTGAGGCGGCCCCGAACACGGCCGTCGTGCGCCGCGACCTTGGCAGCAATCCTGTGCCCCACCTGACCACGGCAAACCTTGCCGGGGTACGCGGCACGCCTGCCACCGAAGAGGAATTTGCAGCCCGCGCCCTTTCCGACGAACTGATTGCAGAGCTGCGTGCCGCCGGCACCATCGTCATCGCCGCCCCGATGTATAACTTCTCGGTGCCAACCTCTCTGCGCGCCTGGTTCGACTTCGTGCTGCGCGCCGGTGAAACCTTCCGCTATTCCGAGGCAGGCCCGGAAGGCCTGCTGAAAGGCAAGAAGGTCATCGTGCTCACCTCGCGCGGCGGGCTCTATTCGGAAGGCCCCGGCGCCGCGGCAGATTTCCAGGAACCCTACCTGCGCCACCTGCTCGGCTTCATCGGCATCACGGACGTCACCTTCATCCATGCTGAAAAGATCGGCTATGGCCCCGAAGCACGCGATGCCGCGATTGCCGGCGCGAAAACCGAGATTGCCAGGGTCGCCCGCTCCTTCTCCACCGTCGCTGCCTGATCTCCCCCACCGCCGGCCACCCCTGCCGGCGCGCAGCGACGTGCGCCCGCGCTCCCGCCCCGGAGCGCGGGCGCCTTGCGTTTGGGGCCTCAAGACATCCCTTGCTTGCCAAGCCGGAAGGCGCGCCTTAACGCTCCCTCCCAAGGTGCCGGCGTGGTGAAACGGTAGACACAGGGGACTTAAAAGCAGATTAGGAAAAATCTGCGTCTGATAAACCACAATAAAATCAAAAGTTTGACGGCATTTCCTCAGATGTGTTATACTTACACATGTCTTACACATGTTGGGCGTGGCACGATGGAGTATGAAAAATACACATTGATGGACGGCAAGCTGCACCTGTATCGGCGCGAGAACAGCCGATACTGGCAGTGTTCGACTTACCTCAACCGCCGCAACCACAGAACGAGCACCAAGGAAGAGAGCATCGTCCTCGCGAAGGAGTTTGCGCGGGAATGGTTTATGGAGCGCTACGCCGAAGAGCGTCGCCGAAAACGCGGGCTTCCTCTCTATGAGACACTAGATCACGAGGCTCAGCCGGAAGGGCTGATCGACCGCCGCCGCAAGGTCAAAGCTACAGGGCCGACCTTCCGCGAAGCCGCTGAGGCTTTCGTGAAGGAGGCTACGGCGATCACGGCAGGCGAGCGCAATGATCGTTATATGATTCAGAAACACACCCATTTGCGTGTGCACTTGCTCCCCTTCTTCGGGGAAAAGGCACTCTCGGAGATAAATGCTGGACTGATCCAAGATTATCGCGCGCACCGCGCAACACCTCAGAAAGACAAAAGTGGTGAAGCGCGGAAGCGCCCCGCGCGCAGCACGCTGCACCAAGAAATGGTGACGCTTCGACAAGTCCTAAAGACAGCCAACCGCAAAGGCTGGATTCAAGCGCTGCCCGACATGTCGGCACCCTACAAAAAATCAGGGAAGATCACTCACAGGGCATGGTTTTCACCCGAAGACTATAAGCGCTTGTATGAGGCTTCACGCGAACGCGCATTGAACCCGAAGAAAGAGCGCTGGCGCACAGAGTGCGAAAACCTCCATGATTATATCCTGTTCATGGTGAACACAGGGCTTCGACCAGATGAAGCCCTGCGCCTCGAATATCGAGACGTTGCCATCGTAACCGATGAAGCAACGGGCGAACGCATCCTCGAAATTGAGGTCAGAGGAAAGCGCGGCGTCGGCTACTGCAAAAGTATGCCTGGCGCTGTCATGCCATTCAAACGCCTCCAAAAGCGCAGCGGCGGGGCACCGACCGCCAAGCTATTCCCGCGCTTCCAGCGCGATCTCTTCAATACCCTTCTTGCCGAACTGGATCTTCGCGAAGACCGCGAAGGGCAACGGCGAACCGCCTACAGCTTGCGTCACACCTACATCTGTCTCCGCCTGATGGAGGGCGCAGATATTTATCAAATCGCCAAGAACTGCCGCACCAGCGTGGAAATGATCGAGAACTTCTACGCTTCCCATATCAAGAACACGCTGGATGCATCGGCCATCAACGTGCGAAAACAAAGAAAGAAAGCTGTGAAAGACGACGGGAACGACAAGCCTCCCACCCGTCGCCGCCGCAAATCTTCCTTGAATGCCGAAACCTAAAAAGACTATATTTTTCTTGGCACGCGGGCGTGGCGAAACTGGTAGACGCAACGGACTTAAGCCAAAACAGATTGAGTGCGCTCGTGGAAACCCGAGACGTAGAACTGCTCAAATTCGGGGAAACCTTCACTGGCAATCCCGAGCCAAGCCCAGCGATGGGAAGGTGTAGAGACTAGACGGGCAGCACCTAAAGCCGAACGGCCAGGGTGAAGGGATAGTCCAGACCACAAACGCCACGCACGTGGCGGCGGCGAAAGTCGAAGTGGTAAGAAAATCCGTAGGACCGAAAGGTTCGTGCCGGTTCGATTCCGGCCGCCCGCACCAACTCACTTCAAACGGCTGTACTGCCGTATTCCCGCAGAGCGGAACCGCTCTGCCTCTGCATAGTGAGGAGCGAACGCGACGAACGGCGGCGTTTCAGGATCGCGGACGCGATCAGCCATCTTAGAAATCTGAATGCGGGGCACGATGTGCCGCCTCAACGAAAAGCAGTCATCATCTTTCTGATAGGCGCGCCATAAGCGCTTGTTCGCCATCTGCTTGATAGCCTCTGACGAGCAAGAGCACGGCTACGGTCGACGCGGCTTAATATTGCGGCTTATGATGCGCGCCAGCGCCTCATCGATAAAACGAATGCTGATCTGAATATGTGGGCAATCTTCGAGGCGCAGGCCGCGCGCTTCAAGATCGTTGATGATTTCGGCGCGCTTGGCGCGAAGCTGTTGAACGGTAAGACCCTTCAAATCTGCCTGGGTGAATATGAACGACATGGTGTTTCTCCTTGTTTTGGAGACCGCGACCATCGCGGCCTTCACGGCAGACAAGGAGCAGCGCGTATCGCCAGCCCGCACTCGTGCGAAACAAAGTGGAGAAGCCCAGACTTGGGCTTGCGGGCATAGAGGCGAACCGATGCAAGGATGCCAATGAGAAGGACGCGGCTCGCGAAGCTTCAAATTAGAAACACCGTGCACTGAGTTCACGGGTCAGGTCAGACAGAAGGTCGAACCGCAACTCTCGCAACATCCGAAATCACGTAAGTCCCGATCTGGTGCGCGACGCGAAAAGATTCCCGCATTGATAGAATCCCGTTTTCTTGATGCGCAGGCTGCATCATCGTGTGCGTGCTGCCTTCTCAGTAGCCTGACGAAGGCGCCCACAGGAGAAACGCGATGTCACAATGGCAAGAGCTTGTGACAGACGGGCACGTGCGCGCCGCCCGCTGGCGAAACGCAACGCCCTTTCTGCTTGTCGCAGCAGCGGCAACCATCACATTGGGGGCGTTGGCGCTCATTTTCGCGCCGCAGGCCGAGCGCTCGGATCGCGTGGCGAATGCCAAACGCGAGTATGTCCGAACACTGAGCGCAGCAGTCGCGCAGCTTGATCCGCTGATCGCTTCGATACAGATCGAACCTGAAAATCCCGCAGCAGCCGTGAGCCGCACAGAAGTGCAAGGCCAGGTCACGGAGGCACTCGAAAGACTGAACGCGGCGGGGCGTTTGCCCGCAGAAGCCGCGCGAATCAAAATAGAAGACTATTGGGCAGGCAGATGGGAAGCTGGCACGCTCAACGCGCTGCGCAAGAACAATACCGTTCTTGTTGCCTCATATGTGCGTCTCGATACGCCATCAGCCGATAGTGATCGGCCGCCCCAGCTTGCGCGCACCTACGGGCTCTTTCGCAAGTCTGCCGCTGGCACATGGGACTATTACTGCCTGGACTTCGCCGCCGCTCTGCGCTGCGACCAGACATCCGTGCGCCCGCATGAAGTGATCGGAACGCTGAGAGACTTTCTGCCATCCAGCGCGACCACAGGGAGTAACAGATCATGACCGAAGGGTTTGATATAGGTTTGCTGATGGCGCTCGCCGCCATCGCGGTGGTCGCTGCGCTTGTGTTGTTGCCGCCTGTGCGCAGCATTGCCATGTCGCTGCTCAACATCTTTCCAGCGATGCTTTTGTTTGCACTCGGCACAGTGGCATGGGTCGCAGATCGTCCGATCCAGTGGCTGATCGCCCGTGTGCCTCCCCTACAGCGTGCAGGTGACCTGTTCGCCCGCGCCGTTGAAAAAACTGGCGCGCGCAAGGAAGGGCTCGCCTCTGGCAATCGCGACGCTGTCGCGCAAGAGATGTGGCCAGAAAACCGCTTCCCGTTTCTCTATTCCGAAGTGCCTGACGATATCCGCCGCCCTCTTTGGGAAGATGGCAAACTTGTTGGCGGTATTGATTTGCCATGGATGGCCGACCGCCACTTTAATGAAGGACTGTCCACAGCGGCAGGACGCCTTGGCCTCACAGCCACGCTGATCGCACTTGCTGCGCAGCCGATCATCTTTGGGCTGATCTCGTTTTTTACGCGCAGCGAGAGTCCAGCCGAGCAAATCCTGCTGGAGCAATTCCCAGGCGAAGAGCCAATCTATCTCGGAAGCTGGGCAGTCTGGCAGGCCATGGCCGCCAATACCGCTGGCGGAATTGCTTTCGCGCTGCTGCTTGCAGCGGCGCTGATTGCTGCATGGGTTTTGATCGCGCTTGGCATTGGCCTGCTCGTTGCGGTGGCCGCTGTCGAGCATTGGCGCAGCGTCGCCGCTGCGCCCTATGAGGCCATTTCCAAAGACGCGCATGTGCGCTGGAGTTACCGCGCCGAAGCGCGGGCACTCGCCCATACGGGCTATGTGCGGCAGGTGAGCCATGCCAATGGCTACCTCGGCGGATCGCCGCTTTTCAAAGTGGGATCGGGAACGGGTACGCTGCGCCTGCGCGGCGATCTTGCCGCCCCCGTCAAGGATCAGCCGCTCGCACTGGATCGCGAGTCGCTCTTCCAGCATCTGCTCGTCTTTGGCGGCACAGGTGATGGAAAAACCACCGCCATATTGAAGCCGCTCATGACGCAGGTTCTCGCCGAGCCCAGGTTCGGCGCCTATGTCACCGACGCCAAGGGCGTCTTGTGGCGCGACGCCGAACGCATTGCCGAGCAGGTCGGGCGCAAGGCTGACATTGTTCGCATCGGCACGGGCGCAAGCGAGCTTGGCGTGAACATCACCGCCAAGCTATCGCCCAACCAGATCGCTGCCACGCTGCGGTCTGTGCTCACCCAAATGGGCGGCGGGCGCGGTGACAGCTTCTGGCCTGACATGGCCGCAAACGTCATGCGGCACATGCTGACCATCGGGCGCGCATACGCGGAAACGCCCGAAGGCCAGGCCGAAGCGCGCCACCTCAACCCCTATAGTCTCTGGTGGGCTTATCAGGCCGTCATCGACGAAAAGCGCCTTCAACCCGCGCTCGACGCTATCGGCAAAGCGACCACTGGCCATATCCTCCGCATGGAAACGGCGCGCGCCGCTGGCGAGCGTGACACCTACGCGCAGCTCGAAGAACGCACCGCGCGGCTGGCAGGGCCAGACGTTGTCGCGAGCCACACCTATCTGACCCAATCCTGGGCCGAGATGGCGAAGGACACAAAGACAGGCATCATCGCCAATATCTCGCAACTGATGGATGGCTTCGCAGGTGCGCCGATCTTGCGTGAACGTTTCCTCTGCGGGCTGGACACAGTCACGGCCAGCCTTGATGCGCCGCTGAACGGCAAGATCGCGCTTGTCACGCTCAACACGGTGGATGACGGCTTGCCCGCGCGCCTGATCGCCATCTTGCTCAAAACCGTCCTTTATCGGGTAGCGCGGCTGCGCGAAGCCGCGCTCAAACAGTCAGGCGCCAATCCCCAAGACAAACCCTGCCTTGTCGTCATGGACGAGGTGCAGGAACTCGCCACGGTCGATCCGACCACGGGCTTGTCGGACGCGACCTTCTGGAACGTCGCCCGTTCGACGGGTCTTGCGGGTGTCTTTGCCACCCAGACCGTCGCCGCGCTGACGCAGGCCATGGGCAAGGACGCCGCCGAAAACTTCATGCAGCAATCGCGCAGCAAGATATTCCTGCGCAGCGAGGATCAGGCGACCGTCTCCTATGCCTGCTGGGTAGCAGGCCAGTTTGAGCGAAACCGCGTCTTCGGAGACGGACAGTGGGAAAGCCTTGATCAGCGCAAGTTGATCAGCGGCTGGTCTCCCTTCGATCATCTCGATGATGCTGCATCGCCAGATGAGGGATCAGGCACGCAGTTCTTCTTTAAAGCCGCCATGGGCTTTCTCTCGCGCGCCGGCATTGGCCAGGCGTCTGCCAAGCCCACCTATGCCACTGACAACCGCTTTGTCCCCCAAGCGACAGACCAGTCAACACAGCTCGCCGCGCTCAGTGCAATGCAGCAAGCAGCATGGCGGCAGGAAGATCAGGACCGCAAATTTCGCACCGAGGGCAATACAACCGCCCCCGCCATGACACCCGCTGACTTCATCGCCATGGGAAGATGGCATGCTTATGCACACATCCAACGGGCAGGTTTGGCACGGCAGGACGTGATCGAACTGCAACACAGCTTTTGATCAGCGCAGCGCTCTTTGCGGCGGTGCGGGACGGGCAATCGTTAATGATTTTTTGCTATTCTGAGGTAATTCGGGAGTCTGCAAGCCATGCGCGGTCACACCGCGCGCCGCCAATCGTTAACGATTGGCTGGCTTGGCAAGGGGTCATTGCATACCCCGTTGCATCCCCGAGCGCAGGAGCTTCGCCCCGTGCACCCGACCAAAGAGCCTTCGCGCCCTTTGGAAACCTGACTGGGGTTTCGCCCCCAGCGACGACACAAGGGGCTGTCGCGCCCCTTGGAACCACGACCAAAGAGCCTTCGTGCCCTTTGGAAACCAGACTGGGGTTTCGTCCCCAGCGACGACCATGGGCCTTCGAGCCCTTGGAGCCTGACCAAGGAGGCTGCCCGCCCTTGGAACAAGGGCCAGCACCGTGCTGGACCGAGCGGAGGCAAAGCCCCCGCAGACTGCCGCGCCATACAAATGAGAGGTGCGCATGACGAGTGGCAGCGAAAAGCGGCGCAGGGGTGACACGATCACGGTACGTGTCACACCCGACGAGCGCGCCGCCATTGATGAGCTCTCCGCGCTCCGAGGGATGAGCGTAGGAGCGTTCATGCGCGCTGCGGCGCTTGGCGATCCAGGCCCGCGCGCCCAGCGCCGCGTCCCTATCGACGCCAAAATGCTGCGCCGCCTCGTTGGCGAGGTTGGCCGTGTCGGCAACAACCTCAACCAGATCGCCCACCGCCTCAATGCTCGAAACGAGTATGATGAGGCGCGGCTGCAAGCGGCGCTCGCCGCCCATGATGATCTTCGCAAGGCCATTCTGGCCGTTCTGGGGGTGCCCACGAAGTGATCATCAAGGGCAAGAGCCGCAGCGGCCCCAAGCAACTCGCCACCCACCTTCTCCGCGCCGATACCAACGAGCGCGTCGAAATCCTCGAACTGCAATCCTCCGCCCAGACGCTCGGGGATGCCTTCAAGGAGTGGCAACTCATTGCCGAGGGCACCAAAGGCAAGCGCGGCCTCTACCACGCCAATATCGACCCCGCCGAGCAGTACAGCATGACTGCCAGCCAATGGGTGCGGGCCGTGGAAGTGCTTGAACGCGAGCTTGGCCTCGACGGCCAGCCGCGCGCCGTTGTGCTGCACGAAAAAAATGGCCGCCAGCATATCCACGTGGTCTGGCAGCGGACCGACATCGACACGATGACGCTGGTTTCTGACAGCAACAACTATCACGCCCACGAACGGGCCAGCGCCGCGCTTGAAAAGGAGTTCGGGCACGATCTCGTGCCTGGCAAACACGAAAAACGTGTTGCTGATCAGCCCATCCCAGCCGCCGAGTTCAACCATGCTGAATGGCAGCAGGCCGAACGCTCGGGCATCGACCCCAAGGCCTTCAAGGATCGCGTCACCTCTCACTATAATGCGGCGGACAGCGGCAGCGCATTCGTCGCCAAGCTGGACGACGATGGACTTATCATTGCCAAGGGCGACCGCCGCGATTTTGTGATCGTCGATCAGGCTGGCGAGGTCTATAGCCTCGCACGGCAGATCAAAGGCGTGACTGCCAAGGATCTGCGCGACTTCATGACCGATGTGCAAGCCGACGCTTTGCCAAGCGTTGCAGAGGCAAAGTCGATCCAGGCCGAGCGCCCGCCGAGGCCCGCAGCGGAGCCGCAGGAACTTGCCATCACCGAGCCGCCCGCAATGGAAGCGGCCGATCCTCAAAAGCTTGAAGAGACTTTGAAGGAATGGCATGCCGATGACATGCGCAAACTTGCTGAGCTACAGCATACCGAACGCGCGCAAGCTGCGCACGCTTTGGATGTGAAGTTTGCAGATCAGATGGCGCAATCAGACGCCATGCGCGCCGCCGCCCTCGAAAAGTACGATCAGCAGGCCGAGCGCACGGGCGTGTCCGTCGTCATGTATTTTGAG
>NZ_ARYM01000031.1 GCF_000685315.1 Hyphomonas polymorpha PS728
CGGTGAGACGGTCCCGGAGGGCGGCTTTGCCGCGTCCGGCAGGGCGCGGGGCTTGGGGCGCTCAGGGATGGGCTGGTGGGCGGCGAGGATCAGCACGACACGGCGCAGGGCGGTTTCAGCCGGGACGAGGGCGTAGCTCGTCAGTTTACGGAGGAGCGCGTTGCTGGGCCGGGCGGTGCCGAGGCGTTCGAAGATGCTGTCGATATAATGGACAAAGCGCAGGATGAGCTGGCGTGCCTGTTCGAGCAGGACGTAGACGGGATCATCCGTTGGCTGAGGGGCGCTGTCTTCCATGCGGGGAGAATAGCATGGCGCCGGAGGGGGTGGATAAGGCGGGGGTGGTTTTGGGGGAAGGGGTTGAAGGGATTGGGGTTTCTGGGGCTGGAGGTGTGGGATAGGGCGGGCGTTGCTGCCCTCACCTCCCATCGCTGCGTGATGGGCCCCTCCTCTCCCAGAGGGAGAGGGGTTTAGCATTGCGCTTGCGGCCAAGTCCCAACCCCTCTCCCGCTTGCGGGAGAGGAGGGGCCCGCGCCCGTCAGGGCGTGGGAGGTGAGGGGCTACTCCGCTGCTTCGGCGTCGAGGGCGCGTTGGACGGCGGTGTAGAAGGCGTCGCGGGCGGGCCATTCGCCGTCGCGCAGGCCCAGCGCGCTGGTCCAGTTGGCGTTGGAGGCGATGACGAGGTTGCGGGCGGGGTCGATGAAGATGCCCTGGCCGAAGATGCCATCGGCCATGAAGGCGCCGTCGTCGCGCGTCCACCACTGGAAGCCGTAGCCGAAGCCCGCCTCGCCGATGTCTGCCTGTTTCAGGGTGGCGCTGGGCAGCCAGTCTGACGGGAGGATGGGGCCATCGGCGGTGACGCCGCCATCGAGGATGAACTGGCCGAAGCGGGCATAGTCGCGCGTGGCGGCCTGGATGCAGCATCCGGAAATCTCGTGGCCATCCTGCCCGAGCAGCCAGGTGGCGTCCTGCTCCATGCCATAGGGCGCCCAGATTTTCTCGGAGAGATAATCGGAGACGGGTTTGCCGGTGGCGGAACTGACGAGGATGCCGATCAGGTTGGTTTCGCCTGTGGAATAGTTCCAGACCTCGCCGGGGGGATGGGCACGGGCAAGGCCGCGCATATAGGTGACGATGCCATGCGCGCCGGGCTGTGGCTCGGCCTTGTCGAACAGGGCGACATCGGAGGCGGGGTCCTCATAATCCTCGTTCCAGGCCACACCGGACGTCATCGTCAGGAGCTGGGCAACGGTGACATCATCATAGGGCGAGCCGGCCAGATCCGGGATGTATTTCGCCACCGGATCGTCCAGGCTCTCGATATAGCCGTCCGCGATGGCGGCGCCCACGAGGGTGGAGGTGAGGGACTTGGCGACCGAGAAGCTGGTCCAGCGGCCCTCCGGCGCGAAGCGGTTGCCGTAGCGCTCGAGACGGATCTTGCCATCCTGCAGGATAACGAGGGCGGCGGCGTTCTGGGCGTCGAGGTAGGCGTCGAGGTCAATTTCCGCTGAAAGGTCCAGCGGGGCGCCTTCAGGCAGGGGGCGCACGGTTTCCCCGCGCGGGATGGGCCGCGATTCGATGATCAGGGGCAGGCGGTCCATCATCCGGAAGGCAGCATCGCGCTGGGCATTCGACCAGAAGAGAACATCCCGGCCGGAAGGCGGATGGGCGATCAGGGCGCGCCAATCCGGCCCCACCAGAACCCAGCCGGCCCCGAGGATAACGGCGATGACAACGCCAACAATGCCGATGCCCCGCAGCCATTTTTGTGCGCCGCCCATAAACCTGACCCTCCCGTCACTTTTTTCCGGCTGGCAGCTTTAGTCTGCCGCAGTTTGGCCGCAAGGCGCAGTGCAGCAAATTGCCGGTGGGGCAAGCATGGACAAGGGGGCGGGGGCGGCTTAACGGAAACAGGTTTGTTACAGTTTCGAGGGGCCAAGGACCGTATGTTCAAGAAGATCCTGATCGCCAACCGCGGTGAAATCGCCGTCCGTGTCATCAAGACCTGCCGCCGCCTGGGCGTCAAAACGGTCGTCGTTTACTCGGATGCGGATGCTGGCTCGATGGCGGTCGAGATGGCCGATGAGACGGTGTATATCGGCGCCTCGCCGGCGGCCCAGTCCTACCTCGTCCAAGACAAGATCATCGACGCGGTGCGCCAGACGGGCGCAGAGGCGATCCATCCCGGCTTTGGCTTCCTTTCCGAGAATGCCGGCTTTGCCAAGCGCCTCGAGAAAGAGGGGATCGGCTGGATCGGCCCGAACGCCCATGCCATCGACGCGATGGGCGACAAGATTTCGTCCAAGAAGCTGGCGGCAGAAGCCGGCGTTTCGACCGTGCCGGGGCATATGGACCTGATCAAGGACACCGCGCACGCGGTCGAGATCAGCCGCCAGATCGGCTATCCGGTGATGATCAAGGCGTCTGCGGGCGGCGGCGGTAAAGGCATCCGCGTGGCGGCCAATGACAAGGAAGTGGAAGAAGGCTTCCCGGCGGTGAAGGCGGAGGCGACCGCCTCCTTTGGCGACGACCGGATCTTCATCGAGAAGTTCATCCTGGAGCCGCGCCACATCGAGATCCAGGTGCTGGGCGACAAGCATGGCAACTGCATCTTCCTGAACGAGCGGGAATGCTCGATCCAGCGCCGGAACCAGAAGGTCATCGAGGAAGCGCCCTCGCCGCTGCTGGATCCCGAGACGCGCAAGAAGATGGGCGAGCAGGCCGTGGCCCTCGCCAAGGCTGTGAACTATGACAGCGCGGGCACGGTCGAGTTTGTGGCCTCGGGCAAGGACAAGGGCTTCTACTTCCTTGAAATGAATACCCGCCTGCAGGTGGAGCACCCCGTCACCGAGATGATCACGGGCGTCGACCTTGTGGAGCAGATGCTGCGCGTGGCCTATGGCGAGAAGCTGAAGATCAAGCAATCCGACATCAAGATCAATGGCTGGGCCGTGGAGAGCCGGGTGTATGCGGAAGATCCGTACCGGAACTTCCTGCCATCGATTGGCCGCCTGAAGCGCTTCCATCCGCCCGCGGAAGGGAAAGTGGCGCGCGGGGAAGTGCGCCTTGATTCCGGCGTGCGCGAGGGCGACGAGATCTCGATGTTCTATGACCCGATGATCGCCAAGCTGATCACCCACGGGAAGGACCGCGACGCGGCGCTGGACGCCCATGGCGAGGCGCTCGACCGGTTCCATATCGAGGGCATTCAGGACAATATCCCGTTCATCGCCGCGCGGCGCAGATTTCCGATCAGATGTCATCGCCGGCCGCCTCCATCCGCAAGGATTGGGTGGTGATCCTGGGCGACAAGCATCATCCCGTGACGATCGATATCGGCAAAGACGGGGAAGCTCAGATCACGGTCAATGGCGGCAAGGCGCACAGCCTCGTCACGTCCTGGCAGCCGGGACAGCACCTTCTGGAAGGCGTGCTGGATGGCAAGCCGTTTGCCGTGAAGTTTGCCGACCGGACGGAAGGCTATCTCTTCCGTCATCGCGGCGTGGCGCTGCGCGCGCTGGTGTGCACGCCGTTTGTGGCCGACCTGCATGGCCGCCTGCCGGAGAAGCCGAAGGCGGATACCTCCAAGCTGGTGATTTCGCCGATGCCGGGGCTGGTTGTGTCAATGGATGTGTCGATTGGCCAGGAAGTGCAGGAAGGCGAAGCGGTCTGCATCGTGGAAGCCATGAAGATGCAGAACATTATCCGCGCCGGCGCAACCGGCACGGTGAAGGCCATCAATGTGAAGGCGGGCGACAGCGTGGCGGCTGACGAGATCATGGTGGAGTTCGCCTGAGCGGCGAGCCCCACCTGTCTCGAACTTAAAGTTTCCTAAACCGGTTTGGTCTGGTAATCCTGCTGACGTGGCGGCAGGGGACTTTTCCCATGGACGGGCCGTCACTCTACACGGGCGGCAACCTGATCCGTTGCCGGACATAGAAGGGACAGTTCCATGGAACTTTATCTGAGCCCCAATGGGCGGATCGATCAGCCTACCTACTGGCGCGCTGTGATCATCCTGTTCGGTATCAGCGCTGTACTGAATGTTATCAGCGCTTTCGTTTCGCCGTTTCTGGGATTCGTGGGTATCCTGTTCATCTGGCCGTGGATCGCGGTGCATGTGAAACGCTTCCATGATGCGGGCAAGACGGGCTGGCTGACGGTGGCGATGGTCCTGCTGGCAATCGTTGTGTCATTTGTTCTGGCAGCATTCCTGCCGGGCCTGTTCGGGGTCGATCAGGCCGCCCTGCAGGCAGACATGGAGCGCCAGATCGAGCAGGCCGCTGCCAGTGGAAATCCCGCTGCTGCGATGAGCGTGGCGATGGAAGCTTCGAAGGCGGCAGCGCAGGCGCAGCTTATTCCAAGCCTCGTCTCTTCCCTGATCGTCACCGGCGTTGTGGGCGCCGTGATGGGCCTGTTCAAGACCGATCCGAATGACAACCAGTATGGCCCCGGCCCGGCGGGCGCCTCTTCTACTTTCGTCTGATCCGACTTTAGTTCAACCAACATCGACAAGGGGATATTCTTCGATGGTTAGTTTTCCTGACGCCGTAAAAATGTTTTTCGCGCGCTATACCGATTTCCAAGGGCGTTCGCGCCGGTCGGAATACTGGTGGGTGGTGCTGTTCAATGCGCTGGTGATGACGGTGCTCGCGATCCTCATGCTGACGCTTGGCGGATTTAACCCGGAGACTGGGGCGATGGGGCCGCTGGGCTTTGTGTTCATCGGGATCATTGGCCTGTATGCGCTGGCGATCATCATTCCCAGCATCGCGCTGTTCGTGCGCCGGCTGCATGACATCAACCAGACCGGCTGGATCTATCTCGGCCTCGTGATTGCGGGCTTCATCCCGTTCATCAACTTCCTGGCCTCGATCGCTCAGATCGTGATCGGCTGTATCCCCGGCACGGTGGGTCCGAACAAGTATGGCCCCGATCCGAAGAATCCGGGCGCGGGCAATGCCGACATCTTTGCCTGATCCTGCGGGCAACGCGACTTCCAGAGAAAGCCGGGCGGGGGCGCCCGGCTTTTTTTGTTGCGTGCCTTTATCGTTTATTGATAAGGGCGACGTAGCGTTTCTTAAAACCAGCCCCTGAAGGGACAGAGTAGACCGCATGGATTTCCGCCAGATTTTCTTTGACCCCCAGGGCCGGTCGAGCCCGCGCGACTTTGCGCGGGGCCTGATTGTGCTGACGGGGGTGATGGTGGCGATCCAGACGCTGACGGTGATCGCCGGGCCGCAGGTCAATGTGCTGCAATATGCGCTGGTGTTTCCGTATATCTGCGTCTTCGCCAAACGCCTGCATGATGCCGGGCAAAGCGCCTGGCTGTGGCTGTTGTTCCTGGCCGGCTGGCTGGTGGTGAACGCCGTGGTGGGCGGCATCCTGATGCAGCTGATGGTTCCGGGCGCGATGGAGCTGTCCACGGAGCTGGTGAACGCCATGCTGGCGCCCGAGGGCGTGGATCAGGCGGCGCTGAGCGCGAAGGTGGAGGAGTTCTCCCGCCTGTCGGCCGTGCCCAACATCCTGTCGTTCCTGATTGCCAGCGGCCTGACCGGCTATGTCGCCTACAGCCTGAAATCCGACCCCAAACCCAATCGCTTCGGCCCGCCAACGACCGGCAGCCGTTCTTCCTGACGCCCGCCCCTTAAAAGACGAGGACCAGCCATGGAATATACCGCCGGCGCCGTTGACCCGCACCGCCCCTGGATCCGTGACGCGCGCGACGCGCCGGAAAACATGAATTGGTGGCAGACCCTCTTCAATCCCTTCGGCAAGACCTACAAGCTGCACTTCACGCGGGCCTGGACCTTGATGTTCATGGGCCGGTTGCTGCTGTATGTGATCCCGAGTTTCATCGCCTTCGTGGCCGGGATTGCCGGGGTGAGCAGCGATGGCTTCAACAAGCCTGTGAACCTCATGCTGTTTACCGTGCCGGCGGTGCTGTTGCCCTTCGCGCTGTTTACGCTGCTGACGGAATATACCTCATTCGTGGTGCATGTCCGCAGGCTGACGGAAGCGGGACGGTCTGCCTTCATGGCGGTGATCGTTCTGGTGCCGCTGCTGCTTGGGCTGGTGGCTTATGCGCTGGGCACGCAGGCAGGCGCGGCGCAATACCGGCAGATGCATTCGCCCGCCAATTCCGAAGCGGTGGAAACACGCGCGGAGAAGAAGGGCGAAGAGGAAGAGGGCGAAGACGCCGCGTCCAAGGACACGCAGACGGCTGCGGCAGGCGGGGGCGGAGCGCGCGATCCGCGCCGGGCCGCGATGATGCAGATGAGCGAGCGCCAGCTGGCCATGCAGGCCGGCATGGGGATGGCCTTCCCGATCTGGTGGCTTGCTTCCTTCGGGGCGATGCTGTGGTCGCTGATGTATGTGGCGCGCCTGCCCAATGGCGGGGAAGGCAAATTCCGTACGGGCAGCCATATGACGCCTGAGGAGATTGCGCGCGGGGTTTGACCCCGCAGCGCGGGCTCTAGCCCCCTCTCCTTGGGGAGAGGGGGCTAGAGGGGCGCTTCCACCCGGATCAGTTCGCTGCTGAAGACATTCTCGAAGGCGGCTTTCAGGGCGATGTCCACTTCTGCCATCGAGACGATGCGGCCGAGGCCGGCGAGGCTGGTAACGCCGTAGCGGGGGTCTTCTATGCCGCAGGGGGTGATGCCGGTGAAATGGTCGAGCTCCGGCTCCACGTTCAGCGAGATGCCGTGGAAGCTGACCCAGCGCTTGAGGCGCACGCCGATGGCGGCGATCTTGTCTTCCCGCGGCGGGCCGCCGGGCTCTGTGCGGTCGACCCAGACGCCGACGCGGCCTTCGCGCATGCCGCCCTCGACATTGAAGGCGGCCAGCGCCTCGATGATCCAGGCTTCCAGGCTGGCGACGAAGGCGCGGACATCGCGGCCGCGCACGCCGACATCGAGCATGACATAAGCCACCCGCTGGCCGGGGCCGTGATAGGTGTACTGGCCGCCGCGCCCGGCATCGTAAACGGGGAAGCGGGCGGGGTCTTTCAGGTCTTCGATGCGGGCCGATGTGCCGGCGGTGTAGAGGGGGGGATGTTCCAGGAACCACAGCAGCTCCGGGGCATTTTCATCCCGGATGGCGCGGGCGCGGGCCTCCATCGCGGCAAGGGCGGCCTCGTAAGGCACCGGGGCGTCAGAGACGGCCCATTCGACGGGAGGAAAATTCTTCATGGCCGGTGCGATATAGGCGTTTTTCAGGGCTTCACAAAGCCGAATGACCGCCTTATACGGCCCGTCTGCCTCGAGAATACCAGTGTGCGGTCGTGGCGGAATTGGTAGACGCGCAGCGTTGAGGTCGCTGTGGGGCAACCCGTGGAAGTTCGAGTCTTCTCGACCGCACCATTCTCTGATCTGCGGAGACGCAAAAAACCCCTCCCTGGCCTGGCCCGGGAGGGGTTTTGCGTTTCAGGGCCGGGCGTGGACCTCAGAGATTGCAGTCTTCTTCCGGAACGGGGGTGCGCACCCATTGTTTGCCGGGGCGCGGGGGCGTCCAGGGGGTGTAGGTGATGGTGAAGGGGGCGGCGCCTTCGCGCTGGAGGCTGAGGGTGACCGGCGTGCCGGGGGCGGCGTCTCTGGCGGCCTCAAGGGTTTCGGGGTTCTCGATCAGGTCAAAGCGCTGGATGCCGGCGGCTTCGGCGGGAGTACCCGGTACGATGGGACCGGCGCGGGTGTGGCCGTCTTCATCCTTATAGGGACGGAATCCGATGACGAAGTTCTGCAGCATACGGTCTTCGGCGGTGAAGCAGGGGCCGAAAAGGTCTGACGGCAGATCAAGCGGCGCGCCTTCCATCATGTCGCGGAAGCCGGCCTGGCCAGCCTCGCCGAGATAGATGCCGACAAGGTCATGCCAGAGGGCAACGCCGTCTGCAGCGTCCTTTCCGCTTTCCAGAAAGTCGAAGATCAGATTGTCCACGCGAAGCTCTCCGCCGGAGGCGGCGCGGATCTGCGCGTCGAGGAGGGCGATGTAGAGCGGCCCGCGATTGTAGGGCACGATCTGGGCGTTGCCATCGGAGAAGAAGAGGCGGGTGACTTCGGCGTTGGAAAGGTTTGACTGCGGATTGGTGTAATAGGATTTGGCGTAGCCATTGAAACCGTCGATATAGTGATCGAGGCTGGTGAGGCCGGCGCGGTAGGGCAGGAGGACAGTGTAGTAGTTCGTCACGCCTTCAGAATACCATTGCTGGCCACCCGCGCCGCCGCCATCGCCATAGCCGCGCACGAAATGGTGGAGCGCTTCATGGGCGAGGAGCCCGCGGACTTCATCGGGATCACGGTCTTCGCCGTCGACGGTGCCGAAGATGAAGGAGTTGAAACCGCCGCCACCGCCGCCCTGGAAGCGCTCGGTTGTGCGCATGAAGATGCGGAAGGGCGTGTCGCTGGCGCCGAAGAAGCTGTTGAAATAATCGTAGGCCTGGCGCGTCCAGCCGGCAGCGCCGTCAAGGTCGAAGGCGGCAGGCGTCATCCAGTAGGTGACGAACGGGCCGGAGCCGTCCCCGGGCTGGCTGCGCAGGGGGCCGGCCATAAAGAAGGTGTTGTTTAGGTTCTGGGCGGTGACGCTGGCGGTGGCATTGCCTTCGCCAAGGCTGGAGGCGGCGCGGGCGCCGGGCTCAAGCTCTGAAAGATCCCAGGTGAGGGCAACCTCGCGCGGCCAGCCGGAGACGGGCAGGGCGAGCATGGTGTTGCCCGCGCCATAGAAGCCGGTGAGCTCGGTGCGGGTGTCGATCAGCGGGCCGGGGCGGGTGGCGGCGGTGATCACGCGTGGTTCGATCGTGTAGCGCACGGTGACATCGCCCTGGCTGGCGCGGGCAGCGATCCAGCGGCGGTCCTGGCGGAAATCTGAGGGGTCGACGGGGTCTTCCTCGATGGTCAGCGGCAGGGCGCCGGCGGCGTCTTCGGCAACCAGCGTCTCAGGATGCTTGAGCGCGCCGGGGGCCATGACGCGGACGATGGCCATGGAGAGGAAGGTGTCGCCGGGCTGGAGCGCTGGCTCGCGGATGAGCAGGGTGATGTCGATGGCCTCGACCTTTTCGCCGGTGGGGCGGCGGGGCGTGAGGGCGATCTCCATATCGGCAGGCGCGGCGGCTTGCGCCTCGGCAGCGGGCGCGGGCGGGGCGGCGCAGGTGGCCGGCAGCAGGCAGCCGATCAGCAGCGCGGCGGCGGCGAGGAGCGAGCGGTCGGGGCGGGCGGAGATCATGCGGCGGGGTCCTCGGTCGGCAGGGTTGGCGTAATCCTACAGGCATTGCCGGGGAGATTTAATCGAATGAAAGAGCGCGAGGGGCGGAACGGAAAAATCTATCCCGGCAGCGCGCCCATGGCGGGGCATTCATGCGGAGGGGCAGTATTCGGCGGCAATATCGAAAGGACTATTCTGCCCCGCCTGCAGAAAGTTGACCCTGAAGAATGAGTTGAGGCTTTCGATGGCAGACGCTGCCTGGTTCGGGATTTTGCAGGCGCGCGGACGGGTTGCCGGCATGGCGCTTTGCGGCCTGATCGCGCTGGCGGCCTGCAAGGGCGCGCCTGACGCAGCCGTGGCCGCGCCTGAGGCGAAGCCGGAAGCTTATTATGAGATCACACTCCGGCCAGAGCTGGACGAGGGCGGCGCGGTGGAAGCCATCGCCGTTACGTCGCGGCTGCATGGCGGGCTGAAGGGCGGGGAAACCCGGCTGAAGCTGTCTGCGCCGGTTGTGTACGTGAATGTCATGGGCGTTGCGGACCGTATCCGTGATCTGCGCGTGACAGACGGGGCCGGCCCGGTCGAGTTTACCCTTGAGCAGGACGATCCAGTGCCCGGAGGCTTCCCATATTTCCGGCATTGGACGGCGACGCGGGATGTCGATTACCCTCTCGACATTTCCTATAGAGCGCTTGTCCAGCCTGAGGGAGGACCAGCTGGGCCGGCCTTTGGAATTCGGCCGTCAGCAGGCGGCGTGAGCGGCGCGGGCGCGGGCTATATGATCGTGCCCGTCAATTCAGAGTCCAACCTGTCCTATCTCGATTGGGATCTGGCAGAGTTCGGACCGGGAGCGGTGGGGGTTACCACGTTCGGAGAGGGACGTGTTGAGGTCAATGGCCCCCCCGCCGCTCTGATGCAGGGCTGGCTGATGGCGGGGCCTGCCGGGCAATATCCGCCTGCGGAAGAAGAAACACATTTCCGTGCTTACTGGCTGGGCAATTTCCCGTTCGATGTGACCGAAGAGATGGCGTATGCCAAGGATCTTTACGACTATTTCGGGGAGTTCTTCGCCTATCTTGATCCGGCGCCGGATTACCGCGTGTTCCTGCGCCAGCTCGACACCGAGCCTTATGGCGGGGCAACGGCGCTGGCCAATTCCTTCATGCTGTCGCGCGGGCCGGCCCGGCCTGAGGAAATGGGCGGGCAATCGCCCCGCTCCACCCTGGCGCATGAGATGATCCATATGTGGGTGGGCGGGCTGAGCGGCGAACATGCCCTCACCAACTGGTTTTCCGAAGGGCTGACCACCTATTACGAATACACCGTGCCCTTCCGGGCGGGGCGCATTTCTCTTGAGGACTATATCAGCGGGCTGAATGGCCTCACCGACCGGTACTATTCCAATCCGGCCCGGGCAATGCCTGCGCTCGAGATTGGCCGGGTGGGCTTCAGTGACGGGCGCGTGCGCCATGCGCCCTATCAGCGGGGCGCGCTTTATTTCGCCGATCTGGACGCGCGCATCCGCGCGGCAAGCGGCGGGACGCGGACGCTGGACATGCTGGTGCGCGAAGTGTTTGCGCTGCGTCAGCGCGGCGAGATCCAGCTTACCCTTGAGGCCTGGAGCGATTTTGTGTCGGCAGAACTCGGCGCCGAGGAGGAAGCATTCGTCCGCGCGCTGCACATTGACGGGCAGGTGATCTATCCGGCCACCGATGCCTTTGGGGCGTGTGTGCGCGGGGCGCCGGCGCCGATCGAGGTGGACGGGGAAAGCTTTGGCGGCATGCGTTGGGTGCGCGTGGAGGGCGTGGCGCCCGAAGCCTGCTTTGCCAGCGGCCTGCCGGGCTGATCGCCGTGGGCGCGGGGGCTTTCTGCAGCACAGGATGGGGCAGCTGGCGCGGGCTAGAACATCTATGCGCTGGAGGCGCTGGCCGCGCTGGCCTTTGCATAAACAATTTTTCGGCTGCCTGTCAGATGTCAGGCAACGCTCTGGCGGCGCGCGCCCTCAATGGCTGCCCGTGCCAGAGACTATAACAGATTCAAAGGGTAAGGATTAGAACGCAGTGGACGCATCTGATGGTTCCAACGAAAACGTCCTGAGCTTTGCC
The DNA here is from genome assembly GCF_000685315.1 of Hyphomonas polymorpha PS728. Taxonomy (GTDB): domain Bacteria; phylum Pseudomonadota; class Alphaproteobacteria; order Caulobacterales; family Hyphomonadaceae; genus Hyphomonas; species Hyphomonas polymorpha. The sequence continues at coordinate 11,295 of NZ_ARYM01000031.1, forward strand.
CATTGGGTGAGGGATATGATCACATTGATGCGGTCCGGTACGCCGGGGACCGTGCCTCTGTTTGAAAGCTCTGTTCCCGAGCCGGTCGACATGCTGGCCGAAGTGATCCGCAATGCATTCCGCGACGGATTTCCGGATTCCTATAAAAGCGTCTTTATGCGGAACAATCCGGATATCAGCGAGCGTCTGGCGGCGCGCTATGGCGTGCCCGAAGAGTCCATCCTCTGCACGACCGGGGCGACCACCGCCGTTTCGATGATCTATACCGGGCTGCTCTCGCCGGGAGACCGCATCCTAGTGGAGACGCCGGGCTTTGACATCTTTGCCAACATGGCGCGGGATGTGGGCGTGGAGGCCGATTTCTTCCGGCGCCAGGCGCCCGGATTCGGCATTTCTGTTGAGGGCGTGCTGGACGCCTTGCAGCCGGATACGCGCATGGTGGTGCTGACCAACCTGCACAATCCGAGCGGGGCCTATGTCAGCGATGAGACGCTGGCCGAGCTGGCCCGCGCGCTGGAGGCGCGGGGCGTCCTGCTGCTGCTGGATGAGGTGTACCGGGACTATCTGGGCACTGCCGGGCCGGGGCTGGACCCCCGCCAGCATGAGAATGTGCTGCGCATCAGCAGCCTCACGAAGATCTTTGGCCTGAGCACGCTGCGCTGCGGATGGATCATTGCCGGGCGCCACCTGCTGCGCCGGCTGCGGGACTATTCCGAGCGGGCCGATTTCAACGTCTCGCGCCTGTCGCATTGTGTGGCCGCCGAAGTGCTGGCGCGGGCAGACAAGTTTGACGCCTGGCGCAATGAGATGATGGCGACGGCCCGGCCGATTGCGGCAACCGCGCTGAGCGAGATGGCAGAGCAGAGGCTGATCCAGGCCGGCGTGCCGCTGCTGGGCTGTACCTGCTTTCCGCAGCTGGTCGGTGTGGGAGACACGCGCAGCCTGTCGCAATGGCTCTCGGCCAAGCATGGCGTGGTGGTGGTGCCGGGCGAATGTTTCGGCGCGCCGGGCTATCTGCGCATCGGCTATGGCCTGCCGCCGGAGCGGCTGACCGAGGGGCTGGGCCGCCTGTCGCGCGGGCTTGCCGAGTATCGCGCAAACGGCCAGAAGCGCCATAGTGCCTGAAGGAAAACCGATGTCCGATGCCCCGCCCGCTGCCGATGGCCTGAAGCGCAATGTCGGCCTGTTCGGCGTTGTATCACTGGGGCTGGGCACGGCGGTGGGCGTATCGATCTTCTCGATTCTGGCGCCGGCGGCGGCGGTGGCCGGGCCGGCGATGCTCGTGTCGATGCTGATCGCGATCATCCCGATGATCGTCTTTGCGCTGATCTATTCCTTCATGGGCGCGGCGGCCCCGGCAACGGGGGCCTCGTTTGAATGGCCGCGCCGCTTTGTGCATCCCTTTGCCGGCTTCATCATCAGCTGGATGCGGATCGCCGGCAGCACGGCGGCGCTGATCGTGCTGACCATGGTGCTGGTTTCCTACATGTCAGCGGTCATCGCGCTGCCGTCAAAGCTGGTGATGTTCGGCATTTTTGCAGCGGTGTTCCTGATCAATCTGGCGGGCGTTTCCTTTGTGGCGCGCAGCCAGGCGATCATGCTGGTGATCCTGCTGGCCACCTGCGCTGTGTTCGTGTTTGGCGGGGCAGGGCATGTGGAGCCTGAGAATTTCATTCCGTTTGCGGACAAGGGCCTGATCGGCATCTTTGCGGCGATTCCGCTACTGATTTCCCTCTTCCTCGGCATCGAGAGCGCGACGGAAGTGGGTGGGGAAGTGCGCAATCCGCGGCGGAACATTCCGCTGGGCATCGCTATTTCCGTGGCGCTGACGGCGGCGGTTTACCTGTCGGTCGCGGTGATTGCGCTGGGCGTTCTGGGGGGCGATGCGCTGGCAGCGTCCTCTGCGCCGCTGCTGGACGCGGCGCGTATCTCGCTGGGCAATAACGGGCAGTGGCTGATCCTGATCTGCGCCTTTGTGGCCATCGGCAGCTCGATCAATGCCACCTTCGTGATCATGACGCGGTTTCTCTATGCGATGTCGCGGGCCGGGATGCTGCCGGGCTTTCTGGCGAAGACCAATGCGGCGCGCGGCGTGCCGCAGAACGCGGTTTACCTTGCCTTCGGCCTCTGCTGCCTGGGGCTGTTCATGCCGCAGAACCTGGTTTTCCTGTTCCTGGCGGTGAATATCCCGACCATTCTCAAATATGCGGCGACCTGCCTTTCGGCCATCGGCCTTTGCCGGCGCGAGCCGGAATTGCGCGAAGCAGCTTCGTTCAGCCTGCCGGCCGGCATGGTTTATGCGCTGGCGGGATTTGGCATCTTTCTGGGCGCGGCGATCATCCTGCTCGGCATTTCGGCCGACTGGCGGCCCTATCTGCTGCTGGGCGGATGGGCCCTGCTCGGTATCGTTTATTATTTCCTCAACCTTCGGGTACGGAACACCCGGAAGGGCAATTAACCGCGCTGGCAGAAATATTCCCCAGCCGGGCGCTGGAGAATAGTTGTTGCACAAGCCGGGGTGGCCGTGTCGCAAATAGTATAAAAAAACCGTCATCCATTTCCTAGCGTGACATCCAACGAAAAGCCGTGCAGCAGCCAGCGCCATTGAGGGGCTGGAAGGGGAGCGTGGCTCGGGTCGGAGATCAGCGATGGAGAGAAATGTGATCGTGAAGAGCCTGTTGAATACGTGTGCTCTGGCCGCCATAGCGTCTGCCCTGGTGGCGCCGCTTGCGGTCGCGCAGGAAGATGAGCCGGCGGCAACCGTGCCGGCGACAGAGGATGCCACCGCGACGCTGGAAACGGTGGTCATCACCGGCTCACGTATCCGCCGTGATGTCGCCTCCACGCCCGCGCCGGTGGTGACCTACGGCAGCGCTGCCTTCGAAGAGCGCGGCCTGATCAGCGCCGGTGACGCGCTGAACGAGATCACCTCGCTGCGTCCGCAGCTCAACCAGGCAGCTGGCGACGGCTCCAACTCCGGCTCGGGCCAGCAGTATCCGGAACTCTTCGGCCTTGGCACCGGCCGGACGCTGACGCTGGTAAACGGCCGCCGGTTTGCGACGACCTCCAGCGGTCTGGGCGACGCGCAGGTGGACGCCAACATCATTCCGACCGGCCTGATCGACCGGATCGAGGTGGTTCAGGCAGGCGGCGCGGCCGTCTATGGCTCTGACGCAATTGCCGGGGTTGTGAACTACATCCTGAAGGACAATTTCGAGGGCCTCGAACTCGACCTGCAATATGGCGACACCGAGCAGGGCAATTTCGAACAGTGGAGCGGCCGGATAACGGCTGGCCAGAACTTCGACAATGACCGCGGCAACATTGCCGTGAACCTCGAAATGTCGTCTTCGCCGGTTGCGCGCTTCAGCGATTTTGAAGCCTCCAACCGCTCGCGCATTACGCAGAGCAACCCGGCAGACACCGGTCCGAATGATGGCATCTCATCATTGAGCGAAATCATTCCCGCCTACTTCTGGAACCACAATGGCAATGGCGTGATCTTCAGCACGCCCGCGCCGCCGCCAAACTTCCTCACCAGCGTGGGCGGCTCGCCTGCGCAGTTTGCCCCGGACGGCTCTGTCGTTTCCTACGATCCGGGCAACATCCTGGGTATTCCGTTTGCGGAAGGTGGTCAGGGGACGCGTTACTCTGACCTCGCCGGCTTGCGGACAGGCGTTGAGCGCTTCACCGGCAACCTCATTGGCCACTACGACATCTCCGACAATCTGCGCTTCAATACCGAAGTGCTGTATGCCCAGACAAATGGCGAAAGCGTGCCGCAAGGCTATGCGCGCTCGGTGCTCAACCAGACCAGCGTGACTTCCGGCGCCATCCGCTTCACCAATGCCAACCCCTTCCTCAGCCAGTCGGCCATCGATACGCTGAGCGCAGCGAGCCCGGCCTTCGCTTCGGGCGGCGGGCTGTGGCTCTCCCGCCACTTCTATGACGATCTTTTCCCGAGCAATCTTCAGGAGAACGAGACCACGACCTGGCGCGTTCTGGGTGGACTTGAAGGCGATTTTGATGCGGCTGGCCGCAACTTCTACTGGACCGCTTCGGCAAGCTTTGCCGATGTGCGCGGCGAGCAGGGGCGTTGGGAGGCAGACTTCGCCAAGTTCAACAAGGCGGTGAACGCCGTGCGCAACGGCGCGGGCGACATTGTCTGCGCCGTCAATGCCGACGCCATCACCACCAACGATGATCCGGCTTGCGCGCCGCTGAACCCGTTCGGCGCAGGCAATATCAGCCAGGCTGCGTCGGAATATGTCTCGGCACGGAGCGGTTTCGAGTTTGCCAACGAGCAGGTGGATCTGCTGGCAACCATCGGCACGCAGCTGTTCACCCTGCCGGCCGGCGCGGTGGATCTGGTGCTGGCCTACGAGCATCGCCGCGAAGAAGCCACCTACACGCCCTTCCTGGCAAACCAGCAGGGCCTTGTGGGCACCGGCGCTGTGCAGACCGAAAGCTCGGGCAAATACAACACCAACGAATATTCGGCAGAAGTGCTCGTGCCGATCTTCGGCGGTGACCTGACCCTGCCGGGCGTGAAAGCGCTGGATTTCAGCGGCACCTACCGCATGGTGGACAACTCCATCGCGGGTGAAGAGTCCGTCTGGAGCGCCGGTTCACGCTGGCAGGTGACCGATGGCCTGACCTTCCGTGTAACCCGCAGCCGGAACTTCCGTGCACCCACGCTGGAGCAGCTGTTTGCGCCGCAGAATACCATCATCGCCAATGGCGGATTTGACCCCTGCGATGCTGACCGCATCAATTCGGGGCCCAACCCCGCCGTGCGCCGCGCCAACTGTGAAGCTGAGTGGGCCGCCAATCCGCAATATGGCAACCTGGCGACCTTCCAGAACCCTGCCGAGAACTTCACGGTGACCAGCGTTCTGACTGGCGGCAACCCGGATCTGGCCAACGAAGTTTCCGAAACGACCACCTTCGGCGTGGTGTTTGACAACTTCATCGTGCCGGGACTGACTGTGGCGGCTGACCGGATCGAGATCGACCTGACGGACGGCCTTTCGGCCTTCACCACGGCCGACTTCATGGCGACCTGCTATGACAGCACCCCGCAGCCAGCGGCCATCTGCTCGGCCTTCACGCGCCTTCAGACGGCGGATGGTTCCAACCCGGCGGGCACGACCGCAACGGGCCGCACCACCACGTTTAATGCGGGCCAGATCAAGTTCCGCGGCGAAGTCTACTACCTCAATTACGGCTTCGACGTGAACGACCTCTTCAGCGGCGCGACGGGCAATGTCACGCTTGGCTTCGAGGCGACGCATATGGCCGAGTTGACAACTTCGGTGACGGGAACGACCTTCGTCCGCTCTGATAATACCGTGCAACGCCCCGACTGGACGGCCCGCCTCAACGCGGCTTATGCCAATGGCCCGCTGCGCATCAGCTATCAGATGGACTATCTCGACAATGTTCTGGCCCTGCCGGATGCCACCATCGAGAACAATCCGAACCCGTACATTGACGCCAACTATGTTCACTCACTGTCTGGCCTCTATGAGGTTCGGGAGGGCTTGACGCTGCGCGCCGGTGTGACCAACATCTTCGATGAGGGCCCGTCCTATCCGACGCTGTACCACGGGGACATCCTCGGCCGCCGTTACTTTGCGGGCGTAAACTACCGCTTCTGATCTGACCAAAAGGAGGTGCCAGACACCATGACCATGACTGCCTGGCGCCTTCTTTCCGGTATTTCAGCGTTATCTCTTCTCGCAGGCTGCCTCAGCGCGCAGCCTGCGATGCCTGTTCCCGAAGCCGCGCTTGCGGCGCCGGTGGCAGCCGCCGCGCCGCTCATTGCCGGGGACATTGCCGTGCCGGGAAGCGGCGTGTTTGGCGGGGTGGAGGTGGCCTATATTGCCGCGCTTGAGCAGGTCAGAATTGCGCCGGGGAAAGATCTTCCGCCAGCTGATCTTGTGACAATTTCCTACACTGCCGATACCGGCGCTGCGCCGGATGAGCGGCCGGTGCTGTTCATCTTCAATGGCGGGCCGATTTCAGCGTCTCTGTGGCTGCAAATGGGCGCGCTCGGGCCGCAGCGGGTTTTCGTGCCGGAGGATCTTTCCGCGCCGCTGGAAGACCACCGCCTGGTGGCAAATCCCTATTCGCCGCTGGACGCGGCAGACCTCGTCTTCTTTGATCCGGCCTCCACCGGCTTCAGCCGCGTGGCGGACGGGGAAGACGCTTCGAAATATTTTTCCATTGACGCCGATGCCGCCCAGTTTGTGGCCTTTGCGAATGCCTGGCTGGAGAAGCACGGCCGCGCAGGCGCCCCGGTGTTCATTCTGGGCGAAAGCTATGGCACCCACCGCGCCGCTGAAGCGGCCGGGCAGATTGCCGGGGACGGATCAATGAACCTTCAGGGCGTGTTCCTGATGGGGCAGGCTGTCAACATCATCGAATATTCCCAGCGCAAGCAGAATATCCTCAGCTATATCGCCTCGCTGCCCACGCTGGCGGCCATCGCCTGGGATCTCGGAAAGGTCGATCAGCAGGGGCGCAGCTTTGAAGCCTTTCTCGAGGACGTGACAGCCTTTGGCGAGGCCGAATATCTGGGCGCGCTGTTCAAGGGACAGCGCATTACCCCGGAAGAACTGGCGGATGTCGCCGGGAAACTTGAGGCATATACCGGCATTCCATCTGCCTATTATACCGAGAACCGGCTGCGCATTTCGAAGGAGCAGTTCCGGGTGGAGCTGCTGAAGGATCAGGGGTTGATCCTCGGGCGGAGTGATGGGCGCTATACCGGGCCGCTGAGCGAGGGTGGAGATCCCTCCGGCATTCTGCAACAGGCCTATAGCGACGGCTTTGCGGCCTATGCAAAGGAAACCTTCGGTGATCTGCCGCAGGAAGACTATGTGAATTCCTTCAGCGCCGGAAACTTTGATGCCTGGCGCTGGGGCGGGGCTTCGCCTTTTGCGCATTTTGCCTATGCCGAAAGGCTTCAGGCGGCGTTTGACACATATCCCGCATTCAGAGTGTTCGTCGGCACCGGCTATCACGACACGATGACGACCGTGGGCGCGGCCGACTATCTGATTGACCAGTCCGACTGGCCGAAAGACCGTGTGCGGAGCGGGAAGTATATCGGCGGGCATATGGCCTATTCGGTTGAAAGCTCGGCCGAGGCCTTCGGCAATGATATCCGGTTCTGGATCCGCGGCTGGAATGATGAGGGCAACTGAGACTGGAGGCCGGGCGTGATTTTCATCAGTGCGGAACAGATTGCGCAGACGCTGGGCTATGCAGACTGTATCGAGGTGATGCGGGCGGCGATGGCGCGGCTGTCTTCGGGTGAGACGAAGCAGATGTTGCGGCAGATTCTGCCGCTCGATCAGGGCCGGATGTTCGGCATCATGGGCGGCACGCTGGGCCCGGGCGGGCCGTTCGGCTCGAAGCTGGTTTCCGTGATGCCCCATCGCGCCGAGGGCGGGCCGCCCTCGCATCAGGGCGCCGTGGTGATCTTTGATCCGGTCAGCGGGGCGCCGCTCTGCCAGCTTGAGGCGGGCATGGTCACGGCGATCCGCACGGCGAGCGCGAGCGCGATGGCGACAGATGTTCTGGCACGGAAAGATGCGCGCATCCTTGCCATTCTGGGCACGGGCGAGCAGGCCTGGCACCATGCCTGCGCCTTGCCGGTGGCGCGCCCGTTTGACGAAATCCGCATCTGGGGGCGCAGCCCGGACCGCGCGCGCACGCTGGCGGAGAAGATCAGTGAACGAACAGGAATTGCCTGCGCCAGCTACGGAGATGTTGCCGGGGCGGTGGCGGATGCCGATGTGATCTGCACGGTGACGGGCGCGGCTGAGCCCATCCTGACCGCCGGCATGGTGAGCCCTGGCGCGCATGTGAATGTGGTCGGGTCAAGCTTTGACGGCCCACGCGAGATTGACGATGCGCTGGTGGCGGCGGGGCGGTTCTTTGCCGACTCGCGCGCATCGGTGCTGGCGCAGGGCGCGGAGCTGCGCCATGCGATGGCCAGCGGCGCGGTAACCGAAGCGCATCTCCTGGGCGAGATCGGCGACGTTGTCCTGGGGAATGTGCCGGGCCGGAAGGGGCCGGAGGAGATCACGATCTATAAATCTCTGGGGCATATCGTGCAGGATATCGCGGCGGGCTATCATGTTTATGAGATGATCCGGAAAGAAGGTGGGCAATGATACGGTTTGGCTTTCAGGCAGGCGTTTGCGCGGCGGCCATCCTGGCACTGAATGCCTGCGCGCAAACGGGCGAGAAGACTGCGACGCCGGTGCCAGTTCAGGCCGCGCAGGCGGCGGAAGGCCCGGTCGCGGCGCTTGCCGAGGCCGCGCCCTATCGCAGCGTGACCGAGCATACGCTGGTGGCAAATGGCCAGACGATTTCCTATCAGGCGATTGCGGGCGACACCTGGCTGCGCGACATGAATGGCGCGCCGACAGCGAGCATCTTTTCCTTCACCTATCTGAGGACGGATGTTCAGGACGCGCGCCGGCCGGTGGTTTTCGTCTTCAACGGCGGGCCGGGATCAGCGTCCGTCTGGATCCATATGGGCGCCATCGGGCCGCGCCGGGTTGTTCTGGACGCGGATGTGAATCCGTCGAATGTGCCGCCTTTCGGGCTGGAGGACAATCCGAACAGCATTCTGGATGTGGCCGATCTCGTCTTTATTGATCCGGTGGGCACAGGCTTCAGTGTGCCGCTGAACGGCACTGATCCGAAAATGTTCTGGGGCGTCGATGAAGACGCCGAGGCCGTGGCGCAGTTCATTGAACTCTGGCTCAGCGAATATGGCCGCTGGAACGTGCCAAAGTACGTACTCGGAGAAAGCTATGGCTCGATGCGGGCGGCAGTGTTGCCCCGCGCGCTGATGGGCGGGCCGATCTATACCGGGATTATGCGCGGGATCACGCTGGACGGGATCATCCTTCTGGGAACGACGCTGGACGCACGGCAGTCGAGCGGAGAGGTGGCGGCTGAACAGTTGGCCGCGAAGCAGGCGCGGTCTTTGCCGGGGATTGCGGCGACCTCTGCCTTTCACGGGCTGGTGGAGATGCCGGCCGGCGGCGTGGTGGAAATCTATGATGCAGCAGCGGCCTATGCGCGGGACATTTATGAGCCGGCCCTGCGGGCGCATCTTGCCGGAACGTTGGCAGCGGGGGAGCGCGCTGAGGTGCTGAGTAATCTCGCCCGGATGACCGGCCTGCCGGAGAGCGCGATTGGCGACGATCTCTACATCGACGAGCGCAGCTACGCCAAAGCCGCCCTGAAGGCGCGCGGGCTGGAGATCGGGATGTATGATAGCCGGTATACGCTGCCGCTGGCCAATAGCGGAGGTGATCCGGTGGCGGATGATCCGGCGATGACGCGCTATGTGCCTGGCTTTGTCGCGGCGTTCCATCAGATGCTCCGCGATGATCTCAAAGTCAGCCTGGGGCGGCCCTATGCGTCGATCCGCTGGCGGGAATTGCTGTTTGGCTGGAACTGGACGCGCGCCGGCGTGGCGGAAGGGCAAAGCTATGCCACCGACCTGGCCTGGGCCATGCGCCGCAATCGGGATCTGCGTATTCTGGTGGCGTCTGGCTATTATGACCTGGTGACGACACCGGCGGATGCGCGCGCCTCAATCGCGGCGGCGGGCCTTCCGCAGGACCGGGTGACGTTTACTGATTATGCCTCCGGTCATATGCTGTATCTGGGCGGAACGTCTGAAGCCTTTTCGGCTGATCTCAGGGCGTTTCTGGAGAAGTGATCCCTCAAGCCGGGCCGATGGCGGCCAGGAAAAGGTCGATATCCTCGGCGGTGTTGAAGACCGAGACGGACGGGCGGAACCGGTTTGCGGACACGGTGGTGGTGATGCCCGCTTCCTTCAGTTTCGGGGCGATCCGGGCGCGGGCGTTTTCATAGGCGCAGGCCACCAGCGGCGTAGCCGCTTCTTCAGGCGTCATCAGGGTATACCCCTGCGACAGCAGGCCCTGTTTGAGGCGCGTGGTGAGCGCGGTGGCATGGCGCTGGATCGTCTCTACACCGATCGACGCGATATAATCGAGCGAGCCGTTGAGCAGGGCGGCGGTCGTGTGGGAGTAGGTGCCGAGCGCGAAGAGGCCGGTTGCCGTGTCGGGGAAGGCGTAGCTTGCCACTTCGTCTCCCGGCGGATCAAATGGGTAGACGTGGCTGGCGAAGCTGCTGACGCCATAATAGCCATATTGTGTGCGCGTGAGCGCTTCCCGGGCGCCCCGGCGCACATAGAGGAAGCCAAGGCCGAAATCCCCCATCAGCCATTTGTAGCTGGCGCAGGCGGCAAAATCGACGCCGCTCGCATGCAGGTCCACCGGCACGCAGCCGGCGGCGTGGATAATGTCTGCATAGACGAGTGCGCCGCGCGCATGGGCAAGGTCACAGATGGCTTTCAGGTCATGCTGGAAGCCGTTCACGGTAGAGACGAGCGAGAGCGCGACGAGGCGCGTGCCGGGCGTGATGGCGCGGTCCATATCTTCCAGCAGGATGCGGCCATCCTTGTGGGTTACCCAGGCAACATCGCAGCCTGCCTTGCCAAGCTCCATATAGAGCGGGACGGAACCGAAAAAGTGGAGCGTATCCGTGACGACGCGCGCGCCTGGTGCCGGAAGCATCAGAGAGCGGACGATCATCTGTTCGCCGGTGGTAGTGCTCTGCACGAAGGTGATCTCGTCGGGATCGGCGTTTACGAGGCGCGCGAACTTTTCCACGGCGGCGCTGCTGCCGAGTTCATAGCCGGCGCCCGGCGCATGGTGGGCACGGTTCTGCAGGTAAGCTTCCAGCGAGGCGCGCGCGGGGCGGCTGATCGGGTGCTGCGACCCCGCGTTCAGATACACGCCCTCAAGGTCAAAATTGCTCCGGTCTGGCAGCGAAGATGGCGGCTGGGCAGCGGCCGGGCTGGCGTCTGCTGTGCTGCGGCAGGCGGCGGCGCCGGCAAGGGTTGCGGCGCTGAGGGCCAGCCAGTTGCGGCGGGTGATTTCTGACATATGCATCTCCGCAATGAGGGGCAGCCGGAAGCTCTCATTCATTATAACGCGGCGCGGCGAATGGATCATGCATTCCTTTGAGGGATTGCGCATGAATGTGCCGGGCGGTCTGTTCAGATATGGCCGATAGGCATAGGAATTTTCCGGGCGCGCGTGGAAAGTCTGGAAGATGCGTAAGGTTTCTCAGGTTCGACTCGTTTTAGCTGCAGTGGCGGCCGCGTTCCTCGCCGGAGCGTGCGCGACGCCGCTGGCGGCGGAGGGGCAGGCGGCGGCCGCGCGCCCAGCCTGGACCGTGTATGCCGGCGGGCCTTCCCAGAGCGTGGCGGACCATTTTGGCGGCGCGCCGCTCCGCTATTCGGTTTCCTGGAGTGAATTGCAGCTTGACCCGGAAGAGGGCGCAGGCAGCGCAACGATTTCCGGCACGGCCTATCTGGCCGAGTGTGCCTGCGACCCCGGCGCGCGGCCGGTGATGTTCCTGTTCAATGGCGGGCCAGGGGCCTCCTCCTCGCCGCTGCATTTCTCGATGGGGCCGAAGGCGAGGGGCGCGGGCGGCGCCTTTCCGGACAATCCGTATACCATCATCCGGGCAGCCGACCTGGTTTTCATTGATCCAGTGGATACCGGCTTCAGCCGCGCCAACTCCCAAGATGGGCAGGCGCGCTATCTGGGCGTTGAGGGCGATGTGGAGGCGGTGAACCGGTTCATCCGCAACTGGCTGGCCGAGAATGACCGGCAGAATGCGCCGCTGATCCTGGCGGGCCAGAGCTATGGCGGCACGCGGCTTGCCAATCTTGTGGCAAAGGTCACCGATCTGGATGTGCGCGGCCTGGTGATGGTGTCGCCTGCGCTCGACAGCGCAGCGGGGCAGACCGATCTTGGCCATGTGTTCACGCTGCCCACCATGGCGGCGACGGCCTGGCGCTATGGCCGCTCTGCTGTTGAGGCGGAGAGTGAAGCGGAGAGCTGGGAAAAGGCGCGGGCCTATGCCGAGCGCGACTATCTGATCGCCCTGCAAAAGGGAGATGAGATCGGCGCGGACGAAAAGGCGGTTGTGGCCGGGGAAATCGCCGCGATGACAGGGCTTTCTGCGCAGGCTGTGGAAGCGGCAGACCTGCGCATTGATATCCAGTATTTCCTCGAAACGCTGCTGGCGGGTGACGGATTGCTCGTCAGCCGGCTGAATACCGGGGTGACCTCGCCGCTGCCGCCGCCGGAGGCAAACTCCCACCGGCCCGCCGCTGCCAATGATCCCTCCCTCGGCCTTGGCCGGTCAAATGTGATCCTTTCGGCGGAGATTGCAGGTTACCTTGCGCAGGCCGCAGGTGTTCAGCGGGGAGACGAATACCGCTCGCTCAACCTGGACGCCAATTTCCTGTGGGACTGGCGGGCTTCGGAAAAATCCCCGCGTTTCTATGTGAGTACCGCGCCGGCCCTGGGCAGATACATGCAGCAGAAAGAGGCTGCGCGCCTTCTGGTGTTTGCCGGTTACCGGGACCTTGCCACAACCCTGCTCGGGACGCGCTATGCGCTGACCCATAACGGCCTGCCGCAGGACCGGGTGGAGCTGGTGGCGTTGCCCGGCGGGCATTCCCCCTATGATGAAGACGCGCTGAAGGCGGGCATAGCCGATCAGCTATATTCCTTTATTGAGGCTGCCGTTCGGTCGGCGCCCCTTCCCCTGCAGGAGACCGCAGAATGATCCTCCGACTTGTCCCGGCATTGGCCGCAGCCTTCCTCCTGACGGTGCTGCCGGCCGCTTTTGCGCAGACGGCGCGCTTTGAATACGCGATCATCCAGAACGGCGAATCCGTCGGCCATCTGAAGGTTGAGGAAGCCGGCCGGAATGCGAAGATCGACTATTATGTCGACAGCAATGGGCGCGGGCCGAAGCATAAGGAACAGCTGACCGTGGACGAGGCGGGTGTGCCCGTCAGCTGGCTGATCGAAGGCACGTCGCTTATGGGCGCGCAGGTGGAGGAGTCCTTCGCGATCAATGACGGCGTTGCCCGCTGGCTGAGCCAGGCAGATACGGGACGGGTGAACCTTCCCGAGCCGGCGCTGTATGCCGTCAATGATGGAAGTCCATGGGCGGAATATGTGTATACCCGCGCGCTGCTGGCCGATGATGACCGGCGCATGCCGGTTCTGCCGGGCGGCGAGATCCTCCTGGAGAAAGTTCGGGACGTGCAGCTTCCCGCGGGCGACAGCGCCGTGGCGGTAAGCGTTTACCGGCTGTCGGGCATCGATATGAGCCCCAGCCTTCTGGCGCTGGACGGCGATGGCAGCTTCTTCGCCAGCTTTGGCGAGACATCTGCGGTGATCCGGAAGGGATTTGAGAGCAGCGTTCAGCCGCTGCTGGAACTGGCGCGCAACATCAATTCCGCCCGATCCGAAGAACTTGCCCACAGCCTGCTGCACCGGTTTGAGGGGCCCTATGCGATTGTGAATGTCCGTGTGCTAGATGTGCGGGACGGGACGCTGAGCGGGCCATCTGTTGTCACGGTCAGCGGTGATACGATTACCGGTATCTTACCCTATGCTGAGGGCGCGCTGCCCGAGGGCGTGACCACGGTGTTTGATGGCGAAGGCGGCACGGTGATGCCGGGGCTTGTTGACATGCACTCCCATTCCTCGGCGGCTTCGGGCCTCTACTATCTGGCGGCGGGGGTGACCTCGACCCGGGATATGGGCAATGAAAACAGCGCTCTGGAGAGTTTGATGGCGCGGATGGAGGCCGGCAAACTGGCCGGACCGCGCATCACGCCGGCGGGTTTTGTCGAAGGGCGCAGCCCCTATTCGGCGCGCAATGGCATCATTGCAGCCTCTCAGGAAGAGGCGCTTGCGGCCGTTGATTGGTATGCGGAGCGTGGGTTTGGCTATATCAAATCCTATAACTCCATGAACCCGGCCTGGATGGCGGCGGTGGGCGAGCGCGCCCATTCTCATGGCATGCGCCTGATCGGCCATATTCCGGCCTTCACCAATGCCGACGCCATGATCGATGCCGGGTTTGACGAGGTGACCCATGTCAACCAGCTGATGCTGGGCTGGCTGCTGGACATCACCGAAGACACACGCACGCCGCTGCGCCTGACGGGGATGGCGCGCGGGGCGACCCTCGATCTGGACTCTGAAAAAGTGCAGTCCACGGTGCGCCGGATGCAGGAGAATAACACCGCGCTTGATCCGACGGCGGTTATCCTTGAGCGGCTTATGCTGAGCCGTGCGGGCACGGTGGCAGACGGCGACAAGGCGTATCTTGATCACATGCCGATCAGCTATCAGCGCTATCGCCGGCGCAGCTTCGTGTCGCTGGCGAATGCGGCGGAGGATGAGGCCTATCAGGAAGGTTTCCGCCGCGTTCTGGAGACGCTGAAGATGCTGCACGATGCCGGCATCCCGCTTCTGCCGGGAACGGATGATGGCACTGGCTTCACGGTTCACCGCGAAATCGAGCTTTATGTGCTGGCGGGTATTCCGGTGCCCGATGCCCTGCGCCTCGCGGCGTGGACGCCGATGGAGTATATGGGCTATGGCGACAGGCTGGGCGTGATTGCGCCGGGGCGGCTGGCGGATTTCATCCTGCTGCCGGGCAATCCGCTGGAGGATATCAACGCGATCCGGTCTGCGCGGATGGTGGTGCGCAATGGCGATGTCTATTACCCTGCAGAGATCTATGAAGCGCTGAGCGTGAAGCCATTTGCCCCGCCCCCGGCGCTGCTGCGCGAGGAGGCAAAGGCGGCCACGGCAGCTTCCCCGCAGCTGCAGCCTGTGGCGGCAGAAGCGGCGACCCCGGAGGCAAGCTTCGTGCAGCACTATCCGATGATTACCGATGGATTGTCAGTGCGGGCAGACGATCTTCCCTTTTCCGGCGCCGTCCGGGTAGGGAATATCATCTACCTTTCCGGACAGATCGGCGGGCAGGCCGGCGGGCCTTCCGATGATTTCCGCGATCACGCGGTTGAGGTGATGGAAGCGGTGCGCCGGGTCGCGGCGTCTGCGGGCGCGGGCATGGACCAGATTTTCAAATGCACCGTGATGCTCGACGATATGAGCAACTGGCCGGCTTTCAATGACGTCTACGCCACCTATTTCACCAGGGGCCGGATGCCGGCGCGCAGTGCGTTCGGCGCAGACGGGCTGGCGCTGGGCGCGTCTGTCGAGGTGGAGTGCATGGCCTATGCGGTTAATCCGTAACCGGAGAGAGGCCCGTTCCTAAAGCGCGATGTTGCCGCGCACGGGGATGGCGGTGGTGGATTTGAGCTCGCCCAGCGTGGCGGTGGAATTGACATTTTCCACGCCCGGCAGGTTCAGCAGGAAATCCATCAGGAATTCCTGATACCATTTCATCGACTTGGCGAGGATCTTCATCATCAGGTCCATCTCGCCGAAGATGGAATAGCATTCGAGAATCTCGGGCGTGTTCTGCACCTTGCGGAGGAAGACTTCGCGATCCTTCTCCGAAAGGCGCGCGACCTTCACATAAGCGAAGATGTGGAGGCCATAGCCGAGCTTTTCCCGGTCGAGAATGGCCACCTGCTGGCGGATATAGCCCTCATCCTTCAGCCGCTGCAGGCGGCGCCAGCAGGGGGACTGGGAGAGGCCGACAATATCGGCCAGTTCCACGGTCGAGACCGAGCAATCCTTCTGGAGTTGCTCAAGGATCTTGATATCAAATATTGAAAGTTCTTCGCTCATGGCTATAGAATAGCCAGATCGCGCCCAAAGGCAACATTATACAGACTGGTTTTTGCCATTCTGACTGAAAACTATTCGATAGACTGCCCGCGCGCCCGGATTATGGCCAGGAGGGCTCAGGCGCATCGATCGGGGACGGGGTCGTGTCGATGCATTTCTGCACAGCGGCCGCATACTCAGGCTCCACGTCCACGGAATAGACGGCGACGGAGGACTTCGCCTTGCGCATCATTTCCTGGAAGGCATCAAGGCTCATTTTCTTGTCATAGGCCATGATCGAGAGCTTCTTGTGCCAGATGCCGTAGATGCTCGGATCCGGGTTGGGCAGGTTGCCGGCCTGGCCACTGCCGAGTGCGATGTGGACGAAATAGGCGGTGTTCGTCAGCGCCCAGCAGCGCATCGTGGCGTCAAATTCCTTGTCGCCGGTGGCGACGGCGAGTTTCGTATCCTGTTTGCTGTTGATCTTCGGGGCGGGCTGCTCGCTGGCCTGGCCGCAGGCGGACAGCAACAGGGTGGCGGCAAGCGCCGCCAGCGTGGGTGTCAGGGGCTTGATCAATTTCCTTGCTCCTCATGCGGCCGCCATCAAACCGGGCCTTCAGTTCTCAGAACAATAATCGCGGCCGGATACGGACAAGGGCGTTGAACTTTCTCCGGAGCGGTGAGTTGATGAGAGGCGGTGGAGGGCGCGAATGGTTCTATCGATTTTGAAGCGGCGGTTTGCGGCCCTCGGGCGGGACACGGTGATGCTGTGGCACGCCTTCTGGCACCCTGCGACGCCGGGCGGGCTGAAACTGGCCACGGCCCTTGCCGGGCTCTACCTCATCAGCCCATTTGACCTCATTCCGATTGTGGTGCCGGTGCTGGGGGTGGTGGATGATCTGATCATCGTGCCGCTGATGGTTTCCCAGATCAGCAAGCGCCTGCCCGAACCCGTCCGCGCGAGCGCCGGGGCGAAGGCAGACCGGTTCATGCGGCGCTGGGTGAAGCGGCCCCTGCTGCTGATCTTCCTCATTCTTCTGGGACTTCTGGCAATCTGGGCTGTGTTGCTGTTCCTGCTTTTCCGGCTGCTGTTCGGCGGCTGATTGTCAGCGCTGGGCGCCGCGTCTAAGCTGCCCCCCGATGGATGGCCGGAGAGCCATTGGGAGGATAACTGGATGATTACACGCATCAGCGCGCTGTTGGCGGCCCCGGCATTTCTGGCACTTGTTTCGGGCTGTCAGGCGAGCCCGCCTGTCTCCCCTGAAGCGGCGGCGCCGGTATCGGTTGCCATTGTGCCGGAGGCGGAGCCCTGGGCCACGATCGAGCCGGGCGGCGACACGCTGTGCGCCACGGGCACGCCGTTCCGTTTCCATGTGCGCAGCGGAGACCCGGAGCGCGTCATGGTCTTCCTGAATGGCGGCGGCGCCTGCTGGAGCGGGGATCTCTGCGACCTGCAGACTGCGCCGACGCCCTACACGCCTTTCGCCGAGATGGATTCAAACAATCCGGAACTGCTGGAGGGTGTCTTCGATGAGGCCAATCCCGCCAATCCGATTGCCGGCTGGACGCAGGTGTTCGTGCCTTACTGCACGGGCGACTCCCATCTGGGCGGGGGCGATGTAACCTACACTACAAGCGCGGGTCAGGAGGTGACCGTTCACCATCGCGGCAAGGCGAATGTGCAGGCCGCGCTGGACTGGGTATATGCCAACCGCGCCGATGCCCGCCGCATTTTCGTGACCGGTGGCAGCGCCGGGGCGATTGCCTCGCCGTACTATGCCGGGCTTGTGGCGGATCATTATCCGCAGGCAGATGTTGTGCATCTGGCCGATGGCGCGGGCGGCTATCGCTCTCCCGCCATCGCAGGCGTGCTGGCGGCATGGGGCGCGTTCAAGGGCGTGCCGGACTGGCCGGAATTTGCCGCCATCGACCAGGCGACGGCAAGCACGGAGGATTTCTTTCGCGTGACCGCCGCGCGCCATCCCGAAATGCAGATGGCAAGGTTCGACAATGTGGACGACGCCGTGCAACAGGACTTCCTGACCCTTCTGGGGACGGGCGAGCCCGTGCGCGGGTTGCTGGCGGCCAACAATGCAGACCTTGCCGGGGATATCCCAACGATCCGCGCCTTTGAAGCGCCGGGCAATGCCCACACCTCGCTTCGCTTCAGCCGTTTCTATACGGAGGAAGCGGGCGGGGTGACGCTGGTTGACTGGGTGCGCGGCCTTGCCAATGGCGAGGCCGTGGCGAGTGTCAGCTGCCAGAGCGATCAGAGCTGCGACTAGGGACGCTCTAGCCGAGGCGCTGGAGCACCTTTTCCCGGCCGATCAGCGGCAGGACGGCGCCCATGTCCGGGCCATGCTCCAGGCCGGTCAGGGCCTTGCGCAGCGGCATGAACAGGCCGCGGCCCTTGCGGCCGGTGGTGGCTTTCAGCGCGTTCGTCCAGGCGCTCCAGCTTTCGCCGGTCAGCTCGCCGTCCGGCAGGTGCGCGGCGGCGGCGGCGATGAACTCTTTGTCCTCATCGGCCACCAGCGGAGTAGGCTCCCCGAAGACAATCTCCACCCAGGCTGCAGCATCGGCCACGAAGGTGCAGTTCTCGCGCACGGCCAGCCAGAAGGGTTCTGACGCGGCGCGTGCATCGAGCGCGGTCAGACGTTCACGGACGGCTTCGAACGGCATCGCATGAACGAGCGCGGCATTGAGGGCGTTGAGGTCATTGTCATCAAACCGGGCCGGGGCGCGGCCGATCTTGGAGAAGGCGAACTCTTCGCAGAGTTGCTCCAGCGAGGTGCGCGCCTCGATATTGTCCGAGGTGCCAAGCTTGGCGAGGTGGCTGCAGATGGCCATCGGTTCATAGCCACGCGCGCGCAGCTCGCCCATGGAGAGCGAGCCGATGCGTTTGGAGAGGGCCGCGCCATCGGCGCCGATCAGCAGCGGGGTGTGCGCCATCTCCGGCGCCTTGCCGCCAAGGGCCAGGAAGATCTCGATCTGGGCGCCGGAATTCGTCACATGGTCTTCCCCGCGCACCACATGCGTGATGCCGGCCTCGATGTCATCGACGACCGAAGGGAGGGTGTAGAGATAGCTACCATCCTCACGGATGAGGATCGGGTCCGACACCGAGGACGTGTCGATGCTCTGCGGGCCGCGCACCAGGTCGTTCCATTCGACGCGCTCGCCCGACAGCTTGAAGCGCCAGTGGGGCTTGAGGCCCTTGGCTTCCAGCTCGGCGCGCTCTTTGGCGGTCAGTTTCAGGGCGGCGCGGTCATAGACCGGCGGGCGGCCACGCGTCTGGGCGATCTTGCGTTTGACGTCCAGTTCCTCGGCCGTTTCATAGCAGGGATAGAGCAGGCCCATGGCGCGCAGCTTGTCGGCGGCTGCGTCATAAACCTTGAAGCGGTGGGACTGATTGAAGCTCTCATCCCAGGTCAGGCCGAGCCAGGTAAGGTCGACTTTGAGGGCGTCCTCATTCTCCTGGGTGGAGCGTTCAATGTCGGTATCGTCGATGCGCAGGATGAATTTCCCCTGCTGTCCGCGCGAAAACAGCCAGTTAATCAAGGCGGTACGCACATTGCCGACATGCAGTCGGCCAGTGGGCGAGGGCGCAAAGCGAACAACGGGGCGGGTCATGGGCAGCAGGCTTTCTGGTTCCGGAAAGTGGCTTGAGACATCAAATCGCGCCAAAAGCCAAGCGTCACGGTCATATTCTTGCTATTGTTATGGTTCACCTCCATTTTTACTGGACGGTATGGGAGCAGAAAATGCGATTCGGCTGGATTCTTTCGGCGGCCCTTTTTGTGGCGGCGTGTGGACAGAGTGATGTGTCCGCCCCGGCGGGCCCGGAGGCTGCGCCTGGCGCTGAAATGCCTGTGGAGGGCGCGGCAGGAGAAAGCGCTGCGCCTGCGGCAGCCCCGACAACAGATTATGCGGCCCTTTCGGGCTATGATGGCAACTGGTTCCTGAGCCCTGGCTGGCCGGGCGAATATCCCCCGGGCTTTGCCGTTCTGGACGCCGATGTGCGCGTGCCTGCCCGCGCCCGCCCCAATCCGACCGACCCGCAGGATGTGACCTGCCTCCTGCCGCAATACGCCAACTATCAGCTGTGGAATAATGCCCGCAACAAGGCCGATGACCTCGACTATTTCGTGGCCACGAAAAAGCTTCCGGTGACGGTGCTGGAAGACACCGAGGTGGAGTTTGTCGGCGATGCTGGCATCGAGAAGCTGGCCCTGAAGGCCGGCGACCAGCTCACCTATCTGCGCTATATCGGCGAAGGCTTCACGGTGATGAGCTTCAATGGCCGCGAGTTCGACATCAATGAGGGCGAGCTGCGCGAAATCACCGATATCGGCGCCATCGAGAATGAAGAAGACCTCTGGGTCCGCGTGACCTGTCTCGGCGGCAAGCAGGCCTGGCTGCTGTTTGATGAAGTCGTGCTGGAAAAGGGCGTCTACCCCTCTCCGATCACCGGCTATGGCGAAGCCCATGACATCCTGCCCGACGAGGTGGAGACCGTCCGTGCCATGATGAGCCCGGAAGCCTTCGGCCTTGACCCGACCGCGCAGAGCATCGAGCCGCCGCCGGTGGAATAGCCGGCCGCCTGGCCGCGCGGATCAATTATCCCGGAAGCGGTTGGTGATCGGATAGCGCCGGTCGCGGCCGAAATTCTTGCCGCCGACCTTGACGCCGGGCGGGGCCTGGCGGCGCTTGTATTCGGCGATGTAGAGCAGATGCTCGATGCGGCGCACGGTGGCCGGATCATGGCCGCGGGCGAGGATATCATCGACATCTTCTTCCAGGTCTACAAGGCCGCGCAGGATGTCGTCCAGCACCGGATAGGGCGGCAGGGAGTCTTCGTCCTTCTGGTCCTCGCGCAGCTCGGCGGAGGGCGGCTTGGTGATGATCCGCTCCGGGATGACTTCCCCGCCAGGCGCCAGACCATCCTTGGGCACCATTGTGTTGCGCCATTTCGACAGCTCGAACACTTCGGTCTTGTAGAAATCCTTCAGCGCATTGTAGCCGCCGCACATGTCGCCATAGAGCGTGGCATAGCCCACAGCCATCTCGCTCTTGTTGCCGGTGGTGACGACCATGTGGCCAAACTTGTTGGACAGCGCCATCAGCGTGACAGCGCGCAGGCGGGACTGGATGTTCTCTTCGGTAATGTCTGCCTTCTTTCCCGCGAAGGCATCGCCCAGCATCTCGTCCAGCGCCTCGACGCCGGGGTGGATGTTGATCGTGTCATAGCGGCAGCCAAGGGCGCGGGCGCAGGCGCGGGCGTCTTCCAGGCTGTGCTCACTGGTATATTTCGACGGCATCATCACGCACCAGACCTTGTCCGGGCCCAGAGCATCGGCGGCGATGGCGGCGGTGATGGCGCTGTCGATGCCGCCCGACATGCCGAGCACGACGCCGGGAAACTTGTTCTTGCGGACATAATCGCCCAGCCCCTGCATGGCGGCGCGGTATTCGGCGTGCCAGCCTTCAAGGTCTGCCGCGCAGCCCTTGCCGAGGCCCACGAACTGTTTCGTGGACGGATCAAACTCTACCAGCGCCGTGCCGGTTTCGAACTGGCCGATGAGGCCGCAGCGGGCGCCATGGGTGGAGTTCGTCGCATAGGAGGCGCCGTCGAAGACAAGCTCGTCCTGCCCGCCCATCTGGTTGACGAAGAGGTAGGGCAGGCTGAGGTCTGACCACCGGTCGAACGCGGCGGCGCGCTCGGCCTGGATGGCGCGGCGCCAGGGCGAGGCGTTGGGCACGACCAGAAGGTCGGCGCCGGCGGCATGGGTGGCGCGGGGCACGTTTTCGAACCAGATGTCCTCGCAGATGGCCACGCCGATGCGCACACCCTGCAGCGTGATGATCAGCGGCGGGCCATCGCCGGGCTGGTAATGGCGCTTCTCGTCGAACACGCCGTAATTGGGCAACTCCCGCTTGTCATAGCGCGCCTTGAGGGCGCCGCCTTCCAGATAGCAGGCGGAATTGTGCAGCTTGCCCTGCTCGCGCCAGGGCGTGCCGATGAGGATGGCCGGGCCGTCCTGCGTGTCCGCCGCCAGGGCCGTGACGGCCTCCATGGACAGATCTACCGCCACAGGTTTCAGCACCAGGTCTTCGGCGGGGTAGCCGAGCAGGAAATGCTCGCTCAGCACCAGCAGATGCGCGCCCTGCTGGCGGGCCTGCGCATGAGCCTGGCGGGCAAGGGCAAGATTGCCCTGAATATCCCCCACAACGGGGTTGAGCTGGGCGGCGAGGAGGCGGAGATTATTGCTCATGATGAGCATTTAGGATGATGCGCGGAGGATGTCATCAGGGGATGCGCCATGCATACCGGATTGGCGGGACAGGCGGGCGGATAAGGTTTCATTCCCCAATGTCATTCCGGACGGCCCGCAGGGCCGATCCGAGGCCGGGGTGAGGGGCTCTGCGATCCTTGAGAAGGTCCCGGCTCTGCGGCCGCTGCGCGGCCTTGGCCGGGATGACGGGGAGGATCAGTAGCTGGCCGCCACTTCCATCAGCTGGGTACGCAGCGTGTTGGGGCTGCTGGAGAGGAAAGTGTCCACCTCGTCATGCGTCTTGCGCCAGATGGGGACGGCGGCGGCGAGGAGTTTGCGGCCAGCTTCCGTGAGGATCAGGCGGCGGGAGCGTTTATCTTCCTTATCCGGAACAATTTCGACATAGCCGAGCCGCTCCAGCGGTTTCAGATTAGCCGTCAGCGTCGTGCGGTCCATCGCCAGGAAGGCGGCGGTTTCGCCCAGGCGCGGGGGCTCTGGCCGGTTGAGCGACACCATCAGCGAATACTGCCCATGGCTGATGCCGAGCGGGGCGAAGGCGGCATCGAAACGCCGCGCCAGCGTGCGCGCGGCCCGGTGCATGCCAAAGCAGAGGCAGCGATTGTAAACCTCAAGCGTGGTCTCGAAAGGCAGTGTCTTTTTCATGACAAAAGTAATATGTTGACATCAACGTATTTGTCAATGAAAAACGCGCATCAGCTTCCGGTGGAAGGCCGGGAAGCAGACAGGCAGGCGCCTCGCGCCGCCAATGGGATGATGGAGGACAGGATGCGGGAAGTGACCGCTTATACATGGGTGCCGGATTTTGCGCAGGGGTTCGTGAAGGATCTGCGCGTGCGCTGGGCACTTGAAGAGGCGGGATTGCCGTATACGGAGCGCCTGATCGACCATCAGCAGAAACTCATGCCGGACCATCTGGCGCGCCAGCCCTTTGCGCAGGTGCCGGTTTACCGGGATGATCGGGCCGAGCTGGCTGAATCTGGCGCGATCGTGCTGCACATTGCCGAAGGGGCGCCGACGCTGATGCCGGAGGATGTGGCGGCGCGGGCGCGGGTGATGAGCTGGGCCTTCGCGGCGCTCAATTCCGTCGAGCCGTCCGTGGCGAATGTGATGGGCACGCGGCTGTTCCATGGTGAGGCGCCTTGGGCGGCAGGCTATCTGGAAAGCGCGCGGGCGATGATGGATGCGCGCCTGAAACAGCTTTCCCGCTGGCTGAAGGGGCGGAATTATCTGGAGGCGGAGCGTTTCACCGCTGCTGACCTTCTGATGGCCAGCGTGCTGCGCGAGATTGAGCGCGATGGCGGATTTGACCGCTTTCCTGATCTGGCAGCCTATTGCGAGCGATGCGTGTCGCGGCCGGCCTTCAAGCGGGCGCTGGAGGCGCAATTGAGCGTGTTTGCGGGGGCCGAAGTCCCGGCGGGATTCTGAGCAGGCAGGGCAGCGGATGACCAAATATCTGATTTCCTTTCCGAGCGAGGCGATGGTTGTGACGGCGGAAGACTTTCCGGCTGTCGTGGCCGAGTCGCATGCGGTGATTGAGGAAGCCAAGGCGGCGGGGGTCTATGTCTTCGGTGGCGGGATCAATGAGGAAGTTGAGCCTGTGCGCGTGTTCGCGGATGGAGCGGTGTCTCCAGAGATTTATGCCGGGAGCCGTCTGAAGGGCGGTTTCACGGTGCTTGAAGTGGCAACGCGAGAACAGGCTGTGGAATGGGCGAGGAAGATCGCCGTGGCCTGCCGGTGTGCGCAGGAACTGCGCGAATTTGCCTTTGATCCCGCAAGCTAGAAAGGGCCCGAAATGAACGGATTGGAAAAGAAAGTACGCACCTGTCTCTGGTTTCAGGCGGGCGGGGTGAAAGCGGCAGAGTTTTATGTGTCGCTGCTGCCGGACAGCCGGATTGACGGCGTGTTCGAGCATGGCAATCCGGCCGACCCGATGGTGGTGGAGTTCACCCTGGCCGGCGCGCCGATGATGATCCTGACGGGCGGGCCCATGTACAAGCTGACACCGGCCGCTTCCATCTCTGTGCTGACGAAAGATCAGGCAGAGACCGACCGCCTGTGGGCCGCGCTGCTGGAAGGCGGCGGGCAGGAGAGCATGTGCGGCTGGCTGGAGGACAAATATGGCGTGGCCTGGCAGATCGTGCCGGAAATCCTGCCGAAGCTGATCTGTGACGCAGACCAGGAAGCAGGCCGGCGCGCGCAGCAGGCGATGATGCAGATGCGCAAGATCGACATTGCCGGGATCAAGGCGGCGTTTGCCGGGGAGGGCGTGCAATGAGCGAGAACAAGGTGAAGGGCCCGGCGTCTTATTTCCCCTCTATCGAGAAGACGTATGGCAAGCCTGTGAGCCACTGGATGGGCATCATAGATGGCATGGCGGGCGCCAAACATATGGACATCGTGGCGGCCCTGAAAGCGGAGCATGGCCTCGGCCATGGGCACGCCAACGCGCTGGTGGCCGCGCACAAGGCTGGAGCCAAATAGCTTTATACGGATAAAGGAGGACTGCCATGACGGCGAGAAAACCAGTAGCCGAAATTGCCGCTGAAATGGGCATCGGCCTTGTAACCCCGCACCTTACCTGCGAGCGGGCCGGAGAGGCGATCGAGTTCTACAAGGCTGCCTTTGGCGCCGAGGAGATGATGCGCCTGCCGGGGCCGGACGGGCGCCTGCTGCATGCCGCGATCCGCCTGAATGGCTGCATGATCATGCTGAATGATGCGTATCCGGAGATGGGCGGGCATTCGCCGAAGCATTATGGCGGTACGGCGGTGGTCATCCATCTGATGGTGGACGATGTGGATGCCGTGGCCACCCGCGCCGTGAAGGCAGGCGCGAAGATCGTGATGCCGGTGGAAGACCAGTTCTGGGGAGACCGCTACGGCGTTGTGGAAGACCCCTTCGGCCATCACTGGTCGATTGCCACACCCATCTGGCCGCCGAAATCGCCCGAGGAAATGCAAGCGGCCGCAAAGGCGGCGATGGACGGGATGCAATAAGGAGTAAGTGCAATGACCTATGTAAGTGGATTTCTGCTGGCGGCGCCGACGGCGAACAAGGAAGCTTATCGCAAGCAGGCCGAAGAGGCCTGGCCGATGTTCAAGGGCTATGGAGCCCTGAACATGGTGGAAGGCTGGGGCGATCAAGTGCCCGATGGCAAGATCAATTCGATCAACTCTGCCGTGATGCGCAAGGAAGACGAAACATCGCTTTTCTCCTGGGTCGTATGGCCGGACAAGAAGACCAGCGACGAGGCCGAACGGCAGATGATGGCCGATATGGAAGGCAAGGAATTTCCCGAAATGCCGTTTGACGGCAAGCGGATGATCATTGGCGGGTTCCAGACGATCGTGGGCGACCCGACCGCGAAGACCGGCTATATAGACGGCACGGTGATGCCGGTTCAGGCCGACAAGCGCGAAGCCTATACGGCGGCGTCCGAGAAGATGGCGGCTCTGTTCAAGGAGTATGGCGCCATTTCAGTGGTCGATGCCTGGGGCGACAACCTGCCGGAGGGCAAGGTGAATGACTTCCACATGGCCGTGCTGCGCAAGCCCGATGAAACGGTCGTTTTTTCCTGGATCAACTGGAAGGACAAGGCCACGCGCGATGCCGCGTGGGAAAAGGTCATGGCCGATCCGCGAATGGAAGAATTTGGTCCGCACACGGCCGGCGTAGATATGAGCCGCATGATTTTCGGCAGCTTCGTGCCGCTGGTGGATGTCTGAGAAGGCAGGGCCGCCTGGCCTGAAACCAAGCTCGACTCTCTTGACTGGGGCGCTTTCAACGGCGCCCCTTTTTTGCGGGAGGATCAGGCCAGCTTGCGATAGAGAAGTTCGGCGCGTTCCGAGCCATATTCCGGCACCAGCACGCCCAGCAGGCGCACGGCCTCGGCGGGCTGATGGTTGCGGGCAGTTTCGATCAGCTGCAGCACCTGCTTGCTGAAAAGCTCGTTGGGCGTGTCTTCGTAACAGACCTGCTGAACGCCGCTGATCGGCGTCGCCAGCAGGGCTTCATGCGGATAGGTCAGCTCTTCGTGAAGTTTTTCGCCCTCGCGCAGGCCCATGGTTTCGATGGCGACGTCCACATAGGGCACCTTGCCCTTCAGGCGGATCATCGTTTCGGCCAGCTGGCGGATAGGGATGGGGGCGCCCATGTCGAGCACATAGAGGCCAGCTTCGCCGGCATTTTTCTGCAGCGCGGCCGCCTGCAGCACGAGGGCGGAGGCCTCCTCGATGGTCATGAAGAAGCGGGTTGCGTCCGGATCGGTGATGGTGACCGGGCCGCCCTGCGCGATCTGGCGTTCGAACAGGGGCACAACCGATCCCGACGAGCCCAGAACATTCCCGAAGCGGACCATGGCGCCCGCCACGTTCGAATCAGCCAGGATGCGGCCAATGCACAGCTCTGCGAGCCGTTTGGTGGCACCCATCACATTGTCAGGGTCAACGGCCTTATCGGTGGAGATGAAGACGAAGCGATGGGCACCGGCAGCAACGGCTGACTGGGCAGCGATGCGCGCGCCGGCCACATTGGTCAGGATGGCCTCGCAGGCATGGCGCTCCATCAGCGGCACATGTTTCAGCGCGGCCGCGTGGATCACCGTATCAGGCCGGGCCGTCATGAAGATATCGAGCATCCGGGCTTCGTCGCGGATATCGCCGAGATGGCAGCTGATCTTCAGCAGCGGCCAGTTGCGCTTCAGCTCCATCTCGATCTGGTAGAGATTGTATTCGGAGAAATCGATGACCGTCAGCTCGGCAGGCGCTTCGCGGGCCACCTGACGGACGAGTTCCGATCCGATGGAGCCGCCCCCGCCTGTTACCAGAACCCGGGCGCCCGTGAGGATCCCGCGCACGGGCTGCATGTCGAGATGGCGCTCGGGACGGGCGAGAAGGTCCGCCGGGCGCAGCGGTTCCAGAACCTGGGCGGCCGCGTCATGGCCGAGCGCCATGATCTCCGCACCGTGCCGCGAGGTGACTTCGAGAACCTGCAGCATGACCTCGGGTGTCCGGGCCGTGCCGGTGAGCGCGACCCACGGCGTTTCGCCATAGCGCAGCACCATGATCTCGATGATGTCGTTGAGTTCCTTGAGGCTGCCGAGGATGGGCACGCCCCGCACGGCGCGTCCGGGCTCGTGCGCGTCCATCTCGACCAGGCCCAGCACGCGCACGGCCTGATCGGACGTGCGCCCTTCAAGGCGGCGCAGGACCTCGATCCAGCTGTCCTGATTGCCGAGCAGCAGAATCGGTTGGCCGTCCTTCGGCAATTGCTGGAAAATCTGCATCGGGCGCTGGGTCGAGCGCCAGCGCGCAACCATCCGTCCGCCGAAGAGGGCCACGGTCCAGAAACCGATGCCCAGCAGCAGGGTGGGCACAGGCGACGTCAGGGTACCGTTTAGGGTTACCATTACGGGGAGGTAGAACAGAACAGTCAGGGCAATGATCTGCACCAGGCGCCAGGCATCAGGCGCGCCCATATGGCGCCACACCTGCCGGTGGATGCCGCCGAGCACCAGCGCAGCCGCCGCTGCGAGCATGAAGGCGACCGTGCCAAGCAGCCAGCCGAGCACATTGAACGGCACACCGCCTTCATGGCTGAGATGTGTATCAAGATGGGCCGCCGTCATGGCAACGCCAGCCATGGCGATGTCAAACGTGAGCGTCAAAGCCATGGCACGCCGAGCGGCGTCTCTGGGTGTCACGTCTGATACTCCCTCACACTCGCCCGTACGAAACGAACCACCCGAGTTCTGCCACCTTGGGTCTGAAAATGCAAAGCTTCAAACCGGGTATCAATGGCCAATTCTTTCGGACGGAAATAGAGCATTTCCGTGGCAGAGTTAAGGCGGTCTCCTGATCTCTCGCGCATCCTGTAGTAGTTGCAGGCGATCTGGCGGAAGTGAGCGACCTGAGACATAGGTG
>NZ_ARYM01000032.1 GCF_000685315.1 Hyphomonas polymorpha PS728
GGTCGGTCAGGCCGGACGCTTACTTTCTGTTTTTGGGTCTGATCTATGTAGTGGCGGGTGGTTCCGCGTACATTGCTATCCCCATCTTCGGACTATTCGTTCTGGCGCGACTGGGGCACTCATTTGCATATTTGCAGGGGTTACAACCCTGGCGGACACTGACCTTTGCAGCTTCGGTTGTGGCAATCGCTGCGCTCATCTTCGCAACGATCTTCCTGTGGATCAGCCGCTAGCTAAACTTCAATGGCCAGCAATGTGCCACTGTTTGTGTGCTCCCCTCTCGAAGCTCCTGCACCGATGGTCTTGCGTTAGCTGCAGCGCGCAACCGAAGCGTTCTCTCAAATCACGACATCGGGCATGGAACATGAAGCGCAGCTCGCCCCCCTTGGGCTTTCCACAGCAAGGAGTGATGTGGGGACCGCCGCCTGACCAGTAGTTGCCAGCTGATCACCGCAAGTCAGTCTTCGGATCATACTTGTCAGGGAGGCGTCAAGACCGTCCGCACCTTTGAGATTCCGGCCCGCCTGCCAGCACCCGTAATTCTACTTATACTACCCTTGGGGTTTTTGTTGCTCACTGGGCTGACAGGTGGTGCGTCATCCTTGTCCGGATTTCTTTTCTGATCTGAACCGGATTTGGTGCGCCGGCCGCTTACAATGTATCTATTTGACCAAGATATGGTTTGCCAGGGAGGACGGACATCATGCAGCTGAAAGACATTGCCATCTGCGTTGCGAGCGCTCAGGAAGACGCGGGCGCGCTGGACCTTGCGCAGGCGCTGGCCGCCAAGACGGGCGCGCATGTCGCCTGCTCCGCCATCGGCATCATGCCGGCCCCGATCCTCTATAACGAATTCGGCATGGGCGCGGCCTATGTGGAGCAACTCAATCAGGACAAAGAACTGATCGACCGGTTCTGGGCCGACCTCCAGAAGACTCTCGACAAGAAAGACCTGCGCTGCGAACTGCGCCGCCACCGGACCTATGGGACCAATCTGGAATCTCTGGTCGCCACCATTGCGCGGCATGCCGATCTCACAATCATCCGTGCACCTGCGAAAGACATTCTTCAGCCGCACGCCCAGATGATCGAGGCGGCGCTGCTTGGGTCCGGCCGGCCTGTGATGGTTGCGCCCGTGGAGTGGAAATCCGGCCCGGTTGGCAAACGGATTGTGGTTGGCTGGGACGCGAGCCGTGAGGCGGCCCGCGCGGTGCACGATGCGTTGTTGGTGGCCGATGAGGGCGCCGAGATCACCGTGGTGACGGTGGACGCCAAGGCCGGAAGCCTGGACCATGGGGACGCGCCGGGCCTCGACATTGCCGCGCATCTTGCCCGGCACGGGCACAAGGTGACGCTGCGCAACGAAGGCAGCCTCGGGCGTTCTGCGCATGAGGTTATCCTGCAGGTGGCCATGGACAAGAATGCCGACATGATCGTTCTGGGCGGATACCGTCATGCGCGGCTGCAGCAGGCCCTGTTCGGCGGCATGACCCGCAGCATGCTTCGGGATGTGAAGCTGCCGCTGCTTCTGTCGCACTGAAGGCGCTAGCCGCCACCGGTCGCCCCGCCCGGCTTGACAGCCGCGATCAGACAGCCGATGGCGCAGGGCATGCTCCCCGGCGCCTCAGCTGACCCTGCTTCAAACGGCGAAGCCCTGCCTGCTTCTTCGCCCCCGCGAAGTGACGGGGAGCGCGCCGCAATGCGCAATGCCTTCCTGAGGGATCTTTACAGCAATCATTTCGGCGAACTGGTGGGCCGATTGCGCAAGCTCTACGGCGCGGGCCCGCCGGACCCGGAGGATATGGCGCAGGCGGCGTTTGAACAGATCGCCCGGCTGGACGACTTCTCCCGCATCCAGTCTCCGCGCGCGTTCCTCTTCCGGACGGCCATCAACCTGACCCTGAATGCCCGCAGCCGGGAAAAGCGCGCCCGCGCCCATGCGGAATTGGAAAAAACTCAATTTCCTGACGCGGAGCTGGAAGAAAATTCTCCCGAAATTGTCTTCATGGGGAAACAGGCAATCATAGCGCTGGCCGATGTTCTGAAGGCGCTGCCGCCCAAGCAAAGGGAAATCATCCTGCGCAGCCGGTTTCATGGTGAAACCTATGCCCAGATCCGCGCCGCCACCGGCTGGAGTGAGGCTGACATTTCCCGTCAGCTTACCCGCGCCCTGGAAACCATTCAGCAGGCACTCCGCCCCTAGATTTCCGGTACCCCATGACTTCTGCACTGCCTCCTCCGGATAAGACTGCGCCGCCCCCCACCGGGGTGGAGGCAGAGGCGTGCGCCTGGATGGCATACCTGCTTGGGGCAGAGCACACTCCGGATAAAGACAAAAAGCTGGAGCTTTGGCTGGCCGCCTCTCCGGACCATCGCCGGGCGCTAGAAGGGCTGCGGGCTGGCTGGATGGCGATTGCTGAGGTGGAGGGCGTTGAAGATATTCTTTCAGCCCCGGCAAGGATAGCCGTCCCCCGTGCGGGACGGCCGGCTGCGCCCTCGCGCCAACGCCGGCGCTTGGTCGCCGGTCTATTGGCAGCTGCAGCCTGCGGCGTTGCCCTTATCTTTGTTGCCCCACTGATGCAGACGGCCCCCTCCGAAGACATCTACCTTGCCACCGCAATCGGCGAGATCCGGACCTTCGATCTTTCGGATGGAAGCCGGCTGACCCTGGACGCCGGCTCGGAGGTCAAGGGGCGCTTCACGCGCGATCAGCGCTCGCTCACCCTGGTGGAGGGTAACGCCTATTTCGACATCGCCCGGGCACCGGAACGCCCGCTGGACGTTCGCGCGGGCGATGTTCAGGTCAAGGTTCTGGGCACGCAGTTCGATATACGCCGGCGCCCGGCTGAAACCATCATCAGTGTCGAAGAGGGGCATGTGGCGGTTACCGGGGTGCAGGGGCTCCCGGCTGTCTCCCTTACGGGTGGACTTCAGGTTACCTACCGCACCGGCAAGGGTTTTGACGCAAGCGCGACCTTTGATGCGGCCCGGTCCGCAGCATGGCGCCGCGGCCAACTCTATTATGTGGACGCGCGCCTTGGCGACATAATCGACGATGTGAACCGCTACAGCGCGCGGCCGATCACGCTTGCGGATCAAACCCTTGGCGATCTGCGCCTCACCATGAGCTTTTCGGTCAACCAGATCGAGATCATGCTTGCGGGGCTCGACGAAGCCTATCCGCTCGACATCAACTATACGTCATCGGAAATTCATATTTATTCCGTGTCCGAATAACCCTGAAGATGACGGTTCCGTGAAAGCGGTGAACCTTTTGTGAAGTTTGGCTCCGGCCTGAAATTCCCGCCTCCCTCATCTGTCTTCCCGGCGTCCACACCTTTTGTGCGGACGGATCTCTGGCCCGAATGGCCGGGGTCTCTCAAGTCTTTTTCCGGGGAACCCGATGACCAACACGTTTTCTCTTCGCGCGGCCCTTTTGCTGGTGACATCTGGCATTGCGCTTGGCTGCGCCCTGCCCGCCCTTGCGCAGGAGGCTGATGAAACGGCTCAGCCAACCGAAGCCTATGTCCAGGATGCCGTGATCGTGACCGGTACGCGCGGCGCGCCGCGTACGGCGTTTGACAGCCTTGCGCCGGTGGATGTGATCTCGGGCGATGCGATCAATCTCACCGTCTCGGACGAGGTGATGGATACGCTGGCTCAGCTCGTGCCATCTTTCAATGTGAAGCGTCTTCCGATGGCCGATGGCCAGGTATTTGTGCGCCCGGCCTCTCTCCGCGCCCTCTCGGCAGACCACACGCTGGTGCTTGTGAATGGCAAACGCTTTCACCGCTCCGCTCTGCTCGGCTCCAACGGCGCGCAGGCAGCCGACCTGGCGCAGATCCCGTCCTACGCGATCAAACGCATCGAGGTGTTGCGCGATGGCGCATCGGCACAGTATGGCTCTGATGCCATTGCTGGCGTGATCAACATCATTCTGGAAGACAAGCCGGGCACCCGCGTCTTTGCTCAGGCTGGCCAGTATTACAAAGGCGATGGCGAACAATATCGCCTGGGCGCTCAGCAGGGCTTTGCGTTTGACCGCGGCTACTTCAACCTCTCCGGCGAATATACAGATGCGCAGCCCACCTCTCGCAGCCGTCAACGTCCGGATGCGGAGCAGCTGCAGGCGCAGTTTCCTGACCTGAAAGTTCCAAACCCGGTTCAGAACTGGGGCCAGGCAGAGCGTCAGGCATTCCGCTTTGCCATGAATGGCGCTTATCAGTTTGACGCGAGCGAGCTTTATGTTTTCGGCACCCATGGCTGGGGTTCAGGCGTGTCGGATTTCAACTGGCGCAACCCGCTGACCACCAACACTTATGGCAACAGTACGGTGGATCCCAATTATGATCTCACCGAGATTTTCCCGGCGGGCTTCACCCCGAAATTTGGCCAGGACGACGAAGATTTCTCGCTGACCGGCGGTTATCGCAGCACCAATGCGGAAGGCTTCTCCTACGACTTCAGCGCCAGCTATGGCCTGAACGACATTGACTACTTCATGTATGAGTCGATCAACGCATCGCTCGGCTCGGCAAGCCCCACCAGCTTTGACATCGGCAATCTGCGTCAAACCGAGTTCAACCTGAACGCCGATTTCGTTTATCCGGTGGCGCTTGGCTTCCTGGCAGATGATCTCAACATCGCCTTTGGCGCCGAGCGGCGCTTGGAGAAGTATGAAATCTCGGCCGGCGAATATGCCTCCTATGCTGTCGGTCCGCTGGCTGCAGAAGGTTTCCCTTCGGGCTCCAACGGCTTTCCGGGATTCAGCCCGGCCCAAGCTGGCAACTGGGATCAGGAAAGCTATGCTGCGTATGTCGATCTTGAAGCCCCAGTCACCAGCCGCTGGACGGTGGGCGCTGCGCTGCGTTACGAAGATTTCTCGGTCTTCGGCGACAACATCGACGGCAAGCTGTCGACCCGCTTTGAATTGGCCGATGGCCTTGCTCTGCGCGCTACGGCCTCTACGGGCTTCCGCGCGCCCACGCCTGCGCAGCTGTTCAGTGAGCGGATCACACAAGGTCTCGACACGACCACGCTTAACGTGTTCACCAATGGCCGCTACAGCCCGCAGGGTCCGGTTGCCGAGATCATCAGCGCGCGTCCGGGTGTTACGATCAATCCGCTGGAACCTGAAGAGTCCCAGAACGTGTCGCTGGGTCTTGCCTGGAATTCGGGCTTTGGTCTGACGGCCACGCTTGATGCCTACCAGATCGACGTGGACAACCGCCTCGGCACCTCTGCCACCTACCGTCTGACCGCTGAAGAGCGTGCGCAGCTGGTGGCCCTGGGTGTGCCCAGCGGCGAAAGCATCACTTCGGCTTTCTTCTATCAGAACGACTTTGACACCCGCACCCAAGGCTTGGACCTTGTTCTTTCCTGGGGCCGTGACGTGGGGCCTGGCAACCTCAACCTGACCGGCGCCTACAATTACAACAAAACAGAAGTGCGTGCCGGCAGCCTTGCCACCAATCCGGACACAGCCGCCCGCTTCGAAAAAGGCATTCCCGGCAGCACCGGCAATGTTCAGGCCACCTACTCGCTGGGTAATTGGGAAGTGTTTGGACGTCTGCGCTATTATGGCGAGTGGCGGGACTTCTCGGACAACGCCAACGGTGTTGTCTATCAGGACTTCGGCTCGATGGTGCTGATGGATATCGGTGCCACCTGGAAGGTGACGGATGCCGTCAGTGTCCGGATCGGTGCTGAAAACCTGTTCGACTCCTATCCGGACGAAGCCACCTATCAGGCAAATCGCGGGCTTATCTACTCCCGTAACGCGCCCTATGATACCGATGGCGGGCAATACTACATCCGGACCGACATCCGCTTCTGAGGTAATCTGATACCATGACGATCACACGACGCATGGTCCTGAAGGGGGCAGCCGCTGGCGCGGCTGCCCTTGGGGCCGTTTCCGGAACTGGGGCCACCCTCCCGCGGGAAACCTCACCAGTTCGCCCAGAAGACGAGGCCTATTGGGCCAGAATTGCGGCTCAGTATGAAGTGACCAGTGAGGTCACCAATTTCGAGAACGGATATTGGGGCCTGATGGCACGCCCCGTGCTGGAGGCTTTCAAACGCCACACAGACTATGTGAACCGGCAGAACTCCTGGTATGCGCGCCGCCAGTTCTACAAGGACATCGAACCCATTCGCGCCCGCCTGGCCGCTTTTCTTGGCGCCGGCGAAGACGAGATCGTTTTTACCCGCGGGGCCACCGAAGCGCTGCAGGCCATCCTGCGCGGCTATAACGGGCTGAAGCCAGGCGACGCGGTGATGTATGCCGACATCGACTACGACTCCATCCAGACCGCGATGGAAACTCTGGCGTTGCGCAATCAGTGCCGCGTCGTGCGTCTGGAGGCCCCGGAGCCCGCAGAATTTGATGAAATCCTCGATTTCTATGAAGCCGCGCTTGATGCAAACCCGGATGTGAAGCTTCTCCTGCTCACGCATATCAGCCATCGGAACGGGCTGAGGGTTCCGGTCAGGGAGATTACGGCTCTGGCGCGGGAGCGCGGGGTCGATTGCATCGTCGATGCCGCTCATTCCTGGGGCCAGACCACCTTTACGGTCGATGACCTTGGCGCCGATTTTGCCGGGTTCAACCTGCACAAATGGATGGGCGCGCCGCTAGGCGCCGGGCTGATGTACATCCGGCGCAGCCGGCTTGAGGCCATATCACCGGACATTTCTGAATTGCCTGAAGGTGTAGGCGGCATCCAGAACCGCGTTCATACCGGCACGACAAACTTTGCCACCTTCCTTACTCTTGGCGACGCTCTGGATTTCCATCTGGAGATCGGGCCGGAAAACAAGGCAGCTCGCCTGGCCCATTTGCGGAACCTGTGGGTGCGGGAAGTTCGCACCATTCCCGGACTGGACATCCTGACCGCAGATGATCCGCGCGTGCATGCGGGGATCACTTCCTTCCGATTGGCGGGACATGCCGGCGCACGCGCGAACCAGGCAATCGTCGAGCATCTGATTGACCGGCACGGCATTTTTACCACGCACCGCACCGGCCTGGCGCGCGGAGCCTGTGTGCGCATCACTCCGGCTCTTTATAACTCCGCTGACGATTGCACCCGCCTTGCCGCCGCGCTGGTGGAAACCGCCGAGGCTTTCCGGTCCTGACCTGAGCCGGCGGAGGTGTTGCAGCCCGGCGTCACTCTGGGGGCAAATGCAGCCATGGCCTGCCATTGTCATTCTGCTGTCATGGCTGACCGCTTGAAAGCAGCGTGAAGCGTGCGGCGCAGCCGCCGGAGAGGACGATGCCCCGCAGCCTGGCGGCTTTCGCATTGAGTTGCTTGGCTGCCGGGCCTGCCTTGGCGGCTCCCGGCGGTATCAATGTCGATGCCCAACCGTTGGCGGACGCTCTCAACCAACTCGCAGCCGAGACCGGCTTTGTGATCATCGCCAATGCGCCAGACCTGAGCGCGCGGCAGGCGCCCCGGATCGCCGGGGCTGGCGATGTGGAGGAAGCGCTCACCCTCCTTCTGGAAGGCTCGGGGCTGCGCTACAAGTCCCGTACCAAAGGCGTATGGGTGATAGAGGCAGATGCCCCGGCCACTGCCCGCTCTGCCCCGCTGACGACCAAACCGGTTGCGCCCCTCAGACTGCCACCCCTGCAGGACAGCTTGCGGATATTTGACCCTGTCGTGGTAACAGGATCGCGCACCCTCCCGCTGTTCAGCGAGAGCATGGCTCCAATCGAAGTTCTTCCCGGGCAGGAGATCATGGCGCCTGCTTCCGACGATGTGATCGACATCCTCGCGCACCTCGTGCCCTCGTTTACTGCCCAGCGCCTGCCGCTCAGCGATGGCAATGTTTATGTGCGCCCCTCGCGGCTGCGTAATCTTGCGCCGGACCACACGCTCGTCCTCATCAATGGAAAACGGCGCCACAAATCCGCTTTGCTTGGGCCAGAGGGAGCGCAGGCGCCGGATCTGGCACAGATTCCCGCCGGCGCGATCCAGCGCATCGAAATCCTCAAGGATGGCGCCTCCGCTCAGTATGGCGCAGATGCCATTGCCGGGATTATCAATATCATCACTCGCGACGAAGCCGGAATTGATATCTTCACACAGCATAGTCAGTATCAGGATGGTGATGGGGAGCAATATCGCCTGGGAATTGCCTGGGGCGCGGAGATGCATCGTGCCCGGTGGCGGATCACCGGCGAGTATAGCCACGCCGCCCCAACGTCTCGCGCCCGCCAGAGAGAAGATGCCCTGGCCTGGCAGCAGGAGCATCCGGAAGTCGCATTGCGCAATCCCGTCCAGCGCTGGGGACAGCCGGAACGGGAAGACATCCGCAGTTTGATGAATTTTGCCTACGTCCGGGACAATGGCGGCGAGATTTACGCGCAAGGGAGCTATAATCAGGGGGCCGGCCTTTCAGATTTCAACTGGCGCCACCCGGAAACTGCCAGCCTTTACGGCCCCACAGATGCCTTCGAAGATTTCAGTCTGGCCGACGTGTATCCCAACGGTTTTACCCCGCAGTTCGGGCAGGACTACAGGGACGGCGCCCTTCTCTCTGGCTATCGCAATGCGGGTGATCGTCTGGATTTCGATATCAGCGCCGGCTTCGGGCGTAACCGTATCGATTATTTCCTCTTCGACACAATCAATGCGTCCATGGGGCCGGAAAGCCCCACCGCATTCAACACCGGAAGCCTTCAGCAGACAGAGTATACGGTGAATGCCGATCTGCGTCAGAGCCTTGCCTGGAGCCTCCCTTTATCCCTTGCCTATGGCACGGAGTATCGCCGCGAAATCTATACTATCCGCGCCGGTGATCCTGCATCTTATGCCATTGGCGCCGGCGCGGTGGATGGGCTTACTTCCGGCTCCAACGGCTTTCCCGGCTATACGCCGCTTCAGGCGGGAGATTTCGATCAGGAAAGCCATGCTGTCTATGCCGACTTTGAATCGAACCTTACCCCGCGCCTGAAACTGGGAATGGCCGCCCGCTATGAAGATTATTCCGGCTTTGGCGAGGCCATCACCGGCAAGGTTTCGGCGCGCTATGCGCTGGGGAACGGCGCGGCCTTGCGCGCCACGGTCTCAACCGGCTTCCGCCCGCCAACGCCCGGCCAGATATTTGGGGAACGCACCTCGCAGGGGGTCAGCGCGCTGACGCTCGATGTGTTCACTCAGGGCCGGTTCTCGCCAACCGGTCCAGTGGCGGCCATTTTGAACGCACGTCCGGATGTATCTATCGCGCCTTTGCGTCCGGAAATGTCGGAAAATCTGTCAGCAGGCATCATCTTCTCTCCGGCCGACAAACTGTTCCTGTCTCTGGATGCTTACCAGATTGAGATCGATGATCGGTTCACTCTGTCTGACATCTACGCTCTTACCCCGGTTGAGCGCGCGCGACTGACGGCCCTGGGCGTGCCGGGCGGAGAAAGCATAACTGAAGTTACGTTTTTCCAGAATGACTTCCGGACCCGGACGCAAGGGCTGGATCTGATGGCGCAGTTCAGCCATTCCGTTTCGAACGGCGAAGTTTCCATCAAGGCCTCCTATACCTACAATACGATCAAGGTTCTGAATGGATCTCTCCAGGACAATCCCGTTCGGCTGCGCCGGTTTGAGGAGTTCCTGCCGGCTCATTCGGCTCAGACAACCGCCAGCTTTGACCACGGCCCTTGGCGGCTGGAAGGGCGGGTGCGGTTGAGCGGAGCCTGGTCCGACTATGCCGATGACGAAAATCTCAGCCTGCAGAGGTTCGGGGCGAAGGCATTTGCCGATATTGCAATCAGCTACGCGCTCACTGATCAGTGGCGTCTACGCATCGGCGCGGAAAATCTGTTCAACACCTATCCGGATGAAGCCGGCCTGCAGAAATCAAAGGGGCTGATATACTCCCGCAATGCCCCTTATGATACTGACGGGGGGCTGCTCTATGTCCGCCTTTCCTGGGCAGACGGGAAACAGCCCTGATCACCAGTTCACTTAAGCGCGCTTTCGATTTCCCGGATGCCGTTCATCAGCGCCGCTCTGGATATCTCGCCCACATGGGTTTTATAGATCATTCCATCGGCGCCGACAAAAAGAGTTGCCGGCAAGGCCCGTGATCCAACAGCAGCAGAGAGCGATTGATCAGGATCGAGCAGGATCATGCCGGACTGGATGCCCTCCCTCTCCAGGAATTTGCGAATGACAGATGAGTCCTCGCCCTGATTGATGAGCAATACCGGGACTGCTGATCCTTCAGCAACCTCAACAAGCATTGGCATTTCCCTCCGGCAGGGTCCACACCAACTGGCCCAGAGGTTCACCACGAAGGGCCTTCCCGCCAGGCTTTCGAGTTGCAACGGTGTTTGCTCAAGCGTTTCGATTTGCACATCCATCGGAAAGGGCGTCTTTTCGCGCGTCTCCAGCGCAAAGCTCGCTGCCTGGAAGACCGCGAAAAGAAGACCCGCGCCTGCGGCCAGAACAACGGCGGAGCGCCGCCCCTTGCCTCCAACCAATATCACGCCGGCTGCGGCCAGAACCCCGGCCCATGCGGTGAAACCACCCTGCCAGACGGCAAGGATTGACCAGGGCTCCGCCAGGTAGGCCGGATATTCTGGACCACGAAAGCCAGGCGCGCGGCCAACACACCAATCATCACCGCGCTCCACGAGAGCCGCCCGAAATCGTCTCCCGAACGCCGCGCAAGAACTCCCGCGCCCGCCAGAAACAGCCAGACCAGCAAGATACCTATCAGGCGATCTGCGGCCAGAACCAACGGTCCAATCTCAATCATATTGTTCGTACTCACATCATCCCGGCAGGCCTCGCGCCACGCCGCAGCCGTCAAACCGGACGGCAGATGAGACGAACGAGACGGCGAACGATGGGCATTACGACGAGGACGACCGGAAAGGCAAGCAGCCAGCTGATCAGCCAGGCACTGAGCCAGGCGCCGAGAAGACCTGACGTGATGCCCTCGCTTTTTATCGTGGAAACCAAGGAAACGAACGCGCACATGAAAATTGAGAGAAGCAAGGATGTCATGAACGGCGCGTAGCCCGGTGGCAGGCGGAAACGGGCGTCAGAAAGGGTGGAGGGAGACACCTTGTTCGTCATTTGAGCGATCCTGCAGTCTTGATGACGCGCTGCACCAGCAATGGCAGAACCTGGGCCGCAACCGGATCGGTCAGCGCCGCGCCGTCGAAAGCGCGATCTGCGAAGGGCACGGCCGCCTGCTCCGGAACAACGAGCATCTGGACCGTACCGAGGATCTGACGCAGATGCATCAGTCCCCGCAGGCCGCCATACGGACCCGGAGAGGCAGACAGAATGCCCGCAACCTTGCCCCGGAACGCGCTGAGCGC
This sequence comes from Hyphomonas polymorpha PS728, assembly GCF_000685315.1. Taxonomy (GTDB): domain Bacteria; phylum Pseudomonadota; class Alphaproteobacteria; order Caulobacterales; family Hyphomonadaceae; genus Hyphomonas; species Hyphomonas polymorpha. The sequence goes on from NZ_ARYM01000032.1 coordinate 11,336, forward strand.
GAGCGGCCCCTCCCCATCGGTTGGCCGAGAGGCCCAGTCTATGGCATTCTTGAGTAGCCCACTGACCGATCCGTTATACTCCGGCGATGCAATCAGGATTGCGTCCTGCTCAACGAAGAGAGCCTTCAGGCGGCGGGCGCTTTCGGGGAAAGCCGTTGTCTCCAGCCTGTGGGAATATATCGGGAGGTCAAAATCTTCCAGCCGGATGGAAGTGACCTCTGCGCCCTGCGCGCTGGCGAGCGTGGCGGCGCAGTCAGCCAGCCGCTGGTTGAACGAGCCGTCCCGCCCACTCCCCGCCAAAACAAGTATTCTCACGGCCGACATTTTACCCTCCCGCGCATTATCTCAAAGAAGAAGCATGGACATATATTACTTAGCTAGCTACTTATTTTGACCCATACAAGCCTTGTTCGCGCCGATGCCGGGGGAGCCATATGAAGATCGTAGAAATCCGGGAAATGCCGGTGCGCCTGTCGGGCAATATCGCCAATGCTGTGGTGGACTTCTCCCGGCATACGGTGTCACTGGTTGCGGTGGTCAGCGATGTCATGCGTCACGGTCGGCCGGTAACAGGCTTTGCGTTCAATTCCATAGGCCGCTTTGCGCAATCCGGGATCATCCGGGAGCGGCTCATTCCGCGCGCTGCCTCTGCCCCGGCTGAGACATATCTCGGCCTAGATGGATGCCTCTCTCCGGCGGCGCTAACCAAAGTTCTCATGAAAGATGAGAAGCCGGGCGGCCACGGAGACAGGGCCTCTGCGATTGCGGCAATTGAACTCGCCGCCTGGGATCTCCTCGCCAAGCTTGAGGATCAACCGGCAGCCAATACCATCGCAAAGGCGTTTGGAAGGACACAGGCCGACAAGGTCAGCGTATATGCAGCTGGCGGTTATTATTATCCCGAGGGCGGCGCAGACAGGCTGCGCGACGAACTGAAAGCTTATCAGGATATGGGCTTTACGCAGTTCAAGATGAAAGTAGGCGGTGTTCCGTTAAAGGAAGATATCGCCCGGCTCGAAACAGCCGTAGAGCAGGCAGGTTCCGGAAGGCGTATTAGCGTCGATGCCAATGGGCGGTTTGGCCTTGAAGACGCGATCTCTCTGGGCGAACGGCTGAAGCCCTATCAGCTGCGCTGGTATGAGGAGGCGGGAGATCCACTGGACTATGATCTCAACCGACAAGTGATTGACGCCTATCAGGGGCCCGTGGCTACGGGCGAAAACCTGTTTTCCATTCCGGATGTGCGTAATCTTTTGCGCCATGGCGGCATGCGGCCCGGCATCGATATTTTCCAAATGGATGCCGGCCTCAGCTATGGGCTGACCGAATATGCCGGGATGATTGCCCTGATGGAGGCCTCCGGCTTCAGCCGGACGATGGCCTTTCCGCATGGCGGGCACCTGCTGAACCTGCACATAGTCGCCGGGCTGAACCTTGGCGGCTGCGAGGCGTATCCAGCGGTGTTCCAGCCTTTCGGAGGCTACCTGCCCGGTCTTCCCATCACGGAGGGAATGATCGAAGTACCCCAGCAGCCTGGGTTTGGGTTGGAGGCCAAGCCGGAACTTCGTCCCTATATTGATCAGATCTCGGGCTGAAAGACGCTAATCAGGCGCCGCCTCGGCGGCCTTCGAAGGATTTCACCAGCGCCGTCAACACGGCATTCACCGGCGCCGCAAGGCCGATCCTGGCCGCCTCACGGGGAACGGCGCCGTTGATATAGTCAACTTCTGTCTGGCGGCCCGACTCCAAATCCTGCAACAGGGATGGCTTTGCTGCGGCGACACGCTGGGCAAAGGCACGAATATAGGCCTCGGGATCACTTACCTTGAGCGCCACACCGGCGGCGCGCGCAATTTCCCAAGCCTCAAGGCCAGCAGCAATACAAACCTCACCCAGAGCCGGATCCGCCAGCGCCTCACCAACCGTAAGCCCGGAAATAGCACAGGGCGCGCTGAAGGAAGCGTTACAGATCAGCTTTTCCCACTGCATACTGACGATATCGTCAGCCGCTTCGGCATTGAACCCCGCGCTGCGCCAGAGCTCTGCAATCTCGGAAATCCGGTCTGCAGGAAGGCTCCCATAGGCCCCGATCTGAATGGCCCCCATTCCGGCGTGGCGCGCATGGCCGGGCGATACTACCGACGCGCCAAAGCCTGCTGCAATCCCTACGGCCACCCTCTCTTCCCCGAAGAATTCCGCCACCATATCTGCAGCGCCCAGCCCGTTCTGCATCGTAAGGATAACAGTTTGGGGGCCGGCCATTGGGGCCAGCCCCTGGAGAGCGCCAGCTACCTGGGTAGCCTTCATAGCCAGAATAATGAGATCGAACACCTCATTGGGCGGCGCCGTGAGCGCCCGCACCTGAACTGTCCGGTCACCACTCGCCCCCTCCAGACGCAGGCCACTGGCAGCGATGGCCTCAATGTGCGCCCCCGGACGGCTTATAACCACCGGCTGATGGCCAGCAGCAGCGAAAAGGCCGGCAAAAACCGATCCCATGGCGCCGCCGCCGACGATGGCGATACTCTGAGGCTTTGTGCCCATGCTTAGATCCGCGCCTGAAGCCAGCTTGAAACAACATCGGCTGCGTCATGCCGATGCTGCGCAGATTCCTCGAAATAATGCGCACCGGGAAGCATCTGCAACTGCTTGTCGGACGCGCCGATGGCGTTGTGAATACGGGCCGCATCACTCGGAAAAACACCGGTATCCGCCGTACCCTGAATAACCAGAGAAGGCACTGTCAGCTTTTTAAGGTGCGGCTCTCCCTGGCAATCCGAAGTTTCCAGCGACCACATGGAAAGCCAGCTGGTCAGCATCGACGCGCGGCCAATACTCGGGCTTCTGTTGGCAATGACGGGATCGCCACGATAACACCAGCGCGGTTTGCGGTCGGAGGGATCCAGGGAGGGGTCCATGCAGCGCAAGTCGCCCCACATACGGAAGAGCGGGAAGATACGGTCTGGAATTCCGGCAGCATTAAGACGGGCAAGCTCAGCCTTCACCCAATCGGTGATGCGCTGGTTGCGGGCGCGCTGGGCGGCGCGGTAACGGGTGACAAATTCAGGCGAATAGGGCGGGCCATTGTCAGGATTGAACGGATCCAGCGACGAGTCCGTGGCGACGGGGTCCCATTCATCCGTCACTGAAGCATCCATCCAGTCAGTCATCACTTCCGGGCGGCCGATATGGGCGTTGCTGGAAACATAGAAATCAGCCGGTGGCAGAGCGGCCAGGCGTTCAGCGCCGGCACCTTTCAGTTTTCCGGAGAGCGTGGAGCGGGTTGCCTCAGCCTGATAGGCCGCCATCAGCGAACCGCCGCCGGAGTTTCCAAAGAGCACAACTGTCTCGACGCCTGCCACCTCGCGCAGCCATTTGACCCCCACACTGATGTCCACCAGCGCATGTTCCAGAAGGAACATGTCCTCGGCACCGCGATAGCGTGTATTCCAGCCGAGGAAACCATACCCCCGAGAGGCGAGATACGCGGCGAAATAGTGTTCGCTGAAGTCGACATTGTAATGGGTGGCGATGAAGGCCACGCGCGGATTTGGGGTGCCTTTGGGGGTCCAGTAAATCCCCTGGCAGGGATGCCCTCCCGCCATGATCCTGGGAGACGTGGGCGATTCACTGCTTACGAAACGGCTATCGACTGTGTCCTCAATCAGGCCTTTATCGGTCATTCGGACGGTCCTCCAATTGTCTGTACAGGAAACATGCCAAAGGGCTGCTTCTTCTGATTTCGTGCGGTAGCAAATCTCAGGAGATTTGCATAGCTACCTAACCTTTTTTGAGCTAACTTTCTTCAACTATCCCCGTCCCGCCCGGCAACCGGTGCTTGCCTTGAAACGCGCACCCTCCATATAGTTCGGGAATGAACAGGAGCGCATTTCGCATGACAAAAAAAGCCGGAACTGAAAGCCCTTACTCCGAATGGAGCAACAGTCTTGGCTATCTTGTGCGGAAATCCTTCCGGTCGGTCTCCCGCGCGCTGGAAGCGCGCACCTCCGCGTATGGCGTGACAGCGTCACAATGGCATTTCCTGCGGGTGCTGTGGATCGAGGACGGCATCAGTCAGCGTGAACTCAGCCAACGGGTAAGCATGCGCGAGCCAACCACCGTGATTGCCGTCAAACGTCTGGAAAAGGCTGGTCTGATTACCCGAAAGCAGAGCTCCGAAGACGGCCGCAAGATCAACATCTTTCTTACGCCCAAGGCCAGGGCCCTGAAGGCAAAGCTCATGCCTCTGGTTGAAGAGGTCAATGAGCTCGCCACAAAGGGGCTGACCGCCAAGGAAAAGTCCGAGCTGCGGCGTCTGCTAACAAAGGTGAACCAGAATCTCGAATCCGAAGACCGGATGATCCAGACACCCGCTCCGCCGCCCTGATCTGCCGCGGTCCGGCTTGAACGTTAGACCTCCTCAACCGAGATGGGCTCGTGGGCGACATCGCTTTCGTCGAATGTCTTGGTCCAGGAAGCAAACTCCAGGCAGATGCCATCGGGGTCGAAGAAGTATACCGACCGTACAAACACATCGTCAGTCACTTCAGCGCTGACCTGCATCGGCGAATTGTCGTGATTGAGGATCGGTGTGACATCGACCCCGCGCTCGATCAGGCGCTGATAGTATTCGTCAAACTTTTCTGCCGGAACATTCAGTGCAATATGGTTCATTGATCCGTGCGCAGAGACAAAGCTTCCGCGTGTCGGCAGGGTAGACGGCGCCGAAATTCCCGGCACGGCCTTTGGCGCATCCGGGAACCAGAAAAAGGCAATGCAATCGCCGTTGCCGCAGTCAAAGAAAAAATGCTGGCCTGAATTATTGGGCAGGTTGATCGTCTTGATGAGGGGCATGCCCAGCGTATCGCGGTAAAACTCAACCGTTTTCTTCATGTCGCGGCAGACCAGCGCGAGGTGATTTACGCCTTTGAACTCGAACGGACGTTGTTCAGCCATTTGTTCCTCCTGCCCTGTTATTTGCTTAAGGAGATCAGGGCTCATTTACATAGATAGCTAATTCAAATTGGTCCGCAAATCAATTCATCTGCCTGGCGCCAGCCGGTTCAGCTTGCCAAACCGGTCACAGCCAATAAGTTAGCTATCTAACCTTCAGAATATCTGACCGGAGCCTTTCATGACAGGCAAAACAGCCCCTGCCCGGCCGCAAACTCTGTATGAAAAACTGTGGGATGCGCACCTTGTTGCCGAGGACAATGGCGAAGCTATTCTCTACATTGATCTTCACATGCTGCATGAGGTGACGTCTCCTCAGGCCTTCTCCCGCCTGAAAGCTCTGGGGCGCCCGTTACGCCGGCCGGACCTGACGCTGGCGATGGCGGACCATTGCGTGCCCACTATCAGGCAGGAACTGGGAACTCCCGGAATTGAGGACACCGCGTCGCGCCTGCAAATCGAAGCGCTATCGCGCAACAGCGCGGAATTCGGCGTTGAGCACTACACGCTGGGAGATCTTCGCAATGGGATCGTGCATGTCGTGGGGCCTGAACTCGGGCGAACCTTACCGGGCATGACCATCGTGTGTGGAGACAGCCACACATCGACGCACGGCGCCTTTGGCGCGCTGGCCTTCGGGATCGGAACCTCCGAGATCGAGCATGTCATGGCAACCCAGGCCATCCGGCAACGGAAATCCAAAAATCTGCAGATCATCGTCAACGGGCAGCTGCAGGAGGGCATTACGGCCAAGGATCTGGCCCTCAAGCTCATCTCTGTTCTAGGCGTGGATGGGGCGACAGATCATGTGATCGAATATAGCGGTGAAGCGATCTCGACCCTTTCCATGGAAGGCCGCATGACGCTCTGCAATATGAGCATTGAAGCAGGGGCGCGTGCCGGCTTGATCGCCCCGGATGAAACAACATTCGCCTATCTGAAACAGCGAATGCCGGCGGATGCCTGGGCGGCGCACCTGCCGGGCTGGAGGGCGCTCCAGACCGATGAAGACGCCCTCTTTGATCGGACGGTTACGCTGAATGCCTCAGATGTTGGCCCCGTCGTCTCCTGGGGCATCAATCCAGCGCAAAGTATTGCCATCGACGCGCAAATCCCAGACCCTCGCGATCAGGCCGATCCGAGAGTGCGGGCGGTGATGGAGCGCGCCCTCGGCTATATGCAGCTTGCCCCGGGGACGCCCATTGCTGGTACGGCAATAGACAGGGTGTTCATCGGATCCTGCACCAATGGCCGCATCGAAGACCTGCGGGCGGCGGCGATCATCCTGAAGGGCCGAAAAGTTCACGGGAGCGTGAAGGCAATTGTGGTCCCAGGATCCGGCCTTGTCCGCCAGGCAGCCGAGGACGAAGGGCTCGACAAGATTTTTATGGATGCCGGATTTGAGTGGCGCCAGCCAGGCTGTTCCATGTGCGCCGCGATGAACTCCGACCGGTTGAGCCCCGGCGAGCGATGCGCGTCGACGTCAAACCGAAACTTTGAAAACCGGCAGGGTCCCGCTGGACGCACACACCTGATGAGCCCGGCCATGGCTACAGCAGCCGCTATAACCGGTCAGATAACGGATTTTCGCACACTTATTTGAAGCGCTGAAACCAGCTCACAGCTTGCGGTTCGATTCGAAATCCGAAAGAGCGTCAGAATATTTCAGTGTACGGGAAATATCGTCTAGCCCCGCCAGAAGAGTATCACGAAAGTCCTCCCGAACATCGAAGGAATGGGTTTGGCCGTCTGGGCCGGTTACCAGGCATTCCTCAAGGTCCACACGCACCAACGTGTTCTTCCCAGCAGATAAGGTCGCCATCAGCGTATCGCAGATCGCTCCCCTCAGGGTCACGGGCAAAATGCCATTCTTGACACAGTTGGTCGCAAAGATTGTCCCGAAGGTGGGCGCGATAATTGCCCGGAATCCGAAATCGTCTAGCGCCCAGGCTGCATGTTCCCGGGAGGAGCCGCAGCCAAAATTCTCCCGGGCGACGAGGATCTCTGCCGCGCGCCATGGGGGCTGGTTGAGCACGAAGTTCCCTCGCTCTCCACCGCCCGCTTCATACCGCCAGTCATTGAACAGACGACGGCCCAGCCCCTCCCGCGTCAACGTTTTCATAAACCTGGCTGGAAGTATCTGATCGGTATCGATATGAGCAATGGGCAGCGGCGCCGCTATTGCGGTCACCGCCTTGAAAGGACGCATTCTTACAGCACCTCGAATACGTTGTAGCGGACGGCGCCGCCGATGGAATCGCCAAGACCGACAGCCACGATATTGTTCAACCAAGCATATCGCTCATCTCCGGTTTCGAAGATTGGCGTAGTTCGAAAATATACCTGCGCCCGCTCGGCATCATTGGCCGGTCCGCCGCGCACGGAATACTCTCTTACCTTGCTCATAGGCCTGAGCACGCCGCGATAGGACACAAAGATCAGTGCGCCATCGTGGGTTTCCATTGTGACGCGGGCATCGAGACGCAGGGTATCATTTTCGTCAATGGTTGCCCAATCGCCACCACCCGGAACTATCCGGCCCCGGAGACGCTCCCCTTCAACCACCCCCCCGGTGAGCACGGCGATCATGCGGCGGCCGAAATGGGCCTTGCCGATCATCTGCTGAGGCTCGTTCAGATCAGCGCGGTAGGTGCAAAGATATCGGAAAGCGGGGTTTTGCATGATGGAAGTCCCAAAAAGTGAGGGCGCGCCGGGCAAATTGCCTGCGCGCGCCCAAGTCAGTTTACATCGTGTAGGAGAGGCTGAGGCCATATGTCCGCGGAGGGCTGTACGGCACCAGAGTTTGCCGGAAGGGACCGAAATAAGTCACATAAGTCGGAACCAGCTCATCGGTGAGATTCTTGCCCCAGAGCGATACCTGCCAGCGATCATCCGGCAGGGTGACCGCGAGGCGGGCATCGAGATTGTCATGCTCGGGCCAGAGCTGCGCGGCAACATTGGAAGCCTCGAAGAATGCATCATCCACCCAGGAATAGTCGACCCTGGCCAGCAGGCGGAAATCACCGATCGGAGCCTCATACTGAGCTCCGATATTGTATTTTCCCGAAGGCGACCGGGGCAGTTCATTGCCCGTGTAATCCGTTCCCGGAATTCGGTATTCCACAAACTCCGTGTCGAGCCATGAATAGCTGCCATCGAGCCGGAGATTGTCTGTAAGGCGGCCGACAAATTCCACTTCGAAACCCTGAATCTCCGCTTTTGCCGCATTGCTGACAACAACGCAGCAGAGCGGTACCAGCTGGGAAATCTGCAAGTCCTCATAGTCGGTCTTGAAGAGCGCCGCATTCAGGGTCAGGCGCCGGTTCAGCCACTCGGTCTTGGCGCCGAGCTCATAACCCCACGCAAACTCTGGATCGTACGGAGTGGACGCACCCGCCGCCGTTCCTGAGAGCCCCTGGAACCCGCCACTCTTGTAGCCCTTGGCCGCCGAAGCGTAGAGCATGACAGTATCCGATGCTTGCCAATTGAGCGCGAAACGAGGCGTCAAGGCATCCCAGCTTTCCGATGCCAGAACGTCGTATCCATCAAGGCTGCCCAGCGGGGGCGGAAGCCCCGGGCCGGAAACTTTCATGCCGGCAAAACGCCCTTCCTTTTCTTCCCAGGTCATCCGGGCACCCACAGTTGCTGTCAGCGTATCAGTGACGGCATAGTCAAACTGCCCGAACACGGCAAAGCTCTTGGCATTTACAGACTGGGGATAGATGGCGGTGCCCTGTTGGGCAGGTACCGGAAAATCCTGAATCTGGCCTTGCAGCCGGTCAATATCCTCGTCCAGATAGTAGAGGCCGACCTGGCCTTGCAGCCGGTCATTCATCGCCTCGAATGCGAAGCGCAGCTCCTGGCTGAACTGGGTGGCTTCTTCCCTTCCGAAATCAGTCGACTCGATTTGCGTTGGCGGGTTGATGGGGTTGCTGAAGAAAGGCGTACGGAACTTGTACTTCACCTCGCGCAGAGCAGTCAGCGATGTGAGCGTCCCGAAATCCGTGGTCCAGTTCAGCTCTCCGCTGAGTGAGTTGATCTGCCGGAAAATCTGCCCGTCGATATAGGCATTCACGATGCGCGGATCGGGGTTTACGCCCACACAATGCACCCCGCCATTGAAGGTTGCGTCGCAATTGTTGTCTCTGGGGTTGCCAGCCTGATCTTGCCAGGTTCCGTCTGCCCTGAGCACGATATCCAGATTTTCTGACGGCAGGAATCGCGCGGCGAGCCGGGCAGTCGTGACATCCTGATCGTTGACGTCGTTGCCAGTGGTTTCGTTGAACTCGAAGCCATCGCGCTGCTTGTGCGCCAGCCCGCCGGAAAGGAAAACCTTGTCTGACAGCGGAACATTCCCACGAAGCGTGACATTGTATCTGCTGAAATTACCGACCGTACCTTCAGCAAAGAATGATGGCGTGTCAGAGGGTTTACGGCTGACGAACTGGATCAGTCCGCCGATGGCATTCTTGCCGAACAGTGTTCCCTGGGGCCCGCGCAATACTTCCACGCGCTCCAGGTCGAGCACATCCAAATCCGGCGTACCTCCACGACCAGCATAGACCCCGTCAACAAAAACAACGACGGAACCGTCGCCGCCTGCATTCTGGCTGATGCCTGCGGCCGTTCCGATCCCCCGCAACGAGAAATTGTTCTGTATGGGATCAACCGCCCCGACAGTCAGGCCCGGGGTGCGCAAGGCAAGGTCTTGAATTGTTTCGATACTGCTGTTCTTCAACTGCTCTGCAGTGAACGCAGAGACTGCAACCGGAACATCCTGCAGGCTCTGCTCGCGGCGCTGCGCGGTGACCACGACAGTTTCATAGGTGACTTCAGCGTCTATTTCAGCGGCCTCCTGCCCGAACGCCGGCGCAGCGATAGCCGGAACCAGCAACGCTAGCGTAAGAGCAATACGTGTTCCTGAATTTTTCAACATCTCGTTTCCTCCTTTTGGCGGGCCCTGCCCCTCCAGGTCATTTTTGACTCTGGCTTGTAATTTGCTTAGATAGCTAACTACTAGTTAGTTAGCTAATCTATATTTTTCGAATCGGCAACAGACCGTTTGAACGGCAGCCACCGGGAGGATGAACGTGACGGAAACACAGCGGGAAACCACAGCATCGACGGCTAAACCTGGAGGTGCATCCCCGCCTTCTCCGCCATGGCCTTCTCCGGCCTATAGCTGGTATGTGGTTTTCATCCTGCTGCTGGCCTACACTCTTTCATTCATCGACCGGATGATATTGAGCCTTCTCGTCACGCCCGTGCGGGCCGCCCTGGACATCAGCGATACGCAATTCAGCCTACTGATCGGATTGGCATTTGCGCTGTTTTATACGCTCGCCGGCCTGCCGCTCGCGTGGATTGCTGACCGGCACAACCGCCGCAACCTGATCGTCGGCGGCGTGACCGTGTGGAGCTTCATGACCCTGTTATGTGGCACCGCCACAAATTATGCAGGCCTGTTTCTTGCGCGCGTCGGGGTCGGGGTTGGAGAGGCCACGCTGTCGCCGGCGGCGTATTCGATGCTGAGCGACTACTTTCCGCGCGAGAAACTGGCGCGGGCCATCGCGGTCTATTCCATTGGCGTTCCCTTGGGATCAGGCATCGCACTGATGCTGGGCGCGCTGGTGATCAAGGCGATCCTTGCGGCGCCCGCGATCCACCTGCCCCTGCTGGGAGAAGTGGAGGCCTGGCGGCTGACATTTGCCATCGTGGCACTTCCGGGCTTGCTCCTGGCGCTGCTCATGTTCACCGTGCGCGAACCCTTCCGGCGGGGGCGGGCGGCAGAAACAGCCGATCCCACGAGCGCGCAAAACTTTGTCGCTCATGTCATGCGCAACAAGGCGGCACTGGGCTGCCTCTTTGCCGGCATGTCACTGATCGGCATGGTGATGTATGGCTCCATAGCATGGATACCCGCCTTTCTTGCGCGCACCTATCCCATCAGCATCACCGATGCGGGGCTATGGTTTGGTGCCATCATGGCGGTGTGCGGCGCAGGCGGGCTCCTCCTCGGTGGCTTCATCGCCGACGGTATGTTCTCACGGGGCCGCAGCGATGCGCACATCCGCACAATGCGGCTGTCCCTCCTGCTTGGCGGCCCTTTTCTTATACTGACGCCGCTGATGCCGTCTTCGTCCCTGGCGCTCGCCCTGCTTGCGCCTGGTTTCCTGCTGATCACCATGCATGGCGTCGGCAGCGTCGCCCTTCAACTGATCACACCGAATGAATACAGGGCACGGATTACCGCCCTCTACTTCTTCGTAGTGAACCTTATCGGCCTCGGTTTTGGCCCGACAGCGATCGCCCTCGTGACGGACACTGTTTTCCGCGATGATAGTGCCTTGAGATATTCGATTTTTATCGTGTCGGCAGTCGCGCTTCCGGTGGCGGCGATCATTCTCACGCTGGGCCTTGCCCCCTACCGGCGCAGCCTGGAAAAAGCATCGCTCTCAACGGAGGCCACCTGAAATGGGGGCTAGCCGGGCTTCACGGCCGCATCCCCGACAATATCTTCCGCGCGGAAGGACATCGGGGCGCCCCAGTCCCTGGCAAGGGTGTCTGCAGTTGCCTGGAAGGCATCCTTGCCGATCCGCCCCACCAGCGTCGCGATCATCAGTTGCATTGCGCGCTGCGCATCCCGGCGCATGGCTTCGCCTGTCGGCGTGAGAACCACAACCTTCACACGCAGGTTTCCGGGATCGTCGGCAAGCTCGACCATGCCCATATCGATCATGGATTTGAGCGTCGAATGGATAGCCTGCCGGCTGATGCCGAGACGGCGCGCAATGTCCGAGGGACGGCGAACGCCCATTACAACGTTGGCCATCACCATGGATTGAGGGCGGGTCACCTCCGGCCACCCGCAGGCGCGGATATAGCTCTGGAGCCCCTCATCAAACCAGTAAAAGCCAGAAAGCAGATTCAGGAGAATCTGATTGGCCTGCATCATCTCATCGTCAGTCTTTGGCATCATTGCGCCTTACCTCGCCTGCGCGCTGATGCAAACACCAGCCGCCTTTCATAGCGCCGAATATGTATCTGGCGCAAAATTTATCGTCAATTTAGTTGACATATCGTGCCAATAAGATAGCCTCATTTCCACAAGATGCGCTGGGAAAACCGGCCAAAGAGGAGGAATAACCGATGAGCAAGCCCCGCAATCAGGAGTTCGAATTTCTGGGTGTGAACCACCTCGCGCTGGTGTGTAAGGATATGGCCAAGACCGTGACCTTCTATCGCGATGTGCTCGGCATGCCCCTCATCAAGACGATCGATCTGCCCGCCGGAAAAGGTCAGCATTTTTTCTTTGATGTTGGAAATGGCGATTCAATCGCCTTCTTCTGGTTCCCGGATGCCCCTCAGGCTGCGCCGGGAATTGCAGCGCCGGAAAATCTGCCTACCCGCGGCAACATCCGCTCCGCACACGGCTCTATGAACCATATCGCCATCAACGTGCCCGCCGAGCGGTTTGACGAGTACTACGCCAAGCTGAAAGCCAAGGGCGTTGATGTCACCGAGATATTCAATCACGACGATTCACCGACTCAGATGTCGAAAGAATTGACGAAGGACGTGTTCGTCCGGTCTGTCTACTTCTTCGATCCCGACGGCATCTGCCTTGAACTGGCAGCCTGGACGCGCGAGTTCAGCGAGCGCGATGTACGGCACGCGCCTGTCCGTGCCGATGGCACGCCCGACGTCAGCGTTCTTCAGGCCTAATAAGGGCGGCTGACGTGATAGACGTACATTTCGTGCCGACACCTAATGGCCACAAGGTGTCGATCATGCTGGCTGAGCTTGATGTGCCCCACCGGCTTATTCCTTACGATATGCTGGCGGGCGATCATCTCACGAAGGCTTTCCGGCAGATCAACCCGAACGGGCGCCTTCCTGCGATCGTCGATCATGCGCCTGCAGACGGCGGGGCGCCTTTTCCGGTGTTCGAATCCGGGGCCATCCTGCTTTACCTTTCGGAGAAGCATGGCGGCGCCCTGATGCCTGAGGACACGCGCGGCCGCTCGCTCGCGCAGCAATGGCTGATGTGGCAGATGGCCGGCTTCGGCCCGATGCACGGCCAGGCGCACCACTTCATCCGCTATGCGCCCGAAGGCCAGGAGCATCCGGTTACACGGTACCGCAACGAAGCAATCCGTCTACTGAACGTTCTCGAACGCAGATTGCAGGAAACACCCTATATGGCCGGCGAGGATTATTCAGTCGCTGATATCGCGACATGGCCATGGGTGCGCGCGGCACGGGCAATCCAGCTGCCGCTGGAGCCTTATCCCGCCATCCAGCGCTGGTCTGCAGAAATTGGGAAGCGGCCGGGCGTGCAGCGGGGAACCGAAGTCAGCAATGAGCGCAACCTCTCCAGCCTGCGCCCCCAACTCACCAAGGAAGCGTGGTCGAACCTGTTCGGTGAAAACATGCTGAAGAGCGGTCAATAGATCTGACTCCATCATAATCCGACCACTGATTGTAAACCAAGTTGACAGAAGCGCCAGACGCGATACGCTGCCGGCCAAAGCGCGCAGACGCTTCAAAGGGGAGAAACATGGTTGAAACCGCTCAGGCGACCGCCGTTTCGGCGGGACCGGTGACCCCGGCTACACCGCTGCAGAAGACCCTCGCCCTGGTTATCCTGATGGCCATCGGTTCCATCAATTATGTGGACCGCCAGCTCCTCTCCCTGCTGATCGAGCCTGTCCGGCAGGACATTCCGCTCAGTGATACCGCCTTTGGTCTTCTGACCGGCCTGTTTTTCGCGCTGTTTTACGCCTCAATGGGGGTTCCCGTTGCGATGCTGGCGGATCGCATCAATCGCGTGAAGCTGGTTGCTGTTGCCTGCACAATGTGGAGCGTCTGTACCGGCCTGTGCGGGTTCGCGCAGAATTTCTGGCAGCTTGCCCTTGCCCGGTTCGGCGTTGGCGTTGGCGAGGCCGGCGGCACAGCGCCCTCCCTCTCCATCCTGTCGGACTATTTCAAGCCAGAACAACGCCCGGCAATCATAGGCCTGTATACCGTAAACGGACCAATCGGCGTTTTTATCGGCATTTCGCTGGGTGGCTTCATCGCCGCGCAGTATGGCTGGCGGATGGCGTTCTTCACAGTCGCCATTCTCGGCATTGCGTTGGCGCCAATCCTCTGGCTGCTGGTGCGCGAACCTCTGCGGGGCGCGACCGAAGCAGCGGCGCCGTCCAGCGCGCATGAAAAGGCCCCCTCCCTGCTTTCCACAATCCGCATCTTCCTGATGTTGCCCACCTTGCGGCTTCTCCTTCCCGCCAGCGGCTTGCTCGCCTTTGTCAGCTATGGCCTGCTGAACTGGATCCCGGCCTTTCTCATGCGGGAGAACGGCATGGCCCTCGAACAGCTTGCGCTGTGGTTTGGCCCGGCCGCGGGGGTCTGCATGGGCCTCGGAATTTGGGGTGGCGGCGCAATCGTAAATATCGGGGTGAAGAAAAGCCTGACGGCGTATGCCTGGGCCCCAGCATTCTCGGTGATGATCGGATGCCCGTTCCTGCTTCTGGCACTGTTTATGCCGGGCTGGGAACTGACGCTGATCCTGTTGCTTATTCCGATGGTCAGTGTGGTAATGTATGTCGCTCCCGCCCTCGCCCTGACGCAGAATCTCGCGCCTTTGCGCGCCCGGGCTACGGCGACGGCCCTGCTCCTGCTGTCATTCAATCTGGTTGGCATCGGCGGCGGCCCCCTGATGATCGGCATCCTGTCAGACCTCTTCACATCGCTGGGATCACAGAACAGCCTGCGCTGGGCGCTGGCTTCGACAATCCCCGTTTCCCTGCTCGCCATGGGGCTCTACATCATGATGGCGCGCACAATCACCTCTGATCACGAAACACGCCGTATACAAACCGGCATCTGACCTCAAAGGATAAGCAGACGCAAATGGGAGGCTCCATGTCCGAGACAGACATCCGTGCGCTGGCGAAGCGCTTCTTTGACGCTGTAGAAGCAGGCGATGTTGATACGCTGGTGGCCTGTTATGCGCCAGACGCGAAGATCTGGCACAATACAGACCAGGCCGAGCAGACCCCCGAAGACAACCGCAAGACCCTTGCCGGAATGGTTACCCGCATCAGCGACCGTCTATATGACAATCGCCGGGTTGACGTGTTCGCAGGCGGTTTTGTTCAGCAGCATATCCTGAGGGGAACTCGCATCCATGACGGCGCCCGGCTCCAGCTTCCCGCCTGCATTGTCTGCCAGGTAAAAGATGGCCGGATTACCCGGCTGGATGAGTATTTTGATTCTGCCCATGTTGCTGAATTCCGGAAATTTGCAAACGCCTGACAAGGAACACCTCATGCCCGCTATCAGACAGGTTCCCCGCGCCGAACTCACTAACGCCACCATGCTGGCCTATTTCGAACGCCTGTTCGGCCCGGACCGGGATCCGATCACCGAGCCGGGCACAGCGACTGGATCACCGGGTGACTGGTGGAGCGTTTTCGCCAACTCCGAAGAAGTGTTCGAGCACGCGGTTAACGGCTTCAAGCTCTATCGCAGCCCGAACATCCATCTTGATCCGGTATTCCGCGAACTTGGACAGACGCGGGTTGGCTGGACCATTGGCAGCCAATTTGTCTTCTCCCAGCATTGCAAGCTTCTGCGTGCCCTGGGCGTTTCGGATGACAAGATCAAGGCTGTCCCGGCCTGGCAGGTATCTGATCTCTTCAACGATCAGGAACGCGCTGTACTGGCGTATGCGGACTGTCTATCTACCGGCCATGGCCGGACGCCGCCCGAAGTGATGGCCAAGCTCAAGACCTTCCTCAGCGATGAGGAAATCCTGGAGTTCACCTACATCGTATCCATGTATGTGATGCACGCCATCATGTCCCGCGCGCTGAAGACCGAATTCGATGACCGGCCTGAAGCGATTGTGGAGGTCGATGCCCCCGAAGGCTTCAGCACGGCAGATTTCCTCTCCTCACGCCCCTCCGATCAGCGCTGACCGGCCGTGTCGCCGGGGCTACGCTGAGCGAGGTCCCGGCGGATGGCTGCAAATGCCGCCTTGATGTGACCCGTCATTACTGCCTCCGCCCAGCGGCCGTCCCTCGCGCGGAACGCCGCGATGAGTTCGCGGTGATGCCGCATGGAGCGTTCGCGCTCGTCGGCAGAATAGCGCGCCAGCGTGCGCAGAACCAAGGGCGTTTCCACAACCAGCCCAGCCACACTCAATAGCCGGGCGCTGCGGGCGGCTTCCAGAATGATTCGGTGAAACCGGCTGTTGGCGCCAGCCGCCTCCGGAGTATGATCTGCGCCTTTCCTGACGAGCGCTTCCATCTGGTCGGCCAGCGCCTCCAGTTCTGCAATCTCGGCCTCCGAAATCCGCGTGGCGGCGCGGGCCGCGCCATACCCTTCGATCAGGGTTCGCAATTCATACAGTGCCTCAAGATCTTCATCTCCCGGATCAGCAACCTGCGCGCCATAGTTGGGGCTGAACTCGGCCAGGCCCTCATTCACGAGGCGGCGCAATGCCTCACGTACCGGCGTACGCGATACGTTGCAAAGAGCGGTGAGGTCTGATTCGATCAGCCGGTGCCCCGGCGGAAAACGGCCGGAGATGATCTCCTCCCGGATGATTTCATACGCCTGAACACTGGCACTCGCCATCACCTGACCCTCGATACCACCCTTGCTGATCCTGTCGTCACCCTGCCGGGGATTCCTCCCCACGGCTAGGCAGATGATCGGGCCACAGCTCCACTTTGTATACAATAGATTCGTTTATGACTTGAAAACGTCAATTTATTTGTCATTATGGGTGTAATTGAATACAAAATGTCCAAGGGAGGGAAAAATGAGCGCCACCAGCGGATCCCCGCAGCCCGGCTCCCTGCACGGCATCCGCGTGGTTGAAATGGGCCAGCTGATTGCGGGCCCCTTTTGCGGCCAGCTGCTGGGCGATTTCGGCGCCGACGTCATCAAGATCGAACCGCCAGGGACTGGTGACGCGCTTCGCCAGTGGGGACAGCCAGGCTACCCCCTGTTCTGGGAAGTGCTGGGCCGCAACAAGCGCTCTGTCACTGCCAATCTGCGCACAGAAGAAGGCCAGGCGCTCGCTCGCCAGCTCATTGCAGGTGCCGACATCCTGATTGAAAACTTCCGGCCAGGTACGCTGGAGCAATGGGGCCTTTCCCCAGAAGACCTGATGGCGGAGAACCCTCGCCTCATCATCGTACGTGTATCCGGCTACGGACAAACCGGCCCTTACGCGGGTAGAGCGGGCTTCGGCGGTATCGGAGAGGCGATGGGGGGCTGGCGGCGCGTCGTGGGCGATCCTGATCGCCCGCCTGCCCGCATGGGAGTGTCCATTGGCGACAGCTTGGCCGCAACCTTTGCCTGTCTTGGCGCGCTCGCTGCGCTGGAAGCGCGCCATCGCACCGGCAAGGGGCAAATCGTGGACTCCTCTCTCTATGAAGCCGTTCTGCATGTCATGGAAAGCCTGGTGCCCGACTACGCCATCGGCAACTTCACGCGGGAGCGCTCGGGCTCCATTCTGCCCGGGGTCGCGCCCTCAAACGTATACCCCACGGCTGACGGGTATTACCTAATCGCCGCCAATCAGGATTCCGTTTTCCGGCGCCTCTGCGGCGCGATGGGGCAGCCCGATCTGGCAGAGAACCCAAGCTACGCGACCCACATCGCCCGCGGCAACCACCAGAAGGAACTCGACGAGATTATCGCTGCCTGGACCCGCACACTGACGACCGACACTCTGGAACACATGATGGCGGATGCCGGCGTTCCTGCGGGGAGGATGTATACCCCGGCCGATATGCTCGCAGACCCGCAGTTCAAGGCGCGCCAGTCCCTGATCGAGATTGACCATCCCAAATGGGGGAAATTGCCGATGCAAAATGCCTTCCCCAAGCTGTCCGGAACCCCCGGCGGGGTACGCCGTCCGGCGCCGGCACTTCCGGGCCAGGACAATCTCGCCGTTTACGGAGCAGACCTCGGACTGAGTGAGAGCGAACTGGCATCCCTGCAACAACGCGGCATCATCTGAGCCGGGCAGCGGAGGAGAGAAATTTCATGCACGGCCTGATGCAGGAAGCAGAACTTACACTGGACCGGCTGCTCACCCACGCCGCCCGTTGGCACGGCCAAACGCCGATTACATCGCGTTCAGCGCGGGGCCAGATCAGCCGCACAGATTACGCCACGCTTGCGCGGCGGGCCCAGCGCGTCTCCAACGCGCTGCGCGCTGCCGGCATCGCCAAGGACGACAGGGTCGGCACGCTGGGCTGGAACGGTCATCAGCATTTCGAGGCCTGGTATGGCATCATTGGCATCGGCGCCATCTGCCATACGCTGAACCCGCGCCTTCTCAACGATCAGATTGCCTATCTCGTAAATCATGCGCAAGACCGGATCATTCTGGCTGATGGTGCCTGCCGCAGCATTCTCGAGGACATTCTCCCCTCCTGCCCCAGCGTCGAAGCCGTTATTATCCTGGACGAGGAGGCGCCCGCGCCCTTCTCCAGCTGCCCTGTTCCGGTGACGGGGTATGAAGCGTGGATTAATCCGCATACGGAAACTGTAGAATGGGGGAAATTTGAGGAGCGCCAGGCCGCAGGTCTCTGCTATACATCCGGCACGACGGGAAACCCCAAGGGCGTTCTTTACTCGCACCGCTCCAACTATCTTCACGCGCTGATGGTTCTTGGGCCTGACGCTCTGAACCTGTCGGCACGAGACACGGTGCTTCTGGCCGTGCCGATGTATCATGCCAATGCCTGGGGCGTGGTTTATGCAGCTCCCATGGTTGGCGCGAGCCTTGTCCTGCCGGGGCAACGGCTTGATGGCGCCTCCCTTTATGAACTTATGGAATCCGAAGGCGTAACCTATTCCGCCGGAGTGCCCACCATCTGGCAGATGCTTCTGGCACACCTGCGTGAAACCGGCGCCTCTTTCTCCACCCTTCAGCGGGTCACCGTGGGCGGCTCGGCCTGCCCGGAGTCGATCATTCGCGAATTCCGCGACCGGCATGGCGTTGATGTTATCCAGGGCTGGGGCATGACCGAAACCTCTCCGCTGGCAACCGTGTCCATTCCGAACCGGCGCATCAATACGCTCACGGACGAAGAGAAGATTGGCTGGAAACTGAAGCAAGGCCGTCCCCTGGCGGGCATCGACCTGAAGCTTGTTGACGATGCGGGCGCGCCTCTCCCGCATGATGGACGCACCCCCGGCCGCTTGCTGACACGCGGTCCGACCATTGCCTCGCAATACTACGGCGAGCCCCATAACGCACTGGATTCTGAAGGGTTTTTTGACACCGGCGACATCGCCACGCTGGACGGGGACGGCTATATGCAGATCACCGATCGCGCCAAGGATGTCATAAAGTCCGGGGGAGAATGGATCAGTTCGGTTGATGTCGAGAACATCGCAATGGGCCACCCGGCCGCAGATCTCTGCGCAGTCATCGGCATTCCCCACCCCAAATGGGACGAGCGCCCTTTGTTGCTCGTGAAACTCCGGAAGGGCGCCGCCGCAACCGCTGCGGAGATGCTCGCATTCCTTGAGGGCAAGATCGCCACCTGGTGGATGCCGGACCGGGTGGAGTTCATTGACGAGATGCCCACGGGCCCCACCGGAAAGATCGACAAGAAAAAGCTGAGAGACCAGTTCGGCGGCGTGACGTTCGTAAAGACGTCAGAAAACAGGGAAAACAGTTAGATTACTAACCAACAATCCCGGTCAACTCGGACACCTTACCTTACTACCAGCCTGAAATGCACTTCATCCGGATACGTCACACAAGTCTGTCCTTGCCGAGTGCACAAATATCAATTAGCTAACTAACCAAATAAGGCCGGACAGGACGATACCGGCACACAGGGAGGAACAAATGAAATCGGGTATATCCACACTCGCCTTGGTCATGGCCTTGTCGGCGCTCTCAGGCGTCTCAAACGCGCAGGAGGCGGCTGACACCGGCGAGGAAACACGCAAGCTCGCCACTGTCACCGTAACGGCGCAGAAGCGTGAAGAAAGCCTGCAGGATGTTCCGATCTCGATGGAGGTCATGTCGGGTGACGCGCTTGCAGACCTGCAGGTCAACGACTTCCAGGACATGACAAGATACGTGCCGAACGTTGCCGTTCAGCTCACGGCCGGCAACAATGTGGTGTATATCCGCGGCTTCGGCTCTCCGGCCGCGAACTTCTCGTTTGATCAGGCCGTCAGCCTTTACATTGACGGAGTCTATGCCGGCAAATCGCGGCAGACTCAGGGCCCCTTCTTTGATCTGGAACGCGTCGAGGTGCTTCGCGGCCCGCAAGGCGCGCTGTTCGGCAAGAACACGGCCGCAGGCGCCGTCAGCATCGTTTCTGCCGGCCCTACCGACACGTTCGAAGGCGCCGTGAAGGGCGTTTATAATTTCGACCTTGAAGGATATGAGCTGTCCGGCCACGTGTCTGGTCCGATTACGGATCGTATTTCCGGGCGGCTCGCCGTCAAGCAGCTCGACCAGGATGGCTGGATCAGCAACCTCGGCAAAGGCGGCCAGAAAGAGCCACAGGTAGAACAGTTTCTGGCGCGCGCCACGCTGCGCTATGAAGGCGAGGGCGACTTTGACTACACCGTCAAGGCAGAATTCGGGGACAACCGCCGGATCGGCGGCATGAACGTCTCCGGCCGCCTGGACATTCCGCAGAATCCTGACCTCACCCGCTACAGCGTCGACAGTGTTGTCGGCGAAGAGGGCACTGAGGCGACCTCCTGGCTCGTGTCGGGCACCGGCAACTGGGATATTGGCGATTACACCCTCACCTCCGTAACCGGCTATTCCTGGTTCCGCGCTGACATCAACAACTATTTCGATCAGCAGTCACCGGACGGAACCATCGTTCCAAACAGCGTCTACAACAGCTATCCGGAACACTTCCGTCAGGTGTCACAGGAACTGCGTCTGTTGTCGCCCACAGGGCGCAAGTTCGAATACATCATTGGCGGATATTACGACTCGTCCCGCTATCTGCTGACCCAGTTCGGTGGCTTCAACATCGCGGCACTCAATTATGAAGGCCTTGGACGGTCGGATTTTTCGCAGTTCAGCAAGTCCTACTCTCTGTTTGGTCAGGGCACCTACCACTTCTCGGACACCCTTCGGGCGATTGGCAGCCTGCGCTACACCAACACGGAAAAGCGCGCGGGCTTTGACGGCGAACTGATCTACGGCCCCTACCCGCTGCGCCCACTGACCAAGGCCGACGGCAGCATCAGCGAAGACGGCGTGGACCCCTCAATTACCCTGCAATGGGACGTTCACCCCAACGCCATGGCCTACGTCACCTATGGCCGCGGCTCAAAATCCGGCGGTTTCGTGGGCAACACCTATGGTACAGTCGATTCCACATTCACCTATGATCCGGAAAAGTCCGAGAGCTTCGAAGCCGGCGTCAAATCCACCCTGCTGAATGGCGCGCTTGTGCTGAACGGCGCAGTCTATGAGACAAGCTTCAAGGATCTTCAAACTTCCGTATACGATCCTAACCTCTCCACCTACATCACAGGCAACGCCGCCAGCGCCAAATCTACGGGTGTTGAAGCATCGCTCGCCTGGATTATTTCTGACCAGTTCAGCGTCAACGCCTCAGCGGCATATCAGGACGCGAAGTATGAGGACTATCCCGGCGCAGCCTGCCTTGCCAGCCAGCCTTTGACGGAATGCAATCCTGCCGATCCCACAAGTGTTGCGCAGAACAATATCGGCGGCAGGCCCCTGCCCTACATTTCCGATTTCAGCGGAAATGTCCAACTGAACTATACTCAGGACCTCTGGAGCGATCTTGTATTCGACGGCATTTTGGCGGTCACGGGCCGTTCAAAGTATTTTGACTCTGATAACCAGAGCCCGACCTACGGCCTCCAGAAAGGCTTTGCGAAAGTGGACCTTCGCCTTCAGGTCGCCCCTCAGGACGAGCGTTGGCACGTTGCGCTTGTTGGCAAAAACCTGACGGACGAGATCACGACCGGCAGCGCCTTTAACCTGCCCGCCCCGATTACCAGCGTGCCTCGCGCAATCTTCTATGTGGAACCACCGCGGACCATCGCTCTGGAAGCCGGCCTGCGATTCTAAGCCTCCCGGCGCATATACTTTCGGGGACCGTGCACGGCATGGTCCCCTTTTCTTTTCTGCCAATCAGGTCAAGCCTGCCGCACCGGGTCCGTCGATACCCGCACCAGGGTTTTGCCGAACGTGCCGCCCGCAAGCATGGACTGGAAAGCACGCGGAGCAGTTTCGAGCCCCTCATGGATATCTTCCCGGTAGCGAATGTGACCGTTCCGCAGCCAATCCCCCATCTCCGCCAGAAACCGCTCCTGATGAGTGGCTACATAGTCCCCCACAAATAGGGGGTGCACACTCATGTGCCGCTCACTGAACGTTTTCTCACCGGCGGCCTTCCATGCCTCGATGATGTCCTCTCCCATGGCGCCATATTGTGAGGCAAGGCCGCATAGCGTAATGCGCGCCCCATTATTGAAGAGCCCAAGCACCGCTTCGAACACGCGCCCGCCGACATTTTCGAAATAAACGTCCACCCCATCCGGGCAGGCTGCCCGCAGGCGCTCGGCAAAATCCGGATCAAGATGCGAGATACACTCATCGAAGCCAAGATCGTCTTTCACATAGGCGCACTTTTCTGCGCGGCCGGCGATTCCCACCACCCTGCAGCCGCGCAGTTTTGCGAGTTGCCCTGCAACCTGCCCGACACCGCCGGACGCGGCGGAGATGACAACTGTTTCCCCCGCCTGCGGCGCGCATTGAACATAGAGCCCCGCATAGGCGGTGAGGCCAAGCATCCCCATGACTCCGACAGCGGATGAAATTGGCGCCAGGGAAGGATCAAGCTTGCGCGGAAACATGTAGCCGAAGGTTGAGATGCCCTCACCGGTCAACCCGTAGGTCTGCCAGCCATTGGTGTTGAAGAGGAAGTCGCCGGGCGCGTAGCCCTCAAGGCGGCTTTCCACGACCTGGGACACTGTGCGCCCGTGGCATACTTCCCCAACCGCCTCGACGCCCCTGCGCCGGCGGCCCCACTGATACGGATCCAGCGAGAGATAAATCGTGCGCGTGAGCATCTGGCCCGGTCCCGGCGAAGGCGCTGGCGTTTCACGCCAGGCAAAATCGGCATCCACCGGCCAGCCTTCCGGCGGTGTGCGCGCGAGTACCCAGTGAGGGTTGATCCTGTCTGCCATGGCCGCTCCGATACATGCGTTGCCCGCCGCAAAAGTGGGGGTCAGCCCGCAGGCATGTCAATGAATGCCGCCGGGGCGGGCTAGCCGGTTTCGCCCAGCAGGCCCTGCCGGATTTCAGCCGGCGCGCTCTCTGCCCAGAGGAGGAGCGCGTCCAGCGCCGGACAAAGCGACTGCCCCCAATCTGTCAGGTGGTACTCAACACGCGGGGGAACTTCGTGATGCACGATGCGGGTTACTACGCCGTCCTTCTCCATCTGGCGCAGCTGTTGAATCAGCATTTTTTGAGAGATGCCGGAAATCGCGCGCTCAAGCTCCGAAAACCGCATGACCTTGCCGCCAAACAGC
The DNA here is from genome assembly GCF_000685315.1 of Hyphomonas polymorpha PS728. Classification (GTDB taxonomy): domain Bacteria; phylum Pseudomonadota; class Alphaproteobacteria; order Caulobacterales; family Hyphomonadaceae; genus Hyphomonas; species Hyphomonas polymorpha. The sequence goes on from NZ_ARYM01000032.1 coordinate 34,874, forward strand.
TGGAACAGGATGACGAGTTTCCACCGTCCCTCAAGAATGCGCAGAGCATTCTGCACGCCTTCGGCCGCCAGAGGGGCAGTATATTCGGGTCTCTTACCCATAGGTTAGTACCTTACTTTTTTGTCGGTTCTTGCCGTTATGGCAGCATAGGCGCATCTGAAACCGAAAGGCAATGATGCCGCCAGCCAAGAGGATAAGATCCCATGTCTCCCACCCCGCCCCTTCCTGCCCCCATTTCACGCTATTTTGCGGCCAACCCGAGCTTCGATGTCGAAGGAATGCTGGCGCCGTTTGCGGCCGATGCCATTGTGGTGGACGAACGTCAGACCCGTAAGGGAACGGACGAGTTGCGCGCCTGGATCAAGGAAGCAACCGTCGGCGTCAAAGCCGTCGCAACGCCTGTTTCTGCCACTCAGGAAGATGATCTCCATATCGTGGTGGCCAATGTTGCCGGCGACTTTCCCGGCAGTCCGGTACCGCTCACCTTCCGCTTCCAGCTTGCCGGAAAAGAAATCTCGCACCTGGAGATCGTGTAGTGCAGCCGGCCTTCAAATCCGAATTTTCCGGCAAGCGTGTGGTCGTAACCGGCGGCACCCAGGGCGCAGGCCATGCCGTCTTCCAGAAGCTGGCGGCAGAGGGCGCCCAACTTGTAACGGCGGCTCGCTCTGCGCCGCCGGAAACAATGCCGGAAGCGTCATTCGTGCGCGCCGATCTCAGCACGGCGGCGGGCGCCGAAGCCCTCGCCCATGCTGCGCAGGAACGCATGGGCGGGGTTGATATTCTGGTTCATGTGCTGGGCGGATCAAGCGCGCCCGGCGGTGGTTTCGCAGCGAGCGGAGACGAAGTCTGGCAGGCAGAGCTTGATCTCAACCTGATGTCTGCAGTGCGCCTCGACCGGCTATTGGTGCCGCAGATGATCGCGCGCGGCAAAGGCGCGATCATTCATACCGCCTCGATCCAGTCACGCCTGCCGCTATATGACTCAACCACCGCATACGCGGCCGCCAAGGCGGCGCTGGTAGCCTACAGCAAGGCGCTGTCGAAAGAGGTGGGGCCCAAGGGCGTAAGGGTGAACGTGGTCTCGCCCGGCTGGATCTATACCAGCGCGGCCGAAGCGATGGTGAAGCGCATTGCTCAGAGCAGTGGCAGCAGTGAAGAAGCCGCGCGGCAGTCCATTCTCGAGGCGCTGGGCGGGATTCCGATCGGCCGGCCCGCCCTTCCCGAAGAAGTGGCTGACCTGATGGTTTTCCTGGCTTCCGATCGGGCCTCCGCCATCCACGGCGCGGAGTATGTGATTGATGGCGGCACGATCCCCACGGTCTGAACTTTCGGACAGCGGGCGCGCCCGCTGCCGGTCCTTTGTTTAAATTACTTACACATGAAATTTTTCGGATTTCCGCATCCGTGCCCGGAATTCGCATTCTCGCGCAAATCTCTGCTCAAAAAGCGGGATGGGGCGCAGTCTTCTCCCTCCCGGCGCATTCGAGTGTTGTTTTCGCGCCACACTCGAGTGTCTCCTTGGGGAAACTGAACACCGCAGCTGGAGTGCCCATGGGATACGCGCTGAAATCCGAAACATCCACAGGCTGGCCAGATGCCGCCCTCCATATCCGCGATGCGGATGATGCCGACATAGAGGCCATCCAGGCCATCTACGCGAATTACGTGCTGACGAGTTCGGCCACATTTGAGGAAATACCCCCTTCCGTGCCCGAGATGAAACTGCGCCGCGCAAATGTGCTGGCCGCGGGCCTGCCCTTCCTGGTGGCAGAAATTGACCATCAGGTGATCGGCTTCTCCTATGCCTCACCCTACCGCAGCCGGTCTGCCTACAAATATACGGTCGAGGATTCCATCTATGTGAGCGATGTCTTCGGCGGACGAGGCGTGGGGAGCGCGCTGCTTTCCCAGCTGATTGCGCGGTGTGAAGCCGGGCCATGGCGGCAGATGCTGGCCGTGATGGGCACCAGCCGCAACGAGGCCTGCATGGCGCTTCACCGGAGCCTCGGTTTCAGTAATGTTGGCACACTGAAAGCCGTCGGCCTGAAATTCGGCCAATGGGAAGACACCGTCATGATGCAACGTCATCTGGGCGAAGGCGAATGGTCTCTGCCCAGGGAGTGAAGGCGCCTGCCTGCTGGCCTCCAGCTGGCACAGCGGTCGGTTTAGGGGTTCCGCGGCCGGGCGGCTCCGCCTAACCTGCTGGCATGACGCTCGATCTGGTTCTCGTGCTCGGCTTTCTGGCCGCAGCGGTCATCATGTTTGCCATGAACAAGCCCCGCATGGACGCGGTCGCCCTGATCATGATCACGGCGCTGCCGCTGACCGGCGTGATCACCATGAACGAGGCGCTGGCAGGATTTTCCGACCCCAACATCATCCTGATCGCCGCCCTTTTCGTAATCGGTGAAGGCCTGGTCCGCACCGGTGTGGCACAGCGGCTGGGAGACTGGCTGGTAGCCAAGGCCGGGCGGAGTGAAGCGCGTCTGATCACTCTGCTGATGATTATCGTGGCTCTCGTCGGGTCGATCATGAGTTCGACCGGCGTGGTTGCCATCTTCATTCCAGTCGTGCTGCGCGTCGCGACCAATTCCGGTATCGCGCCGGGGCACCTGATGATGCCACTGTCCATGGCGGCGCTGATCAGTGGAATGATGACGCTGGTCGCCACTGCGCCCAATCTGGTTGTTCACGCCGAGTTGGTGCGGCGCGGGCATCAAGGATTTCATTTCTTCAGCTTCACGCCTTTCGGGATACCGATCCTCATCCTGGCAGTGGGATACATGTTGTTCGCCCGGCGCTGGCTGGTGCAGGCACCAAAGCCCGGGGAGGCGCCAGCGGCCCCGCCACCAACCCGCCCCAGCCTGACTGACTGGGTTGAGGAATACCGGCTGGCAGGCCGCGAACATCGCCTACGGGTTAAGCCCGGCTCCCCGCTCGCCGGCCGGACAATCGGAGAAATGAACCTGCGCGGCGGCGCCGGCGCAAACATCCTTGCAATTGAGCGCGGCTGGCGGTTCTCCAGGCGCCTGATCCAGCCACGCGCGTCCAGCGAACTGAGCGCAGGAGACATTCTTCTGCTCGACCTCTCCGAGGGCGCGCCGGACATCGATGCAATCGCGCGGGACTACGGACTGGAGCGGCAGATCCTGACGGGCGCCTATTTTTCAGGCCACGCGCAGGATATCGGCATGGCAGAGGTGATGGTGCCCGACCCCTCGCCCCTGATCGGGCGAACGGTGATCGGCACTCGGTTCCGCTCCCGGCACGATGTCACCGTGATCGGTCTCAAGCGTGGGCGGGAAGCGGTGGAGGGAAATATCCTGAACACCGAGCTGGAACTGGGCGACACATTGCTTGTGATTGGACCATGGCGGGCAATCCGCGCGCTGCATGACGCACGGGAGATGATCGTCCTCAACCTGCCGGCAGAGTTCGACGAGGCGCCCCCCGCGGCCTCGCGCGCACCTTTCGCACTGCTCAGCCTTGGCGTAATGATCGTCCTGATGGTCTGGGGCGTGATCCCGAATGTCCAGGCCGCGCTGATCGCCTGCCTGCTGATGGGCTTGTTCGCATGTGTGAACCTGAACGCGGCCTACCGGTCGATTCACTGGCAGAGCCTGATTCTGATCGTTGGTATGCTGCCCTTCTCCATCGCCCTGCAGCAGACCGGCGGGGTAGACCTCGCGGCACAGGGCCTCTTGGCCGTTACAGGCGAAGCCAGTCCGCGCATGGCGCTGGCGGCCATCTTTATTACAACCGCGCTGCTAGGCCTGTTCATTTCAAACACCGCTACGGCCGTTCTGATGGCGCCTGTCGCACTGACAGTTGCCGACGCGCTGGGCGCGTCGCCCTATCCTTTTGCGATGACGGTCGCCCTGGCGGCATCGGCAGCGTTCATGACCCCGGTCTCTTCACCGGTGAACACGCTGGTTGTCGGTCCCGGAAAATACACCTTCATGGACTTCGTCAGGATGGGCTCACCCTTCGCTCTCGTCGCTCTGGTGGTCTCGGTTGTCATGACGCCCTGGATCTTTCCATTTTAAACCCAGACGGCGGGAACGGCACCAGCGGCAATCACTGACCAATGCAGACTGCAAATTTCATGCGGCGTTGCTGGCTTCAGAAGCAAGGTGAGCGACCTGAGACATAGGT
>NZ_ARYM01000033.1 GCF_000685315.1 Hyphomonas polymorpha PS728
ACCTATGTCTCAGGTCGCTCACCGCCTACTCCCCCAGAGCATAAGACCCTCACCGCCAACGCCCTATCCAACGGGGGTCGCCCTGCCCTTATCCTGAGTTCACGTCACCGAGCCATATTCCGCGCCGGTGTCCTGGAACCAGCGTTGCCAGAAGGCTTTCACTTCACCCAGCGGCAGGGCGTATTCCTGGCGGGGCACCACGCGGGCGACCACCGCCACGCCCTCCAGGCCGGGCCGCAGGTCCATCAGGGGCGAGCCTTCAAAGGCCTCCCATTCGGTACCGGTCTTGTACATCGAGAAGTCTTTCGAATGCTGCATCAGGTCTGACACCAGGATCAGCCGCCGCGCCGGAACCCCGGCCTGGAAATCCGGACGGTCGCCCAGCGTGAACATCGCCTCCATCAGCGGCGAACTCGGCGCAACCGTGTCCACCAGCACCTCATCGGCGCGCCCCATCAGCGGCTTGTGGAACTTCGCCTGCCAAGCCTGCTCGATCATGCGCGGGTTCTGGAAAATCGGATTGGCCCCTTCCGCGCTGCCCGGCGAACAGCCCGACCAGACCGTGAGCGGATCATAGGGAGAGGCCGCATTGGGCACGCTCAGCGTCAGGCGGCCATATTTCGGCAGCGCCCGCGCCTCATCCTCCAGCAGGGCGCGCACCCAGGCAAGATCGGTCGCGTTGAAGGGATCAGACTGGTCGACCAGAACGATGGTGTGAGAGGGGTCCTGCCGGTCCATCCGGCAATTGGTTTCGCTGTCGGTCGCCGGGGGCTGGTTCATCGCCGCTGCCGCGAACAGTCCGAACACGGAGGTCAGCATCAGCGCAATCGCGCCGCGCCAGAACCAGGGGCCTCTTTCCTTGCGTCTTGGCATGGCGCTCTCCTCAGCCGGCTTTCTTGGCGTCGCCGCCCTTGGCGTCGCGCACCCTGGCAATCTCCTCGACCACCTTCTTCTCCACAGAAGACAGCCCCTGCTGCACATGCTGGATATGCGTCTCCAGCCATTCGCGCGTCAGGTTCAGCGCCATGATGTTCTGCTCGATCGTCTTGATGGCGGCGTTGGCCTGCGCGCGCTCCTTGCTGAAATCGAAGGGCGGCAGTTGCGGCGTCAGGATTTCGTCGAAATAGGCCGGGCACGCGGCCTGCTCGCCCAGCTTGTCACGCAGCTGGTTGCGCTGGCGCCGGTGGGCCTGCCGGTAGGCAACCTTCAGGCCGCGTTCCTGATCGGCCGCCTTTGCGGCCACGGCCACGGCAATATCGCGCCGCGCCTCGATCACGTTCATCGCCTTCTCGATTTCGCGCTTGGCCTGGGCATGGCGGGAAAGCTGGGTTTCAAACCACAATCGGCTGGCGGAAAAATAATCGGAAAGGTCACTTCGCAAATCCTCCCGCAGCTGCTGGCGGCGCTCATAGGCCTTGCGTTCCTTGCGCCAGACGCGGCCATAGCCGGGATATTTGTCGGAGATCCGGTCATACCCCTCATAAACGGCAATGGAGAAGACCGTCAGTCCAAGGATCAGCAGCGCCAGCGCCACGAAACTGTCGAGACTGAAGATGTTCGGGAACATCTCCCGCATGACGGCGCCGGGCGGGATTTCAAACATCGAGAATTCCGCCAGCCGGCCAGCGGCCTCCGCAGCGGCCAGCGCGTGTTCCACCGCGTCCCGGTAATGGGCCACGAAGAAGTTCAGGAAAATGCCGATCAGGATGCAGATGCCGGCAATGGTGCCGCCGGCAATCTTGGCCGGCAGGGCCGGATGGTTGAGATAGCGCAGCCCGAAAAAGCCCGCCACAACACCGAAAAGCACGTTCACAGCCGATACGCCAAACGCGATCATCAGCCCGCCGAGAAGCCCCGAAGACTGGGCATCCTTGAACAGCAGCGCATTGAACGCGCCTTCCACCAGCATCACGAACATCAGGATGGCGATGGCCTGTTCCACATTCTTCTTGATATCCGGCGTGCGCTGGCCGATCTGCTCTCCATGGCGTTCGCGGAAGCTTTGCAGCTCAATGATCGCGGCAGAATGGCTGGATTTTGCGTCTTCCGTATCGTCCACCTCATAGTGGCGGAATTCATGCTCCTCAGCCTTGATTGCTTCGCGCAGCTGATCGGGATGAATGTCCGAAGGCGTCTGATCCTGAATATAGTTGCGGACACTGGCGGCGGTGGAGGACATCCATGTGGTCAAGCCCCGGCGCACCTCTTCGGCGCGCTCGGCAATCAGCTGCTCGCGCTCGCTCCATTGATCCTGCGTGATCGCCTCGGAAACGGGAATGGCGTCGGCCGCGTCACGGCGCGCTTCCTTGCGGGTGATGCCGCGGCTCAAGCCAAGATCGCCCTTCGACCGCTTTCCTCTCAATCCGTGAGCGGAAAGTTCGTTATGATCCTCGAAGGTTTTCACCTTTTTCTCGAAGCCCGTATCCGTGCCCCAGCGCACAGTTTTCCTGTTCATCGCGAACCTCTCGCCTGCGAAAGTTTCAGTTATTCAGCCCGCGATGAGGGTCTGGCCGGAGGCTTAACAAGGTTCTAATCCTGCGCCCACCTCGCCAAAACGTAATGTTTGTTAACGGACAAATTCTGCGGGCCTCACTTGCCATGTTCTCAAGGCCTTAGAGGCGCAAACTCAAACAGCTGTGTCCGGCGCGCCACAGGGCGGCGCTAATATCCTGCTAACACTTGTGGCCAAACTGCCTTCAGGCGGCAACCTTCGCCTTGAGAAGCGTCAGAAGCTCCGTGCCCGACTGATACGGCACCAGGATGTCTCCGCTGGTCAGATACGAGACCGGAACGCCGAGGCGCGCTGCCTCGCTTTCAAAGCCCCGCTTCCAGCTGTCGGTCGTTTCCATGCCGGAGATGGCCAGTGCCGGCACGGCGGAAAACAGGCCATCCCGCAGGAAGGGGTCACCGTTCAAGGAGGGCTGCAGTTCCTGTTGCCAGGTTTCCGGGGTGATGGCGCTGGCGATTTCCCAGGCTTCGGCCATCTCACGCGGATAGGTTTTCACATAGGCGACATCCCCGGGGCTTTTCTGGAAGCAGGTCTGATAAAACCACTGGCTGCCGAACTGTTTGCCCGCCTGCCGGATGGCGCCCAACGAGATGCGCGCGCCTGCCCGGCTTTCAGTTGTCTGCGACAGGAGGCGGCCAAACCAGGCCGGCCGGAATTCGCCCATGACATCCCGGTTGAAGACGCAATTGGCGAACACGCTGAACGTTACCCGGCGGGATTTCAGCGCCAGGCGCGCGCCCACGGGGTTGGCCGAGCCGACCGACACGAGAACGATGTTCTCAAGGCCGGCTTCTTCAAAGAAGGCCTCAATAATGGCCGCCTGCTGATCGATGCTGGCAACGGGGTCTGACGCGCCGAAACCTGGACGGCGGATACTGAAGACCCCGAAACCGGAATTGGCCGCATCTATGCAGAAGCCCCAGGGCGGGCTGGTCGGGTATTCGATCGAGGTGAGGAAGACCAGCGGACGCAGATGATCGCCCCCGAACTGCATGTATTCCAGGCGATCTTCTGAATTGCCAATCGTTGCCGTCTGCCAGAAACGCAGAACGCGCTTTTTGTCCCCGATCTGGTCGAGGAGGTTGCCCCGCGAAGGCTGTTTCTGATTCCGACCCAAATTCATCGGCGGTTACATACCGGAAGCATGTATGGGATGAAATGCTAGAGTTACCTCTTCGACGCAATATTTTGGCGAACAATTGTCCGTCCCGGCATAATTTGTAATCAGGCGCCACTATTCCGGGTACAAACATGCACCAGCACCCGTTATGGATGGAGATCGGCGATCCTGTAGTACCTACTACACAGTGACGGGAGATTCCCATCCGTCATACTGGCCGCCGCCCTCCCGCGCGCGCCGGGCGATGGTCAAAGAATGACCAGATATGTCGTTGAGCTGCAAAGTGCCGCGATGGGTCATCCGGACGAGCCAGAGCGGGCCGGCTTCCGGCGCGGGCGCAATCGAATCAACACGGTAACCGGTGTCGCGGGCCCATTGCGCGAATCCCTGCGCGGCCGTCTCTTCCTGGAAATAGACCCAGTGGCCGATTTCGCGCGGCTTGGCCGGATCATCGCCCTGCTGCTGCAGCGCGCCCTGCACCTCCATGTCCACCATCACCTGGCGGTCATCCTCGGTGGGGTAAAGATCCTGCCAGTAGACGGACTTCTCCGGGTCCGGCTCGACATGGATTTCCGGCGCGTAACCTGCCGCGGCGGCGGCCGCGTTCAGCGCCGCTTCCAACTCGCGCGGGCCTGCCGGGATCAGCGCCAGAACCCAGCGTGAGCCATTATTGGTCACCCGTCCAAGATATTCCCCGCCATGTTCGGTGATGATCTTGTCGAAGGTTTCATCAAGCTGGTTGACGGGCCCGGATTCCTCGCGGGTCGTCATGCCATCCCCGCGCGGCGATTTCAGCGGGATGCGGATTTTCATCGCATGGGTCAGCGGCAGATCGCCGAGGCGTTTGGCAATGCCGTCATTGAACACGATGGAGGCAGGCAGGCCGCCCATCTCCGCAAAATACATCCGCCATGCATCTTCGGCCATCGCCGCGTCTCCTCCCGCTTGCGGCCCATCTTCAGGGTCCGCGACTTTCTGTGATTGCTGCCAGCCTAATCGCGCGATGCAGGCGCCGTCACTGCAGGAATTTCAGTGAACGGCCGGATGCCGAAATAGGGATAGATCTCGCTGGGGAAGTAGACCGTGTCCCCCTTCGAAACGAGGCGGATGGTCTTGATTGCCTTCAGGTCTTCCACCGGATTTCCGGGCACGAGGAAGAAGTCTGCCTGCTTGCCCGGCTCGACGGAGCCGAGCTGTGCGCTGAGCCCCATATAGTCAGCCGCTTCCAGCGTGGCGCGGGCGAGGATTTCCGCCGGGGTGAAGCCGACATTCTGGTAGAGCTCCAACTCCCGGTGCAGCGTCAGGGCGCCGCCGAGGTCCGTGCCGAAGACGATGAATACGCCGCGATCCTTCATCCGCTGGATGGTGCCGGTGATCTGGTCGAACGCGCCGCGATAGGCCGCGTCCTCCTCCGGGCTGCCGATGGCGGACCAAGCCGCTTTCGCCGCGCGCTGCACGGCGATGGGCATATGATCGACATAGTCGGCCATGCCGGCCTGCACCTCGCCATTGCGGGAGAGCAGCAGCGCCTCATGGATGGCATAGGTCGGGTCGATGGCCACGCCGTTCTCGGCCATCAGGTCCAGCGTGCGGGAGGCGGCCGGGCCGTCGAGGTCCACCTTCGGCAGGCGCTGCAGCGCGGTGAGGCGCAGCAGGGTCCGGGTGTCTTCCTCCGGCGCGAGGACCCAGCCCAGCATCAGCTGGTTGATATGGGTCATCTCGTCATAGCCTGCTTCCAGCATGGCATCGGCATTGGTGAAGGCGGGCACATGGCCGCTTACGCGCAGGCCGCGTTCCTTGGCACGCGCCACAACGGCGGGCACCCAGGCAGGGTTCATCGAATTGTAGATCTTGATCTGCCAGAAATCGCCTGCATCGGCATACCAATCGACGGCGGCGAGGGCTTCTTCCTCGCTGGTGACGAGGATACCATTGTTCGAGTTGAAGGGGCTCTTGCCCTCGATGAAACCGGAGCGGACGACGCGCGGCCCGGCGAGCGTGCCCGCCTCGATCTTGGCAATCAGCTCACTGAGCACCGGGTTGTCATTGCCCATGTCGCGCACCAGCGTGACGCCGGCCGCAATATTCTTCAGCGCGCCGTCCTGGCCCATATGACCGTGCATTTCAGCGAGGCCCGGGATGAGCGAGCCGCCCTGTCCATCCACCACAAACGCGCCGGACGTATCAGCGGCCCCCACTGTGACCGATGCGATGACGCCATCTTCGACAAATACCGTGGACGGCGCAGACATCGCCTTGGCCACAGGATCAAAGACGCGGACATTGGTAATCGCCAGCGGAGCATCGAATTTGTGCGCCGTTTCGGCCTGGATGGTCTCCAGCCGCCGGGTCGAAAGGCGCGTGGCAAGCTCCTTGAGCTGATCATCGGCCTCTTCATAGCCCTGCCGCACGACCACAAATCGCGGCGAAATCAGCGCGAACAACCCGCCCTTTTCATCCGTGAGGAAATAGGTGGGGTCCACATCATCGCCGACGAGGGCATAGGCGGTGGCTGCCACCGGGCCGCCTTCGCCCTCGATCTGCAGCGTGCCCTGCGGGCTCATCGACAGGGTGCCCGCCGGCCAGGCCGGCAGTGTCCTGTCGTCATCGGCCAGCAGCGCCTTGGCATAGATGGCGAGGGTGTAGGGCGAAGCGTTCTGCGGAATGTAGATGGCCGGTTCTGTCTGCGCGGCGGTGGCAGACCCGGTCGTGTCGGTCCAGCTGGCAACGCCATCTGTCAGCGCGAAGGTTTCGTGGATTTCGTTGCCGAAGGTGGTTGCCCCGTCGATGGTCCAGCCGATGGGGAGACCGTCTTCGCTGAGCGTGATCGTCTCCGCCAGGGTCGGCCCGCGGCCATTGTTACGGAATTCGTAGTCGACCTTGACGGTGTTGCCTTCGGTGGTGGCGACGAGTTGGCCGAGGGTCTGGCCAAACAGGCGGACGGAGAAGGTCTCCGTCACCGGGGCGGGCGCCGCCTCTGCGATGGCCGGGGCCGGGGCCTTTGCCTCATGCGCGCACGCGCCCACCACAAACAGCGCCGCCAGCGCCGTGCCCGCAAACCGGTTCATCATCTGAAACTTCCTCTCTGCCGCCGCTGCACCAGACGGGCGCGGCCTGTTTGGAGGCATTGGTGGCATATCGGGGCGGGGGTGGGAAGGCGCAAGGGCAACCCGTAGGGTGGGTAGAGCGAAGCGATACCCACGATTCAAAGTGCGCGGCACGCACACCCTCAGAAAAGTGGGTATCGCTTCGCTCTACCCACCCTACGCTTGCTGCGCTTGCTTCAAATTTCGTTTTGCCTTGAGAACGAATCGTGATTCTTGGTAAGCCAATTTAGCGAGGACGCTATGCCCCAAACACACATTCGTACTTTCCTAGCAGCTTCATTTTCCGATTCGATGGGACTTGTCGATAGGTATTCCAAATATGGAAACGGAGGATACAACTATTGGCACTCTGCCAAGAGCGCCATATCCGACATGACGGTTGGTCAGCAATCATACGATCAAGCTATTGGGCATTGCACTAAAATTGCACGCTTAGACGAAGCAATCGCAAATCAAAACGTTGCAAAACGCTTTCAAGACTGGCGCGCTGGGCAATCTCTCGATTACGTCGAACCACCTTCAAGCACTATCAGCGGACCGCGCGAGATTTTGAAAGTGAAGGTTGAGCCCGATTTTGCTTACACTAACAAAGATGGGGTCTTCGTCGTGCTCGTTTGGCCGTACGCTAACATAGAGCTTCGTCAGAAAATCGCGGGCATTGGTATCCACATGATGCAAGCCGCACTCGCAGTCGGCCCCTTTGGCTCCGCAACATTCTGTATACTGGATTTGTCCAAACCCAGCGCCAAACCAAAACGCTATTTGCATGGCTCCATCCCTAAAAACGCTAGCGCGCTTTTAGCATATATGCTGGATCACCACGAGCTCGCTTACATTCAAAGCCATCCGAGCGCGGCATAGGCTTTGAACCTAAAGCGGAATGTTATCGTGCTTCTTCCACGGATTGGTCAGTGACTTGTTCTTCAGCGTACGGAGGGAGTTGGCCACGCGCTTGCGGGTGTTGTGGGGCATGATGATGTCGTCGATATAGCCCCGCTTCGCGGCCACATAGGGGTTGGCGAAGTTGGTTTCGTATTCCTTGGTGCGCGCGGCGAGCTTTTCCGGGTCGCCGGCCTCCTTGCGGAAGATGATCTCCACCGCGCCCTTGGCACCCATCACGGCGATTTCGGCGGTCGGCCAGGCATAGTTCACGTCGCCGCGCAGGTGTTTGGAGCTCATCACGTCATAGGCGCCGCCATAGGCTTTCCGTGTAATGACGGTGACCTTCGGCACGGTGGCTTCGGCATAGGCAAACAAGAGCTTGGCGCCGTGCTTGATCAGGCCGCCATATTCCTGCTTGGTGCCCGGCATGAAGCCCGGCACGTCCACGAACGTCACCAGCGGAATATTGAAACAGTCGCAGAAGCGCACAAAGCGGGCGGCCTTGCGGGAGGCGTCAATGTCCAGAACGCCGGCAAGCGTCATCGGCTGGTTGGCCACCACGCCGACGGTCGAGCCTTCGATGCGGCCAAAGCCGCAGATGATGTTGCCGCCGAATTGAGGGCTGATCTCGAAGAAGTCGCCCTCGTCAACCACCTTGGTGATCAGCTCTTTCATGTCATAGGGCGTGTTCGGATTGGGCGGCACGAGCGTGTCGAGGCTCATTTCCTGCCGGTCGAAGCTGTCATGCACCGGGCGCACCGGCGGCTTGTCGCGGTTTGAGGCAGGCAGATAATCGATCAGGCGGCGGATCTGGACCAGCGCCTCGATGTCGTTCTCGAACGCGCCATCGACCACGCCGGATTTCTTGGCATGAACGGAGGCGCCGCCAAGGGTCTCGTGGGTGACTTCCTCATTCGTCACGGTCTTCACAACGTCCGGACCCGTCACATACATGTAGGAGGTGTCCTTCACCATGAAGATGAAGTCGGTCAGCGCGGGGGAATACACGTCGCCGCCGGCGCAGGGGCCCATGATGACGGAAATCTGCGGGATGACGCCGGAGGAGAGCACGTTCTCCATGAAGATGTCGGCATAGCCGGCCAGCGAATCAACGCCTTCCTGAATACGCGCGCCGCCCGCATCGAAGATGCCGATCACCGGCGCGCCATTCTTGACGCCCATCTGCTGCACCTTGACGATCTTTTCGGCATGGGCGCGGCTGAGCGAACCGCCGAAGACGGTGAAGTCCTTGGAGAACACATAGACGAGGCGGCCATTGATCGTGCCATGGCCGGTGACGACGCCATCGCCGGGAATCTTCTGCTCTTCCATGCCGAAATCGGCGCAGCGATGCTCGACGAACATGTCGTATTCTTCAAAGCTGCCCTCATCGAGGAGGACGTGGATGCGCTCGCGCGCGGTCAGCTTGCCCTTGGCATGCTGGCTGTCGATGCGGGCCTGGCCGCCGCCGATGCGGGCGTCTGCCCGTTTCTGCTCGAGAGCCTCGATGAGATCCTGCATGCCGCGCTGCTCCTTCAATCCGTCAGATTTTTGATGCTTCCGCGTGACTGAATAGCCACTCCGTGAGGCTTGGCAAGCTCGCGCAGGGTCAACAAAGCTATGCGCCCCAGGGCTCCAGGCCTGGGGCGCTTTGCGGCGATTAAGGGTTACGTTGCGTTACCAGCGGCGCCCGGGAGGCGGTCCCTTGCGGTAATCGCGGTTGTGGGGGATGCCCGAAACCGTGGTCACACGGCCGTTGCGCACCTCACAATCGACCCGCGCCTCGATATCGCGCCGGCCGGTTTCAAACTCGACCTCCTGGAAAGTGACGAAGAAATTCCGGGGGCCGAGCTGGCGGGCCCACTGATCCTTGTCGAAGTCGACCTCGCGGAAACCGGCGCGGCGGCCTTCCGTGCGGATCGCCGAGCGGCAGGCCTGAATGGCATCTCGGCGGAGGTCAGCCACCTGCCGGTCCGTCTGGCCCCATTCGTTGCGGCCATTATAGCGCGGGCCGCGGAAATCATCGCGGTGGCCAACGCCTGCGCTGAGGGTCACCTGCGCGCCGAGCAGCGGCGTCTCGACCTTTGCAATTGTCCCGCGCGGGCCGTCTGCGGCTGCCGGGAGGGCGAAGAGCGCCGGCGCAGCAAGCGCAACGACGGCGGCTCCAAGAGTTCTGATGGGCTTCATCATGGGAACAGAAAACCACACCCCCGCCAAACCGGCCCTGAAGCGCGCGTTCATTCCCGGTTTCACCCCGGTTCATCTGGCTGTCAGGAAGCGAAGGGCTACCGATGATCACCTTGCTCTCTATTCTGGTGTTTCCCGCTCACCTCTTAGGCTTTCCAGCAGCTTGGCAAGCACCCCGCGATCAGTTTCGTGCCGCATCGCGGTCGAAATTTGCGGCGGGCCACCGAACAATCCGGCCCACGGGCCCTGATTGGTGCGTGTTGGCGTGGCGCCGGGAGAAACCGCCGAGGAAAGCATCTTGATCATCTCGACTTCCGTGGCATCGATCTTTCCGTCTTTGAGGACTGCCGCCCAGATTTCGTCGAGGCGTTTTTCGGCGTTGGCACGGCTGGTGGCACGGTCCGTAAACTGCTGGGCATATCCAGCCACTACCCCCTTGCAGGCCGTTTCAACGTCCTCGCCCGACAGGTTGCCTTCCCGGAGATATTCCAGGCACATCTGTGTGCCATAATCCTGCTCGATCATCGCGAGTGCTATCTCGGTCACCGCGTCAGCAACCGATCGGGGAGCAGCAGCAGGCGGCAAGGGGGAGACAACAAAACCACCGCCTCTGGCATCCGACGCCGGGACAGCGGCGGCGGCCATGGCGGTGCTGGACTCCTTCATAGCCTGAGCATGGACTTTACGGCGTTTGAGGTTTTCTACTGTGGCTTCGATTTCCGCAATTTCCAATCCTCGCGCCACCCCATCAGCCACGCTGCAACCAGCAGATTGTTTGGCGGCGTCAGCCTGGCACTTGGTGTTGGCTTCCTTCAGCAATTGAACTTTCTTTTCTTCCGCGGCGATGTCCAATTCAAGTTGTCCCACTTCGGCCGATGCCAGCGCCGCCCTCTGGGAATAGACCTCCTTCATATTAAGAGCGCTGCCCGCCGCTGCGGAGACAACGGCGTCTGATCCCTTCACCGCCCCAGTAAGCTGCTCAATGGCCAAGAGCGCGATCATCTGCGTCTGGAAGCGACGCAGCATCATGGCGTACTGCACATCCGGAAGGCCATTCATCTGGGCTTCGCAAAGCCGGTAATATCCATCCCGCAGAATCTGTATCGTCTGTGTACGCAGTCCGATGCTTGCCGCCGTTTCCGAGATGCCGCCTTGAGCGGAAAGAGCAGTGGATACTTCGGAGACACTGGCACCCGCCTGGGCGGCAATTGCGGACAGCGCATCCGGCGAGGGCTCTGCGCAAGTGATTTGTCGGGGGTCTTCAACCTTGACCCATTGATACGTGCCGGAGGGGTCGAGCCGCCATTCGTATCTGGCCGGGCGCTGGACCGATAGAACAGCCCGCTGCTCTGCATCTATAAAAACGCCCTGCGCCTTGCCGGCCTTCGGGGCCATTTCCGTTCGTTTATGTATTGCCGTGAGATTGCCCGTCGAACAGGCTGATAGGAAAAGTACAACAAAAACTGTCAGTAGGCGAAACATATTGACCCCCCACATAATCCTACTTAGGATTGCGCACGAGTTCTCGCAAAAGTCAATATTGTTTTCATTTCGAAACAATCAGTCCCGCAGGCTCTCCAGCCAGCGGCCGAGGGCGTCGGATTCGATTTCCTTGGCATTGGCGGCGGTGCGGGCTTCTTCGTCCTCGCCCCAGCGCTGCATCTGCCATTCTTCATCGATGCGGGAGAGATGGAAGGCGGACTCGGCGGTCAGCGCGCCCTCTGTCAGCGCCATCGCCAGCAGCGCCGAGCCATAGAGACCGCAGCCATAGACGAGCGCGGTCAGCCGGAAATCATCGAGGCTGAGGGCATAGTCCCGCGCCGCCTGCAGCGAGGCGCCGGGCTGGGGCGCGGCGATGATGCCCTCGGTGGTCATCAGGATGACGCCGAGATTTTCCGCTGCCCAGTCGCGCACCGGCGACCAGCGGGCTTCCTGCAGGGCGGCGAGTTCGAAGGGCTCCTCAGCCATGTGGCAAAGCAGATCGGTCTCGCAATAGCGTACAACTTCTTCGGCCATTTCCTCGCGCAGCTCCGGCACGCGGTCGATGGCGACATTGGCCAGCCGGGTGAGGTGCATGTGCAAGAGGTCGATATAGGTCTTCTGCCCGGCCCATTCCTCCGCGAGTTCCTCGGCCAGCGCTTCGGTGGGCAGGCACAGCAGGGCGCGGCCGGGCGTCTTGATGCTGCGGCCATCCAGCAGGATCTGCCAGCCGCCGCCCTCTGCGGGCTCGACGGTGACGTCCTTGTAAAAGCGTTTGGGGCGATCAGGGGAAGAAGGTGTGCCGGTCATGCGCCTGCCCTTACGACGATCAGCGGCCGGTTCCAAGCCCGGCGCTAGGGAGCGGTGGGATAGACCGCGGCGGGGCGGGCCTTTTCGAAGGTGGGCGCAGAGAGGGACATCACATCTTGCACATGCCGGGTGGCGGGGTCGACCAGCGCCAGCGACCGGCCAAAGCGGATGGTGCGCAGGCTTTCCGCTTTCAGCTCGGTGACCACGATCACGCGGAATTCAGCCCCCACCATCGGCACTTCCGGCGGCAGGGCCATGCCCGGCGCCAAGATATCCTCGACCGGGGAGCGCCCGAAACAGAGCCGGTCGCGCCTCAGGCCCACTTTGCAGTTGGCCCCGTCCAGCTCGAAGTTGCGGTCGAACGCGGCGAAATCGGACTTGGTAAACTGTGTCAGCGTGGAGGCCTGGACGGCTTCGGCTGTCTGGGGCCGAGTTGCCACAAACGCGCCGAGGGCGAACAGCGCCGCCCCGGCAATTCCCAGCTCTATCATAAGGGTTTTCATGGTTCTATCGATTGCGCTTGGCCCAGCACGGCACACTCTTGGGAGAACATTTCCCGCTTAACGCGCGGATTGCGCCAAATGTTCCTAACAATCTGTAAAAATCATGCCGGGCGGGCGCGGATGAAATGGCAGGCCCAAGGCGGGATCTGATATTCCCGCAGCACGGCGGGCAACCGCCTGCGTTTGGACTGGAAGCCGCGTCACCGGGTGGGGCGGGGCACGCCCTGCCGCTTCCGCCAGCCTCGACTGATTCTCGCCGTCTCAGGCGAAAGCGAAGGTTCGGAGGCTTTCGGTCAGGGTCATGAATTCATGATGGACCTCGTCGGCGCCGGCGGCGGTGAGCTCCTCCGCTTTGCCGAAGCCCCAGCTGACCCCCAGGGCACGCACGCCGGCCGCCTTGCCCATGGCCATGTCGTGGATGGCGTCGCCGATCATCAGGCTTTCCTGCGGGGCGCAGCCGAGCGCGCCCATGGCCTGCTCCACCATGAAGGGATGCGGCTTGCCGGGGCCATCATCGGCGCACCAGACAGTATCGAAGAAATGGCGCAGCTTGTGTTTCTCGAACAGCGCCTCCACCCCGCGATGGGATTTGCCGGTGGCCACTGCCATCAGCCAGCCTTCGGATTTCAACTGGTCCAGCAGCTCCAGCGCGCCGGCATAGAGCGGCTCGTGATGGCCGGGCGTGGTGCGATGGATGACGAAGGACTGTTTGTAAGCCTCCACCAGCGCCGCCAGCCGGTCTAACCCGATATCGGGCGGGGCGAGCGTTGAGAGGGCTTCGGTAAGGCTGAGGCCGACAATGCGGCGGGTGGCGTCATAGTCCGGCGGCGGAAGGCCCGCGCCTCGGAAGGCGGTTTCCATACAGGCCTGGATCACATCGCGGCTGTCCACCAGCGTTCCGTCCACGTCCCATATGGCGAGGCGAAGTTCTGTCAGTTTCACGTCTTTGTCTCCCCGCCTTTTCGCCCTGCCACCCGCATGCCCACGATCGCACCGATGCAGAGCGCAATGGGAAGGAAAAACAGCGCCGATTCCCAATTCAGCAGAAAGGCCTGCCAGCGGCTTTCCAGCGTGCAGGCCGGGGCAAACTCCAGCGCCGCCCGGCACATGCCGCGCGAGAAGAACATGTAGATCACGAACACCGAACCGCTGAGCCCGGCGCCGATGGCCAAATTAATCCAGAAACGCAGTGTCAGGAGCATATCAGATAAAGGGGGCGAGCGGATCCTTGCCGGCTTCCTGTTCCAGGAAACCGAGCGTTTCGAAGGTCTCTTTCATGTGCGGGGGCAGCGGCGCGATGATCTTGATCGGCTTGCCATGCTCGCGCGGGATGATCAGCGCGCGGGCGTGCAGGTGCAGGCCTTCGGCGAGGCCGTGAGGCACTTCGCGGCGAGACTTGTATTTATGATCGCCCAGAATGGACGTGTTCATTTCCAGCATATGGAAGCGCAGCTGGTGCATCCGGCCTGTTTCCGGGCGCAGCGCCACCCAGGCGGCCTTGGGGCCTGCCGTGGAAACGACAGCATAATCGGTAATAGAATGCTTGGCGCCCTCAACGCCCTGCGCGGAGCGGATCATCCGTTCACGGTCACCATCGCGGCGGCGCGTGGCGTAGGGGTCAACCGGGCGATAGCCTGACGGCTCGTTGATGTCGGGCACGCCTTTGACCATCCAGCAGCGGATCTGGCCGGCCTGGGGGCTGGGCACGCCCACGGTCACGGCCCAATAGACCTTGTCCATCTCCCGCCCACGGAAGAGTTCGGTGAGCCGGGCGGCCGCCGCGGGGTGCTTGGCCAGCAGCAGGACGCCGGAGGTATCCTTGTCGAGCCGGTGGACCAGCACGGGCCGGTGGCCGTCTTCTTCCATGCCCGCGAGCAGGCCGTCGACATGGCGCCCCTGGCCTGAACCACCCTGAACGGCAAGCCCGGCCGGCTTGTTGATCGCCAGCATGTCATCATCCTCATAGATGATGATGGAGCGGAGGAATTCGCGGTCTTCTTCGGAAATCCTGCGCGCAGTTGCCGCCTTGCGGGCGCCGGCATCTTCGGAGGCAAAGATCGGGAAGCGGACTTCGTCAGCCGTCTCAAGGCGGGTGTTTGCTTTCGCCCGGCCGCCATTGACGCGGATCTGCCCGGTACGGAGCAATTTCTCCACCTGGCCCTGCGTCACGTTCATGCGGCGCTTCAGCCAGCGATCGAGGCGCGCGCCGGTTTCCTTTTCCGACACGGTTTCGGTAATAATCTGTCCGCTCATGCGAATATCCTGCGGGCCATCCAGAGGCCGATAAAGAGGGCCGACACGCCGAGCAAAACGGAAAGCATGGCGTAAAGCCCGGCTTTCAGCGCATCGCCTGAGCGCAGCATGTTGGCGATCTCGAGTGAAAATGCGGAGAATGTCGTGAAGCCACCGAGCACGCCGGTGGCGAGGAAGAGACGGGTTTCCTGCCCGATGCCTTCTGCCTTCAGGGCGAGCCATCCGGCCAGCAGGCCCATCGCCAGGCTGCCGAGGATGTTCACAAATGCCGTGCCCCACGGCCAGCCGAGCGGCAGATGGCGCACAGCCACCATTCCCACGCCATGGCGCAGGCTCGCGCCGATGGCGCCGCCGAGGGCAACAAGAAGAAATCCGTTCATGGCGCGCCTTTTACGCTGAGGTAGCAGATTAAGCCAGCCTGCACCCCAGAGCGGATGCCCATGGCCTGCCCCAGCCCCAGGCAAAGAGCCCAGAAAACAGAAAATTTCTTTTATAACAGCACAATACGACCATCTCGAACGCTTACCCGGCGATGGACTGGCGCACCTGGCCTGTCTTGTCCGAAGCGATGGCGTCGGCAATCGTGGTGCTGTCGAGCACCTTCCGGGTTGCCTCGGCCACGTCCGCGAACACGCGCCGGATACGGCAGGCCTTCTCATCGGTACAGTCATCGCAGCGCCGGTAGGCCATCTTGGAAAGACACGGCAACGGCGCCAGGGGCCCTTCCACAATGCGCAACACTTCGCCGAACGTGATCGCTTCGGGCCGGCGCAGCAGCAGATAGCCGCCCGTCTTGCCGCGGCGGCTGACCACGATGCCGCTATGCTTCAATTCAAGCAGGATCTGCTCCAGGAACTTACGCGGAATTGCCTGGCTTTCGGCAATGTCAGCGATGAAAACCGGGGCGCCTTCTTCGGCTTCCGCCAATGCGAGCAGCGCCCGGAGCGCGTATTTGGCCTTTTGAGAAATCATCATCCGCCGTCCTGTCCGGGCCTCTTTAGGCGCGCGGGCCACAAGAGGCAACGTTTAGGCCACCTGTATAGTCTATTAATTTGGTAGGGTTGATAGGGTTAGATTGTTCGCCCAAATGGCCGGTGACGCCAACGCCCTTTTCCGCACGATTGGAGACCGAACATGGCCCTGAAACCCCGCCTCATCCTCGCCGTTGCTGTGGCAGCGCTTGCCCCCACCGCCGTCGCGCAGGAAATTGCCCCTGCCGAAGCCGGGCCGGCTGACCCCGAACTTCGCCGCGAAACCATCACCGTTACGGCCCGGCGCGTCAGCGAAGACCTTCAGGATGTGCCGATCCCCGTCTCGGTGCTGACGGAAGATTTCATCGCCGAGAGCGGTGCATTCAATGTGGGACGCCTGCGGGAAATTGTGCCGACGCTGCAATTCTATTCGACCAATCCGCGCAACACCTCGATCAATATCCGCGGCCTCGGGGCGCCCTATGGCCTGACAAATGACGGGCTTGATGCCGGTGTGGGCATGTATGTGGACGGTGTTTTCTACGCCCGGCCCGCCTCCACGACGCTGGACTTTATCGACGTGTCCCAGATTGAAGTGGTGCGCGGCCCGCAGGGCACCCTTTTCGGGAAGAACACCACCGCCGGCGCCATCAACATCACCACGAAAAAGCCCTCCTCCACACCGGAAACGGAAGTGGAGCTGACTTACGGAAATCTTGGTTATACACAGGCCAAGGGCGCGATATCCGGTCCGATCACGGACAAGATCGCCGGGCGGATTTCCTTCTCGGGAACGCAGCGTGACGGCACGCTCTATAACGTGCGCGATAACGACTATATCAACGATCTGAATAATCTGGGCGTGCGCGGCCAGCTGCTGTTCAATGTTACCGACAGCCTAGAAATCATCCTGGCGGGCGACCATACCCGCCAGCGCCCGAATGGCTATGCGCTGGTTCCGGTGGGCGTTGCGCCGACGCTGCGCCCGGCCAATCGTCAGTATCAGGCGCTGGCGGACTATTTCGGCTACGCCCCGCCCAGCTTCAACGCGTTTGACCGGCTGACGGACGCCGACACCTACCATCAGTCCAACCAGGATATCGGGGGCATATCGCTCACCGCGAACTGGGATATTGGCCCTGGCACGCTCACCTCCATCACCGCCTGGCGTCTCTGGAACTGGGGGCCTTCGAACGACCGGGACTTCCTCGGCCTGCCGATCACCACTGTTTCGGCCAATCCCTCCGAGCAAACCCAATGGACACAGGAGTTGCGCTATGCCGGCGACCTCAGCGAGCGTCTCGGCTTCGTTGCCGGCGCTTTCTATTTTGCCCAGGAGATCAACTCCACAGGAAACCAGGAGCAGGGCAGCGCGGCGGCGCGCTGGCTGCTCAACCCATCATCAGCGGGGTGGGATACGCCCGGCCTGCTCGACGGATATGGTCAGATCTCGGACATTCAGTCTAAGAATACCAGCGCCGCCCTCTTCGGCCAGCTGGAATGGCGGGTGACCGACAGGCTTCGCCTGCTGCCTGGCCTTCGCCTCAACTATGACAAAAAGAGTGTCGACTATGACGCGCAGGTCTATGGTGGCCTCCAGACGACCAATCCGGCGCTGATTGCCCTGCAGCGCTCCGTGCTGGCGCCGCTGACCTATTCGGCGGATGCAGATGATACCAATGTCTCGGGCCAGATCACGGCCGCATATGAAGTCAGCCCGGCGCTCAACCTTTATGCGACCTATGCCACTGCGTTCAAACCTGTTGGCCTCAACCTCAGCGGCATTCCCAATGATGCGGCCGGCAATCCGGCCATTGAGCTGGCGACGGTTAAACCCGAAGATGTGCGCCATATTGAAGTGGGCCTGAAATCCGAACCCCGGGATGGCTTTACCGCAAACCTCACCGCCTATGAAACCGAGATCCGGGATTATCAGGTCGGCGTCGTCAACGCCCAGATCGGGGTTCTGCGGGGATATCTCGCCAATGCCGAAAAGGTTCGGGTGCGGGGCGTTGAATTCGATGGCCGCGCACAGTGGGCGGACAATTTCGTTACCTATGCCGCGCTCGCCTGGACGGAGGGAAAATATGTAGCCTTCCCCGATGCGCCTCCTGCGCTGGAGGATACCGGCGGCCCGCAGGTCGTCGATATTTCAGGCACGCGGCTGCCGGGTATCTCTGAATGGTCGGGTTCGGTCGGCGGGGAATACACCTCCGGGGAGAGCGCCTTGCTGGGCCGCGAGGGCAATTACTTCGCCGCGCTCGATGCCTTCTTCCGCTCGGACTTCTCGTCCAGCCCGACGGAGTCCCGCTATCTCACCGTCGATGGCTATACCACGCTCGCCGGGCGTCTCGGCTTCCGCGCCGCCAATGGCTGGGATGTTTATCTCTGGGGCCGCAACCTGCTGGACGAGGATTATTTCGAACTGCTGGCGGCTCAGCCTGGCAATTCCGGCCTCTATGTCGGCCAGCCGGCTGACCCGCGCACCTATGGCATCACGCTGCGGGCGAGGTTCTGAGGCGGGAAAGGCCAGATTTGTGGAGGGGACTGGAGCGGGTGAAGGGAATCGAACCCTCGTCGTCAGCTTGGGAAGCTGCTGCTCTACCATTGAGCTACACCCGCGCGCGAGGCGTATTTGAGCCGGAACCGGTTTCAGATCAAGCCCTCGCTTCAGCGGTCCGGTTTCCCTTCCAGGCAGATCAGGGTCTGCTGGCCCACTGCCACCAGCGTGCGGCCCGCGCCCTTGCAGGCGAAGACTTCCAGTGTGCACACGGTCAGCGTCCGCCCGGATTTGATGACGGTGCCCACCGCCTCCAGCCGGTCGCCCTCCGCCGGGGCGATGAGGTTGATCTTGAACTCCACGGTCAACACTGAGCTGCCCTCCGGGAAGAGGGTGAAGCCGGCATAGCCGCCCGCAGAATCGGCGATCGCCGAAGTGCCCCCGGCATGGAAAAAGCCGTGCTGCTGGGTCAGCTCCTCGCGGAAGGGCAGCACGATCACCACCCTCCCGCGCGACACCTGTGTCATCTCTGCGCCCAGATGCGCCATCAGCCCCTGCCGGGCAAAGCTCTCGCGCACGCGCTGCTGGGCGGCGGCAGGAAGCGGAAGGGTATCGTCGGTCATTGGTCTTGCGCCTTCTGGCTGGAAACGGGTGGCCTCTGCCTCTCCCGGCTGCCTGCCCGTGAAAACTGAAAAATCCTGCATCGCGCGTGAGCTGAGCTTTCCTGCCCCTTGCCCTCAACAAGGCTTGAGATTTCTTCACTCGCCAGCATCTGCGGCGGCGGGCGAAGGTCTGCGCACCAACAGACAGGAAATGCGTTTCCATGACGACACTCTCCCGCGCCGATCTCATCGCCCATGCCGAAGCCTGGATCAGGGACTGGAACGCGCATGATGTGGACGCCGTGATTGCGCCGTGGGCGGATGATGGTGTGTTCATCAGCCCCGTCGCCGCCGCAGTCACCGGCAACCCGGTCATCCAGGGCAAAGCGGCGCTGAAGGCCTATTGGCAGGGCGCGCTCAAACGGGCCGGGGGCCTGCACTTCACGCCGCTGTCCCTGCAGGTTGATCCGGAAACGCAAAGCCTGCTCGTTCACTACCACTCCCGCGCCAGCGCCCGGCAGGTGCGCGCGGCTGAACTCATGGTATTCGAGGAGGGGAAACAGGTGCGCGGCGAAGCCTTTTATGGCGCAGAGATGCCGTAGGGCCAGAGTAAGGAGCCACGCCATGCCCGTCTATGTGATCGCCCAGTTGAAGATTGAGGATCGCCCCCGTTATCAGCGCTATGTGGAGAGGTTTATGCCGGTACTGGCCGCCCATGGTGGCCGCCTCCTCGCCGCTGACGAAGCCCCCGCACGCGAAGAAGGTGACTGGCCTTATGACAAGGTGATCCTTCTTTCCTTTCCGGATGAAGCGCGCTTCCGCGCCTGGGCAGCCTCGCCGGAATATAAGCGGATTGCGCGGGACAGGACCGCGGCAACTACCGGCCCCGTCATCCTGGCGCATGGAATAGGATAGTCCTCAGATGACGGATCGATGCGGAAACGCGCTCAGGCTGGAAATGCCCCGCGGCCCTGCGCGCACCCTCAGCCCGGCAACTGGTGCACGTAGACCTCGTTATGGGCGATCTTGCCGTCTTTCAGGAGGACGAGATCAAAGCCGCGCAGCCTGCCGCCAGCCCCACCCGGCCCGACCGTGCAGATCCAGCGCCCGCAAAACCCGCCTTCAATCGCCCACACCGCCTCGGGCACATACACCATCTCCGGCGTGGCCCCGAACAGGCCTTGCAGATAGGTCCGCAGCGCGTCCTGCCCCTTCAGGCCACCGGCCGTCTGCGGGTCCATATAGACCGTATCTTCGGAATAGAACGACACCAGCCGCTCGGTGTCCTTGTCAGACCACGCTTTCAGCCAGTCCACATTGAATGCTTCGATGTCCGCAATGCTCATCGGCTCAGGCTCCTTCCAGCACGCGTTGGCGATGTGCTTCTGTGAAAAACTCCGGCGGCACCATGTCCGGCCCGGCCAGCACGGCAACGCCGTGCATCCCGATCGTCGGATCGGTCAGACGGCGCATGTGATAGGCGTGGCGCCGCGCGCGGGCCGTCTCTCCGAATTCCATGTCGAGGGCGGCCTGCAACTGCCCGGCAAAGCGCAGCCGCCGCATCCGCTCGGCTCGTTCTTCTGCATACGGCGTAAAGTCTGGCTTGCCGCCTGGCCCGGCGCCCTTGAGAATATCCGACACAATACGCACATCGCGGTAGGTGATCGAGAGGCCGAGGCCGTTGATCGGATCGTTCCACCCTGCCGCGTCACCGATCAGGACGGCGCCCTCTGCAAAAGGTTCGTCGGTCCAGCTGTCATTGTTGAAATAGGCGAACAGTGGCCCCACGGGCGTGCCCGCCGCAATCGCTTCATTCGCGGGCACGGAGTCAAACCGGAACGCCTCCAGGAAACGCTGGGCCCGGTTCTCGCCATTGAAACGCGCCTTGTCTTCCAGCGCATAGCCGCCATAGACGCGCACTTTCGTGCCCCCCTGCGGAAACGCCAGGAAGCCGAAATCCCGCTCCGTCCCGATGGACTGGCGGGTATCGTCGATGCCCTTCACATTATCCACCAGCAGCCCGGCGAACCAGTGATGCGGCTTGTCCTGATGCAGGGTGATGCCGGCCTTGCTGCGGACTTCCGACTGGCGCCCCTCCGCGCCCACGATCAGCGGCGCCGTGGCCGTGTGGGGTGCGCCGTCATGCGTGTAGGTCACGCTTGGGCTTGCTCCCAGCGTCACGCTGTCGATCACCACAGGCCGCAGCGCCGTCGCCCCGGCGCGCTGCGCTTCGCCAAACAAAGTTTCGCAATGATGCGGGTGCCCGATGCACAGCGGCCCGGCAATATCCGGCAGCAGGCCCAGCGGTATCGCCGCCTGCTCACACAGCTCCGGCGGCAGGCTTTCATCATAGGTCACATGCGAGGTGATGTGGTGCCCGCCCGCGCTTTTCAGCAGATCATAGAGGCCCACACGCTTGGTCTCGGCCACGCCCCAGGGCGCAATCCATTCCCCGCGCACCCGGTCCTCATACTGCGCCTGTTTCTCCAGCAGCAGCACGCTCCACCCGGCCTTCGCCATCACCGCCGCCAGGGCCGATCCGCCTATGCCGCCGCCCACAATGATCAGATCGTATTTCATGGCGCTCCCCGGATTTGCTCTGTTTTGCCACCAATCATCATTGGCGCCGGCACGCTGTCAAACTTTACCACGGGGCATTCAACGCCCCGATTGCGCTTTTCTCCCTTTCCCCGCAGTCAATTCTTCTGAAACCGCGTCCTCAGGAACCACCCCCATGAAAGCTGCTGTCCCCATCGAGTTCTGGTTCGATTTTTCTTCCGGCTACGCCTATTTCGCCGCGCTGGAGATTGACGCGCTCGGCGCCCGCGTGGGCCGAGCCGTTCTCTGGCGGCCTTACATGCTGGGCACGGCCTTCAAGGTGACCGGTATGCGCGGGCTTTCTTCCACGCCGGTGAAAGGCGATTATGCCCGGCATGACTGGGCCCGCGCTGCCCGCCGCCTGGGCGTGCCTTTCGCTCCGCCGCCGGATCATCCGAAAATCGCATTGCCCGCCACCCGCGCCTTCTACTGGATCGAGGCAAACCATCCCGGACACGAGGCCCCCTTCGCCCGCGACGTGTTTCGCCGCTACTATTCCGGCGCGCTCGACACCAGCGATCCAGACGCCGTCGCGGGCCTTGCGCCGGCCCTCGGCCTTGACCGTGCCGCCCTGCGCGCAGGCCTGGAAGCCTCAGCCATCAAGGAGCGTGCCCGCGCCCTGGGAGACGCCGCTGTCGCCCGCGGCATTTTCGGCTCACCCTTCTTCATGATCGATGGCGAGCCCTTCTGGGGATGGGACCGACTGCCCATGCTGGAAGACTGGGCGCGCAGCGGCGGCTGGTAATTCAGCGCGCACCCGCCTAAAGCCAGCCATCCTCTCCGGGGCCCCGCATGGATCCGATCACCGCTATTCTTTCCTTCTCAGTCGCCGCGCTGCTGGTGACGCTGACGCCGGGCCTTGATACCGCGCTTGTGCTGCGCACCGCGATGGTGGAAGGCCCGCGCCGGGGCATGATCGCGGGCGCAGGCATCACGCTCGGCGTCTTCATCTGGGGCATTGCCGCCGCCGCTGGCGCCGGGTCGCTTGCCGCCATCTCACCGCTGGCCTATCAGGCGCTGCGGATCGCTGGCGCGCTCTATGTTCTGTGGCTGGGCGGGCAGATGCTTTGGTCTGCGGCGCAGATCTGGCGGCAGCAATCGGCCCCGCCAAAGGTCAGCGCTGAGGCCGTCCGCCAGCCCAACTGGTTTCTCAGGGGGCTGACAACCAATCTGCTGAACCCCAAGGCGGGCCTCTTCTATGCCGGCCTGATGCCGCAATTCCTGCCGCGCGATCATTTCGGCCCTGCGGGGCTGATCGCTTTCGGCGCGGGCCTTGCGCTGATCCACTGCGTCTTTGGCCTGATCTTCTTTGGCCTGATCGCCAGCGCCGCCGGCCGGGCCAGCGCGTTCCTGGCCCGGCCCGGCGTGCGCGCCAGCATTGAAGGGGCAACCGGTCTTGTCCTCTGTCTCGCTGCCGCTGCGCTGCTACTGACGCATTAGCGCTCCGGCGCGTCCAGCTGCCCCAGCAGCCAGCTGCGCAGATTGCGTACGCGCCGGTCGGTCGCCAGCGCTTCGGGATAGACCAGCCAGTAAGCCCCGCCCGCCTCGATCCGGTGATCGAATACCGGGGCGAGCCGCCCGGCCTTCACATCTGCCTCGGCAATTTCCCAGCCCGCCAGCGTCAGGCCCGCCCCATCGGCGGCGGCACGCAGGGCAAGGCTGGTGGAGTCCACCATCGTCACCGCGCCGGGAGAGACAGGCCCGCCCGGCAGGCTGGCATTCCAGTCTGCCCAGTTGCGCGGCCGGTATTGTGACAGGAAGAGGTTTGACGCCGCCACCACCTCGCGCGGGTCTCGCCCGCGCAGCTGCGACGGCGCGGCCAGCAGCGTTACTGTTTCCGGGAACAGACGATCCGCCCTCAGACCATGCCATTTGCCCGCGCCATGGCGCACCGCCACATCGGCGGCGCCTGCAGACAGGTCCACCACCTCCTGACTGGTCGAGATCAGGAGCTCAAACCCCGCTTTCTCGAACGGATACTGCGCCAGCCGGGGCGAGAGCCAATGCACGGCAAAGGTCGGCAGCATGGTGAGCCGCAGCGGCCCCCTGCGCCGCTCCTCGGTCACATCCGCTACCGCCGCGCCAATCCGGGCAAAGCCTTCGGTCAGTGGCGGGGCGAGCCGCGCGCCGGCAGGCGTCAGCTCCAGCCGCGATCCCACCCGGCGCATCAGATCCACGCCGAGCGCCTCTTCCAGCGCTTTGAGCTGGTGGGAGACCGCAGACGGTGTCACGTTCAGCTCGCTCGCCGCGTCCTTGATCGACAACAGCCGCGCCGCCGCCTCAAACGCGCGGAGGGCATTCAGCGGCACATTCAGGCGAGGCAGGGAGGCAAAACTTTGATCAAGCATGGCGAAATCCTAGCGCCCGGCGGCGCGGAGCGGAAGCCGCCTTCAGGCGCTGCAGGTCAGAGCAGCTCTGCCTTAAAGGGACGCCCCTGCCAGCGCAGCGCCGCCACTTCGGCCGCCAGTGGCATTTCTGCCGGCGCCCCGGGGACCATGGCCGATAGGACCGCAAACACGGTTCCCACCGCCTGCTCTGCGGCCTCTACCAAGGTCATCCCCCCATCCAGCGCCGCTGTCAGCGCGCCGGTGAAGAGGTCGCCGGTGCCATTGGGGCGCACGTCCACCTTCGGTGTGCGGATGCGCCAGACGGCGCCGCCTTCACCAATCAGCGTGTCGATGAAGCCGGGCGCTGCCTCCGGGATCGCCCCGGTCACGGCCAGCCGCCGCGGCAGGCCCGGTGGCAGGCCCTGTTTCAGCGCAGCCGCCACCGCTTCCGTGCCATGGTCTGCCAGCCCGGCCAGCAGGCCAAATTCGAAGGCGTTCGGCGTCAGGATGTCGGCCAGTGGCGCGAGCTCCGCCCGGAAAAACTCCGGTAACCCGGCAGCCACGAACACGCCAAGGTCACTGTCGCCGATCACCGGGTCACAGATGTAGGTCAACTGAGGATTGGCCGCTTTCACGCGCTGTACAAAATCGCGCACCGCCTCGCCATTGCCTACAGAGCCGAGATAGCCCGTCACCATGAGGCGCGACGTGGCCACCAGCCCGCGCTCCTCAACGCCGGTCAGCAGGTCCGCCACAAAGTCTGGCGGCAATATCTTTCCGCGCAGCGTCGGATAGTGCGGTGTGTTGGAGAGCAGCGTGGTCGGCACAGCATAGACGTCCACGCCGTTCGCCATCATCGGATGGATCGCCGCGCTGTTGCCCACATGGCCGAACACCACCTGGCTCTGGATCGAAATGACGCTCACGGCGTCTCCTTTTCACGTTTGCTGCCCAGGCCGGGCCAGTAATGCTCATCCGGCAAGGGGCGCGGCCCGAAGATCGCCTGGCCGACGCGCACCAGCGTCGCGCCTTCTTCAATGGCCCATTCGAAATCGCCCGACATGCCCATCGACAACTCGTCCACCTGCGCGCCCGGCGTGGCCTCGCGAATCTCTGCCTGCACTGCGCACAGCCGCCGGAAACAGGCGCGCACGGCAGCCTCCTCCGCCGAGAAGATCGCCAGCGTCATCAGCCCACGGACCTTCAGCCGTTCGAACGGTGCCAGCGCCTGCGCAAAGGCTGGCGCCGCAGATGGCTCCAGTCCGAATTTGCTTTCCTCGCCCGATGTGTTCACTTGAATGAACACGTCCAGCGTCCGCCCCTCGACCTCCAGCCGCCGCTCCAGCGCCTCTGCCAGTTTCAGGCTGTCGAGCGCCTGGAAGGCATCGGCAAAGCGCGCCACATATTTCGCCTTGTTAGTTTGCAGATGGCCGATGACAGACCAGCTGAGGTCAAGGTCTGCCAGCGCCTCGGCTTTCTCCCTGGCTTCCTGCACCTTGTTCTCGCCGCACTGGCGCAGGCCCCCCGCTGCATAGGCCGCGCGCAGCCGTTCTGCCAGTACGGTTTTCGTTACCGGCAGCAGCGTCACGCTCTCCGGCGCGCGGCCAACGCGCGCGCAGGCCGCCGCCATCCGCTGCTTCACGGTTTCAATATTGGCGGCAATCAGCGCGCCGTCCGCAGAAAGGTCGCTCATGGTCAAACCCCGCGCGGGCCTGCCAGAGGCCGCCCGGCTGGCCTATGAACAGGCCCGCCCAGCGTCAAATGAAAATTCCTCGCTGCGGCTGAGACATCTTCGCAGGGTCTTTCGAATTGCTATTGCGAAGCGTAAAAAGTAATGGCACGAGTCATGCCAATACATATCTTGGCTGCCTGGGAGGGAACAGAATGAAAGTCTTGCGCACACCGGATGCCCGGTTTGAGAACCTCGCCGGCTACGCCTTCGCGCCGCATTATCTGGAGGTGAAAGCCGCTGACGGCACACCTCTGCGCATGCATTACCTTGATGAAGGCCCAAGGGAGGGCGAGATCATCCTCTGCCTGCATGGCCAGCCTTCCTGGAGCTATCTCTACCGCAAGATGATCCCCCTGCTGACGGCTGCGGGATACCGCGTTCTGGCGCCGGACCTGATCGGCTTCGGCAAGTCCGACAAGCCCGGCGCGATCGAAGACTACTCCTATTCCGGCCATGTCGGCTGGCTGGAGCAGTGGATGCTCGCGCTGGACCTCAAAGACATGACACTCGTCTGCCAGGATTGGGGCGGCCTGCTCGGCCTCCGCCTCGCCGGGATGCACCCAGACCGGTTCGCCCGCCTTGTCGTCGCCAATACGGGCATGCCGGACTCAAAGCAGGTCGCCCCGCAATTCTCCGAGATGCTGGGGATGCTCTATCCGCAGGTGCCGGTGCCCAGCGCAAAGGATGTGGGTGACGCCTTCCGCTCCGGCGCGCCCGGCGCTTTCCTCTTCTGGGTCAAATATGCCGCCGAGGCACCCGACTTCTCCATCCGCGATGTCTTCGGCCTCCTGTCGGACATTTCCGACGACGAGATCCTTGACGGCTATGAAGCTCCGTTCCCGGATGACACTTACATCGCCGGAGCCCGCCGTTTTCCCTCATTAGTGCCGCTCCTCCCCGGCGCCGCCGAGGAGCGCGCAAAGAATGACGCCGCCTGGGCTGTGCTCGAGAAGTTCGAGAAACCCGTGCTGACTGCCTTTGCTGATGACGACCCCGTCACCAAGGGCGGCGAGGCCGCTTTCCAGACGCGCATTCCCGGCGCGAAGGGCCAAAGCCACGTCACCATCAGTGGCGGCGGCCATTTCCTTCAGGAACACCGTCCCGAAGCCTTCAGCGAGGCCATCATCACCTTCATGCGCGCCAACCCCTGACGGGTTCACCGCATTTTCGCCCTTCCCCTGCGTCGGGGCTCCCAAGACCGCTTACCGCGCGTTAAACGGGCTGCCAGACCTGTTTGAATTTGAGGAGCGCGGGCTATGGCAAAAGGTGATTTTCCGGTCCTGATCGGCGTAGGCCAGTCGATGAGCCAGTGGGACGGCAAGAAGGGCGCAGAGGGCGCCCCTTCGCCACTCTCGCTGATGACCGACGCCTCCAATGCTGCCATCGTCGATACCGGCGTCTCCGGCATGGCCGCTGCCATTGATGCCCTCGCCGTGGTGCGTATCTTCGAGGATTCCGTCCCCGGCGACCGCCACCCCCACGGCCACAATACAAACCTCCCTGGCACGCTGGCCCGCGAAACCGGCACCAATCCCGGTTACCTCGTCTATGAAACCGTTGGCGGCCAGAGCCCGCAGGCGCTCGTCAACGAGTTTGCCCGCCGCATCCATGAGGGCGAGTTTGAAGCTGTCCTCATCTCCGGCTCCGAGGCCAACCGCGCCTCCAAGGGCGCCCGCAAGCATGGCGTCGAGATCAACTGGGCCGACCGCGACGCCCGCGACTATGAAGACCGGGGCCTTGGCCCGATGATGCTCTCGCGCGGCGAAATCAAGCACGGCCTCGTCACGCCCGCTTACTTCTACGGCATGTTCGAAAACGCCATCGCCGCCCGCGAAGGCCGGGGCCGCTCTGGCCAGCGCAAGGCCATGGCGGAACTCTTCCAGCCCTTCTCCGCCGTCGCTGCGAAAAACCCCTACTCGCAATTCCCGCAGGAACATTCGGTTGAGTTTCTCTCCACCCCCTCGCGCGAAAACTATGAGTATGCCGATCCTTTCCTGAAATGGTTCATCGCGCAGGACGCGGTGAACCAGGGCGCCGCCGCCATCATCGTCTCCTCGTCGAAGGCGGACGAACTCGGCGTGCCGGAAAACAAGCGCGTATACCTCCACGGCGGCGGCGAGGCCGGTGATGACCACATCTCCGTCCGCCCGGTCCTCGACCGGTCCTGGGCAATGGACACCGCCGTCTCCCGCGCGCTCGCGCAGGCCGGAAAGACGGCCGCGGACGTCCATCATCTCGACCTCTATTCCTGCTTCCCCTGCGCCGTCTTCTCCGGCGCCGCTGCTCTGGGGATCGACTGGAAGACGGACAAGCGCCCCCTGACGCTGACGGGCGGCCTGCCCTTCTTCGGCGGCCCGGGAAACAACTACTCCCTGCACGGAATAGCCGAGATGGTGAACCTGCTGCGTGAAAACCCCGGCAATACCGGCCTCGTCCTCGCCAATGGCGGCTGGATGACCAAGGAAGCCGCCGGCGTCTACTCCACCACCAAACCAGCAAAATTCACCCCCGCCGAGAAAGCTGCCAAGCCGGCAGAGCAGGTGGAGATCGCGACCGAAAGCTGCGAAGCGACGCTGGAAACCTTCACCGTCACCCATGGCAAGGACGGCCCCGAACGCGGCATCATCTTCGCCCGCCTCGCCGACGGACGCCGCGCCATCGCCAACAATGCCGACGCCGCCACGCTGGCCGTCCTGCGGGAAGATGCAAGCCCGGTGGGCCGTAAGGTGGCCATCACGGTTGACGGCGAACAGGGCACCTTCGTTTTCGTCTGACCTCAAAGCCCCCTCCCGCCTGCGGGAGGGGGTTGGGGGTGAGGGCCGCGCGCAGCGCGCAAACAGCCCTCCCCGCTTGCCCCCCGCCGCGGCTTCGGCCAAAACCGGCCCATGACGAAACATTTCAAGACATTCGGCGTTATCGGCGCGGGCGCCTGGGGCACGGCCATTGCGCAGATGCTGGCCCGCGAGGGCCAGACGGTCCACCTCTGGGCGCTGGAGCCTGAAGTTGCGGACGCCATCAACACCGCGCGCGAGAACACGCTCTTCCTCAAGGGCGTGCCGCTGAAGCCGGAAATCCGCGCCACCAACCGGCTTGAAGATCTTGGCACGGCCGACGCGATCTTCGCCGTCGCCCCGGCCCAGCATACGCGCGTCACGCTGCGCGCCCTGCGCGCCAGCCTGCGCCCCGGCACGCCGGTCGTCCTCTGCTCGAAGGGTATCGAGCTCGCCACCGGCGAATTCATGACGCAGGTGCTGAAGGACGAACTGCCCGAAGCCGTCCCCGCCGTCATGTCCGGCCCCAGCTTCGCGATTGATGTCGCCCGCGGCCTGCCCACCGCTGTCACCCTTGCCATGGAAGACGCGGCGCTGGGCACAGAGCTGATCCAGGCCATCTCCACACCCACTTTCCGGCCTTATCTGGGGACAGATCTTCTCGGAGCGGAGATTGGCGGCGCGGTGAAAAACGTCCTCGCCATCGCTTGCGGCATTGCCCTTGGCAAAGGCCTCGGGCGCTCGGCCCATGCCGCCCTCATCGCGCGCGGCTATGCGGAGATGACACGCCTTGCCCTCGCCCTGGGCGCAGAGGCTGAAACTCTTACCGGCCTCTCCGGGCTCGGCGATCTCGTGCTCACCTGCTCGTCGGAAACCAGCCGCAACATGTCGCTTGGCCTGGCGCTCGGCAAAGGCGAAGCGCTGGGGGATATCCTGGCGGCCCGCAACGCCGTCACCGAAGGCGTCGCCACCGCCCCGGTCCTGCGCCGCCTTGCCCGCGCGCGCGGCATCGAGATGCCGATCAGCGAAGCCGTCGCCGCCGTCATCGAAGGCGAAATCAGCGTGGATGAGGCCATCACCGCCCTTCTCATGCGCCCGGTGAAGGCAGAAGCGGTGAAATCCTAGAGCGCAGCCTCAGCGGGCCGCTTTGATCAGTCTACGCTGGCAAAACTGCGCAGGTTTCCAGCGCACTTTCACGCCAGCGCGCCTCAATCTCAGCATTTCCCGGCAAGCGCGCGCAAGACGTCCACCATCAGTTTCAGAGACTCCTCTGTGTGCGCACGGTCAATCAGAAAAGCAGCCTCTTTCCGCAAGGCATCTATCCTGCCGGGGTGATGGTTTGCGCGCCCCTCGAACTTGTTCTCCGGCTTCTGGAACAGCACCGTCACCGGCACGCCAAATATATCTGACAAGCGCGCAATGACGCCAGCGCTCAGGCGATTGGAGCCGGTTTCGTATTTCTGGAGCTGCTGATGACTGATGCCAAGCTCAACGGATAGCCCGGAGAGGGATTGCCCCCTCTGCGTTCGCAGGCGTCGGACATTGTCTCCGACAAGGCGGTCAACATCTGTTGGTAAACGTGAGCCTGAGCCGTGGGGTTTCGGCATCTTCATATGGCTCTCTCCTGAGTTCGGCGCCCGCCTGCAAAGGAAATGATCCCTGTAGACTGAGCCCTGGTAATTTTTCTTCCCCACCACAATTTTGCGCACACCGCCTCAAGCCGTTAAGCAGCAGTGCTCGATACGTCCATTTACCCGAATGGATAGTGCGCCCTGCCTTCGGAGATAGAATGTTCTGCCCAAGGAGCAGTTTGATTTTTCACAGAATTACTTGTGATGTGACCGGGCCACCCTCTCCCCCTCCCATAATAAACACGTCATAAGGGTTACCCTTTTGGACGGGTTGAGCGTAGGCCTGCGATCTGACTATGGATAGCTGCAGAGATCGGTGTGCCCCTTTCACATTCGTCTCTTACTGTTCGGGCCTCAGCTTGAGTGGTAGGCGACCGCTTCCAAGTCCCCCACCCTCCGAAGTGGTCGCCGGCCGGGCAATTACGCTTACATTTTGTTCAGTTAAACATGAAGATGCAGATCTTTCTCCTTATTCACGGGAGAAGGCTTTCAATCTGCCGTATGCGGTCAGATCATCTGAAAATTTTCGCGCGTCTGAAAAAGCCGCCCTGGACGCGTCTGTCTCGTTCAAAAAAGTCGAAACCGCGTCCCTAATTCGAACTAATTGTCACATCGGAGGATAGTATAATCGCTCTCCCCCATTTGGGTTACCGATTTAACACACCCTTTCTATCTAGTCTTCTCCGGTAACCTACACCTATACTCGCGGGGGTTGCGAAATAGCGCCCAGAAAAACTTGGCAATATTTACGAAATCTGCACCAGAAGTTGGAGATTTCGCGGATCCATAGTGAGAGGCCGTTCCAGGAACGTGCTGTGAAAAATGAATATTCTTGTCGCCGACGACCACAACCTGTTTGCAGATGCTCTTTCGTGTCTTTTGGAGGCACATCCTGAAATTTCTGTCATCCACAAGTCATCTGACTATGCCAGTACGATACGTATGCTTTCGGCTACGGAGGACGTAGACCTGCTCCTGCTGGATCTGCGCATGCCCGGCATGGAAATCCCCAACGGCATTAGTCGGATCAAGGAATGGTTTCCGGCGCTCTGCGTCATCGCCCTGTCTGGCTCTGCTTCGCGCCAGGAAATCGAATCCTGCATCGCCAGCGGTGCTCGTGGATTCATTTCAAAGACAGTTCTCGGGCATGAAATCGTCAGGGCCGTCAAGGCAATCTACAACAGCCCGTCATCGTCTATTGAAGACATAACCTTTGGCATAAAAGAACATAGTGACCGGACGAAGCTGCGCCTGACCGAGAGAGAACACAATGTTCTCAGCCTGCTGCACCGGGGAATGACGAACAAGGAAATGGCCAAGGAGATTGGCATCTCTCCTGAAACGGTGAAGATTTATGTCAAATCCATTGGCGACAAGCTGAGCGCGCGCAACCGG
Source organism: Hyphomonas polymorpha PS728 (assembly GCF_000685315.1). Classification (GTDB taxonomy): domain Bacteria; phylum Pseudomonadota; class Alphaproteobacteria; order Caulobacterales; family Hyphomonadaceae; genus Hyphomonas; species Hyphomonas polymorpha. The sequence continues at coordinate 31,378 of NZ_ARYM01000033.1, forward strand.
ACAGACCTGATTGTGCGCGCTTTGGAGACGGGCCTGATTCAGAACCTCGACAGCTGAGCCAGCTGTCAGGCGATGCCTTGCTGATCCGCGCTGGGCTCACCATGCGCCTGCGGCCGCTTCCGCCGCAGCCAGCGTTCAGGGGACCGCTCAAAGAGGCTCATATCCCGAGGCCGCCAGAAATGCTGGCCGGACCTCGGGTGCCGGGCCCCATCGATGGCTGGCATACCGGACTCCCGATTGAACTGTATGGATGAGAATCCAAGCGGCAATTCCAGATCCGGCGAAAGATACATCCGCGCCCCGCTGCCTTCGTCGAGATGGCGCGCGGAAGGGAGTATTCCAAAATCCATGACTGGCGTGAAATTGCAGCCATCTGGCTGGTCGCTGCCCATCGGCTCATAGAACCGCGCGTCGATGTCAGGGTCGATGCCGATCTGGCGAATGAGCGAGATACGGTTCCGGAAAAGGCTCTGCGTCTCAGGCGAGGCATCTGCCCACCAGTCCATCAGCAGCCGCCCGCCCACGGGCGCGCCCGAGTGATCGAAATGACAGGCGCGCCGCCCCTCCCTGACCCTGTTGAGCAAGGAAACACGCAGATGCAGATCAGGCCTTGAGAAGGCAACCGTCCGCCGGAAACGCGCCCATGCCCGGCACCAGGACAGATGCGCGGGGGCGCGATGCCCACCGCCCCAGGAAAAGTGCGATCGGGCAAGAAAGATCAGCACGCCTTCGGCCGCAGGGTTTATGCGGCTTACATAGATAAGCGCCTGTTCAAGCCGGCGGTTGAACACGGCTTCGACCACCTGATCTGACGCGTCATGTCCCAATGCGGCATCTGCCATAAGAAGAAGGTAAGGGCGCCGCTCTCCAGGGCTTGCGCCCGGAAGAACCGTCCAGTTCTGCAATCCGTACGCTCCAGGCGATTGCGACAACCCGGCTTCGCCTACTTGCACAACAGTGTTCAGGACATCCTCGGCATCGTTTGCTTCACCATGCCATTGCCGGATGATCCCCCGGCTCATTGCCTGATCCATTTTCTGCCCCCTGCGGAATGTTGTTTTCCTGCCCCAGCCACGCAAACAGCATGGACAGTATACGGATATATTATATTCATGTTCCGGACAGCGCCTGATGCGCTACCGGATGACATGCATGTCCTGTCAGGCGCGCCAGTCAGCGGCTGACCGGATCCTCGCCACCATCATCATTGTCGCGTGTGGCGACATATAACCCCAGCGCGCCCGCACCAGCAGCAGCAGCCACAGGCGTGGAAACCGCCCCGCCGCTGAGTATCCCCGGCGAGCCGACCTGCGTAATAGGCGCAGCACACAAATTCGCCGTCAGGACCATCGTGCTCATCGGCTCAACAACACGCTGGCAGCCCGTCGCATCCAGAACAACGCGGCCAACCCCGGTCGTGGAAATTCTGTCTCCCAGGAAAACCGGGTCTCCCGATCCGAGGGAGTAGGTCGCCCCCTCGCGCTGGACGATCACGGAACCGGTTTCACCTTCCACAAGCGATGCCTGTCCCACGCGGGTGGCAGCGCCGGGCTGGCTGCCTGGCGTCTGCTCGGCCACCGCAGGAAGCAATCCTGACAAGATAACTGCGAGCATTGCAGTTAGGGTGTTTCGATATTTCAGCATAATTCACTTTCCTGTTCTTGTGAGCTGCTCATGCAGCGCCTCTGTACCAGGTACCAAACCTGGACCTGCCTGAACGGCCATCGGAAGACGCAGCCGCATCCCGGCCGGGCCCCGCCGCCCCGGCTCCCACTGCCTGAATGGTTTCCCTGCTCGTGCCGTCTATCATCAATGCGCTCAACACCCCGCTGCGATAAGCGCCGGTATCCACGCAGATCCTGTTCCTGCGGATGACGGGCTCAGCGCATACAGAGTGTCCATGCACCACGACATGACCGAAACGCTGCGGGCTGGTCAGAAACGGCTCCCGAATCCAGCGCAGGTCGCGCGGCGTCTGTTCACTTAGAGATCGTCCCGGCCTGACGCCCGCATGCACGAACAGGTAATCTCCGAAAACCACATAGTCATGAAACGATGCAAGGAATCCGAGATCTTCGGAGGGGATGTGTTCCTGCAGTATCCGAAGTATCTGGGCATCAGACTTTCCAGCGAGATCCTTCGGGCGAACACCATAGCTGAGGGCACATTCTTCGCCGCCGTGCAGAAGCCAGGCCCGGAGCTGGGATGCATCTTCCCGCACCCCTCTCAGAAGGCACTCTTCATGATTTCCCATCACGAAGTAGGGTCGGGCAAAAGAGGGAAGTTCATGCCTGAGAAAATCAATAACACCGCGGGAATCCGGGCCGCGATCGATGATGTCTCCCAGAAAGACGAGAACCACTTCCTTCTCGGGCTGGGTATGATTGTGCACTGAAATCCGCTCAATCAGCTGCTCGAGCAGGTCCAGGCAGCCATGAACGTCGCCGATGACATAAGCCCGCTTGCCCAGGGGGCCAGAAGGTTGGTCCCGCTCCCCGCGCAGCCGGCGGAAGAGCCTCTCAGCCATCATGTTCCGCACATCCGCAAGATGAACCAAAGACACTGATCCAATCCGATCTCAAACCGCATGTCAGACACACCTTTATCCCATGATGCCCTTTGATCGGGGCCGGGTAACCCTCCCCATTTGGGGGGCCCGTGAAGATGCCAATCAGGGGAGTGTCCGCCACCTCTAGTTCCTGCGATCCTGAGCATCATCAAGATGAGGGGCCGGCCCCTGTCACAGGCCGCTTACGTCGCAAGCGGAGCCTTGGCGGTGCCAGCTTGGAATAAGGGGGCACAATGAACCATGTAAATCCGTCGTCGGATCTTGCCGATCCTGTGGTCGACCGTGGCTATTGGTATGTTGTTCAAACACTTACGGCGCAGGAATGCGTGGCGATCACCAATCTGAACCGCCAGAAATACCGTACATACTGCCCCATGATTTCACGCACGGTTCGCCATGCCCGGAAGACTTCCATCCGGCAGAAACCCCTTTTTCCCGGATATGTCTTCGTGAATCTGGACCCTTCAAAAGACAATTGGCACTCCGTAAACGGAACTTATGGTGTATCTCGGCTGATCGCCTTTGATGGGCGCCCAAGCCCCGTACCGCCTGCCGTCATGAATGCGCTGCTGGCATTTTCGGACGCATCCCTCCCGGCCGATGAAATCCCCTGTGGGGCAAGGGTGCGGATCGACTCCGGCGCCTTTGATACCTGGGTCGGTGAAATCTGCCAGCTTCCAGATCGGGATCGCGCTGTGGTTCTGCTCGACCTTTTGTCCCGCAAGGTTCCCGTCACCGTCCTCCGTCACCAGATTTCAAGAGTAGCATGACCCAGTCCCATCCCAACCTGCCTCACTCCCTGGGATTTTCCCACACGGATACCCGAAGCCTCGACCAGATGCAGGGAAGCGGTCTCCTCCAGACTGCCGCTGCAGTTCTGGAGCGCATGCGTGCCCAGTTGTCAGGTGGCCTGATAGTCGCCATCGCTTTGCCTGCGGTCATCCTTCGCCTCCTGTTTCCCGAGGGCGTATATGCCATTGACGTGCTGATCTCTTTCGGCGCCGCCCTTGCCAGCCTGATAGCGGGCTTCACGATATTCCGTAAGCTGTCGGCCTACGGAACCTCATGTCACGGCCTGATCAGCATCGCCAGCTTCACCGCGAGCTTTGCAAGCGTGGCAGCGGCATTGTGGCTACTCAATCTCCTGCCCTCCCCGGTTTTTCTTAGCATCAGCTGGGCGCTGACGGTCGTATGGTTCTGGTTCGTTTCAGCCGCCACGGCTTACCGGCGGCCGGGTATTTATATCGTGCCGCCTGGAACGGATCTCAGAAAGCTTGCTGCCGTTCCCAACGCCACCTGGATCAACGTCAAGGAAGTTTCCGAAGCAGCCGGATTTGGGAACATTCCCGTCGTATCGGACACGGGCGCAATCACTGCGGATACGGACTGGCCCAGCTTCCTGTGTGAGGCAGCCATCAATGGCAGGACCGTCCTCACTCCAGATCAGCTTATGGAAACAAGCGCCGGCCGTCTGAGAATATCAGGCGGATACGCCCAGGACATCGCCCGGTCACCCGGTCAGGACGCCATCTACCCGAGAGCGAAGCGCTATGTCGATGTTTTGACATCGCTCGTTGCCCTCGTGTTGCTGTGCCCCGTCATGCTGCTTCTTGCGGTGATCATCCGGATGGAAAGTCCGGGCCCTGCGATCTTCCGGCAAAAGCGGATGGGGTATCGGGGGCGAGAGTTTACAGTCTACAAGTTCCGCTCCATGCGAGCTGCTCGGGAAACGGGTGACGCGCTGTCACGCGATATGACGCAGACAGATGATGATCGCATAACACCCATCGGCCGGATTATCCGGAAGGTCCGGATTGATGAACTGCCGCAGATAATCAACATCCTGAAAGGCGAGATGAGCTGGATCGGCCCAAGACCCGAAACCGTGAATCTTTCGCGCCACTACGAACGCAACATACCCCATTACCGCTACCGGCATATGGTTCGCCCCGGCATTACCGGCTGGGCGCAGGTTCGCCAGGGGCACGTGGTCAGCGTCGAAGATGTATCAACCAAACTGGAATACGACTTCTTTTATGTGAAACACCTGTCCCTCTGGCTTGATATTCTGATTGCTGTGCTGACAGTACGCGTGGTCCTGACAGGGCACGGCGCAAAATAGACTGCGATTCATCTCTGAATTCACGATAAATTAATCCGTATACATATTAAATAGGCTGCCTGAACAAGCCAAGATTCCTGCATGATTTCATGCACTTTGGATTCAAATTTGTGCAGCAGGCTGATTTTTTCAGTTTTCATCCAGCAAATGTTGACCCGCTGGAATCTGGAATATAACACTGCCGATGCTCCGGAATACTGCCCCGCGCACCTGGGAGTGCGGTAGCTTTGGAGCCCCCTCTCTTTCACCGGCCCTTCTTCAAATTTGCCTGCGGTACACGCAAGGCAACAGCGAACGAGCGCTGGCCAGGTTTTTGGTTTTCCATGCGTGTTGCGATTATTGGT
>NZ_ARYM01000034.1 GCF_000685315.1 Hyphomonas polymorpha PS728
ATGGTGAACTCCGTACCCTGCTGATCTCGGTCAGCAAATGGGGCCACGTTTATATCGTCCAGGCCGGCGATCATGGGCGTGCCTACAGGAAACCCGCCGCCGTAAAGCCGAGCTGGGACGATCCCGTCTGGGAAAGCCACATCGCGCCGAACTTGGCTGACGTTTTCCAAAAGGAAGTCAGCACGCTCGGCCTCCCCCGCGTGTGGGGCTTCGAGGGATCAGAAATCGCACTGCGATTTCCCCTGGAAGGCCCCGCAGGGGCGGAGGGGGGAGCCCCATACCCCGACACCTCCTAGCCACATCCCCCCGTCATCCCGGAAATCGCGAAGCGATTATCCGGGACCCTCTCTCCGCACTTTCCCCAAAACCCCGCAGCAAAATCCCGGCACACTCGGCCCTCGCCCCTTGGCCGGGAGACCAGCTTCACCCCAAAACCGGCCGCGCCCCTCGCGCGTTCCGGCCAAACCTGCTGGCCCTCCCGAAATCTGGCCCGCTTCGCTGTAATTATGGCACAAAAACCCTTGCCTTCGGGCCGCTGATCCGCACAGTTCGCCCTGGGAAACTGGGAGAGTTCGAATGAGCGAGAACAATACGGCGGCTGCGCAGAAAGGTTTTCTCGGATTTGTCGAGAGAACGGGCAACAAACTGCCTGACCCGGTTTTCCTCTTTTTCTACCTGATTGGCGGCCTTGTTCTCCTTTCGATAGTGTGCGCCGCCCTTGGCGTGTCTGCGCCCCACCCGACCCAGATCAACCCCGATGGCTCCGAAGTCGTCGTGCGTGCCGACAGCCTCCTGTCGGCCGCGAACATCCAGCGGCTCTGGGTGGATATGCCCAAAACCTTCACCCACTTTCACCCCCTGGGCTATGTGCTGATCGTGATGCTTGGCGCCGGCGTGGCCGAGCGCTCCGGCCTCTTCGCCAGCGGCATGCGGGCCGCCGTCCGCGGCGCGCCGACCTTCCTGCTGACGCCGGTGGTCGCCCTCATCGCCATGCTGTCGAACCATGCGTCGGATGCGGGCTATGTCGTGCTCATCCCGCTCGCCGGCATTCTCTATGCGGCCGCCGGGCGTCATCCGATTGCCGGTATTGCGGCCGCTTTTGCGGGCGTCTCGGGCGGTTTTTCCGCCAATATCACTCCCGGCCAGCTCGACGCGCTTCTCTTCGGTATCACCCAGCAAGCTGTGGATAACTCCGGCCTCGTCGACAGCCTTCACGTCAACATTGCCGGCAACTGGTTCTTCATCTCCGTGCTGATGGTGATCTATCTGCCGCTGATCTGGTTCGTCACCGACAAGATCGTCGAGCCGCGCCTCGGCAAATGGGTGCCCACTGCCCAGCAGGCGCAGGATTTCGGGGATGAGGACAAGCCGCTGGAGCCCGGCCAGAAGAAAGGCATTCTCTATGCGGGCCTTGCCAGCCTTGGGGTCATTCTTCTTTGGGTCTTCATGACCTTCGGCCCCGGAACGCCGCTCATCAATGAAGAGGCCTGCCCCCCCGGCACCATCGAAGCGGGCGACTGCTCCGTCCACGCCACGCTCGCGCCGCTTTATCAGTCGCTGGTCGCGGCCTTCTTCCTACTCTTCCTGTTCGCCGGCTGGGCCTATGGCGCCGCAGCCGGAACGGTGAAGAACCACCGCGATCTCGTCGCCATGATGGCTGAAGCGATGAAGGACATGGGCTACTATCTGGTCCTCGCCTTTGCTGCGGCCCATTTCGTCGCCATGTTCGGCTGGTCAAACCTCGGTTTCATCACCGCGGTTCACGGCGCCAACGCCATCGAATCGAGCGGGCTGCCGCTACCGGTCGTGCTCGGACTGATGGTGATTTTCACAGGTTTCCTGAATCTCTTCGTTGGCTCGGCTTCGGCCAAATGGGCGCTGATGGCGCCGGTTCTGGTGCCGATGCTGATGCTGCTGGGCGTTTCCCCGGAAGGCGCCACGGCTGCTTACCGTGTCGGTGACGGCGCCACCAACATCATCACACCGCTGATGGTCTATTTCCCGCTGATCCTGATCTTCGCCCAGCGCTGGCAGAAGGACTTCGGCCTCGGCAGTCTGACCGCGCTGATGCTGCCTTACTCGGTCTGGCTGCTTCTTACGGGCGTGATTCTCACGGTCAGCTGGTTCTATCTGGGCATAGATCTTGGCCCTGGCGCGCCGATCAGCTTCGTCATGCCGCCAGCCCCGGCACCGTGATCAAGGCGGGCCGAGCCTAAACAAGAACGCCCTGACCATCGGTCAGGGCGTTTTGACATTTGGGAAGGGCTGAAGCGATCAGCTGCGCTTGCGCGTCTTGATGTCGGCGGTCATCGAATTGATCTTGTTGATCAGCACATCCGCCGAACCATTGTTCTGGTCGAGCAGGGCGATGAACTGAGCGCGCTGTTCGATGGCGAGCCAAATCAGGTTGCCGTCAAGGTTGAGGGCAACGTCGACAACCTGATAGTTGCCTTCCTTACCCTGAACACGCCAGCGTACATCCATGTCCCGGCCATCCTGACGTTTGATCACCGTGTTGACGATCGAATCGGTCGGGGAACGGTCGACCGAGTTGCGCACGGTCACGGCCTCGCCGCGATACGCGTCGAGCTCGTTCTCATAGACGGCCATGGCGTAGTTCCGGAACGCCGTGCGATAGCGGGTGAGGTCAGCCTCGCTGAAGCGGCGGCTGTATTTGCCGATCACGAAGTTCGAGATCGCGTCGAAATCGGCGAACTGATCCATATACTCGCTAAACTTCTCCGTCCGTTCCTTGGCGGAAAGAGCGGGGTTGTTGAGCGTGGACAGAACTTCGTTGGCATTCTTCTTGACGTAGGCCTCCGTCTTGGCATCTGCGAAGGCGGGGAGCGCGCTTACCGACAAGGTTGCGGCCATGAGAGCCGGAAAGATGAAACGCTTCACTGTGTTACTCCTCTTCAGGGGCAGCCCCGACATTCTCATCTTCGAACAGCTCATCGTCATAATCGTCAAAAGCGTCGAAATCAGGGAGGTCGTCATAGGCGGTGTCTTCGTTCACCCTCCCATTAAGGATCTCTGCCTGACGCGAAGATGAATAAATCCGTCTAAGGGCAATATAGGGTTCGGGTTGGGCATTCAGCGTGTTGATCTGGTCTTCCAGATTCACGCGGGCATTCAGTGCGCCGACAACGCCGAGGCCGGCGCGGATGGCGAGGTCTGTGTCATTGTCATTGTCCAGTTGTACCCAGGTCAGCGGATCGATGGCGCGATCCACGCCAAAGCCGGTCAGGTCGCGCGGCGTCGTTGGGCCGAGCACCGGCAACACCAGGTATGGGCCGCTTTCCACGCCCCAAACGGCCAGCGTCTGGCCGAAATCCTCATTGTGGCGGTCCAGCCCCATATGGGTGGCGGCGTCCCAGAGGCCCAGGAGGCCGATGGTAGTGTTGATTCCAAAGCGGGCAAAGGTGGTTCCGGCGCGATCCGGCTCGCCCTGAAGCACATCATTGGCGAAGATGACCGGGCCGCGCAGGTTGCGCAGGAAATCTGTAACGCGGTCGCGGGCGAATTCTGGTGTCACCGTCTTGTAAGCGGTTGCGGCCGGTTCCAGCGCGTATTTGTCGAGCCCGTTGTTGAAGGCGAACATCTTGCGATTGAAGCCCTCATACGGGTCAGCGATGTCACTGGGCCCAGCAGCGGGTGTCGAAGCGCAGGCAGTAATCGCGACCGCAAGCAGGGCGGCACCTGGGAAGGCGGGTTTCATGCAGTCAAAAATCCTGAAGAGACGACGTACGGCGGAGGATGGCAGGCAAATGTGGCTTCTGGGAGGAGTAAGTCATCGACTGTTGACCTGCCTATGCTGCGAAGTTCGAAATAAGTCAACGGGTGATGACAAGAATGGTGGATGAGGTGGAAGAGAGATGGCATGTGGTTCTCGCGCTTCAACCGGACGCCCTGAAAAATGGTCGGGAACGTGTCTTTCATGCCATATTTGTTACGAATGCTAACGAACCGGTTTAGATCAGGTTCCGAACATGGATTGCAAATCATATAAAAGTTCGTTTATATGATTTGCATGAGCGATGCATTCGATGGACTTCTTGAGCGGCTTCGGGCCGCAGGCGAGCCTACGCGGCTGCGCCTGCTTGCCTTGCTGCGATATCAGGATCTGTCGGTAGGGGAACTGGTGCAGGTGCTCGAACAGAGCCAGCCCCGCCTGTCCCACCATCTCAAGGCTTTGTCTGAAGCTGGCCTTGCGGAGCGTTTACCCGAAGGAGCGTTCGTCTTCTACCGCGCCGCCCGCAGTGGCCCCGGCAAGGAATTGCTCGACGCCCTGTTTAATGCGCTCGGCGCCGACGTGCCGGAGATTGAGGCCGACCTTGAGCGCCTGCGTACAGTGATGGCGGGGCGCGCAGCCTCGGCCGAGGCCTATTTCTCCAGCATCGCAGAGACCTGGGATACCGTGCGCGGCCTGCATTATCCCAATGAAGCCATCGAAACGGCGCTCCTGGATCTGGCCGGCGCCGGGCCTTTCCACCGAATGATCGATTTTGGAACCGGCACGGGCCGTATGCTGGCGCTGTTTGCGCCGCTGACGGCGGAGGCCGAAGGCATCGATTTCAGCCACCGTATGCTGACGGTTGCGCGGGCCAATCTGGAAAGCGCCAATGCGCGCAATGCCCGTGTCCGCTTCGGCAATGTCACGGCTGTACCGTTTGCTGACGCCAGCGCTGATCTGGTGATCATCCATCAGGTGTTGCACTTCCTCGACACACCGGCCGATGCAATAGCCGAGGCGGGCAGGGTGCTTGTGCCCGGCGGCCGGTTGCTGGTCATCGATTTTGCCCCCCATGATCTTGAATTTCTGCGTACCGAACATGGGCATCACCGCCTGGGCGTACGTCATGATGCGCTGGCCAGCTGGGCCAGCGAAGCCGGCCTCAGCCTTGAGGCTCCGCAAAGCTTTGCGCCGCCGGAAAACGGCGCGCCGGGCCTTACCGTCAATATCTGGCGGGCCCTCAAGCCTGCCTCAGCCCGGGAGAAAGCCGCGTGACCCCTCCGGCCATCCAATTGCCAACTGCCGAAAACGCCGTGCGCGTATCGTTCGAGTTCTTTCCGCCGAAGACAGAGGCGATGAATGCGCGCCTCTGGGAAACCATCCAGCGGCTGGAGCCCATGGCGCCGGCATTCGTCTCGGTGACCTATGGCGCCGGCGGTTCTACACGCGAACGCACGCATGACACGGTGCGCCGCATCGTAGCGGAGACGACGTTGCGTCCGGCCGCTCACCTCACCTGCGTTTCGGCAACGAAAGAGGAAGTGCTCGCCGTGGCCGAGGAATACTGGCAGGCGGGCGTGAGGCATATTGTGGCGCTGCGCGGCGACCCGCCAGCGGGCATGGGCGCGAAATTTGAAGCGCATCCGGGCGGCTTTGTGGATTCGGTTGATCTCATCCGTGGACTGAGAAAGCATCGCACCGAGCTGGGCAAGTGTTTCGAGATTTCAGTGTCCTGCTATCCGGAACTTCATCCCGAGAGCCAGGGCTGGGACGCGGAAATTGCCTTCCTCAAAGCGAAGCAGGATGCGGGCGCGGACCGCGCGATCACCCAGTTCTTTTTCGAGCCGGAAGTCTATCTCGCTTTCCTTGAAAAAGCGCGGGCAGGCGGGGTCACCATGCCGATCGTGCCCGGCATCATGCTGCAGCCGAATTTCAATGGTCTGAAGCGGATTGCCGGTCTCTGCGGCGCGTCGATCCCGAGCTGGCTTCACACGTTGTATGATGGGTTGGACGAGGATGAAGAAACCCGCGATCTCGTCACCGCCAATGTGGCGGCCGATCTCTGCCGCAAGCTGCAGGCGCAGGGCGTTCAGGATTTTCACTTCTACACGCTGAACCGCGCGGGCCTCGCCCTGTCGACCTGCCGTCTGCTTGGCCTTAACCCCCAATCTGCAAAGGCAGCCTGAGCCATGAACAGCCAAGACCGTTTCAAGGCGCTCGAGAAACTCGCCAATGAGCGCATCCTTGTGCTCGATGGCGCGATGGGCACGCAGATCCAGAACTTCAAGCTGACGGAAGAAGACTTCCGCGGCAGCCGGTTTGAGGACTGGGCCATTCCGCTCAAGGGCAACAACGACCTCCTGAACCTCACGCGCCCCGATGTCATCGGCGAAATCCACCGCCGGTATATTGATGCGGGGGCGGACTTTGTGGAGACCAACACCTTCTCGGCAACGACCATCGCGATGGCGGACTACAAGATGGAGGCGCTCGCGCCGGAGATCGCCCGCGAAGGCGCGCGGATTGCCCGCGACGTGGCCGACAAGGCCGAGGCGGAACTTGGCCGTCCCGTGGGCGTGATGGGCGCCATCGGGCCGACGAACAAGACCCTGTCGCTCAGCCCGAATGTCAACGATCCCGGCTATCGGGACGTGACGTTTGATGATGTCCGCGCAGCTTATTACGAGCAGGCGGAGGCGATGGCGCCGTTCATCGATGTGTTCCTGATCGAGACGGTGTTTGATACGCTCAATGCCAAGGCAGCGATCAAGGCGCTGCTGGATCTGCATCAGGACAAGGGCATTGACCTGCCCATCATCATTTCCGGCACGATCACCGATGCGTCCGGGCGAACCCTCAGTGGGCAGACGGCTGAAGCTTTCTGGAACTCCGTTCGCCACGCCAGGCCCTGGGCCATTGGCCTTAATTGCGCGCTGGGGGCGGACCTGATGCGCCAGCATATCGCATCCATCTCCCGGGTGGCCGATACGCGCGTCATTGCTTATCCCAATGCCGGCCTGCCGAACGCATTTGGGGAATATGACGAGACGCCGGACCAGACGGCAGCGCACCTGAAGGAATGGGCAAACAGCGGGCTGGTGAACGTGCTGGGCGGATGCTGTGGCACCTCGCCGGGGCATATCGCAGCGATTGCGAAGGCGGTGAAATCTGCTTTGCCTCGTCCGGTGCCGGAATTGCCGCGTGCGATGCGCCTGTCCGGGCTGGAGCCTTTTACGGTGGCGTCGTGACGAACAAAGTTCAGGCCGGAGACCTTTTCATCTTCTACGGCCTCCTGAAACAGGGCGCTGCCGGCGCGCCCAATGAATTGGGCTTGGATGTGGCCGGGGAGTTTCTCGGGCCCTGCCGATTCCGCGGATCGATGCTCGATCTGGGCGGTTTTCCGGGCGTGGTGGCGGGCGATACGCTCTGCCACGGCGTGCGTTGGCGCGTGAGGGATGCGGGCATCATTCCGGCAATGGATGAATTCGAGGATGTGACGGATGATCCGGCTACATCGCTTTACCTGCGCCGGCAGGTGCCTGTGCTTGACGATACAGGCGCAGAAACAGGCGAGCAGGCCTGGATATATATCTACAATCAGAAGACGGACGGTTTTACCACGCTCAGCGATGGCAACTGGCCGCTGGATCGCGGAAGGTCGCGGAAATGACACAGGCAAGAGCTACTTTCATCAACGTTGGGGAGCGCACCAACGTGACCGGATCGGCTGTGTTCCGGAAGATGATCACGGAAGGGCGGTACGCTGATGCCGTCGAGGTCGCCCGCCAGCAGGTGGAGAGCGGCGCGCAGGTGATCGATGTCAACATGGATGAAGGCATGCTGGACGGCGTGCAGGCCATGACGACCTATCTGAACCTGATTGCCGCGGAGCCCGATATTGCCCGCGTGCCCGTGATGATCGACTCGTCGAAATGGGAAGTGATCGAGGCGGGCCTGAAATGCGTTCAGGGGAAGCCAATCGTCAACTCCATCTCCATGAAGGAAGGCGAGGACAAGTTCCGCGAGCAGGCGCAGGCGTGCCTCTCCTATGGCGCAGCCGTTGTGGTGATGGCGTTTGACGAGCAGGGACAGGCCGACACCGCAGCGCGCAAGATCGAGATCTGCCAGCGTGCCTTCCGTATCCTGACTGAAGAGGTGGGTTTCCCGCCGGAAGACATCATCTTCGATCCCAACATCTTTGCGGTGGCGACCGGGATTGAGGAGCACAACACCTACGCGCTCGATTTCATCGAGGCGGCGCGGGTGATCCGCGAGACATGCCCGGGCTGTCATATTTCCGGTGGCCTTTCCAACGTCTCCTTCTCCTTCCGGGGGAACGAGCCGGTGCGCCGGGCGATGCATTCGGTGTTTCTCTATTATGCTATTCCCGCGGGCATGGACATGGGCATCGTCAATGCCGGCCAGCTGGATATTTACGACGATATCGAACCGGAACTGCGCGAAGCCGTGGAGGACGTGATCCTCAACCGGCGCGCCGACGCAACCGACCGTCTGGTGGAACTTGCCGAGCGCTTCAAGGGCCAGAAGGGCAAGGTTCAGGTCAAGGATCTTGCCTGGCGTGAGCTGCCCGTTGCCAAGCGCCTGGAACATGCGCTGGTGCATGGCATTACGGAGTTCATTGATGTGGACACGGAAGAAGCCCGCCTCAGCGTGGAGCGTCCGCTGCATGTGATCGAAGGTCCGCTGATGTCCGGCATGAATGTGGTCGGCGATCTCTTTGGATCGGGCAAGATGTTCCTGCCGCAGGTGGTCAAATCGGCCCGCGTGATGAAGCAGGCGGTGGCCTGGCTTGAGCCCTTCATGGAGGCGGAAAAGCGCGAGCTTGGCCTTGAGCGGAAATCTAATGGCAAGGTCGTCCTCGCCACGGTTAAGGGCGATGTGCACGACATCGGCAAGAACATTGTCGGCGTGGTGCTGGCCTGTAACGGCTATGAGATTGTCGATCTGGGCGTAATGGTGCCCGCCGAGAAGATTCTCGACACGGCCGTGCAGGAAAAAGCCGACATCATCGGCCTCTCCGGTCTGATTACGCCAAGCCTTGACGAGATGGTATATGTTGCCGCCGAGATGCAGCGCCGGGGCATGGCCCAGCCGCTGCTGATCGGTGGGGCCACTACCAGCGCCGCGCATACGGCGGTGAAGATCGAGCCGGCGATCCGGTCTGCGCCGGTGGTGCATGTCATTGATGCCAGCCGCGCGGTGGGGGTGGTCAGCACGCTGCTGAGCGATGACGATCGTCCGGTTTTCCTCAGCGAAGTGCGCGCGCGGTATGAGCGTATGCGCGAAACCCGCAAAGATGGCCCACCCAAGCCGCGCCTGCCGATTGCAGAAGCGCGCGCCGCGAAGTTGCAGTTCGACTGGGCAAGCTACACGCCGCCGAAACCCTCCTATGAGGGTGTACGGACATTCGAGGACATAGATCTGGGCACGCTGGCGCGGTATATCGACTGGACGCCGTATTTTTCCGCCTGGGATCTGGCCGGACGTTATCCGGCGATCCTGGAAGACAAGATCGTCGGCGAGGCGGCCTCCAGCCTGTGGCGCGACACGCAGGCCATGATGCAGCGGCTGGTCGGCGAGGGGTGGCTGAAGCCGAAGGCCGTTGTCGGCTTCTGGAAGGCCAATTCTTCAGGCGATGACGTGAAGCTTGCCAGTGGCGAAACCTTCCTGACGCTCCGCCAGCAGATGATGAAGGATAATGGCCAGCCAAACTTTGCGCTGGCAGATTATGTCGCGCCGCAGGGGGATGACTGGATCGGCGGTTTCTGCGTGACGGCAGGGCCGGAGGCCGACGAAATTGCGAAAACGTTTGCCGCGAAGGGGGATGATTATTCTTCCATCATGGTGAAGGCACTGGCCGACCGGTTTGCCGAAGCCATGGCCGAATACATGCACGAAAAGGTCCGCAAGGAGCTTTGGGGCTATGCGCCGGAGGAGGCATTGTCGAGCGAGGAGTTGATCGCCGAGAAGTATCAAGGCATCCGCCCGGCGCCCGGCTATCCCTGCCAGCCCGACCATACCGAGAAGGGCACCCTGTTCGGCCTGCTCGAAGCGGACAAGCGCATCGGCGTGGAGCTGACCTCCAGCTATGCGATGATGCCCGCTTCGAGCGTATCGGGACTTTATCTCTCCCATCCCAAGAGCGTGTATTTCGCTGTCGGCCGGATCGACCGGGATCAGGTGGCCGACTATGCCGCCCGCAAGGGATGGGAAGTGCGGATGGCCGAGCGCTGGCTCGCGCCGATCCTGTCTTATGATCCATTTGTGGCGGTGGAGGCGGTGGCCTGACCGTGGAGATAGGGCACGGGGTCTACGAACTGGAAGCCCGGCGTCGATTCGACGAAATGCTGGAGCCAGTAATTGTGGCCTGAACCATAGATCACGAGGATGCGGTCGCCGGGCTGGCTGCTCGCCGCGATGTTGGCAAAGATCAGGGCGTTGCGGGCATACCAGCCATAGTTCAGCGCCGCGCCGGGCTGTTCCTCGGCATCGGCGAATTTCAGGAGGCCATAGTAGAAGTCCGAATGCATCCGCTGGGTGCGTTCGGCATCGTTTTCTTTGGCGAGCAATTCGTACATCGGAGTTGCCTCGCGATCATCTGCAATTGCCAGGACCTCTGCCTGAACCTGCGCGATCATGCCGTTTACCATGTCCATCTGCCCGGTCTTTTCGGCGAAATTCCGTATACGGTCAAATGGGAAGAATTCGACTTCCCCGTCCTGGGCGTCAACAGCATACACCCGGTCGATGCCTTGCTCATGCGCGACGCGGTATCCGATCTGAACGATTTCGTTCCGGTCAGAGGTGAGGTCGGTCTCGGTAAAGCGTGCGAAGCCGGAATCGATCAGGCTGCCGCCGCGCGGAACTTTCTCGACGGCGATGGCTGTGGGCTGAAAGGCGCCGAGCCGTTCGGCAACGAGCTGCAGTTCGGCCTGGCGCCGTTCGGCCAGAACATCGTCAGCATCCACATTGACCAGATCGAGGCCGGGATTGTCGAAGTGATAGGTGCCAAGCACCATAACCTGCACAGTGTCACCGGCAGGGGGCGGTGCGGCGGTTGCTTCGGGACTGGCGAGCGCGGGCGTTGCGCAGGCGGTCAACGCAAAGGCAGCGGCGGCGGCAGCGGCGAGGGACAATTTGATCATGCTTGAAAACTCCTTTCCGTGAGGATGCCATCATTTCCTCCAATGGATGCACGCTCGCTGGAAAAAATGGTGCATTGATCTGCGATTGCTCGCGCTGGCAGCATAGCCCCGAGTCGCCTACAGAGATCATTCCGCAAGGGCAGAAGCCGGAGAGACACCAGAATGACCCCCCAGAAATTGCAGGGCGAGAACGCCAAGATCATCGCCACGCTGGGGCCGGGCAGCCGCTCGCCAAAGGAGGTCCGCGCGCTGGCGCAGGCGGGCGTTGATGTTTTCCGGCTGAACTTCAGCCATGGCGAGCACGCGGCCCATCAGGAAGCGCTGAACGCCGTGCGCGCCGCAGAGGCCGCCGTCGGCTGGCCGCTGGCCACGCTGGCCGACCTGCAGGGGCCGAAAGTGCGCGTCGGCAAGTTTGAAGGCGGTTTTCTCAAGCTGGGTTTCCGGAAGGAATACCGCCTCGTCGTCGGCGAAACGGCCCCGGATGAGGAAACCATCCCCGTGCCTCATGCTGAAATTGTCGCCATCCTGGAGGAGGGCGACACGATCCTGGCCGATGACGGCAAGCTGATCTTCACGGTGGTCCAGGGCGGCGATCAACCTCGCGTGCGCGCCGAGGTGCCCGGCAAGCTGGGCGACAAGAAGGGGTTCACCGTTCGTGGCAAGGCACTGCCCGTGCGCGCGCTGACCGACAAGGACCGGGCTGACCTCTTGTTCGCGCTGGAAATCGGCGTGGATATTGTTGCGCTGTCCTTCGTCCAGACGGTTGAGGACATTCAGGAGGTCAAGGAGATCATCGCGGGCCGCGCGCCGCTGGTGGCAAAGCTGGAGAAGCCCGCTGCCATCACCAACCTCGACGCCATCGTGGAGGCGGCGGATGCCGTCATGGTCGCGCGCGGCGATCTGGGGGTGGAGTTTGCGCCAGAGGAAGTGCCGGTGATCCAGCGGCGGATCGTGCGGGCTGCCCGCTCCAGGGGGCGCCCGGTGATCGTGGCGACCCAGATGCTCGAATCGATGATCGAGAATTCTGCCCCCACCCGCGCGGAAGCCTCCGATGTGGCGACCGCTATCTATCAGGGCGCAGACGCCGTGATGCTGTCGGCAGAGACGGCCGTTGGCCGGCATCCTGCCACGGCGGTGGCGATCATGTCCCGCATCATCCGCGCGACGGAAGAGGCAGAGGATTACCGCCGCTCGCTGGACGAGTTCTGCGGCGAGGTTCAGGCGCCCAATGCGATCGATGTGGTGGCCCAGACGGCGCTGGCCATGGGGGCGGCGGAAGGGGCCGCCGCGCTGGCCCTGCGCACCGGGGCGTTCGAGCGGCTCGCGCGGTTTGCGCGGGTGCGGGGCAGCGTGCCGATTCTCTACGGCTCTCTGGACGATCAGCGCCTGCGGCAGGCCTGCCTGCTGTGGGGCGTTCACCCGCAGCGGCTGAATGCGGGCACCGAGAACTGGTACAGGGATCTGATGAAGGCGGTGGGCCTGGAAGGCCGTGTGGCCTATGCGCGCTGGGCAGGCGACGATCAGCGCTTTGCCTGGGAGATTGGTATCGGCCGCGGCGCGGACGGCAAACCGATTACTGGCGTATGATCAGCTGGCCCTTGCGGAACTCGTAGGAGTTCAGCTCGCTGAGGAAGGTCATGCCCAGCAGGGATTGTTCGAGTTCGCTGCGCAGGATTACGGCGTTGACACGCTCCACTTCCACGCGGCCGATGCGAATGCTGTCGAGCGTGACAGGCGCGCCATAGGTGACGCCGCCGGCGGTGCGGATTTCCGAATCATAGTTGAGCGTTTCTGGCTGCAGGCCGAGACGCTGCGCATCGCGGAAAGTCAGGGCAACAATGCTGGCCCCTGTATCCACCATGAATTTCACTTCGGTGCCCTGAACATCGGCGCGGGTCCAGTAATGGCCGTCAGCCTCCCGCTCAATGAAGGCGGCGCGGGTGTGGATTGAAGAGGTAGGCTCGGTGGCGGTGGCCACAACCGTCTTTGCTTCGCGCTGGCGCTCCAGCGCGGCCTGATACTCGGCTTCACGCAGCTTGGGCGCAAGATACAGGCTGATCACCATTGCGATCGCAACCGCAGTGGCTATCAGGGACAAGATCTTGCCTGCACTCATACCCGTCACCGCTTCCCGAGGGCTTTCAATCGTTCAATCCGTTCCGGCAGCTGTGCGATCACCGTGTCACGCTGTTCATTGCTGAAACGTGTCCAGGCGCCGATCTCCGGCAGGGTCCGTCCGCAGCCGAGGCAAAGCCCTGTCTGGCCATCAACAGCACAAACCTTGATGCACGGGCTCTTTATCGGCTCAATCTGTATCATTATACGAGTAACCCATACTGGCGGCGGGCTGCAGTGCAAGTTCTACAGGAGAGGATGAAATAAATCCTTGCCGGACGGCGTGTACGTTATCTGCCATAATTAAGATTGCCGGCTATTCCGGTAACAGGAGACCTTTCCCTTGAGCGAGCCCACCCGGAGCAAGTCCCCCCTGGATGATGTCCGCGACCTGATCCTGAAACCGGTCGAGACCGATCCTGACGCCGGCCGGAAGGCCCATCAGGCGCTTCTCGGCATGGGCCGGGAAGGAGATTTCGGCCGCCTGGGGGAAGCCGCTGAATGGCTGGCCACCTGGCAGCGCCGCTTTCCGCCGCGGATCGAGAAGCCGACGCTGGCGATCTTTGCCGGATCTCACGGCCTGGTCGAGTCCGGCGTGTCGCTGTCGTCCAATGACGATACCCGCGCCCATATCGACGCTCTGAAATCGGGCCGCGCGCCCCTTTCGGCCATCGCCGCGCAGGTGGGCGCCAATGTCCGCGTGTTTGAACTCGCGCTCGACAAGCCCACGCCCAGCATCGCCGAAACCGCCGCGATGACCGAGCGGGAATGTGCCGCGACCATCGCCTTCGGCTTTGAAGCTGTTGAAGATAATCCCGATCTGCTGGCCATAGCCGTCTCCGGCGCCGGCGTGGGCACGGTGGCGGCGGCTGTGGCCTGCGCGCTTTATGGCGGATCGCCCGAATATTGGGTGCGCCCCAGCGCCCAGACCCCGCCGGGCCTGTCCCAGAAGCGGGTGAACCTTGTCAGTGCCGCCCTGAAAGTGCATCGCGGCCACCTGTCGGACCCTCTGGAATCTCTGCGCTGTCTCGGCGGGCGGGAGATTGCCGCCTGTGTCGGCGCCATTATCGCGGCCCGGCATCAGGGTATTCCGGTGCTGCTGGACGGTTTTGCCACGACGATCGCGGCCGGCATCGTCCATGCCGTCTCCCCGCAGGCCGTCAGCCATTGCCTTGCCTCCCACATCACCCAGCGCCCGGCGCATGAGGCCGCGCTGGAGCGTATTGGTCTCAAACCGCTCGTGCAGCTCGAATTCCAGACCGGCAGCGGTCTCGGTTCGGCCACGGCTGTCGGCCTTCTCAAGACCGCCTGCGCGCCTTTCATTGCCAAGCCGGCGGAAGGGTGACGCAGGGAAACGTGCGGCATTCTTTACGTTTACGTGCGCGTCACCTTGTCAGCGAATAGGAATGGCTGACATACAGAAATGAAGTGCCGGGACCAAACAGGCAGATCCAGGAGCGAACGTCCATGAACCTCGAATTTTCACCCGAAGAGATCGCCTTCCGTGATGAAGTGCGCGCTTTTATCCGTGACAACTACCCCAAAGAACTCGTCGGGCTCGGCAACCGGGAAGATCTGACGCGCGAGCAATTCCTCGCCTGGCACAAGATCCTCGGCAAGAAAGGCTGGTCTGCCCCGGCTTGGCCAAAGAAATATGGCGGTACCGGCTGGACCTCCACCCAGCGCTATATCTGGTCGGAAGAGAATGCACGCGTGGATGCGCTGATGCCGCTTCCGTTCGGTATCTCTATGGTCGGCCCGGTGATCTACACCTTCGGCAATGAAGAGCAGAAAGCCAAACACCTTCCGGGCATTCTCGCTGGGGATGTCTGGTGGGCGCAGGGCTATTCCGAGCCGGGCGCAGGGTCTGACCTTGCGAGCCTGAAGACAACCGCTGTCCGCGACGGCGACCATTACGTGCTCAATGGCCAGAAAACCTGGACAACGCTTGCTCAGCACGCTGACTGGGGCTTCTTCCTCTGCCGCACCGACCCGACGGCAAAAGCCCAGGAAGGCATCTCCTTCATCCTCGTGGACATGAAAACGCCGGGCATCGAAGTGCGCCCGATCAAGCTGATCGACGGCACGCATGAAGTGAACGAGACCTGGTTGACCGATGTTCGGGTTCCGGTCGAGAATCTCGTCGGCAAGGAAAACGAAGGCTGGACCTATGCCAAGTTCCTGCTGGCGCACGAGCGCTCCGGTATTGCGGGCGTTGCCCGCTCCAAGCGCGGCGTCGAGCGTCTGCGTTCCATCGCCTCGCAGGAAACCCTCGACGGCACGCCGCTGATCAAGACGGACGAGTTTGCCCGCAAGATCAGCCAGCTTGAAATCGACCTGACCGCTCTGGAGTTCACCGAGCTGCGCACGCTGGCTTCTGAAGCGGCCGGCAAGGGCCCTGGCCCGGAAAGCTCGATCCTCAAGATCAAGGGCACCGAGATCCAGCAGCGCCTGACCGAGCTGACGCTGGAAGCCGTTGGCAATTACGGCGCGCCTTATGCGCGCGGCATGGACCATTTCGGTTCGAACGAAATCGGTGTGGGTCCGGAGTACTCCAACTTCAGCGCCGACGCTTACTTCAACATGCGCAAGACCTCGATCTATGGCGGATCGAACGAAATTCAGCGCAACATTATCAGCAAGATGATCCTCGGCCTCTAAGGCACCGGGGCAGGGAGGAGTTTACATCCATGGATTTCAATTTCACCGAAGAACAGACAATGATCCGCGACAGCCTCGCACGGCTGATCAAGGACCAGTATGATTTCGACACCCGCCGCAAGGTCGTTGCCTCGAAAGAGGGCTGGCGCCCGGAAATGTGGGCTCAGTTTGCTGAGCTCGGCCTGCTGGCTGCGCCATTCTCCGAAGAGGATGGTGGCCTCGGCGGCGGCCCGATCGATGCGATGGTCGTGATGGAAGAGTTCGGCAAGGGCCTCGTCGTCGAGCCGTTCCTGCAGACGGTCGTGCTGGCAGGCGGCTTCCTCAAGGCAGGCACCTCTGCCCAGAAGGAAGACCATCTGGCGGCGCTGATCTCCGGCGAGCGCGTGTTCGCCTTCGCCTATGCTGAGCCCAAGGGCCGCTACAATCTGGCAGACCTTGAAACCACCGCCACGAAAGATGGCAGCGGCTGGAAGATCTCGGGCCACAAGGCGGTCGTGATCGGCGCGCCCTGGGCGTCTCACCTGATCGTCACGGCACGGACTGCCGGTGACCGCCGCGATGCCAAGGGCGTCGGCGTGTTCATCGTTCCGAAGGATGCCGAGGGCGTCACCACGCGCGACTATCCGACCGTTGATGGCCGCCGCGCTTCGGAAGTCTATTTCGAAAACGTCACCGTTGGTGCAGATGCCGTCATCGGCGACGCGTCCGACAGCCTGGGCCTTGTCGAGAAGGTGACCGATGAAGCGATCGCCGCCCTCTGCGCCGAAGCTTGTGGCGCCATGAAAGTGGCCAATGCCCAGACGGTGGAATACTCAAAGACCCGTAAGCAGTTCGGCACACCGATCGGCAAGTTCCAGGTGCTTCAGCACCGCATGGCCGACATGTTCATTGAACATGAGCAGTCTGTTTCCATGACTTACATGGCCACGCTGAAGCTCGGCGAAGACGAAGTGACCCGCAAGAAGGCCGCTTCGGCAGCCAAGGTGCGCATCGGCCAGGGCGGCCGGTTCATCGGCCAGCAGTCGATCCAGATCCATGGCGGCATGGGCATGACCGACGAGCTTGCCATCGGCCACTATTTCAAGCGCCTCACGATGATCGATTCCGAATTCGGCAATGTCGACCATCACCTGAAGCGCTATACGGAACTGTCGGCAGCGGAAGCTGCTGTGGCGGCCGAATAAGCCTTCCTGCGCCTCGCGGCCTTAAAATCTGCAGCGGGGTGGTCCATTTTGGGCCACCCCGCTTTGCTTTCCGGGCGCCGGGCAGTCGGCCCGGAAGTTGCATCCGCAGCGTTCAACTCTGGCCGTTTATGCCTGATCTGGCTGCTTTTGCGTCGCCGTCCCGCTCGGGATCGTGGTAAACGCGGTCACTGAAAGGTCCTTCCGGCCCAGCCAATGGAGAGCAGACTTGACCCTTCGCAGCCCGTCCGAACGCAGGAAAATCCTGGTCGCGATCCCGACCTACCGGCGGAACGAGATGCTGGAGCGTCTGCTAGACAGCCTGAACAAGCTTGTCCCGCCAGAAAATGCGGATGTCAGCATAGCAGTAATTGACAACGACAAGTCCGGAGGGGCCCGCCCTGTGGCCGAGAAGTGGAAGGCCCAGTTCTCGATGCCGTTGCTCTACGAGATGGAGACAGCGCCGGGCGTGACCCATGTGCGCAATCATGCGCTCAAGATGGCGGCTGATTTCGATCTGCTGGCCTTTATCGATGATGACGAGTTTGCCGCCCCTGAATGGCTGGCGGCACTGGTTGCGCGATATGACGAGACGAAGGCTGGTGCCGTTTTCGGACCGGTCTGGTCAATCTATCCGGACTCGACACCGCAATGGATGCGGGAATGGAACGTCCATGCCATCAAGATCACCGAGACCCGTGATCGCACAGACCCCGGCGGCAGCGGCAACAGTCTGATGGACATGCATGTCGTGCGCAAGCTTGGCCTCTCTTTTGACGCGCGCCTGTCAAAGATGGGCGGCGAAGATACGCTGTTCTTCTACCAGATGCAGGATCAGGGCTATCGCCTCACCCAGACGAAGGATGCCTCCGTCTATGAACATGTGCCGGAAGACCGGGCGCGTGTCGGCTGGCTGTTCCGGCGCTGGTATCGCTACGGCATTACCGATGCCCTGATCGTCTCCCGCCATTGCTCACTGCGGGTGGCGCGCCTCAAGGCCGCCCTGAACGGCGCGGCTCGCATCGCCGTGGGGGGGCTCATGGTGGCCGGCGCAACGGTTGCCACGCTGGGCCGCAACAAACGGGCGATTTACAGCCAGTTCTTCACGCTATGCCGCGGGTTCGGCATGGTCACGTTTGCCTTCGGTGGCAGCTATGAGGAATACGGGAGCGCGCTTACCCGCCCCCAGTTCGACGCTGACATAGGCGCTGTGACCGGCGCCCGGAGCTGACAGCTCAGCCTTGAGCCCAGTAATGCTCAAGGCTTGAGGCAATCGCTTCGCATTTGGCGCGTGCTTCTGCAGGGGCGCCATAAGCAACCATGGCAGATCCTTCGATCGAGCTTTCCGTGCCTGTTGCAACTGGCCAGCGGGCGCCAACGATCATCGCATCGCCGAGTGTCGCCAGGTATTCGCCAAACTCCGCTTCGCGGCCATCCCGGAACAGGGGCAGCCAGAGGATCAGCAGGGCATCCGGCCAGCGCTTCAGTGCCTTGGGGGTCCAGAGCGCCAGCGCTTCGATGTCCCGGTGGGTTTCATAGCTGGGGTCAACCAGAACGACCATCCGTTCACCCGCGCGGGGGGCCAGTCTCAGCGCGCCGGAATAGCCATCGGCCTTCTGTATACGGATACGGTCATCACCCTTCATCGCCTCGTTCAGCGCGGCATTTTCCTGCGGGTGAAGTTCGAACAGAACCATTCGCGCGGACTTGGGCAACAGGGTTTGGGCCAGTGAAGGTGACCCGGGATAGTCCTTTACGCTGCGCGCATTGACCAGTTTCATCCACTGGGACAGCGGCTTGGGCGCCTTGCCCTTCATCAGGTCGATCACGCCATCGTCGGACTCGCCCCGCTTGCGCGCCTGGGCGTTTGTAAGATCATACCGTCCGCGTCCGGAATGGGTCTCAACATAGAAAATCGGGCGGGCGCCTGCTGCAGCCGTCCGCAGCAAGGTATCGTGTACGGCGTGCTTGAGCACATCCGCGCGATTTCCGGCATGAAAGCCATGCTGATAGGAAAGCATGTCGTCTCTCTTGTTCCTGAGAGTGGGGCAGGGCCCGCCGGCTTATTCGCCGGCGAGGCTTGCTTTGCGGGCTGTTTCGAACTCGTTACCCGGATACCAGGTCGGCCAGGTGGCGGAGTTCGCGATGCGCAGGCCAACTTCATAAAGCGCCTGAACATCTTCCTCGAAGCCGGAAAGATCCCAGCTGTCGGAATATTCGTCCATCGGCTTGTGGTAGCGCTCGGCGGTGTAGGCGGCTGCGGCGGCCCGGCCCGCGGCCAATCCACCCTCGCGCTTGTCTTCGCCGCCATCGGCATACAGCATCGGCACGCCTTTCTTGGCGAGCGAGATATGGTCGGAGCGGTAGAAATAGCCCGCTTCCGGCCGGCCATCCGGCGTAACGATGCGATCCTGCGCGACGAGCACATCCTTCAGGATGTCCTCAAGCTCGGAGGCGCCATAGCCGATCACGGTCATGTCCCTGGTGCGGCCCATCGGTAGCGCGCCGTCGATGTTGACGCCTGCCACGACCTTGTTGAACGGCACTGTTGGATTGTTGGCGAAATACTCCGACCCAAGAAGGCCGGACTCTTCCAGGGTCCAGAACAGGAACATGGTCGAGCGTTCTGTGGGCTCGGCCTTCATCGCTTCAGCGATTTCGAGAATGGCGGCAGTGCCCGTCGCATTGTCTACGGCGCCGTTATAAATCTGGTCGGCATAGAAGTCCTCTCCCGGCGCGCCCTGCTTCATGCCCAGGTGATCCCAATGCGCCGTATAGAGAACATATTCATCCGGCGTATTGGTGCCCGGCAAAATGCCGATCACGTTGCGGCTGCTGAGCTTGTCGATCGTCTGATGGATTTCGCCCCGTGCCTTCACGCCCTCAAGCGGAACGGGCTGGAACCCCGGCGTCTTGGCCGCCGTTTTCATGGCTTCAAAATCGAGGCCTGCCTTGGCAAACATCTCAACGGCCACATCGCGCTGGATCCAGCCTTCCATCATGGCGCGGTCTTCCCCGCCGTTCGGGCGCACCAGATCAGACTGCGCGCCGCTCCAGGAATTGGCGACAACATCCCAGCCATAAGCGGCAGGTTCGGTTTCGTGCACAATCAGCGCAGCGGTTGCCCCTTGGCGCGCGGCTTCCTCGAACTTGTAGGTCCAGCGGCCATAATAAGTCATGGCCTTGCCATTGAAGAGAGCCGGGTCGCCGGTGGCAAAGCCTGGATCGTTGACGAGGATCACAACCGTCTTGCCGGCATAGTCCTGGCCCGCATAGTCGTCCCAGCTGTATTCCGGGGCAACGGCGCCGTAGCCGACAAACACCAGATCGCTCGGCTCGAAGGAAATATGATCGGCATTCTGCCGCTTGGTCCAGACCACCGCCTGATCCTTAAGGGCGAGCGACAATTCATCCTGATCCGGCCAGGTGAGAACGAGGCTGGAGGTGGCCGGGTCTACAGTCTGGTTCACCATATCGACCTGCTGAAACCAGCTGCCATTGTCGCCGCCCGGCTGAAGGCCGATGCGGGCGAGTTCAGCGGCGATCCAGGCGGCAGAGGCTTCGCCGGCAGGTGTGCCGGGGCCACGGCCCTCGAACACATCGTCGGCCAGTGTCTTCACGCGCACGGCAATGTCTGCTGCCGTGATTTCCGGCACGGTGCCTTCCGGCAGGGGCAGCAGCAGCTCTTCGGCAGGCGGCTGGGGAGTTTCCGGCGCGGCTGCGGGGGCAGAAGGCGCCGATGGCGAACAGGCAGCCAGCGCAAGGGCGGCGGCCGTGAAGCTGAGATGTTTCATTTTCATTTGAACGGTTCCCCGTCAGGATTCTTGGATGCCCCGGTCTCGCATGCCGGGCGCTGCCGGGCAAGCAAGGCGCCCCGGCGCCCGCCTGCTGCTGCCGTGCCGGTGCCCTATCTGCAAAAATGCCCTATATCCCTCAGGCGCCGTTCATCGGCCGCTGCGATGATGGCGCCGAACCTGTTTGGAATAGACAATGACGATTGATGTTGTGCCTTCTGTCTTGCGCCCGCTGACCAGAGGCGTTCTCCGGCTCGCCGCCATGGTGATTGCATCGCTCTCGGTGGCTGTTGCGGCCTGCGCTACGCCGGTCACGCAGGGCGCGCTCACCCCCCTCGGGCAGGTGGCGCCTGCCTTTATTCCGGAAAGAAACCAGTTCATTGCTCAGGACGGCGCCCGTCTCGGGCTTACCGTCTGGCCCGCGGAAGGCAGCGACAGCCCCGAATATGTCGTGGTCGGCGTCCATGGTATGAACGATTACGCCAACGCCTTCCACATGGCCGCGCCCTATTGGGCCAAACACGGCGTCACCACCTACGCCTACGATCAGCGCGGCTTTGGCCGGTCTCCCAACAAGGGCATCTGGCCGGAGGAGGAGCTGCTGCGGGAAGATCTGCGCACGGCAGTCGATGTTGCGCGGGCCCGCCACCCCGGCGCCATCATCACGGTCGTCGGCATCTCCATGGGCGGCTCGGTCACGCTGACGGCCTTCGGATCAGACCGCCCGCCGAAAGCGGACCGGCTCATCGTTTCTGGGCCTGGCCTGCGTGGCTGGGGTGCCATCAACCCGCTTTATCGGGTCAGCCTGTGGGCTTCGGCCCATGCGAATCCGGACTGGCTCGTCGTCCCGCCTGTGGGCCTCGTGAAGATCGAGCCTTCAGACAACAACGCCATGCTCCGCCGCACCTGGTCTGACCCGCACATGACCTACCGGACACGCATTGATCAGGTCTACGGTCTCGTCGCTCTGATGGAAAATGCCAACAATGCCGTCGCCCGCCTGAAGCCCAACGTGCCGACGCTGATTTCCTACGGCGCAAAGGATATCGTTATCCCCGAGAACGGGGTGCGCCGCGCCGCTGGCATTCTCCCCTCCTTCGTGCGGACGGTCTATTATCCCAACGGATACCATATGCTGCTGCGGGATCTTCAGGCAGAGCGTGTGCATGCCGATTATCTGGCCTTCATGAAAGACCCTGCCGCCGCGTTGCCAAGCGGCGAGGGAGAGTGGCCGTTCCGTGAAGGGTGCAAGCATTGGGCGGCTGCAGATCGTCCGCCTGTGGCATGCTGATCGCGCCTCATGGCGGCTTTCCTTGACGATGAAGAGGCCATGATCGCGCAGGACGGCGCGCGCCTTGGCCTGACTGTCTGGAACGCGGAGGGGGCTGCGCCGCCGGCCCATGTCATCGTCGGCGTTCATGGCATGAACAATTACGCAGGCGAGTTCCGCCTCGCCGCGCCCGAATGGGCCGCGCAGGGCAGGGCGGTCTATGCGTATGACCAGCGCGGCTTTGGCCGGTCGGAAGGACGTGGCCACTGGGCAGAGGAGGAGCTGATGCGGGAAGACCTCCGCACGGCGGTCAGTCTCGCCAAAGCGCGGCATCCGGACGTGCCGCTTACCGTCATTGGTATCTCCATGGGCGCGGCCGTTGCGATCACAGCTTTTGCTTCAGATCGCCCGCCTGAGGCAGACCGGCTCATCCTCTCCGGCCCCGGCCTGCGGGGGTGGGGCGCGCTGGATGCTGCCTCTGCCGGCGCATTGCGGCTGCTGACGGCTCTCAGCCCTGGCCTGATCGTCAGCGCACCGGCCTTCGTGAAGCCGAAAATGTCCGACAATGCCGTTTTCCTCCGCCTCCAGGACGCCGATCCGTTGCACGCCCGGATCAACCGGGTGGATCAGATTGCCGGCGCCGTGAATTTGATGGAGCGCGCTCATGAGGCCGCCAGCATGTTGCCGGAAGGTTTGCCAGTGCTCGCTTCCTATGGGGCGCATGACCGGGTTGTGCCCCCTGCCGGACCGGGCCGGACGCTGAAACGCTTCCCGCCGAATGTCCGCACGGTGTATTACCCTGACGGATACCATGTCCTTCTGAGCGATAATCAGAGGCACAAAGTAATCGCTGACTATGCGGCATTCATGGACAATCCGGGCGCTGATTTGCCCAGTGGTTGCGGCAGTTGGCCGTTCCGTTAGGGATTACGAGCTATTCCACAGCAGGCGCGGCCTTGCGGTCGCCGGTGAATGGACAAATATAAGGGCATCTGCCAATCCTGCAGGTGGCGATTCAGCCCTGATCCACAAGGCCATTTTTATGTCGACATCTTATGAGACCGCTCTCAACCTTGTTCCAATGGTCGTCGAGCAGACGAGCCGGGGTGAGCGCGCGTTCGACATCTTCTCGCGCCTCCTCAAGGAGCGCATTATTTTTGTCACCGGCGGTATTGATGACGGTGTGGCCTCCCTGATCACGGCGCAGCTTCTGTTCCTCGAATCCGAGAACCCGAAGCGCGAGATTGCCATGTATATCAACAGCCCCGGCGGTTACGTCTCGTCCGGCCTCGCGATCTACGACACCATGCAGTATGTCCGCTGCCCGATTTCCACCGTGTGTATCGGCCAGGCCGCCTCAATGGGCTCGCTCCTCCTTGCCGCCGGGGAAAATGGCATGCGGATCGCCCTGCCGAATGCCCGTGTGATGCTGCACCAGCCGTCCGGGGGCTATTCAGGCGTCGCTACGGATATCGAGCGCCACGCAGAAGAGATCATCGAACTCAAGCGCCGGTTGAACGAGATTTACGTCAAACATACCGGCCAGAATTACGAAACTGTTGAAAGAAAGCTCGATCGCGACACGTTCCTGACGGCTCAGGAAGCCATGGAATTCGGGATCGTTGACAAGGTTTATGAACGCCGCACTGCCGAAGAAGAAAAATAATAGCGTTTCTTTCAAGGTGCGGCCCAGCCCTTGCAGGGCAGGCGAACGGCTTTATTGTCTAAAGAAAGACCATGCTTGGCTGGGCTTAAAGCCCACGTTAAACCTTGTGTGGCAGTGAGGACCGCATGACCAAACCAAACGGCTCCGGCGATTCGAAGAACACGCTGTACTGTTCCTTCTGCGGCAAGAGCCAGCATGAGGTTAAGAAACTCATTGCCGGACCGACCGTGTTCATCTGCGATGAGTGCGTCGAACTCTGCATGGACATCATCCGCGAGGAAAACAAAACCTCTGCGATCAAATCCCGCGATGGCGTGCCGACTCCGCAGGAAATCTGCGATGTTCTCGACGATTACGTGATCGGGCAGCGCTATGCCAAGCGCATTCTCTCCGTTGCCGTGCACAACCATTACAAGCGCCTCTCCCATTCGGGAAAATCCGATGGGGTGGAGCTGTCGAAATCCAATATTCTGCTCATCGGCCCGACAGGGTGCGGCAAGACGCTGCTCGCTCAGACGCTGGCCCGTATCCTTGACGTGCCCTTCACCATGGCCGACGCCACCACGCTTACCGAAGCAGGCTATGTCGGTGAGGATGTGGAAAACATCGTCCTGAAGCTGCTGCAGGCGGCGGACTATAACGTTGAGCGCGCCCAGCGCGGCATCGTCTATATCGACGAGATCGACAAGATCAGCCGTAAGTCGGACAACCCCTCGATCACGCGCGACGTATCGGGTGAGGGCGTCCAGCAGGCGTTGCTGAAGATCATGGAAGGCACCGTGGCCGCCGTTCCGCCTCAAGGCGGCCGGAAACATCCGCAGCAGGAATTCCTGCAGGTGGACACCACGAACATCCTCTTCATCTGCGGCGGCGCGTTTGCCGGCCTCGAGAAGATCATCGCTGCGCGCGGTGAGAACGCCTCGATCGGCTTCGGCGCCACCATCAAGAGCGGAGAAGAGCGCGGTGTTGGCGCAACCCTCCGTGAAGTGGAGCCGGAAGACCTTCAGAAATTCGGCCTGATCCCGGAATTCATCGGCCGTCTGCCGGTTCTGGCAACGCTGGAAGATCTCGACGAGAAGGCCCTGATCCAGATCCTGACCCAGCCGAAGAACGCCCTGCTCAAGCAGTATCAGCGCCTCTTCGACATGGAGAACGTCCAGCTCACCTTCACGCCGGAAGCGCTCACGGCTGTTGCCCGCCGCGCCATCACCCGGAAAACCGGTGCGCGCGGTCTGCGCTCGATCATGGAATCGATCCTGCTCGATACGATGTTCGAACTGCCCAACCTGCGCGGCGTGGAAGAAGTCGTGATCAATGCTGAAGTCGTCGAAGGCAATGCCGAGCCGCTTTATGTGCACGCCTCCAAAAGCCAGACCGAAGCGGGTTAGCCGTTCGTCAAAAGATATTCCTGATGCCTGCCCGGCCCCGCCGCGGCGGGCATTTCATTTCTGGCTCAACGGTCATGCGCGCCGGTGCGGTGCAGGATGCGGGCAAAGGCCGGCGGCATGTATTTCTCGGATTTCTCCATCCACCGGTCGAGCCGGGGATGCCGGGCCCTGCGGCGATGCAACCAGCTGCGCGCCGTGGTCGAATTGGCCACCAGCAACGCCACTCCTCCCAGGATGAGGACGGCGCCCACCGGCACCGGTGTCCAGAACAAAGGCAAGCCCAATAATATCAGCAGCACGCCGACAAGCTTGTAAAAAAGCGCCATCGCTGTCTCCGTAAACTGGCTGTATCCCAGCCTAACGGTTCACACGCAGATGAGTTCAATCGGCGGGGGGCGTTTTGTCAGTCTCCGGCAAATGCACGGTCAGGATGTCGATCCGCGGAGGCATCAGAAAACGCATGGGAACGCCCACCATGCCGGTGCCCGTGGTCACATAGACCAGGCGTTCTCCGGCCGGGCTCTGGAAGTGGTGCAGTTCCCGGTCAAATGGGCCGCGCACAGGGATGAAGCGCTTGTAGAACCCCGGAAACCGGACCTGCCCCCCATGGGTATGCCCGGCGAGCATCAGGTCATACCGGAATGTCTCAGGCACGAAGAGCGCCGTATCCGGATTGTGCGTGAGCAGAATGACGGGAACGCCCTCCGGGAGGCTTGCCTGAAAGCTGAAATCCTGCCGGCGTTCCCAAAGGTCTGACGCACCCGCGACGATAACCCTGTGGCCGCCGATCTCGGTATTGAGCGCGCGGTTGTGCGGAACCCGCGCCCCGGCCGACTGCAGCGCGCGCATCAGCGGCTCGGTGAGGTCGGTTCCCGGAAACCCGACATCGTGATTGCCAAGGACTGCAAACAGGGGCGCTTCCAACCGGCCCAGTGCGGCGAAGTGTTCTGGGATATCATCCGCTTCCGGATGGTAGGAGAGGTCGCCCGCCAGGAATATGGCGTCCACGCCTTCTGCATTGATGCGGTCCACAATCCGCCCAATGGGCATGGCGTGTGGGAACATGCCGATATGTGGATCCCCGAAGAGGGCGATGCGGATGGCGGGGGATGTCTCGCTCGCGCCGGGCAGGAGGATTGTTTCCTCGTGCACCGTCAGCAGGCGAGGTTCCACAAAGCGCGCCCAGGCGGGTGGTAGCGACAGGATAAGAACCAGCCCCGCCACAATCCGCGGCGTACCGCGCCCGCGGAAAATCGCCCACAGGCAGAGCAGGGCGAGGGGCCAGAACAGATGGGCGCCGTGCAGCAGCGCAAGTTTCAGGGAGGTCATGAGCTATGGCGTGCCATGCCTTTGCGGCAAGGAAAAGGCCGGCACCCGAAGATGCCGGCCTTCTGCCCCATGAACCAGAACCCCGCGTTCTAGTTCTTGTAGTACATGTCGAACTCAACCGGGTGCGGATGGAGTTCGTAGCGCATGTTCTCTTCCATCTTCAGTTCGATATAGGCATCGATCTGGTCGTCGTCGAACACGCCGCCTTTCTTGAGGAAGGCGCGGTCAGCATCAAGTGCTGCCAGGGCTTCACGCAGCGAGCCACAGACCTGCGGGATCGATTTGGCTTCGGCCGGCGGCAGGTCGTAGAGGTCCTTGTCCATGGCGTCGCCAGGATGGATCTTGTTCTCGATGCCGTCGAGGCCAGCCATCAGCAGGGCTGCGAAGGCGAGGTAGGGGTTCGCCATTGGATCGGGGAAGCGGGTTTCGATACGCTTTGCTTTCGGGTTGGAGCCGAAAGGAATACGGATCGAGGCCGAACGGTTACGCGACGAATAGGCCAGCATGACCGGTGCTTCGTAACCCGGAACCAGACGCTTGTAGGAGTTGGTCGACGGGTTGGTGATCGCGTTCAGCGCCTTGGCATGCTTGATGATGCCGCCGATGTAGTAGAGGCACATGTCGGACAGGTCAGCATACTTGTCGCCTGCGAACAGCGGCTTGCCGCCTTTCCAGATCGACTGGTGAACGTGCATGCCCGAGCCATTGTCCTTGAACATCGGCTTCGGCATGAAGGTCGCCGTCTTGCCATACGAAGCAGCCACCTGGTGGATCACGTATTTGTAGAGCTGCATGCGGTCAGCCATGACCGTCAGTGTCGAGAATTTCAGGCCAAGCTCGTGCTGGGCCGGAGCCACTTCGTGGTGGTGCTTCTCGGGCTGAAGGCCGATTTCGCCCATGATCGACAGCATTTCGCCGCGCATGTCCTGCTCGGAGTCGATCGGGGGAACCGGGAAGTAACCACCCTTCGGGCCGGGGCGATGGCCCAAATTGCCCATCGGGTA
Source organism: Hyphomonas polymorpha PS728 (assembly GCF_000685315.1). Taxonomy (GTDB): domain Bacteria; phylum Pseudomonadota; class Alphaproteobacteria; order Caulobacterales; family Hyphomonadaceae; genus Hyphomonas; species Hyphomonas polymorpha. The sequence continues at coordinate 27,308 of NZ_ARYM01000034.1, forward strand.
TTCACGGCCGGTGTTGGCCGGCAGTTCCGTCGAGTCGAAGCTGTAGCCGGTCTTGTGCGGATCGGTGGACCAGCGCACGTCATCGAAGATGAAGAATTCGGCTTCCGGGCCGAAGAAGGCGGTGTCGCCCAGGCCGGAGGCGGCGAGATAGGCTTCAGCCTTCTTGGCCGTGGTGCGCGGATCGCGGTTGTAGGCCTGGCCCGAAACCGGGTCGAGGACATCGCAGAAAACCACGAGCGTGGTCTGCTGGAAGAACGGATCGATGAACGCGCCCGTCGCGTCCGGTTTCAGAAGCATGTCGGACTCGTTGATGGCTTTCCAGCCAGCAATCGATGAGCCGTCAAACATCTGGCCGTCTTCGAAGAAGCTGTCGTCCACCATGTCCTTGTGGAAGGTGACGTGCTGCAGCTTGCCGCGCGGGTCGGTGAAGCGCAGGTCCACGTACTGGACGTCCTGGTCCTTCATCATCTTGAGGAGATCATCTGCCATTTTTTTTGCCTTCTAATGAGCGTTTCTTCGGTGCAGGTTTTGCCGGGCCGGCAGATTTTGCCAGCCCTGCTGGGTCGATAATCAGAGCGCCGAGTCGCCTGTTTCGCCGGTCCGGATGCGCACGGCATCGATCACGTCGGAGACGAAGATCTTGCCATCGCCAATCTTGTCAGTGTGGGCAGCCTTCTTGATGGCTTCCACCGCGCCCTCGACCGCGCTGTCAGGCAGCACGACTTCGATTTTCAGCTTCGGGAGGAAGTCCACCACGTATTCGGCGCCGCGATAGAGTTCAGTGTGGCCGCGTTGGCGGCCGAAGCCTTTCGCTTCGATGACGGTCATGCCCTGCAGACCGATTTCCTGCAGCGCTTCTTTCACATCGTCGAGTTTGAAGGGTTTAATGATCGCTTCGATTTTTTTCATTGCGTGGTTTCTCCCCAGCCGTCGGGTTTAGAGTCCATCCGTGCGTATGAGGTGTTCCCGCCTTAAGCGATAGGGGGGTGCCCGCATTTTGGTTACCTTTGATCCCGCGATTAAGTTTTGTGCAGTGTTGATTAATGATTGGGCGGCCTGGTTTTCGCGAAATAGCAGGAAAATGACGCGAGCGTCACTTTCTTGCGCCGCCAGATTGTGCTACGTAATTCTCTGCTTTGATATCATGAGGAATGCTCAATATGGCTGCCCAGGACCTTGAGATCGTTGTCCATCCTGACCGGAAACGCTCGAAGTTCCGTCCGCTAAAGGCATGGCATCACATGCAGAAGCTGATCCAGAACAAGGAAGATACCGAGCAGGTGTTCCACATCATCGAGGCGCTGAACGGGCGCTCGTTCGAGAAGAATTTTGCTGCTTTTGTTGCCAGTCCGGAGGGCCGCCGCCTCCTGAAGGAGCGCGCCTATCTGCCGCCGATTCTGGATGATCATTCCTGGATCAGGCAACTTCCTGAAGGCACGGTTGGCCGCGCCTATGTCGAGTTCATGGAGCGCGAAGGGCTGACCGCGCAGGGCCTCGTTGAGGAAAGCGCAAAACACCGCGCCGGCGTGCCGGACTATGACGATGACTATCTCTGGTTCGGCAATCGCCTGCGCGACACGCACGACCTTTTTCATGTTCTCAGCGGCTACAACCGTGACGCCCTGGGTGAAGCCTCCCTCCTGGCCTTCACCTACAGCCAGAACCCCGGCAATGGCGTTCTTTTCATCGCTTTCATGGGGTGCCGCACGATTGCGAAAAGCGCGCCCAAAGGCGCCCGAATCATGGATTGCTTCTGGGAGGGCAAACGCAATGGCGCGGCTGCCCAGAAGATCATGCGTCAGGATATCGTGGCTCTCATGAAGGAACCGCTTGAGGAAGCCCGCGCCCGTCTGGGCATCCGGCCGCCCGTGGCTTACCAGCAGGCACTTCAGGTGCTGACCGCCCATGGCTATACCGCCACCACCCAGCTTGAGGATGCCGGCAAGGTCCGCGAGCAGGCAGCCGCGTGATCTTCCTGATCCGTCACGGTGAAGCTGCCGCCAGCTGGGGCGACCATCCCGATCCGGGCCTGAGCGATCTTGGCAAGGGGCAGGCTGAAGCCGCCTCTGAGATTCTGACAAAGCTGGGCGCCACAAGCGCCATCACCAGCCCGATGCAGCGTTGCCGCGAAACGGCCCAGCCTTTTGAGGCGCGCACGGGACTGACCGCGCGGGTCGTGCCGGACGTTTCCGAAATCTCGACACCGGACGGTATAGAGGACCGTGTGTCCTGGCTGCGGGAGCTGATGGCCGGCACCTGGACGCAGGCTGGCCCTGATCTTGCCGCCTGGCGTCACAAGATGTCCGAAACTGTCTCGGGTCTGCCAGAAGGGACGGCCGTGTTTTCCCACTTCGTTGCCATCAATGCTCTGGTAGGTGCCCTTGAGAGCGATGACCGTGTGACGGTGTTCCGCCCTGGCCATTGCTCGGTCACGCGGCTGGAGCGGCGCGGCGGGGTCCTGCGTGTTGCAGAATACGGGAGCGAATCCGCAACCCGCGTGCTATGAACCTTCCAATGGGAAGGCCTATACTGACACCGCAGGAGATGCTTGCCGCCGAGCAAGCCGTTATCAATGCAGGAACCGACCGGTTCACCCTGATGCAGAGGGCAGGCGGGGCGGTTGCCGAATTCGTCCATGCCCATTGGCCAGAAGGCCGTATCCAGGTGCTGTGCGGGCCCGGCGGCAATGGCGGCGATGGGTTCATCGCGGCGGCAAAGCTCGCCAAATTCTGGCGCAAGGTAGACATCTACTGCACTCATCCTGTCAGCGAGTTGACCGGGGATACCGCCAAGGCGGCCAGCCAGTGGGAAGGCCCTGTCCACACGCTCGAAGACGCGCTCAACACCGAGCCGGATCTGATCGTCGACGCGCTCTATGGCGCAGGCCTGACGCGACCTCTCGAGGGCCCCGCCGCCATGCTCGCCCTGCGCGGCGGGCGCGTGATCTCGGTTGACGTTCCTTCGGGGATTGATGGCTACACGGGCAAGCCGCTCGGCCCGGCCTTCCAGGCAGAGGCCACCCTCACATTTGCTGCCCTGCGACCGGCCCATGTTCTGCTGCCTGGCTCTGCCTTTTCCGGCGTCGCGATGGTCGCGGACATTGGCGTACCCGTGCAGACGAACCTCGCCGAAAACAGCCCCGCGCTCTGGCACAGCCAGATGCCGCAGCCGGGCTTTGGAGTTCACAAATATCAGCGCGGCCATCTCAAAGTGGTCAGCGGCGGCCCATGGAATACCGGCGCGGCGCGTCTCACCGCCAGGGCAGGCCTGCGCGCCGGGGCGGGTCTTGTTACCATGCTCTCCCCGCCCGAAGCGGCCGGCGTGCATGCAGCCCACCTCACCGCCATCATGCTTGCCCCCTTCCAGACGGCAGATGACCTCGCCGCCTATGCGGCGCGCGCCACCGCCATGGTCATCGGCCCCGCCGCCGGGATCAGTGATGCCGCCCGCGGCAATATCGAGGCATTGCTCAAGAGCCCGGCCCGCATCCTGCTGGACGCTGACGCGCTCACCGTTTTTGGCGAGGACCCCGAGGCCCTGTTCAAACAATTGCGGCCAACAGACATCCTCACCCCGCATGAGGGCGAGTTCTCCCGCTTGTTTGGCGATCTGCTCGCCACCAGCGACAACAAGGTGCAGGCCACTCGCGCGGCGGCTGCCAAGGCTGGCTGCGTGATCCTGCTGAAGGGGGCTGACACGGTCATTGCCCAGCCCGATGGCAACGCGCTCGTCAACACGCACGCCACCCGCTGGCTGGCAACCGCCGGCTCGGGCGATGTGCTGGCCGGTATCATCGCCGGCTTCATGGCGCAGGGGGTAGACACCTTCGTTGCCGCCGCCATCGGCAGCTGGCTTCACGGCGAGGCCGGCCGCCGCGTGGGCGCGGGGCTGATTGCCGAAGACATCGAAAAGCAGCTGCCCATCATCCTCAGCGCCCTTCACGGGGAGCTGGGCTGAGGAACGATCAGATCGGCCGCGCCATCAGGCGCGCGCCCGGCCCATAGATATCGAGGATATAAGCGCGCTTGGTCTCGGTGACGTGCGCATTGGGCACAAACCCCACCCTGTCCCAGTAATTGCCGGATTGGCCGACGGCCACCAGGCTTGCCGCATCGAAGCCCAGCTTCAGTGCCGTTTGATAGGCATCCTCCAGCAGGGCTCGGGCAACGCCGCTGCCGCGCGCGTCCGGCAAAAGGGCAATGTCATGGATGAAGAAACAGTCCGGCTCGGGCAACTCTTCGGGAAATTTCTGATTGTTTACAGGTGCATCGCCAAACTTCCATGGGAAAGCGACCACATAGCCCACCATGCGTCCATTCAGGTAGGCGACCCGGAAAAACTCCCCAAAACGCGCAATGCGGTTGGCAAACACCTCCGGCGTTTCCCGCAGGTCCGGTGTGAAGGCTTCGGCCTGAATCTGGACGACCTCATTGATATGGGCCGCAGTCATGGGGACGATTTTCAGGGTCATTTGCAACGGGCAGGCTGATTTCCGGGGAGGGTTGAGGTCCATATGGCGTATCAGGCCAAAGGCGCCAGAGGGGCTCAGCAGTCAGCCCAGCCAGACCATGGTGCGGATGAAAGAATACAGCGGGCCTTGTGAGTCCCCTGATACACACCCGATTATTCTCAACAAATAGTTGACTATTAAGCAATTTTCTTCGGGTAAGAGTCCCGTTCGCACTCGTGCGGACCATTGCAAACACACCCGCGAGGGACTCAATCCGGGGACCGGAAAAAGCTATGGCCGAACTCACTGATGCAATCATTCGCGGCGCCAAGCCGAAGGACACGCAATACAAGCTCTTCGACGGCAAGGTCAGGGGCCTGCATATCCTTATCCGGCCTACCGGAACGAAGACCTGGCGGCATCGTGAGATCGTGAAAGGCCGTGAGCGCGTCAGGACCCTTGGGGACTGGCCAGCGCTTCAGGTGAACCGAGCGCGCGCGATGTGCTCTGTGATGCGCGCCGATGATGTGAAAATCCCGTTTCGCAAGGTGGCCGAAGAATGGTTCGCTGCCACCAATCCCGCCCGGACTCCTCTGGTGGCCTCTCAGATTATCCGCCGGATGGAAAACCACGTTTACCCGACTATCGGTGACCGGCCAGTTTCGGAAATCCGCGCGGCCGAAGTGCTGGCGATAGTCGAAAAGCTGCGCAAGAAGGGCAAATACGAAACAGCGCAGCGGATGCGTGGCTACATGGCCCAAATCTTCGCGCTGGCCTGTGTCCGCTATGATTTGGCGTTCAATCCCGCTGCCGAGATCAGCCGCGTTCGCATGAGCCGCCCTGCGACTAAACACCGGGCCGCCGCAACCATGGAAGAGCTGGGGCAGGTTCTGGCCCAATTTGCGACCTATTCGAACACAACCACTGCCCTTGCTTTGGAATTCCTGATCCTGACCGCAAGCCGGACGGCCGAAGTTCGCGAAGCGCGCTGGGAAGAGCTTTCACAAGCCGCGCGGCTTTGGGATATTCCGGCCGAACGCATGAAAATGAGCCGCCCACACCGGGTCTATTTGTCAGACGATGCCGTGGCGATTCTGGACAAGCAGGCGAAGGGCGGGGACTGGCCAGCATCCGGCCTCGTTTTCCCGCAAGGCCGTTCGGCCATGTCTGAAAACACCCTTCTCTTCGCCCTCTATCGACTGGGCTGGAAGGGTAAAATCACGGTCCACGGCTTCCGGGGCAGCTTCAGCACGCATTGTAATGAGCATGGAAAGCCATGGGATGTGATCGAAGCATCATTGGCCCATGAAGAGCGCAACAGCGTTCGCAGGGCATACAATCACGCCCAATATGAGAAGCCGCGCCGCGATCTAATGGAATGGTGGGCAACGGAAGTCCGCCGGGTGAAGCGCAAGGCTACCCTGCTTTCCTGACGTCCCCCCAAGCCATCAGACGCGCAGCAGAGGAAACGCGCCTGATGGCCGCGCCCTGCCTGATGTCGAGGCAAGCTGGGCGCATGGAGGCGGGACGCGGCTAACGCCCCATGACCCAGACCGAAGGAATCCGAGTCACCATCGGCGAGGACTATCAAAACCCGCCGATGAGCAAACATGTAGTGAAAAAACAGACGTCTTGCAATATGCCATGTATCACGTATGTTAAGGCTCTGGTAACTCAGGAGCCTGGACATGCCGAAACCCCTTTTCACCTCCGGCGAAATCGCACGCGCTATCGGCGATGGCCGGAAAGAACTGAAGCGCTTCTATGAAGGGCGCGTTCGCACGTTGATCGAAAACGGGCTTCTAGTGCCCGAAGACAAAACGGACGGGGGGCACCTTCGCTTCACTTCCGATCAAGTTGCGCTGGCCGCGATCTACTCAGCAATGCTGGATTTGGGATTGACCCATGGATCGCCGGGTAAATCGTTCGGCTGCGATGCATCACCCTTCATGGCCGCCCAATTTGCGCTAATCGTCCATCAAAACGGAAAACGCTCGAACATTGATTTTAGCAAGGCTGGCCCCGAAGAGGTGTTGGCTTATGCTGCCGCTAATCCCAACGCACTGGGGCGCGCTATTCGCGGTGTTACTCAGGGAGAGTGGTGGGCGCTCCGAATTGACCTCTCGCGCGATGATCAAACCGGTGAAAAGCGTTTCCTTGCAGTAGCCTATAACATGGATGATCCGCCAAAGGATTATCTGATTCCGACGCGCCCGTCAGAGATGCCTGCCGGTTCAATCCTTCTGACGCTCAACCCCATCCTTCTTCCGCTGGTGGCAGATCGCAGCGGGGCGAACTAACATGGTCCGCCGCCCGTCAGCCTTCGCCCGTGCCCGCCAAGCCATCGCCCGTGCCATCGCGCCCGAAGCAGTCCGCAGGTTCGACGGGGCGGCCGGTGGGCGCCGTTGGGACCGCGGCGCGCATTTCGGCACTGTCAGCACCGAAGCGCTGGCAGCGGCGGGGCCGATGCGTTCGCGGGCGCGGTACTTCTACAATAACAACGCCCACGCTCGCAGCGGCGTGGAAGCCCTTGTGACGCATCTTGTCGGCACCGGCATTTCCCCGGCCAGCAAGGCGGCGAACACCGATGCTCGCACCGCGTTGGGGGCAGCATGGGCGACCTGGCAGAACGTGGCAGATGCCGACGGCCGGACCGACCTTGCCGGAGTCGTGGCTTTGGCCGTTCACGGAATGATTGTGGACGGCGACTCGCTGTTGCATCTTGTCCAGACGCCGCGTGGCCTTCGCGTTCGCGCAATCCCGGCTGAACAACTGGACGAAGCGAAGACGGCAGACCTTGGTGACGGCCGGTATATCGTGGGCGGCGTGGAATTCGCGGCCGATGGCACGCGCGCGGCCTATTGGATTCTTCCGGTCAAACCGACGCAAACCGCAATCACTTATGCGCCGTCGATCCGCATTCCCGCCTCTGATGTGCTGCACCTTTGCGCCCCGGTGGGCATTGGGCAGGTGCGCGGTGTGTCGTGGCTGGCGCCCGTGTTGCTCCGGCTTGCCGAAGTGGACGGGCTCGAAGACGCCCTGTTGACCGGCTTTAAGGTCGCGGCCCTTCACGCGGGCTTCCTGATTGATCAGAACGGCACTTCCGAAGTGCCCTATGAGGGCGATCAGCAAGGCTCGATTCTGACCTCTGGCCTTGAACCTGGCACCCTGAAGCGTTTGCCGCCCGGCATGGACGTCAA
>NZ_ARYM01000035.1 GCF_000685315.1 Hyphomonas polymorpha PS728
AAACCAGAGATGCGCAAGTCCGGACCGCTCGATCGGAAGCAGCGGTGCCTCACCTGTCGGCGCAGTCTTGTTAAACCAGGTGATGAATGCCGCCATATGGCCGGGAACGGAGCTTGAAGGCGGCGCCTCATAGTGAACCTTTGGCGCATAGGAAGCGCCTGATATGATCTGCATCGGTTCTTCATGCTCCCGGTAGCCACCGAGGTTCTTCAGATCAGTGCGGCCGCCCAGCATTTTCCTGTGCCAGCGATGAAGCATCTCGTCCGACAGCGGCTCACCTGTTGTCTGCAGCAGGTCAACCATCATTTCCGCGATCCCGCTCTCGGCGGGACGCGCGGATGTCCGGGCGGCCTTCAGACCGAGAGCCCGCTGAATAGAGGACTGGACACTTGCCCGGTCCAGCGTTTCCCCCTCTATCTCAGACGTATCGATTGCTTCCAGGCTCATGACCGATATGCTGAGCTCGATCCTGTCTTCTTCGGAAATGTGACGGGAGGTGCCGATCAGGACGCCCGCCTGCTCGAGAAAACGCGTCTCGCGGGCGGCGAGTTTCTGCCGGTCCCGGACGAAATCCGGCCAGTCGCGCAGTTCCCAGTTCCAGGCCATGATCGAGAATATCCCATTATTTCGATCATATTATGCAGCGAAAGTGATTAATAAAAGCGTATTTTATCAATCATTCGACGGCAGCGCCCTGGCGTGGAGCTTTACGTAACAAATCCAGCTATCGCCTGAATTTACTGAAGGTTCGCTCAGCGGCCTGCGGAGAGGCAAGGTCAGAGAACGCGTTTGAGCTCGCTGTAGTCCCCTGTTGTCTGCAATACCAACGTCACGGGCACATCACTCCGGTTGCGCCAGAACCAACCATGCGACCCGTCGAATGCTGCCGTCAGCTCGCCGGTGTCCGAGGCTTCGGCGCGGCCTTTCCGGTAGCTTGTGGATTGTCCGGCTGTACCATCGCCATGCAGGTCCGAATTCACATGACCCTGATCGACGCGCCATTCGTAGCGGGATGTTTCGCCAAGCTTCATCACGAGCTTGATCTCGGCCGCTTCGCCGGGCGCGAGGGTGAGTGTGACCTCGTCCCGCCAGTCGGTCGCCGGCTCTTGTGGCGTCGCTGTGCTGGCTGAGGTTTCAGCCACCTGCGGCGCACCTGTTTCTTCCGTGAGCGGTGCATCAGAGTCTGCGGTTTCCACATTCACGGCAGCATCAGCCTCAGCTTCTTCAGCGAGCTGCTGCTTGATTTCTCCCATTTGTGTAAGGCCCAGAACGCGGCCAGCCCCGGTCCGGTCCACGGCGTATTCTGCTGGCAGAACGACGGTCACGAGCAGTGCGGCGGCTGTGACTAGGGCAATCAGGGTGGAGCGGATGAGCTGGCGCGTGGTCGGCAGCTCGGCGCGGCCCGGCATATCGGTGTTGTACATGAGCATGTTCTCCTAGGCGAGGAAGTAGCCGGTGATCTGGTAGCCGGCCAACAGGAAGCCGGCGGCCATCATCACCACATTTGCGGTATAGGCGTATTTCAGGAATGAAGGCGTGCGCCGCCAGAAACCCATGGCGATCAGGATCGCGCCGAGGGCCAGAAGCTGGCCGATTTCGACGCCGACATTGAAGGCCAGCAGGTTGGGCAGGAGCCCGTCGGGCGAGATTTCGTAGTCGAGAATTTTGGACGAAAGACCAAACCCATGGCAAAAGCCGAAGATCAGCGTTGCGGCTTTCGTGTCAGGCTGGAAGCCGAACCAGCGCTGATAGGCACCCATATTGTCGAGCGCCTTGTAGACAATCGACAGGCCGATGATGGCATCGATGATGTAGCTGTTGATGCCGAAGTTGAAGTAGACCCCCGCCAGCATCGTGGTTGAATGACCGATGGCGAACAGGCTGACATAAATGCCGATGTCCTTCATCCGGTAGAGGAAGAAGATCACGCCCAGCAGGAACAGGATGTGGTCATATCCGGTCACCATGTGCTTGGCACCAAGATACAGGAAGGACATCAGGTGAACCCCTGAAATCTCCTGGATGTAACCCTTGTCGCCTTCGGCGACGGCGTGGGCGAAGGCTTCGCCGGGGAACGCAAAGGCTACAGCGGCCAACAGTGCTGCGAAAATTGGCCCGGTGATGGCCGGGCGGGCAGCCGGGTTTGGCAATTCAGGATGCATCCGTCAGGTCCTCCGGTGCGCGAATTGCCTTGAGCGTCTCGCCTCGGCAGGCTGAATAGATCACCTCGCGCGGTGAGCGAGTGCCCCTGAGCTTGGAAACAGGCCGATGGCCGCAGGCTGTTTCTACGGCATCAGATTGCTCTGTCGTCAGAGGTTTTATCTCATAGGGGTAAGTTGTGCAGGCGTTTAGTGCCGCGAGGCCTGTCAGTACGATCAGTGTCCGCATGATTATTGTCCTTGTCCGAAAGTGACGCCCAGCCGGCCAGAAAGCCAGATCGCCGACAGGTAAAGGCCGATCGTGATGACGCTGGCGACCGCGAGCGACACCCAGAAGTTCACGCCTTTCTCCATGAGTGCCGGCAGGATCAGGAAGAAAGGAAGGCTCGGCACGACATACCAGAGTGTTGCGCGGGCATGGCTCGCGACTTGGGCGATGTCGCCGCCGGTGTCTCGCCACAGCCATATGATCGCCATCAGTGAGATTAGCGGGAGGGACGCGATCAGCCCGCCGAAGCCTGGGAACCGCCGCGCAACCTCCGAGATGAGGGCGATGAGAACGCCTGACAGAGCTGCCTTCAGGATGAAATATGTCATCTTCTTACTCCGCCGGAACGGGCTCAGGAGAGCCGGGTGTTGGTTTGATTATTCGCTCTCCGGCATGGACGATCCGGTAGAGCGCGGGAAGCACCAGCAAGGTGAGCAGCGTAGCCGAGATGATCCCGCCGATCACGACGGTGGCCAGCGGACGCTGGACTTCGCTGCCAAGGCCGACATTGAGCGCCATCGGCACGAAGCCGAGGCTGGCAACCAAGGCTGTCATCAGGACGGGCCGCAGGCGTTGGAGCGCGCCGTCGAAGATCGCTGCGTCGAGCGTCTCTCCGGCCTCGCGTCTCTGCCGGATGAAGCTCAGCATGACGACGCCGTTCAGCACCGCAATCCCCGAGAGGGCAATGAACCCGACCCCGGCCGAGATTGACAGGGGCAGATCCCGTAAGGCGAGTGCTGCAACCCCGCCCGTCAGGGCGAGGGGAACGCCGGTGAACACGATGCCCGCGTCCCGGACCGAGCCGAACAACATGAGCAGCAGCCCGAATATCGTCAGGAGCGCAATCGGCACGACGAGGGTGAGGCGCTGGCTCGCCGAGACGAGCTGTTCCCATGTGCCGCCATACTCCACCCAGTAGCCGGATGGCAGTTCGGCCTCTGCGTCCAAACGGCCCTGCAGCTCGGTGATGAAGGAGCCGAGATCGCGATCGCGGACGTTCGCTGTGACGGTGAGTTTACGCTTGCCGTTTTCCCGGCTGATCTGGTTGGGGCCGGGGGCAATCTCGACACGGGCCACTTCCGACAGGGGCACGAACATCGGCCCGCCCGCGCCGCGACGGCTTTCCGGGAGTGGCACCGGCAGACGTTCGATGGCTGACACATCTGTACGCAGATATTCGGGGAAGCGCACGACGATGTCGAACCGCCGGTCGCCTTCGAAGTAACGCCCGGCGACTTCGCCGCCGAGCGCGATCCCCGCGACGCGCTGCACATCGCTGACGTCGAGCCCGTAGCGCGCCAGAGCATCGCGGTCAGGATGGATCGACAGGATTGGCAGGCCTGTGACTTGCTCATGCTGGACATCTGCCGCGCCGGGAACGGAGGCAACGATGCCTTCGACCGTCTCGGCGAGTTCAGCAAGCGTATCCAGATCATCCCCGTAGATTTTGAGAGCAACGTCCGCGCGCACGCCCGAGATGAGCTCGTTAAACCGCATTTCGATCGGCTGGGTGATCTCATACTTGCTGCCGGGAATCTCCTGGACCGCGGCCTGCAATTCGGCCACGAAAGCGGCTTTAGGCTTGCGGGGATCGGGCCATTCCTTGCGCGGCTTCAGGATGATGAACGTGTCGGCGACGCTGGGTGGCACCGGGTCGGTTGCGATTTCGGGCGTGCCGATCTTGGCAAATACGCGCTCGACTTCCGGCAGCTCTTTGATGCGCCGCTCGAGCATTTCCTGCATCTCGACAGCCTGGGTGAGGCTGGTGCCCGGAATGCGCAAGGCATGCAGGGCGATGTCGCCTTCATCGAGGTTGGGGATGAACTCAGAGCCAAGCCGTGTAGCGCCCCAGCCGGCAAAGCCTACCAAGGCAATCGCGCCGACTACTACGGCGTACCGGGCTCCCAGAGCAAACCGAAGCGCCGGGCGGTAGGCGGCTTTGGCGCCGCGCATTATCCAGCTTTCCTTCTCCGTGACTTTTCCGCGTACCAGCAGCGCAACAGCGGCCGGAACGAAGGTGAGCGACAGGATCAGGGCCGATGTGAGGGCAATCACAACCGTGAAGGCCATCGGATGGAACATCTTGCCCTCAATGCCGGTGAGCGCAAAAATCGGCAGATAGACCACCGTGATGATGATCACGCCGAAGATCGACGGCCTGATCACTTCGCTCGACGCTGACGCGGCCAGCGAGAACCGCTCCTCCTGGGTAAGCAGGCGCCCGAGCCGGTGCTGAGCCTCGCCAAACCGCCTGAGGCAGTTTTCAACAATGATCACCGCGCCGTCGACGATCAGGCCAAAATCAAGCGCGCCGAGGCTCATGAGGTTGCCCGAGACCCTGTTGCTGACCATGCCTGTCACGGTCATCAGCATGGCGAGCGGAATGACCGCCGCTGTCAGCAGCGCGGCCCTGATATTGCCGAGCAGCAGGAAGAGGATGACGATCACGAGGAGCGCCCCCTCGGCGAGGTTCTTTTCGACGGTGGCGATCGTTGCGTCGACGAGGTTGGTGCGATTGTAGACCGGGCTGATGGTCACGCCTGCCGGTAGACCCGGCCGAATGGCATCGACCTTCTCATCGACCGCAATGGATACAGTGCGGCTGTTCTCCCCGACCAGCATGAAAGCCGTGCCAAGTACGATTTCTTCGCCGTTCTGGGTGGCGGCGCCTGTTCGTAGCTCCTCGCCTTCGCGGACCTCTGCGACGTCGCCAAGCCGGATACTGACAATGCCGGTGTCGTTGACGGCGATCGCACGCAAGTCATCAAGGCTCTGGGCCTGTCCGGGCACGCGGATGAGGTTCTGCTCGCCATTGCGCTCGATATAGCCCGCACCGGTATTGGCGTTGTTGCGGGCGACGGCCGAGAGGATGTCATCCAGGGTGAGACTGAAGCCCGCCATGGCTGCCGGGTCAGGCAGGATATGGATTTCCTTCTTGAATCCGCCGATCGTGTTGACTTCGGTGACGCCCTTGACGGTGCGTAGCTGGGGTAGCACGACCCAGTCGTTCAGTGTCCGCAGGTCCATCGGGGACCAGGGCGTGCCATCCTGCTTCATGGCGCCGGGTTCAGCCGCGAGGATGTACATGTAGATCTCGCCAAGACCCGTCGCGATCGGACCCGGCTCGGGGGTGATCCCTTCAGGAAGCGCTCCCTGTACGGACTGGATGCGCTCGGAGACGAGCTGCCGGGCCCGGTAGATGTCCGTTCCGTCATCAAACACGACCGTGACCTGGCTCAGACCGTAGCGGGAGACAGATCGCGTATAGTCCAGCCCGGGAAGACCCGAGATCGCAGTCTCGACCGGGAAAGTGATCCGCTGCTCGGTCTCCAATGGTGAAAATCCTGGCGCTTCAGTATTGATCTGCACCTGGACATTGGTGATGTCCGGGACTGCGTCGATGGGCAGCCGGTTAAAGTTCCAGATGCCCAATCCGGCGAGGCCGACGACAATGGCCATCACCAGCCAGCGCTGGCGAATGGAGAATTCTATGATGCGTTCGAGCATATCCGTCCCCTAATGGTCGTGGCTGGCGCCGGACTTTTCGATGTCGGCCTTGATGAGGAAGGAATTGTCGGTGACGTAGATCTCGCCGGGCCGCAGGCCGCCGAGGACTTCAACCCGCTCGCCGTCGCGGCGCCCGAGCTCGAGCATGCGCACCTCGTAGGTGTCGCCAACCTTCGCATAGACGACGGTAAAGTCGCGGAAACTCTGAAGGCCCGCTTCCCGAACGGTCAGCGGCACTTCGTTTTCGGCAATCACGACTTCTGCCATCAGGCGCATGCCGGGCTGCAGGCCTGACTCGGCCGGAATTCCGGCAACCGCAATCCTTGTCTGGGAATTCGCGCCGGCCATCGGAAGGAACCGCAAAATGTTGGTCTCTGTCGTCATTTCGCCGCCCGCAACACCGAGCCGGACCGTCTGGCCTGCTTTTACGCGGGCCGCGTCCCTCGGAAAAACATGCAGGTAAGCTTCCATCTGGCCGAGATCGGCAATCACGAAGAGTGGGTCTGCGCCGGCTACGTCACCGGCGTTTGTATTCCGCTCAAGGATTGTTCCGCTCTTTGGGGCTGTGACGGTATATTCCTGCAGGCTGCTGGAGGATTCGATGCGCGCAAGCGGTTGGCCGCGCTGCACGTGATCGCCAACATTGACGCTGACGGATCGGACCGGTCCAGGGTAGGTTGCCCGCACGGAGGATGTAGCAGACGGGGCAAGCGACACTTCGCCGGATAAGAGGAGCAGATCCCGGACGATTCCGGGGCCTGCTGTTTCAATGCCGACACCGGCCTCGGCGGCTACATCCTCCGGTATGGTTGTGCGCCCTTCAAACGACTCGTATCGCCAGGCATGCGTTTTGCCTTCGAATACGGCCGTGACTTCAACTTCGAAGGAATGGGGTTCGGTGACCACGCCGTCGCCCATCAGATAGTCCTGCCTGGGCACGAACTGGAATGTGTCCACGATGCCGCCGAGGCGATGCAGCTTGACGGTCAGGTCGACCGAGGACGGGGCGAGTGGCTCGCCATCAATGTACGGGTATATCCGGTACTGAGGCGGCACGCCCGTTTCGAAAATCGTCATCTCAAGCGCAAGCGGTCCGTCTTGAAGCAGGCGTCCGTTATTGGGGCCGCGTGCATAGTCTTCCGCAGCCGCCTCACCGTGATCTGTATCCGACGCAGCTTGCCTCGCGTTGTTGCCACACGCGGCAATGAGTCCAAGAAGAAACATGGCCGCAAGGGGGGCAACCCGTCTGTTGAGGGGATGGTTCATTCCGGAGTCTCCGAGGTCGGGGCGGGTCTGTGTGCGGCAGGGCTCAGGCGCGCCAGCGCAGCTTTGTTCAGGACGTAGGTTCTCAGATGGGTGAGACGTTCTTCTCGCAGGTCATCCACGGCGTTCTGGGCACTGATGATGTCGAGATAGGAGAAGGCGCCGCGGGCATAACCGTCGCGGGCGAGCGCGACGGCTTCATTTGCGGCCGGCAGTAGTACGGTGTCGATCTCCTCAATCTGTTCCAGCGCGCTGAGCGCGGCGCGTTGATACCCAGCGGCGCGGCGGATCAGTTCCTGCCGGAGGGTTTCACGTTCGACTTCTATACGGAGCTGGTCAGCCCGAGCGCGGGCAACGGTTGCCTCGCTTCGGCCCCCCGTGCCAAGCGGAATTGAAGCCCCCGCAATGACGGCCGCATCCTCTTCCAGTCCGAATTTGCGGAGCCCGACATTCCAGGTGATATCCGTAATAGCCTGGGCGCGTTCAAGTTCTATCAGAGCTGCCGATCGGAGCTGTTCTTTGGCAAGGCGGTCGAGTTCCGGAGAGGAAAGATCTGCGATATCAAAGGCGCGCGGTTCGACCCTTGCTTCCAGAAAATCCGGGTCAATCCGGAAATCGTCCTTGGCCAGCCAATAGGCGCCGAGTGCGGCCCGGAGGTTTTCAGCCTGCGCCGCGTGGCGGCGTGCTTCGGCTTCCGCGCGTAAACGGTCGGAGGTTGCCCGCGCGCCGGCGAGAAGGGGATCGCGCGCGGCCTCGACGCGCCGCTGGATGACCACTTCGAGCTCACGCGAAAGGGCTATCTGGTCACATGCGAGGGCCAGCCTGCCTTCGGCAAGCGCGGCTTCGGCATAGAGCGTTTCGACTTCTTCCCGGATTTCGAATTCTGCGGCCGCAAGGCGTGTCCCGGCAACTTCGACCCCTCTGCGGGCAAGCGCTTCACGCGCCTCGCGCTTGCCCCCGCGCTCCCAGACACGAGAGAAGCTGGCGGTGACCTGGAGGTTATCGATTTCGCTGGCGAGACCTGAGCCAGGGAAATCCTCGATTTCAAGCGAGACGGTATCCGCTGGCCGGAGCGCCGCAATCGCGCGCTCGGTTCTTGCCGCGCGGACTTCAGCGTTGGCAAGCTCAGGCCGGAGATCGGCTTCGACGGCGAGTTGGATAGCACGTCCGAGCGGGATTACCTCAATCTGCTCTTGTACGTCCCCACAGGGATCAGTTTGTGCCTGCGCCGAAGCGCCCGACAAAGCCATCGCAATCGCGAGGCTGACAAATTTGGAAGACATAAGAAGAATAGCTCCTGACCACGGATAGTTGCCTGGCGTGCCTCAAGGCTTGCCAGCGACGCTCAGGGTCAGGCCCGATCAGGGTCCGGATCAGGGGGGAGCAGCGGAGAAGGTTGCTGCAAATCGGCTAAGAAGATTTTCGCCTCTGCTTCAGGCAGGGGTGGGGCGGATGTGAAAGGCGACACACTGATGGCGGTCAGATGAAGTTCCGCGCCATGATCGCCCGAATGGCCCTCGGCATGGTGATGCTCGTCGAAAATGCGAACGTCATGATCGTCGCCATGACTGGCATGATCGTGCTCGTGATCTTCATTATCGTGAGTGTCCAGCACAGCCGGTATCTGTGCATGCGCTGCCGTATGCGCTGCCTGGATCATTGATCCGGACACCGAAAACACGATGCAAAGCAGAGCTATCCAGAAATGGCGCATGCTGGCTCGATACTGGAAGGATACTCATATGTAAACATTTGAGCGTTCGGACTGGTTCACTTGGATGGTCGGAGAAGAAGGTTTGTTTTCGCAAACGCTCCATTCCATCCTTCCAATTGGAGCTGGTTGCGCCGCAATTTCGGCCGCCCCCACTCGACAGTCATTCGAACCTGGTCGTCAATACAGTGCCGGTGTCATGCCTCACGACACAAGGCGATACCGGCGACTGGTCCCTTAACACTTGCTTTGAGCATCCACTAATCTTGAGGACCAACTCTTCAATGTGGACATGCCGCATTATCATGGGGCGCGAACCACTATCTGCAGTTTCGTCCGCCCGTACATCTCTCAACAATATTCAGAAAAGGGTATCCACATGTCGAGTTCGCCAAGGCTGACAGGCGCTCGACTGTCCTAAAACTGCTGCACATTTTGCTGCACAAATTGCTACACACGTTTTTAAAGAATTGAATTAAAACAATGTTCTATGGCGTTTTCGAGTTGGCGGAGAAGCTCTCCCTCTCCCTCTCAGTGCTTTGTTGCTGTTCCTTGGCTGATTTTCAGGAGCGTTTCGGCGGCTTTCCTTCTTCAAGCACCTGCTTAACGCGCGCTTCCAGTTCCTCACGCTGTCTAATTTCCATATCCAAGCGTGCGAAGATCGGGCCAAAATCACCCTCACTTTGCTCGAATAGCAAAGCGACGGTGTACCTTGCCGACTTGAGGCGATCCAGGAAGTCTCCGCTCATTGCTCTTTGGTAGTGTTTTACGTGATTCAGGCAATATCAGAGCGGGGCCAGACAATATCGGGCAGTCCCGTGGGGCGGGTACCGGTTTTCACCAAAGGGGCCAGATACTTGGAGCTTCTGACGATAAGACCAGGTCATCCGTGCAGTATGGAGACTCGGTTGGCCTAGCTCGTCAAGGATCACGAGATCGGAGTGGATCAGACGGTTCGCGATCTGACCGGTTCGCCCTTGAGCCTTTTCCTGTTCGAGTGCATTGACCAGCTCGACGGTTGAGAAGAACCGGACACGGCGCCGATAGTGCTCGATCGCATGTACGCCGAGCGCCGTCGCGATACGCGTCTTGCCGGTGCCCGGCCCGCCGACCAGGACGATATTGTCGGCCACATCGATAAAGTCACACCGATGAAGCTGGCGGACGAGGGCTTCATTGATCTCGCTGCTGGCAAAGTCGAAGCCTGCCAGGTCGCGGTAAGCGGGGAACCGTGCGCTGTTCAGCTGGTATGCAACGGACCGCACTTCCCGTTCTGCGGTTTCGGCTTTCAGGAGCTGGGACAGCATCGGGATTGCGGCCTCGAACGCTGGCGAGCCCTGAGCCATGAGATCAGTGACGGCCTGCGCCATTCCGTGCATCTTCAGACCGCGCAACATGACGACGATCGCGCCGCTGGCTGGATCATGACGCATGACGGGTCTCCCCGGCTGCACGCAGCGTATCGTAGCGATCGACATTGGCCTGTGGCTCTCTGGCCAGGCGCAACGCCTGCGGCGCCGTCACAGGCGGTGTGCTGATGGGTTTGCCATCGACCAGCCGGTGCAGCAGGTTCAGGATATGGGTCTTGGTCGCAACGCCCGCTTCCAGCGCCATCGTCACGGCCGTCAGAACCGCTTCCTCGTCGTGCTGCAGGACCAGCGCCAGGATCTCGACCCTTTCCCGGTCACCGCCCGGCGTACGCAGAAGTTGCTGCTGAAGCCGCCGGAAGTCGTCTGGCAGCTCCAGAAACGGCGCGCCATTGCGCAGCGCGCCCGGCTTGCGCTGGACCACTGCGAGATAGTGGCGCCAGTCATAGATCGTGCGCCCCGGGCCATCGTGAGATCGCTCGATGACGCGCCGGTGTTCGCAGACGACCTGGCCCTCGGCGACGACGAGGAAGTGGCCCGGATAGACCCGCAGGCTCACAGGACGATTGGCGAACGGTGCGAAGGGACCGTGGCCCCAGATGGGGCCGCGTAAGCCCGTAGCACGGCACACTGTAGCGACTGCGTTCCAGATGCACGAGGCAGGTGGGAGAGACCCGCTTGCCATATTCCACGAAGCCATCGAACGGCCGGCCCGCCGGCATCAGGCTGCCGGCTTCATCAGCCCAGGCATCGGCAACAGAACCGGGCTGAGTGCCATGCGGGATGTCCTGCCACAGCGCAGGGCATCGCTGCTCAAGCCAGAGGTTCAGGGCGTCCAGACGCTCCGCATGCGGTATAGGCTGCCAGAGTCGATGGCGCGCATCCTGACGTTTTTCTCGACCTGGCCGCTCGCCAATGGTGCTCGAACCATTGGCGCACCAAGGCGAGCCCCAACCGGCCGCCGGATTGCAGAACTCGGCCTCGAACATGTAGTGGCTGACCATCGCCGCAAACCGCGCGTTGACGGCCCGGGCCTTGCCGCGCCCGACCTTGTCGACCGCTGTGCTCATATTGTCGTAGATCCCGCGACGCGGCACGCCGCCCAGCATACGGAACGCATGGTTGTGCGCGTCGAACAGCATTTCATGGGTCTGAAGGATGTAAGCCCGCACGAAGAAGGCGCGGCTGTAGCTGAGCTTGAAGTGGGCGACCTGAAGCGTGGTGCGAACACCGTCAATGATGGCCCAGTCCTCGCTCCAGTCAAACTGGAACGCCTCTCCCGGCGCGAACGAGAGCGGCACAAATGTTCCGCGTCCGCTCGTTTGCTGCTGGACGCGGTACTCGTCTGGACACGCCCGCGCAAACGCCGCCACACGGCCATACGAGCCGTCATATCCAAGGCTCACCAGATCGGCATGCAGCTGCTTGATCGTGCGCTTTGTTTGCGCGGCCGCGTCATCTCCCGGCGCAGCCATGCCGACAGCCGGTCCGCATAAGGATCCAGCTTGCTCGGCCGGTCCGGCGTCCTGAAACGCGGCGCGACCACCTCGGATCGCAGGTGCTTGCGCAGCGTGTTTCTTGAAAGGCCTGTCCGCCGGGCGATCTCCCGGATCGACAGCTGGTCGCGGTGATACCACCGCCGGATAACGCTCAATAATGCCATGTCCAACACTCTATGGTCCCCCGCTCGCCAAAGCTCGGGACCGGTTCAAACATGGGTCAGTTCTCAGTGGAAATTTCTGCCCTCCCAGGGTCAGTTCTCAACGGCAATCAACATTCTATGGCTGCCCTGCGCTCGGGGGTGTCAGGACCCAGATAGCGCTCCGGGGGACGTCCCTGGGATGTCGTGGGCTCCTGAACGTACCAGTATTCTTTTCCGGAGATACGACGCTTACGGAAGCTCGAGCCCTCGGCAAATGCCGACGTGGACGCCAGGCGGAGCTGGTCAAGGAGCTCTGCGTAGCTGGTCTGGTTGAAAAGAGAGTGTTCCTGAATAGTTATTTACCGGCAAAATACTTATTTGCCGGTAAATGGCAGGGTGCGCGTGTATTAGCCAGTCTGATCTGGGTGCCATCCGGCTCATTTGCTGAGGCAGGGGAACTGTCATTCTTCCAAACGTTTATGGCCTTCAATGGAGAAGCGAGGTGTGACGGCGGACTGAGCACACTCTCTTTAAGCGGCCGGATTGATGGACGTCACGCGGCAGGTTTCAGTTTCACTACGCCTAAGCGTCGGTACTTCAGTGCACCCGGCTACTCAGCCTTGTGGCCGCCAATGTTTATCTTGCTCCAATGGAAGGCAACACGCTCCTGGGGGAAGCGGACAAACCGGCCATCACGGGCTGAAAGGCGTTTGACCTTTACTGGACGCTTGCGCGCGAAAAGACCTTTGGTAAAAGTTCAGACTAGGGGCGGCGCTGGTAGAATCCCAGAGAGAAGGCTGTCAGGAACTTCATCACGCTGCTGGCCCCCCCTTGAAGAGATCACGCGCGATGACATGCTCTATTTCCCCCAGTACTGGCTCGAACGGATTATTTCCTTATCAATCTGGACGGGGTATCTGTTGATCCAAGGCGGATTGATAGAGACTCTGCCTGATCAACGCCGTTCCAGCTGACCCAGCCGCAGCGCGTTCACGATGACGGACACGGACGAGAGGGCCATTGCGGCAGCCGCGATCATCGGAGAGAGCAGGGCGCCGGTGAGCGGATAAAGCACCCCGGCGGCGATAGGAATTCCTGCAGCGTTATAAGCAAAAGCGAAGAACAGGTTCTGGCGGATGTTCCGCATGGTCGCCCGGGAAATAGTTCGGGCCCGGACAATGCCTCCAAGGTCGCCCTTAAGCAAAGTGACGCCAGCGCTTTCAATCGCGACATCCGTGCCGGTGCCCATAGCGATGCCAACATCGGCCGCCGCAAGGGCGGGCGCATCGTTGACGCCGTCCCCCGCCATGGCGACGACCCGCCCTTCGGCGATCAGGCGCTTCACGATCTCTGCTTTCTGAGCGGGTAAAACTTCGGCTTCGATGGCATCGATACCCAGTGAGCGGGCGATCGCGTCAGCGGTCGTGCGATTATCTCCCGTCGCCATGACGATATGGAGGCCAGCCTCCCGAAGGGCTTTCAGTGCATTCGGTGTCGATGCCTTCACCGGGTCAGAAATTGCGAGCACCGCAAGCGCGGCGCCATCGACGGCCAGATAAATGGCCGTCGCGCCGTCCGCCCGGCGGCGTTCTGCAAGTGCGTGCAACGCGGTTGTGTCGATGGCGAGTTCGTCCATGAAGCGCTCGGCGCCTAGCGCCACCTTTTGTTCCCCGACGATACCCACGACGCCTTTTCCAGTGGGCGAATCAAAATCTGAGGGTTCGGCGAGTTCAAGACCTTTCGCACGGGCTGCGGCGACGATCGCGGCGGCCAGAGGATGCTCGCTGACACTCTCAAGACTCGCTGCAAGGCGGAGGGCGGCGGTTTCATCCGCGCCGGGCGCTATATCCATCCCGACAAGCGCCGGTTTGCCTTCTGTCAGGGTTCCGGTCTTGTCGATGAGCAGGGTATCGACCTTTTCCATACGCTCAAGCGCTTCGGCATTCCGGATCAGCACCCCGGCGCGTGCGCCCGCACCGACGCCGGTCATGATCGACATCGGCGTGGCGAGGCCGAGCGCGCAGGGGCAGGCGATGATCAACACCGACACGGCCGCTATGAGCCCGTAGGAGAAGGCAGGCTCTGGTCCGAACATGAGCCAGCCGAAGAAGGCCGCCACAGCGATAACGATTACGGCCGGAACAAACCAGCCCGACACCTGGTCTGCAAGGCGCTGGATGGGCGCGCGGCTGCGTTGCGCCTCGGCCACGAGATGGACAATCTGGGAGAGCATGGTCTCGCTGCCGACACGCTGCGCTTCGACAATCAGGCTGCCGGTCTGATTGACCGTTGCGCCGATAACCCGGTCATTGACCGACTTGGTGACCGGCATCGATTCCCCTGTGACCATCGACTCGTCGATGGAGGAGCGGCCCTCGGCGACGACGCCATCGACCGGTATTTTTTCCCCGGGCCGCACGCGCAGGCGGTCCCCAGCGACCACTGTTTCGAGTGGCACATCTTCTTCGGTGCCATCGGCACGAATCCGGCGGGCAGTCTTCGGGGCAAGGTCGAGGAGCGCCCGGATGGCGCCACCGGTCGCTTCGCGCGCCTGGAGTTCAAGGACCTGCCCAAGCAGCACAAGCGTGATGATCACCGCAGAGGCCTCAAAATACACTGGCACAGTGCCGTGTGCCGAGCGCAGTCCGGGCGGGAACAGGCCTGGCGCAATCGCCGCGACCATACTGTAGATCCAGGCCGCACCTGTACCGAGCGCGATCAGCGAAAACATGTTGAGGCTGCGGTTTTTGACCGACGCGGCGCCCCGCACAAAGAAAGGCCAGCCCGCCCAGAGTACAACCGGTGTCGCCAGCGCCATCTGGATCCAGGGATTGATCGTTGGCGGAATGAACCTGTCAATTCCGAAGACGTGCCCGCCCATTTCGATGACCAGCAATGGCAATGACAGCACCACGCCGAATACAAAGCGGCGTTTCATGTCGCCCAGTTCGGGATTGGGGCCATCGCCCGCTGTCGGCGTCATCGGTTCCAGGGCCATCCCGCAGATCGGGCAGTCACCGGGGCCGTCCCGCACGATCTCCGGATGCATGGGGCACGTCCACTGACTGCCAGGAGCGGCTGTCTTTGAAGGTGTCACGCTGGCGTGACCGTGACAGGCAGGCCCGTGGCCTGAGTGATCATGCATGAGCACTTCAGGCACCGCAGCTTGACTCATGTAGGCAGAGGGATTGGCTTCAAACTTTGATTTACAACCCGCGCTGCAGAATACGACCTCGGCGCCTTCATGCATGAGCCGGTGCGGAGTATCTGCCTTCGGGGTCATGCCGCAGACCGGGTCGTGCTTTTGTGACTGATCCGCAAATGTCATGGTTTCTTTGGAAGACATGCCGGGCTCCTGCGTGCATTTACCATACCTTCAAATATACCCCCATACCGTATCCGTCAATTACCCCGTGGGGGTATATTTCCAGTGCGTGGACCGGTTGTTTCTGAAAGCCGGAACAATCCGCCGCGCCCGAACGCATTCTGTTCATCCGCAAGTTCAGTAAAGGTGACGACGATGTAGGTTTTCATTCGGGTTTCCTTATTCAACTGGGCCAGAAATTGTTGTTGCGGCGGCAATGATACCGAGAATCAGCACAAAGAGCACCGAGTCCACCCGGAGCGTCGCCCGGAGGTTCGCCCGCCCGCTGACGGCATCAGTGGCGAGCTGGTGTGTGACACGGGTCATGTTGAGGGCGCCAAGTCCGAGGATCAGTAGTGCGGCCAGAAACTTAGTAGCAAGGAGCCGTCCGTATCCGGAGCTGAGCGCCGATGTCAGGTCGCCATTGATCCGCCAGAAAAGGTAGAGGCCGGTTACAAACAGCAGCGGCACGATGAACCGGGCGACACGGCTGAACGATTCCGCGCGGGCAAGAACATCTCGGTCAGTCAGCGCAGGGGCAGGCCAGAGCGTAACGGGCGCCGCCAGCCAGAAGCCGGCGATCAGGACATGGACCGCAACGACCCAGGGGGCGAGCCCCGGCGCCTCAAGACCTGCCGTATGCCCCGTGAGGCCAAAGCCTGCGCTGATGCTGACAGCGGCGAGCATCGGAAGGATACGACCTTTCGCCATGCTTGCCGCAAAGAGGAGGACAGCGCCCGCGAACAAGGCCAGCGCAGGCCTTCCGCCGCCGGCCCAGGTCCACCCGAACTGATCAAGGGACAGCGCCGCGCCGAGGCTGCCGCCCATCTGTGCGTTGAGAATGAGCAGCCGGATCAGCGCGGTGGCAGCCACCAGGGCGGCGAGCCATGTATAGGCGCGACGGTTGGTGTGCAGTCCGAGCGCCCCGTGAAGCGCCGCCCCGATCGCTGCGAGGCTGGCGCCATAGAGCAGGATCTTGGTTGCAAGATTGGCGGCGTCCAGCAGGGGCATATGGGTCCGGCCTACTTCAGTTCGAAAGTCGATTTGCCGGTCATCGGATGACCATCCTTCGACATCGTCCGCCATTCGACGGTGTAGAGACCGGGCGCGAGTTCCGGCAGCGGCACCGTGAATGTGGCTGCCGGTGCTTTTGGCGGCGTGAAGCCGAGATCGACCTTTTCTCCGGCCTGTGTCTGGATAGAGAATGATATCAGACCGACCGGCTGGCTGAAGCTGAACGAGAAGTCTGCAGGAGCGGAGTCGATGACGGCCGCATTCTCGATGCTCGTCGATTTGACACTGATGTGGGCAAGCGCGGGAGCAGCTGAGAGAGCGAGCGCCAGAAGTGTTGCGGCGATTAATTTGGGCGTGTGCATGAGATGTCCTTTCCGGACCGAGAGTTTCAATGAGATACGCTTCAGAACCAGAGCCTGATGCCGGTGACGAAGGAGAGGGTTTCTGTGTCTCCTCCACGGGCCCGGACAAAGCCGGCGGTCTCGCCGGTCGAGGCTTGCCAATTGACCCCGACATAGGGCGCGAACTGACGATCGAACTCATAGCGAAGGCGCAGGCCAAGTTCCGCTGTCGATAGTCCGGCGCCGGTTTCAAGTTCGGGCACATCTTCAGCCGCGAAGTTCAGTTCCGTGCGCGGTTGAAGCACGAGACGCTGGGTCAGCAGGAATTCATACTCGGCTTCGAAGCGGGCAGAGAGATCACCTTCTTCACTAAGGAACACTGCGCCGTCGACTTCGAACCAATAAGGGGCGAGACCCTGGATTCCGGCTACCGCGTAAGTGCGGGAAGGGCCCGGCTCGAAATCATGACGCACACCTGCCTGCAGGTCGAAGTACCGCGCGACGGGCCGGGACCAAAGTGCCTGCAGTTCGGTTTCTTCAAAACTGCCAGCATCCAGATCATAGTCGATCTCGGATTTTATCCAGAGCCGGTTCTCGTCCGTACCCCACCACCCCTGACCCTCCAGAAGAAGAGCGGGAGAGCCCTCGCCTGATTGGTATTCGAACCGGTCGGCGAGGATCATGTAATTTGTCCCTCCGCCATGTTCTTTTTTCAGGGCATCCTGAGACGCCTTGAATTCATTCTTATCCCAATAGGCTTCGGCCTGCGATCCAGGTACGGGCGTCTCCTGAGCAAAGGCAGGCGCTGCTGCGAGCGGTGAAAGCAGGATAATCGTCGCAATCATTTGAGCGCGGGTCATCAACGGTGTCCTTCGTGGCTCATGCCCGTCATCGGGACTTCTTTTGGCGGAGGCTCGTCCGTCGGCGGAGTAGCCGAAGGCGTGTGCTCCCTATGCGGATCATCCGCGCCAGCCGCCGCACCTCGCGGCACGACTGAGACGACCTGCATCATGCCGGCGTGCATGTGGAACAGGAGGTGGCAGTGGAAGGCCCAGTCGCCCACATGGTCGGCGGTGACGTCGAACGAGATTCGCTCTGCCGGCTTGACGATCACCGTGTGCTTACGAGGCTTGTGGTCGGTGTCGCCCACGACGAGATCAAAAAACATGCCGTGCAGGTGGATGGGATGCGTCATCATCGTATCGTTGACGAGCGTCACGCGCAGGCGTTCGCCTTCATGGAAGATGATCGGACCGGTAACCTCGCTGAGCTTCACGCCGTCGAAGGACCACATGTACCGTTCCATGTTGCCGGTGAGGTGGATCTCTATCTCGCGGCCCGGCGCCCGTGTGTCGGGGTTGGGTGTGAGACTCCTCAGCTGTGAATACCGGAGCGCCCGGTGCGGGACTGATTCGAGGCCCAGCCCCGGCTCATCGATCCGGCTTACCTGAACCATGGCGACGTTATCCACACCGGCGCCCATCCGGTGTTCATGACCCTGCGGGACTGACACAGCCATGTCCATCGCGCCGTGATCCATGCCGGGCATGGCGCTATGGTCCATGCCGGCCATTGAGCCGTGATCCATGGATGCCATGTCCATGCCCATGTCGCGGTGGGTCAGAACGGGCGGCTCGCGCAGGAGAGGCGCGGTGGCAACCAGGCCCGCCTCGGGCGCCAGAGTGGCGACCACCTGACCGGACCGGTCGATCGATTCCGCGACCAGCGCAAACGGCCGCGCTCGGGTCGGACTGACAATCACGTCATAGGTCTCCGCCACCCCGATCTGGAACTCGTCGGTCTCCACCGGTTGGACATTGAGCCCGTCAGCGGCAACCACCGTCATCGGCAGTCCCGGAATCCGGAAATTGAAGATCGTCATCGCCGAGGCGTTGATGATCCGCAGGCGGATGCGTTCACCGGAATTGAAGATTGCAGTCCAGTTGTCTCGCGTCGCATGACCATTGATCAGGTAGGTATAGACCGAGGCCGTGACATCCGAGATATCGGTCGGCGACATGCGCATGGCGCCCCAGGAAGTCCGGTCGGCAAGCGCTGTGCCGAGACCGTCTTCACGGGCGTCCTTCAGGAAGTCACCAACCGTGCGCTGCTGGAAGTTATAAACGGCCGCATCTTTCTTCAGGCGGGCAAACACCTTGTGCGGATGCTCGAACGTCCAGTCGGACAAAACAAGCACATACTCACGGTCTGCTTCGACGGGATCGGCGCCGGCAGGATCGATGATCAGCGGGCCGTAATGGCCCAGCTGTTCCTGAAGTCCGGAATGGGAGTGATACCAGTAGGTGCCGCTCTGCGGGACCGCGAACTCATAGGTGAAGGTCGACTTCGGATTGATACCAGGGAAGGAGACGCCGGGCACCCCGTCCATATGGAAGGGAACGAGCAGGCCGTGCCAGTGGATGGAGGTGTCTTCGTCGAGCGTGTTTTTGACTCTGAGGGTCACCTTCTCGCCTTCGCGGAACCGGATGAGCGGCCCGGGCAGCGTTCCGTTGATCGTGATGGCGTGGCCGGAGCGCCCGCCGATTTCGACGGCGCTGTGGCCGATGGTGAGGTCGAAAACGTTACCGCGTGTTTCGAAGATGCCCTTGTTTCCGGCATTGGCGCTACGCGCCCAGGCCGGCAAGAGGGATGAAGAAGCAGCGAGCACCCCGCCAGCGGCGGCTGTGCGCAGGAGATGTCGTCGTGTGAGCATGGGTAAGAACCTTGTGCGGGGAACGCCTGCCGCGCGCGCCGGAAGCGCTCTGCGCAGCAGGCGATCGGATCAGTGCTGACTGTGGTCCTGCGCCGGGGCGGGCTTTTCGTCAGCCGGCGCAGCATCGGAGGATGCTTTCATCATCGCGCACATCTCGTTGCAACTCATGGCCTCGGCGTCTGCTGGTTTCTTGTCGCCGTGCTTCATGTGGTCCATCTTTCCATGGTCCATGCCCTTCATGCCGGAGTGGTCCATGCCCGGCATCGCGCCATGATCCATCCTGCCCATGTCGCAGGCCGTGCCGCTGCTTGCTGCGAGCGCCATCGCCGTCTCGTGCATCTTGTCCATGCAGGCCTTGTGCAGGCCCTCCGGGGCATCGGGCGAACACATCGCTTCGATCCTGTAAGACGTTGACTTTGTGTCCTCAGTCAGAAGGAAATGAACGCGGTCGCCGGCAGCGAAGGCGGACAGGTCAACGCCCCTGGCCACCTTGAAGTCCATCATCATGGCGTCCCAGTTGAGGGCGGCAATTGGCGTGTGATCGATTGTGGCTTCGGAGGCTTTGACATCGAGTGCGGTCACTATGCCTTCGCCCATCGGCAGGCCACAATGATCTGAGCGCTGCATCGCGGCAGCGGAACTGCCGCCTTCAAGCGCAAAGGCGGGAGAGGCTGCAAACATAATGGCAGCGGCAAGGATTGAATGAGAGCGTTTCATGTAGAGAGTTCCTGTGAATGATCGGTCCGGAGACGTCAGCGCGAAAGCGCGCGCGTCTGAATGATGAAGAAACGGATTGCGCAGCCGGGAGGCGACGCAGCGATCATCACTGGATCAATTCTGCAGGCGTATTTTCAGGGTTACGAGCGAGGGGCCCGGCGAGGGCGGACTTCGGACCGGCACAATCCTCAGGGTAGGGTAATTGAATACCCCGATGGACGTATTGGCGGGCCTTGCCGGAAGAACCGCTTTGTCAGCGGGAAACGCGCTGACAGCCTTGGTTGAGGTATCGGTCGGCAAGGCCACCGCTTCGCACCCGGCACAGTCATGGCCCGGATCTCCGGAGCCCTCGTCACAATGGCCAGTATCAGGCGTGTGATGCGAGCCGGAGTATGCGTCGTGGCTGGCGACGGCCGCCACCATGACCTCTGCTCCGGAGACCGCCTGTGCAACGCCCACGCACGCACAGGCCGCGTGGGCGCCACCCAGCACAAGCAGGGTGAGGACAATAATCGCGCGGCGAAGCGTATCCGTCATGGAGCGTTGACCAAACAATTCTCGGTGCCTAAATATACCCCCAAGAGGTATATGTCAAATGCGTCACGTCCCACCAAAATCAGTTGTAACTCGTCTCCGCAGAATTGAAGGTCAGGTACGCGGTGTCTCCGGCATGGTCGAGGAGGGCAGGTACTGCATCGATATCCTGACGCAGGTTCAGGCAATCAAGGCTGCGCTTGGCAGGGTCGAAGATGAGCTCCTGAAGAACCACGCAGCGCATTGTGTAGAAGAAGCCATCCGCGACGGCGATGCCGAGACTCAGAGGCAGAAGTTTTCGGAGCTGGTGGACCTCTTTGGCAGGTATCGGGGCTGACAGGCGTTAGGCAACCAAAAACACTAGGAAGATGGCGTAGAGACTACAATACGGTAAGACCGCACAGTGCCATCGGGAACAAACCCCCGGCGTCGCTGATCAATCATGCCGGCGTCACCAGTCCGCCAGTGTGAGAAAGGCCGGAAAACTCCAGCCCGGAATGGTCCAGACTTGGGTCTCAGAGCAGCAGTCCATCGCATCCATGAACCGGTCGAGGCCGTGGAAAGCCTTTATGTGAATGATACGCACAATGATTATCTGGAACTCGTGCTGGAAATGGGTTTGCCAGGCCTGATCGTTCTTGCTGCCGGTATGGTCTTGTGGTTCGGCCTGTCTGGAATTCACTGGATCAGGCGGCGCGACGGAAACAGCGCTCAGAAGGCCCCATCGCTGACGATCCTCTTCCTCCTCGCTCATAGCGCGGTGGACTATCCTTTCCGCACGCCGGCGCTCGCGTGTCTGTTTGCGCTTGCATGCGGGCTTATGGCACCATCCTCAAGCAGGTCTCCATCTGGGGGTGGTTCTGTCAGTCCGGATACAGATATGGTCGAGTTCACGCACATCAACATCGAGATTTGAGCGGGCAGGCAGTCTACAATCCGGAGATTGAACGTTCAATAAGCTTCCGGGAGTTGGGCGATCTGGAAAGGCTGCGCTCGATATGCTCGCGCCAGCGAGGTCCCCGTGACATCGCGTCTGAGTAGGCTTCCTCCAGATCAGCCGGGCGGTCATTCGAAAGGATCTCGATGAGTAGTGCAGCCTGCAGGAGGTCCTTCCTGGCTTTCAGACTTTCAGGGCCGTCCTTGCGCCGGTTGGAGACGATCAGCTTATGGATGGCAAACCTCTCAGGCCTCGGAATGCGTACAAGGATGCCGTCCCGGTAGATTGCCGCGGCATGAATCGGATCAGCGATAAGGTAGTTGAGATGGTGAAGGGACTGCGCACTAACGCCCAGGGCGGGCAGGTCTTTGAGACCTTCCTCTTCCTCGAAAGACGGCGTCAGGAATTCGACCATTGTCTCCGAATTCGACTGGCGCCACCGCCAGACGCGGTTTCTGTCAATTGAGGGAACCGGCGCGAACTCAAAGCCTCCCAGAACCTCCTGGAGGGAGGGTTCAACGGTATCGCCGAGTGCCAGGGACAATTTTTCAAAGCTTGCGATGTCGATGTCATTTGTCATCGCGGTCTGGTCGAGTGTGAGATGCAGGCCGAGTTCGCCTTCATAGAGTCTGAAAGCCGTTGTACCGACGAGAACACCTCCGAGCCGGAAGGTGCCAGTGCGAGCCAGTGCGGCAATAAGGCTACCGCTGGCGCCGTCCAGCCCCAGAAACCGTTCGCTTCTCAAAAGCCGTACAATTCGCGCGCGTTCGCGCCTGCGGCTGGCGCGTTCGTCTTTGAGGGCATCGAAGCGTTCCAGGCGGCTCAGCAGGTCCGGCTTTTCTTCACCAAGGTATTTTTCATGAATGGCGGTTCCGATGCGGTAGCGGTCATACCAGTATGTCCGGCCATTGATTTGCCGGGCGGTCGGAGTTCCGCGCAAATCAGTAACGGTCTCGTCCAGAAGGAGTGAGACGAGGTCGTGGTAGCCAGCTTGGCCAACTTGAGAATGCCTGCGGAATGTCACGGCAATACTCCCGATTTCGTGGTTACCACACAAAAATAATACTGTGTGGTAAAGGTTTCAATGTCCTTACCACACAAAATAATTTTTGTGCGGTAAGGACATTGATCTAGCCGTGAAAAGACGTGGGTCAGAGCCTGCCGGGACTGCATTTCAGGCTAAAACCTATCACCGAAGATTGATGCCTGAACTCTGATGGTTACTCTGCCCGAAGTCACGGCGTACATCGAAGTCGCGACGTGAGCGCAGGCTCTGCCTTTTCTTCACGAAAACCATCTTTCTCAAATCAATTGTCTAATCACTTGTAAAAAAAGGAATTATTTCTATTCTGTTATGATTGGTGCGCCTTCCCGCACCCAAAAAGGCCCCTGATTTCCTCGCGGAGATCGGGGGCTTTTCCTTTTTGGGCATAGCTTCTCGCCAGCCGGGGAGGGCTACTGTAAGCGTCCGGCCTGACCGACC
>NZ_ARYM01000036.1 GCF_000685315.1 Hyphomonas polymorpha PS728
GAAACCTCCAAAAAAACTCCAACGGCGCTCCAAAGACTTCCAGGACCGAAACTTGGACAATTCCGGACAATTCCGGTCAGGCGGCGGCCATGTGCCAGTTTTCAAGTTCGATGACAGTGGCTTGCCAAGGGAGGCTGGCGATGCGGTCTACCCAGTCGCGGATCAGGGGATCGTCCGGCGTGGAATCCTTGAACCACATGAAGGGCGAGGAGATGAGCAGGTCTGCCGCCGTCAGGCGGTCGCCCATCAGCCAGGGGCCCGCTTCCAGCGCCTTGCGGAGGCGATCTGTCACTTCGGCCATGCCGCGATAGGTGGTGTGGAGGACGGGGTGGTCGAGGCCGGCGACGCCGTGGACGATGACAGGCTCCATCACGCCGGCATACCAGAACATCCAGGCGAGGAAGCGGCCGCGCCCGGCATCGCCTTCGGGCACGGTGTATTCGGCGGCGGGGAACAGGTCTGCCAGATAAAGCATGATGGCAGCGCTTTCCCAGATCATCACGCCGTCATGATCGAGCAGCGGCACTTTGCCTTCGGGGTGAGGGTTGAGCGGGTCGCGCCGGCCGGTGCCATCCTGGCGGGGAACCGACACGATGCGGACGGTCACCCGGTCTGCGATGCCCATGGCGTAGATGAGGTCGAGGATGCGGGTCGAGCGGGAATGGGGGGCGTGGTAGAGGGTGAGCATGGGGCGTCCTTTCTGGGGTGGTTGCCGGGGGCGGCATGAGGACACTATGGTGCAGCCCTCCTGACAGTTTCCGTCAGGAGGGTTTCTGTAGATAACTCTCATGGCCCGCACCGACCGCCTCTTCCGCCTGCTGCACCTGATGCGCACCCTGCCCCAGCCCGTGACGGCGGCGCGGCTGGCGCAGGAGACCGAGGTTTCCGAGCGGGCGATCTATCGGGACATTGCCGCCCTGCGCGCGGCGGGCGCGCGGATCGACGGAGAGGCGGGCTATGGCTATGTGCTGGAGGAAGACCCTGCCCTGCCGCCACAGAGCTTTACCCGGATTGAAATCGAAGCGCTGCTGATCGGTCTCGCCGAGGCGCAGAATTCAGGCGACGGGGAAATTGCCGAAGCCGCGCAGAACGCCCTGGCCAAGGTGATCGCCACGCTGCCCGAGCGCCAGCAGCGGGAAGCGGCCCATGCCGTGCATCATGTGTTCCGCTATGACCGGCGGCAAGTGCCCGCGCGCGACCTGGCGCTGATCCGCGCGGCCTGCTGGGAGGAAGACGCGCTGCGCCTTTCCTATCGCGATGAAGCGGGCGCGGAGACCGAGCGGGTCGTCCTTCCCCTGACGATCCTCTATGCGGAGAAGGTGCTGGTGCTGCTGGCCTGGTGCCAGCTGCGGCAGGACTGGCGGAGTTTCCGGATTGACCGGATTGCGGCAGCCGAGCGGACCGGGGAAAGCTTCCGCCCCCGGAGGGTTTCGATGCTGCGGGACTATGTGGCCGGGATGAAAGGCGGGGGCGACCGGTTTAGGGCTACTTCAGCATCGCGGCGGCGATTTCGGGGCGGTCTTCGGCGGTTTCCAGATATTTCGGGTCCGGGCGGAGCTGGGTGACCTGTTCGTAGGCATAGCCATAGGCGAGGATGGCCGCGTCGGTATCCTTGGCGCCCATGAAGGAAACGCCGAGGGGGATGCCATGGACTTCGCCCATGGGCACGGTGAGATGGGGGTAGCCCGCGACGGCGGCGAGGAAGCCTGCCCCGGCCCAGGCGGGCCAGACGTCGCCATTTACCGGATCGACACGGGGCGCGAGCGGGCCGGAGGGCGAGATGATCGCGTCCACGCCATATTCCTTCAGCAGGCGGTCGATTCCCTGCTCGCGCGCAGAAGACTGGATCAGCGCGCGGGCTTCCAGATAGGCTTCTTCCGTCAGCGGACCAAGGGCCTCTGACGCCTCAAACAGATCCTGATTGAAGAGGGCGAGCTCTGTGTCGGCATTGGCGAGGTTGAAAGCGATGACGTCGGTGAGCGTGCGCGTCGTGACCGCAGGCGGGGCGGCGGAGAGATAGGCGTTGAGGCTGTCCTTGAATTCATATTCCAGAACAAGCAGCGAGGCGGCCCAGAACTCGCCCGGCACGCTGCTTTCCTCGATCTCGACAATCTCGGCGCCGAGTTGGCGCATCATGGCGAGCGCGGCCTCAAAGCGGGTGATGATGTCCGGATTGGAGCCAACCGAGGCGCGCAGGACGCCGAGGCGTTTGCCCTGCAGCGCATCGGGCGCGAGGGCGGCGGTGTAGTCGGTGTCGCCTGGGTCCATGGCGGTCATCAGGAGGGCAGCGCCTGTGACGGATTTGGTCATCGGGCCGGCGGTGTCCTGGCTGGACGAGATGGGCACGATGCCCTCCTGCGGAAGGATGCCGACCGTGGGCTTGAAACCGACGAGGCCGTTGACATTGGCCGGGCAGATGATCGAGCCGTTGGTTTCGGTGCCGACGCCGCCAGCCGCGAGGGAGGCAGCGATGGCGGCGCCTGTGCCTGAGCTGGAGCCGCAGGGGGAGCGGTCGAGCATGTGGGGATTGCGGACCTGTCCGCCCACGGAGGACCAGCCGCTGATGGAATTGTTGGAGCGGAAGTTGGCCCATTGGCTGAGATTGGTCTTGCCGAGAATGACGGCGCCTTCGGCGCGCAGGCCCGCAACGAGGGGGCTGTCGCGGCCGGTAATGTTGGTGGCGAGCGCGAGGGAGCCGGCGGTGGTCGGCATGGGATCGAGGGACTCAATATTGTCCTTGAGGAGGATGGGCACGCCGTCGAGGGGGCCGAGGGCCTGCCCTGCCGCGCGGCGCGCGTCGGACGCGGTAGCCTGGGCGAGCGCATCAGGATTGATGGCGAGGATGGACTGGAGGCGCGGGCCGGCGCGGTCGATGGTCTCGATGCGGGCGAGATAGGCCTGCGTGAGGGCGACGGAGGTGGTCTCGCCGCTGGCGAGGGCGGCGGAGAGTTCGGGGAGCGTCTTGGCGAGGAGGCCAGGGGCTTCGTAGCCGGGGGCAACGGGAGCATCCGCGACGGGCGCTGGCGCAGGCGTGGCGCAGGCGGCGAGCAGCAGCGCGCCGAGCGCGGCCGTGATGGTGTGGTTCATGGGTGCCCTCCCCCCGTCCCTGATGAGGAACGGGAGAGTAGCGGGGGCTGGTCCCGGGTCAATCGGCTGCTGTCCAGCCTTTGCCCGGGATGATAATTTTTGACGGCGTTAGCGCGAGAATTTCTTGAACTTCAGGCGCTTGGGGTTGACGGCGTCTTCGCCGAGGCGGCGTTTCTTGTCTTCGAGGTAGGAGGAGAAATCGCCCTCGAACCATTCGACATGGCTGTCGCCCTCGAAGGCGAGGATGTGGGTGGCCATACGATCCAGGAACCAGCGATCGTGCGAGATGATGACAGCGCAACCGGGGAAGTTGTCGAGGCCCTCTTCGAGCGCCTGCAGGGTTTCCACGTCGAGGTCGTTGGTCGGTTCGTCGAGGAGGAGCAGGTTGTGGCTGCCGCGGAGCATCTTGGCGAGGTGGACGCGGTTGCGCTCACCACCCGAGAGGATGCCGACTTTCTTCTGCTGGTCGGTGCCCTTGAAGTTGAAGGCGCCGACATAGGCGCGCGACATGACGGAGACGCCGCCAAGGTCGATCAGGTCCGTGCCGCCGGAGATTTCTTCCCAGACGTTCTTGTTCGGGTCGAGCTTGTCGCGGCTCTGGTCGACATAGCCGATCTTGACCGTTTCGCCGACGCGCATGGCGCCGGAGTCTGGCTTTTCCTGGCCGAGGATCATCTTGAACAGCGTGGACTTACCCGCGCCGTTCGGTCCGATGACGCCGACGATACCGCCGGGGGGTAGTTTGAAGTTGAGGTTCTCGATCAGCACATTGTCGCCGAATGCCTTGCTGAGGCCTTCAGCCTCCAGCACGACGCCGCCGAGACGCGGGCCGGGGGGAATGCGGATCTGCGCGGTCATCACCTTCTCGCGCTCTGCCTCCGACGCCATCTTCTCATAGGCCGTGATACGGGCCTTGGACTTGGCCTGGCGAGCCTTCTGGCCGGAGCGGACCCATTCGAGTTCCTTGGCGAGGGTGCGCTTGCGGCCGACATCGTCGCGCGCTTCCTGCTCCATCCGCTTGGCTTTCTGTTCGACCCAGGAGGAGTAGTTCCCCTGGAAAGGCACGCCGCGGCCACGGTCGAGTTCGAGAATCCAGCTGGTTATGTCGTCGAGGAAGTAACGGTCGTGGGTGACGAGGATGACGCAGCCGGGGAAGTTGATGAGGTAGTTCTGCAGCCAGGCGACGGTTTCCGCATCGAGGTGGTTGGTCGGTTCGTCCATCAGGATCATGTCGGGCTTCGACAGAAGCAGCTGGCAGATTGCCACGCGGCGGACTTCACCGCCTGAGAGCTTGGAGACGTCCGCGTCGTTGTCCGGGCAACGCAGGGCGTTCATCGCCATTTCAATCTTGGAGTCGATATCCCACGCATCGGCCGCGTCGATCTGCTCCTGCAGCTTGGTCATCTCTTCCATGAGCTCGTCGGAATAGTCCTCGCCGAGCTTGGCGGAGATGTCGTTGAACTTGTCGAGCATCTGCTTTTCCGGGCAGGCGGCAGCGACGTTTTCGAAAGCGGTGAGCGCCGGATCAAGCTTCGGTTCCTGCGGGAGGTAGCCGACCTTGATGCCTTCAGCGGCCCAGGCCTCGCCGGAATAGTCCTTGTCCACCCCGGCCATGATGCGCAGCAGGGTCGATTTACCCGAGCCGTTGACGCCGACCACACCGATCTTGGCATCCGGCAGGAAGTTCAGGTGGATGTTTTCAAACACCTTCTTGCCGCCGGGATAGGCCTTGGTGAGGCCTTGCATGTGGTAAACGATCTGGGGACCGGCCATGGGCTATGGTTCCTTTGCGAAGCTGGAAACGGTTGTCTGGGCGCGATGTGGCCTGCTGCGCGAAGAATATCAAGCGATACGCAGCGTTCGCTGACAGATGCCGTGTGACCGGGCCAGGTTTTCCCCTTGTGCTGGCCCGGGCGGCGCGGCATCAGCCTTCAGTAGAGGGGATTTTCCCCCGCGCAGGCCCGATCATGAGCGATAAGCCCCCTTCCCCCGCTGACCAGAAGCCTGCCAGCTATGGCGATGATGACATGACGCGGGCGTCAGGCTGGGACGCGCTGCTGGATGATCTGTTCGGGCTGAATGTGCGGGCGCTCAAGACAGTGGCGGCGGCGCTGTTTTCGCCTGCCAGGCTGTTTGAAGCGGCGCGGGATGTGGACTGGCTGGGCCGGTATACCCCGTCGATCCGGCTGGTGTTCACGCTGATTGCGGCGGTCGTGTTCCTCAAATTCCTGTGGGTCAACGATACGTCTGGCCTGTTTGCCTATACCCAGGCGACCATGGAGGCGATGGGAACCGAGTTTCCCGGCCGCACCCCGGAAGAAGCCGCCAGGGACTATCTCGCCGCGCTGCTGGTAACTTATCCTTTCAGCTATTTCGGGGTGCATGCGGTGTTTGCCCTGATGCTGAACATCTGGGGCAAGGGCACGCCCCTGGCGGTGCGGATACGGCTGTATTTTGCGGGGTTGTTGCCGGTGCTTCTGGCCGGCGTATTGATGACGCTGGTGTATGCCGGGCTGAGCGCCGAAGCCCTGGAACAGACAATGGTGATCGGTTTCGGCCTGATGCTCGGGCTGTATTTCCTCACGCTCTATCGGGGACTGGGGCCCGTCCACCGGGGCGCAGGGCGAGCGGGGCGCAGCGCGCTGGGGGCTGTGGTCATGATGGGGGGCGACCTTGTGGTGAGCGCCGTCTCTTCGCTGTGGGCCGTCACCCTGCTGTTCGCCGGGGCGAGCTGATCCTGCCAGCGCAGAGAGGATGACAGCGGCGGAATCGCCGCTAGTCTCCCCGCCATGGCGATCCGTTCTCTTTTCACCGCGGCGATGGCCGCCCTCACGCTTGCCGGCTGCGCTGCCGGACAGGCCGCGCATGCCCGCACCCCGCAGCAGGATACCCCTCGAATGACCGACGCCCCCCGGCTGACGCCGGAACGCCTTTATGCCTCCCCTTCCCTTTCCGGCAGCACGCCGCGCGCCGTGCGCTTTTCACCCGATGGCAAGCGCGTCACCTTCCTGAAGCCACGGGCCGAGGAAAGCGCGCGGTATGATCTGTGGCAGTTTGATGTGGCAACCGGGGCACAGAGCCTGCTGGTGGATTCCACCGCCGTGGACCCGGCAGACGCCGAACTCTCCGAAGAGGAAAAGGCCCTGCGCGAGCGCAAGCGTATCGCCAGTGTGCGCGGGATCGCCGATTATGCCTGGGGCACGGCGGACACGATCATCGTGCCGGCGGGCGGAGATATTCATCTGGTGACACTAAAGGCCAGCGGGCCTGAAACACGCCGCCTGACGCAGACGAACGCGTTTGAATATGACGCCAAGGTTTCGCCGCGCGGCACGCATGTGAGCTTCATCCGTGACGGGGCGCTCTATGCCATCGACCTGGCGAGCGGAACCGAGACGCGCATCTCTCCGGAGGCGCAACCAGGCAAGGCCATCAGCTATGGCGTGGCCGAGTTTGTCGCGCAGGAGGAGATGAGCCGGTATACCGGTTACTGGTGGAGCGCGGACGAACGCTACATTGCCTTTACCGAGGTGGACGAAAGCGGCGTGGACATCATTCCGCGCTTTGACATTGCTGCCGACAAGGTGACCGTGATCGAGCAGCGCTATCCGCGCGCCGGACGGCCGAATGCGAAGGTGGCGCTGCATGTGTTTGACCGCAATGACAACTCAACACGGCGGATCGCGTCTATGGGGCCCGATGACTATCTGGCCCGCGTGAACTGGGCCCATGGCAGCCTCTGGTTCCAGACGGTGAACCGCGCGCAGACGGAAATCCGGTTCAACCGCACTGATGGCCTGCCCTGGCGGATATGGTCTCCGTTTACGGAGGAACAGGAGCGGTGGGTGAACCTGTCCGATGATTTCCTGGCCCTGCCGGAGGGCGGGCTGCTGGTGACACATGAGCTGGACGGGTTCCGGCACATCTATTGGCGCGATCCGTCTTCGGGCGAGAAGCGGCAGATCACTTTTGGCGACTGGGTGGTAGACAAGATTGCCGGCTTTGATGCGGAGACGGAGACGGTATATTTCACAGGCTATCGAGACACACCGCTGGAGCGGCATCTCTATGCCGTGCCACTGGGCCGGAGCGATGCCGAGATTGCGACATTGGGCGCTGAGCGGGTGCCGGAGACCAACTGCCTCAACACGACCCCCGAGTCAGCGCGTGTGTCGAAGGTTTGCCCGGAGGTGCGCCGGATTACGCCGGAAGGCGGCAGCTGGAGCGTCAATATGGGCGCGGGCGCCAAGAGCTATATCGGCACATTCTCTTCACCGGCGCAGCCGCCGCAGACGGCGCTCTACAAGGCAGACGGCACGCGCGTGGCATGGATCAATGAGAATACGCTGAATGGGTCCCATCCGTATACGCCTTATCTGGAGGCCCACACCGTTCCTGAGTTTGGCACGCTGACGGCGGAAGACGGGCAGACGCTTTACTATTCGCTCCAGAAGCCGCCGGGGTTTGATCCGGCCAAGAAATATCCGGTGATTGTGGAAGTGTATGGCGGGCCGCATGTGCAGAGGGTTTCCAATGACTGGCGGCCGCTGAGCGATCAGTTCCTGACACATGAAGGCTATATCGTGTTCCGGCTGGACAATCGCGGCACCTGGAACCGGGGTAAACGGTTTGAAGATGTGATCCATCTGAAGACTGGCGGGCCGGAAGTGCGCGACCAGCTGGCGGGCGTCGCGTGGCTGAAGGCGCAGCCCTTTGT
The DNA here is from genome assembly GCF_000685315.1 of Hyphomonas polymorpha PS728. Taxonomy (GTDB): domain Bacteria; phylum Pseudomonadota; class Alphaproteobacteria; order Caulobacterales; family Hyphomonadaceae; genus Hyphomonas; species Hyphomonas polymorpha. Next base: position 7,805 of record NZ_ARYM01000036.1, read on the forward strand.
GGACGGGGACCGCATTGCCATTCAGGGCTGGAGCTATGGCGGCTACATGACGCTGATGACCTATGGCCAGGCGCCGGAGGGCACGTTTGCCGCCGCGATTGCCGGGGCGCCGGTGACCGACTGGACGCTCTATGATACGTTTTATACGGAGCGTTATATGAGCACGCCGCAGCTCAACCCCGAGGGCTATCACGCCTCCAGCGTGTTTGCGCATGTGGATGGTCTCACGGGGCCGCTGCTGCTGATCCACGGCATGGCGGACGATAATGTGACCTTTGACAACACCACGCGCCTGATGGCGGAGTTGCAGCAGCGCGGGCAGATGTTCGAGCTGATGACCTATCCCGGCCAGCGGCATGGCATTCAGGGCGAGGCGCTGCAGCTTCACCTGATGCGCACACGCCTGGATTTCCTGAAGCGCCATCTCGGGCAGCCGCAGCAATGACCATCAAACCCTGGAAGGTGCTGTCCTCCCGCCAGATCATGAAAGATCGTTTCATGGGGCTGCGCGCCGACCGGTGCGAGCGGGAGGATGGGCATATCGTTGAGGCTTATAACGTCATTGAGCTGACAGAATGGGTGACGGTGATTCCGGTAACGGACGCTGGCAATATCGTGCTGGTGCGCGAGTATCGCCATGCGTCCCGGGTGATCCTCACGGGGTTGCCGGGTGGAGTCTCAGACGCGGGGGAGACAGACTGGGCCGCAGTCGGCGCGCGGGAGCTGCGTGAAGAGACAGGCTATGTTCCGCGCGAGATGGTCTGGGTGGGCACCTGCCACCCCAACCCGGCGACGCAGAACAACAAGCTGCACTATTATCTGGCCTTGGGCTGCACACCGGATGCACAGCAGGACCTTGATCCCAATGAAGACATTGAAGTTCTGGAAATGCCGTATTCGGAGTTTCTCGATTATGGGCATCTGGAGGTTCAGCACGCCCTGCACGCGGCAGGCCTGTTTTATGCCGAGCGGCATTTTCTGAAACACCCTGAGCTGCGCCCGAAGGAGTAACGCCCATGCCCGCCTTTCAGCCAACTGCCGATCAGTTCCGCGCCTTTCGCGATGACCCATATGACGGGCCGGTGGCGCAGGTGAACATTCTGAAGTTCAAGGTGAAGGCCGAGTATCGGCCCGAAGATCCCGAATATGGCGAGGCGATCAGCGGGCGGGACGCTTACATGCGCTATTCAGAAGCCTTCACGGTGGCGGCCGCCGAAGTGGGCGGGACGACGCTTCTGCTGGGGGATACGGAGCGGTTTTTCATTGGCAATGGGGATTGGGATGCGGTGCTGGTGAACCATTTCCCCAACCGCCAGGCGTTTATCGCGACGCTGAACCACAAGGACTACAAGGACATGGCGCGCCACCGCGAGGCGGGGCTGCTCTGTCAGGAACTGATCGTGACGCGGCCGACATGGGTGGGCGGTAAGAAGGTGTGACGGCCTGCGGGTCAAGCGGGTTGCTGGGCTGGAATTTCAAATGATATATCTTTTGAAACCCTCTCGCCGGAGTACGCCTCATGACCCTTTCTGCGCTCGGCCCCAAAGTGAACCGGCAGTTTGTCGACGGCGCCTTCGGGCAGATCCATGTGCGCACGGCGACGCCTGAAGCGCAGATGACGCGCCCGCTGGCCTGTCTGCATATGAGCCCCAAATCTGGCCGGATCTATGCCCGTTTCATGCAGGCGATGGCCGCAGACCGGATGGTGATTGCGCATGACTATCCCGGCTTTGGCGAATCCGATGCGCCGCCCGCCGAGCCGCATGTGAGCATTGAGGATTATGCCCGCAGCCTTTGGGATGTGGTGGACGAGCTGGGCCTGCAGGAAATTGACCTGATGGGCTATCACACCGGGTCGGAAGTAGCGGTGGAGGCCGCGCGGCAGCGGCCAGAGGCGGTGGGGGCGATCGTGCTGATCGGAGCGCCGATCTTCACGGCGGCAGAACTGGACGAGATGCACGCGACGTACAGCCATGTGGACCTGGATGAAGACGGCACGCGCTTTTCCCGGATGTGGAAAAGCGTGGTGGCCCATCGCGGGCCGGGCATGACGCTGGAGATGATGGCGGAGTCCTTTGCCGAGAATTTGCGCGCCGGGGAGAAATATGAGTGGGGCCACCGGGCGGCGTTTGAGTATGCACGCCGGTTTCCGGAGGTGCTGGCGAGCCTCCCGCACCGGGTTACGGTGTTCAATCCGGAGGATGATCTGCGGACACAGACGCTGCGCGCGCCGGAGTATCTGAAGAATGGCGTGGTGCTGGATCATCCCGAATGGGGGCATGGCTTTCTCGACGCGCATACGGGTGAGGCCGTGCGCGCAGTGAAAGCGGCGCTGGGCTGATACCTTCTCGGCGGACAGAGGATTTGTGCGTCCGCAGCCCCCGTGACAGACTCCCCCGAGTGTGATGAATATTCCGGCACATTGAGTGACAATATCTTGCCGGAGCAAGATCGTAAGGCGATCCGGTAGGAACTGTCTGGGAGGAAAAAAATGAACGGATATGAAGTCTATGGTGCGTTGGGGTCTCCCTACTCGCTGAAGGTGCGGGCGGCGATGCGGGCGAAGGGGTTGCCGCATAGCTGGACGGGGATGACGGGTGAGGAGCGCGGGGTGATCATGCCGAATGTGAAGGCGCAGGTGATCCCCGTGATCCGGAAGCCGGACGGCAGCTGGACGAATGATTCCACGCCTTTTCTTCTTTCCATTGAGGGCGAAGGGCGCAGCCTTGTGCCGGACGACCCGGCGCTGCGCTTTGTGTGCCTGCTGCTGGAGGACATGGCCGACGAATGGTTCATGAAGGCAATGTTCCATTATCGCTGGTTTTACGCCGCCGATCAGGAATGGTGCGCCAACTGGCTGATGTATGACTCAATGCCGGGTGCGGGCCGGGAGACGGTGGAGAAGAATGCGGCAGTGATCCGTGCCCGGCAGATTTCACGGATGGCGCTGGTGGGCTGCACGCCGGAGACGGCGCCGATCATCGAGGCGAGCTGGAAGCGCAGCTGCGCGGCGCTGCAGGAGATGGCGCTGGGGCCGGGGCGGTTCCTGTTCGGGGACCGGATTTCGCTGGCGGACCTGGCGTTTTATGGCCAACTTAAAGTGATGAGCTATGACCCGACGCCGATGGCGTGGATGCGGGAGGCGGCGCCCTACCTTTATCGCTGGCTGGACCATGCCGATGATGCGAGCGGGATTGGCGGCGAGTGGGGCAGCGCGGAGGCGGCGCTGGCGAGCCCAGCGATCACCCAACTGCTGGCGCAGGCGGGTGATACTTACCTGCCCTTCCTGCTGGCGAATGCCAAAGCCATTGAGGCGGGCGCCGAAACCTTCTCGTTGACGATTGAAGGGGGCCGGTATGAGCAGGGCGTGTTCAAATATCAGGTGAAGTGTCTTGCGAGCCTGCGCGAGGAGTGGCACCGGCTGGACGCGGACACCCGCGCCGGGCTGGCGCGGCTTATCGGACCTGGAGCTGACTTACTTGGCTGACAACCTCTCCCCCATTTCGCGCTTGCTGCACCGGCGGGGCGAAAGCCTGCAGAAGGGCGATCCTGTCGCCCTGCCCATCGTGGCCTCCACCACCTTCCACCTGCCGGGCGATCCGCAGGCGAGCCATGTGTATGGCCGCTATGGCAACCCGACGGTGGAGGAAGTGGAGGCCGAGATCGGCCTGCTGGAAGGGGCCGAGGCGGTGCTCTTTCCCTCCGGCATGGCGGCGATTGCGGCGCTGTTCTACGCACATCTGAAGCCGGGTGACCGGGTGCTGGTGCATGCGGATGGCTATTACAACGCGCGTGCCTTGCTGGAGGCGTATTTTGCGCCGCTGGGGATCGACATTGCGACCTGCCCCACCGCAGAGATGGCCGAGGCGAACCTGACCGGGGTGAAACTGGTGCTGGCGGAGACGCCGTCCAATCCGGGGCTGGAGGTGTGTGACCTCGCCAAGCTGGCGCGCAATGCGAAGGATGCCGGGGCGCTGCTGGCGGTGGACAACACCACGGCGACGCCGCTGTGCCAGCGGCCGCTGAACCTGGGCGCGGACTTCACGATCATGGCCGATACCAAGGCAATGGCCGGGCATTCGGACATTCTGGCCGGGCATGTGGCCAGCCGCGATCCGGCGCTGATGCAGCCGGTGAAGACGTGGCGGCGCCTGGGCGGGGCGATCTGCAGCCCATTTGATGCCTACCTTCTGCACCGGGGCCTTGCGACGCTGGAGCTGCGCGTGGCGCGGGCAAATGCCAATGCACTGGCTGTGGCGAATGCGCTTTCCGGGATGGAGGGCGTGACGGGCCTGCGCTATCCGGGGCTGGCGACGGACCCGGCCCATGGCGTGGCGCGCAAGCAGATGAGCGGATACGGACCGATTGTCAGCTTCTGCCTGCCGAGCCGGGAGCTGGCCGAACGCTTCATTGAAACCCATCCGCTGCTGACGCCGGCGACGAGCTTTGGCGGGGTGCATTCTGCCGCCGAATGCCGGGCGCGCTGGGGCGACAAGGTGCCGGGCGGGTTTATCCGCATGGCCTGCGGCATTGAGCCTGTTGCAGACCTTACAGGCGCGACGATCCGGACGCTGAGCGCGCTGGGCCTGCGCAGCGCTTAGGGTTAGCCACACCAGCCTCATGTGGCTATGATGCCGATGGATTCGACGATTGCGGGGGACCGGCGATGCGCCGTTTCAGTATAGTTCTGCTTTTCATCCTGATCGCAGGGGCGGCCTATGGCTGGTATGCCCTGCGCAAGCCGCCCAAGCCGATGGAAATGTCGGAGCCGGTGCGCATCCATCAGGGCGTCGTGATCGGCGGGGTGGACCGGGCCAACCCGGATGTGATCGTCTTCAACGGCATTCCCTACGCCACTGCCAAACGCTGGACGCCGCCCGCCGCGCCGCCGCAATGGGGCGCAATTTCCCGCGACACGCGCGAGTATGGCCCAGAATGCCTGCAGAGCCGGGGACGTTCGGCTGGCTTTATCGATCGGATCCTGGAGGGCGTGGGCCTCTCCGGTTTCGAGCGGATGATGGCACGTGGAGTGATGGCGCTGCAGAAGCCGCCCGCGGAATCGGAAGATTGCCTGTCGCTGAATATCCGCACGGCCAATCTGGGCGGCCGCGAGCTGCAGCCGGTAATGGTGTGGATCCATGGCGGCTCGCACCAGTTCGGATCGGGATCGCAGGGGATCTATCAGGCCAACGGGCTGGTGGAGAATGGTGTGGTGCTGGTCACCATCAATTACCGGCTCGGCGCGTTCGGCTATCTCGCCCACCCCGCACTGACGGAAGAGGCGGGCACGTCCGGCAATTACGGCCTGATGGATCAGGTGTCGGCGCTGAGCTGGGTACGCGAGAATATCGCAGTTTTCGGGGGTGACCCGAACAATGTGACCGTGTTCGGCGAAAGCGCAGGCGCGCAATCCATCACCGAACTGATGGCGAGCCCCCTGTCGGAGGGGCTGTTCCACAAGGCGATCCTGCAAAGCGGCGCGAGCACGTATAACGCGCTGCACCTGAAGCGCTCAGCCATCCCCGGCGTGAAGAGCGCCGAAGAAGCCGGCATCGAATTCCTGTCCACACTTGTTCCGCATACGGCGCGTGCAGGCGACCTGCGCAATATTCCGGCTGGCGCGATCATTGCCCGCAGCGACGTGCGTCAGGATCTGACGCCGTATTTCCTGCCCGTTGTTGACGGCAAGGTTCTGCCGCGCCCCATCGGCGCGGCGTTCCGCGACGGGCAGACGCCACAGGTGCCGATGATGGCGGGTTTCAACGCGGATGAGGGCACGTTGTTCTACAGCGAGATCGAGTCGCCGACCGTGCTGCGCTCGCGGATCACGGGCACGCTGGAGGAGCGGGAGGACGCGCTGGCCTCCGTGTTCGGACTGAACCCCGCCAAGGCGTTGCAGGCCCTTTATGGCATGAACACGCTGGAGAGCTGGGACAAGGGCGCGACCGACATGCTGGGCGACGACCTGTTTGGCGTTCACATGCGCTATGTGGGGCGCCGCAATGCCCAGACGGGGCAGCCGACCTATCTCTACCATTTCACCCGTGTGCCGCCTTCGCCGCGCCAGACCATCGGCGCCTTCCATGCGGCGGAGATTTCGTTCGTATTCGACAGCCACCTGCCTGGCCTGAAAGTGACCGAGGGTGACCGGGCACTGACCGAAGCGATGATGACTTATTGGACGAACTTCGCGCGCACCGGCGATCCCAACGGCCCCGGCGTGCCCGAATGGCCAGCCTATTCGGTGGACCGGGATGTGTGGCTGGACCTCAACCATTCCATCCGCGTGATTGAAGGGCTGCGCGCGCGGCGGCTCGATATTCTGGAAGAGAATTTGCTGAAACGGATCGAGCAGATGGCCGGGCCGCCGCTGACGCCGACCGTGCCCGAACCGGTGGACGCAGCTGTGCCGCCGGCCAATATCGAGGCATTGGAAGAGGCAGAGCCTGCCGCCTTCGAGAGAGCGCCGGTTATCCGCGAAACGCCGGTGCCCCGGCCCGCGATGGCGGCGCCGCCGCGAGTCGAAACGCGCCCCACCCCTCAGCCTGCGGAGGAGTTGCCGGCGCCTGTGCTGCGGCCGCTGAACCCGCCGGTCGAGACGCCTGCGCAAGATCCCGGGCAAGCGTCCGAACCTGGCTCCCAGCCTGTCTCAGGCGGTGAGCAGGCTCCGGCAAATGGCAACTAGGCCAGCCTGATCGATTTCGTCGAAGGCGTCATACTCGGTCGAGTCGACATCCAGCACGGCAGCGAGGCTGCCATCGGCGTGGAAGATCGGAACGACGATTTCCGAGTTCGAGGCAGAATCGCAGGCGATGTGGCCGGGAAACTCGTGAACATCCGGCACGATGATGGGCTCTTTGGTGGACGCCACATGGCCGCAAACGCCCTTGCCGAAGGGAATGCGCAAGCAGCCGAGCGTGCCCTGATAGGGGCCGACGACGAGTTCCTGCGGCTTCAGAGGATCTACCAGGTAGAAGCCGGTCCAGAAGAAGCGCGGCTTGAAGGCCTGGGTGAGCAGGCAGGCGGCCGACGCATAGCGGGCGGTATCGGATGTTTCCCCAGCCACGACGCTGTCGATTTCTTCCTTGAGCTGGCGGTAGACCTCAGCCTTGTCCATGGTCGGCACCCTTTGTCCGTTTGAGCGCTCTAGATATGCGCTGGCCGGCGCTTGTCCATTCATTCTGCTGCGATCAGCGCGGCGATGGCCGCTGCCTGATCCGGCGTGGTGATGAGGGTGGCCGCGTCGAGATTGGGACGCAGACGCTCAGGACGGGTTGTGGAGAACAGGACCAGGCCCGTTGGATTCTGCCAAACCGCATAGGCAAGGAAACCCTGCGCCACATTGGCTGTGGTCGCCTCCATTCCGAGCGCGCCGGACCAGTGGTCTTTCAGCTGCGCGTCCTGGCTCAGCCGGAACAAGGTTTCCTGAAAACGGGTGCCAAGGCAGGAATGGGTGATCGTCAGGGAGGGCGAACAGGCGAAGGCCGGGTGAAGCGCCGCATCGAACTGAGCGACATCGCCATAGGGCGAGCCACTGGCGGCGATGGCGAGCATGGCGTCTGGCGCAGGGGCCACCCCCCAGGCGCGGGCCTTTCCCTGCCGCACAGTCTGTTCGGCAAAATCCAGAACCTCAGCGCGGCGCACATCTTCCAGCGTGCATTCGTGCAGCAGCAGCAGATCGACATGATCGGTGCGCAGTTCCCGCAGGCTGGTCTCAAGGCTGACCTGCATCCGGGCAGGATCAAACACGCCAAATTCCGGCCATCGAATGGCGGGTGGCGGAACAACGCCGCGCAGCGGCGGCAACCGCCGCAGGGTGGCGGCCAGCTTGCCTTTCAGGCGGATGGCAAGGTCACGCGCGGGCGGAAGGATACCCACCTTGGTAGCAAGGATGACCTCGCCGCGGATTTGCGCGAAAGCTTCGCCCAGCAGCCCTTCGCAGCGCCCTTCGCCATAGAGGCGCGCGGTGTCGAAATAGGTGATGCCCTGCTCATGCGCCTGACGGAGGAGGCGAACGGCAGAGGCGGGATCGTCAATCTGGTGCAGGAGGCCGGTTCCAAAGCCCAGAGGGCCGGAGCGGCGAGACAGCAGCCGCTCAACAGCGCCAACAGGAGCTGGCGAGGGCTTATCGGAGGGTGGCGGGTGGTTAATGTTCATATCGATCAATCAATTTTTCAGTGGAAGGCAGGCGGCCTGCTTTCTCTCTTGCCCCTAACATGCATGAATCGTGCAAAGCTGTAATCTCCGCCGGGACGGAGTAATCAGAGTGGGACACTCATGACGGCTAAGTATGACGCAATCGTGGTGGGCGCAGGCGCCGCCGGAGGGCTTGCGGCTGCGCTGCTTTGCGAGCGGGGCCTGTCCGTGCTGTTGCTGGACGCTGGTAGCAAATACCCGTTCTGGAAAAAACCGCTCAGCAAGAGCGTGGCCGCCACCATCGGCAGCGTTTCTGACCCGAGGCTGGCCAGGGTTCTGCCGCCACGCGCGATCAATGCCGCCATGAAGGTGTTGCGGGGCGTCGGCCGCGTGCGCCAGCCGGTTCAGACCGAATGTTTCGCCTGGGTGCAGAAGCCGGATGGATTTGTGGACGACAAGGACCACCCTTACGAGACGCCGCCGGACAAGCCGTTCAACTGGATCAGGTCTCACGGCGTGGGCGGGCGCATGGTCGTGCCGGGGCACGGCCGCCAGTATTATCGCTTCGGCGAAACCGATCTGGGCCCAAAAACGGACAGCCCGAGCCCCTGGCCATTCGGGATCGGCGAGTTGGAGCCATGGTATCAGCAGGTGGAGCGCCGCCTGCACCTGACCGGCGCGCAGGAAGGCATCGGCTACATTCCCGACAGCGTGATTACGCAGGCGATTGCCCCCAGCGCGTCTGAAAACGTGCTGTTTGAAAGTATCCGCTCTGCCTGGCCGGAGGCGCCGGCCATGTTGAGCCGGTATGCCCCGCCTGTGAATTTCGCCCGGATCGCCGAGGAAACGGGCCATCTGACGCTGCGCGCCCATGCACTGGCGCAGCGCGTGCTGGCGGGGCCGGATGGGCGCGTCAGCGGTGTGGAATGGCTGGACCCGCTGACGGGCCAGCGGGAAACTGCCGAGGCGCCGCTTGTGTTTCTCTGCGCCTCCTCGCTGGAGTCGACGCGCATCCTGCTGAACTCCAGCACGCCGGAGGGGTCGCTGTCTGATCAGCTGCCGGCGCTGGGCGGGTATCTGACCGACCATGTGATGGTGAAGGCTGAAGGCGTGAGCCCTGCGCTGCCGATGAGTCCCGAGGTGGAGGCAGGACGCTGCGTGTATCTTCCCCGGTTCGATCTGAGGGCTGGCGGTAATCCGCGCGACCGGGGATATGGCGTCCAGCTATATGCCACCGTGAATGTCACAGGCTCCTGGACCACCGCCGTGGCCTTCGGCGAAAGCGCGCCGGCCCCGCAGAACCGCGTGTCGCTGTCGAAGGTGAAAACCGACAAATGGGGCGCGCCCTTGCTGCGCATCGAGATGCAGTGGGGCGAGCGGGAACGCGCGCTGGCCGCGTCGATGTCCACCGCGCTCACCGAATTGTTCGACACGATTGGCGCCAAGGTGCTGGTGCGGCCGGACCGGGCCGCCCCACCGGGCACGTCTGTGCACGAGTGTGGCGGCGCGCGGCTGGGCAGCGATACGCAGACTTCCGTTCTGACACCGCACAATGAATGCTGGGCGATGCCGGGGCTGTATGTCACCGATGGTGCCGCCCTGCCCTCGCAGGGCATCCAGAACCCGACCCTCACCATTATGGCGCTGACAGCGCGCGCCTGCGCGCATGCCACCGGCGCGGCGGCTGTGCCTGCCCCCTGATCCGGGGATAGCGGGCAGCCGCCGGAGCCGGATAAGGCGGAATGACCTCAAACCGCCGCCGCAGCGCCCAGAATTGGCCTGTCCGGCGCATTACGCCGCTAACATCAGCCGGGACGGAAACAGACATTGAAGCGGCCGGAAAGCTCTGAAATAGTTGCCGAAAGGACATTCCTGGGATGTCGGCAGGAGGGTGGTTGAGTGGTGTCACTCGTCAGGTCCAGCGCGCTCGCTCTGGCCGCAAGTGTCTTCCTCTTTGTGGGAGCGCCGGCGCTTGCTCAGAACCGCCCCCCCAGCGCTGCGCCGCCAACTGAATACAGCGACGAGGCCGATCCGGAATATTACGATGATTACGGATATGAGACCGACTATAACGGCAGCAGCGTCGGCACCGATGTCAGCGCCGTGGAGAGAGCGCATAGGGCCTATCTGCGGGACGGCGACCTGCAGCTTGCCCGCCCGGAACAGGCCGATATCGAGATAGAACCGCGCGAGCCCCCGGGCTGGATACGGGCCATCGGCGAATTTCTCGAGGCCCTTGGGCCGCTGTTCAAACTGATCTTCTGGATTGCCGCTGGCGCTGTCATTCTGGGGCTTCTCTATTTCCTGTTTGGCGAAGCGATCCGGATGTGGCTCGGCTTCACGCGGAAGGAAAAGGTCAAAGCGGTTGACGATGTGCTGACCGACATCCGGCCTGATGCCGATCGCGCGCGCTCCCTGCTGGAGGAGGCCGACGCGCTGGCCCGCGACGGGCGGTTTGCCGAAGCGGTTCACCTGCTGCTGTTCCGGTCGATCGAGGATGTGCAGGAGCGGCTGGAGGGCGGCGTGCCGACATCGCTGACGGCGCGGGAAATTGCCGGACTTGGCAGCCTGCCCGACCGGGCGCGCCGGGCGCTGAGGCCGATCATCCAGATTGTGGAGAACAGCTTTTTCGGCGGGCGCGACGTGGATGCCGAAGGCTGGCAGAGCGCGCGGCGCAGCTATGAGGACTTTGCCTTCGGCGAGGGCTGGGCATGAGCAGGCAGAGCGAGTCTCCCTTCTCGGCCCGCGTGGTGGCGATCCTTATGGCGATTGCCGTATTTTCTTTCGGCGGAGTCATGGTGATGGCGGGCTGGGCGCCGGAGCTGCGCGACCGGAACCAGGCAGGCGACCATCCTTATTCGACCTCTGCGCTGGGCTATAACGGTTTCGTGCGCCTGATGGAGGCGCAGGGCTATCCGGTCAGCGTCTCCCGCCTGGAACGCAATCTGGAAACACGCGACTGGGGGCTGATGATCGTCACCCTGCCCGCCTACGGCAAGTTCGACGTGATCGAAGAGACGGGCTTTCAGTTGCCGGCACTGGTCGTGCTGCCCAAATGGTATGGCCGGGCGGACCCGCTGAACCCGGCCCGCCAGGCGGACACTCGCTTCATTGATGCCCGCGACCTGAACGACCGCCTACGGACCATTTACCCGGACGCCGAGATCCTGCGCATTGCCCCTTCTGTTGAAGTTCGGGGCACATTCGAACCGGGCGCTGTTAAACCGGATGTGCGGCTGCAGCTAATCCGGTCGGCGGCGCTGGAAACCGTGGTGGGCACCGCGCAGGGCGCGCTGGTGGCGTATGATCCGGGACGGGGCCTTTATATTCTCAGCGATCCGGACATGATCAGCACATTCGGCCTTGCCCGCGTGGAGAACGCTGTCTTTGCCACGCGGCTGGTGAACCATCTGCGCTCCTCCCAAAACGAGCCGATCCTGATGGACGCAACGCTTCACGGATTTGCCCGATCAGAAAACCTGCTGAAGATGCTGTTCAGCGTGCCCTATATCGGTGCGACGCTGGTGGCGCTGGCGAGCGCGCTGTTGCTTGGCTGGGCGGCGGTTGTGCGCTTTGGTCCGCCCGCACGTGAGGCGCGCGCCATTGCGCTGGGCAAGCAGGCGCTGGCAGACAATACGGCTGGCCTGGTAACCATGGCGCGGCGGGAAATGAAGATGGCACCGGGCTATGCCAGCCTTATCCGTCGACGCCTGGCGCTTGCCCTCGGCCTGCCGCGATCCCTTCCGGAAGCTCAGCTGACGGAAATGTTCGACAGGCTGGGACCCGCCGACAGCGGCGGG
>NZ_ARYM01000037.1 GCF_000685315.1 Hyphomonas polymorpha PS728
GACGAGTTTGTCGAGCGGATGCTTGAGGCTGCCCGCGCGCTCAAAGTCGGCGTTTCGACAGATCCTGAAGCTCATTACGGGCCGGTTGTTTCCGCCGCGCACAAGGCGAAGGTCGAAAGCTATATCCAGATGGGCGTGGATGAGGGCGCGAGCCTTCTGCTGGACGGCCGCGGGCTCAAGCTGCAGGGCAATGAGGGCGGATACTTCATCGGCCCGAACCTGTTCGACAATGTGAAGCCGTCCATGAAATCCTATCAGGAAGAAATCTTCGGCCCGGTGCTGCAAGTAATGCGGGTGGAAACGCTGGAAGAGGCCGCCGCGCTGCCTTCAAACCATCAGTATGGGAACGGATGCGCCATCTTCACCTCCAATGGCCGCGCCGCGCGCGAGTTTGCGGCGCAGGTGAATGTCGGCATGGTGGGCGTGAATGTGCCGATCCCGGTGCCTGTGGCGTATCACACCTTTGGCGGCTGGAAGCGCTCTGCCTTCGGAGACACCAACCAGCACGGCCCCGAGGGCGTGCGCTTCTACACCAAGATCAAGACCGTGACCCAGCGCTGGCCCGAAGGCGATATCGGCGACCAGGCGTTCGTCATTCCAACAATGGGATAATCCGATGACCGAATACAAGACGATCCAGTTTGAGCAGAAGGGCCGCGTGGCAGTCGTGACGCTCAACCGTCCCGATAGTCTCAACGCCCTCAATGCAGAGATCATGCGTGAGGTTGTCGATTGCTTCATGGCGATTGACCGCAACAGGGATATCGCCATCAGCGTGCTGACAGGTGCGGGCCGGGCCTTTGCCGCAGGCGCCGACATCAAGGAAATGCAGCCGCAGTCTTTCTCCGACATGTATGTCGAGGATTATTTCGCCGGCTGGGACCGTTTTGCCGCCTGCCGCAAGCCGGTGATCGCGGCGGTCAATGGCTTTGCGCTCGGTGGCGGTTGCGAACTGGCGATGATGTGCGACATGATCATTGCGTCAGACAAGGCAAAGTTCGGCCAGCCCGAGATCAAGCTCGGCGTCACGCCGGGCATGGGCGGATCGATCCGGCTGACCAAGGCCGTGGGCAAGGCGAAAGCCATGGACCTGGTGCTGACCGGACGCATGATCGATGGCGCAGAGGCAGACCGGATCGGGCTCGTTTCCCGCGTGGTGCCGCATGACACGCTGATGGACGTGGCGCTGGCTGCCGCCAACGAGATTGCCGGCTTCTCCATCCCGTCGATCATGGCGGCGAAGGAGATGGTTGCCCGGGCGCTAGAACTTCCGACCACGGAAGGGGTCAAGTTCGAGCGCCGCCTGTTCCAGGGCCTGTTCGGCACCGCCGACCAGAAAGAGGGCATGGCCGCGTTCAGCGAAAAGCGCGCGGCGAAATTCGAAGACAAATAAGCAGCTGGCGCTGCAGGAGGATACATCATGGCGAAGATCGCTTTCATCGGCCTTGGCAATATGGGCGCAGGCATGTGCGCCAACCTGGTCAAGGCCCATCATGAGGTAGCCGCATTTGATCTGAGTGCGGACGCTGTCGCGGCGGCCGCAGAGCGAGGCGCCCGCGCAGCGATCTCGATTGCAGATGCGGTGAACGGTGTGGATGTTGTCGTCTCGATGTTGCCGGCCGGCAAGCATGTCCTGGGTGTCTATTTCGGCGCAGACGGCGTCGCTGAACATGCCCAGCAAGGCATTCTGTTTATCGACTGTTCGACCATTGCCGTCACCGATGCGCGGGAGGCTCATGAGAAGGCGGTAGAGGCGGGTTTCATGATGATCGACGCGCCTGTCTCCGGCGGCACCGCGGCAGCAGAGGCGGGCACACTGACTTTCATGGCGGGCGGAACCAGAATCGCTTACGAACTGGCCGAACCTATCCTGAAAGGGATGGGCAAGAATATCTTCCATGCCGGCGCGGCAGGGAACGGCCAGGCGGCGAAGATTGCGAATAACATGCTGCTCGGCATTTCCATGATTGGCACCTGCGAGGCGTTTAACCTCGCCGAAAAGTTGGGTCTTGATGCGCAGACCTTTTTCAACATCTCGTCTGTTTCCTCCGGCCAGTGCTGGTCGATGACGAGCTATTGCCCTGCGCCGGGCCCGGTGCCGACGTCACCAGCCAACCGCGATTACAAGCCCGGCTTCGCCGTCGCGATGATGCTGAAAGACCTGCATCTGGCCGCGGACGCTGCCAAGGCGGCGGGCGCTGACATCCGCCTCGGGGAACTCGCCGAGAGCATCTACCAGAACCTCTCCGAGCGCGGCTTTGATGGCCTCGATTTCTCCGGCGTGATGAAAGACCTCAAGGGGGATCTCTGAGCCATGCAGCAGGCGGAAGATTTCAGGGCCGAAAGCCGGGCGCTGCACGCGCTGGTTTCAGCCACAGCGCCGATCCGCTATGCCGAGCCGACGCAGTTCAAGGGCTGGGGCATTCATGATGTGCTCCAGCATCTGCACTTCTGGAACTGGATGGCCTATCTTCAGCTGGCGGACGAAGCCGAGTTGGTTCATCATCTGAAGACGATGGCCAGTTCCGGCAAATCCATGCGGGCTTATGAAAGCCAGGTGCTGGCCGGTCTCGATGGCTTTGCTCTGGTGGCCGAGTGGGAGAAGCAGTTTGAAGAGACGGCGGACCGTTTTGCGTCGGCCGATCCAAAGGCCCGCCTGAAATGGGCCGGACCGGATATGAGCGCACGCTCCTCGATCACAGCGCGCCTGATGGAAACATGGGCACATGGACAGGAAATCTACGACCATCTCGGCGTCGTGCGCCGGAATGAAGACCGGATCGGCAATATCGTAACCCTCGGCGTCAATACCTTTGGGTGGACCTATGCCACGCGCCGCGAAAAGCCGCCGGGTGAGATGCCTTATCTGGTCCTTACGGCGCCCTCGGGCGCCATCTGGACGCATGGTTCACCCAGCGACGCCGAGCGGATTGAAGGCAGGGCCGAGGAGTTTTGCCAGGTTGTCACCCAGACACGCAACATCGCCGACACCTCGCTGAAGGTGACCGGCTCCGTGGCGGCTGACTGGATGTCCAAGGCGCAATGCTTCGCCGGGCCGCCCGCAACGCCGCCCGCGCCGGGCAGCCGGCATACGGCCAAGTCTGAAACTCACTGAACACGCAAACGCCAAAGGAAACGCCCATGTCCATTCTGCTGTTGGAAAAACGCGGCCCCATCGCCGTGATGACGCTGAACCGTCCCGAAATGATGAACGCGCTCGGGCAGGAGGGGGACGGCCCGGCAGTGGCTGCCGTCTGCGCCGAGATTGCGGCTGATCCGCAGATCCGTTGCGCCGTCCTGACCGGCGCTGGCCGCGCATTCTCTGCGGGCGGTGACGTGAAGGCGATGAAGGAAAAGACGGGCGCGTTTGGCGGCAGCCCGGCGGATATCCGCGAAGGCTATCGCCGCAACATTCACATGATCGTCCGCTCCCTGTATAATATGGAAACGCCGCTGATTTCCGCCATCAACGGTCCAGCGATTGGCCTTGGCTGTGATGTCGCCTGCATGGCGGATATCCGGATTGCTTCAGAAACGGCAAAACTCGGCGTGACGTTCCTGAAACTGGGGCTCATTCCCGGAGATGGCGGCGCCTGGCTGCTGCCGCGCCTGATCGGCTCTTCCCGCGCCGCAGAACTATTGTTCACGGGCGACGTCATTGATGCGAAGACGGCAGCAGAATGGGGCCTCGTGTCCCGCGTTGTGCCGGCTGACAAGCTGATGGATGAAGCGATGGCCATGGCGGAGAAGATTGCGGGTCAGCCGCCTCAGGCGCTGCGCCTTGCCAAGACGCTGATGCGGCACGGGACGAATGCCTCCTATGATACCATCATGGAACTGTCGGCCGCGTCGCAGGCGCTGATGCACGAAACCGATGACCACATCGAGGGCGTCAACGCGATCCTTGAGAAGCGGACACCTGTGTTCAAGGGGAAATAAAGACCGTCTACCGATTAAATCAAAAGGGGCGCGAGGTCATCTCGCGCCCCCTTTTTTTATCAGAAGACAATGCCGGATTTGTAGAGCGTTTCTATATCGGCCTCGGTCCGGCCGAGAGAGGTGAGCACCTGCCGTGTGTGTTCTCCCGGTGCAGGGGAGGGGCCTTTCGGGCCATCATCTGCGCCAGGGAAGCGTACCGGTGAGGCGGGCGAGGCGTAAGTTGAGCCATCGCCCTTTGAACTCGGCGTCTGAACAATGGCGCCGGCGGCATGGGCCTGCGGATCGGCTGCAACCTCAGCCAAAGTCTGCACTGGCGCCCAGGCAATGGACTCAGCATCCAGTCGTCCAGCCAATTCCTCCATTTTGTAAGCGCCGAAGCCGGCGTCGAGAAGGTTCACCACCTCTGCATTATTCGCGCGCCGACCTTTGGCATTGTTGAAGCGCGGATCGGTAGCAAGTTCCGGCCGGTTGATAACGCGGCAGAGCGGCGCCCAGTCCGTCTCGCCCTGCCGGGCCACGATGCAGAACCATTTTTCATCCTTGCTCTGATAGAAGTTCGAGATGGGGACGTTCTGCTCATGCCGCCCCTTGGTGGAAGCAACGCGGCCAAAGAAAAGCTGGATGGCAAGATCGGACCCCATGGTGTAGAGGCCGGTGCGGAAGAGGGAGGCTTCAACGAGGCGGCCATTCCCGGTGCGCTGAGCTTCCACCAGCGCCGCGCAGATGCCTGCGGCGGCCGCGATGGAAGTCGTGTGATCCCCAAAGGCGGTCCGCAGAGGGAAGGGTTCTCCGCCCTTTGGAATGGTCAGGTTAGCCACGCCGGTGCGGCTCCAGAAACTGGCAATGTCAAAGCCCGGACGATCCGCATCCGGACCTTCAAGTCCGTAGCCGGAAAGGGAGCAGTAAACGAGTTTCGGGTTCAGCTGTTTGAGCGAGTCATAGTCCAGCCCGGAGCGGGCAAGGCCGCCGGGGCGAACATTGGTGAGAAACACATCGGCGTCTTTCACCATTTCGCGGATGAGTGCCTGGCCTTCCGGCTTGCTGGTGTCGATGATGATTGATTGCTTGCCCCGATTGTCGAAATCGAACACCGGATTATCGGGATAATCGGTGCCAATGGTGCGGAAGAAGAGGCGGATGGGATCGCCGCCAGGCGGCTCGATCTTGACGACATCGGCGCCCCAGTCCCGCAGGATACAGCCAGCGCCGGGCGCGGCCATGTAGGTTGCGTATTCGATGACGCGGATGCCTTCGAGCATAATAGGGTCTCCCTTATGGGTAGCGATGCCGCCTTGTTCCGGCGGCAGATTAGGCGGCGGGAGCTTGCCTCGCCAACCCGTTCCGCAAGGTCAGTTCAGCTGGCTTCCGGGCGGGGGGCAGAGCCGGGCATTTCGGCGAGCTCTTTTGCCTGCCCGACCCAGTCGTCCCGTTCGATCCTGCCTTTGAAATGCAGCAGTTTTTCATCGACATAGGCCACGTCGTCATCCGTCCACTCGGCAATCTGCCAGAAATAGAACACGCCCACTTCATGCAGCAGCTCGGTGAGGATGGGGCCAACACCGATGATCTGGGCAAGGTCATCGCCTTCGCCGAAGGCGGCGTGGGTCAGCAGGTTTGCCTGGTCGTCGGGTTTGCGGGCCTTGGCGATGGCTTCGGCGCGGCGGCTGGTCAGAGCCTGCATTTCCGCAGTGGGGAGAGACCGGGTTGTGCGGGGCGTGGGGCGCGCTTCCGTCGCTGCCGTTTCAACGCGTGGACGGTGGCTGTCTGCAGCGTCCGAGCGGGCACTGTCTCCGCGGCCGCGGAGCATATGGTGCAGGGCCGTGATGCCATATTCGATCGAGGTCAGCCGGTCTTCCAGCGCTGTCAGATCCTCGCGAGAGACTTCGCCCGGCGGCGGATTGTGGACCGCTTCCTGAATGGCGAGCAGGCGGCGCTCGATCGGTTCCAACCTGTTTTGTCCGCGCAGTTCGTTGCGGATCGTTCCGATGGAAGTGTCCAGGGAGGCGA
Organism: Hyphomonas polymorpha PS728; assembly: GCF_000685315.1. GTDB lineage: Bacteria > Pseudomonadota > Alphaproteobacteria > Caulobacterales > Hyphomonadaceae > Hyphomonas > Hyphomonas polymorpha. Next base: position 5,947 of record NZ_ARYM01000037.1, read on the forward strand.
GTTGAACAAACAGCGGCTCCAGATCGGGGCCGCGGCGGGAGGCGACGACTTCGAGGTCAGACTCTATGGCGGCCAGTGTGCCGATCAGGGCATCGTTGAGCGGCGTGTTCGCGGCAATGCGTTCCTGCACCAAGGCGAAACGGTCCGAAAGAGACGCGTCGAGCGCCGCAAGCCGGCTGTGGAGCGGGTCAAGGTCAGGCATTTCGGGGAGTTCAATACGGGCAATTGCCTGGCCGACAGAGCCGACTTCTCCTGCGACTTTGACAACATCGCCCGAGACTTTGGTGACATCGCCGGACATCCGGCTGACATCTGCGGCCACATTCACAACTTCGCCGGAGACGGCGGAAAGTTCTGCGGCCAGAACCGCGACATCGCCGGCGAGGGCGGTGAAATTGTCTTTGGTATCAAGAGTGTCGAGAAGCTCTTCCAGCTTGGACAGGCGGGTCTCGATGGGCCGCAGATCGACTTCGGGCGGCTGAAGTTCCGACAGGCTGAGATCGAGCCGCGCAAGGCCGCTATGGACGGGGCCGAGGTCGACTTCGGGGATGCGGAAGTTGGCAATCGCGGCTTCGAGCGCGCCGAGGCGGTCCTGCAGGGGGGCAAGATCTGGCCGATTGCTGGCGACTGCTTCGGCGAGGGAGGTGACGCGCGCATTGACGCTGTCGACATCTGGCATCTGGATGCCGTCCACACGCTGGGCGACGTCGCGGATGCCTTGGGAGATGGCATCGAGGTGAATGCTGCGCAGCGAGGCAATGGAAGCGGAGATTGTGGAAACGGCCTGTTCGATTGTGCCGATCCGGTCTTTCATCGAGCCGAGAGCCGGATCGGGCGCGGCAAGCTGTTGCTCCAGCAGCAGCAGGCGGCTCTGGAGGGGCTCGAAATCCGGCTGGGGCGGCTGGTAAGCGGCCAGCGCCGTTGCCAGGCTGGCGTCTACATCCTCGCGTTTGAGGGCGCGGCCATCGGCGATGGCTGTCTCCACCTGCCGGGTAAGTTCGGCATGGGTTTCGGTCACATCGATGAAGCGCCGGCGCAGATACCACCAGGCGAGAGCGGCCCCCAATGCTGCGGAGACACACATGAAGAAGAAAATCTGGATAAGCAGGAACCACATAGTCACTCTCCGCCGGTGGGCGCGTTAGGGGGCATCAGCCGGCTCATTCGTCTGGCCTGACAATTCGTATTTCTATCCGGCGATTACGGGCACGTCCGTCTTCTGTGGTGTTGTCGCCGACGGGCTGGCTTTGGCCAAATCCGGCAGCTAGGAGCCTTTCGGGAGGCACGCCCCGCGCGATCATGGCGGCGCGGACGGCTTCGGCCCGGCGCAGGCTGAGCTGGTCGTTGAAGGCGGGGTTGCCGGTATTGTCCGTATGCCCCTCAACGCGGAGGGTGCCGGGACAGTCGGCGGCGGCGCGAGCGGCCAGATCGAGGACGGGGCCGCTGGCAACGTTCAGCACCGTGCTGCCTGGGGTGAACTCGATACGGGCAGCTTCCAGAAGGTGGGAAAGCTCTTCCTCACAGCTGGCAACCGCTTGAATTGGAAGAATTTCCACGGTTCCAAAGGCCCCCAGGGGGAGGCCGGCATTCACTGCCGCACCAATGCTTGCGACCTTATCGTCATCGGCCTGGCAGCGGAAATTGAAGGTGAGCGCCGAGAAACTGGCGGTGCCGGTTTCACACTGGGCGAGCGTGTCGATGCCGCGCTCGGCAACCGTGTCAAAGCCCGTCGGCGAGGGGCCATTGGTGACCGTCATCCGGTTGATCACATCCTGTAGATGGCCGGGCGATTTGAGGCTTTCCGCCCGGGTTCCGAGTGCGGTTTTCAGCGCCTCTGTGGGGACATGGCCATTCAGCGTGAGGGTGCCGGCGGTGAGGCGAAAGAGGAATTCGGGATCTGCCGAGACCGCAGGAGAGGTGGTGATCGAATTGGCCTGAGCGGGCGTGCTGGCGGAGAAGTTTGCCGTGACGCGGGTGACCGGGCGGGCACTGCCGAGCCAGGTTTGCGAGGTGGCATTGCGCACGGCGGTGAGGGCGCGCTGACCCGCTTCAGCGCTGGGCGGGTTGCCTTCAACGGTGATCCATTGCCCGGAGGCGCGGACTTTGGCCCAGCCTTCGCCGGTCTCGGCCAGTGCCCGTTCGGCAGCGGCGCGGGCAGTGCCCTGAACTGCAGTGACGGCGAGCACCAACCAGCCGAACAGCAGCAGGGCAGCGAGGCCGAGGACGGGGACAAGACCATAGGGAAGAAACGGCAATACCGCGCCTTCAGCGCGGCAGTAGCGCCGTGCAGATAGCACGCTTTTGAGACCCGACTGGCTGGAGTCGACCGACATTCTTCCGCCTCTGGTGGCCTGACCCGGGATTATGGATCATGCCTCACCGTCCCCTGACACTACAGGAAGTAAAGCCACAATACTGCATGAGCGGCAATACGAGGCATTAATATTCGGGCAACCGTCAGCGCGTGAAACGGCCGAGTTCAGAGGTTTGTTTTAATTCGATTATTCTTCCTTTTTGGGGAGGGGTGAGAGGCTGCCGGCGAGGTCTTTGATGATGGAAGATCTGGCGGGGGCAAGTCGAGCGTGCGATTCCTTCGCCTGTGGAGAGAATATCTGAAGGCTTATTCGTGGTCAGAGAGTATTGGCCTTGGAAATTCTTGGAGATGGGCGGAGGACGGGGATCATTTCATTCGTATGCGCGGTGATCCTTTTCTGATTTGGGCTAAAAAAGTGCCGGTGAAGGAGGATACAAGCCTAACCGGCCTAGCCACCCCGGCGGATAAGGCGCGGGCGCGATGGGGGATAAGGATTGGCGGGCGGGGCCGAGGCGCTGCAGATTAGACAGCACAAAACCGGGGACAGGCGGCGTGAAGATATGCCGTATCCGGACGAAACTATCCTGCAGCCGGCCGTGAAAAACGCCGGCAAACCCGTGACATTCCGGGGCCATTTCCGGACACGCGCGGACACGCGCGGACACGGAGGGCACACATCGGGACAGCTTCCGGACATTTTCGGACAAATCCGGACAGTTTCGGACAGGTTATCCACAGGCCACCGAGCCGCGCGGATCAGCCCCCGCTGGTGAAGGCGACCGAGATGGGACTTGCCTCATAGATGCGCAGACCATCGCACCAGAGAGACCCGCGGCCGGTGACGATGCGGCGCCGGGCGTCGCCAGAGACCTCAACGATCTCCATGACGGTGGTGACCTCTTTCTTCTCCGGCGTGACCTGACCGCGATAGGACCATTTCACCGGCATGTCGGCCGCGAGGGTTTCGATATGGGTGGCGGCGCCGCTGCCGATGCCCTTGAGGAGGCTGGCGCGGATCAGGAGCTGGACGAGGGCATCAAGGCCGAGAGAGCCGGGCTGAACTGGATCACCGAAGAAGTGGGCCTTGAAGTACCAGGCATAGGGATCGATGAGCTGTCTGGCGCGGGCGAGGCCGAGACCGGCCTTGCCGCCGGCGGGATCGAAATAGTCCACGCGGTCAAGCATGCGAAGCTGGCCGGCGGCGAGCCGGGGATCGCGCGGCGTGAGATCCTGGGCCTCACCGGGAAGTTCGAGCCAGGACTTGTCTACCTGGCCAGCGCCGAGCCCGGCCTGACGCACGAGAGCCTGCGCCGGGAAGAAACCGAAGCGGGTCATCAGATCCATCACCGGCTCACCTGACTTGAGGCGGGCTTTCAGATCGAAGGCCACGATCGTCATCGGGCCGACCTTGGAGAAGGAGGAGAGGGTGGTGTCGACGCAGATTGTGCCATCGCGGGGGCTGAGGGTGCGATAGACGCGGCCATCGCCTTCAAGGTTCCGGAAGCGATCGCCACCATCCAGCGCAAAGCCACAATGGCTGGCGAGCCAGCCGCAAGGCTGGAGCACGATTTCGGAGAGGACGGAGAAGGGCATCTCCCCGTTCTTGTTATCTGCGAAATACCAGGCGTCGGGCGGGATGTCGTATTCCGCAGAGATGGTGGCGCCGGGGCGGCGCACGCCGGGACGGTCCGTGGCGGCGACGACGCGCGACATCATATGATAGGGCGGCTGGGGCAGGCGGGGGACTTTGCCTTCCGTATCGAAGCGGCGGTACATTTCTCCGAAGGCGGAGGAAGGCGCGCCATTGGCGCAGTCGAGCAGGGCAGCATAGTCGCCCCGGCTTTCCTTCTGCGGGCCTGTGCGGATGGGCAAAGGCGAGACGCGCGGGGCAGGCCATTGGCGGCGCAGCTGTACCCCGAAGCGGGGGCAGTAAAACACCTTTTTCCCATCGCTGCGCGCCAGCAGGGCGGCGAAGACTTTGGGCGTTTCGCCCTCGATCACTTCATCAATGAAAACTTCATAGGTGATCTCGTGATCCGTATCCGGAATGACCTGACCCCGGCAGATGAATTTGGCTGTTTCACCGGGCACAGGCTCGAAGACGTAACCATCGCGTTCCTGCGTGAGGCCGAGGGCGGCGGCATAAAACTCCAGCGCCTGGACGGCCGCTTCAGCCATCAGCGTGCCCGGCATGCAGGGATCGTTATGGAAATGGCCCTCATAGAACCATGCGTCTTTCGGCGTGGCGGCGCGGGCCTTCAGATAGCCGCGCTTCCAGGGGCCGCCCTGCGGATCAAATTCGGGTACATCATCAAAGAAGGAGAGATTGCCGTTTGGCAGATGCGGCGGGAAGGAATGGGCGGCGCAAAATTCGAAGCCGGGGCCGAAACAGGCGAAGGCGTCGCCCCGGCGGAAGGCGGAGACGTCGTCAGCGTGGAAGGCGCGCTTTGCGCTGGCGCGCGCGGTTTCGATGGGCGCGGGGCTGGCGGTGGGCGGCGGCTCGCTGGCGGCGTCCCACACGACACCCTTGCCGGAGGCGAGTTCCTGATCTGTGAAGAAGCCTGCCTGACCCTGGCGCACGGAAAAGGCGCGGCGGCCACCTGCTTCACAGTCATACTGGAAGAAGAACATCCGTACACCAGCAAAGGTGGCGTGCTGGGTGATCTCGATCTGGAATTTCAGCGTGTCGCCCGCCTCAGGGAGGCCGCCTTCATGGAAGGTGATCTCGCAGCCGAGAAGCCGGTAGACACGCTCATCCCTGTTGCGCAGGTCTGCGCCCATCCAGCCGATGAGGGTGAGGTCTGCCTGTCCGCACTCGATCAGCGGGCCGGGGCGGATGCGGCCATTCTGCATCATCCAGTGATCGGCGGTGAGGTCCGTCTCGGTCCAGATGACGCCCTTGCCATCGACGAGCGGGGCCGCGTCGATGCCGGTGATCCGGTCTACCAGCAGCAGGGGCGGGGCAGGCAGGCGGACATTGCGGGCGTACTGATCCTGCGCGGCGAACGCCTCGCCGAAGAAGGCGGACATGGGGCCGCGCGAGGCCGCTTCGATGGCTGGGCGGTCCCATGCCTTGCCGCTGGGCGCGCGCTTGGCGAGGGGCTGGCGGCCGGAGACGATGCTGGTGGGCGGGGGCTGGGTGACACCTTGTGAAGGGGCTGGCTGGCGGGTGCCCGGCGGGGGCGGGAAGGGGATCGGGCCAGAAGAGGGAGCAGGCCGGGGGGCGAGGCGGGTGTAGACCGGCGCGGGAAGCGTGGGCGCGGGCGGGATGACGGCGCCGGTTGAGTTTGCGGGAGCAGCGGGTTTCGCGCGTGGGGGTACTTTGGGAGGCGCGTATTTCGCTGGGCGGGTGACGGTGGGCGGTTTGGGCGCGGGCCAGGGGTGGGCGCGGGCCGCGTCGAGGCGACCTGCGACCATCTCGATACGGATGGGATGGCCAGCGGCGAAGAGGGTGGCGGCGAGACGGGCGATCTGGGCGAGGTCTGCGCTCTCGATCTCGTCCGCCGCGATGGCAAGATGGGGCTTGTCTTTCAGGGTGAGGCGGATGGACTGGGTGAGGGAGTCGCGGGGGCCGAGTTCCACGAAAGTCCGCACACCGTCTTCCCAGGCCTGGCGGACGGTGGCGGGGAAATCGACCGTGGTGACGGCCTGGCGGGTGAGCATGTCAGCCACCCTGGCCTTGCTGGGCGCGTAGGCGGCGTTGATGGCGTTGGCGTAGAGGCGGGGGCCGTTTTCAACGCGGGAGACGGGGCGGGTATGAAGCTCGCGCCATTTCTCCGCGAAGGGGGCCATGGCGCTGGCATGGACGATGAGATGCTGGTGCATCAACGCGCCGGCGCCCTTGCCGAGGGATTCGGCGACCGCGCGGCAGGCATCCGCCGGGCCACCGATCATCGAGTCCATATCCGAATAGATGATCGTGATCTCTACATTCGGGTGGGCGGCGGCGGCCTTGCGCACCTGACCGATGGGGGCGCGCAGGCGCCAGTTGGTCCAGTCTGTGGGCACGTTCGGGCCCCAGGCTTCTTTCGCCGTTTCGAAGTCTCCGCCGAGATGGCGTTCGTACATGGCGGCATTGGAGATGTCTTCCAGCAGGGCGCCCATGTCCTTCCAGTAGCCGAAGGCGAAGAGGGCGTTGCTTTCGCCGAGCGACAGGCCGAGGGCGGCCGTGGGCTGGAGGCCAAGCACCTCGCGCAGGAGGATGGCATGGGCTTGGGTCAGCAGGCTGACGGCGCAGAGCTGTTCGAACTCGGTGAGGCTGGATTTGGCGAGCAGAGGCGTCATCGCCTGCGCGGCGGGGATGCCGGCGAGCTTTGCGGCGACTTCCGGGAAAGCCGCGAGGAGGCCGCGCCCCATGCGGGGGTAGGAGGCGGCGGAACCCGTGAAGGCGAAGGCAAGTTCGCCGTCGGGGTCGCCCTGGCCATAAAAGATGCCATCGCCTTTGGGGGCGATGTCTGCGGCGAGGGCAGTGGCGGCGGTATCTGACAGTTCACGGAGCTTGTCGGTATCGGCGGCGAGGAGGGCGATACGGTGTTTACCCTTGCCGCCGGTTTTGCCGGTGGTGAGCTTTTTGCCGAGGGCGGCGCGGCTGGCGGCAGCAGCCCAGAAGAGATGCGGCGTGGGGCGCAGTATGTCCGGCGAGGGGCGGACGGGGGCGGGGGTGAGCGTGGCGGAGACGGCGCCGGCGCTGACGGTGAGGGGCGGGACAGGATCGGCGAGGCAGGGCGCGGCGATGGTTTCGGTGGCGTCTGGCGCGAGGCCGCGCGCAGCAAGGGCGAGGCGGGCGGCAAGGTCGAAGAGGGCGTCTGCGACCGGCGCGCTGCCATAAGCTGCCTCTGTGAGCGTGGGGGAGGCTGGGGTTTTGGCGGGGGACCAGGTGAGGGCGCTGACCGTGCCGAGGATGGGGTCGCCCGCGGCTTCAGCGTCCTTGCGGCGTTTGAGGACGAGGGCGGCGGCGAGATCAGCCGGGCGCGCATTCATGTGGGAGACGGTGACGGTTTCGGTGGCAAAGTCTGCCGCCGCGACGATGGCGAGATCGAGCGTGCCTTGGCGGAGCGCGTCACAGGCGGTGTCCAGAGCGGCGAGGCCTGAGGCTTCGTCTGCGGCGATGGCGAAGCCCCGGCCCCGGAAATCTTCCGACACTGTGAGGCGGTTGGCCGTCATGTTGGCCATGGCGCCAAGGACATCGGCGGCGACGAGGGGCGGGGCGATGGCGCTAAGCGCTTCTGGTGGGACGCTGCTTTCGGAGGCGACCCGCTCACGCAGCAGCCAGCGGGCGCTGTCATTGGCGGAGGCGACACCGGTGAACACGCCGCAGGCTTCCGGCGCGGGGCGGGCGATGCCTTCCAGCGCCAGGGTCGCTACTTCAAAGATGGCAAGCTGCTGGGGCTCAGCGCGCAGGAGATCTGCAGGCGGGGTGCGGGCGCGGACGGGATCTGCGGCAACTTCGGCAGTCGCGGGCGCGGCCTGGAGCGGGGCGCTCATCAGACGGCGGAGGACGGCGCGTTCGCCGCGATCCGGCCCGGCGAGCAGGCCGATGCCGCAGATGACGATGTCGTCTGCCTCCGGGAGCGGTGGGAGGCTCGCGCCCTTGACGGCGCGGGTGCGGGGTTCGTGCTGTTCGAGGATGAGGTGGGAATTGTTGCCGCCGAAGCCGAAATTGCTGATGGCGGCGCGGCGGGGGGCATTGGCGCGGTGCCAGGGTTCGGGATCAGCAAGGGGGGTGAGGCCGTCACCGGCGAGGGCCGGCAGCAGCTTGCCGTCCAGCGGCATCGCGGGAAGCGTTTCGCGGCGCATCGCGGCCGTGAGTTTCAGCACGCTGGCGAGGCCGGCGACGGTGATCAGGTGACCGGTATTGGCCTTGAGCGAACCGGCGGGAAGGCGGCGCGCGCCGAAGATGCTGGCGGAGGAGGCGACCTCCACGCCGTCACCCACAGGGGTGCCGGTGGCATGGCATTCGAGGAACTGAACCGTGTCAGGATCAATGTCCCCGCCAGCATAGGCGCGGCGCATGGCTTCGGCCTGGCCGGTGGCGTCTGGCGCGAGAAGGCCCTTGCGGCGGCCATCATTCGAGAGACCGATGCCGCGAATGACACCGTGGACCGTTTCGCCCTTCTTCACATCCGATAGCCGCTTGAGGATGACGGCGGCGGCGCCTTCAGACGGGACGAGGCCGTCTGCGCCTTCGATGAAGGGGCGTGAGCGGCCTGTGGGGCTGAGCGCCTTCAGGGCGCTGAAGCCGATATGGAGGATGAGATTGTCAGCGGCGTTGACGCCGGCGACGGCGGCAATGTCGATCTGGTGGGCGGCGAGTTTGCGGCAGGCGATTTCGAGGGCGTAGAGCGAGGAGGCGCAAGCGGCGTCGAGCGCAAGGACGGGACCGGTGGCGCCAATGGCGTCTGCGATGAGGCGGGCCGGATAGCCGGAGTTCAAAGTATCGGTGAGGGGACGATCTGTGCGGCCATCGCGCCAGATATCGGCGGCATAATCGGCCTTGGCCCGGCTCGGGTAAAGCAGGTTTGCCAGGATGACGGCGCGGCGCTCAGGCGCAATGTGCTCTGTGGCGGCATTGCTCCAGGCGTCGCGGACCGCCTGTAACGGCCAGCGGCAGACAGGATCGAGCGCATCTGATGCGCCGGGCGCTTCATCCACAAGGCCGGAAACCCAGGCGGGATTGGCAGCGCCGCGATCAGCCAGGGCGAGGCGGGCAGGCGAGACGCGCTGGGTGACGACGCGTTTTTCCGCAACGATGTTCCAGAGCGCCTCCGGGGAGGCAGCGCCCGGCAGGACGCAGCCTTCCCCGACGATGGCGATGGGTTCAAACCGGCTCATGTGTCGCTCCAGACTGTGCCGACCACGAGTTCGACATCGGCGGGGTCTCCGGCGAGGAGTTCATGGGCAAAGATGCGGGCGCCTTCCGTGAGCGGAATAAGAGGGACGCCCTGTTGTTTGAAGTGGCTGGCAAGGGTGGCATCCACCATCCCGCCTTCCCAAGGGCCCCAGTCGAACACCTTGACCTGTGCGGCGGGCAGTTCTGCCTGCAGCGCGCGGCCGGCATTGGCGAGGATGGCATTGGCCATGGCGTAGTCTGACTGGCCGCGGTTTCCGAAGAAGGCGGATGCTGAGGAGAAGAGACCGACATGGCGGAGGGCGGCGCGGTCAATGCGCGCGAGGATGTGAAAGAGGCCTTCGGCCTTGGTGGCGAGGACACGGCGGAATTCGGCTTCGGTTTTTTCCTCTACGAGACGGTCTGCAATCACACCGGCGCCATGAATGAGGCCTGTGATTGCGCCGAAACGCTGGCGGATTGTGGCGAGCGCAGCCTCGACAGAGACGGGATCTGAGGTATCCATCGGAAGGTAATGCGCCTCGGCCCCGGCGGCGCGGATTTCGGCGAGCGTGGCGCGAATTTCCATGCCTGCGATGGCGGCGCGGGCGGTTTTGTCGATCCCGGCGGGAGATGGCTTCTCGCCGCGATTGACGGCGGCTGAGGCCATCAGTCCCCGGAGGGATTTTAGATCGGCAGTCTCCGGCACGTCTGTCGGCCATGGCGTTTCCGCAGAACGACCGGCGAGTAGGAAGGTGCCACCGCTCTGGCGGGCAACTTCAATGGCGCAATTGGCGGTGACCCCGCGCGCGCCGCCGGTGACCAGCCAGAGGCCGGGAGCGGACAGCGGGATGGGTCGCGGCGCGATGAACGGGCCGAGCGCAGCGCGGCGGGCGGTGCCGTCAGGCGAAAGCCAGAGGTCTTCAGCGCCGTGGGCAAGCCAGCCGGCGAGGACATCGCCGGATATGTTTTCGATCAGCGTCCAGCAGGCGGCGGCCACATCCGGCCATTCACGCCGCAGGGTGCGCGCGAGCCCTTCAAGGCCGCTATCGGCGGAGAGTGTCTGAAGGAAGATGAGCTGCGCGCCGGGCCTGCGGGCGGAGCGCGACGCGGCGAGGGCGGCCCAGTGGCGCGCCGTCATCGGCGTGGCGGCAAGGCCTTCCGTAAACAGAATAGTGTGCGCGCCGCCGCTGGGGGCCTGAACCAGGGTGGCCAGTATACCTGCGGCGGCAAGACCGGTCTGCAGGGCGTGCGCGGCGGCGGGCTCTGCAAGGGTAACCTCCACAGACGAGGGCAGCGCCTGACGCGACGGGGTCAGGACGGGTTCCCAACGGGCAGGGCGCACCTCGCACGTGTAGGCTGGCAGGACGGGTTCAGGCGGCGCGGGACGGGGGGCGGCGGGAGCCGGCCCGCCATCCCTCAGGCAAAAAAATCGGCGATCTTCCGGATGGTGCGCAGCTCGGCAATGTCTTCCGGATCGACTTCCGGCAGCGAGGGATACCGGTCGCGCAGAGCGGAAAGGATTTCCACCTGCTTGATGGAATCGACGCCGAGTTCGCCTTCAAGGTCCATGTCCTCTTCGAGTATATCATCGGGATAGCCGGTCTTTTCGGCGATCAGGGACCGGACGACGGCGACCGTGACGCCATTGCCGGCCTGGGCAGCAGGGGCTGCGGCGGGTGCCTGGGCAGCAGTCTGCGCAACGGGCGCGGTTGCCGGTGCCGGGGCGCTGCCGAGCATGGCGGCGATGGCGGCGATGGTGCGCAGTTCGACGAGTTTCTCCGGGTCGATTTCCGGCAGTTCCGGAACACGGTCGCGCAGGGTGGAGAGGATTTCGACCTGCTTGATGGAGTCGACGCCAAGTTCGCCTTCAAGGTCCATGTCGATCTCGAGCATGTCTTCGGGGTAGCCCGTCTTTTCGGAGATGATTGCGCGGACCAGGGCGATGGGGTCTGGGCCGGCAGCCGTTTTTGCGGGCGCAGGGATGGCTGGCGCAGGCGCGGGTTGTGGTTTCGGGGCTGGGGCCTGCGGCGCGGCAGCCCCGTTCGTGTACGGTTTGGCAGCGGCAGGGGCGGGCGCGATGTTGATTTCAGCGGGGCGTGCCGGCGCCGGGGAAGGCGCAGCCGCAGCTTGAGGCGCTGGCGCGGCGGGTGGCGGCAGGGCGGGGGCGGGCGCCGGAAGGGGGAGCGTGGCCTGCGGAATCTGGGCGCCGCCGAGCAGGGCAGCGGCTGCGTTCAGATAGGCCGTGTGGGCAGCAGCGGTGGTCTGCAGGTAATCCTGATGGCGCTGGGAAACCTCATGCCAGATGCGCTCTATGGCGCTGGCGGGGGCGGCGAAGGGGTGAGACGCGGGTGCCGGAAGCTGGGAAGGATCGGTCGGGCGGGGCAGATCAGGCATGGACGTCGAAATCCTTTCTGGAGAAGCGGCGGCAACTGGCTGGGAGGGGGGGGGGGG
>NZ_ARYM01000038.1 GCF_000685315.1 Hyphomonas polymorpha PS728
CAGGGCGCGTGGCGGGTTGGGCGGCGCGCGTCCGGCGGCGCCGTCCTTGGGCGGATAGGGGCGGTCGTGATTGGCACCCGTGAGCATCACCGCATGGCGCGATGGCGGCGGCTTTGGAACCGGCGGCGGCGTTTCGCTGAGCAGGGCGGCAAAATCGAGCGGGATGCCCGCGACGCTGAGGCTTCCGAGAGCCGACAGGAACTGGGCGACGCCGTTGACGCGCTTGTTGTCCAGCGCGACGGCGAGATGGTCTCGGATGCCGAGCGTGTCGGCAACGAGGCCGCTGACGACATTGCCGGGGCCGATTTCGACGAAGATGCGCGCGCCAGCGGCGTACATAGCTTCGACTTCCTCGCGGAAGCGGACCGGGGTGGCGACCTGCGAGGCGATCTCGCCAGCCATGTCCGCAGTCTTGGCCTTGTAGGGCGCTGCTGTGGCGTTGGCGTAGACCGGCAGGCGAGGCTTCTTGATCTTCTGTCCGGAGAGAACATCCCGGAACGGATCAACTGCGGCGCTGACGACGCTGGAATGGAAGGCGGTGGCAACCGGCAGGCGGCGGGCCTTGACGCCGCGTTCTGCGATCAGCGCTTCGGCCTTCTGGATGGCGGCGACGGGGCCGGAAAGGACGACCTGGCTCGGCCCATTATCGTTGGCGATGACGAGGCCACCGCCGATCTGGCTGACCAGATCACGCACGGCGTCTGCCTCGCACTGGACGGCAAGCATCGCGCCTTCGTTTGAGGCAGCGGCATCGGCCATGGCCCGGCCACGGGCGGCGGCGATAGTGAGCGCGGCGTCTGTATCGAAAGCGCCGGCATGGTGCAGGGCCATGATCTCGCCGAAGGAATGGCCACCGGTCATGTCCGCCTCGAGGCCGAGGGCCTCGATCAGCGCGAGATGGGAGAGGGCGACGGCGGCGATCGCTGGCTGGGCGTGCTCCATCGCGGTGAGGCGTTTGGTCTGGTTGCCGAACTCCACCTGGTCGAAGGCCGTCGGCGGGAAAGCAAGACGGTGGAGCATCAGCGCGCCGGTGACGGGGTGGTTGGCGGCCGTATCCCATACGGCGCGGGCGGCGGGGAAGGCCATGGCGAGGTCTGCGCCCATGCCCGTATACTGACTACCCTGGCCAGAGAAGAGGAAGGCGATCTTGCCCGGCATGGCCGGCGTGAGCGACAGGCTGCAGCCCTGCGGCAGGGGCGCGCGGCCCGCAGAACCGTCTGCGATCTGCGCGGCAAGGCGGGCGGCCTTGGCGGCGAGGTCTTCCGGGCTGGTGGCGGTGATGGCGGCGCGGGCGGACGCGCTGGCGATGAAGCGTTTGAGGGTGGCCTCTGCGGTGCTGGCGAAGGCATCTTCGGTGAGGCCGGCCTGCGCCGCGCTTTCCAGGGCTTCAGTCAATGCGGCGCTGTCATCGGCGCTGTAGAGGAAGAGCTCGGCGGGAAAAACGCGCTCAGGCTTTGCGGCGGCAGGGCCGGTATATTCTTCGAGGGCGACGTGGAAGTTGCTGCCGCCGAAGCCGAAGGAGCTGACCGAGGCGCGGCGGGGGCGGGTAGACGCGCTGACCCAGGGGCGGGCCTCGGTGTTGACGTAGAAGCAGGCGCTGTCGCGGATGACGTCGGCGGGTTCCTCGATCTTGATCGTGGGCGGAAGGACTTTCCGGTGCAGGGACTGGATGGCTTTCACCAGGCTGGCCGAACCTGCAGCGCCTTTGGCGTGGCCGATCTGGGACTTCACCGAGCCGATGGCGCACCAGGGGTCGTTACCGCTTGCGGTTTCGCCGAAGACCTGATGCAGCCCTTCAAGCTCTGCCTTGTCGCCGGCCTTAGTGCCGGTGCCATGTGCTTCGACGAGATCGACGGCGTCAGGGCCATAGCCTGCCTGATCGTAAGCCCGGCGCAGGGCGCGGGCCTGGCCTGAGGGCAGGGGCGTGTAGATGGCGGTGCCCTTGCCATCGGAGCCGCCGCCGATGCCGCGAATGAGGGCGTAGATGCGGTTGCCGTCGCGCTCGGCATCCTCAAGGCGGCGCAGGGCAATCATGCCGATGCCCTCGCTGAGCATCGTGCCATCGGCGGCATTCGAGAAGGGCCGGCAATCGCCCGTGGGCGAGAGCGCCGGCGTCTTCGAGAAGCACATAAACATCAGGATGTCGTTCAGCGCATCAACGCCGCCGGTGAGCACCATGTCTGAATCGCCCGCGCGCAATTCATGCATGGCGATCTGCAGGGCCGAGAGGCTGGAGGCGCAGGCGGCATCGGTGACATAATTGCTGCCGCCGAGATCCAGACGGTTGGCGATGCGCCCGGCAACGACATTGCCCAGGAGGCCAGGGAAGGTGCTTTCCTTCCACTCGGTGTAATGGCTCTCGATGCGGCGGGCGATGTCCTGCACTTCGTCTTCCGGCAGGCCGGCCTGACGCATGGCGTTGACCCAGGCGGGGCGCTGGAGACGGCCTGCCATATGGGCGGTGAGTTCGGTGGCCGAGGCAACGCCGAGGATGACGCTGGTGCGTGTACGGTCGAATTTACCGCCGCTGTCACGCTCGGCATCGTCGAGCGTCATCTTTGCGGCGACGAGGGCCAGGAGCTGGGCTGTGTCAGTGGTCTGCAGGGCGGCGGGCGGAATGCCAAAGGCAAGCGGATCAAAGGCGACCGGCGAGAGGAAACCGCCGCGGCGGCCGTAGGTGCGGTCCGGCGTCAGCGGATTGGCGTCGTAATAGTCGTCCACCAGCCAATGCGTGGGCGGGGTATCGGTGAGAAGGTCCCGGCCCTCGAAGATGTCGCGCCAGAAGCCCGTTGTATAGCCGCGTCCGGGAAAGATCGCGCCGATGCCGACCACTGCAATGGGCGCTGCGGGATCGTAAAGGGAAGACTTGCGTGTCATGATCTTACTCGAAGGCAACAGGCCGGAAGGAAAACAGCTCGGCAGGAACGGTGAGGCCGATGGCGCGCAGCTGGCCGGCGCGTGTGATGCGGGCGGCGCCTTCCATCAGGTTCAGCGCGATCTGCCGAACGGTGCGGGCCTCGACCGGCTCCAGGAAGCTGCCGGCGACCCATTCATTGAAGGCGCCCATCGCGGGGCCGCACCATATCTGATAGTCGGCCGTGCGGTCAGCCTGCCCTTCGCGCGCCCATTGGGCGCCCATGAACAGGTAGCGGCGGGCCACCAGGGCGAGGCGTTTGTTGCCATCGGCATCCGCGCGGGCGGCTTCAGCGGGATTTACCCTCTGAATGTAGGTTCGTGTGGCCTGCCAGGCCGCCTCGAAGGGCTCGCCCAGCACGTCATCTATCCATCTTCGGTCTTCGGCGGGCAGGGTCTCATAAGAAGCGCCGCTGCGATAGAAGGCGTGGAACTTCTTGCCGCGCATGGCGAACAGCGTGCCGCGCTTGAGCACCTGAACCTGCACGCCCTGTTCGAACATGTCTGCCGCAGGCGTCATCGCCACATCGGCCGGGCCTGCCTTGGCGAGCAGTTTGCGGCCGGACAGGGCTAGGCCGGATTCCACGGCGCTCTGATTGATGGAGCCGGTGAGCACATAGGCCGCGCCCATCTGGAAGGCGGCGGCTACCGATTGCGGCGTGGCGATGCCGCCGGCAAGGCCGATGCGGATGCTGCTTTCAGGCAGGCTGAACCGCGCCGCGATCCTGGCGCGGGCGGCGGCCAGTGAGCTGAAGAGAGGCGCGGCGGGGCGATTGTCGGTGTGGCCGCCGGAATCGGATTCGGCGGTGATGTCGGCGGCGACCGGCACCTGAGCGGCAAGGTCTGCCTGCGCGGCGGTGATCTCTCCGGCGGCGACGAGTTGTTGCAGCATCTTTTCAGGCGCTGGCGCCATGAAGGCTTCAGCGACTTCGGCGCGGGAGACCTTGGCGAAGACATGGTTGGCGCGGCGGATGGTGCCGTCTGCTGCCCGTGAGAGGCCCAGAGCCGTGTAGCGCACCACATCAGCAGTGAGGCGCATGAAGGCGGAGGCGGATACGCGGCTGACGCCTTCGGCCAGAAAGAGGTCGATCACCGCTTTTTCCTGGCCAGGCTCCTGCGGGGAATGAATAAGATTGGCGCCCCAGTTGCGCGCTTCGGGACCGAGGGCGGACTTGATCTCGGCAACGCCTGATTTGATTTCGGAAAGGGGGAGGCCGGCGCTGCCATAGAAGCCAACGCATCCGGCGCGCGCCGCCGCGGTAACCATTTTGGGCGTTGCTATTCCGCGCGCCATTTCACCGGCGACATAGTTGAAACGGGCGCCGTGAGCAGCGGCAAAGGCGCGGTCTCCCAACCACTCTGGATAGACGGCCGGAAGCGCCGCAGCGCCCTCATTGCCCGGGGGGCAAGCGCCTACCGAAAGGAGAGTTGGGATGCCGGAATCGCTCAAGGAAACCCAAGCGCATGCGCGCGGCGCCTCCACGGCTTTCCGTATCAATTCTGTCACTATTTCCCGCCCTTCTGGCCGAAACGCAGCAGCATGGATGCCCGCCCCGCGCATAGTCTTAGAGGGCATTTGCGGGCCGACTCAACCTCAAACTAAGGTTACCGGACGAGTTTCTTTCATCTGCGTTGCGAATTCTACCATGATGGGAATTCCGTGAGGCAGCTCGCCCCGCAACTGCCCGATTTGAAGGCGTGCCCGGGCTGATCATCCGCCTTTGCCTAGACTGGCGCGATAGGTGTCCAGCCCGTGGCCGGTTTGAGGCCGGGAAAATCTGCGCGCCAGTAATTACCCTGAAAAGGCTGATCATGTTGACGGCTGATGGGCTGCGCTGTCAGCGCGCAGTAGAGCAGCGTACCAACCGCGCCATGAGAGATGATCGCGACATCTCCAGCGGGGGGATGCCGGGTGATGGCCTTGAATGCCTTCAATATGCGCGCCTGTGCATCAATCGCGCGCTCCCATCCGCGAATGCTTTCCTCCGGATTGAGAAAGAAGGCATCGGCAACCCGCTCAAACTCGGCCGGGGGCAGGAAACCGGTTGCCTGCCGGTTATTCTCGCCCAGCGCCTCATCTGTCTGGACAGGAACATCGCGGTGGCGCCCAAGTATCGCGGCAGCTTCCACCGCTTTTGTCTCTCCGCTCGCCCAGATGGTTTTGACGCGGGACATTATCTCTGAAGCGGCAAAGGCCTGCATTCGGCCTGCGCCTTTGGGGCTCAGATGCCAGCGCTCTACGGGAACGGCCGGATCCAGCAGGACTTCTGGATGCGTAATGAAGAACAGAGACGGCATGCCGGATCTCATTTTGTCCAAGGAGGCAGTCTGGCATTATGACCGAAACGGACGGCTTGGGGAGACAAGCTGCTGGCGGAGGAGGAGGGATTCGAACCCCCGGAGCCCGCGAAGGCTCAACGGTTTTCAAGACCGCCGCATTAAACCACTCTGCCACTCCTCCGAGCCGGTGCTGTTTCCCCGAAGCCTGCCGGGAAGGCAAGAGGGGAAGGGCGCCAAAACTGTTACTACACACTTAATCCGGCGTGTTGGATTACCTGTCTGCGTTGACGGGGATTCCACCAACCCATGGTAAACACCCTCCTGAAAGCGGCAGAAGCCGCCCGGACCACTGAATGTGATCCGGTACTCAGAATGAGGAGATTTGCGGCCCATGCCGTTCAAGCGTTCGACTTTTGTGAGCCGTTCCAAGGTTGCCCTTTCCGTTCTCGCCTTTGCCTGTGCCTTTGGGGCAACGGCTGAAGCGGGCCCTGCAGGCGCGCCTATCGTCTACAAGAACGAAGCGATGAATGCGCCGGCGCCCGCGACCTATCGCGTTGCCCAGGCGCCTGTTGCTGCTGCGCCGCAAGCCCGGTCTATCCCGGTGGACAAGGCGACGGCACGCATCGAGTTCCGCTACCCGGACTCTCAGCCGGGCGCCGGTGAAGTGCGCACTGCCTCCACGACCACAGCGCCGCTGGCCCGGACAACCCGCGAAAGCGCGCTGACCGAAGCTCCGCAGATGCTCGTGCCCGCTCGTCCCGTGGTCGAAAGCGTGTCGCTTCAGGCAATGCCTGAGCCGGCCGGGCAGGGGATGGCTTACGCCGCGCCGGCGCCGGTTGTTGCGCAGCCCACTGCCCCTTCGGCCGCCAATGGCGAGTTTGTCGAAACCGGTCTGGCAATTGTGTATGGCGAAGAATTTGCCGGTCTGCCCACCGCCAATGGCGAGCTGTTCAGCCAGGCTGAAATGACCGCAGCGCACCCCAGCCTGCCGCTGCCAAGCCTCGCGCACGTGACCAATCTGGACACCGGGCGCGAAGTTGTGGTGCGCGTGAATGATCGCGGCCCGTTTGAGGACGGCGCCAACCTGCAGCTGTCGCGCAAGGCCGCCGAAGCGCTTGGCATGAACGGCGCAGGGAAGGGGAATGTACGTCTGCGTTATCTGAGCCCCGCGCCCGTGCTGGCCGCCCAGGCGGTTTCCCAGACTTCACGTTCGCCTGCTCCGGTTCCCCCTCCGGTGAAAGCTCCGGCTGCGCAACCGGCTGTGACGCAGATGGCGTCCGCTGCGCCTGTGGCCACTGACGATGAGCTTCTGGGCGGCGGGACGACTTCGGCGCAGACGCCGCGGCTGATGTCGATGACGGTTGCGCCTCAGCCGACCGCGTACACTGCCCCTGCAGCGGCGACCGGCGGCGTTTTTGTCCAGCTCGCCTCCTTCTCTGACATTGGCAATGCCGAAGCGATGCTGCGTCAGGTCGAATCGCGCCTGCCGGTCGAGATTGTGCCCGCCCGCGTCAACGGCGCCGACTTTTTCCGCGTCCGCGTTGGCCCCTTCCAGGATCATGCGGCCGCCGAACAGGTTCGCAATAACCTCTCCGCCGAAGGCACCGCAGACGGCCGGATCGTCACCGGATACTGAGGAACCCTCAGCACCCCCATTGACGCTGACCACAAACCGGCCCTTTTTCCTGCCTATGCAGTGCAGAAGGCCGCTGAATATCCTGCGGCCGCCAGAACGGCACAGGAGAAAGACATCGTGGTTCCCTTTCGCAAGGTGTTTGCGGCCTTACTGACCCTCGGGGCGCTCAGCAGCGCCAGTGCTTCGGCTCAGATGATCGATACGCCGGCGAGCCATGCGGTGATCATGGATCACGCAACCGGCAAGATCCTCTATACCAAGAACGGCGACGAGCCGATGACGCCCGCGTCGATGACGAAGATGATGACGGCCTATGTCGTCTTCAAACTGATTGAACGCGGCGAGCTGTCGTTGACGGACAAATTCACGGTGAGCGAGGACGCCTGGCGCCGGGGCGGCTTCCCTTCCGGCACGTCCACAATGGGCCTGGTGCCCAAGGATACCCCCACCGTCGAGGAATTGCTGCACGGCGTGATTACCATGTCCGGCAATGACGCCTGCATTGTGCTGGCCGAAGGCATTTCCGGGTCTGAGGAGGCCTTCTCCCGCCGGATGACCGAGATGGCGCACGAGCTGGGTCTTACATCGGTGAACTTCGTCAACTCCACCGGGCTTAGCGGCGAAGGCCATGTGGTCTCCGCTGAAGACCTTGCCCGTCTGGCAAAGATGACCATCGACGACTATCCGCAATATTATGAATGGTACTCGCTGCCCTCCTACACCTGGCGGCAGTACACGCAGGCAAACCGCAACCCGCTGCTTGAAGTGGCCGGCGCGGATGGCCTCAAAACCGGGCACCTGGAATCTTCCGGCTATGGCCTGACGGCTTCGGCGGTACGCGACGGCGTGCGCCGCACCATTGTTGTCAATGGTCTGCCCACGATGGCGGCGCGGGCACGCGAAAGCGAGCGCCTGATGCGCATCGCCTTCCAGAGCTTCGAACTGAAAACGATCGGACCGGAAACACTGGCGCTGCCCGATGTCGAGGTCTGGCTGGGCGAAACCCGTACGGTGCCGGTTTCGCTGGCGGAGCCAATTGAAGTAGCTGGCCACAAGGCCGCTTTCTCCAACGCGAAAGTGGAGATCGTGCTCGCCGGCCCCGTGAAGGCGCCGGTGAAAAAGGGTGATCAGGTCGGCAAACTCGTGATTACCATGGAGGGCTCGGAGCCCACCGAAGCCCCCATCATCGCCGAAGCGGATGTGAAGAAGCTCGGCTTTGTCGGCATGGCGCTCGAAGGCGTGCGGACGTTCATTTCCAGTGGCAATGAGTGACCGGCCGGCCGGACATTTCATCACGCTGGAAGGCGGCGAGGGCACTGGAAAGTCTACGCTCGCCAAGGCGCTTGTCTTGAAGCTGGAGGCGGCCGGCATCCATGCCGTGCTGACCCGGGAACCAGGCGGCACGCTGCTGGCCGAAGCAGCGCGCCATCTGTTGCTGCACCCGCCGGAAGGGGAGGCGTGGTCGCCGCTGTCTGAGGCGCTGCTGGTCAATGCGGCGCGCCGGGATCATCTGGAAAAGCTGATCTGGCCCACGCTGGCGCGCGGAGACTGGGTGATCTGTGACCGATTTGCCGATTCCACGCGCGTCTACCAGTCCATCGGCGGCGGCGTGGCGCAAAACACCCTGCTCTCGATTGAACGTGAAGTGCTGGGCGATACACTGCCCTCAATGACGCTGGTTCTGGATGTGTCGCTTGAGATCGCGCGTGAGCGGCGGGCTGTGCGCGCCGGCGCGCTCGACACGTTCGAGCGCCGTCCGGACGCATTCCACGAGGCGGTTCGTGCTGCCTTTCTGGCAATAGCGCAGGCAGAGCCGGAGCGATGCCGGCTGATTGATGCCGGGCAGACGCCTGAGGGCGTTCTGGCTGCGGCATGGACTGAAATCGGTACGCTGGTGGATAGGCCCGGCGCGGTGTCGCCATGACCGTTGCGCTTCCTCTCTTTGGGCATGAAGCGGCGGAGGCTTCATTCCTCTCCGCATACCGCAGCGGGCGGCTGCATCATGCCTGGCTGATCGAAGGGCCGTCCGGCATCGGCAAGGCGCGGCTGGCCGAGCGGATTGGCGCCTATCTACTGGGTGCACGCGGGACTGCTTCGGCGCCGTTTGATGCGCCTGCGGATGACAGCGTGATGCGCGCCATACTTGCCGGCAGCCATCCTGACATCAGCGTTCAGCGCCGCGAACTCAATGACAAGGGCAAGCTGGCGCAGGACATCACAGTCGATCAGATTCGCCAGATGACCCATCATTTCGAGATGAAGCCCGCCATGGGCGGCTGGCGTGTCGGCATAGTGGATGCGATTGACGAGGCAAACCGCAACTCGGCGAACGCGCTTCTCAAGACACTGGAGGAGCCGCCGCCGCAGAGCATCCTGCTGTTGGTCAATCACCGGTCCAAGCCGATCCTCCCGACCATTCGATCGCGGTGCCGCATTCTGCAACTCTCCATTTTATCGGAAGAAAACTGCGCACGCGCGCTGGAGGCGGCCGGCGCGCCGCCCGTCGCCAGCAGCCTCGCGAGAGGACGGCCAGGGCTTGGGCTGCGGCTGTCATCGACTGCGGCCATGAATGCGGCCAGCGCGGCGCGGGCGTTGATCAAGGCGATGCCCAAACCATCTGACAAGGTCGTTGCCGCCGCCCTGAGCGCCGCCAGTGACGGGCCGGAGGCCGAGCTTGCTTTCCGGGATGAAGTGCTGGAATGGGTCGCCCAGCGCGCCGAGCATGAGCCGCGTGCCGCCAAAGCCTGGCTCGGCTTGGCGCGGCTTTCAGGGGACGCGGAAACCCTGAATATGGACGCAGCGCAAGTCGCCTCCAAGATCATCGCGGCGATGCACGAAGCCGCCGCCAAGTGAATGATGGATTGATGTTTGATACCCATGTGAACCTCCACGGCGAAGCTTTCGCAGAAGACCTCGAAGAGGTTCTGGCTCGCGCGCGCGGCGCGGGTGTGCGGCGTTTCCTGGCGATCTGTGACCGGTTCGACAATTTTCCGTCCGTTTACGCCATTGCCAGCGCGAACGCCGATATGTGGTGTTCAGTGGGCACGCATCCGCACCATGCGAAAGATTTTACGCATGTGACCGCGCAGATGATGATCGAAGCCGCGCGGGACCCGAAGGTGGTGGCGATCGGCGAAACGGGCCTTGATTTTCACTATGGATACAGCCCGGAAAAGGAACAGGTTTCCAGCCTTCTGGAACATATCTCAGCAGCGCGCGATACCGGCCTTCCTCTTATCCTGCATACGCGGGAGGCGGATGATCTGATGGCGGATATTCTCGAGGCGGAAATGGCCAAGGGCGCCATCCGTCCGCTGCTTCATTGCTACACCGGCGGCGAAGGGCTGGCGCAGCGGGCGCTGAAACTGGGAGCTTATTTTTCCGTCTCCGGAATACTCTCTTTCAAGAGCGCAAAGGATGTGCGCGCCGTGATGGGGGATGTGCCGATCGAGCGGATCATTCTGGAAACGGATTGTCCGTATCTGGCGCCCGTTCCGATGCGCGGGCGGCGCAACGAGCCTTCCTATCTGGTTCATGTGGCCGAAGCGCTGGCGGCGCTCAAGGGAATGCCTGTGGATGAGGTTAAGGAGATCACCGAAGCCAACGCGCTGACGCTGTTTGACAAGGTGGGTGCGGCGTGAGCAGCTCACGGATCATCCTGCTCGGTACCGGATCGTCCGGCGGGGTACCCCGCGTGGGCGGAGACTGGGGTGTCTGTGATCCGGCAGAGCCCAGGAACAAACGCCGCCGCTGCGGCGCGCTGGTGCAG
Organism: Hyphomonas polymorpha PS728; assembly: GCF_000685315.1. Taxonomy (GTDB): domain Bacteria; phylum Pseudomonadota; class Alphaproteobacteria; order Caulobacterales; family Hyphomonadaceae; genus Hyphomonas; species Hyphomonas polymorpha. Next base: position 10,599 of record NZ_ARYM01000038.1, read on the forward strand.
AAAGAGGGCGCGGGCGGCGCGCTGACGAATATCCTGATCGACACGTCGCCCGACTTGCGCGAGCAGCTTCTGGACGCCGGCGTGACGCATCTGGACGGGGTTATCTACACGCACGATCACGCGGATCAATCTCACGGCATTGACGATGTGCGCGCCCTGGCCATTCGCCAGCGCAGCGCTATCCCGGTCTATTTTGATCCGTATGCCCGCGGCAGTCTGATGACGCGGTTTGAATACTGTTTCGTTGGCGGAAAGGGTTACCCGCCGATCCTGTCTCCGCACATAACCGTAAATGACGGGCAGGCGTTTACGGTCAGCGGGGCGGGCGGGGCTGTGGAATTCTTGCCCGTGACCATGGTGCATGGATCAATCCCGTGCATGGGTTACCGGATTGGCAATGTTGCTTATTGCAACGACGTTAACGCGCTGCCGTCCTCAACGATGAAGCATCTTACCGGGCTGGACGTGTTGATCATTGATGCGTTGCGATATGCGCCGCACCCGTCCCATGCGCATCTCGATCAGGCCCTCGAATGGATCGAGGCGCTGAAACCGGCGAGGGCGGTGCTTACCAATCTGCATGTCGACATGGATTACCGGACATTGTTGGAAACACTGCCGCCGAATGTTGAGCCAGGCTTTGACGGCATGGAAATCAGCATCAGCGGCTGAGGTGGCAGATTGTAGGCGCAGCGGATGATCTACCCGCGCGCATTTGCGTGTCTTCAAGAATCAATCCTGAATTCAAGAGCTTAGGCGCCACATGGCGCCAATAATAAAATTGCCCATAATATAGATTATGCGACTCATGGCATAAGGAGCGCGGGCTGTGACGCGGCTTCTGGAGCTTCAGGCTTTAGGGTTGGCGAGCTGTCCGCGCCGCGGCGCCAGCGATCGCCGGGCGGCCGGAACCTACCCCCTTCCCCTCTTGCACAGGGCGAGCCTGGCGCGGCGGATCAGGATTTCGTTAAGACTTTCCGGGGCCTGTCAGGAGAAATGCAGGCGGCGGTATTTGCCGCGGAAATACAGAAGCGGGTCACGGCGCGGCTCAAAGCGGGCTCGCTCGACCTGTCCCATGAGAATGATGTGATCGCCGCCTTCGTGAACGTCGTGGCGGGCGCATTCAAATGTCGCCAGAGAGCCTGTCAGCACCGGCGTACCATTCAGGCCCGGCTCCCAGGGCGTAGCGCCGAAACGGTCTTCATCGCGGCGCGAAAAGCGGATCGAAGCAGGCTGCTGCCCGATGTGAAGGACATTTACCGCAAAATGAGCGGACGACCGGAATACTTCCGAACTCGCCGAGGATCTGGCGATACAGGCCAGCAGCAGCGGTGGATCGAGGGAGACGGACGTGAAGGAATTGGCGGTGAGGCCGACGGGCTGGCCGGCGCTATCCCGCGCTGTGAGAATGGTAACGCCGGTGGCGAAGCACCCCAGGGCATCCCGCAGGGTGCGCGCGTCCGATCCGAGCCTGTATTCAGGCGTTGAACGCGGCAGGCGGCGCTCCAGAAAGTCGATCAGAACGGCGCTGAAAGCATCAAGACATTCTGCGGCCGTCAACGGCTCGCCTGCCCCGATTTCCACAGCCTCGGCATGCGGGACGCCCATCGCAACATGCGCGATGCCGTGAGGGGATGCGCCCTGGGCGGTTGTAATGATCAGCGCCGGCAGACTTTCCAGAATGGTAGCGATCTCAGTGGCCGGATGAATATCCGGCGTGATGAGAACAAGGCCGGTTGCGAGCAATGCGCCATCCTGGCTGACCGCGCTGATGGCCGCGGCGGCATGATCGCCTGCCGCAAGCAGGACCGGCCGCATCGGGAGCTGGCTGAGAATGGCGCGCAGGGTTTCCGTTGTGTAGGCGTCCGTGCCGCGCCGCTTGAGCGCTGACGAGGCTTCTCCATGGGCGATGCGCACGACCTGCCTGCCCGCTTTTACGAGCGCAACACACAGATCTCTCCAGAAGTCAGGGCTCTGCTGAGGATGCTCAAGCAGGACAATTGCCGGGTCGTCCGGATGGCCCATGAGTTCACCCTGAAGGGCCAACCCACCGATCCCCCTGAATTCTGTCATCCTGTTCAAATCTTACTGCCTTTGAAACCATCCCGCAGCGCGGCGTCCCGGCCCGGTTGCGGAAGATATACAGCGGCGACCCGTTCTGGCCAGCCCAAGGGCGGTTACCGCGATGTTCCAGCCCGGCGCAAGTTTCGTGCCGTTCCTGGTTTCTGGCCGTCCTCAGGCTTCCAGCGCCACAATCATATCCACGCGCGTCGCGTGGCGGCCGCCTTCAAACTGCGCGGCCAGGAAGGCGTCGACGATATCCAGCGCCAGGCCTTCACCGATCACCCGCACGCCGAGGGAGAGCATGTTCGCATCATTGTGCTGGCGGATCATGCGGGCCGAGAACGTGTCACTGCACACGCCGCACCGGATGCCCTTCACCTTGTTGGCTGCCATCATGATGCCCTGGCCCGTGCCGCAGAGAATGATGCCGAGCCGGCAATCTCCGGAGGCCACAAGCCGGGCGGCGGCCTCGCCGTGTTTGGGGTAATGCGTGCTTTCCGGCGTGACCGGGCCAATATCGACAGGCTCCCAGCCCTGCGCCGCAATATGCGTCGCGATTGTCTGCCGAAGATCGATGGCCGCGTGATCGCTGGAGAGAACAATACGTTTGTTGTCTGACATGATCTTTGCCCCTATTCCCACTCGATTGTCTGAATCTCGCATAAGTGTTTGAAAACTCGATGGTAAGTACCCGGTCTGACGGTCATTCTCCGACTGTGAGGCCGTCAAAATGCTACGCTTTTGATTTCATTGAAAAAACTGCCAGAAAAAATATTTTCGCGGTTCCGGCATCTATCGAGGTCAATCGCCCCTCAGACCCGTTTTTTGCCTGCCCAGCGCAACTCCGGCGGCCGCCTGAAAGTACCGTCAGTCCTCCATAACAGGACTCAGTCTTCGGATCGAGTAGCCCGGGAACAGCAAAGGTGGCCAGCGCACGTCCGACGCCCCTAAACGTAGAACTTGAACGGCTGTCGCTCTGCTCCCGTAGCGCTGCCCATAGTTAGCACTTCGCCGACCTTGTCCGCGAAACGAATGGTGACCGGCAACCCGTCGCTGAAATTGCAGGCGTTGTAATTGATTTTCGTGAGACCCAGTATGTCTGCCAGCACCGTCTCGATGGAGGGATAGTCACCGCTCGCGCGGAGCACGGTCACGAACAACGGGTTCGGCGTCTCGGGACCGATATTGACGTGCCCCTGAGAATTTCCTCCACGCGGAGCTAGAGTCCGGCCCTTGAAAGGACGGACGGAATGAAACGAGCGAGATTCACGGAAGAGCAGATCATCGGGATCCTGCGGGAGAACGAGGCTGGCGCCAAAGCGGGCGAGCTGGCGCGCAAGCACGGCGTGTCGGAGGGCACGATCTACGCCTGGAAGGCTAAGTTCGGCGGGATGAGCGTGTCGGACGCCCAGCGCCTGCGCGCCCTGGAAGACGAGAACGGCAGGCTGAAGCGTCTTCTGGCCGACGCCATGCTCGACAAGGCGGCGTTGAACGATCTGCTGTCAAAAAAGTGGTAGGGCCCGCGGCGATGCGCCAGGCCGTCGCCCATCTGAAGGCGACATTCGGCGTCAGCGAACGGCGGGCCTGCTCTATTATCAAGGCCGACCGCAAATCGGTGCGCTATCGCTCCTGCCGACAGCCAGACACGGCGCTGCGCGAGCGGCTGCGCGCCCTGGCTGTGGAGCGGCGACGGTTCGGCTATCGCCGGCTGTTCGTGCTGCTGCGACGTGAGGGCGAACCTTCGGGCAAGAACCGGATCTACCGGCTCTACCGCGAGGAAGGTCTGACGGTGCGCAAGCGCCGCTCCCGTCGTCGCGCCATCGGCACGCGAGCGCCGATCCTGATCGAGGCCAGGCCGAACGCCCGCTGGTCGCTGGACTTTGTGCACGACCAGTTCGCCACGGGCCGCCGCTTCCGCATTCTCAACGTGGTCGACGACGTCACCCGCGAGTGCCTGGCGGCGATCCCTGACACTTCGATCTCGGGGCGCCGCGTCGCACGCGAACTGACAGCGCTGATCGCTCGGCGGGGCCGTCCCGCCATGATCGTCAGCGACAACGTCCTATGAAAGGAAC
>NZ_ARYM01000039.1 GCF_000685315.1 Hyphomonas polymorpha PS728
CCGGCAAACCCGGCGCGGTTCACAAGGGCCGCAAGCTGATCCTCGAAGATCATCTTGGAGTCGTAGAGCAGCCGGCCAATCAGCGTGGATTTTCCATCGTCAACCGAGCCGCAGGTAATGAAACGCAGCAAGGACTTTTCTTCCTGCCGGGTGAGGTAGGCGGCGATGTCTGTCGTAATCAGTTCGTCTGTCAGGCGCATCAGAAGTAACCTTCCTGCTTTTTCTTTTCCATGGATGCCGACTGGTCGGTGTCGATCACGCGGCCTTGGCGCTCGGATGATCTGGCGAGCAGCATTTCCTGTATGATGGCGTCGAGCGTGGTAGCTTCGCTTTCGACAGCGCCTGTCAGGGGATAGCAACCGAGCGTCCGGAATCGGACGGATTTCGGGGTCGCCTTGGCGCGCAGTTCCGCGGGCATGCGGTCATCATCCACCATGATCAGGGCGCCATTCCATTCGACAACAGAGCGCTCGGCAGAGAAATACAGAGGAACGATATCGATCCGTTCCCGTCTTATGTATTGCCAGATATCCAGCTCGGTCCAATTGGAGAGCGGGAAGACACGCATGCTCTCCCCCGGCCGCGTGCGGGCATTGTAGAGGTCCCATAGCTCCGGACGCTGGCGTTTGGGATCCCATCTGTGGCCGGCAGAGCGGAAGGAAAAGATCCGCTCCTTGGCTCTGGACTTTTCTTCATCCCGGCGGGCGCCGCCGAAGGCTGCATCAAACCGGTAGCGATCGAGCGCCTGACGCAGCGCCTGGGTCTTCATCACGTCCGTATGGTGGGCTGAACCATGCGTAAACGGACCAACGCCTTCGTCAATTCCTTCCTGATTGATGTGTACAATCAGGTCCATGCCTATCTCGGCGGCCTTCCGGTCCCGGAATTCGATCATCTCCCGGAACTTCCAGGTCGTATCGACATGCATCAGCGGAAAGGGCGGGCGGGAAGGATAGAAAGCCTTTGCGGCAAGGTGGAGCATCACCGCTGAATCCTTGCCGATTGAATAGAGCATTACCGGGTTTTCCGCCTGGGCAACCACTTCCCGCATGATGTGGATGCTCTCTGCTTCGAGGCGATCAAGATGGCTGAAGGGTCTGCTGGTAGGCGGAGGGTGGGCGGAGGTCATGGGGACGCCTTCTTCTGGGAGAGACAAATCGTTGGCACTGGCGGGGCCAGCTGGTTTTGGGGATGGAGTGATTTAACTACGCGTTGGCCTTGGGCTCGGCCTTAGTGTTGGTCGGGGGGAGAGGGGCGATGCCGGTCAGCGTTTCAATTGCCGCAGTGATGCTGATGCGGTGTTCGTCCGCATAGCGCTGAATTTCCATGACCTTCGCATCGACCAGCGTTCGATACCAGAATCCCTGAAGCAGATGGAAATACCATCCTGGCCGCCCATCCAGAAAGCCGAACCTGAACACATACCGCCAAACGAAGTATATTGCGGCACGCAGGCTAGGGGGAATGCGCCTGTAAAGATGATGTTTCAGGAAGCGCTTTCGGCGGGCCTGGGCACTGGCGCCTGCCCCTTGCAGCGTGCTTACCGGGAGAAAGCCATGGACTTCATTGAGCTGTTCGATGGCTTCCCGGCTGGCATAGCCGTTGTGCTTTGTGGTCCACCAGCCAAGAGAATTGAGATTTATGTCTGCAATCACGATGCCGGAGCGGTCTACCCGGCCCCGCACAAGAATATGCTCGTCCATCCATCGCTGTTCACAGCGCCCCGCATCGGCTCGCCAAAGGCGCAACTGCCAGCTTGGCTCAACAGCGCCATGACGGATGCGCCGGCCGAGAAAATGAATCCGGCGCATGACCACAAAAGCCTGCACGTCCGGCGCCGCGCGAAGAACGGCGTCTCGCAGGCTTTCACGGCTGTCCTGGGAAAGCACTTCGTCAGCATCTATACGGAACAGCCAGCCTCCGGAACCGGACACCTGATCGATGGCGAAATTCATCTGCTGGGCATGATTGATAAAGGGATTGACGATGACGCGGGCGCCGAGATTGCGGGCAATCTCGCAGGTTCGATCTGAAGATCCGCTGTCAACCACTGTTACCGACGCGCATTGATCCGACAGGCTGCGGATACACCGCTCAATGTGCATTTCCTCATTCAGCGTAAGGATTATGGCGTGGATGTCGTTCATTGCAGCAGCTCGGATTGAGCCAGAACGCGCGCCTTGATGGTGACGGCGGGATTACCGCCAACAACGGTCCAGGGGGGCACGCTTTTCATGACCACGGCGCGGGCTGCCGCAACGCTGCCCTCGCCGATCTCGACGCCCGGACCGATCATCGCTTCGGCGCAGACCCAGGCATGTTGCCGGATATGGATGGGCGCGTGCGTCAGAGGGCGGGCGAGCAGGCGGATGTCATGGGAGGCGGAACAAAGGTATGAACGCTGGCTAATGGTGACGTGATCATCCAGCCTGATTAGGGCGACATTGTAGCAATCGACGCCTGCTGCGAGGCAGACATAATTCCCCATCCTCAAATTCCAGGGCGCCCAGATACGGCAATCCGGAGCAATCTTGCATCCATGGCCAATGCGAGCTCCGAATAGCTTCAGGACCATAATCCGCCAGCCATTGAACCCGTAATCTGGCGTCCAGCTGAAAAGCAGTATACGGGCCAACCCCCACAGGCGGCGCGAGACCTTGTTGCCGATCGACAACCGGTCCTTGTACAGTCTTTCGGTCGATGTAACGGTCATGATCTCCGGTCCTTTGAAAGAACATGCCGGATACGAACCGAAAGGATGCGGGGGGCTGCGGACACCAGTTCCGCAAATCTCAGCCTCTGCATCGCCCGGCGCACGGAGCCGGCATAAACTTCGAAATTTCCGGCGCTTCGGGCCCGGACGAAGGCCTCCCGTGAGATCAGGGAGACCTCCTGGCGCAGCGTATAGATGAGGCGGCGGAGGGGGGAGGGAGGGCGGACCTTGAAGGGCCGCTTGACCGGATGCCACTCGCCCCGCGCCTTTTTGCCTTCAAGGCGATAGGCGAGCCCTTCACGTCTATGCCGGAAGCCACCGGATTGAGCATCTGCTGCCTGCCGCGCGCTCAACGGAGTGAGGCTCAGCCGGCCCGCATTGAAGGCTGCCTGAATCAGGGCCTCGAGATGGGCGCTCCGGATGACGATCATGTTCTTCCCCCGCCAGTCGAACTGGTATTCGGGGAGCCATGCATCGCCTACGGTGAGGTCGGCGGTCTCACCGACAACATCATCACAGAAGTCGCAGGCACGCAGCATCATGGCGCCGGTATTGAACCGTCCGCCTGCGATGCTGGCCGCGTCGTGGACAAGAAAATCATCCGAGCCGCGTGCCCTGACGGCGAAATGGTAGGACTTGGCGGGAATATCTTCGCCCTTTTCCCTGAAGCGGATGGCGGCGAGCTCTTCTGGTGGGACCCCCGCGCCCCAGCCCAGAGAAAGAGACCAGTTGACGCTCTTGAGGTGGCCGCAGACCAGTCCGATCGTGAAGGCGATCCGCTCGTTCAGGCGGGGGTCAAGTGTCTGCAGGCGCCGGATCGCCTTGACGAAGCAGGGGACGCCGATGAACAGGTAACGTCCGGGGGTTTCCAGGACTTCTTCCAGCACCCCGGACATTTCCACCACATGATAGTGAGAGTGCGCGGCTGCGGCGACATCGTCCACGGTCCGGCTGATGCCGTAGGTATAAAAGGGGCCGCCAGGAGGCGCAGGAGAAACCGGCCGTGCATGAATGACGCCGTCTATCTGGCCGGTGCGAAGCAGTTCCGCAGCGAGCCACGAGACCATGCCTCCAGAGCTGCCATTGGCGCGCCATTCTGCTTCCTCAACATGCGCAGCCGAGATGGAATTGTAATATCCCAGTTCGCGGCTCGACTGCTCGCGCCCGTCTAGAAACGTCTCTGCAAGACGGTCCTCATCAAGCTCGGGGGCAAGGAAAGGGCAGGCCTTTTCAAGCTGTGAGGGGGAAACGGTGGCCGCAAGGTCGGGCTCGTACTCGCCATAGGGGGTCATGCGCATTTTCCCGCCCGGCCCACCCGGGAGGGCGCAGGCGCCGCATCCGACGCAATATCCGCCATCACGGACTTTTTTCAGATTGGTGTGGGCGTCGCTCACGATGCCGGCTCCTGTTCCGGAGACCGGGTGCGGAGGGCGGCGGCAAGCTGCAACTGCAGGAACTGCTCGCCATCCTTCCTCTGCGCCCGGAGGCGCTGATCTGTCTGCAGCCAGTTGATGGGCGTCTGGATAAGCTCGTCTATGCGGTGTTCGTCATATTCTGTAACCAGACGATCTTCCAGACCGGCAAGGATCAGGAGGTTCCGGATTCGCTCAGACAAGCCTTGCTTGGCGCCAGGCAGGGACGCGGCAATGAAGGGCCGTTGCAGGATAATCGACAGGGCTATGCCGTGAAACGAATTTGAAACCACGAGCGCAGACCGGTCAATTCCCGCCAGCCAGTCTATGGGCGAGGGGTAAATGGTCTTTCCGATCTTCGGCCACCGACGGGCCGGGTTGAAGGGCGAAACGACTTCAGCTTCGAGCCGGGAGGCAGCCTGGCGGCAAATGGCGGCAACCGGCTCGCCTGCGCGCAGGGCGTAGCTGAATATGTGCCCGCTGGGGCCAGGGGCGGCATGCGCGAGCAGGCCGGAAAAGTCCCCCAGCAAAAGTGTCGGATCGGGAACACAGACGGCAATCCTGCCGGAAATGGAACCGACTATGTCGATGCCGCTCTGCTCACGGACGGATATACCGTCGAGGCTGGACAATAATTCTCCCGCTTCCGCATGAAAGGCGGGATCGAGCGTGGCCCGCCCGAAGCTGGCGGCATAGGAGAACCTGTAGCAGCGTTCCGCGCCTGGAATCTGAAGAAAATATACCGGATCCAGCCCTCTCTGGGCGGAAGGGTTCCAGATCTGATCACTTCCGCAGACCAATACATCGGGCAGGTCTCCGCCTGCCACGTCTTCCAGGGTTTCGAGGGCAGGGCCGGATACGCCGAGATGATCTTTCCGGAATTGCTCGAAGCTTTCAATATAGGGGCGATTGCCGAAGAGCCCTCTCTGCAGCGCGGTCAGGCGCATATAGAGGATCGTCGCATTCTTCTTCCATTTTCGCAGGTCCCAGGGGGCATCAAAGGGGCCGCCGCCTTCAACATAGGCCGGGTGATAGTTTACGAATTGGGCGTCATGGCCCTGGCCGCGCAGCCATGCGCGCAGCGCGTACGCCTGCATCAGCGCGCCATAGCTGTCGGCAAAATGATAAGTCAGTATACCAATCTTCATGGATCGGCTCCGGAAGTATTTGTTGAAAAGGGGCGATTGAGAGCAGGCGGGTTCAGCTTAAGTGGACATGGTCCGGCCTGATGCCGTCGCCGCTCACCCAGCGGTAAACATCGATCATCATTTCTGCGAGTTTGGGCCAGGCGAATTCATTTTCCATCCAGGCCCGGCCGCGCATCCCGAGTTGCAGCCGATCCTCGTCCGACACGCTCATGGCGGCCGAGAGCGCGTCAAAGAGCGGCCTTTCACCGATTGGATGCCACCACCCGCATCCGTGGTCGACGAGACCGCTCCACGGGGCACCTTTCGAACAGACTACGGGGGTGCCTGCCGCGAGCGCTTCAGCGACTGTCATCCCGAAGTTTTCGTCGAGTGTAGGGAGGACGAAAATGTCTGCCTCGCTGTAGCATTTCTGCTTTTCGTCGCCAAAGACCGGGCCGCTCAGACGGGCGCGGGAGAGGCCGTGGCGCGTAATGTATTCGCGGCACTGCCTGGCATAGTCTCCGTCGTCTGGGCCGGCGATCCTGAGGTGCCAGTCCGGATACAGAGGTTCAAGCATGGCCCACGCCTTGAGCAGGGTGTCGACCCCCTTCTTGGGATGAATGCGCCCGAGAAAGAGAAGGGTCCGCTCCCGCTCTGCCGGCAGCCGCTTGGTCATTGCCGGCATGTCGATACCATTGGGAATGATCGCGATTGGCTGCTTCATTCCGAAGGCGCGAATATCTTCTGCTTCCTTAACACTGGTTGCGTGCCAGCAGGTGACAGCGTCGGCCGCGGCCCTTTGCCAGAGCGACCAGAAAGCTTTCTTCTTGCGCTGAGAGAAGTTCAGAGCGGATGCGCCGAGCATTCCGCGGGGCGCCATGATCAGAGGGTTGCGGTTACGCCGGGCTGCGTCTCCGACATAGACATTCGGCATCATCCATAATCCGTGTCCGTGCAAAACCGGTTTGGGATCACTCAGAAGATAGGTCCGCATGGGTGATGATGCGCCGAGCGATTTCAGGACGGGAAGAGTGGCGTAATCTCTGCGGAACTCGCGGCAGATCACCTTTTCTTCCGGCATCCGGCGAGCACCCAGGGTAACGATATCCACTTGCCAGCCCTGCCGGGCGGTCGCGGCGGCCATGGACGGGACGGAATAGGCCAGCCCGTTGGCTTCATCCGTTATCGACGTCACCACGTGACGTACGGATCGGTACTGCGTGTCCATCCCCTTGGCGCTCGCTTATTTTTCTGGTGTCTGAATTGGTGGCGGTTGGCGTGGGCTCAGGCCGTTTGGCTGGCAGCTTGTGCGGCAGGGTTCGTTTCTTGCGGGACGGTCCCGACCTGGCGGGCCGGACAGCCCGCCATGATGGCTGCGGGGGGCACGTCGCGGGCGACCACGGCGCCGGCAGCCACGATGGCACCATCGCCGATAACGCGGCAGGAAGGCAGGATGATCGCCCGTGTGCCGATCCAGACATCCCGGCCGATGACCTTGGGGATGGCCATCGGAACAGACCGCGGATCATATCCATGGTCATGCGTGTATACGATGGAGTCGGAAGATATCAGCGTGTTGTCGCCTATGATGAGGCCGCCGGAGCTATCCAGATTGACCCGGCTGTTGACCTGCACATTGTTTCCCAGTTCACAGCGGCTATCCCGCAATTCCCCGGCGATCGTCACGCCCTTCTGGAGAAAGCAGCGCTTGCCCAGAGCGACGTTGCGCGGATCGCGAATGTAGACACCGCGCGCAATGATGCTGCCCTTCCCGCAACGCTTCAGAGCAGAGGCGTGGGTGAGGGTTGAAACCCTGTCAGCAACGCGCCGGCCGAGCGCCCTGGCGCCATAAGTGAGAAGGTAGAGGAGGGACATGGGCGTGGATCTTTCTGGCGGAATCAGGCCGTGGGACTCAGGTGTTTTGCGTGCGGGGAAGAGCGCAGGGATCGCGGGGAGGAGCGGCGTTTGGTCAGGTGCAGGACGCCCATGGAAAGCACCAGCACCGTCAGCGTGGACACCACGACGCCCCCGAAGGTGCTTTGCAGGCAGCCGGTGATGAAGGGCATGCCGATCACGGGATAGATGACGAGGCCGTAGCGCTTCAGTAGACCCTTGCCGCTCAGAAAGAACGCTTCGAACCGCCGGAAAATGATGCCGAGACCCAAACCGACGAAGATTCCGCCCCAGCCAAAGTTCAGGAAGGCTTCGCCGGGCCCGGTCGGATTGATACCGCCGATGGTTCCCGCCATTCCGAGAACCTCCTGTTTGACGAAAGGTCCAAGGGAAATTGCCGGCTTGTCTGGCCATATATCCCTGGGAACAAACCCTATGATCCAGTTCACGTAAGACTGTCCACGGAGGATCAGGTCTGTGTCAAACCTGTCGATGATGATGGCGGACATGCCGAAATCGAAGAAATAGGTGGACAGCAGAATTTGCCCCACCATCACCATGGGATCGAAGGCGGCTTCGGAGAGATCTCCCTTGGTGCTGCGAAGGACTGTCAGCAGGGCGAAAATGGCGAGGATGGCGCCGGCGCCGCAAAGCCCATAGAGGACAAATTTCCAGCGGATGCGGCCACCCAGTATGAAATAGATACTGGTCAGGCACATGGCGATGCTGAGTAGTTCGAGCCGTTTGCCCTTGACCAGGGTGCTGATCAGGACAATCGCCGCAATGATCACAAATCCATAGAGATATGTTTTCCGCTGGCGGATGAAAAGAAGAGCAAAGAATACTGCTAGCGCGACCCATGCCAGCTTCCCGAACACCTTGATGGCCGCATTGCTTGCGCCATACCCCTCCACCCCTTCGATCCTCTGTATCTTCGTCTGGTTCATGGTGTGCAGGGTATCAAGGGAGAGGGTTGCTTCGGACGGGTCCTCGAACCTGCCGGTGACAAGTGTCGAGACCGTGACGAGCGCTGCGAGCCCGCCAAGCAGGAGAAGCAGTTTTGGGCGGCCAATCCGGGCCATGGACAATCGGGCAAGCGAGGGGCCATCCTGCGGAGCGCGCTCGCGGATGGCCAGCACGTATCCGAGGCAGATACAGACGGTGAACCCCAGTGTGTAGATATAGCCCAGATAGAGGGAGCTGTCTGAATAGATGAAGCGGTACATGAACGCTTCCCCAGGAAGGATCAGCATACCGATGGATTTCAGAAATGTTCCCATGAAGGCGTAGAATGCAAGAAGGTGCAGGGGCGAGAACCACTTGATCATGCCGTACCGGCTGGCCACGCGCAGCGGGATCAGCCAGATGGGCAGGGCCAGTAAGATGAAGAGGATGCCGCTCATGCTGTGTGCCTCAGATCCGGTAGCCAGCGAGTTCGAGCGCCCTGCCGAACCTGCCCGCGAACTTGTCTTGCAGACCGGCAGGCATTTCTTGCTTCCAGGCGCCGGCCAGGCCCTGGCGTTTCGTGCTGGTCTCGTCGGTTTGTCCCGGCTTGCGTCCGGTCTGGACTTCAAAAGTATTTCGCAAGACGGCGAAGCGGATGACTTCGTCCGGCGCCGGGCTCCCCTTGAGCTGCGTAATGCCTGCGGCAAGGGCTGCCTCGGGTGTTGACCGTAGGTCTTCATAGCGGAACAGGGTCACGTTTGGCGGTGTATTGGTCAGCCAGGAGGTGACATGGGTCGCCCAGTTCGCCCGGGAACCGGATGCGCGCCGGGTCCATTCTTCAAAGAAGGCATTCATCTCCGCTTCGTCCGACAGCTTTCCGTTCAGGGACGGGTGGTGCCTGAGTATGGATGCTCTTATTCCCGCATCTGCGCTGCGCGCCGCGTTCCGGTTCTTGAAATAGTGGGATATGAAACAATCCCTCCCATCCCGCAGGACGTAGATGGCCTTGTGACCCCGGATGAGGCGGTGATCGTGGCTGTGAATGATCGCGCGGAAGGTGATCGGGAACATGGAGAAACGCGGCGCCGGAACCTGGAGCGCATCCGCCACCATGTCACGCACCCAGTTCCCGCCGGAGCGGGGGTATTCTGTAAGCACGATAAAGGGGGGCTTTCCTGGCCGCCGGAGCGCCCATTCATAGTTTACCTTCGCCGACGTGGCGCGCATGGCCCACGCAATCCGCCCACGCATCGCCGGGCGGGCCGGCAGGTTCAGGTCAGGTTTGATCATGTCTGTGTCCGGTGGCCGAAGAGGGAAAAGATGGAGGTGTCAACGCCAAGCCTGCGCTGGACATCCAGCCAGATGAGGACATTCATGAGGATCGTGGATGTCGCCATGGCCACGGCTACGCCCGTGATGCCCAGGGCGGGAGAGAGGGACGCGAGAAGCGCGGATCCGGCGACCAGGGCAATCAGGCGCGCCCGGAGGGCGAGGTGTTCAAGGCGGCATTGGGCGGCAATCAGGAAGTTCGCCCCAAACCCGACATTCGCCAGACCACCCATCGTCAGAACAAGGAAGGTCATGAGAGACTGGGCATCAACGGGAATATGATACCAGGAGAACAATGCCGGTGAGGCGAGGAGAAGGGTGACGCCAAGCGCGAAGGCCGGGACGAGCGCGATCGTCAGGCCTTCTCTGGCTGACTCTTTCAGCGCGATGCGGTCGCCCGAGGCAAACGCCCTGGACGCTTCCACAGCGATACTCCAGTTGGCAATGATTTGGGGTAAAGACAGCAGGTTCGCGGCTTTCCGCAGGATCTGGTAGCTGCCAAGATGGGCGGGCGTGAGGAAAAGACCACCGATCAAAATATCAATCTGGGCCGCAAGCATGGCTGTCAGGCCTGATCCCCAGAAAGCAAGATTGAAGGGTTGTTTGCCGTTGCCGAAATAGGCAGCGCTGCGTGCGCGCAAGGCTGCGATCAGAAGACCCGCCCCCACCACAAGGACAGCAAGCGCGCAATACCCTTCCAGTACGCGCAGCGCGCTGACGGTGGGGTATGCCGCGGCCACGGCAAAGCCGGAAGCCAGAACGATGAGATGTCCGAGCCCGTCCCGGTAGAACATGGCGGTATTGGCTGCCCCGGAGACCCGGATGGGCACGGCAATATTGGCCACAAGATTGTTCAACCAGCCGCCAAGTACGATAACGAGAGCGAAGTCCGGTGAGGCAAGCGGAAGCAGGTCGTGACTGATCAGACTCCGGATGATGAACCAAACACCAAATGCCAGAATAGCCGGGCCGGCCGACGCGATCAGCAGAACCTGAAGCAGGGCGGGGCCATGCTCTGGCCCTGCTTGACGGGCCGACATTTCTCTCAGCAGATAGCCCGGCCCGCCCAAGGATATGAGTGCGCTGACCAGCTGGATGGAAGCCCAGCCATACGCAAAAGCTCCGAACTCGGACCGTTGCATGAGGCTGGCCAGAACCAGCAGGACAAGGAGCTGCGCCCCAATGACGCCGAACCTTATAAGGAACAGCCCTCCGCGCCGGCGGAGCGTCTGAAATATCCTGTTCAAGGCGTGCTGTCCTGTAGCACGGGAGAGGCCAGATCTGCTCCGGTCAGCGTCCGGAACCGTTCCATCGAAGGACGGAGTTCTTCGGCGAGTTCCGATATCATCTCAGAAGATAGCGCTGCGGGCGGAATATCTTTGCTCGTTGTCAGACGAAGCCGCAGGCCCGCCAGGAGTTTTCGCGGAATTAACCGTCGCAGTTGGCGGCGGTAGAAGGGGCTAGTGATAACGGATCGCACTATGGGCGAACTTGTTGCCCGGATGGCGGCTCTCGGATTGCTCGCTCCAGCCCCCACTTCCACCAGGCCGGGCTCTGCACCGATAAAGCGGACCACCCTTTCGATGACCCCGGCGCGATCGCGGGAAAGCTCATCAAGCGTCAGGACCAGAATCGCGTCGCGGCCAAAGGCGTGGATCCACGGCTCGATCTGTCTGGCATAATCACTGATCGAGATGAAGCGTTCGTGTGACCGCACGACTTTGTCGAAATCCGTGTCCGAAATCCGCCCTGCCATATAGTCATGCATCAGGTGACTGCTGATCCGGTCGATTGGATCACGGACAATATATATGAGCTTCAGGTGCGGGCCCGCCACCTCCCTGGCAAGGGTGGAGACATCGCCGAACCAGGGCGTCATTGTGTACATTGTCGACGCTTCGCCGCACAGCTGAGTGTCCGCGGCGCCGCGAAAATGGTTCTGATAAAGCGATCGCGCCCGGCTTGCGTCCCCGGCCGCATGGTGGAGGATATCCGGTTCCTTGTCGTCTGGCAGAAAGAGGCCTGGATGACGCGCAAGGTCATCGTACAGGGTCGTCGTACCGGATTTCATCGCTCCGATGATCAGGAAGTCAGGAACTCTGGTCATATGATCCCCGATCAGATGTCTGACACTGCGGGATCGGCCGGGACATCGCGTACCATCCTTGGCGGGGCGCCAAGGAAAGCGCGATATGCGTCTGCCAGGCCTTCGCGCAGGCTGATCTTCGGTTCCCAGCCGAGCAGTCGCAGGCGCGCCGGGCTCATCAGTTTTCGCGGAGTTCCATCGGGCTTATTGGTATCGTAACGGATGGTTCCCTCAAAGCCGACCGTCTCCATGATCAGTTTGGCGAGATCGCGAATGGATATATCGGTGCCAGATCCCACATTTATATGTTCGTCTCCGGAGTAGTTTTTGAGAAGATGCACAAGCGCATCCGCGCAGTCATCTGCGTGAAGAAATTCCCGCATAGGCATGCCGCTTCCCCAGATCGTCAAGGAATCGGCCCTCGACAGACGCGCCTCATGCGCCTTGCGGATAAGCGCCGGGATCACATGCGACGTCTCAAGGTCGTAATTGTCGCCCGGCCCGTAGAGGTTTGTCGGCATCGCGCTGATATAGTCGGCGCCGTACTGGCGCCGGTAGGCCTGGCAAAGCTTGATGCCGGCAATCTTGGCAATCGCATACCATTCATTCGTCGGCTCCAGCGGTCCGCTGAGCAGTGCGCTCTCCGGAATGGGCTGAGGGGCATATTTCGGGTAGATGCAGGAAGAGCCGAGGAACAGGAGCTTTTCCACCCCGGCCTTGAAGGACGCGCCGATCAAATTGGATTCAATCATCAGATTATCATGAAGGAATTCGGCGGGCCGCGTGTCGTTGGCGAGTATCCCGCCGACGCGGGCGGCCGCAAGGATCACCACATCGGGCCGGTTGCTGCCCATCCAGCGGTCCACGCCCTGCTGATCCCTGAGGTCAAGCACTGTACGTGCAGCGGTGAGAATCTCGCAATCTTCCCGCCGGAGCCGGCGGACAACCGCCGATCCGACCATGCCGGCATGTCCGGCCACAAACACTTTCTTACCAGCCAGCCTGAAGTTGCTCATTGTCTGGTCACGCTGACTTTGCCGGAGTACGCGCAGCAAACTGCCTGATCTTCCGGGCGGGTTTCATGAGAAGGGCGAGGTCGACGGGACCGGTTCCAAGCCAGCGCCGGCGGGCGGAAAGCGATTCCAGGTTGTGATGGATATGGGCAGCGACGCTGCGCGTGCTTCGCCCACCCACGGCCATGTTGATCAGTACTGAATCGATCCGCTTCAACTTGAAATCCTGCGTTTCGATGGCCCGCAACATCCAGTCATAATCGGCCGCCGTCTGAAGGCTTGTGTCAAAGGGGCCGATGGTTTCGATCACTTTCCGCCGGACATAGAAGGTGGGATGCGCCGGCATCCAGCCCGTACGGAAACCCTTGTGGGGCCGCTCCTCCGCCCGCCATTTGCGAACCGTCCGTCCGCTATCGTCCAGAAAGTCCAGATGCCCATGTGTGAGATCTGCCTCTTCCAGAGCTTCTGCGATCTTTGAAAGCACTGCGGTGTCTGCATACGCATCATCGGAGTTCAGAACGCCGGCCGCATCGCCTGTGAACAGCCGGAATCCCTTATTGAGAGCGTCATACATGCCCGCATCGCGCTCACTGAAAAGGAATATGTTTTCCGACCTGTAGGCCCTTGCGATCTCCTGGGTTTCATCGCTTGACGCGCCATCCAGGACAAGCATCTCGCGATCAGGCCAGTCCTGCGAGCAGAAGCTATCCAGCGTTCTGCGCAGCGTCCGCGCGGAATTGAAAGTTGTGGTGAGTACGGAGATCTTCATGAACGTTTTACTCTGCAGCGCTGAGCGTTCGCTCTTCATCTGGGCGGCGAAGATTGGATTCCAGGGAGACCGCGCGCAGGTCGCTTTCAACCATCTCCGCAACCAGCTCCTCAAACGGCGTGCTGGCGCTCCATCCCAGCACGCGGCGCGCTTTTGACGGATCGCCGAGCAGCAGGTCGACCTCTGTGGGGCGGAAGTATCTCGGATCGATTTCGACCAGCGGACGCCCGGTTTCTGCGTCAAACCCCACCTCATCAACGCCCTCACCTTTCCAGGCAAGGGAGATCCCTATCTGCGAAAATGCGAGCTCTACAAAGGAGCGTACGGTGCGCGTGGTTCCGGTTGCGAGGACATAATCATCGGGCGCCGGTTGCTGGAGGATCCGCCACATGCCTTCGACGAAGTCGCGAGCATGACCCCAATCTCTCTTGGCGTCCAGGTTTCCGAGGAAAAGCTTGCTCTGCAGGCCGAGATGGATTGCGGCGATAGCGCGGGTAATCTTTCGTGTGACGAAGGTTTCTCCGCGGGTGGGCCCTTCATGATTGAAGAGAATGCCATTTGAAGCATGTATGCCATACGCTTCGCGGTAGTTCACCGTGATCCAGTAGCCATAGAGCTTCGCAGCGGCATATGGGCTGCGCGGATAGAAGGGGGTTGTCTCCGACTGCGGAACTTCCTGCACCTTGCCATAAAGCTCCGACGTGGAGGCTTGATAAAAACGGACTGACTTTTCGAGCCCGAGAATGCGGATTGCCTCAAGCATCCTCAGTGTTCCAAGGGCGTCGGCGTTCCCGGTGTATTCGGGCGTTTCGAAGCTGACCTGAACATGGCTCTGGGCCGCAAGGTTATAGATTTCGTCGGGCCGGGTTTCCTGGATAAGCCGGATGAGGTTGGTCGCGTCGGTCATGTCCCCATAGTGCAGTTTCAGCCGGACATGATCTTCATGCGGATCACGATAAAGATGATCAATGCGGCCCGTATTGAAGGAGGAAGACCGGCGTTTGACGCCGTGAACGATATAGCCCTTGGACAGAAGAAGTTCGGCCAAGTAGGCGCCGTCCTGCCCGGTTATTCCTGTGATGAGTGCTGTCTTCTGTGCCATGATCCGTGTTTCTCCCGCGGGATGCGGGAGCTTTCGCTATCGGGTTATTGTCGCTGAGCCAGGGCTCGGGTGATCAGGTGAGTTCCATATTTCCCGGTTGCCGGGAAAATTCTTCAGGCCGTCCGATGGAGGTATAG
>NZ_ARYM01000040.1 GCF_000685315.1 Hyphomonas polymorpha PS728
CAGAAAGCCGCCCAGCCCCGCGCGCCCGTCTTCAACATGCGAGAGCCCCAGCCCCGCGTGAAGTCAGACCATCTCCCCGCCTCGGAACTGCCGCGCATCCGTGTGCTGACAGATGATGTTCTCAGCGCGCCGCCCGTGCCCGCTGCGCCGCCGCGCGATCTTTCCGCAGGCTTCGCCCGCCGCCTCGCCGCGCTGCATGGCGCCCTGAACAATCCCCACGCCGTCGCTGCCCGCTGGCTGCGCCGCCAGTTCGCCGGCGCAGCGCCGAAGCCCTGCCCCCTCTCGCCCCACCGTATCCCCGGCCTGCGCAGCGCCCTCCCCGGCCACGAGAAAGATACCCTCCGCAGCCTGACAGACATGGCCTTCAGCTTCTTCGCCGCCGACACTTCCTGACGCGCCGTGCCCTTCGGCAAGCGCCCGAAAAATAACTGAAACTCTTAAGCTGCCGCACTTGGCCGCGCGCTCACGCGCGCGTGCCATGCTTTCACATGGGCTGCGCCCTCCGGCACCGGCAGGCCGATCCAGGCCGCAAAGTCCACCGTCGAAAGCGCGCAGATATCGGCCACCGTAAACCGGTCCCCCGTCACATAATCGCGCCCCGCCAGTTCCCCGTCCAGCCACATCAGCGCCCGCTCATAATGCCCCCGGTTCGACGCGCCAAACTCCTGATACTGAGGAACCACCACCTTCGCCGTGAACGGATGGGCATGGCGCCAGAACATCCCTGCCGGGCTCATCATCTGAAACTCCACCCGGCGCACCCACATATCGATCATGGCCTGCTCCAGCGCCCCATCCCCAAACAGATTCGGCTCCGGATAAAGGCTCTCCAGATAGCGGCAGATAGACACCGTCTCGCTGATACAGGTGCCATCGTCCAGTTCCAGCACCGGCGTCTGGCCCAGCGAGTTGCGGGCGATATGGTCGGCGGCCTTATGCTCGCCCCTGGCCAGCGCCACATCCACCAGCGGGATAGACACCCCCTTCTCGGACAGGAACATGCGCACGCGGCGCGGATTGGGCGCCGGCATCGGCGTGTTGTAGAGCTTCAAGACATTTCCCCGTTTCTGACTGTTTCTGTTTGCCGCCAGCTTGCGGGCAGCAGGCACAGCGGTCAACACGCGCGCGCCATTCCCCTTACGGAGCATTCCCTGGATGGAACTATCCGTTCCACTGGGCGTTCTATTGGTGGGACCAGGCGTCCCCCGCATGTCTACTGGCCTGCGCTGATGCGCCTCCCCGAAGCAGAAGGAGCACACGTATGCAGTATGAAACCCGCAACACAGAGTCGCATGAGGAAGTTACTCCCGTCGAGGCCCGCCAAGGCCGCCGTGTCGGTGTCTGGAAGATCCTCGCCGCGTCGCTGGTGCTCGTGGTGGTCGGCTTCCTGATCATGGGCGGCCTCTTCGATTCCGGCCAGGCGCCCCCGCCGCCATAACCCTGCCTGAACGGCAAATCTCACCCGCCAGGCAGCTTTCAGTCCGCCGGAGGGGGAGTTTTCGCCGCTATTGGGGCCGGATCGCGGCGCTTCCTCTCGCCTTTGACGTGCCGGGCGTGTATCGCACCTGCGATCCCCTTCATCATGCCGGTGCCGTTGATGTTCAGCTCCCTTGCCGCCCGTCCGCGCCGTCTCGGCCTCGCCTGCGGCGCGGTGGCAACCGGTCTCGGCATTGTGTATCTTATCGCGGCCGGCGCGCCGCTTCTTTACCCTTCCGTCAACGCCGCCGCCTTCGGGGTTGGGGCCGCCTTTGTCCTGATCGCTGGCAGGGCCCGTCTTCCCACGGGCCCCGTCCTGCTTGCTCTGGCCGCAGCCCTCTTGGCCACCAGCCTGTTTGGTGTATCGGCCGATGGCGCCACCCGCTGGATCGCGCTCGGCCCGTTGACCCTTCAGCCCAGCCTCATCCTGCTGCCGGTGATGGTAACGGCCTTCGCCCGCCAGCCAACGCGCCTGGCTGCAGCGGCCATCGCCATCGCGGCTGTGGCAATGGCGCTGCAACCTGATCGCGCCATGGCCGGCGCTCTGGCCGCAGGTCTGGCGGCCGTTGCCGCCCTCCGCCCCCGGCGCGAGACGGTCCTTGTGCTGATTATCTCGCTGATGGCCTTCGCCGCTGCCTTTGTTCAGCCCGATCAGCTCCCGGCCATGCCCTTTGTCGAGCGTGTATTCTACACGTCCTTCGCGGTCCATCCGCTCGCCGGCCTCGCCGTGCTGGCCAGCGCCGGCGTGCTGCTCCTGCCTGCGCTCCTTGCCCGTTCGGCCACCAGCGCCGCCTTCGGGGCAGTCTGGTTGGCCATCCTTTTTGCCGCCGCCCTTGGCAATTACCCCACGCCCTTCGCGGGCTATGGCGCCAGCGCCATCCTCGGCTACCTTATAAGTCTCACCGCCCTTTCCGCCGGCCCGCCCTCATCCCCGGCCTGATCCCTCTCACGGGTCTCCGGCGGGCAGTCACCAGCCCCACTCGCCTTTACGCAAAACGGCGTGTATCTCCCTCAGCCATGACTTCAGACACCCTCGCCCGCGCCCGCCGCATCGTCGTGAAAACCGGCTCCGCCCTCATCGCCGAGGCCGGCATGCCGCGCCATGCCTGGCTTGCCGCGCTGGCCGCTGACATCGCCAGCCTGCGCCAGCGGGGCAAGGAGGTCATCCTCGTTTCCTCCGGCGCGGTCGCCCTTGGCCGCTCGGCCCTCGGCGCGCCCTATCAGGGCCGGCTGGAGCAGAAACAGGCCGCCGCCGCCATCGGCCAGCCCCGCCTGATGGCCGCCCTGGGAGACGCCCTCGCCCCGCACGGCATCGCCGCCGGCCAGGCCCTGCTCACCCCCGGCGACACCGAAAACCGCCGGCGTTGGCTGAATGCCCGCGCCACGCTGGAAACCCTGCTGGAAGCCGGCATCATCCCCGTCATCAACGAGAACGACACCGTCGCCACCGAAGAAATCCGCTATGGCGACAATGACCGCCTCGCCGCCCGCGTCGCCCAGATGATGGGCGCAGACGTGCTGATCCTCCTCTCCGATATCGACGGCCTCTACACCGCCGATCCGCGCTCAAACCCCGCCGCCACCCACATCCCCTTCCTCGAAGCGCTCACCCCGGAGCATGACGCGATGGCGACCGGCGCCAACGCCGCTGCCGGTGTCGGCTCGGGCGGCATGGCGACCAAGCTTGCCGCCGCCCGCATCGCCCATGCCGCCGGCTGCTCCACCCTCATCACTCTAGGCAACCGCGAGTATCCCCTCGGCGCCATCGAGGCGGGCGAGCGCGCCACCCTCATCGCTTCCCGCATCAGCCCGGCCAAGGCCCGCGCCGCCTGGCTCGAAGGCCACCTCAAACCCGAAGGCGAGATCACCGTCGATGACGGCGCCGCCGCCGCCCTGGAAAAAGGCGCCAGCCTCCTGGCCGTCGGCGTGCGCGGGGTCACCGGCCAGTTCGAGCGCGGCGCCGCCGTCGCCGTGCGCGCGCCCGATGGCCGCCTCCTGGCCAAGGGCGTCACCGCTTACGGCGCAGAAGACATCCGCCGCATCGCCGGCCGCCGCACAGAGGAGGCTGAAGCCCTCCTCGGCTACAAGGGCCGCCCCGCCATCATCCACCGCGACGACATGGTGCGCCTTTGATCATTCGCCCTGCCACCACCGCCGACATGGACGCGCTGGTGGCCCTGGAAGCGAGCTTCCCTGAAGAAGACCGGTTTGACCGGCGCACCTGGCGGCGCCTCCTCTCCGGCCATGCCCGCGTCCTCGTCTGCGAGACGGCCCCCGGCGGCCTCCTCGCCGCCGCCGTGATGCTCTACCGCAAGGGCGCCCGCATCGGCCGGCTCTACTCCATCACCGTCGCCCCGTCGGCCCGCGGCCAAGGCCTCGCCCGGGGGCTGATGGCGGCCTGTGAAGCCGATGCTACAGATCGCGGCGCCCGCGCCATCCGGCTGGAAGTGCGCGTCACAAATAGTTCAGCCATCCGCCTTTACGAGGCGGGCGGTTATCGCGTAATTGCGACCCTTGAGTCCTACTATCCGGACGGAGAAGCGGCGCTGCGGATGGAGAAGTCTCTAGAAGCGCCCTCTAATGGAGCCCCATGACCGATTGGGTCGTGCTTGTTGAATCGGCAAGCGACATATCTCAGGCAGAGACACCGCACAAAGTCCTGCGTATCTCCGACTATATCTCAAAGCCTGCGCTGTTCACCGGCCGGCGGCCCTACATCCTCAATCTCGCCCGCTCCTACGCCTACCAGTCGGAAGGCTATTACGCCTCCCTGCTAGCCGAGGCACGCGGCCACCGCGTCAGCCCCAGCGTCCAGACCATGGTCGAGCTGTCGAAAAAGACACTCTACAACCATGCCCTGCCAGACCTGGGCGAAACCCTGCAAGAAGCCCTCGCCAAGGGCGCCCCGAAGGTCGACACCCTGTTCGTCGCCTTCTCGCGCACCGAGATCCCGGCCTATGAGCGCCTTGCCCGCGAAGCGATGGACTGGTTCCGCACGCCCGCCCTCGAAATCGAGTTCGACGAGGAAGCCCCCCACGGCATCGGCCGCATCCGCGCCGTCCCACCCCACAAGCTGAAAGACCAGCGCCGGAAATTCTTCCTCGATGCGATGGAGGCCTACACCAAGGGCCGCGTGAAGAACGAGAAGACCCGCGCGCCCGCCAAATGGGCCCTCGCCGTGTTGGTCGACCCGCAGGAAAAGACCGCCCCGTCCAAACCCGCCTCCTTGAAGCGCCTCGCCGATGTGGCCGAGAAGATGGGCGTCGAGGTGGAGCTGATCGACCCGACTGACCTGCCATCGCTGGCCGAATTCGACGCCCTCTTCATCCGCGCCACCACCTCGATCGACAATTTCACCTACCGCTTCGCCCGCCGGGCTGAGCAGGAAGGCATGCCCGTCATCGATGATACCCATTCGATGATCCGCTGCACCAACAAGGTCTATCTCAAGGAAATCCTCGAGAAGGCCGGCCTGCCCATTCCGCGCACGGAGATTGTTGACGAGAAGACCGATCTCGCCGGCGTGTTCGAGCGCCTGGGCAGCCCGGTTATCCTGAAAACGCCCGATGGCAGTTTCGGCATCAACATGGTCAAGGCCCAGTCCCTGGACGAGCTGAAAACCGGCGCCAAGAAAATGTTCGAAGATACCGCTCTCATCATCGCCCAGGAATTCCGCCCAACGAAATTCGACTGGCGCATCGGCGTCCTGAATGGCGAGCCGCTCTATGCCTGCCAATACCGCATGGCGCGGGGCCACTGGCAGACGGTGAAGTATGGCGACAATGGCAAGTCCACCGAAGGCGGCTTCACCACCATGCCCGTGGAAGACGCGCCCCCCGAAGTCGTCAACGTCGCCGTCCGCGCCGCCAGCCTGATCGGCGATGGCCTCTATGGCGTAGACCTGAAAGAAACCGAACAGGGCGTCATCATCATCGAAATCAACGACAACCCGTCAATCGATCATGATGTCGAAGGCGCCGTCCTGAAAGATGAAATCTGGAGACGGATCATCTCCTGGTTCTCCACCCGCCTCGAACGCCGCATGGGCCGCGCGGGCTGATCCAAGCGCAACGCCAAACCCCTCTCCCCTTGGGAGAGGGGCGAGTTGCATCCAGTCTGGCTGTCCGTGAGATGGCGCGGTGAAACCCCTCTCCCGCGAAGTGGGAGAGGAGGGGCCCATTGCGCGGCAATGGGAGGTGAGGGTCTTCCTCTCCTCCCGCACAAAACCCCTAAAACTTGAACCCGCCCGCCAGCAGCTTCGCATACCGCTCCGCCGTCACCGGCGCGTAGCCGCCTTCGGCCGGGTCATACATCCACAGCGCGTCGCCTTCGACCTTTGCCGGGTCAAACCCTTCGGCCACCAGCTCCACCTTACGATATTTGAACGTGCCGGTCGTTTCCGCTTCCGGCTGTACCCGGATGAAAACCGGCACGGCATAGGAGGGCAGCATCCCGGTGAGCCGTTTGTGCAGCCCGGCGAAATCCACCTCGCCGTCCAGCGTCACGGCGGCCATACCGGCCTTTCCGTCCGTCCCCGGAACAGGCACGCCATAAACGTTGGCCGTGGCCACTCCGTCGATCTTCGACAGCGCCTCGCCCACTTCATTGGTCGAGACATTCTCACCCTTCCAGCGGAAGGTGTCGCCGATCCGGTCAATGAAGTAGATATAGCCGGCCTTGTCCTTCTTCAGCAGGTCGCCGGTGCGGAACCAGAGATCGCCCTTTTCGAACACATCACGCAGCAGCTTCTTCTCGGTCGCCTTCTGATCGTTATAGCCTTCAAAGCGCTGGCGGACATCGTCGCCGATCTTGCCGATGGCCTCGCCCGGCTCGCCGATCGCGGCGGGAATGCAGAAGCCGTCCGGCCCGCGCACGGGCTCCTCGGTCTCGATGTCGAACTTGACGAAGCCGACATGCGCAAACTGGCTTTTCAGCCAGCCGGGAATGCGCCCGATGGCGCCCGGCTTGCCGTCAAAATTGATGAAGCTGACATTGCCCTCGGTGGAGCCATAGAACTCGGCCAGATGCGGAATATTGAACCGCTCCAGGAACTCTTCCCAGACTTCCGGGCGCAAACCATTGCCAAATCCGGTGCGGATCTTGTGCGCCTTCTCCTTGGGATGGGGCGGCGAGTTCACCAGATACCGGCACAGCTCGCCGATATAGACGATGGCGGTGGCGCCCTCATCGGTCGCGTCGTCCCAGAAGGCGCTGGCGGAAAACTTCCGTCTCAGGATGATTGTCGCGCCGGTCATCAGGCCCTGCCCGATGCCGCAAAGCCCGCCCGTGCCATGATAGAGCGGCAGGGTGATGTAGATCCGGTCCTTCGGCGTGATGCGGCAGGGCGCGATGAAACTCTTCATCATCCCCTGCGTGCGGGCATGGGTCAGGCGCGCGGCCTTGGGCAGGCCCGTGGTGCCGGAGGTATACACATAGAGGCAGAGATCCTTGCCCAGAAGGCCAGCGCGGTGGGCCCGATCTGGCCGTTGTGGCGAGGCAGCGGCCAGCGCCGCGCCGAGGTCTTCCCCCACCTGCCCGCCCAGCGTCCACACCGTCGGGGCATCCTTGAACAGGGCTGCCGCGCCGATGATCGCGCCGTCCTGCTCGGCCCCGGTCACGATCAGCTTCGCGCCCGAAATATTGACGCAATGGGCCAGCGCGTCGCCTTCCAGATTGTGGTTGATCAGTGCCGTGACGACCCCGATCTTGGCAAAGCCTGCCCAGGCGGCGACGTAATCGGGCCGGTTTTCCATGAAGAGGGCGATGCAGTCGCCTGCCTTCAGCCCCTGGCCCAGCGCCCAGTTGGCAAACCGGCTCGCCTGGGCGTCAAACTCGGCATAGGTCGTCGATTGGCCCTCGAATCGGAAAGCGATGTTGCCGGCAAACTGGTCAGCCGCGCGTTCGTAATCGTCGGCCACCAGGTTCTCGGAATCGGGAGAAATGTCCCCGGTCCATTTCTTGACGAGCAGAATATCCTGGAACAGCCGGTATTCGCGGCCAATCTTGGCAAAAAGGTTCATTTGCGGCGCCTCCCAACGCAGAGGGTCGGATTGGATGTTTTGGGTTTTTATTGAATTTAACAGATGGGATTATTGCAGGGATTGTCAAAGAATTCGCTAACCATAACAGGGAATTTGCGGCAGGTTTGCGTTCCGTGTCAGGTCTGGTAGATGCTGCGGCGCACAAGAAACTCATAAGGAACATGGACCATGGCGAAGGACCCGGTTGGCGACCTGCTCACCCTGCTCGACATCGAGCGGCTCGAACATGACCTCTTCCGTGGCCAGAGCCCGGATGAGGAAGAAAGCCAGCGCGTCTTCGGCGGCCAGGTCATCGCCCAGTCCCTCGTCGCCGCCTACCGCACCGTGCCGGACGACCGGCCCTGCCACTCCCTGCACGCCTATTTCATCCGCCCCGGCGACCCGTCCGTGCCGATCATCTATCAGGTCGACCATTCCCGCGATGGTGGCTCCTTCACCACCCGCCGCGTCGTCGCCATCCAGCATGGCAAGCAGATTTTCAACCTCGCTGCTTCCTTCCAGGTGCAGGAAGAAAGCTGGCACCACCAGCATGACATGCCGCAAGTCCAGCCGCCCGAGAGCCTCAGCGACCGGATCGAATGGCGCCGCAAGTTTGCCGAAAACGTCCCCGAGCGTCATCGCGGCCATTTCCTGCGCGAACGCCCCATCGAGATGCGCGAGATCGACCCGCTGGACCCGCTGAACCCGGCCAAGGCGTCGGATGTCCACGCCCTCTGGTTCCGCGTTGCCCGCCCCATCGACGAGGCGCCCTGGATCCACCACTGCCTGATGGCCTATGCCTCCGACATGGCCCTCCTCGGCACCGGCTCGCGCCCCCATGGCGTCTCCTGGATGAACCGGGAGCTGATGTCCGCCAGCCTTGACCATGCCATGTGGTTCCACGCCCCCACCAAGTTCGATGAATGGCACCTCTATTCAATGGACAGCCCCTATGCCGGCGGCGCGCGCAGCTTCAACCGCGGGTCCATCTATGATGCTTCCGGCCGGCTGGTCGCTTCGGTGGCCCAGGAAGGCCTGATGCGCCGGGTCACGCCGAAACCGCGCCAGGGCTGACCGTCAACGGGCCTGAGATGGGCCCGAATTGTCCGGATTTGTCCGGATTTGTCCGAAACCTGTCCGGAAATGCCGCCCTCTGGCGCAATCCTCACAGCTGCGGCGCCCCGGCACAGCGAAAAGCGCTTGCACCCCGGCCCCATCTGATTACACCGGGACTCCGGAGCGTAGCGCAGTCTGGTAGCGCATCTGGTTTGGGACCAGAGGGTCGTAGGTTCGAATCCTATCGCTCCGACCATCTCCCCTCGGGCGAGATTTCCTGCAAACACTGCAGAATGGCCCATAGATACAGCCCCTTCACACCTAGCCTTCCCTGCTTTTCGTTTTGCGTCATCCCAGACAAAGCCGGACAATTTCCGACTTTCCGAGGTGGCTCAGAGGTGGCTTGGGTGGCACGCGGCTTGAAAGCCACCGTCTACAGACTCGAAGGAGCGAGACGGACCCATGGCCAACAGCCGATTGAAACTCACCCAAACCGCCGTCACCCGGCTGATCCGTGAGCATGATGGAAAGAAGAAGGCGCGGCATTGGGACACCGAAGTGCCCAAGATGTTTCTGTCCATCACACCCAATGGCAGCGCCGCCTACAAGCTCCTTATCGTAAAGCCGGACGGCTCCAAGTCAGACACAAAGCTGATCGCCACCAGTGATGGCTCCCCTGACATTGCCCGCTCGCTGGCCATCAAGGAGTTGGGCCGTATGGCTTTGGGCGGGGCTGATCCTGTCACACAGCGACGGCGGGCCAAGGCGGAAGCCAAAGAGCAACGGGAAGCAACCTTCCAAGCCCTCGCAGACCGCTTCATGGGCGCCCCTGAGAAAACCCCTCCCATTCTCTCGCAACGAACCTATGATGAGCGGGAGCGCCTGCTGCGAGAACACATCCTGCCCACGCTTGGAGAGAAGCCCTTCCGGAAGATCGCCAAGTCCGAAGTGCGCCAGCTAATCCGCGATATTCAGGCACGGGCTGCCAAACATCCCCGCGCGTTCACCTCCTCTAATCCCGGCGCCAAGCTGGCTAACGAATGCCAGGGCGTCATCCGTGCCATCTATGGCTGGGCCATCGCGGAAGACCTGACCGAAGCCAACCCCGCCGGCTTCAAGAAGCTGTTCAAGGACAGCCCCGACAAGCGCCCTGCAATGCCCGAGGAAGCGCTGCAGCTGATTTGGGCGGCCCTGAGTGCCGACCTGGAGGTGAAGGCCCCAGCCGACTCCAAGGAAGAGAAGAAACATCGGCGCGGCGCGTCCTCAGCACTGGCTATTATGCTTCACGCGGTCACTCTCCAGCGACCTGCAGAGATCGCCGCCGCGAAACGGGATCAGTTCGACTGGACACCGGGCCGGGAGTTGTGGCGCATCCCTGCCGGGCAAACAAAGACGAATGAAGTCTATGAGGTGCCGCTATCTCCGCTCGCGGTGGGGCTGTTCCAGAAAGCCCTCTCCCTTCACAATCAGGCCTGGGTGTTTCCGAATGAAGCGGGCGACGGCCCAATTCGCCATGATGGCCCCAAGCAAAGGTGGATCAGGGTTCGCGAGCGCACCGTTGCCGCCGCGAAGAAGAAGGGCCAGACTTCCCCGCTGGCCGGAGTGCAACTCTACGATTGCCGCCGCCTTGGCCGTACACTGATGGTAGACCGGCTGGGCATCGCCCCCGCCATTGCCGAAGCCTGCATCAATCACGCCCCGGATCGCTCCATGCAAAACCGTTACTATGTCGGCAACACATCAGCAGAGGTGCGGCGGGCAATGGACCTGTGGAGTGCGGAGGTGGAGCGGATTATCGGGCCCCGCCGCAACGCAGGCCGGCAATAAAGTTCTGTGTACCCCATTTACCGGCGCAAGCAGGAACTGCCCCAAGGGACTTGATCAGGTTCGACCCCCGAATATCGCGTCGAACCCGCCTGGGCGGCGGAGACGCAGAAATTATGATAGAAATTTCAACAGGTTAGGCCACCAGGCTCGACGCAAGTGACGCGCTTCGAAGCGAGAGATTATTCTCCATTATATCAATGTACTACAATTTTCTGAAGGGCGAATTGTATCCCATCAGGTATCCGGTTTGTATCTCACTCCTCTGGTCCGCCTCAGGGCAATTAAAGGTTCTGCTCTCCAGGCCTGACGCCGACGCAGGCACCATGAAACGCCTCCTGCGGTCCCCTAGCGCCCCCTGATTCCGGCGTCCGTCAGGCCCTGATCGGGCGCCCGTCACCCCTCTGACAATTCCGGGCGCGACCAAGAGCGACACCCCAGACGCGGAAGCGCTCCGCAAGTCGCGAATTGTTGCGATACATACAGAACAAGGCTCAGGACAAGCTTTCGTCCGGCCAAAGAGGATTTTAACTCTGAGCCATAAATGTCTGGAATAGCGCATAGACGTAGCGGTCATGAGCGCCGACGGGGAAGCCCGCCATGAACTGCTCTTCCGTCAGCCATTGCTGGGCGACGCCTTCTTCGGGCGGCCAGACAGTATCGGCGCGGTTGCACAGCCAGGCCCGGCAGTTAATATCGAGCCAGTCGCAAAATTCGTGATCCTGCGCGCCCTTCAGCGTTAGCGCCTGAACGATGGCGCGTTCATTGAACTCATTGGATGTGTTCAGCCAGGTTATTCTCCGCCGCGCTTTCCACAGTTCTTCGAGCTTCTGCGCCTTAGGCGATAAGTCCCGCATCAGGCTGAAACCGGGCAGCCGCCATTCATAGCCATGGGAAAGCCCGCGCGGGTCCGGATCGAATTTATCCGATGGCGCGATGACGCCGGGAAGGTCATAGCGCTCGACAAGGATGTTCGATTCCTCGTCCATGACGAGATAAACGCGATAAGCGGCCTTGGTGCGAATATAATCGGGAGCCGCCGGCAAGGGCGGCAACTCAACGCGCTCGAACTTCCAGCCGAGGTAATTTTCGATGTCGTCCATGGCGTCGTCCGCCTTGCCGCGCACGGAGGGCTCCATGTCATGCAGCGCCGCCTCGAGAATCGGCTTGACCCTCGCTTTATTCAGCTTTCGGGTCACGCGCGCGAGATGACCGAAACCGATCATGGCGTTGCCGCGCACGAAAACATCCGGATGGGTGGAAAGCGCAATGCACACGGATTCGACATTCACGTCTTCCGGCGGGTTCATGGAAAAGTCGATGGGCAGCAGCGCCAGATATTCGAGCGGCGTGTCGTCATCGTCTTTCGTCTGGTTCTGTTCGGTCATGCTCTCTCGCCTTAAAGATCGCCGCGCGTCACTTCTTCGAGCAAGCGCTCGATGCCGCCGACGATTTCCGCGCGGTCTTTGGTTTCATGCTTCTGAAGAAGCGTTCCCGTAAAATCGCCTTCGTAAAGCCGCATGACGAAGCGGCCGTCCGGTTCGCCTTTCGGATACCAGCCGAGATCGAGAAGCCGGTTGCGGCGCTCGTGCTTGAGCTGCAGGAGCGATTCTTTCAGCAGCGTCCAGGCGTCCGGGTGATCGACGTTCACCTCGCAGAAGGAATTGTAGGAAACCATCCAGCCTTCGGAGATGCGCAAGGCCTGCAACGGTTCGTCTGCGGCGAGCGGGATGACTGTAACGAGTCGGGCCATTAGTCGCCGCAATCCATGGGCGCGTCGAGGCTATCGCTCGAACAGGCAAGGCGTGCGTGGCAAATCTCTTTCACGCCGTCGGCGAGACGAGCGGCGAATGCGTCCGGCCTGTCTCCAAAAATGGCGCGCTCGGCAATGGGCCGGAATCCGTCGCGCCAGCCGATGGCGAGCGCGGCGAGATTGGCGTCCAGCGCCTCGACGGCTTTTTTATCGCCCTCGCCGGTCTTCATCGTCAGGAGCAAGTCCTCGACCACGCTAAAATAGGTGAGAAAGGCGGCGATGCCTGGCCCCGGATCGCGCGCGGTCTCCGTCGGGACAGCGAGCATTTCGCGGGCCAGCGCGACGCGCAGATATTCGGTGTGGTGATCGCCCTGCGGATCCCAGATTTCGCTTTTCAGCATCTGCCCGATCATCGGCGCAAGATCGAGCGGCCGCTCCATCCGGGGCAACAAGCGTCCCATGCGGGGGATGAGGTCTTTGGTCTGATCGTGAAGAAACGCATAGCGTTCCGCGCGCGCTTCCTCATCTTCCATCGCGGCGGCGGTTTTGACGCTCCGGCGCGCCGTGCCGATAAAAGCGCGGAACCGCACGTCGAGATCGTAATAGCTGTCCTTGAAATAGGTCCGGACAGCCGCGTCCTTCACCCATTGTCCGTCATCGCGGCAGGCCTCTATCTCGGCGTCTTCCAGACCGTCGAACGACGGCTGCGCCGAAACAGCGGCGGGGAAGACGAGGACGGCCGCGACGAGCAGCGCAGCGCTTCGCCGCAAGCGGGCTTTACTCATGTCCGGACTCCTTTGACTCTGTCATGCTTTTGGCTTCGATTTCCAGCGCCAGCGCGCGCTCGGCGCACATGCGGCTCACCCTTCCGGCGAGGCGGCTCGACAAATCGGTGTGATAGGGGCCCGAGATCGCCTTCTCGAACACGGGACGAAGGTCTTCCTCGTAGGTTTCGAGGACGATGCGCGGCATTTCGAGAACGGCTTCCCGCTCGGTCGGCGTCGCGTTTCCGCTGATCTGAATCTCCAACAGGTTTCTTGCAAGATCGAGATCGGTCATGAACCGGATGATCCGTCGGCCGGACTCGGGATAAGCGTCGAGCGCCTCTTTGGCGAAGGCGATGCGCATGACCGTATCCGCATCGTTCGCATCCGGGAGGTCTATCTGGTCGAAATAGATCCGGTCGGCGAAGTCCCCCATGTCGGGCCGTCCCGCTTCATCCATCTCGAACGGCAGCAGCCGCCCGAGGAGATGGATGGCCTCTTCCGCTTCAGCAAGAAGTCGGGCGTCATGAGCGTCGATCTGATCGGCGCGCAGGCGCTTGCGGACTTCAAAGCCACCGACAAAGCGGCGGATATGTACGTCGAAATCCTGATACCGGGCCTCGAAATCAACGGTCTTTTCCGCTTCCCTCACCCATGCGCGCGCATCGCCCGTGCAAAGCCTCGGCGCACTGTCATCAGCGGCGGTCACCGGCGCGATGGCGGCGGGTTGCGCCTCGCCGCGTGCGCCCTCGTGCGCACAGGCCGCGAGGGAGAGCGCGGTAAGGGCGGTCAGTATATGGCTTGCCCGTAGGAACATCGGTGTTCCCCGTCAGCGACTGTGA
>NZ_ARYM01000041.1 GCF_000685315.1 Hyphomonas polymorpha PS728
CCGGGGTTACCGGCGCGGTTCACCTATGTGACCGAGAAGCGCGACAAGGCGGCGGCGCTCAAATTCCTAATAAAAGCAATGAAGCGGTACGAAAATCCTGAAGTTGTGGTTCCGGATCGGTGCCCTTCGACCCGCGCTGCTATGAAGTTAATCGGCAATGAGAAGTGCCAGGAAACCGGCCGTTATCTGAACAATTGCGCCGAGAATTCGCACCTACCTTTTCGATGACGACAGCGGGCGATGCCGCGATTTCGGCGGATGCGAAGTTTGTAGAAATTCGCCACAATGCACTCGTCTGTACACAATCATGTCAATCATCAAAGGAATATAGAGGGGAGGGACAGGTTCAAATCGCTACGAGACGCCGCCCTTCGCGAATGGCGCGAACTTGTCGTTATGTGTCACTTGTTGACCCGCGAGCAACGGAGACGGGTTCACATTGGGCAGACTGCACCCAATCAACTATCCGACGAAGCCTGGTGGTTTGGGCCAAAGCCCCTCGCTTGCAAGTCTTTCAGCTTCTTCAACGGTCAGCACGCCAGCGTGTCCGCCGGTGCGAGAAGGATCTGATTTGTTATGGTACTTCAACTCAAGGCGACCGATTTGATTGCGATGAACTTCATCCGGCCCGTCCGCAAGTCGAAGTAGGCGGGCTGTTGCAAAAGCGGCAGAGAGAAAATGATCATTGCTGGTTCCGCCTCCGCCGAACATTTGCATCGCCCAGTCGATGACTTGTTGTGCCATACGTGGTGCGGCGACCTTGATCATTGCGATTTCACGACGGGCAGCTTTGTTGCCGGCAGTATCCATCTTCCATGCTGCATTCAAAGTGAGAAGGCGTGCCTGATCAATGAGGATGCGAGCCTCGGCGATCCGCTCAAGTGTTACTGTCTGCTCCGATAATGGACGCCCGAAGGGTTCGCGCTGTTCCGCGCGCCTGCACATGCGCTCCAATGTGCGTTCAGCAAGTCCGATAAGGCGCATGCAGTGATGGATGCGACCAGGGCCGAGCCGCCCTTGTGCAATTTCGAAACCTCGTCCTTCGCCGAGCAACATGTTTGAGACCGGTACGCGCACATTATTGAACACAACTTCCGCCGCTCTGTCCGGAACTCCATAAAAGCCGAGCACCGGGAGCGCACGGACGACTTTCACTCCCGGTGTTTCGCGCGGGACCAGAATCATTGATTGCATGCGATAGGGATCGTCATGTTGCTGGGCATTTTTCCCCATGAAAATCATTATCTTGCAGGCTGGGCTGGTTGCATTGGTCGTGTACCATTTGCGGCCATTCAATACGTAATGATCGCCGTCTCGCGCTATCGAACTTCCAATATTCCGGGCGTCCGAGGATGCGGCTTCGGGCTCAGTCATGGCGAACGCGGAGCGAATTTCTCCTGCCAGCAACGGGTTGAGCCAGCGTTCCTTCTGATCCTCGGTTCCGTACCGCAAGATCGTTTCCATGTTGCCGGTGTCTGGCGCAGAGCAATTGAAAATCTCTGGAGCAAACAGACTGCGTCCCATGATTTCGCAGAGTCTTGCATAATCGACGTTGGACAAGCCGTCGGAATGTTCGCTTGCGGGCAAGAACAAGTTCCACAGGCCGGTAGCTCGTGCTTTTGGCTTCAATTCCTCCACTACCGGATAAATTGACCATGGACCCAGTCGTTCGGCTTCAAGAAAATAGCGCCGCTCGTTTGGATAGATGTGCCTTGACATGAATTCGTTTAGCCGTTCCGCAAGGTCCACGCTTCGCGGGCTGGGTTCAAACACTGATTTGCCTCCGGATTTCGGCCAAGTCCTGCAGGGCGGGGCGTTTCATTTTTTTAGCCAGTATTTCGAAGAGTTTGTCAGGTGGTTTCGCCAGTGGGCCTCCGCGCCATCGGCATCGTTCGTCTTGATGAGCGCGACGAGTTTGCGAATGGATCGAACACCGAGGCTCCGAAACTTTCGCGCCGCCGCGGAGTCCTCTTCGAGGTTTCTCAGGTAGGTGCCGGTCTCGCCTTGATAAGACTCCAATATGATGGTGAGCATTTCCGCCATGATGCTCAGCGTGCGATTGCCCGTAAGCTCCACAATCAGAAAGTGGAACCGCGCGAGCCCACGACTGAGATTCAGGAAGTTGTCTGTTTCTACAAATTCTTCCAATTCGGAGACCGCCGACTCGAGTTGCCTGATCAATGCCGGTGTCGCCTTCTGAGCCAAGAGGCGAGCCGCAAAGGGCTCAAAGGCGAGTTGTGCTTCATAAGATTCTTCAATCGTCGCCCCGGCGACCGTCAAAGCCTGCCCGGCGTATCGGGCCGCTGTCGCGGCATTCGGCTGGTGTACCTGTGCGCCTGTTCGCGATCCGCGGGACACCGAGATGAGGTCCTCGGTCTCAAGGATCCGGAACGCTTCTCGTAGCGTGGTGCGCGAAATTCCGAGCTGGGAGACAAGTTGAGTCTCAGGGGGCAACATACTGCCCTCCTTCAATTGCCCAGAGAGGATGAGCTGACGGATCTGGTCCGCAGCCAACTCAGACGCTCTCAGCGGCCGACCAACTCGGCCAAGCGCTACAGACTCGGTCTTCTGGTTTGTTGACCCCATAAACTCTGTCTTCCCCTTCTAACGGCGAAAGATCGCCATGCTTGCTTGAAATAGCTGCCACGGTTGAGGCCACAGTTTCCTAGTTTATTCCACCCAGGCACATGTACTTTGTTTCCAGATACTCATCGATACCGCATTGCGCGCCTTCGCGTCCAATTCCACTCTGCTTAACGCCGCCAAAAGGTGCAACTTCGGTCGAAATGGAACCCGTGTTGATGCCTACCATGCCGCATTGCAGTTGCTCGGAGACCCGGCATGCGCGTGAGATGTCGCGGGTGAACAGGTAACCGGCAAGGCCGGTTTCAGTATCATTCGCGCGATCAATGACTTCGCGTTCCGTCTCGAACGATGAGATGGCAACAATCGGGGCGAAGATCTCCTCGCGGCTGACGCGCATGTCGTCAGTAACACCGGTGAGCAAGGTGGGCGCAAAGAAATTCGCTCCCTCAACCAATACGGAAGCCCGAGCTCTCAGTTTGGCACCGGCCTCGGTCGCTTCCTTCAGGAGTGCTGTGGCGGCCAGAACGGCTGATGAGTTGATGAGTGGGCCGATTGCGTTCTCCGGCAGCTGGCCGTCGCCTACGACGAGACTTTCCACCGCCTTCGTCAACCGGTCCGTGAACGCTTCCTGAATACCGGCCTGCACAAAGAACCGGTTGCTGCTTACACAGGTTTGCCCCGCATTCCTGAACTTGCTGGCCATTGCCCCGGCAACGGCCAATTCCAGATCGGCGTCGTCGAAAACAATAAATGGTGCGTTGCCGCCAAGCTCCAGGGAGACTTTTTTGATTGTGTCGCTGCATGCCGCCATCAGCTGTCGTCCGATTTCAGTCGACCCGGTGAATGAAATCTTCCGGACGAGCTGGCTGTCGGTCAACGACTTTGAAATCACCTGCGCAGACCCGGTGACACATTCCAACACACCTGCGGGCACGCCTGCCTGGCGGGCAAGATGGCACAGTGCCAATGCCGTCAGCGGTGTAGCGCTCGCAGGCTTGAGAACCATGGTGCAACCGGCCGCCAATGCGGGCGCAGCCTTTCGGGTGATCATCGCGGCAGGAAAATTCCATGGCGTGATTGCACCCACCACGCCGACGGGCTGTTTTATGGTGACAAGGCGCAGATCAGAGGCGGGCGTTGGAATCGTCTCGCCATTAGCGCGTTTGGCCTGCTCAGCGAACCATTCAACGAAACCTGCGGCATACATTATTTCCGACCGGGCTTCCGCCAATGGTTTGCCCTGTTCCAGCGTCAGGACATTGGCGAGCGCATCCCTGTGATCGCAGATCAGGTCAAACCATTGGCGGATGATCCTGGCACGGCTTGCGGCGGTGAGGCGCGACCAGGGTCCGAATGCTGCGTGCGCCGCTTCAATGGTGTGATCGATCTCCTCCCGTGTCATTGCGGGGACATGAGCGAGCCGTTCGCCGGTAGCCGGATTGATCACGTCAATTCGGGCCGCCGATGCAGCCGTGATATCCGGAAACAGCTCCGTATACGGCTCAAGTCGTGCAGATTGGCAGACTTGATTTTGATCGCTTCGGTTGAGTGTTCCGGAATTCATTTCGTAACCTGACTGGGTAGGCTGGCCGCTTCAAGTTCCTCCATTTCGCGGTTGATGTGATGAAGGTAGCTCAGTGTCCCGATCGGAATCCGGCTCCCGCCCGCCACCGGCACAACTGTACCCGTCACCCATGATGATTCATCCGCAACGAAGTAGACAGCGAGTGGTCCAACGTCATCGACTTCACCGAGCCTGCGGAGGGGTACAGTCTCGATTTGACGGCGACGCGTGCTGGATTTTTCCATGGACGTGCTGTTTTCTGTCAGCACAACGCCTGGCGCGATCGCGTTCACGCGAATCTTGCGGTGCCCCCACTCCACCGCCATTGTGCCGGTGAGGCTTTCCACACCTGCCTTTGCGGCGCCATACTGTCCGGTCATCGGGCAGGGCTGGGAGGCGGTCCGTGATGTGATGTTGATGATCGAACCGCCTTTGGTCATCGACCTGGCGGCGGCCTGCGCGGCGAAGAACGTCCATTTGAGGTTCAGATCGACGACCCTGTCCCACTGATCCTCCTTGATGTCGAGCAGCCGACCGACATCGCTCGCAGAAGCGCTACCGGCATTGTTGACCCAGCCGTCGATGTATCCGAATTCTTTGATCGACAGATCGACCAGGCGATCAATCTCAGCCTGGCTGCAGATATCGACGGGAACGACCAGAGACTGCGCACCAAGATTTCGGACCTCTTCAGCCGTTTCCTGCAGTGGGCCTGGCGTGCGGCCCGCTATCACGACATTGGCGCCCGCTTTGGCCAGAGCCCGGCAGATTCCGCGGCCAATGCCGCGTCCTCCGCCGGTCACTACGACTGACTTTCCACTTAATGAGAACAAAGTCCATTTCCTTGCTAGTTGAACAAATCGGAGCTGTGTGCGCGCTAATCGAAGGATGCAGACAGGCGCACACCGAAGGTCTGCGGACGCGCGGCCACCCGGCTATAGGCGGTTGTCGAGGGCAGCACGAAAAGCGAGTAGTCTTCATCGAACAGGTTCTCGCTGAACAAGGCGATCCGGTATTTTTCGGAAGGGTCAAGCCAGGAGATCTCAGTGTTTACCACAGTGTACGGATCATCCCGGACGCTGTTTGCCGCGTCGCGGAACGATTCGCCGCTGTGATAGATGTTGCCCGACCATGTGAAATCGCCGCTCCAGGCAGGCAGTGTATAGTCGAAGCCGAAGTTGATCGTGTATTCGGGTGTACGGATAAGTTTGTTGCCGGACGCATCAATGGTAGCGCTTGCGGCCCCGCCGAGACCAGTTGGGAAAGTGACCGAGGCATTCTGGTAATCGACATAGGTTGCATCCTGTAGCGAGAGGCCCGACCGGATGTTCAGCCCCTCAAGAGGCGATGCGATCAGTTCAGCTTCAATGCCGCTGATTTCTGCCGATGCCGCATTCTCCAGCGTGGAGACCAATGTCACAGGATCGCGAAGGCTGACCTGCACGTCCTCGTAGTCGGTATAGTAGCCCGCCAGATTGAGACGCATCCAGTCCGTCGGGCTTGATTTGATGCCGAGTTCGTACTGCGTAACTGTTTCAGGATTGACCGGGGTCGTCGAGAAAGTGGTGGACGGAAATATTCCGGCTTTGAAGGCCTGGCCCGCTTTGGCGTAGATGTTGAGGTCCGGGTTCGGCTGATACTGCAATGTCGCGGTGGGCGTGAATTTTTCCCAGGTCTTTTCCGCATTCAGAACCGCGCTGCTCACGTTGTTCCGGATGAAGAAGTTCTTCTCGTCGTGCGTGAAACGGCCACCTGCCGTCAGGGTCCACTGATCGGTAATAGCGTATGTGCCCTGCAGGTATGCGGCTATTGATTGCGTTTCGACGCGACCGGTCGAACTGACAAGGCTGAAGTTTCCGGTCGCCAGGCTCCGGATAACCTGGTTCGTGCCTTTACCGCCGGCATAGTCGTCATACAGCGTTACGCCCGCGATCCATGAGAATGGACCATCGCTTGTGGAAATGAGGTAAAGATCTTCCACGATCGAACGGCCATAGTTTTTGTAGTCTTGCTGACCGACGATCACAGGCGTGCCGTCCGAGTCTGCACGCGCCGAGAGAGAATTGTACTGAAAGCCAGTGATCGAGTGCAGGTCGAATCCCGGGCCGCTCCATACCGCAGACACCGAACCTGAGTTCTGCCGGGTTTTCAAGGCGCCGGCATCGAGCGCTGAGGTTTCGTATGATCCGTTCGGCAGCAGAGCGTTCGGGTCGAAGCGGAGCGCAACTGTATTTCCGTCTACGGGGTGCGTTGCATAGGGAGTTGAATCAATCGTGTTGACGTGGCCCACAGCCACCGTCACCTGAAAATTTTCAGCGAGATCGAGCAGCACCTTGCTACGCACTGAAACGGTGTCGAGGGCACCTTGATCCTCGTTCTTAGCAATGTTCCGGATGTAGCCGTCGTCTTTGCTTGCGTAGATTGCCAGGTCGGCTGCGACCCCGGCGAGGCCGCCCGTGACATATGCCTGACCGGTTATTTCGTTGTATGATCCGTAGCTGGCGCTGAACTTTGCAGAGGGGTCGAGCGAGGGCGTCTTTGTGATCACATTGATCGCGCCGCCGGTTGCGTTCCGGCCGAGTAGGGCGCCTTGTGGGCCGCGCAAGACTTCGACGCGCTGAATGTTATTGAAGTTCATGACTGTCGAACTCAGGACGGGCTGGTAAACGCCGTCGATGTATACCGGCACCACCGATTCATCGCCGGCGGTCACGCCGCGGGTCCCGATACCTCGAATGGTTGGCTGGGGTGAGTACGATGACTGGGTGAAGTAAAGGCCGGGAGTGACCTGGGTCAGTTCCTTGGTAGAGCCGATGCCGGAAATCTCGAGAGAGTCTGCCGACAGTGCGGTCACGCTCGCCGGAACATCCTGGAGACGCGCTTCGCGCCGTTCCGCCGTAACAACAATTTCCGTGAACCGCCGCTCTTCTTCGATCGCAGGTTCGGCAACCGATTCGGTGTCATCGATGATTGCCGGCTGCGCGGCGGTCTCCTGTGCGATTGCCGGAAGCGCGCTGAGCGAGATCATTGCCGATGACAGAAGTGCGAGCCGGAATGCACCGGCAGGTGCTTTTGAGCGGTTCATGTTTTCCTCCCTGGAATGTTTGTCAAAGGCCTTGTTTCGATCAGCCTGCGCACAACTAGGCACAACATAGCATACAGGTCAACAAATACTACTTGTCTGACAGGTGTGGGTATGACATTCAAAGGCCAACGAAAATCTTGAGACGAAACGGGAGGAACAAAATGGAGTTTGGCTGGTCGCCGCGACACGAAGCGTACCGCGAAGAAGTTCGAGCTGCCCTCAAGGACCTCTTGCCCGCTGACTGGCGGGAAAATTACGCGCGCTACGGAATGGGCTCGCCCGAGCAGATTGAGTTCTCAAGATCATTCTGCCCGGAGCTTGCAAAGCGCGGACTGCTGCTTCCGCACTGGCCGAAGGCATATGGCGGGCGCGATGGTGATCCGTGGGAGCAATTCATTCTCGCAGAAGAGATGAAGCTCGCTGGAGAGCCGAGAGGCCCACAGTACATGAACGTGAACTGGATTGGTCCTGTTCTCATGAAGTATGGGACGCCTGCCCAGCAGGCGGAGCATCTGACCAGGATCGCTGCGGGCACAGTGATCTGGTGCCAGTGCTATTCCGAACCCGGCGCCGGAACCGATCTGGCTGCCCTCGTCACCCGTGCAGAGCGGGTCGGGGATACCTACGTCATAAATGGCTCGAAGATATGGACCTCATACTCGCGAAAAGCGGACTGGTGCTTCCTGCTTGCGCGGACCGGGCCCGAGCGGAAAGCCATTTCCATATTTCTTCTGCCGATGGACACCCCTGGCATCGAAGTGAAGCCGTTTCCAGGATTGGTGGAAGATGGCCATCTGAATGAAGTCTTCTTCACCAATGTTCAGATCCCGGTCGAATCAAGGTTGGGAGAAGAGAGCAGGGCGTGGGATATCATCACCTATGCGCTCAGCTTCGAACGGGTCGGAATACCCAGATACAATCAGGGACTGAAACTGCTCAATCTCATCATGGAGCGGCTGGAAGGTGAAGGCCGCGCCGGGGATTTGGTCATTCGGTCGAGGGCTGGTCAGATCGCTTCGAAGTTTGAAGCTGCGCGTTTGCTGACCTACGTCGTGGTGGATCAGCGCGCAAAAGACCGGCCGCCTTCCATCGATGCCAATGTCTCGCGGGTCACCGCGGCTGAGGCGTGCCTGGACCTGCTCGATTTCATTGCCGAATACGCGCCTGACAGCATGACCGAAGTGGGCGTTGACGAGCTGCGCGGCTTCTATCGAGGAAACATTTCTTCCACGATTGCTGCGGGTACGTATGAAATTCAACTGAACATGATCGCGCGTCAGGCTCTTGGCCTGCCAAGGGGAGATTGAACCATATGGACTTCGAACTGAACGAAGAGCAAAACGTATTCTTGAATTCGCTTGACGCTTTGTGCCGGCCGTTTCGCGAGCTTGAGCAGGCGGATCGTCTCAAATTCAGCTGCTACTCACCGAAACTCCGGCAACGGCTTGTGTCCGATGGCTACCTGAATGCCGCCGAGCACAATCTTTCGTCGCTGGAATCAGCGCTTATGGTTTTACAACTTTCGTCGCTCCCGTGTGTTGCGGAAGTCTCGACATCGGCAATGATCCTTCCGGCGCTGGGCATTTTTCCCGACGGTCCGGTTGCGATCGTCGATTCGGAAATGCTGAGACCGCAGCGGTTTCTGGATGTTGCAAAAACGGCGCTGGTTCTCGATGGAGATGATGTTGTCGAAATCGAAATTGCCGCCGGAGAGGTCGAGCCAGTCGAGAGTATTCTTGCCTACCCCTATGGACGGTTCTGCCGGGCGCCGGATTTGACGCGGGGCAACCGGCTTCATGGTGCGGCGGGTCTTTTGACGGATCGCAGGCGGATTGCCGTCGCACTGGAGTGCGCCGGCGCCGCTAGGGCGGCAACCGACTTTACAGTCGAGTATGTCAAGCAGCGCCGGGTGTTCGGTCAGCCGATCGGATCATTTCAGGCAGTCCAGCACCGGCTTGCGCAGTGCCATCAGATTGCCAACGCAATGAGAATTCTTGCATTGCGAGCTGCTTGGAGCAGCGCGTCGATCGATGCTGGCATGGCAGCATCCTACGCCCAGACCTATGTGCACAAGCTTGTGTTTGACCTTCACCAGTTCAATGGGGGAATGGGTGTTACAAGCGAGCACCTTCTCCACTTCTGGACGTACCGGCTGCGGGCGTTGCAGGCAGAAGCGGGTGGAAAAAATTCGGCTGCATTGTCGGTTGCCGACGAGCTTTGGCCACTGCAAAGAGCCTGAGCGCGCCGAACAAAATAAGGATCGTCCAAGAAGGCGGTCAAGAAAGCGCACAAACAGTCCGCAAGGGAGAGACAAAGTTGACAAACATGCCACTTCACGGAGTCCGGATACTCGATCTCGGACGGACCTTCGCCGCCCCGATCTGCACCCAGATGTTGGCGGATCTCGGCGCTGAGGTCATCAAGGTCGAAAGGCTCGGGCGCGGTGACGAGATAAGGTATTATGGGCCTCCCTTTCTGAAGGACGAGGCGGGGCAGGACACTCCGTTCTCGTCCTATTTCATCAGCGCCAATCGAAACAAGCGCTCGATCGCAATCGACTTTACCAAGACCGAAGGTCAGCAGATCATCCTGGATCTTGCCCGGACATGCCATGTGTGTGTGGAAAACTACAAGGTGGGAGATCTTGCCCGCTACGGACTGGATTACCGGGGACTGAGCTCGGTCAATCCAGAGCTGATCTATTGCTCCATCACCGGATTTGGTCAAACCGGCCCCTACGCTGCGCGACCTGCAACCGATAGCGTCTTTCAGGCCATGAGCGGACTGATGAGCGTAACCGGAGAACCCGACGGTGATCCCCAGAAGGTCGGATTGGTCATTACGGATCTTCTCGCAGGATTGAACGCTGCAATCGCGATCCAGGCCGCGCTTCGGCACATTGAAGTGGGGCAGGGAGCAGGTCAGCACATTGATATCTCTCTGCTCGATGTCGCGGTTTCGACAATGTCGCATCGTGCAGTGGAGTATATGATGTCCGGCGAGATACCCTTGCGGATGGGAACGCGCACAGCCGGATCTGCTCCTGCGCAGATCTATCGCTGCAAAGATGGCGAGATAAATTTTCAAGCCAGCGCGGAGCCCAAATTCGAGGCGCTTTGTGCGCTCTTGAATCGCAAGGATCTTCTCGCTGACGCCCGGTTCCGGACGCGCGCGGAGCGTGTTGTCAACATTGATGCTCTGCAGACGGAGCTTGAGTTCTCTCTGAGGAGCTGGACGATGAGGGACTTGAGTGAAGCGCTGATCGATGCCGGCATCATCTGTTCCCCGGTTTATACGATGGATCAGGCCCTGGAAGACCCACAGATACAGGAGCGGAAGCTCGCAAGGGAGGTCAACACGAAGTACGGGCCTGCGCCGATCGTCGCCAACCCGATCAGAATGTCCGGAACGCCAATCAAGAGGTATGATGGCCCACCTGACATTGGGCAGCATACAGACGAAATACTCAGAACTGTCCTGCTCTACGATGATGCCAATATTTCACGGTTGCGATCGAGCGGTGCCATCTGATGGCCGGAGATACCGTTGTCTGGGTCAGCGGCGGATCCGGCGGCATTGGCGCGAGCTTGCTGAAGTGCCAACCCCTGGGCAACGTGAGAATGATCAACCTGGATATCGCGGACTCGCCGGATTTTGAAACGATCAGGTTTGATCTGCGTGATCCGACAAGTTGGTCTGGGGTCCAGGACAGCTTCAACAGCACGCTCGCCTCTCCCCGGACAGCGCGTGCCTTTTTCTTGCACTGTGCTTACACACCAGTTGGCAAGGGCGTCCTCGCTGAGATTTCTGCCGAAGATTACACGTCGAGCCTTTTTGGGAATATGGTGGGAGTGCTGATGATTTCCAGCATGTTTGTGCGCGCGGTTCGGCCTGACCAGTCAGCGCTCCTAATGATGATGTCATCGGGAGCGGCAAGCTCCGCGCTTCCAGGGTATACGGCCTATGCGGCTTCGAAAGCCGCGATCGAGCGTTGGGCGGCAACGGCGGCGGCTGAAATGGATCTGCGCGGCTGGGGCCCGCGGATCATGGCACTTCGGCCTGGATTGGTGGACACCGAAACAGCGCGCGCCGCTTCCCGGCTGAATCCGGCGCTCTTCCCGCTCGGCCAGGCGATGCACAGGAATTTGGACCAATATGCGGTGACGCCGGACGAAGTGGCGAACCAGATATGGCAGTCGGTACTCGAACGTGAACCTTCCTTGCTGGTAGATCTGGGCGGCACCCAGAGGAGAACCAAATGACGGATTTCAATCCTGCGCAGTCACCGGCAGATGGCGCAAAACCAGTTGTCGTGGTTTCCGAAATGGAACCCGAAGCCAAAGCCGGCCTTGGCGCCTGGTGGATGGTGATCGTCCTGCTGGTCTGTTACATCGTCGCAATATTGGACCGGCTGGTCCTTGTGATGCTGGTCGAGCCTATGAAACTTGATCTCGGTCTGACCGACTTCGAGATCAGTCTGCTGCTTGGGCCGGCGTTCGGCCTTTTCTATGCAATTTTCGGATTTCCGCTTGCTTGGGCGTCAGACAGGTTTTCACGCAGGAAGGTGATCGCGTTCGGGCTGACGCTCTGGTCGGTTGCAACGATGTTGTGCGGTGCTGCCGGATCTTTTTTGAGCATCTTCGCAGCGCGAATGGGTGTCGGCATTGGAGAGGCTGCACTCAGTCCGGCGGCTTACTCGTTAATCGGTGACCGCTTTCCCCGTCAGTTGCTGACGCGCGCGCTTGCGATATATGCACTTGGTCCGCGGCTCGGAGTTGCTGTAGCTTATACGGCCGGTGCCCTTGTAATTGCCTATTCGACGTCGCTCGGGCCTATCAGCCTTCCGCTCATCGGCCTGACGAAGCCGTGGCAGTTGTCATTCATCATCGTTGGATTGCCGGGGATTTTTCTAGCCCTCGCACTGTTCACATTTCGGGAACCGGGGCGCCGCGTTTCAACCGCCAGCCTGGCGGAACGCGACAGCACAGTGTTGGGCTTCGTTTCTGAGAACAAAAAATTGACGACGCTACTGC
Organism: Hyphomonas polymorpha PS728; assembly: GCF_000685315.1. Classification (GTDB taxonomy): domain Bacteria; phylum Pseudomonadota; class Alphaproteobacteria; order Caulobacterales; family Hyphomonadaceae; genus Hyphomonas; species Hyphomonas polymorpha. The sequence goes on from NZ_ARYM01000041.1 coordinate 12,269, forward strand.
TGCTGGGCTTTGCTTCCGTGTCCGTTGCCTCTGGCGCCGACTCCTGGGTTCCATCCTATTTTGCGCGTCGCTTTGACTGGCAGCCGCTTCAGTTTGGGCCTGCAATGAGTGTTATCAGCCTGGTTGCGGCCGGCAGCATCTTGATCAAGGGCTCCATTGTCGACTGGCTTTACTCGCGCGGGCTGAAAGATGCCCACATGCGCTTCTATACATGGCTTCTCGGACCCGCCGCCGTTCTTTCGGCAATCGCTTTCTTCCTTCCGAACCCTTTCGTTTTCCTTGGAGTCCTGTGCGTCATTCAGGTCATCACAATGGGTTACCTTGTCTACATGGCTGCCGTAATCCAGATCATCACCCCGCTGCATCTGCGTGGCCGGATGACGGCGCTGTTCCTGTTTGCGACGACTATGGGCGTTGCCTTTGGACCTATGGCTGTAGGTTGGATTACAGACTTCGTGTTCCGTGATCCTCAACTCGTCGGTGGATCTCTCGGAATCGTGCTGACGGCAACGCCGGTTATCGCATTGGTGGCATTTCGGGCAGCCTTGCCGCTCCTGCCTCCGCATATTGCCCGTCGCGGTGATGCCAGCAGAACCGGATCTTAAGGCGGCCGGGTTGGGCGATGCGCCTTGGAAAGTGACCCGGAACCGTCTCCACTACCTCAAGACCTCGTTCGAATTCATCCAGTTTGACGCGTTGTGGACCACAAAAGCAAGTCGCTCAACTCGTACGTAACAAAGGAGCGGGACAAGGATGCGTCGCTGAAGTTTCTCAGAAAAGCCACGAAACGCTACGGAAATCCCGAGTTCGTCGTGTCTGGCAAGTGCCTATCCTATCAAGCGGCAATGAAGGTGATTGGAAGAGAGGGGCGCCAGGAGACTGGCCGACACCTGAACAACCGCGGCGAAAGTTTTTAGCAACCGTTCCGCTGATGCGAGCGGACAATGGCACGCCTCAGGCGAACAGGAACTTTGCAGAAATTCGTTGCAGCCCATTCATCGGTACACAACCATTTCAATCACAAGAGAAACATCGAGAACACAGCTAGGTTCAACTCGCTACGTGACGCCGCTCTTCTCGAATGG
>NZ_ARYM01000042.1 GCF_000685315.1 Hyphomonas polymorpha PS728
CCGTTCCGGTTGTCAGCCAGGCGCCTTGCGCAGAGGTCTCTGTCCAAGCAAAGCTCCCGAAGGGAGGTTCCTGATCTGAAATGCCCGCCTGGCTGATCCTGATTGCAACGGTCCTTTATATGGCCGGTCTGTTTGCCATCGCGGCGCGTGGCGACCGGGATGAAGAGCGCCCAGGCTTCCGGCCAAACCGTTTCATCTTCCCCCTGGCGCTGGCGGTCTACTGTACATCCTGGACCTATTTCGGCGCGGTCGGCACGGCAGCGGAAAGCGGGTGGGACTATCTGCCGATCTATCTTGGCCCGGCCCTCGTCTTTCTGCTGATGCCCGGCCTCCTCCGGCGCATCGGCGAGGTCGTCAAACGCGAGAGCGTGTCATCCCTGTCGGATTTCCTTTCGGCCCGCTATGGCAAGAGCCGGGCGGTGGGCGCCTTCGCGACCCTGGCAGCGGTCATGGGCGGGCTGCCCTATATTGCGCTTCAGCTGAAATCCATCGGCATGAGTTTCGAAGCCTTCGCCGGGGCGGCCGGGCCGGGCTTCGCGCCAGGGGATGAAACCGTGCTCGTCACCGCGCTGGCGCTTGCCGCCTTTTCGGTTCTCTACGGTACCCGCTTTCCCGATGCCACCCGGTCCAATACCGGGTTGATGCGTGTCCTTGCCATCGAGGCGCTGGTGAAGCTGGGCGCGCTGGCCGGGGTGGCCGCCCTGTCGCTGTTCCTGCTCGGTTCGGGCGGCATTCCGGACGCGCCCTCCCTGGCCAGCGTTTTCCCGCTGGAGGCGCCTTCTGGCCGCTTTATCGCGATCATCTTTCTGTCCATAGCGGCAATTGTCTGCCTGCCGCACGAATTCCACGTTGCCATGGTCGAGCGGCGCCATGAAGGAGAGATGACGCTCGCCCGCTGGCTCTTCCCGCTCTATCTCTTCATCACCTCTATTGTCGTTGTGCCGATCACGCTGGCAGGGCTTGGCCTGTTTGCCGGCGCTTATCCGGCAGACTTGTTCGTGCTGCAATTGCCACTCGCGCGGGGCAATGGCCTGCTCGCCACCCTGGTGTTCCTCGGCGGCTTTTCGGCGGCCACAGGCATGGTGATTGTGTCCACCATCGCGCTCTCGAACATGGTGACGAATGACCTCATCGTGCCTGCTCTGATGCGCTCGGGCAGCCTCTCCAGCTTCAGCGCCAATGCCGGCGCGCGCCTTGTCGCCACACGCCGCATCGTCATCGTGATGCTGCTCCTGCTGGCGTACTGCTACTATCTCGTGGCCGGCCCCGGGGACGCGCTCGCGCAGATTGGTCTGCTGGCCTTTGTGGCGGCGGCGCAGTTTGCCCCGGCAATCGTTGCGGCGGTTTACTGGCGCGGGGCGCGGCGTGCAGGCGTCCTGGCCGGGATGATCGCCGGCATGGCGATCTGGCTTTATTCACTATTCCTGCCCTCGATACTCGGCTGGGATACCGTCAGTTCACAGATGCCCGGCTGGCTCGACCCGCACGCGCTCTTCGGGCTCAGCTTTGGCGATCCGCTCACCCATGGTGCGGTCTGGAGCATTGGTCTCAACCTTGCCCTGATGATCCTCGTCTCGCTTCAGACCCGGGAGCGCCTGCGGGACAGGGTGCAGGCGGCCGCCTTTGTCGGCGCCAGCGATGGCGGCCAGAATGAGGAAGGGTACGCCACTGCCCTGCGCGGGGCCTCCCCCAATGGCCTCAAGACGCTGGCCGCACGGTTTCTGTCCGCCGAAGCCGTCGATCATGCCTTTGAGGAATTTGCTCGCGCGACAGGGATTGTGGCAACGGGGGACGACCCGGCCGACTGGCGGCTTGTTCAGCGTACAGAGCGTCTTTTGGCCAGCGCGCTTGGCGCTTCATCGGCGCGCATCGTGCTGGCGTCAGCCCTCGGCGGGAAGAATATTGCCTTGCCGGACGTGCTGTCCATGCTCGATTCCCGCACGCAGGCAGAGCGCTTCGAGCGGCATATGCTGCAGTCGATGCTGGAAAATATCGCGCAGGGCATCAGCGTGGTGGACGCGGATCAGAAACTCGTCGCGTGGAACTCAGCCTATGTTGATCTGTTCCAGTATCCGCCTGAGCTTTGCCGGGTCGGCACGCCGGTTGAAAAACTGATTGCGCATAATATTTCCGGCGGATGGATCGGCGGCAATGCCGAGCAGGAGATTGGCCGCCGTATCCATCACATGAAAGCGGGCGGCCCGCACACGCGCGAGCGCCAGATCCCTGATGGCCGTTGGTTGCGCATTACCGGCGCGCCGATGCCCGGCGGCGGCTATGTCACCACCTTCACCGACATCACGGCGGACAAGCTGCGCGAGCGGGCCCTGATCGAGGCAAACGAAACTCTCGAAGAGCGGGTGCGTGAGCGGACACACGATCTCGAACGTCTCACGGCAGACCTGCTCGCTGCGCGGCAGGCGGCGGAAGGCGCCAATGCGTCCAAGACACGGTTTCTGGCGGCGGCCAGCCATGACCTCCTCCAGCCCCTCAATGCGGCGCGGCTGTTGCTCGGCGCGGCGAATGCCGGGCGTAGCATGCCGGAGGTAATCGATAAGGCGGACCGCGCCATCCAGTCGGCGGACGAGCTGTTGCGGGGGCTTCTCGATGTCTCCCGTCTTGACCATGCGATGGTTGAGCCTGCCCCGGTCGTCTTGCCCGTTGGGCCGTTGCTGGAAGATCTCGTCGATGAAAACATTCCGATGGCAGAGGAAGTCGGCATCAAGATACGTCTCGTCCCTACGCGCCTGGCGGTGGAGGCCGATCCGGATTTCCTGAAAAGCATCCTGCGGAACTTTATTTCCAATGCCCGTCGCTACACCCGCTCGGGGGCTGTGCTGGTTGGCGCCCGCCGCCGGGGCGACAAGGTGCAGATTGAGGTCTGGGATACTGGCCCGGGCATCGCAGAAGACCTGCTGCCGCATGTGTTTGAAGAGTTCCGCCGGTTTTCAGATGTGGACAATACCGGCAAACGCGGCGCCGGGCTCGGCCTGGCAATCGCCCGTCGGCTGGCAGCCATCATGAAGTGCGGTATCGGCGTGCGCAGCTGGGTGGGAAAAGGCAGCGTGTTCTGGGTTTCGGTTCCGGCTGCGCAGCTTGCGCCGGTCAAACGGGCGCGCCTTGCCGACACTGCCCCCGAGCCGGAGAAGAAGATTGCCGGGCTCAATGTCCTGTTCGTCGATGACGAGACCTCGATCACTGAAGCCATGCGCCTGTTGCTGGAGGGCTGGGGCTGCCACATTCGTGTCTGCCGGACGCCTGGAGAGGCCTTGTCGCTTTTCGCCAGCGCCCCGCCAGATGTGATGATTGCCGATTATGATCTGCGCGCCGATCTCACGGGCTTTGATGTGATTTCAGCCGCGCAGGCGTCCCTTTCGGAGCCGCGCAACACGCTCCTCATCACGGCCGCCGCGGAGGACGCTCTGGCCGACCTGGCCACGGCGGCCGGCATCACGCTGATGCGCAAGCCTGCAAGCCCGGCTAACCTCAGGCGTTTCCTGGGAGAGTGCGCCCGGCGCCTGCAGTTTCAGGTGGCCAGGTGATCGCCTGCCGAGAGGGCTTCCTGATAAATCAGCAGGGCTTGCGTGCGGTTGAGTACGCCCAGCTTGCGGAAGATTGCCGTCATGTGGGCTTTCACGGTGGCCACCGAGATGCCCATTTCATAGCCGATCTGTTTGTTGAGAAGGCCCTCGGCAAGGCCTGAGAGCACGCGGCGCTGGGCGGGCGTCAGGCTTGCCATGCGGCTGGCGGCTGATGCGTCGGCGAGCGCGGCGCCCGGCATTTCAGGAAACCATTCGCCGCCATCCAGCGTTGTCGCCAGCGCTGCAGACAGATCTTCCAGCGACAGGCTTTTGGGCAGATATCCGGCCGCGCCGAGCGTGCGCGCTGTCTGGAAGGCCTGCGGCGCTTCGGTGGCGGAGACAACCACAACCGGCAGGGAGGGATGCTTCGTCTTGATGCGCGTCAGCCCTTCAAAATCATGTGTGTCGCCAAGGTTGAGGTCTAGCAGCACAAGATCGCAGGCGCCGGCATCCAGATGGTTCATGGCGTCTGCGAGGGAGCCGGCGAACATCGCCGCTGCGCCGGACGGATAGGCCCCCCGCAAGGCAACCGCCAGCGCGTCCCTGAACAGGGGATGATCGTCCACGATGAGGACCCTCGGTCCCTCGCTCATCCTGTCCTCCCTGTGCGCGTGATCGGCTTTGCAATTTTCTACCTGCGCGGCACGAGACCAAACCTGACGCAATGCAGGGCGCAAGTCGAGTCCCGGCTTCTACCTTGGTCGTAGAACTTTGGTCTTAGCACCTATTGCTAATAGCGCGCCTGCCTCCGGCTGACGATAGTTGCCTCAAACACAAAAGAAATTCCCGGAGGAAACGCCATGAATTGCTTGAAGAAACTGCTCTTCCTGTCAGCGGCTGGTCTGGCGTTGACGGGAGCGGCCCACGCCCAGGCCCCGCTGGAAGACCGTCTGGCCGTGCTGGAAGCAATGGTTGCCGAACTCAAGGCTGAACTGGCTTCGGAACGCGCGAAGGGTGACGCCGATATCGTCCGTATAGAAACCCAGATGGCGGCAACGTCTGCGCCGGCCGCGCCGCCGCCCCAGGCTGATGGTTTCCGGGTGGGCGACGCGACCGTGAAGATCGGCGGCATCATTGATCTGGATGCGCATGTGACCCATCTCGACGGCGGCGCGATTGCCTCCAACAGCATCGCCCGGGATTTCTATATCCCCGGCTCGACCCCCATTGGCGGCGAGAGCACGACCTTTACCGATTTCACCGCCGAATCCACGCGCTTCTTTATCAGCGCCTCCCAGCCCGCGGGGGAGGGCAGTGTCACCGGCTATCTGGAAATGGATTTCCTGGGCTCCGCGCAGGGCAATGAGCTGGTGACAAACTCCTATTCACCGCGCATGCGCCGGGCCTTCGTCACCTATGGCAACTGGCTGGCCGGGCAGGAATGGTCGACCTTCCAGAACACCTCTGCCATTCCCGAAAGCGCGAGCTTTCTCATCCTCTCCGATGGCATGATATTCGTGCGCCAGCCGCAGATCCGCTACACTCATGGCAATTGGCAGGTTGCCATCGAAAATCCCAACACGCCGACGATCACGTCAGGCAACCAGGATGCCAATACGCTGCCGGATGCCGTGGTGCGCTACAATTGGAAAGGGGATTACGGCAACGTGTCTCTGGCCGGCCTGGCGCGGCAGCTGCGCGTGGATGAGGCCGGCGTTACCGAAGAAGCCTTCGGCTATGGCCTCTCCGTTTCGGGCCTCCTGAAGGTGGGCGCGCGGGATGACATCCGCTTCAACGTGGTGGGCGGCGAGGGCGTCGGGCGCTATGTGGGCCTTGCTGCCGGGCGGGAGGCTGTTCTCAGCCCCGCTGGCGAGCTGGAAGCCATCCCGGCCTTTGGCGGCCTGATCGCCTGGCGCCACCCGTTTGGCAAGACCGCCCGCCTCAATATCGGCTATTCCGGCCTGTTCCTCGACAACCCGTCCTATGTACCCGCCGCGAGAACCGCCTCAGTCCAGTCCGCTTACGCGGCGGTACTCTGGGATGTGGCGCCGAAAGTCACCCTCGGGGTTGAAGCCATGCACGGTATCCGCGAGGAAGAGAGCGGCGCAGATGGGTCGATTAGCCGTTTCACCTTCTCGACAAAGTATGCATTCTGATAGAAAGGCTCATAAAAATGGCGGAGGGAATGTCGGCAATGAGCGACCATTCAAAGACCTATCCAGTTCCCGAGGCGTTTGCGAAACAGGCAAACCTCACCCCGGAAAAGTACCGGGAGATGTACGCTGCCTCGATCGCAGACCCGGTCGCCTTCTGGGGCGAGCAGGGCAAGCGCCTGGATTGGATCAAGCCCTATTCGGTCGTGAAGGATGTCTCCTGGGAAACCGGAGACCTGCATGTCCGCTGGTATTCCGATGGTGTGCTCAACGTTACCGCCAACTGTATCGACCGCCATCTTGAAAAGCGCGGCGACAAGGCCGCTTTCATCTGGGAAGGCGACGCCCCCGGCGAAAGCCACACGGTTACCTATCGCGAGCTGCACACCGCCGTCAGCAAGTTCGCCAACGTCCTGAAGGAACTCGGCGTCAAGAAAGGCGACCGCGTTACCATCTACATGCCGATGATCCTTGAGGCGGCCTATGCCATGCTCGCCTGCGCGCGTATCGGCGCGGTCCACTCGGTCGTGTTCGGCGGCTTCTCCCCTGAGGCGCTCGCCGGGCGCATCGCCGACTGCGGCTCCGAAGTGGTGATCACCGCCGATGAGGGCCTGCGCGGTGGCAAGAGGGTTCCGCTGAAAGTGAATGCAGACAAGGCTGCTGCCATCGCTGGCGGCGTCGTGAAGAAAATCCTCGTCGTCCGCCGCACCGGCGCCAATGTCGCCATGACCGAAGGCCGCGATGTCTGGCTGCACGAGATCGGCGCTACCGTCTCTGCCGATTGCCCGCCCGAGCCGATGAATGCAGAAGACCCGCTGTTCATTCTTTATACGTCCGGTTCCACCGGAAAGCCCAAGGGCGTGCTGCACACCACCGGCGGCTATCTCCTCTGGGCTTCGATGACGCATGAATATGTGTTCGACCTGAAGGAAAACGACATCTTCTGGTGCTCGGCCGATGTCGGCTGGGTCACCGGCCATACCTACATCATCTACGGACCCCTCGCGAATGGCGCCACCAGCGTGATGTTCGAAGGCGTGCCCACCTATCCCGATGCCAGCCGCTTCTGGCAGGTGTGCGACAAGCATCAGGTGACGATCTTCTATACCGCGCCCACCGCCATCCGCGCCCTGATGCGCGAAGGCGAAGGCCCGGTGAATAAGACCTCGCGCAAATCCATCCGCCTCCTCGGCACGGTGGGCGAGCCGATCAATCCGGAAGCCTGGGAATGGTATTTCCATGTCGTCGGCGAGGCGCGCTGCCCCATCGTTGATACCTGGTGGCAGACCGAAACCGGCGGCACGCTGATCGTTCCGCTGCCGGGCACAACAGACATGAAGCCCGGCGCAGGATCCCACCCCTTCTTCGGCGTCCAGCTCATCCTGGTAGACGCTGACGGCAAGGAACTGCACGGCGCCGCCGATGGAAACCTGCTGATCACCGACAGCTGGCCCGGCCAGATGCGCACCGTATACGGAGATCACCAGCGCTTCGTGGAAACCTATTTCACCGCCTATCCGGGCAAGTATTTCACCGGCGATGGCTGCCGCCGCGACGAAGATGGCTTCTACTGGATCACCGGCCGCGTCGATGACGTGATCAACGTCTCCGGCCACCGGATGGGCACCGCCGAAGTCGAAAGCGCGCTCGTCAGCCATGATGCCGTGGCCGAGGCTGCCGTGGTCGGCTATCCGCACGACATCAAGGGGCAGGGCATCTATGCCTATGTCACCCTGCGGGCCGGCTGTGAGGCGGATGACGCCCTGCGGAAAAACCTCGTCCAGCATGTGCGCGGCGAGATCGGTCCGATTGCCTCACCTGATCTCATCCAGTTTGCGCCCGGCCTGCCGAAAACACGCTCTGGCAAGATCATGCGCCGCATCCTGCGCAAGATCGCCGAGAACGAGTTCTCCAATCTGGGCGACACGTCCACGCTGGCAGAGCCCGAAGTGGTGAACGACCTGATCGAGAACCGCCAGAACCGCTAGAATTCGCGCGCGGCCTTAAAAGCTTTATTATCCCTGTTATGGGCATAAGCTTAGCGTTTCCGTCCGCTGAGGGGGGCTATGGCCGCGCCGAAAGTTTCCGTTGTGATGCCCGCCTACAAGGCCGCCGCCTTCATCGGCCTGGCCATCGCCAGCGTGCGCGCGCAAACCCTGCAGGACTGGGAACTGATCATCGTCGATGATTGCTCGCCCGATGACACCGCCGCTGTGGCCATGGCCGCCGCCGGAGGAGACCCGCGCATCAAACTCGTCCGGGCAGAGCAGAATGGTGGCGTCGCCCGCGCCCGCAATCTCGGTAACAACCAGGCGGCGGGAGACTGGATCGCGGTCCTCGATTCAGACGATGCGTTTGAACCCACGCGCCTCGAAACGCTCGTCGCGGCTGCGGAGAAGACAGGGCTGGATCTGATCGCGGACGATTTGCTGCTGGTGCAGTTTGAAGCGCTGATGGGCGAGGGTAAACCATATCTTGGCCAGCCTGGGACTGATCTCAAACCCGTTGACCTGCCGGTCTGGCTGGAAGGCAATCGCGCCGGCATCAAGACGCCGATGCTCGGCTATCTCAAGCCGATGGTGCGCCGCGAATTTCTTCTCCGCCACGACATCTCCTATGTTCCCGAACTGCGCGTGGCCGAAGACTGCTGGTTCGTGGCAGATCTGCTCGCCTGTGGCGCCCGCTTCGCCATTCTGCCTGCGCCGCTTTATCGTTACGCCGTGCGCCCGGCCTCCCTCTCGCGCACGCGGGGAGATAATGTCTACACGCTGCAGAGATCCGTATACGCGCCATTCCTGAAGCGTCATGCCGGCAGGCTCTCGGCCACTGGCGTGCGCGCCGTGCGACGGCATGAATCCGCCCTGAAGACTGCCGAGGCCTTCGAAGGCTTTGCCATGGCCATGAGAGCAAAGAATCTGCCAAAGGCGGCTGGCTGGCTCGCCTCGCGGCCTCAGGCAGCCGCCTATCTCACCCGGCCTCTGGCTGCGCGGCTTGAGCGTCTTGCCGGGCGGCTGGGTTATCGCCCGCGCCTGCGCGTCGGCTGACGCGTCAGATCGCCGGAAGGTCTACCGTAAACCGTGCGCCGCCGCCGGGCTTGTTGCTGGCCCAGACCTCGCCGCGATGGGTCTCCACGATCTGTTTCACGATAGAGAGGCCAAGCCCGGAATTGTTGCCGAAGGCTGTGCCTTTCGGGCGGTCCGTATAGAAACGGTTGAAGATCGTCTCCAGCTTATCCTCGGGAATGCCGGGCCCGGAATCTTCCACCAGGATGCGCGCCACCGTGCGCGGCCCGTAATTGGTCTGCTCCAGCGTCACTTCCACTTTTGATCCTGGCGAGGAGAAAGAGCGGGCATTGTCGATCAGATTGCGCAGCACCTGTCCCAGCGGCCCCTCGCGCCCGCGCACCAGCAGGCGCGCGCCCAGCGTTGCGTCGGTGAAGGCCACATGCACCGCCTCTGCGCTGTCGGAAAGCCCCTCATAGGTATGCACCACATCGCGCACGAAACGGGCGATGTCGATGGTTTCGCTCGGCAGGCGGGTCATCTCCGCTTCCAGGCGGGACGCATTGGAAATATCTGTAATCAGACGGTCCAGCCGCTTTACATCCGAGGCAATCACCGCCCGCAGGCGCGCCGCTGCATCCGGGTCCTGAACCCGCTCCAGCGTCTCCACGGCAGAGCGGATGGAGGTCAGCGGGTTTTTCAGCTCATGCGCCACATCGGCGGCAAACTGCTCGTTCGCCTCGATCCGCTCGATCAGCGCCTCGGTCATGGCCTGCAGGGAGGTCGCCAGGTCGCCGATCTCGTCGGTCCGCCGCGTCAGCTGCGGAATGTCCATCCGCGCCGAGGAGCCTGCGCGGATCCGGTCTGCTGCAATCGCCAGCCGCCGCATGGGCCGGGCAATCCCGATGGTCAGCAGGATGGAGGTCACAAACGCCATCAGAACGGCCACGCCCACAAACGGCACCAGCGCCACGCGCTCGGCGCGGATGATCTCGTCAATGTCGCTGCCTTCCACCACCAGCACGCCGACAACCGCAGACACCCGCTGGATGGGCATGGAGACGGAAATCACCCGCTGCCCCCTGTCGGAGAAACGCTGGCTCGCCGCCTGTTCGCCGAGGGCAGCAGCGCGGAATTCTTCCTCGAAGGTTTGTGTACGGAGCGCTTCGGAGCTGCGGCGCGGCGAGAATACGCCGAACACTTCGCCCGCCCATTCGGAAAGATCCCGCCCGGTCCGCGCAATCCAGCCTGGTTCCCGCAGCGGCGGCAGCGCCGCCACATCCACCATATCGGAAAGGAAATAGCTGTCGGCCACCATCTCGCCCGTCGGCGTATAGATGCGCGCGCGGATGCGTTCGGGCAGGTTGAGGCGCGCAATGGCCAGGCGTGCTGCTTCCGGGTTGAGCGCTGGCTCCGGCGTGGTCGCGTCATCCGACAGAAGCCCGGAGAACACCTGCGCCTGCGCGATCAGGTCCTGCTTCTTGGAAACGACGAAGCCCGCCCGCATTTCGTTCAGCACCATGGCGCCGACGATGAGGATGGCGAGGCCCGCCAGGTTCGATGCAAAGATCAGCCGCGCAATGCGCGAGCCGAGGAGGGTGGGGCCACGCCTCTGGTTCTTGCGGCTGGGGGCGTTCTTGTCCCCCGCCTTCTTCCCTTGGCGTCCCCCGTCCGACATCAGGCGTCGGCGGCTACCCGCATCTTCACGATACGGTCCGGGCTGCGCGGCGGCTCGCCCTTGGCCAGCTGGTCAATGATGTCCATGCCTTCGGTCACCTTGCCCCACACCGTATACTGGCGGTCCAGGAAGCGGGCATCGTCAAAGCAGATGAAGAACTGGCTGTTGGCCGAATGCGGCGCCGAGGTGCGCGCCATCGAGCAGGTGCCGCGCACATGCGGCTCGGCATTGAACTCGGCTTTCAGGTCCGGCTTCTTGGAGCCGCCCGTGCCGTTGCCTTTCGGGCAGCCGACCTGTGCCATAAAACCGGCAATCACGCGGTGGAAGACGATGCCGTCATAAAACCCTTCACGGGCGAGTTCCTTGATCCGCGCCACATGGCCCGGCGCCAGGTCAGGGCGAAGTTCAATGGTAACATTGCCCTTGGAGGTTTCGACAAGGAGGGTGTTTTCGGGGTCGGACATCTTTTTCTTTCCTGGCTGGGCCGTAGCTGGCAATCTGGCTATTCAATCGCAGCACTGGCGGCAAGCGCTACCTGCATGTATTATTAGGTCATTCTGCCTGCGCTGACGAGGAGAACCGTGGCCGCTTTGCTAGGCACCCTGCTGGCACTTGTGCTCGGCTGTCTTGGCGCGCTCCATTTGATATGGGCAGCAGGCGCGTCATTTCCATTCCCCAATCAGCAGTCGCTGGCCAGGTCGGTGGTTGGCCGCAGGGGTATAACCCGCCTGCCATCACGCGCCTCGGTTGCGCTGCTGGGCGTGTTGCTGCTGTGCGGCGCGGCAGCGGCTCTCATCATGGGTCATTATGCGGCCACCTTCACGGGCCTGAAATTCCTGCTTGTGCCCGTTGGCCTGCTGCTGTCGGCCATCTTCCTGCTGCGCGGGGTTGTCGGCATCCTGCCGGCCTTCGAGCGCGCCGCGCCGGAACAACCTTACCTGACGCTCAACCGCCGCCTCTATTCCCCCCTCTGCGCGCTGATCGGCTTTGGCTTCCTCGCGCTCACCTTTTCGCTGCCCAATTGGGCCTGGCATTTCTCCCGGCTCCTCGGCAGCTAAGCGGCCACCAGGCTCGCCAGCCAGTCTTCGGCAGAGCGTCCATCGGGGCCCTTCGCCGCCATCATCCCGGCAAAGTTCCAATGGTTGAGCCGCGTCGGAATGATATGGTCAGCCTCCCGCCAGGCCCGGTGAACGCCGCCCCCGGCCAGGTATCCCATCGTCTTCACATGGTCAGACCGGTCGCGCGCCTCGGCCACGGCATCGACATGCACCAGGGTCCGCGCCGCTTCCGGTCGGCCCCGCCACAGCGCCGGGGGCAGGGCGGGCTTGGCCACCGGGTCAGCCCCGATCAGCAGCACATCCGTCTCCAGCCGCCGGGCCAGCCGCAACGCGCCATCGGCGCCCCAGCTATGCCCGATCAGCCCCAGCGGCCGGCCTTCGCCCGCCATGGCGCGCGCAAAGGCCAGCGCCTCGGGAATGCGGTAATGTGGGAAATACCGGACCTGCCAGCCTTTCGGCTCCAGCAATCGGTGGCGCGCTTCGGAATAGCCCAGCACAAGGCGTGAGGCCTCGTCCGCTGCACCGCCGATATAAAGCTCCGCAGGCGGCCTATTCGGTATAGCGGTAGCCGACACCATAGAGCGTCTCGATCGCATCGAACTCGTCGGTCACTTCGCGGAACTTCTTGCGAAGGCGCTTGATGTGGCTGTCGATCGTGCGGTCGTCGACATAGATCTGGTCGTCATAGGCAGCGTCCATCAGCTGGTCGCGGCTTTTGACATAGCCCGGCCGCGCGGCGAGCGCCTGCAGGATCAGGAACTCGGTCACTGTCAGGCGCACCGGCTTGCCATCCCAGGTGCAGGCATGGCGGTTGGGGTCCAGCACCAGCTTGCCGCGCACGATGGCTTTCACGTCGCCTTCCTCGGGTACCGCCGAGGCGCCGCGCGCCCGGCGCAGAACGGCTTTCACGCGCTCGGCCAGGAGGCGGTTGGAGCAGGGTTTGCGCACGAAATCATCGGCGCCGATATTGAAGCCGATCACCTCGTCGATCTCCTCATCCTTGGAGGTGAGGAAGATCACCGGCAGCTCGGAAGTCTGGCGCAGGCGGCGCAGCAGCTCCATCCCGTCCATCTTCGGCATCTTGATGTCGAGGATGGCGATGTCGGGCGGCGAGTCGGTCAGCGCGGGCAGGGCGGCCTCGCCATCATGATAGGCGCGCACCTGATAGCCTTCTGCCTCGAAGAACATCTTGAGCGAAGCCACGATGTTCTCGTCGTCATCTACCAGCGCCAGTGTCGTCATCGCCTTATCCTTTTCCATGAGCCGGGAAGCATGTTGGGGCTCGGCCCGTCCAGTTACAGGTTCAAACACAGCTCGCGTCATAGAAAAAGCCCTCCTTGTTGTTGAGGCCAAGGAAAACAAAGGACTGGGGCGCCCGATTGCCAACATTACGGCAGTTTCACGATTCATTGCGGCCATGGGTGCCGCATTTGTGAACGTCCTCCCACTCCGACCCCCGCTGAGGCGCCAGCAGCAGGCGCTCTCTACGCGCCTCCCCGCTTATCCAACAAATTCCGCCCGAGCCGCGCTCAACATCCCCAATACAATCAACACCTTGCAAAAAAACTCCGCAATTCTTGTCCACCCCCTCCCGTGCCG
>NZ_ARYM01000043.1 GCF_000685315.1 Hyphomonas polymorpha PS728
CTCAAAATACATGACGACGGACAACCTTGACTTCAAATCCCAAGCGCGTCGCTACGCGACAGGTGCAGATAGACCTTCCCATTCCAGATAGTGAGGCGTGGCCAGTAGCGTATCACTGTACGCTTGAGCTATACCATCTTCGTCACCGTGTTCACGCAGTGAAATTCCGTAAGATCGCAGTCTGGTAGCTTCCGGCAGTACAAATGCGTCTGCAATCGACCATGGTCCTAACAGGAACGCTCCGCGATCTTTGAAGCGTTTCCTGAGCGAGCTGTACAGCCGAACCATCCTTCGTACGTCATTGTGGGATTTTTCATCCTGAAGTTCGAAATTCGTTCGCAAGAAAATATCCATGCGACACTCGCGGCGCAGGGCAAGGAAGCAGGAGTGCATTTCTGCCGTAACAGAGCGCGCGATCGCTCGGCTGACTGGGTCTGAGGGCCAGAGGTTTGCCTCTGGATACAATTCATTCAAATACTCGGCAATTGAAGCAGTATCCCAAACAAGCAAATCATTATGCCAAAGAACCGGAAGGCGAGCGTTTGGTGAGACTTCGCCAAGCTTGGTGATGAAGGCGCGTTTTGCTTGCGGACTGAACTGTCGCCCTTCTGTGGCTTCGACTTCAATCAGCTCTTCTTCGAATGGCGCCCCGGTCGCTTTGAGAATCAACCATGCCCGCAAGGACCAAGCGGACCACTGACGGTTTGCGATTACGAGCTTAAGTCTGTTCTGTGTCGTCTTGGAAGCAGACATCAATCAGGCTTTCGGTTTGTGGAACAAATTATCCAAGACAGGGAGCACGATGAAATGCGAGCGGGCAAGTTGTGACCATCAATTACTGCATATGCGTGATTTTGGGAGTGATCTCGCCCGAAAATTCAAGCGAGGCTATGATGATGAATCATCAATAGATCTGGAGGCGCCATGTGCCTCTTTCAGGTCAAAAATTTCAGCCAGGATGAGGTGAGTAATTGAGCATTTCATATAGTGAAGATCAGGCTATCTTCCGTGATAGCCTAACGAAGTTCCTGCTGTTGAAGTATTCTTTTGAAAAGCGCCAATCGATTGTCGATTCAGAAGAAGGGTTCAGTCGCGAAATTTGGAAGGGCTTATCGGAACTCGGCGTGCTTGGACTTACATTTCCGCCCTCATACGGAGGTTTTGGCGGAACAGCGATAGACGTTCATATAGTCATGGAAACGTTTGGCCGCTTTCTGGTTGTTGAGCCCTTTGTTCCCACCGTAGTTGTTTTTGGCGGCTTGCTCAAAGCCGGGGGGAGCGAGCAGCAAAAAGCAGAACTGATTCCGAAGATTATAAATGGCGAATTGATATGTGCTGTTGGGCTGATTGAGCATGACAGCCGCGACAACTTTGCGAGCGTGGGAACAGTTGCGATTCCAACTGGCGAGGGCTTTCTTGTTTCAGGCGCCAAGTCGGTTGTTCTGGGGGCGCCTCAAGCCGACAAAATTTTGATCTCTGCCCGCATCGCTGGAGACAAAATTGGAAGCGCAGGAATTTCCCTGTTCTTGATTGATGCGAATGCGGAGGGTGTGAAACAGCGTGCGTACCGGACCGTCGATGGGATGCGGGCCGCTGAAGTGGTGCTCACCAATGTTGCAGTAACGCCATATCAAATGATCGGCAAATCCGGCGAAGCGTATGAATTGATTGAAGGGGTAATGGACGACGCGACCTCTGCCATGTGCGCTGAATGTGTCGGTGCCATGAAGGAGTTGAACCAGCGGACTATAGATTATTGTCGAACAAGAAGTGCCTTTGAAAATACCTTGTCTCAGTTTCAGGTCGTGAGGCATAAACTCGTTGATATGCGAATTGCTTACGAGCACGCACTTGCATTGTCTGTGCGCGCCGCCAGGGAAATTGAGGCAGAGAGCTTACAAAAGTCGGAAGCTGTTTCCGCCGCCAAAGTGCAAGTCTTCAAAGAAGCGGAGTTTGTTTCATCAAATTCCATTCAGCTTCATGGCGCAATTGGAATGACAGACGAGTTGGATGTCGGACACTATGTCCGCCGAATTGTTGCTCTTGAAACAACTGGAGGAGATTGCGCGCACCATACAAACCGCTTCGCAAGACTGATTGATTTGCGGAATCACTCGGGCGTCCTCTCGGCAGATTTCTTCGGAAAACTCAATGAAGCTGAGGTTGGGTTTCAGGCCGACGTTCAATCCTTCCTCGAGAAGAATCTGTCAGACGATATGCGCCTTTCTGCGCGCTATACGGCTTGGGCATTTGCTGAATTCGAACAAGGTTGCGAATGGCATCAAATTCTTGCGAAGCGAGGCTGGGGGGCGCCGCACTGGCCGGTCGAGTATGGCGGCGTGAACTGGTCGCCCGTTCAAAAGCTCATCTGGAGCGTCGAATGCCTGCGAGCTGATGCCCCGATGTCCATGAACATGGGGCGTGATCTGGTAGGGCCTTGTATTATGAAGTTCGGCACCGGCTCTCAAAAAGCAGAATTTTTACCAGCGATTTTGAACGGCACTGATTGGTGGGCACAAGGATTTTCAGAACCTCAAGCAGGATCGGATCTTGCTGCTCTTCAACTGGATGCCACGTCAGACGGAGACTCTTACATTCTCAACGGGTCAAAAATCTGGACCACCTTTGCTCAACACGCGAACCGCATATTTTGTTTGGTACGCACGGGGCGGGGATTGAAGAAGCAAATGGGAATTTCAGTATTGCTGATTGATCTCGACACGCCTGGCATTGAAATTAGGCCAATTAGGACTATCGCGGGAGACGAAGATTTCAATCAAGTGTTTTTCACGAATGTACGTGTTCCGAAGGCGCGCCTTCTGGGGAGGGAGAATGAGGGTTGGAGTATCGTCCGATACCTTCTTCAGTTTGAACATGGCCTCTCAGTCTGTGTGGGTGTTTCGTTGCAGCAGATGTTTTGGAGGTTGCGTGACCTGTTGAAGGCTGAGCCAGACGGACTTGGGGGCAAACTTTTGGATTCTGAAACTACGATACGCTCCCTTGCAGAGATGTTACTCGAAATCAAAGCCGTTGCCTGTTTGGACGAGCAGATCATTGCTGCAACTCTCGCAGGACAGCCTCCGTTGGAGCTCGGTGAAATTGTAACAATTCGGAGCCGGGAAGTAGGACATAAACTAAACAAGATGGTCATGCGGGCAGCAGGCCAATACTCAAGGCCCTACCAAAAAGATGCAAGAACTTTGGGTTCAGGCGCAATGCCTGTTGGGCCTCTGCACTCGCTTATGGCCATGCCGTATTACCTCGCGCAACTTGCCTCTACTATCGCTGGCGGTACTCAGGAAGTACGTAAAAACAACCTCGCCAGAGGCCTGCTTAATCTGTAGTCTGATGAGTTCGATCCCGCTGGCACAATTAATTTTCATATCCTCGGAACAATCACCCCATATCAGGCTGAAATGTAGCCGAAAGTGAATCCGGTAGCTAAAATGAGGAGCTGGCGTGTACAATCTCGACTGGAGGCATGAACATTAACAAGAAGGAAGCATACGTTCCACCGGATGTTTGGACTTGGGACAAGGAGAATGGTGGGCCGTTCTCTCACCTCAACAGGCCCGAATCCGGTGCCACACATCAGAAGCTCTTGCCAGTCGGCAAGCATCCGCTTCAGTTGTATTCTCAGGGTACTCCAAATGGCATCAAAGTCACAATCATGCTGGAGGAGTTGCAGGAGCTGTCGCTTGAGCAGGCAGAGTATGATGCGCACCTGATCGATATCTCGACAGGTGATCAGTTTTCATCAGGCTTTGTGGAGATAAATCCGAACTCGAAGATCCCCGTGTTGCTGGATCGGAGTGGTGATGAGCTGGTGAGTGTATTCGAGTCAGGATCAATTCTGCTGTATCTGGCTGAAAAGTTCGGCAGCTTTCTCCCGCGCAATCTTAAGGACAGAACATCTTGTTTGTCCTGGCTGTTTTGGCAGGTAGGCAGCGCGCCATATTTGGGAGGTGGATTTGGGCATTTTTACTTTTATGCGCCAACCAAAATCGAGTATGCAATCAATCGATTTGCTATGGAGACGAAACGGCAGCTTGATCTGTTGAACAAGCACTTTGCGAACTATGAGTACGTCGTAGGTGAAGAATATTCTATTGCGGATATGTCAATCTGGCCATGGTATGGTGGCTTGGTGCGCGGAGAGCTTTATGGCGCCGCTGATTTTCTGGACGTATCTAGCTATCACCATTTAGGAAGATGGGTTGAAACCGTTGGCGCGCGGCCAGCGGTAAAAAGAGGACGAATGGTCAATCGTGTGAAAGGGCCACTCGAAGAGCAGTTGCGTGAACGCCATGACGCGGCTGACTTTTACACCAGAACCGAGGACAAAATTCAAAGTTCTGGAAAAAAATCATAGAACAAACGCCGCCATCGCTATTCTGGTCGAAACCAATGACGTCCAGCTATCTGAGATGAAAGTGAGGTCCCGTCACGGACTCGATATCTTTTGCCCAATGCAGCCCACTTTTTTGTGATTGTTGAGTACTGCTAGCTTGCTTCTATGCCGCGCAGGTCTCTTCTGTAAGGGCTAAGTGCTCGATTGATTGGGGCAAAGGGAGGAAGTCGCCAGTTTTGAAAACTGTGGTGTGAGTTCGTTCGGTCTGTGTACAGCATAAGCACAAATTATAGGCTATCGAGAACTTAGTTCTGACACGGATGAGCTCGATGCTCTGCGCGATTCGAAGGGTAAGCTTGTTGGTAGTTGAACTTGGGAAGAATCCTAAAAGCAATGCATTTACGAGCTAACAATGCCAGCACACAAGATGGTTCAAATTCAGGTCGTGCGCGAAGATGTAAAACTTGTGCAACAAGTTCGATGACTTTGCACATCAAGCTTCGGAGTTCAGTTTGCCCCTTGATCCAACGCTCAAAGCACAATTCAGCTTGCCGGCTGTTTGCGCGCCAATGTTTCTTGTTACCGGTCCGGAACTCGTCATCGAAGCTTGCAAAGCGGGTGTCATGGGTTGCGTTCCCCGGCAGAATGCCGGGACTATGGAGGAATTCGAATCCTGGTTGAGCCAGATACAAGCGGAGCTAAGGGCCTACAAAGAGCAATTTCCCGAAGAAAGGATCGGCCCAGTCGCTGTCAATCTTGCGACCCGTCGGCCTGCTTCGGAACTGCGAGACGACCTTGCCGTTTGTAAGCGATACGGCGTCCGGATTATTATCAGTGCGACAGGTGATCCTTCCGAGTTGATCCGCGAGGTGCACGACTGGGGTGGATTGGTTTTCCATGATGTTGTGAGTATGCGCTTTGCGGAGAAAGCAATTCGAGCCGGCGCTGACGGACTTACGTGTATTGCCACCGGTGGAGGGGGGCACTCAGGTGGATTGAGCCCGCTCGTCTTCGTCCCCAAGGTTCGCTCCATCTTCAATGGAACTATACTGATGGCTGGATGCATCGCAACTGGCGGGGCTATTCGGGTTGCAGAAATACTGGGAGCCGATCTCGCATACATGGGCACGCGATTCATCGCAACTAAAGAAGCGAAAGTAGACCTAGCATACTGGGACATGCTGGTGAACGGGACCTCTTCCGATCTTATATTTACGGATAAGGTATCTGGCGTTGCGGCCAACTGGTTGATCACTTCAATGCAGAGGGTGGGCATAGACTTGGACAAATTGCCCGATCTGGCAGGTAAGGTGATGCGCTCAGATCATCTTCCAATCCACATAAAGCCTTGGCGCGACATTTGGTCTGCCGGGCAAGCTTTGGATTTGATAAATGATGTTCCAAGCACGAAATCCTTGATTGCGCGCTTAAAAAGTGAATACGAATTTGCCTGTTCCTTGCCACAGTTTGGTGACACGCAGGAGATGGGTGGCGGGACCTCAGAGGGCCCAAATGCCGCACGCTTCCGGCAATAAAGTCGGTACACAAATTGTATCGGTTGCATGTGATTGTCTCGAAATGTAAGCGTAAGCGAAATGATGATTGCTTATGTTGTGATCGGAGCATCCGTTCGGGCCTGATCCTTGGCTGTAATCATCATGAGCAATTGCCCCGCGGCAACTTGGGAGTCTGGCATAACAGCAACGTCGGAAACCTTCCCTCCAAAGGGCGCGACCAATGCGTGCTCCATCTTCATCGCTTCCAGTTTTACCAGAACTTTTCCGGCTTCTATGGTATCGCCATTGCGAGCATGAATGGATACAATCCGGCCGGGCATGGGTGAAACAATGGCGCCGTCTAAGCCCGTCGCTGTCGCTGCGGCGTCATGCCTTGCGGCGCTTACAATAAAGGGCCATCCGTTTTGGACAAGGAGGAGAGATCCCTTTCCGAGCGAATAGCAGTAGGCTTCCTCTCGCTCATTCGGTAGTGATAATGAAGCTGTCGAAACGCTGCCGTCGATCAGGATCTTGCAATTCAGATCGGGCGCCGCTCCCAACCGTAGGCCGCAAAGTGCCTTCCACGGGGCTGACGCTGACAGCGACACCTGGCGCACGAGTTGGCTCGCAGCAAGCGACAGAGAGTTTTGAGACACAGCTGGCGGCGCCACGAGGCGATCGCGGTGCGTGTCTATATAATTTGTAGTAAGGTCGAAATCTGCAAACGCTTGTTGCCGCAGCAATCTGGAAAGGAACCCCGCATTATTATCGACCGGCCAGGTAGCGACCTTGCTGCAGGCCTCTGCCAGTTCCGCGCGTGCTTCGTCGCGGCTCTTTCCGTGTGTCACGAGTTTTGCAATCATTGGGTCATAATACGTAGAAACAATGTCGTTCCGAGAAACTCCCGTTTCAACCCGCACGGGTGAAGTGGGCAACTCGAGCACTTCAAGTCGTCCTGTGGACGGAAGAAAGCCAGTCGCAGGGCTCTCCGCATAAATCCGTGCCTCCATCGCCCAGCCCTCTATCGACAGTTGGTTTTGCGACTTAGGCAGTGGTTCTCCTGATGCCACCCTTAACTGCCACTCGACCAGATCCGTGCGAGTAATCATCTCCGTGACCGGATGTTCGACCTGCAGTCGAGTGTTCATCTCCATGAACCAGATACGGTCGGAACGGAGCCCCTCGGATCCGTCCGCTATGAACTCGACCGTGCCGGCACCCACATATTTTACGGCTTTGGCGGCGCGAATCGCAGCTTCGCATATCGCCATGCGAGTCTTTTCATTTATACCGGGAGCAGGCGCTTCCTCGATGACCTTTTGGTGTCGCCGCTGCAGGGTACAGTCGCGCTCGAACAGGTGAACCATGTTTCCATGTCGGTCACCGAATATCTGCACTTCGATGTGACGGGGATCTGTGATCCACTTTTCAAGTAGCACATGTGCATTGCCGAAGGCAGCTTTCGCCTCACGCTGACAGGCCGAAAGCGCGCCGGCAAAGTCGGCCTCTGCTTCGACCTTTCGCATACCTTTGCCGCCACCACCCGCAACAGCCTTGATCAGCACAGGATAGCCGATCTGGCCAGCCTCGGCCTTGAGGCGCTCGATCGTCTGGTCGTTGCCGAGATAACCTGGTGTCGTGGGCACGCCGGCATCCTGCATCAGCTTCTTTGCCGCATCCTTCAGCCCCATCGCCCGCATGCTTTCTGGCGTTGGCCCGACCCATATCAGACCGGCCGCAATGACCGCGTTTGCGAAGGCGGCATTCTCGGAGAGAAAGCCATAGCCTGGATGAATTGCCTCCGCTCCGGAAGACACCGCCGCGGCGATGATCCTGTCTCCCGCGAGATAGCTCTCTGCCGCGGGAGATGGGCCGATATGGACTGCGAAGTCCGCTGTACGGGCGTGCAGCGCATTGGCATCAGCGTCCGAGTAAACGGCGATTGTCCTGATGCCGAGCCGTCTGGCCGTCCGCATGATACGGCAGGCTATCTCCCCGCGATTGGCAATGAGTATGGATTTGAGCATCGTCCTACATCCGGAAAACGCCGAAGCTGGCACGCTTCGGGATCGGCGCATTGAGAGTGACTGCAAAAGCGAGCCCTAGCACATCGCGCGTTTGCGCGGGATCAATTATTCCGTCGTCCCACAACCGTGAGGTAGCATGCCAAGGACTCCCTTCCCGGTCAAACTTGGCGCGGATCGGTGCCTTGAACGCTTCCGCCTCGTCAGTTGACCACGTTTCTGCGTCCCGATGAACAGCTGCCATAACACTGGCGGCCTGTTCGCCGCCCATTACGGAGATACGGCTGTTGGGCCAGGTGAAAAGAAAGCGAGGCTGATATGCACGCCCGCACATGCCATAATTGCCTGCCCCGAAACTTCCTCCGATCAGCACAGTGATTTTTGGCACTTGGGCCGTCGCTACGGCTGTGACAAGCTTGGCGCCGTGTTTGGCGATACCTTCAGCCTCATATTTGCCGCCGACCATGAAGCCGGAAATGTTCTGCAGGAAGAGGAGAGGGATCTGCCTCTGGCAGGCGAGCTCGATGAAGTGAGCACCCTTCTGGGCGCTTTCGGAGTAGAGCACGCCATTGTTCGCCAGTATGGCGATAGGCATTCCCCAGATCTTTGCGAAACCGCAAACCAGTGTTGTTCCAAACAGCGATTTGAATTCATGAAACTCCGACCCGTCAACCAGGCGCGCGATGATCTCGCGCACCTCGAATGGTGTTCTAAGATCGGGGGGCAGAACGCCATAAATATCTTCGGCGGGGAGAAGCGGCGCGCAGACCTCGCTGAGGGCAATATTGGGTGCATGATTGGCTGGCAGTGTCGAGACAATATCGCGAACGATCGTCAGGGCGTGTTCGTCGTTTTCGGCAAGGTGGTCTGTGACTCCGGAGCGGCGACTGTGGGTTTCGCCTCCGCCGAGCTCTTCAGCTGTAATGATCTCACCGGTTGCTGCCTTCACGAGGGGAGGGCCGGCCAGGAAAATTGTCCCCTGTTCGCGCACGATGACCGTTTCGTCCGACATCGCAGGTACATAAGCGCCGCCTGCGGTGCAGCTTCCCATGACGCAGGCTATCTGCGGAATGCCTTGCGCTGACATGTTTGCTTGATTGTAGAATATTCGGCCAAAATGATCTCGGTCCGGAAAGACCTCATCCTGGTGCGGCAGGTTAGCGCCGCCGGAGTCGACCAGATAGATGCAGGGTAACCGGTTCTCGAGCGCGATTTCCTGCGCTCTCAGATGCTTCTTTACCGTGAGCGGAAAATAGGTCCCTCCCTTCACCGTCGCATCGTTAGCGACGATCATGACAAGTCGTCCCGAGACCCTTCCGATTCCAGTGATGATTCCAGCAGCCGCAACATCGTCCTTGTACACACAATAGGCGGCGAGCTGGGATAGTTCCAGGAACGGTGATCCGGGGTCAAGGAGGCGACGGACGCGGTCGCGAGCCAGTAGTTTCCCGCGAGACACATGGCGCTCCCGCGCCAATTCGCCGCCGCCCAGGGCGGCCTTGGCAATGTCGGACCGCAAACCTGCAACGAGCCGGGTATTGTGTTCTACATGGGCGGCAAATGATGGGTCGCTAGCGGTCACGCTGGTTTTGAGTACAGGGCCGCTCATCCTCTCATCAGCTCCCGGCCAATCAGGAAACGCCTGATTTCATTTGTGCCTGCGCCAATGTCATAGAGCTTGGCGTCGCGCAGGAAGCGCTCAACCGGCCATTCGCGCGTATATCCGGCCCCGCCCAGAACCTGAATGGCTTCCATCGCCGTTTGCACAGCGTTTTCGCTCGACATAAGGATCGCGCCCGCCGCGTCAAAACGCGTTGTACGGCCTTCATCACAGGCCTTGGCAACTGCGTAGACATAGGCTCTGGAGGAATTGAGCGCGACATACATGTCAGCGAGCTTGGCCTGGATGAGTTGGAAGTTGCCGATCGATTGGCCAAACTGTTTGCGGTCGCGTGCATAAGGCAGGACCGTATCGATGCAGGCCTGCATGATCCCGATTGGACCACCTGAGAGAACCGTCCTCTCATAGTCCAGTCCACTCATCAGGATGCCGGTACCTTGTCCTGGCGCTCCGAGGACGTTTTCGTCCGGAACAAAGCAATCCTGGAAGACAAGTTCGCCGGTATACGAACCGCGCATACCCATCTTGTCGAGCTTGCGAGCCACTGAGAACCCTTTGAACGCTTTTTCGACGATGAATGCAGTCACGCTGGCTGAATCGCTGGCCGCACGGGTTTTGGCGTAGATGACAAGCGTGTCTGCGATAGGTCCGTTGGTGATCCAGAACTTGGCGCCATCAAGTTTGTAACCGCCTTCGATTTTTCTGGCTTTAAGGGACATGCTCATGACGTCTGAACCGGCGCCGGCCTCGGACATTGCAAGCGCGCCAACATGATCCCCGGATATGAGCTGGGGGAGGTAGCGCGCTTTCTGTTCCGCGCTCGCCCAGCGCCGGATCTGGTTGATGCAAAGGTTTGAATGAGCGCCGTATGACAGGCCGATGGAGGCTGAAGCCCGCGAAATCTCTTCCATCGCAATTACGTGATGGAGATAACCAAGCCCCAATCCGCCATCGGCCTCTTCGACTGTGATGCCATGAAGCCCTAGCTCTCCCATCTCCCTCCAAATCCAGTGCGGCGCTTCATCGCTGCGGTCCAGTTCTTGAGCGATGGGCTGTAGTCGATCCCGCGCAAAACGGGCGCAGGTTTCGCGAATCATTCCCGCGGTTTCGCCGAGCGAAAAATCAAAATGGGTCACATCAGCACCTGAAGATTACTTCAGGGGCAGATATGACCCGCGTTCAAATTAGTAAAATTGAATTAGATGTAGGCATAGCATATACGATATCTATGATCGACCGGTATCTCATCAGGTATTTCCTTGCCGTAGTGGACAGTGGGAACTTCTCTCGTGCAGCCCAGCGGTCGAATGTCTCGCAGCCGACCCTGTCCGTCGGCATTGCAAAACTGGAAGAACTCATCGGTGCAGCCCTTTTTCATCGCAATAACCGCCGTGTGAACCTTACCGAGGCGGGCACCAAGTTTCTCCCTTATGCCCGTCGGATCGAGAGGGAGTTCAATTGCGCCGCTGCCGCTGTCAAAGGTATCGAGCCATCACCGGTATTGAAGCTTGGCATATTGAACACGGTTTCCTCGAAGATGGTGCAGCATGCTGTTCGCCAAATGATTGAAGCTGATCCTCTCCAACGTATTGAGCTGGTGGAAGGGTCCGAGCGCGAGATTCTTAGCAGCATTTCACGCGGAAGAATTGATATTGCGCTCACCATCGTAAAGCGCGGCGGTAACAGGTTCAGAGAGGAGGTTTTGTTCGAGGAAGGCTATGTTGCTGCCTTGCCAAAGACTCATCCTCAAGCCGGCTTCTTGTCTCTGTCGGCTGATGATCTCGCGGAAAGCGTTATGATCGTGCGTCGGCAATGCGAAGCGCTGTCAGAAACTAGCCGGTATTTCCTCGAACGAGGCGTGAGACCTTTTTTTGCCTATCGCTCGTCTCATGATGACCGAGCCCTGGCGATGGTCGCAGCTGGCCTTGGCGTTACTGTTACGCCGCGGTCCCATACCTGGCCCGGGGTCTGGCAAGCAAAGCTGACGGGTTTTGATGTGACGCGTAAGTTGGGGCTCTGCTACGTTGAAGAGAATTCCGAGCGTGCACGGTCAGGGTCTTTGCAGGTATTGCGTGACACGATATCGAAGGCTGGCGTAGGTGAAATCAACTGTAGCAAGCCGTGAGGCGGCGCGGCAGGATGGATAGCGTTAAATAACGGGCAACGGCCAGATCCGATATTTCCAATCTGGTCCCAGAGACCATCCGGACGAAGGCATGTGTGCTTAAGCACGTTTGGCGCACGCATGCCCCAGAGCTAGAAGTAACCGAGCACTAGGACACGAAGAAGCGCGAGCAGGCACCGGCCTTGAAACTCTGGCGAAATGACATGAAACACCATTCAGATCCGGAGCTTGCGGAGACGTAAAAGTTTCCATCCGATAATGCGGAAACAAAGATGGTGGGAAACGAACGACGCCATGAAAGACGCCGCCGCTCGAACAATCTTGGTGAAAAATCTCACCAGCCATTTCGGCTGCTTGAGCGGTATATGTGGCGTTTTCGATGGATACAAAGTCTGCAGATACGATAGTGCCTCAGTCGATTCGTCTGTGTACAACCATTCCCTTCACCCGAGAAATAGTGAAATAGTAGGCGATCTCAGCTCCCTCGACTCTTCGCGAATGGCGCAGAACCGTCGTTGTCAGATATCCGCGGCGCTGTGAATAGCGGAGACGGGTTCGCCTCGTACAGAATGTTGCTTGAGATCAGCTCCTCCGGGAAAAAACTGGAGACATTTACGATTAAGTCTGAAACCGCCCTTCTGACCGAAAGGCAGATTGTAGTGGAAGTGAACCGCGCCGGGTTTGCCGG
>NZ_ARYM01000044.1 GCF_000685315.1 Hyphomonas polymorpha PS728
CTCACAGTCGCTGACGGGGAACAGAACAACCCAGTCATCCTACGTTGAGCGCCACTGCACGCCATCCATAACGGTCATCGTTCGGGCGCTTAGTGTAGATCAGAACCGCCGTCACTTCATCTATTTTTTCTGGTATGCTTGCAACGAGATCGGGGGAAACAAAACCATCGTCGACAAACGCGAACCCCTTGGAATTTCGCTTCAAGTGACCATTGGCCACCCGTACATCGACATCGGGACGCGGGCCGGGCGCTATGGCAAAGATATCCGTTCGGCCCGTCTTTCGGTTTTGTGTCATCCTGAAAGAAACACCCTGACCTAACGAGGGAAGTTCAGGTCCGACCCAAGTACTGCCTTCGACCCCAACCTCTATATCGCGGCTTATGAAAATCTTCAGGCGCTTTTCTTCTGATGCCACGCGGGAGACAACGCCAGATCCGGTATCAATGCAGTCCCACTTAGATCCTTCTGGACGAGCAGAAATTTGTACGACATCCTCGCGATCACTGTCCACCTGCTTTCCAACAATGATGGTAACGGGGTCGCCAATTTTAAATGAAGCGATACGCCCACCTGGTGCAACAATACTTGCTGAGACTCCGTCCTTCGATCGGAAAGCAAACCTCGGTAAGGGTCTTGCCTTTCGAACCGTTTGCGCATCCTTTTGGTGGTGCGGCACGATAACTCCTAGATATGTCGCCCACCTCACCTCCACAGAATCGAAGCAGAGCACCAACGCGTCCTGCGAATGTCGCGCGTAAAAGTCTTTCGGCTTTTCTGCTCCGGGTGCTGACGGGTCATACCAACTTGTGTTGATCAACTCTTGAAGCTCTTTGTCAATTCCCCAACCTTGTTCTTGCCGAATGTTGATGGCGGTGATGAGTTCAACACTTGCTTGTGAGAAATCACCCTGCGCTGCCAGCAACTGCGCTAGTTCACGATGAACTTTAACAGTGAACTTGGGATCAGAGCCGCATTCTAGAGCACGGCAGGCGCAGGCGAGTGCTAGTTCTGGTTCCTCCTCAGCGTATAGGCGTGCTGCCTCTGCCCATACCCAGAACTCATTTCTTTTGGCCTTAATCACAGAGCCAAGAATGCTTATGGCCTCCGCGTGTCGATTTATGCGCCTCAGCAAAAAAACCTTGCCCCAGTCAAGCCAAAGGACATCATCACCTTTAGCTAGAGGGCGAATCCGGTCGATCCACTCAAGCGCCAGGCCAACATCTTCAGACATAGCATTCGGGAACGCCTTGACCCATTTTGCCAATGCGCGTGCGACACCCAAAGCAATCGGCGGAAAGCGGTTCTCACCGCTCTGCACGTATTGCCAGTCTTCCGTGCCTAAGCCATCGCTGCCGACCCAACGAATGAACCCTGGAAAGGTTGGAAAGTGCGGCGCAATTTTGCAAACCTCTCGAACAATATTGGAGAGCGCAGTGTCAGGTTGGCGTTTCGGCTGTTTTGCAAATCGGCGTAGCTCCTTTTGAACTTGGCTGACATTCTGAAACGGAACAGGCTGCGAGGCCGCAGTGGAAACCAGCTTCTTGATCAATCCATAAAACGCCCAATCAATCTGCGTCCTCAGCTTGAAGTCGTCAGGATCAGTTGCAAGGCCTTGGAGGCCGAGGTCTATCGCCTGCTGGAACCGCTCCGATTTACGTAGCGCTTGTACCTCTACCCATGTCATTGCAATACCAACCTGATTGCTTCGACTACCTCAAGGTTGGTGCAAGTCAGCGGGCGCAAACTGGAAACGAGGCCCTGCTTGTCGAAATTAATCTCGATGCTGACGCGCTCATGTTGCATCCTGGCAACTGTGATCGCCAAGCGGTAAGGCGACTCGGCGGCAGAAACAACCTTCCAGCCAATTTGTCTTAGGCGAGAGCGTGCAGCCAGGAGCAATGCTTCGGCCTCAGGAGAGTACCCGTTCGACGCAAGGCATTCACAGGCCAGGTCGGCAAGCAAAGACCAATGCTCTGGATCCTTCACATGCATGGCCGTGACGACGTTCTTTGCATTGTAGGCTATCCGAAGTTGGCACTTTTCGTCACGAGGTCCGGATAGATCGTATTGCTCCTGGTAAGGGTGACAAGCGGCTTTTGCGATTCGCCAACCCAAGCGCTCTGCTGCATTGACCACATGGAGCCAGATTGCAGCGGACTTGAGAACATCTTTCGATTCGCCCAATCCATCAGGCAAACTGCGTTTCTGATCCTTTTCGGACGCGATGCCATTGGGCTGGAACGACCAACCTGCTCCTACTGCAATGTCGGCCACCACAATAACAGCGCCTGCATTCCAGACAGCAGCATCAAACGGGTGGATCTGGGTGTAATTCAAAAGAACCAACTCGCGATCAGCGACGGTAAGCGCAGAGTATAGCCAGCGGAAGAACCCTTCCGAGTGTCGACCAGCCGCATGATCGCAATTTACGTAACAGATTGGCTGCGACATTCCCTGAGCATGGTGAACTGTGGAGGCATAGCCATAACGTGCATAAGTAAAATCTGGTGCGGCTGGTGGAAGCCTTTGGCCTTCTGCTGACTGGGCCTGCTGACGGTCCCGCTTGATGGCGTTTCTCCATACACTCTCAGCGACTGCAGTCTCCTTGTCCAATTCCGGTTTTTCCGCGCTCAGGAATTCCTCGAACAACTCAAGTTCGACCTCATCTCGACTGTGTATCTCGCACTTGATGGAATGAAATTGAACTGGGCTGTTCTTCACCCAGTTCAAGCCTTGCTGGTACGTAGCTCGCTTGCCGACGGCCGCCACCGTAGTGCGGCGGCCAGATTGCATCGTCACGCGTGAACCAAACGCGTCGCGCAAATCGGGGCTGACATAAATCTCGAGCAAGTCGCCAACCTCTACGACATCCAAAGAATTTTTTCGGTGCAAGCGCGCCCGCAGCCATTGGGTAAATGCATTTGCTTGCCCATGCGTCTCCGTCAAATACCAGACTGAACTTGGGTCTGCATCAAAGTGATCCAGGATCTCCTTTGCTGCATCATTTTTTTCTACAATCCTGAAACCGTCGTCAGACGATAGCTCCAGCGCAGCGAAGTTTTGAGTGGCTATTGCAGACACTAATTTGACCGCATTGGCGAGTTTGGCCGACCCTCCAGTAGTGTCTATCAGTTGAGTCAATTCTAGAAACTGGTGCTTCAGTCCGCGTGCTTTTTGGAATTCACCTGAAAGCACCGAATCCGCAGAACTGCTGCGTTGGATCTGGTAGGGATCACCAAAGAATACCACCTTGCGCTTCGTGTTGCCCAGATCAGCGAAGTCGAAGAAATCCGATAGCAACTGGCCGCTGCCATATTGCTTGCCGTCGGGGGTCGCGAATCGCGAATTACCCAACAAATGAGCGTCGTCTAGCAGGTACACACAGTCTGCATCGTCGTCAGATGTGCGCAGGGGAATCACCTTGAGCTTCTTCTGCTCTTCCCGGTTTTCCGGTTCGTCTTCGGCGTTCACACTGCCAGTGTAGAGGTGAGCATAGATGCTGTTCGATTCCCCGCTAGCCCCATCAGAAAGTCGTCGGTTGGGCTCTAAAACGATGACCTTTCTACCCGCCCTCCGGACTTCCTCAGCTAACTTGGAAAGCAGGCGGCTCTTGCCAGTTGATGTCATGCCGAGCACGGAACAACTTCTCAAATCGTCCGAGGAGACATAGCTGAAGACTATCTGCAAAGCCTCTCGCTGATGTACCGTCAGTAGAGTATCCACCGGCTGTTGATCGGAACGCAATTGGATGTCGCGCACCTGCGGGCGACTTGAGGCCCATTCAATCGGCTGAACTCCGAGCTTGCGGACAATTTCCAGCGCTTCGCGTTGATCGATCCTCAGCTCGGGCGAGGAAAGACCATCTAACAGGGCCGCGCACCTTTCCAGATCCGTTGGATAGAACCAAGAACGAACCTTGGAAGGAAGCTCCACATGATCTTCGATCCGCCCCAAAAACATTACACCAGCAGAAATGTGGCCGAGATTGCGTCCGGACAGCAGTCCATTTGATTGTAGCCATCCCAAAACGGAGAACTTGTTGTCGCGCAGCTGCTGGTAGGGATTCGCCTTGCGTCCGCCTTTGACCAACAAACCATCAGCTTGCCATGGCCCGTTCTCAGTCCCGGTCAGCTTTCCGCCGTAGCTCTTGAAATCAGCCACGATGATTGCCGACGGAAGGATGCATACCAGATCGATTTCGGCACCGCTCCACATCGCGTTTGTAACGACGAAAACCCAGTCAGAGCTTCCTGACCAACGGTCTTCCAGTCGCTCCAAAAAAATTTGTAGCATCTGGTTTTCGTGAGTGCGGCTAGCCTTTTCGCCGTAGACGTGGATGGTCATTGAAATGTGGCTCGGTCTGTTGGAGAAACAATCGGAATTGGCCAGGTGAATGTACGTTCCTTGGGTTATGCCGCAACCACGTTGAATTGTAAGCGCTCAAGTAGGACAAACAGCCGTTTGCAGCCTGCCCGTCGATGCTCTGCGCCATTTGACAGCTGGCCGATGTAATCCGAAAAACAAAAGAGGAAGTGCCTCCCTCCAGCCTTCATCGGCATTTCAGAGAAGTAGCTATTCGCATCTATCCAAAGTGAAGCGTGCCTCAAGACCCTCGAGCCAAGCGTCCAACTCGCCAGCAAGCACCGCCCCAGAGTCATCCTTGCGCACCTCATCAATCTCACGGCGGGCCGCCGGCAGTGATCGCCAGAGTTCCTTGTCTTCGTGATCGGTCCAAAGGCGTTTTGCTATGGCCTGACTGAGGCGTTCACGATCTTCAGGCGCGAGCATTTCCGGGACCGCTTCGAACACAAGCCTCTGCGCAAGCTGCCGAAACCTGGCGTCCTCGAACTCGCGCACAAGTCCTGCACGCCCGGCCCAATCGAGCTGATGGAACCTGGCCATCCGGGTTTCATCGGATCGGCTCGCAAATCCCGCATGGATCATCTGTTCCAGATGCACTGCCTCCGCCCGCGCAGGCTCGAGCTCTTCATGGATGCGGACCAACCGTTCGCGAAAGCCTGGGTCACTCCTGAACAGCTGGCTCTGGTGGATCTCAAGGTCGGTTGGCACTAGTCCCCATTCTGTCTTCGCCGCCGAAGTGCTGAACAGAATGGGCGCTTTGTTCAGCCCGATCTTGCGCAGGGGTTTGGGCGAGACGGACAAGGCTGCGCCAAGCTGGGCGTCACTCGCCGGCACCAGCGCGCTCCAGTCTGTGCCAAGCCGTGCAACAATCGCCGACGTTCCTCTCGCCCCTTCTCCATCGATCCTTTGCCCCCACCAGACTGACGGGCCGTTTGCAAAATGCTCGACGATGAGAACCGGATCTGCCGCTGAAAGCATGGCAACTGTCGCCGCCTTTGGCGCCGCCTCGACGCACGTCTTCCAGAGCGACGGCAATCTCTCTGCAACAAGGCGCGCGATGTGGATGGTGGCTTCGACATCGGCGAGGGCGTCATGCGCGCGGGCATGCGCAAAGCCATTGAGCGGCGCAAGCGCGTCCAGCTTGAACCCCGTCTTTCCGCGCTCGGTCAGGCGCAGTTGAGACCGACGTTTGATGCATTCGCTCCGTGATACCGTGGCAAGGCAGATGGCGCGGCTGCTGCGCTTCACGATTGTTTCGGCCGGTTCCAGACCATGACGCCGGTCCCCGCCTTCTCGTTCTCGAAGAAGGCGGCGCGCATCGGCTGCGCAAAGCTCGGATCATCAAGCTTGACAGCAAGAAACGGCGTGTCGCCATCCTTGGATTCTTCGCGCCAGGCTGCGCCGAGTTCTGCCCCGCCGGCATAGAGCCGGAAGTCGGGCGCGCCCTTCGTCTTGTCCTTGTTAGGGACAAGCTGGGCTTTGACATTGATGGTTAGTGTACGGAGGGTTCCGGTCCAGGTTCCGTCCTTCAGGGTAAATGCGCCGATCTGTGCCATGGGTCAGTCTCCTTTGCTGGCAGGTTTGGGCAGGGCCTTGCGGGCCCGTCTGAACCCGGCGTCTGAGGCCAGGAACATCTCGATCATGGCGGCGGCGAGCGTTTCTGCGCGCTCGGCTTCGCCATACGTCTCCTGATAGAGCGCCGCATAATCCTGCAGCGCGGCAGCGGTGTCCGGATCGAGCGCCAGAGTGAGCTTGACCGGCGTGCGGTCACGGAGTTTTGCAAGGCGAAGGTTCATGGGGCCGTCTCCGGATAGGGACGCAGGACGAGATCCTTTGTCACGAGGACGCGGACGGGCCAGCCCGGACGGATGGTGATGGAGGGCTGGACGCCGAGGCTGCGGTCAACGGCGCGCTGGCCGGCCTCGTTGATGGTATCGGTGGTGCCTCGCCGGATCGCACGCTCGATGTCGCCGTCTTCGCCGGGGCCGAGCTCGGCGCCGATGCCCAGCAGGGTGGCGAGACCGGCGGCGGCAAAGACCCTGTCCCAGTGATGATCGGTCCAGTCTTTGAGGCCCGCATATCCGGCGGTATCGCTGCCCGGCTCGGAGATCGTGATCGAGCTGCCATCTGGCATCAGGATCCGGTCCCAGACGACCAGCGCGCGATCCTGGCCGAACGAGATTTCCGACTGGTAGCGCCCGATCAGGCGGCTGCCCTGCGGGATCAGGAGATACTGGCCGCGGACGGTGTCATAAACATTCTGGGTGACCTGCGCGATGACCGTTCCCGGAAGATCGGAGTTGATCCCGGTGATCAGGCTCGCCGGGATCAGGGAGCCCGCCATCAGCTGGAACGGCGAGAGGGGATCCTGCACCCGGTCGGGATTATAGGTGGGGCTGACTGCGCGGTCGCGGGCAAATGCGGTCTTCCGGGACTGGAGATTTGGATCGGGCGGGGGGCTCGCTGCGGCGGCCGGGGATGGCCGGGCCAGGGCGAGGAGCTCCGAGGAGAGATCAAAGCTGGCGTCTGTCGGCCGGGCAGGATCGGGGCCAGGCGCGGCCGCATTGCCGAGCCGGAACAGGAGCGGCGCGCGGGCCGCCTCCTCGGCCAGGGCGGCGGCTTCCACCCTATTCTATTCGCGCGGGCCGCCCCCGATATCCTGGCGACTACATCCGGCAAAAATTCGCAGAGGCTGTAGTAACCAATACGGTTCAGGCTTCAGCCTTGAACAAGATATTCTAGCGCAGCTAAAAATCTCGAGGGTATTCAGCCATTCATTGATCAATCGGCAAAAACCGGGTCGAGCGAGCCTGCAGATGCATGGCGCTCTTAAGCTAGTATGCAGCTCGCGCTCCCCAGAGAGCAGCGCCGATGCCAACTCCTTCCTTTCGGCCTCAAGTGCCTCAGCCCCGTGGCAAATTCTCAGATCGGGAACTGAGTGGTTCAATCGAAAGATTTTCAGATTCAAACTTACCAAATCGAGATATTAATAACTGTTTATTGATATTTTCTAGCGAATAAGTTAATTTGAAATTGGATTTCACAGATTCGGACCCAAGGATAGTCGATATGGAGCATTTCGCGGTCGTACATAGCATTATCAAAGCCGCCTTGGCCGGAGATGAAGCCGGAGTGCGCAAGCAAGTGAATCGCCTAGAGGCCCGGCTGAGCAAAGCAGGTGCTAACAACGAGGTGGCCGCAATAGAGCGGCTGCTGAAAGCCTCGACTGAAGTGAAACAGTTGGCCCCTAGTCAGGTAGAAGTCTCGCGTGTGCTCATTACAGGGGAGACGCTAACCCCGGAAGTCCATCCGCCTATAGACCGGGAAACCGGAGCCCAGCTGTGCCTTATAGACTTTCCTGGCCAAAGAACACCCAAGCCGGTTTATGGCCAAGCGGCTCAAGAGACGATCGACGGGCTACTCGCTGAGTGGCGCAATAGCTCGGCACTCATGTTAGTCGGCGTCGAACCGACGCGCTCGCTATTGATCTACGGTCCGCCGGGCACGGGGAAGACAATCTCAGCGCACTACATCGCCGAGCAGCTCGGGCTGCCACTTGTCACCGCCCGAATAGATGGGCTGATCTCGTCTTTCCTTGGCACCACAGCACGCAACATTGCAAACCTGTTCGATTTTGCCAATCGTTACGCCTGCGTCCTCCTGCTCGACGAGTTCGATGCTCTTGCCAAACTTCGGGACGATCCGCACGAAGTGGGAGAGATAAAGCGGGTCGTGAATACGCTTCTCCAGAATCTCGACCGGCGGCGGCAATTTGGCGTCACAATCGCTATCACCAACCATGACAGGCTGCTGGATCCGGCTGTTTGGCGGCGCTTCGAAACTCAACTGCATATTGCTGAACCGGAATTCGCAGCCCGCGAAGCATTGATCAGACGTTTCCTCGCGCCGATCGAAGCCGAAGACTCGACAGTCCGGATATTCTCCTACTGCCTGCCGGGACGATCCGGTGCAGACCTTGAGCGCCTTTGCCGAGCAGTCAAGCGAACCATGGCAATGGCAGATAAAGCTCCCGAACCTTCAAACCTGTTCAGCTCACTGAGCAGTGTGCTGGGGCGCATGCCGCTACTCGATCATATCCCAGCCCGGATTCTTGCGGCCGACCCGAAAGCCTTCGTAAG
The DNA here is from genome assembly GCF_000685315.1 of Hyphomonas polymorpha PS728. Taxonomy (GTDB): domain Bacteria; phylum Pseudomonadota; class Alphaproteobacteria; order Caulobacterales; family Hyphomonadaceae; genus Hyphomonas; species Hyphomonas polymorpha. The sequence goes on from NZ_ARYM01000044.1 coordinate 8,505, forward strand.
CCTGATTGCAAATGACCCCGATATCGGCCTAGATCAGAAGCAAATCGGTCATGCCACCGGGACATCCCAAAGTCAGGTCAGCGCGCTCAAGCAGAAAATGCTGCACAAGGACGTTATAGAGGCGACCCATGCCCAATAATCCGGTTCAGATTGTTCTGAACGACACCGACTTTCATGCAATGCCCGACCCCGGCCAACCACCCAGGCCGAAAGATTTTTTCGTCAATGCGGACCGGGAGTTCATTGCGCACCGCAAACGCTTGGCAGCCGATGTCCAACGAATTGTTGAAGAAGTGGAGAATAGCGCATTTGGACCAGCCACCTACCTTAAGGTCCGAATGCGCACCGAAGCGCTCGCGAAATCCTATCGCCCAGTCTATGCGCTATTCAAACCTGATCAGTTTCCTTGCGTTGGTGCAGAGGCAGTTGGAACACTGTTCTTCAGGGCGCCACTGATTTACCTCCGCGGATTGAAGGCCCGCATTGAAGAGGCTGAAGACGAGGTCCGGACGGTATTCCGCCAAAGCGATGGAGCCCCTTATCCAGCGCCGACAACAAAACGAGCAGAGGTTGGAGGGATCGAGTCCATTTCCATTGTGGCTCCGTCGGAGAAACGCAACTTTTCAACTTCGGCCGCTATGGAGATGTTCTCAGATCCCGCGACGGTATCGGGCTATCAAATCGACCTCTTCGAGGCGCTTGAACCAGAAGAAATCGCGGCTGATGCGACGGGACGCACTGAGCTCTATCGCTCCTTGGTCAAGTTGCTGGTCTCATTCGGCCCTGGCACAAGAACATTGCTTTCGATGCGGCTGGCGAGGATGCCGGTCCTTGAATTCCAACTCACACAAAGTGATGCCGAGGCGATCGTAGATAACCGCCTTGGACTTGTTCGGACCGATATTGCCCCCAGCGCCGTTCCAACGTTGATCGACAGAAATGCTGACCGTCATGAAGCCGCCCTTAGCGCTTTGCAGCGTCACCCGCTTGTCCGAGCGATCCGGCCACCAATCAGACTACAGCTCGTTGATGAGGAAATGGCACTTCCGGAAGATGACACAACCACAAAAACTACGCCTATCCCTCTCGCCCCACCTTCTCAAGACGCCCGCTATCCCATCGTAGGCGTGATCGATTCGGGAATTGCGCCCATTCTTGATGCGTGGGTCGTTGACCGGTTCGATTTTCTCGACACTGACGACTATGACGCCTTACACGGAACAATGGTGGCAGGACTCATTACCGTGGGCCAGCAGATCAATGGACCTGACGTCGCGCAGGAGCGCGACGGCTGCCAGATTGTGGACATTCCGCTGTATCCCAACGGCGACTTTCTTGCGCAGTATCCGAATGGCTTTTCCCAATTCCTGTCGGAAGTGGAGCAAGCTGTCTCGGAGGCGCGTGAGAAACACGGAGTGCGCATCTTCAATCTATCCATCAATGCAACGGCACCGGTTGAACGTTATACGTATAGTACCTATGCAGCGGAACTCGATCGTATCGCGGACACTTATGACGTCGTTTTCGTCAACTCCGCCGGCAATCTCAAACAGGCGGATGCGCGTGCTCCCTGGCCCTCCAAACCGAATGACGTCATAAAATATTTTGCTAACCGCACATCGTCAGACACAATATTGAAGCCGGCTGAAAGCGTGCGTTCTATTTCCGTAGGCGCACTGAACCCTCTTACAGATGACAAAAGACATATTGCCGGTGCACCTACGGTCTACACGCGGCGGGGACCGGGACTGCAAGTAGGGATCAAGCCTGACCTTGCCGCTTACGGAGGAGCAGGGATCAGCACACCAGGCGCAAAGACGGGTCTGACATCTATCGATCAAGACGGCGTACCTATCCCGGTGATCGGCACGAGTTTTGCTGCCCCACTCGTCGCCCGAAGCCTCGCAGGTCTGGACGCAGCGACTTCAGGCGGGCTCACCTCCGAAGCACTGCGCGCCATGCTGCTTCACAACGCAGCAATGCCGGATCCATTGACCAAGCGTGGTCTCAAGGACCTTGCGCGCCAGTTCGCCGGATTCGGTCAACCGGTTTCAGCGCAGGACATGTTGGAGACCGGGGACAATGAAATCACACTCCTCTTCCAAAGCCGTCTCCAAATCGGTGAGAAGAAACCGGTGATTCTCAGATTCCCGTTCACCTGGCCCCAGAGTCTCGTGGCAGGAGGTAAGTGTTCAGGCCGTGCCCGCATTACACTTGTTTATGCGCCGCCGCTGGATCCGGCATTCGGCGCAGAATTTGTTCGGGTTAATCTTGAAGCGAGCTTGAAGCAGCGCCAGCCTGAAAATGCCAAGGATGGATCCGCCCATTTTACGTCACAGATCGACGCGAAGTTTCTGCCCAAAAGGGCCAATCTAGCGATTCCGGAAAAGGCACTGATTGATCACGGCCTGAAATGGTGGCCAGTGAAACAGTACGCGAAGTCCTATGAGAACCATGGCGCATCATCGGAGTGGCGACTTGAAGTCACAAGCCTCGTCCGGGCTGAAACGACTTTCCCTGCTGAAGGCGTTCCTTTCGCCGTACTGCTCACGATCGATGACCCAAGTGGTGCGGCGCCAGTCTACAGGGAGATGCAGCAGGCCTTGCAGGCCAGCCGCGCCAATACCCAGGCACTTCAAACCGTATTCCGAGTACGGCCGCGGCGATAACGCGGGCCACTACATCGCGGGTTCATCCAAATTCATTGCTTTGGGCCGTGATTCAACACCGAACTTTCCAGCCGGGAGGCCGGGGCGAGGCTGAGACAATTGTGAACTGGGTTTGTCATCATATCGGTTGCACGATGACAGGAGCCTCGTTATCCCAGCTACACTACAACTCAGACGGTGGCCCATAGGTGGCTTGGCGTGTGAGGGGTTAGCAAGCGGCGGCCTTCCAAGCCACTTAATGCTCTGTATTTATAGGGGTCTTGTGATGGGGCCGCGCCAAAGACGCATCTGGTTTGGGACCAGAGGGTCGTAGGTTCGAATCCTATCGCTCCGACCAATCATTTTTAGGTGCCTCGGGAGGCTCTGGGATGGAAGCGCGAATCTACAAACCGGCGAAAAGCGCCATGCAATCAGGCCGTGGCAACACGAAGGCCTGGGTGCTCGAATTCGTGAACCCCGCCGCCCACCGCAGACCTGACCCGCTGATGGGCTGGACCAGCATTGACGACACGTCGAGCCAGGTCCGCCTGCACTTCGACACGCGCGAACAGGCCATCGCCTATGCCGAGCGCGAAGGCCTGAATTTCACCGTGACCGAGCCGCGCGAGCGTATCCGCCTGGTCAAATCCTATGCCGACAACTTCTCGGCAGACCGCAAACAGCCGTGGACTCACTGAGACCGGCTGCGTAAACCCCGCGCATCCCTTCCCAAGGGTTTGGCCCCGTAGCTCAGCTGGATAGAGCACTCGCCTTCTAAGCGAATGGTCGCAGGTTCAAGTCCTGCCGGGGTCACCATGCTTTCCGTTGTCCGGCCCGGACACATAGGT
>NZ_ARYM01000045.1 GCF_000685315.1 Hyphomonas polymorpha PS728
ATCTCGCAAAAAATGACAAGCCCCTGAAACCATTGGGTTCAGGGGCCTGCGGAGCTTGGATTTTTGAGGGATAAGCGACCGCTTTAAGCGACGCGCTCCACCATCATGTGCTTGATCTTGGCGATGGCCTGGGCGGGGTTGAGGCCCTTCGGGCAGACCTGCGCGCAGTTCATGATCGTGTGGCAGCGATAAAGCTTGAAGGGATCTTCCAGCGCATCGAGACGCTCGCCGGTGGCTTCGTCGCGGCTGTCGATCAGCCAGCGATAGGCCTGCAGCAGGGCTGCGGGGCCAAGATACTTGTCGCCATTCCACCAGTAGGACGGGCAGGAGGTGGAGCAGGAAGCGCACAGGATGCACTCATAGAGGCCGTCAAGCTTGGCGCGGTCTTCGGCCGACTGGCGCCATTCCTTCTCCGGGGTGGGCGTTGCCGTCTGCAGGAAGGGCTGCACATAGGCGTGCTGGGCGTAGAAATTCGTCAGATCCGGGATCAGATCTTTCACCACCGGCTGGCTGGGCAGCGGGGCGATGACGACTTCACCGGAGGGAAGCTCTTCAAAGCCCTTTGTGCAGGCAATCGTGTTGCGCCCGGCAATGTTCATCGCGCAGGAGCCGCACACGCCTTCGCGGCAGGAGCGGCGGAAGGCGAGGGTCGGGTCGATGTTGTTCTTGATGTAGATCAGCACGTCGAGGATCATCGTGCCGGCGCGGTCCATATCCACCCAATAGGTATCCCAGCGCGGATTGCCGCCTTCCTCGGGGCTGTAGCGATAGATCCGGAAAGACCGCAGATTGGTCGCGCCCTGGGGCTTCGGCCAGGTCTTGCCTTTCTTGACCTTGGAATTCTGGGGAAGGGTCAGCTGTACCATGTCTTCAATTCCCTGGCTGTGCGTGCCGTCTTAGTCTGTTGCCCTGCGGCGCGCTGTGATCACCGCGCCATCCGTAATGCTAAATCCGAAACCGTATCCGCCCTGACTCATGACACCCTTTTCCGAATGGCCGCTGACGGACGGCAATATGGAAATGATGTCGTAGCCTTCTTCGTGCAGTGAGTTGCAGGCGGTCTCGATCAGGGCGGAGAGTTCTGCGAGATCCGCCTGATGCGGATCGTCGACCAGTTTCTTGCCCCTGCCGAGGAGTTTCTTCTCTTCCTTCTTCTGCTTTCCGGCGCGAACCCAGACAGTCTTGTACTGGCTCATCTGCGTACCGCGCCGGATTGCTGTTTCAGTTTATCAGTATACCCGCGCTTTCGGCTTGATGTACTCGATCTCGTTGGAGAGCGTGTAATCATGCACCGGGCGGTAATCGAGCGTGACCTTGCCGGCCTCGTCGCACCAGGCGAGGGTGTGCTTCATCCATTTCTCGTCATCGCGATTTGAGTAGTCTTCGCGGGCGTGGGCACCGCGGCTTTCCTCGCGATTGGCTGCCGAGTTCACCGTGACGGCGGCCTGGCAGATCAGGTTTTCGAATTCGAGCGCTTCGACGAGATCGGTGTTCCAGATCATGCCGCGATCCTTCACATCGATGCCCGGCAGTTTCTTGTAAACGTCCTCGATGGCGTCGACGCCTTCCTTCAGCACCGAGCCGGTGCGGAACACGGCGCAGTTGGACTGCATCGCGCGCTGCATTTCGAGGCGGAGCTTGGCGACCGGCTGGTCACCGGCGGCGTTGCGCATCTTGTCGAGGCGGGCGAGGTGGGCGTCGGTGGCCGATTTGGGCAGTTCCGGCTGGCGGGCGCCGGCCTCGGTGGTGGCGCCGCAGCGCAGGCCGGCAGCGCGGCCGAAGACCACAAGGTCGATCAGTGAGTTGGAGCCGAGACGGTTTGCGCCGTGTACGGACACGCAGGCCGCTTCGCCCACAGCCATCAGGCCCGGAACGACGGCATCAGGATCGCCGCCCTTCTTGGTGAGGACTTCGCCGTGGAAGTTGGTGGGGATGCCGCCCATATTATAGTGGACGGTCGGCAGAACCGGGATCGGCTCTTTCGTGACGTCCACACCGGCGAAGATCTTCGCGGTTTCCGAAATGCCGGGCAGACGCTCATGCAGGGTTTCGGGCGAGAGGTGGTTCAGGTGGAGATAGATATGATCCTTCTCCGGACCAACGCCGCGGCCTTCGCGGATTTCCATCGTCATCGCGCGGGAGACCACATCGCGGGAGGCGAGGTCTTTTGCGGACGGCGCATAGCGCTCCATGAAACGTTCGCCTTCGGAGTTGGTGACATAGCCGCCTTCGCCGCGTGCGCCTTCCGTGATCAGACAGCCTGAGCCGTAGATGCCGGTGGGGTGGAACTGGACGAATTCCATATCCTGCAGCGGCAGGCCTGCGCGCAGGACCATGGCATTGCCATCGCCGGTGCAGGTGTGGGCCGAGGTGCAGGAGAAGTAGGCGCGGCCATAGCCGCCGGTGGCCAGGATGGTTTTCTGGGCGCGGAAGCGGTGGAGCGTGCCATCATCCAGTTTCCAGGCGGTGACACCGCGGCAGACGCCGTCTTCGTCCATGATGAGGTCAAGCGCGAAATACTCGATGAAGAATTCGGTCTCTTCCCGCACGCACTGGCCGTAGAGGGTGTGCAGCATGGCGTGGCCGGTCCGGTCAGCCGCTGCGCAGGTGCGCTGGACAGGGCCTTCGCCGAAATTGCGGGTCATGCCGCCAAAGGCGCGCTGGTAGATCTTGCCTTCCTCGGTGCGCGAGAAGGGCATGCCCCAATGCTCAAGCTCGTAAACGGCGGCCGGGGCGTTGCGGACGAGGTATTCGATCGCGTCCTGGTCACCGAGCCAGTCGGACCCCTTGACGGTGTCGTACATGTGCCACTGCCAGCTGTCCTCGGACATGTTGCCGAGCGAGGCAGCGATGCCGCCCTGAGCGGCAACCGTGTGGGAGCGGGTGGGGAAGACCTTGGTGATACAGGCGGTGCGCAGACCGGCCTGCGCCGCGCCAAGCGCAGCGCGGAGACCGGAGCCGCCGGCGCCGACCACGACCACGTCATAGGTATGATCAATCCAGTTATAGCTGCTCATTTTATCTGTCTCTTCTTCGCGTGTCTCAACCAGCAATCCAGATCTGAACCACCGCCATGGCCACGGCGACGAACATCGCGATCGCGGCAAAGGTGTTCAGGATAAGGAGAGTAGTGCGCATGCCGGTTTTGGCGATGTAGTCTTCGATGATCACCTGCATGCCGAGGCGCATGTGGTAGGACACGGCGCCGGCGGTGAGGATGAGGAGGGTGGCGTGCAGGGGCTGGGCGACCCAGGCCCGGGCGCCGTCATAGCCGGCGCTGGAGATGCTGATGATGGCATAGAGCGCAAGCGGCACCAGGATCAGCAGGGCGAGCGCGGCAACGCGCAGGCGGATATGGTGCGCCGTGCCGGATTTGGCGGAACCGAGACCGCGGGCGGCCTTGGTGGGGGTCAGGAACTGGCCTTGTGACATGGGGGCCTCCTCAGAACGCGCCGGCGGCAAACATCAGCGCAACAGCGCCGAGGATGGCCAGAAAGTAGATGATGGTGGACACGGTGCTGGCGACCTTCGGCGAGAAGCCGATGCCGGGACCATCCCAGACCAGATGGCGGATGCCGTTGAAGAGGTGGAACATCACGGCGACCGCCCAGAGGAAAAGGATGATCTTGCCGGGGATGGAGGTGATGATCCCCTGCATCGCAGCGAAGGCATCCGGGCTGATGGCGAGCGCCACAAGCCAGGCGGCGATCAGGAAGGTGCCGAAATACAGGGCTGCCCCCGTGATCCGGTGGGTGATCGAAGCAAGCATCGTGACGTGGTAGCGCCAGATCTGCAGGTGCGGGGACAGGGGGCGCGTGGCGGCGCGCTGCGGTCCGGACATGGGGTGTTCCTCGCGTGCAATGGGAAGCTGGTATCCGCTTCTACGAGCCTCTAGGGTCGTGTCAACGCAGGCACTCGTGGGAGCGACAAATTGAAACCGGCTGTTCTGGCGCTTTTGATGCTGTCTCTCGCCCCGGTTGCCCTAGCGGCGCCAGCAGACCCGCTGGACGCGCTGGTGGCCGCATATGAAGCGCACACGCGCCAGGGAGACCCCGATCAGGCCGCCGATGCAGACGCCGCGCTGGTGAGCCGGTGGCGGGATGTTTCACCCGAAGCGCTGGCGGCGCGGGCGGGCAAGGCCAGCGCGCTGCTGGCTGAAATCGAGGCAGCAGAGACCGGCCGGACGCTGGATCAGGCGATCCTGACGCGGCTTCTGGCCGATGAAATCCGCGAAGTGACCCATGATTCGGCCCGCATCCCCTTCACCGGGGATTGGGGCTTTCAGGCAGAGCCGGTGTTTGCCGCGATGCGCCTGCGGGTGCGCACGGTGGCCGAGGCCGAAGCCTGGATTGCGCGGCTGAACGATGTACCCCGCTATTTTGCGCAGAACCGGGCCAACATGACGCGCGGGATCGAGACAGGCTGGACCGCCCATGCCGACCCGCTGAACACCGCGCGGGCGCAGATCGAAGCGCAGATTACCGATGATGTAGCTGCCAGTGAGCTTTACCGGCCGCTGGCGGAGATGAGTGATTCGGTGGACGCAGAGTCCAGATCCCGGCTTCAGGCCGAGGGGCTGGCAGCGGCGGCGCGCGCCATCGGCGCCTATCGCGAGACGCTGGCCTATATAGATGAAACCTATGCCCCGGCGGCGCGTCAGGGCGCCGGGATTGCCGGGCTGGACGGCGGGCGCGAGGTGTATGCCGCGCTGGTGGAGACCCATACGGCGGGGGCGGGCTATTCCCCCGAGGAGATCCACGCCATCGGCCTGGAAGAAGTGGCCCGCATCCGGGCGGCGATGGAGGCGATCATTGCCGATACCGGCTTTGAGGGCAGCTTTGCCGATTTCCTGGTCTTCCTGCGCACCGATCCGCAATTCTATGCGCAGAGCGCGGCAGAGCTGATGCATGCGGCCAAGCATATCGCCGCGCGGCTCGACGCGATGCTGCCGGACTATTTCAATCTGCTGCCGCGCCTGGGCTACACCGTCGAGCCGGTGCCCGCCTCGATCGCGCCGGGATACACGTCCGGGCGGTATATGTCGGGGGATCCGGGCGAGGGGCGGCTGGGGGCCTATCTGGTCAATACCTATGCCCTCGACCAGCGCCCGCTTTACGAATTGCCGGCGCTTTCGGCGCATGAAGCCGTGCCGGGGCACCATCTGCAGATTGCGCTGGCGCAGGAGATGCAGGCGCAGCCCTGGTTCCGGCAGAACTATTATGCCACCGCCTTCGGGGAGGGCTGGGGGCTTTATGCCGAATATCTGGCCAGCGAGGCCGGCCTGATGGAGACGCCGTATGAACAGTTCGGCGCCCTCTCCATGGAGATGTGGCGGGCGTGCCGGCTGGTCTCGGACACCGGGCTGCACTGGTATGGCTGGAGCCGGGAAGAGGCGGAGACCTGCTTCAAGGAAAATACCGCGCTGGCCCCGCTCAACATCCAGACCGAGGTGACGCGCTATATCGGCTGGCCGGGGCAGGCGACAGCCTACAAGATCGGCGAGCTGAAAATCCGCGCGCTGCGGGCCGAGGCGGAAGCGGCGCTGGGCGAGCGTTTCGACATCCGCGCCTTCCATGATGTGGTGCTGGGGCAGGGGGCGGTGCCGATGGACGCGCTGGAGATGCAGGTGAAGGCCTGGATTGCGGCGAAAGCGGGCTTGGGGGCGCCGGCGGCGCCGTAGCTGCCGCCGCGCGCAGGGAAAAAATCAAGTGTTTCCCCTTTCGTCACACTCGATGCGCGTGAGCGCATCTGAGTGCCCATCCCCTGCCATTGCCGTTGCTTGCAGCAGCGAGAGCACGAGATGGGCGCTCTGACGGGCTTTGCCCGCCGAGCGTGACGAATAAGCCGCAAGCGGGTTCCATGCCAATCTTTCCTCCTTGTTCTTTGACGCCTGCCTCTCCAAATGGGCGGGCCATGTTTCGCTTCTTTGAACGCCGTATCGATCCGTTTCCGGAGACCCTGCAGGGGACCCCGCCCAGGGGGCTTTGGCCGTTTCTCTGGCATTATATCCGCCCGGCAGCGCCCTGGCTGATCCTGATGTCTCTCTTCACGGCGCTGATCGCGGTGGGGGAGGTGGCGCTGTTCGGCTTCCTCGGCGGGATTGTTGACTGGCTGGCCTCGGCTGACCGTGCGGGCTTCCTGGAGCGCGAAGGCAGCACGCTGGCCGTCATGGGCGCGGTGCTTCTGATCGGCCTGCCGCTGGCGACGCTGATCCAGGGGCTGATCGTCTATCAGGGCCTGATGGGGAACGTGCCGATGAGCGCGCGCTGGCGGATGCACCGGCAGATGCTGGGCCAGTCGATGGGCTTTTTCGGCAACGAGTTTGCCGGGCGTGTCGCCACCAAGGTGATGCAGACGGCATTGTCCGTGCGCGAAGTGGTGATGAAGGTGCTGGATGTCTTCGTCTTCGTGGCGGTGTATTTCATTTCGGCGCTGGTGCTGGTGGCGGCGGCCGATCCCTGGCTGATGGCGCCGTTCATTCTGTGGGCGGTGGTTTATGGCTTCATCCTGCGCTGGTTCGTGCCGCGCCTTGGCAAGATTGCCGAAGCGCAGGCCGATGCGCGCTCGATCATGACGGGCCGGATCGTTGATTCCTACACGAACATTCAGACGGTGAAGCTGTTTGCCCATTCCGGCCGTGAGGAAGACTATGCCAAGGGCTCGATGGACGGGTTCCTGCAGACGGTTTACCGGCAGATGCGGATGGTGACGGGGTTCAACGTCATCGTCTATGTCAACAACTCCCTGCTGGTGTTCCTGGTGGCCGCGGGCGGTATCTATCTTTGGATGGGCAATCTTGTGGGCGCGGGCGCGGTGGCCGCGGCCGTGGGCCTGACGCTGCGCATCAAGTCCATGTCGCAATGGATCATGTGGGAAGTGGCGGGCCTCTTCGAGAATATCGGCGTCGTCTATGATGGCATGGCGATGCTGCAGAAGCCTGTGGCGGTGGAAGACCGGCCGGGCGCGGAGGCGCTGCCGCGTGTGAAGGGCGAAGTGACCTTCGAAGGCGTGACCTTCCATTATGGCAAGGGCGCGGGCGTGATCGAGGATTTGAGCCTCGCCATCCGGCCGGGCGAGAAGATCGGCCTGGTGGGCCGCTCGGGCGCCGGCAAGACGACGCTGACCAGCCTGCTGCTGCGCTTCTATGACGCCGAAAGCGGGCGGATCCTGATCGACGGGCAGGACATTGCCGGGGTGACGCAGGATTCCCTCCGGGCACAGATCGGCATGGTGACGCAGGATACTTCGCTGCTGCACCGCTCCATCCGCGAGAACATCTCCTATGGACGCCCCGAGGCGACCGATGAGGACATCCGCGTCGCCGCCGAGAAGGCCGAAGCGATGGCCTTCATCGAAACGCTGGAAGACTCCAAAGGCCGGATCGGCTTTGATGCGCATGTGGGCGAGCGCGGCGTGAAGCTGTCCGGCGGCCAGCGCCAGCGGATCGCCATTGCGCGGATTTTCCTCAAGGACGCGCCGATCCTCATTCTGGATGAGGCAACCTCGGCGCTCGATTCCGAAGTGGAGGCGGCGATCCAGGACAACCTCTTCCGCCTGATGGAAGGCAAGACCGTTCTGGCGATTGCCCACCGGCTGTCGACCATCGCGCAGATGGACCGGCTGATCGTGCTCGATCAGGGCCGAATCGTGGAGCAGGGGACGCATGACGAGCTGGTCGCCGCGGGCGGTCTCTATGCTGAGCTTTGGGCGCGCCAGTCCGGCGGCTTCCTGGTGGAGCCCGAACGGATTGAGACAGAGGCAGTGACGGAACCGGCAGAATGAAGCTGACGATAGTGGAAACGGGCCTGGCGCCTGCGGCGATCCGTGACCGGTTTCCGGATTATCCGGAGATGTTCCGGCGGATGTTCGAGGGGGCTGGCGCCGGCCTTACCTGCGAAACGGTGTCTGTGGCGCGCGGGCAGGGCCTGCCGGACCCGGCGGGTCTGGAGGCGGTGCTGTATACCGGTTCTCCGGCGGGCGTTTATGATGATGAGCCATGGATCAGCCCGCTGATGGATTTCATCCGGGCGGGCGCGCAGGCCAAGCTGCCGCAGGTGGGCATCTGTTTCGGCCATCAGATCATGGCCGAGGCGCTGGGCGGAAAGGTCGAGAAGTCCACCAAGGGCTGGGGCGTGGGCCGGCATACCTATGATATCGGCGCGACGCCGGGATGGGCAGGGGCCGCGCCCGAAGCGATGCGCATCGCCGTCAGCCATCAGGACCAGGTGGTGGTGAAACCGCCGGGGGCGGATATTGTGGCTTGTTCGGCGTTCACCGAATTTGCCGGGCTGAGTTATCAGGATTTTCCCGGACTGAGCTTTCAGTGCCATCCGGAATTCGATCCGGAGTTTTCCGCGGCTCTCTACAGCGCGCGCCGGGGTGTTTCATTGAGTGAAGAAACGGCAGATGCGGCGATCGCCTCGCTGGACGGGGCGTGCGACCGCCGCTTTCTGGCGCAATGGATCGTCAGCTTCCTGAAGACTTCTTCGGTAAGCTAACGCGGGGATGACCCATCAGCTGCCGAAACGGTAGCGGGCACCGATGCTGAGCACGGTCTGCTTGTTTTCGACATTCAGCGTGCCGGGGAAAAGGTCGTTCTGCAGCTCCACATCATCTGTGGCGCGGTAGACCGCCTCGCCGAAGAGGTCGATCTTGTCGGTGATGGCCCAGCTGGCACCGCCCTTGACCTGCCAGGCGAGTTTGCCTTCGCTGTCATCGATGATGCCGACGCCGGAGGGGCGATAGGTCACCTGCACATCGGAATAACCAAGGCCCGCGCCGACATAGGGGCGGATCATGCCGTCGCGGTTGAAGTCGTAATAGAGGTTGGCGAAGACGCTGGTGGATTTGATATCGCCCTGGCCATCGGCCACGACCGCGCCGACGGTGGCGCCAAGCTGGGTGGCCGAGCCGGTCAGCACCGCCGCATCGACGCCGTCGATCACGGTGCCGGCAACGTTGACGCGGTTATGGGTGTCCACATCCGCCTTGGAATAGGCAAGCTCGATGCCCGAGCGCGGGCCGTTGCCATAGAAGGCGCCGACTTCGCCGGAGAGGGTGTAGCCATTGTCGAATCCGGTTTCCCAGCCATAGGGCGTGCCGGCGGCGATGGCGGTGCCGAAGGGGATCACGGGGGCGCCGTTGCCGGTGGCGAAGGCGCCGGTTGTGCCGCTATTGGAGCTGTCATTCTGGAAGAGGTAGCCAACCGAGCCGGCAGCATACCATTCCTGCGCCGAAGCCGGGGCCGCCACAGCGGCTGACAGGACGCCGAAGAGGGCAATCGCAGAGCAGACTTTCATGTGTTTTCTCCTGTGTGGGGTGCAGGATCGGGCGGCGTTGAGAGGAAGCGCCGCGCGCGTCCGGGACAGGAGCTAGAATAAAATATCTTGGTTTCAATATTTTATTCCTGAACTTTTTGTCAGATTGAGGCCGCATTTCTCCTTTGCCCCCAGGGCGCGAATTTTGCATGGAAGAGGGCGAGACATTTGCGGGCGCTTCGCGCCGCGCCAGAACCATTTCACGGAGAGACATCATGCTGCCCAGACCGCTTGCCGATATTGCCCCCAACACGCTCGAATTCGAGATTCTGCCGCTGGTGAAACCGACGGGTTTCCGGGAGTATGACGCGCGCTGGTGGTTTAACGGCATCGGTCACGCCAAGGCGCCGGAGCTGAACCTTACGGGCGTGCAGGCGCTTGGCCTGGGCATGGCGACGCTGTTCCATGAGCTGGGCGTGAAGCCGACCGTGGTGACGGGGCATGATTTCCGCTCGATCAGCCAGCCGATCAAGAATGCGCTGACGCTCGGCATGGTGGCCGGGGGCTGCGAGGTGCTGGATGTGGGCCTGGCGCTCTCGCCGATGGTTTACTGGAGCCAGTTCGAACTGGATGCGGCGTGCTGCGCCATGGTGACGGCGAGCCACAACGAGAATGGCTGGACCGGCGTGAAGATGGGGGCCAACCGCCCGCTGACCTTCGGGCCCGAAGAGATGGGCCGCCTCAAAGAAATCGTCATGGGCGGCAAGTTCGAGGTGCGCGAGGGCGGCACGCACAAGCGTGTCGATGGCATCCGCGAGAAATACATCAAGGCGATCATCGGTGACACCAAACTGAAGCGGAAGCTGAAGGTGGTCGCGGCTTGCGGCAATGGCACGGCCGGCGCCTTTGCGGGCGATGTGCTCCGCGGGCTTGGCGCAGAGGTGATCGAGATGGATTGCAATCTCGACAACACCTTCCCGAAATACAATCCGAACCCGGAAGATCATGAAATGCTGCACGAGATGTCGCTGGCAGCAAAGCAGCATGGCGCGGATGTCGTGCTCGGCTTTGACGGCGATGGCGACCGGTGCGGCGTGGTGGACAATACCGGCGAAGAGATCTTTGCCGACAAGATCGGCCTGATGCTGGCGCGTGACCTTTCCAAGCATTACCCGAACGCGAAATTCGTGGTCGATGTGAAATCCACCGGCCTTTACAAGACAGACCCTGTGCTGAAGGCGAACGGGGCGACGGTCGACTACTACAAGACCGGCCATTCCTATATCAAACGCCGCACGACCGAACTGGGCGCGCTGGCGGGATTTGAAAAGTCCGGCCACTTCTTCTTCCGCCCGCCGATCGGTCTTGGCTATGATGACGGCCTGATTGCCGCCAAGGCGGTTCTGGAGATGCTGGACCGCAATCCAGGGCGCACGATGGCGGACCTCAAATCAGAGCTGGGCGTGGCCTATACCTCGCTGACGATGGCCGCTCATTGCGGCGACGAGGTGAAGTATGGGGTCGTCGACCGCATGGTCGAGGAATACAAATCTTTCGACGGCAAGGAAATCCTTGGACGGAAGGTTGTCGAGGTGAACACCGTCAATGGCGCCCGCGTGACGCTGGAGGATGGCTCCTGGGTGCTGGTGCGTGCTTCGTCCAACAAGCCGGAGCTGGTGGTCGTGGTGGAATCCATGGCCAGCGAGGCGGACATGAAAGACCTCTTCCACAAGGAAGTGAAACCGCGCCTCGGCAAACATCCCGAAGTTGGCGGATATAATCAGGAAATCTGATCGATCATCCCCCCCGGCCCTGGCCGGGGCAGATCTCTCACGCCGCCGGGCCGTATTCGGGGATGGCGGCGTCGTCGAGTTCGGCGGCGCGCCGGGCCGCGGGGCGAGACTGGATGCGGTCGAGATAGGCGGCAATCCTGGGCGTAGCCGGGATGGAGCCGAACTGCGTGGCCCAGCCGATATGCGAGCCGGCATAGACATCGAGCGCGGAGAATTTGCCGCCGAGCATGTAGCCGGTTTCCGGAACGAGGCTCAAGAGCACGTCGAGCGCGCGCTCGAACGTGCCATAGCCGACCATGCGGGATTGCTCCGGCGTTACCTGAACGCCGAGGGCGGCATTGACATTGGCCTGTTCCCAGGGCCCGGCGGCAAACATCATCCAGCGGTAATAGCCGGCCCGGCCTGCCAGCGGCGGGGCGAGGCCGGCCTCGGGAAAGGCGTCTGCCAGATAGAGGCAGATGGCGCCGCATTCGGTGACCACCTGGCCATTGTGGACGATGGCGGGCACCTTCTGCATCGGGTTTACGGCGGCATAGGCGGCGCTGTTCATCTCGTCGCCATAGCGCAGGAACCGGGTTTCATACGGCGCGCCGGTTTCTTCCAGCATCCAGCGGATGATCCGCCCGCGGGACATGGGATTGGTATAGAAAACAAGGCTCATCCGCCGCTCCATATGTTCACGTTTTGATCCTTGCGCTTTTGCCCGCGCTTCGTCAACCGGTCTTTCCCCACGGCAATCTCCTCTTGATTCCGCCGCTCAAAAAATGCACCCCGCCAGCATCTGCCTCGCTTCAAGAGTGTTGAGGGAATCCCATGCGTGTTGCGATTATTGGT
>NZ_ARYM01000046.1 GCF_000685315.1 Hyphomonas polymorpha PS728
CGGGGTTACCGGCGCGGTTCAAAGATAGTCTGCACGGGCTAGTTGCTGAGATGCTGCGTCGAGCAAACTGGACGTCTTGGTCCGAAAAGCCGTTGGAAGCCAGGAAGCAGACTTCTTCAGGGCCAGCCGTAATGACTTCCGCTTGACGGCCGCTAATATGATCGGCTCCCCGGATCGTCTGTCGTTCAAGTATTGCTTTTGCCGGTGTTGGGCGCTCACGCATGTCAGGTCCTCGCGGGAGCAAAAATTCCATGTATGCGAACTAGGTCCAGGCAGCATTGCTGTTAGGATGATCAGCTCGCAACCGAAAATCTCACGCACGTACAAAAGGAGCTGGGCGCTATGAACCCAAGATTCAAAGTTCGTCCCCCTGGATCTAACTGGGGTGATTTCGGACCCAACGATCAAATAGGCCGTCTCAATTTGATTACGTCTCAGAAGGTGCTTCAGGGGATCGCCGAAGTTAAGGAAGGTCTTACATTCTGCCTCAGCCTGCCGCTCAACCGCCCAGGCAATCAGGCGCTTGCGCCTTCTCGAAAACCTCCGAAGGTGCTCCCGGCACTGGTGGGGCGCAAACAGAAACCTTTCCTGAATTTCCCCATGTCACTTGTAGTAAACGGCGCCATTGATGTTGGGTCTGATGACTACGCAACAATCTATCTTCAACATTCGACTCAATGGGATGGCTTTGCGCACTCCGGTGCATGGTTTGACGCAGATGACGATGGGGAGCCTGAGATTCGATACTATAATGGCTATAAGGGCGGCGAGGATGTAGTGGTTATTGAGGATCGTGGAGACGATACACCAAACCACGGCGGAGCCCTCCGTCTCGGAATTGAACACATGGCTGCGAGCTGTGTTCAAGGGAGGGGCGTTATGATTGATCTCGAAAAGCACTTCGGAAGGCAAAGGCGAGCTGTAGGCTTCAAAGACCTTGAGCAAGTGATGAAAGCCGATGGGGTAGTCGTAGAAAGAGGAGATATCGTATGCTTCCGCACTGGGCTCGCTAAGCTGGTTTGGGAAGGGGGTGACGCGCCTGACCCGGCACTTCTGAACTCGGTCTGCGCAGGACTCGACGGTCACGACGACGATTTGCTCGATTGGATATCATCGAGCGAACTCGCAGCAATTGTCTCTGACAACTTTGCCGTCGAGCTGCACGTTGTCGGAGAAGAGAAGCTATCGGTCGATTGCTGCGTTTCGCCACTGCACCGACATTGCTTGTTCAAGTTGGGCATTCCCTTGGGCGAACTTTGGTACCTATCGGAACTTGCAGACTGGCTTGCTGCAAACAATCGCACGAGGTTCATGTTGACGGCACCTCCTTTGCGCCTGCCCGGGGCCTTGGGCTCTCCTTTGACGCCGGTCGCGACAGTCTGAGCTAATATTCCTGTAGATCTGGACGGATTAGGTTCCGCATACTCAGAACTGATCGCCTTGGGTTCCAAGCTTATTGACCTGTTCTGTGCGCTTCAATTGAATGACATCCGAGCACCGCCACGGGTCAATTATGCAACGAGGTTATTCATGGATTTTTCTTGGACAGATGAACAAGTGGGATTCAGGCGCAGGGTCAGGAACTTCCTTCAGGCAAACCTGCCGAAAGACTGGTACGAGAATTATGTTTTTGGCTTGGGGTCAGAGCAGCAACTCGACTTCTCTCGTGAGTTTTGTGCGAAGCTTGCCGAAGAGGGGCTGCTAACATCGCACTGGCCGAAGGAATACGGCGGAGCTGACAGCTCTCTATGGGATCTCTTCATAGAGTCGGAAGAAATGTGGGACTTCGCGGAACCGCGCGGACCACAATATATGGGCACAAACTGGATCGGTCCGGCCCTTCTCAAATTCGGCACAGCGGAACAAAAGGCCGAACACCTCCCGAGGATCGCAAGCGGAAAATACATCTGGTGCCAAGGGTTCTCGGAACCGCAGGCGGGCACCGATCTCGCGGCACTTACGACTCGGGCGGAGCGGGCAGGCAGCAAGTACATTATCAATGGGATGAAAATATGGACGTCATATGCCTACAAGGCAGACTGGATGTTCCTGTTGGCGCGCACAAGTAGCAGCCGAAAATCCATTTCAGTATTCCTTGTGCCGATGAATGCTCCGGGAATTCGAGTCGTTGGGTTCCCAGGACTGGTCGAGCCCGGGCATTTGCACGAAGTTCATTTCACCGATGTAGAGGTTCCGGTTTCCGCCAGGGTTGGCGAAGAAGGACAGGCTTGGCCAATTGTGACTTATGCGCTCAGTCATGAGCGTGTTGGGCTGCCCAGATATCAGTGGGCAGATCGTGTATTGGGACTGGCGATCGAAATGTTGAAGATCGATGGCAAGTTCACAGAGACGCTACAGGCTGAATCCGCCAGAATTCTCGCCAAGATCGAAGTCGCACGCGTGCTGGCATACGCGGTGATGAACGAGCGTATAGCTGATGGTGCAAGAGCGGAAGCAACCCTGCCCAATGTGCAGCGTATTGCTGCGGCTGATGCCTGCTCCGATCTGCTATCTTTCCTGATGGACAATTTGCCTGAAACACTTTGCGGTCGAAGCAAGTTCATCGAGTTATTTTACCGGGCACAGATCGTGAGTACGATTGCGTCTGGAACGTATGAACTCCAGCTCGACCTTCTTTCACATCGCGCACTGCAATTGCCGAGGATGTACACTTGAACCTGAATCACACCGAAGAGCAAAAGCTCATTATAGAGTCATTGCGGGGAATCGTCAAAAAGCATGGTACTCTGCTGCCGGATGAGCGTCGCGCTCTCTTTGTGCCGGCAGATGAAATGGAGATTGAACTCCGTCATTCCGGCTTCCTTGATCTTGCAGAACAAGACGGAATGGGTGCGCTTGAAGCCGTACTCGTTGTAGAAGAGCTATCCGCGAGTGCACGAGTAATCGAAGTTGGTGCGTCTTTGCTCGTTGCTCCGCAATTGAGCGTCTCAGTTCCGGGGCCTGTTGCGCTAATCAGAAGTTCAGATATTCACAAGCCGCATCGTTTCCTCCCTAAAGCCAATACTGCGCTTGTGCTTCTCGAATCTGAGAATGATGTCGCTATCCTCGATCTTGCATCGATCAAAGTGCATACCGTTGATACTATCCTGGGCTACCCCTTTGGAACATTTGCCAGTGTTCCCGACCTGGATAGAGCGCCGCGGGCCGGTTCGGCGTCGGGCGATGTCATGCGAAAATGGTGGAGGCTGGCGATTGCCGCTGAGTGTTCGGGGGCTATCCGCAGCGCGACGGAATTCACGACGGACTATGTCAAGGATCGGGTTGTGTTCGGACGACCACTCGGTGCGTTTCAGGCGCTCCAGCACCGGCTAGCTCATTGTCACAAGCTGTCGAACGGTTTGCATTGGTTACTAATGCGCGCGGCGTGGAGTGAGGCTGAAGTTGATGCGGCCCTTGTTGCTTTGTACGCTCAGCAGCACATACAGCAGATTGTTTTTGATCTTCATCAGTTCAATGGCGCCATGGGCATGACACTTGAGCACGCGCTTCATTTTTGGACTTACCGATTGCGTGCGTTGCAAGGCGAACTCGGCGGATTCAATGAGCAAGCTCTGGCGGCCGCGAAAATCCTTTGGAGCGGAGACAAATCTCCCTGCGCCTTGCCCGAGTTGATGAGAGGGGATTGTTGAATGAGGTCCGACGAAGCAAAAATAGTTGCGAACGTGAGTGATGGACATTCAAGCTGGAGTGAACTCGGTGTCTACTCCGGTAAATCCATTGGCCGTCAGATAGAAGATAACCTCGAACATATCGGCGATTGTGAGATCGTTTTCACCTCTGCAGGTGACAGTGTCAGTCACAAAGTTTCGGCACTTGTCGCGCGGAGCAAAGAGGTTGCCGCCGCTTTGATTGGGCTCGGATTGAATCCGGGAGACCGCGCAGCGGTCATGATGCCAAATGGAGAAAATTGTCTATTGCTTTGGTTGGCGGGAATGCATTGTGGTGTCACAATCGTTCCAATTGTCATGATATATGGCATAAGCGAAGTGGAATTTATTCTAAAGGACAGCGGCGCGCGCGCTTTCTTCTGTCTGGGCCGTACCTCAAAGAAAGATTCAACACCGATCGCAGAACATTGCATTGCCCATCATCTCGTCGATCATGTGGTGATGGATGCGGAAGATGTGGTGCGCGGGGCGCTAAGCTGGAACGAATTTCTCAACTATTCGTCAAACAAGCGACGGGTCCGAGAAGTTGTGGGCGATGACCTATCATTTATTGTGTACACATCCGGAACGACTTCCCGTCCAAAGGGCGTTCGCCATACTCACAATACGCTTGGTTACGAACTCGCGTCCAGCGCCTGGGATCGTACGGGGTATGCGAGAGGGCTCGCCGCCATGCCGGCTGGTCATATCGCGGGTTTGCTCATAATCATGCGGCCATTCTTCTGGCCGGGCTCCATTCATATCATGGATGAGTGGGATGCGGAGCGAGCCGCTAGGCTGATCGAATCTGCGCAGATTTCCGAAAGCGGCGGAACGCCTTACCATTTCAATCAGTTGATCGATATGGTGGAGCGTTTGGGTTCCGATATCCGGTCACTGAAGATGTGGATAAGCGGCGCTACGGTCGTTCCTGAATCTTTAGTGAGGCGAGGCAACGAGTATGGTATTGCAGTTTGTCGTTGCTATGGCTCCTCTGAGCATCCAACTATTTCTCAGAACTTTCCGCATAATCCAGAGGACAAACGTATAGGGACGGACGGTCAGATTATGCCGCACGTCCGAGTACGTATCGTAGATGATTCTGGCAACGACCTTCCGGCATTGTCAGACGGACACATCCTGTCGAGAGGTCCGGACTTGTTCGTCGGGTATACTGATGAAGCACTGAACCGGGAATGCTTTTTGGATGGGTGGTATCGGACAGGCGACATCGGAAAAATTGATGCCGAAAACTACCTGACGATCACTGGCAGAGAAAAAGATATTATCATTCGTGGCGGTGAGAATATCTCCGCTCGTGAAGTGGAGGAAACACTTCTGCTTCATCCGGCTGTTAAAGACGCGGCAGCAGTCGCTATGCCCGATCCTGCAATGGGCGAGAAAGTCTGCGCATTCATAGTTCTGCGTCACGGTGAATCTCTATCTCTGGAGGAAACCTTAAGGCATTTCATCAGCGTTGGGCTTGCCAAGCAGAAGACACCGGAGCGTCTATTTTTTGTGGAGAGTTTGCCGCGAAATGGAATTGGCAAGGCTGACAAGAAGGCCCTAAAGGCTCAATTGCAGAAAGACCTGGCAGCTCCATGAGCGACCCTAACTCCTATGGTCAGATTACCGATGCTGGTCTTGCCAGCATGCGTGCCGATGTGGGTGAATTTTTTCACCGGCATGGATGGAACGAGCAGGTTACATTACGTGGAGTTGAGCACTTCGCGGTTGGCATAGGTGACATAAATCCGCTTTGGATAAATGCACAGTATGCGGAAAAAACGGTCTGGAAGAATCCGATAGCTCCTCCTTGTTACCTTTATTCCCATATCAACGGGTCATTGCTGGGTGAGAAACACGGGGTCCTTACAGTAGACCGTTGGTTGCCGGGTGTTCTTGGTTTGTGGGCAGATGAAAGATGGTCATGGAAAAGGGAGGTGAACGTTGGTGAGACCATTTCAGCTCGAACATGTTTAAATGACGCGGAAATTGTTGAGAACTCCCGATTTGGTGCTCGATTTGTGAATCAAGTGGAGCGCACCGAATTTTTGAGCTCCGACACGGGGGAAATTGTTGCCGAAAACTTCATGACGATCCGCAGGTTTGAGCGCTCTGAGGTTACCAAAAAATCTAAGTACAGCGAGCGCATACTTGCTAGCTATACTCGCGAAGAGTCGGAGAAAATCTCTGAAGCATACGGAAATGAGCGTCCGCGTGGTTCGGTTCCACGTCCAGTTTCGTCTGTCAGAGTAGACGAGGCGATGGGCGCGATGCTGAAAGGGCCGCTGTCAGTATCGAATATTATTGCATATCTGGCGGGGGCTGGCACTTCGTTCATCTTTGCCAATCGCGAGCACTATCGGTTTCTCTCAGACAACCCCACCGCAGCGTTGCTCCATCCTGACAACGGAATCCTTGAGAGTGTCGAGGCCCCACATTGGGATTCTGAATTGGCTAAGGCGTTCAGTGGTCTTCCGGCCGGCTATGATTTGGGGGCGCAAAGGGTTTGCTGGTTCAGCCACTATGTAACAGATTGGATGGGAGATTCTGGTTTTCTCAAAGATCTTCAGGTTAAACTGCTAAAGCCGAACTTGTTAGGTGATCTTACCACAATGAATGGCAAGGTTGCAGCAATTGATCGGGTTGCCAAACAGGTAAAGTTAGAAATGACGGCAACAAATCAGTTGTCGGAAGTAACTGCCATAGCGACAGCAATAGTCGATCTCTCGCGTTGGGGCTAATCTGCGCAGATAATTCTGACCTGAAACCCGCTCGGTTCCGCATTGGAATGGATAATTGAACCACGCCGGGTTTGCCGG
>NZ_ARYM01000047.1 GCF_000685315.1 Hyphomonas polymorpha PS728
GCCTTGCCCATCGGGCCTCTCCTATAATTGGTGTCGTCCGGCCCGCCGGACAGGTTCAACCTAGATTGATCTCCGGCCACATGGCCTTCAAGCGGCGCCTAATACCCATGTGTGACACGGGTTTCAAGCGGGGTTTTACGGGGCAAAGCTGCACATTTGCAGGCCTTGCGAAGCCAAACGCCCCGGCCGATAAGCGCACGGTCTGACTTTACGGAATTGAGGACCGAATGCGCAGTGAACTCCAAGACCATGCCGCCCGCCTGAGGCTGCAGCCTCTGAAGCTGCTCGCGACAGCGCGCGCAGGGGATCAGCCGCTCGAAGCGGCAGGTTGGAAAATCAGCCTTGCGCGGCACTTTCTGGATGCCTCCGCAGAGGCCAGCCTGCTCCAACACGGCGCGGATGCGGCATTGGTAAAGGCGGGCGAAGATCTTTTCGGCGGCGCTATCGTGAACCCCTCGGAAGACCGCCCTGCCCTGCACTGGGCTTTGCGGGCCCCCGCGCGCCTGACGGGAGAGGCCGAAACCATTCGCCAGAGCGTTCTGCCAGCGCTTGAATTTGCTGGGAAAATTCAGACAGGCGAAATCCGCACCGCGCACGGTGAGGCGTTTACGGCCGTCCTTCACATCGGCATCGGCGGATCGGATTTCGGGCCGCGCCTGATTGCGGACGCATTTGAGGATCTGGCGCACCCGTCGATCGAACTGCGGTTTGCCGCCAACGTGGATCCCTACGACCTGGACCGGGCGATGGCTGGGCTTGATCCCCTGTCCACGCTGGTGATCGGGGTGTCCAAATCCTTCGGCACCGAAGAAACACTCTATAATCTGGGCCGTGCGCGCGCCTGGCTGGAGGACAAGCTGGGCGATGATGCCGCCCGCCACCTCGCTCTGGTGACGGCCAATCCGGAGAAGGCCAAGGCCTGGCTGGGTGGGCGTGACGCCTACACGTTCGATATGCCGATCTCTGTGGGCGGGCGATTCTCGCTGTGGTCGGCCGCGTCACTGGCCTGCATGATCTATCTGGGGCCTGAGACCTTCCGGAAAATTCTCAATGGCGCCAACGAGATGGATGAGCATGTGCGCACGGCGCCGCTCGAATCGAATGCCGCCATGCGGCTGGCGCTGCTGGATTTCTGGAATACCTCCATCCGCGAGAAGCCGATGCGGGTGCTGCTGGCCTATGCCAACCGCCTGCGCATGTTGCCGACTTATCTGCAGCAGCTGGAGATGGAGTCGAACGGTAAATCCGTTGATTCTGAAGGCAATACGGTCTCCCCACCCACAGCGCCCGCCCTCTGGGGCGGCGAAGGATCAGTAGGCCAGCACTCCTATCACCAATGGCTGCACCAGGGATCGCAGGATGTGCCGTGCGAATTCATTCTGGCGCCGGACTTTGACCGCGATTCTGAAGGATTGGACGCGCTGGCCGCTCATGCGCTGGCGCAGGCCGAAGTGCTCGCCAATGGCCGCAGCCTCGAGGAAGTACGCGCTGAAGAGCCGGGGATAAGCGAGGCCGTATCCGCGCAGAAAGTGCATGCCGGCGGGCGGCCCTCCACGCTGCTCTCCCATGCTGGTTTCGGCCCGGAGGCCTTCGGGGCGCTGGTAGCGCTGTACGAACACCGCACCTATTTCGCCGGCAAGCTGTGGGGATTGAACCCCTTCGATCAGTGGGGCGTAGAGCGCGGCAAGACCATGGCTGGGCGCATCCAGGCGGTGCTGAAGACCCCTGACAAGGCCGCTGATCCTGTAACAGCTGCGCTGCTGAAGCAGATTTTCTAAGGCATGGCGATTGCCCGCATCCTGCGCGAGCAGACAGTGGGCGAGACCCGCTGGCTGGCGCTTGGACCGGGGGACAGGCCCGCTGCGCTCTACCTTGAGCGCGCCTCGAACACCGCAGCGCTGGGCGCGCGGCTGGAAGGCCGCATCGGCAAGACAGAGCCCGGCGCAGGCGGGACATTCATTACCCTTGCCGGGACAATGAGCGCATTCCTTCGGACAAAGAATGGACAAATCCGGACAAATCCGGACACTTTGATACCAAGCGAGGGCACGCAGGTGACGGTCGAGGTCGTCGCTGAAGCACGGGCCGGGAAGCTCGCCCGGGTGAAGCTGGCGGCGCCGGGCGCTGGCCCCGCGGTCTCCAGCGCCGATGCCTGGCGGGCTCATCTGAAGGGTGGGAGCGCCGCGCCGGTGGAGGACGTGCCCCCCGGCGACGCGGAGGTGAGCGCCGCCTTCGAGGATGCCCTTCGCCCGGAGGTGACCCTGCCCGGCGGAGGGCAGATGCATATCGAGCGGACACGCGCGCTGACGGCGGCCGACATCGATTCGGCGGGCCGGGCGCTGAAAGGCAGCGCCGGGGCGCGCGCCCTGTCGCTCAACCGCGAGGCGGCGGGGGAGCTCTCCCGGCAGATGCTGCTGCGGGGTCTGGGCGGGCTCGTGGTGCTCGACTGTGTGAGCCCAATTGCGGGAGATGGGGGCGCGAAGATCCGCGCGGCTTTTGCAGAAGTTTGGGAAGGGCTGACCAGCCGGCAGGCGAAGGCGCTGGCGCCTTCCGCGCTTGGCCTGATGGAAATCGCCGCTGACTGGTGGATCACGCCGCTGGCCGAGCGGATGCTGGACGCGGCGGGAGCGCCGACGCCGGAAACGGCGGCGCTGGAGGGGCTGCGCCAGCTGGAGATGGCCGCGCAGCAGGCGCGGATGGTGCGCCTGACCCTGGCCCTGCCCCAGATGGCCCACGACTGGCTGGCGGCAAGCCGGCTCGACGCGCAGGCGCTGCTGAGCGCGAAATATGGGGCGCGGCTGTCTATCGGGGTTCACGGCAAGGCCGGGTTTGAGCTATTCCCCACCCCATGAGCAAGCCTGCGACCCCCGACCAGAAAAAGCCCCTCTGCGCCCGTTGCCGCAAGCAGACCGTGGCGGCCGAATACCGCCCCTTCTGCTCCAAACGGTGCGCCGACGCCGACCTCGGCCACTGGCTGACCGGCAGCTATGTGATCGCCGGCCGGCCTTCCGAGGATGCCGAGGAAGCCGCCAGCGGACGCCCCGCTGAAGATGATACAGAATCCCACTGATTTGTGCGTAGACAAGGCCCGCGCGCTTCGTTAAGTAGCCGCTTCCCCGTTCGGCCCGCCCGGGTAGCTCAGGGGTAGAGCAGCGGATTGAAAATCCGCGTGTCGGTGGTTCGATTCCGCCCCCGGGCACCATTTCCATAGACTTTTTTGGGAGGGGCACCGCGCCCCATAAAAACAATTGGCCAAGCCTTAGCTTAGCCCACTGACGTCCGCCGCATCCGCTAAATATTGTTGGGCGACATTTCTTCTGTTGGGATTTTGTTGAAGCCGCGATGGTCGGGAGCACCCGAGCGTGCACGAAGTAATCAGCCTGCGGAGCTGGTAGACTCCACGCAGAAGATATCAAACAATCTGGCTACTGCCATTCTTACTTAAAGTTTAGCTTGACATATATATCGCTAATTGGCAATATAGCAAAATGAGTATATACACAGAACAACCCGATCATCTCAGCCGCACGTTTTTTGCCTTGGCAGATCCAACAAGGCGCGCGATCCTCACCCGCCTCGCGGCTGGGGAAGCATCCGTTTCTGAGCTCATGGCGCCATTCCAGCTCAGTCAGCCGACAATATCTAGGCATCTGAAAGTGCTCGAACAGGCTGGACTGATTGAGCAAGGGCGCGACGCCCAACGTCGGCCACGAAGGTTGTCAGCGGCAGGGCTCGATGATGTGACCAATTGGGTCGATGACTTCCAAAAGCAATGGATGGCTCGATTGGGTCGGCTGGACACCCACCTCGCATTAATGAATGCAAAGGAGACCTAAATGCTGACGGCCAATTCTGATAATGAGAACACTAAATTCGAAATCGATTGGGAGTCTCACCTCATTAGGTTGGAGCGAGGCTTTGACGCTCGGCCCAACCAGGTTTTTGAAGCTTGGACACAACCAGAGCATGTGGCGCGCTGGTGGGATCCGGCCGGGCAGACATTGGCAGTTTGCGAAATCGATCTTCGACCAGGCGGCGCTTTCAAGTTTACCCCAAAAGGCCGGTCCAACATGCCTTTCTCGGGCATGTATCTCGAAGTTGCGCCGCCCCAAAGGCTGACATTTGAAGCGTTAGGCGCAATCGGTAGAGTGTTCATCGATGAGCTCGAACATGGGACGCGGCTGTTGGTTGAGATCCAATGTCGTTCAACCGAGCACCTTGAACAATTCCTCTTGTCCGGAATCGACAAAGGAACCTCAGTCACGCTCGATAATTTGGTACACTACATGCGCATCAGATCGCTCTGAAAACTAGACCTCAGGCACGCACACCTCTTGGACGCCCCGTATGCAGCTCCACTTTAGCTACACTGATCCAGCCTTATCAGCCTTCGCTGTCACAAGCATCATCCTTATTCTTAATTTGCTTACACTCTGGATATTGAGTGGAGCGCGGCGGGTGCACAGCCGCGTCGCAATCAATTCGGAGGATGGCGCGCTGTATAATATTCCGGTCTCTGAAACAGATCCGCCGGAAGTTGCTCGCTACCTTCGCGCTCACAGGAACGCTGAAGCGACGATCTATCCATTTCTGTTGTAAGCGTCCGGCCTGACCGCAC
>NZ_ARYM01000048.1 GCF_000685315.1 Hyphomonas polymorpha PS728
CCGAGCCCTTCGGCCTTTCTGCCATCCCCAGCGAAGTGCGCGTGCTGACATGTGGCGTGGACGTACAGCGCGACCGGCTCGAAGCGGTCATTCTGGCCTGGACGGCAGACGGCGCGGCGCTGGCGACCTCGCAGGACGTGTTCTGGGGTGATCCGCAGGGGGATGACGTCTGGGCCGAACTTGACGCGCACCTTAAGCAGACCTGGCAACACCCTCTTGGCGGGCAGATCGGCATTTCCGCGACGGCCGTGGACTCGGGCGATGGCGAAACCACGGATGCCGTCATGGCTTTCTGTAAGCCGCGTTTCGGCCGCCGGATTTACGCCATCAAGGGCGCGGCTGGAAATCGGCCGGCTATCGAGCGCAGCAAGTCGCAGGCGGGGCGGCTGTTCATCGTGGGCGTGGACACTGTGAAAGGGCAGGTGTTCAAGCGCCTGTCAGACCCCACGCAAATGCGGTTTTCAGCCAACCTGGCGCCCGTCTTCTTCGAACAGCTTACTTCGGAGCGCCGCGTGATCCGCTACCGCCACGGCCGCCCCTACGGCCAATGGGAGCGCATCAAGGGAAGGCAGGCCGAAGCGTTGGACTGCGTAGTGTACGCATTCGCCGTGCGCGGCCTGGTCAACATACGGATGGATGCGCGGGAAAATGAGTTGCGCGAAATCGCTTCAACCCCGACGATCCCCGCTGTGATTCGCAGTGCGTGGATGGATAGGTGATTAATTATAAGAGCATCACGATATTTGAGAACCGAAAGCGCGTGCGTGCACTCTCCGCTTTCCGCGCCAATGTCGAAAGGTGGATAGAGGTCAATCTGGCGGACAATGCTGAGACAGCAGCGCTTCGCAGGTCTATTAATTTGACCCTCGTTGATGCCCGGAAATTCACCGTCTTCGCTGGAATAGGTGTTTCAGGCCAACAATTTCCCGCACCTGCTGTTGGAGGCGCTATAGTTCCATTTGATTTGTTTGCGGATATTTTCGGACCCAATCGCATCTTTGGATCGCACAACCGATTAATTGATAGCATTGATCGCGCAATTGGCGTCTACGAGAGCGATCAGCAAGCCGCGAATTTTAGGACTTTCAATCCCTTTTGGTGGATTGGAAAGGGTTTAACCTGGCTCGCAAGAACGCCCTTTATGATTGCTGGTG
Organism: Hyphomonas polymorpha PS728; assembly: GCF_000685315.1. GTDB lineage: Bacteria > Pseudomonadota > Alphaproteobacteria > Caulobacterales > Hyphomonadaceae > Hyphomonas > Hyphomonas polymorpha. The sequence continues at coordinate 1,155 of NZ_ARYM01000048.1, forward strand.
CTGCCGGGTTCGACACGACAAAAGCAGAAAACTCCGTACTCGGAAAACTGGTGCGCCTTACAGTATGGCTGGGTGGGGCCGCTGCAACTATCGTTACGCTTTGGCCATACCTGACGTTTCTGCCCTTTTAGAGAATTGGAAGTTCAATCAGGGTTAGGGGGCCTTCCAATATGGGGGCCTTATAAAACGCGACCAAAATATCCGGGTGTGCGGCGCAGAATTCGTCAGAAAGTGGCGCTTGAATTTCGTTGAAAAGAATAAGGGCAGTATCGCGATGTTTGATGTAGTTGAAGGTTAAGCCACCTTCGAACTCTAGCTCTGTGGAATCGTCGAACCCCGCAAGGTACGCACGAAGGTCGCCAACAGTGAATTTAGACATGGTTTAGCCCTCCTAGAATCAATTGCAGATTATACGCGATAATCTCAAAGGCGAAAAATTGGCATGTCGCTTGCTAGGCGAGTCTCCAAACGAAACATACCGGAGCTGGAGAAATGACCGAAGCTGAACAGATGAAGGCGATGTCTGAGGAATTGCCCCTGTTTAACGAAACGTTTCTGCGAGAATTGGATCGCGTCATTAGCGGCGACCCCAATTGGGATGAGGAAGCGAAACAATATCATACCCGCGCACTGAAGATGAGGACTCTCGGGTTTGCGGGATATATGTATTTTCTCCATCAGGAAGACGAGGCGCTTCGCCTCGGCGACAAAGAGACTTCTGATGAAATGGAAGAGCTGTTGGACGAAATTGCTTCCATGGAACAGCGATGGGACCTCCGGCCGGACGAAGTGTTGATCGCAGTCCGACAGATTTGTGTACACTGGGAGAACGGCCCAAACAGGGGGATTTGTGCCCTCTTGTCCCTTCGGAGTTAGGATGATCAGGCCCTCTGCCGAATTCATTCGCCTTAAAGAGGTGATTCAGATGACCTCGCTTTCGAAGAGCGAGATTTACCGCCGGATTCGCGAAGGCCGATTCCCGCATAGCATTCGCCTTGGCCATCGCATCGCCGTTTGGAAGAAGGGTGATGTGCTCGCGTGGAAGCGTGGAATTATCATAAGCGAACTGCTGAACTAATTCGCGGTGGCGCCTGGGGGTACATCAGGGGGTATTATCCTGAATTCCCTTAACTTTCAGGGGGTGTGTCTTCGCCGCAGGCAATCGAATTCGTCACCAAAACTCGATACCCCGACTTACCATTCGGTGCGAACCTGCAGTGTTTACTACAGAAGACGCGGCAAAATGCCCTGCCACTGGGGTATATTTGGGGGTATTTTTTGACATTTCCCAAATAATACAAGGTGAGTGGAATCGGGTGGGGCCTCCATCAACTTTCCCTGAAAATCCAGCCACCTTGCAGCCAGCATTCAATGCTGAACGCCGCTTTGCGCATTTATTGCAAATCGTTTACCCGGCATTAACCATTTCGGGCGAATTTGGGCATGTCTTCTCTTGGAGACACCCACCATCACCCAACGCCTTCGGCGGGAGCTTGTCTCCCGCCTCTTTTCTTTTGGGGTGAGGTTTGCCGGCGGGGCGGCGCTATCCACAATTCTGCAGCCTGTCGCAGCGGATTTTCTGCAGAAGGCGCTATTTGCCTCTTGAACCGGAAAGCCGGTCTGGCTATTCCCCCGTCTCCAGCTGTTCCGCGATAGCTCAGTTGGTAGAGCAGGCGACTGTTAATCGCCCGGTCGCAGGTTCGAGTCCTGCTCGCGGAGCCACTTCTCCCTTGTCCGGCCCGGACACATAGGT
>NZ_ARYM01000049.1 GCF_000685315.1 Hyphomonas polymorpha PS728
CTGCTTGTCGAACCGCGCCTGACCGATGACTCGGCCTGGTACGTCTTCGCCGATCCGTCGCAGATTGCTTGCTTCGAGCATGCATACCTGTCCGGCGCGCAAGGCCCCCAGATCGCCACTCGCGAAGGCTGGAACACGCTTGGAATCGAGATGCGCATCGTTCTGGACTTCGGCGCTGGCGCCATCGACTGGCGCGGCGGCTATCGCAACGCGGGGGACTGATGTGGCCCTCACGGTCAGTGAACTGACGTCGCTACGGGACGGGCTCATCAAAGCCCGTTCCAATGGCGTGCGCCGCGTTCGAGATCAGAATGGCGAAGAGGTAACCTATTCTTCCGACAGGGAGATGGCCGCCGCTATTGCCGCACTTGATCGCGAAATTGCCGGGCACGCCAAGCCCATCCCTAACACTATCCTCTTCAATACCTCGAAAGGATTCGAGAAATGAAAAACTACATTCAACCCGGCCGCACTCTGACGATTCCGGCCCCTGCAAACGTCACCAGTGGCGGCGTTGTCCAAGTCGGCAAGATCACGGGCATTGCCGCCGGTGATGCGCTGGCAGGCCAGCCCGTCGACATTGCCTGCGAAGGTGTCTTCACGCTTCCGAAGGCCAGCGCGTCTGTGCTCGCCATCGGTGACGAAGTGGCCTGGTCTGGCACCGAGTGCGAAGAGTCCAGCACCGCGAACGATAACGTCATTGGCGCTGCTGTTGCGGTGGCGGGCAGTGGCGCGACTTCCGTGGCCGTGCGCCTCGCGGCCTTCTAGGGCCTGAAATAGAAAAGCCCGGCTGGCGTGCCGGGCTCTTCCTTAACGGGTGCATCATGAAGGGATGCGACATGAGAAATATTCAGCCTACGCGCAAAGCACAACCCCAAAAATCCGGGATAGCCGCACAATCTTTTGATGCGCTGATGGCCAAGGGCTTGCGGCCCCGCACGCGCGCCGAAGAGTCCCGCTATGGCATGAAAGCGATGCTTGCCGAATTGAGGGATGCGGACGCCTGGTGGCCTGCACAAGCGCGCGCGATCCTCGAAGACGCGCGACGTTGCGAGCGCATCCGCCTGGCCGCCGAAGCCGACCTGATGGAAGACCTTCACGACTGGCAGCGGAAAGCGCGCAAGGCGAAGCGGGACGCGAAGCCGAAGTATTCGCGCGCGGCCATGCTGGCGCTTGAGTTGCGGGGTGCCGCACAATGACTCGATCCCGCGACCGTGTTGCCGCCCTGTTGGACGAAGGCAATGCCCATGATCCGGAGTCCAGCATCCTCGCAGCGAAAAGGACGCTGGGCGAAGCGTTCGGCGGCGACACCTTCAATGGCCATGCCTTCGCCGATGCGCACCATGGCCGGTTGATATACGTCCCCGAAGCGAAAACCTGGCTGGCCTTTGACGGCGCCCGCTGGACCCCGACCGATCCGGGCGCCTACATGCAAAAATTCGCATCGGACGAAATGATTCGAGCTGTGAAAGCAGAAATTCGCTCGACTCATCGCGGCAAGGCACTTTCTGAGCAGAAGACTATTTTGCTAAGAGTGAAAGCCCGGCAGACCGCTGCGCTGGCCAGTGCCGCAGAGCTTCCCACGCTTCGCGTAAAGGCCGCAATGCTCGATGCCGACCCTTGGCTTATGGGCGTCCCCAATGGCGTCCTGGACCTTCGCAGGGGCCGCCTGGTGCCCGCCAAGCCCAGCCAGAGGATCACTAAGCAGGCAAGCGCCCCGTTTGATCCTGACGCGCCGTGCCCGCAATGGCTGGCCTTCCTGAAACGTGCATTGCCCGATCCCGATATGAGGGCCTTCGTCCGGCGGGCGGTGGGTTATTCGCTCATTGGAGTCGTGGACGAAGAGAAGCTCTTCTTCGCCTATGGCCCCGGCGCGTCCGGCAAGTCCACGTTCGCGAATGTCGTGGAAGCCATGTTTGGTGACTACGCGGTCGCGGTGAACAAGGCATTGCTTGTGCGCGGACAATTCAGCGACTCGGAGTCCGAAAGGCAGGTGACGCGGCTTCACGGCGTCCGCCTTGCTTCGATCAATGAGACTTCGCGCGGCGACGTATTTGATGACTACAAGGTCAAGAAGGTGACTTCGCGTGAGCGGATCGCCGCGCGCCGTCTGTACTCCGAAGCGTTCGACTTCATGCCGACGCACACCACCTGGTTGCGGGGCAACTTTTTGCCTGGTGTGCAGGACGCAGGCGATGGATTTTGGCGGCGCCTGGTGCCCGTGGAATTCGGCCAGCAAATCCCGGCTTCGGAGAGGGTGGCAGACCTCGATAGGCGCATCATTGCCGAAGAGCTGCCCGGTGTGCTCGCATGGGCTGTGCGCGGCGCCCTGCAATGGCAGGAGTCGGGGCTGGGCATACCGGCGCCGATTGTTGCGGCGGTTGAGTCATATCGTGAGGCTACCGACCTCTTCGGCGCCTGGTTGGACGAATGCACGCGGCGGGACCCTAACGCAAAAACGAAAACGTCCGACCTGTTCGACTCGTGGACTCAATACTCGCAGCGCAGCGGGGCAGGCGGCGGATACGTTCGCGCGTTCTCAGATGAGTTGGCGCGAAGGGGATATGAGCATGACAAGAGCCGCAAGCATGGCCGCCGGTTTGTCGGATTGTCGCTTACGGGGGGCTTCGATGAC
>NZ_ARYM01000050.1 GCF_000685315.1 Hyphomonas polymorpha PS728
GTAAGCGTCCGGCCTGACCGCACTTGACCGGATCAACGTTTATAGTTCCAAGGCGCCAGCTCTGCGACGCGGTTGATCGGATGATCGGCGATCCGTGACAGAACGTTGGTGAGCCAGGCCTGCGGATCGATGTCGTTGAGCTTGGCGGTCTCGATCAGCGTGTACGCGATGGCTGCGTTATGTCCTCCGCCCTCGGATCCTGCGAACATCCAGTTCTTGCGCCCGATGGCGAGCCCGCGCATGCCACGCTCGGCTGCATTGTTGTCGATCTCGAGATGCCCGTTCGACAGATAGACTTCGAGCCGCGGCAGGCGAGTCAGGGCGTAGCGGATGGCCTTCGCCAGATCCGACTTGCCGGAGATCTTCGGCAGCTCTGATTGCAGCCAGGTGATGAGGTCGTTGAACACGGGCCTCGCCTTTGCCTGGCGGGTCGCGGCGCGCATGTCGGGCGGCCGGCCTCTGATCTCCGCCTCGACCGCGTAGAGCGCGGCGATGCGGGTGAGCGCTTCGGCGGCGATGGGCGTGCTCTTCGACTGAGCCTCTTCGAAGAACTTGCGCCGGATGTGGGCGAGGCAGGCGACTTCGGAGATCGCGCCAGAGCGGTAGAGCTCTTCAAACCCGGCATAGCCATCGGCATGCATGAACCCGGTATAGCCCTTGAGGTGCTCGGCCGGGCGGATGCCCTTGCGGTCCATGCTGAACCTGTAGAACGCGGCCGGCGGCGCGTCCGAGCCCCAGGGTCGCTCGTCGCGGGCATAGACCCAGACCCGGCCTGTCTTTGTCTTGCCGTGACCCGGCGAGAGAACATCGACGGGCGTGTCATCGGCATGGAGCGCGGCGCTGGCGCGGACATGCGCGCCGATGGCGTCAGCGAGCGGCTCCAGCAGGGCCGCGGCCTTGCCGACCCAGTCGGCCATCGTGGAGCGCTCCAGATCGATGCCTTCCCGGGCATAGATCTCGCTCTGGCGGTAGAGTGGCAGGTGGTCGGCATACTTGGAGACGAGCACATGCGCGAGGAGGCCGGGACCGGGACGTCCGCGTTCGATAGGGCGCGAGGGGAGCGGCGCCTGGTGGAACCGTTCGCAGCAGCTGCAGGCCATACGTGGACGGATGAAGCGGTTCACGACGAACCGGCCGGGAACGTACTCCAGCTCTTCGGTCACGTCCTCACCGACACGCTTCAGCTTACCCCCACAATCCCCACAGGTCTCGCCTGGCTCAAGCACCTGCTCAGTCCTTGGCAGGTGATCGGGGAGCGGCTTGCGAACCGGCTTGTCCTTCAGTGCTGACTCAGGCTCTGCGGCTGGTAGACTGGCGCTGTGGGTGATCTCGAGATCCTCGAGCATCAGCTGGAGTTGTTCGAGGCCTTCGGCGGAGGATCCGAACCGGTCGCGCAGCTGCTTGTCGAGGCGCGCCTTCAGCTTCTCGATCAGCAGCTGGTGGTGGCGAAGTTGTGCATCCTGGCGGGCAATGACAGCGCCTTGCTCGGCGATCATCGCCTTCAGCGCCTCGATGTCATCGGGAAGATCAGCCACATCCGACATGGAAGGAAATCTACCCTGCTTCGGGCCGCCAGTGAATCCGGAAAATCGCGCTACCCCGTCGTCAGTGGCCGCCAGGTCTGCTGCGTGATCCGCCAGTCGATGCCCTCAAGCAGCATCGAGAGCTGGGCCTGGCTGAGATGTACCTTGCCGTTCTTGGCGGCGGGCCAGACAAACCGGCCGCGTTCGAGGCGCTTCGAGAACAGGCAGGCGCCCTGCATGTCCCACCAGATCACCTTCACGAGGTCACCGCGCCGGCCGCGGAACACGAACAGGTGTCCGGAGAAAGGATCCTCCGCGAGCACCTTCTCTGCCAGAACGGCAAGACTGCCCCAGCCCTTGCGCATGTCCGTCACGCCGGCCGACAGCCAGACCTTGGTCGAGGCCGGAACCGGGATCATCGCTCAAGCCCGCGGACAAGCTCGCAGATACCCCTAACATCAAGTCCGCCTTCAACGCGCACCTTGCAGCCGCTTGGTGTCGTGATCTCAACGCGGACCTCTGCCGGCGGCGGAACCGGCAGGCGCGAGGGCTTCAACGGCGGAGGCAGATCAAGATCAGCCGTAATCGTCACCGGCAGGAAATCGCCCGTTCGCTCCTGCGCCACTGCATATCGCGGGTCACGCAGCCACCTGAAGATCAGGTTGGCGTTCAAGTCATAGCGCCGGGCAACCTGAGACACCGACACGCCTGGCACACGGGTCTGTGCAACGATCTGGATCTTCTTCGCTTCGTCCCAGAAGCGACGTA
>NZ_ARYM01000051.1 GCF_000685315.1 Hyphomonas polymorpha PS728
CTGCTTGTCGAACCGCGCCTGACGGATGAGTCGGCCTGGTACGTTATGGCAGACCCGGCGCAGATCGCCTGCTTCGAACATGCCTACCTGTCTGGCGCACAAGGCCCGCAGATCGCCACCCGCGAGGGCTGGAACACGCTGGGCATGGAAATGCGTATCGTTCTGGACTTCGGCGCTGGCGCCATCGACTGGCGCGGCGGCTATCGCAACGCGGGGGACTAATGTGGCCCTCACGGTCAGTGAACTGACGTCGCTACGGGACGGGCTTATAAAAGCCCGTTCCAACGGCGTGCGCCGCGTTCGCGATCAGAACGGCGAAGAGGTGACCTACTCTAGCGATAGAGAGATGGCCGCCGCTATCGCCGCACTTGATCGCGAGATTGCGGGGCACGCCAAGCCCATCCCCAACACTATCCTCTTCAATACCTCGAAAGGTTTTGACTCATGAAAAACTACATTCAACCCGGCCGCACTCTGACGATTCCGGCCCCTGCAAACGTCACTAGTGGCGGCGTTGTCCAAGTTGGCAAGATAACGGGCATTGCCGCCGGTGATGCGCTGGCAGGCCAGCCCGTCGATATTGCCTGCGAAGGTGTCTTCACGCTTCCGAAGGCCAGCGCTTCAGTGCTCGCCATCGGTGACGAAGTGGCCTGGTCTGGCACTGAGTGCGAAGAGCCCAGCACCGGCAACGATAACGTCATTGGCGCTGCTGTTGCGGTGGCGGGCAGTGGCGCGACCTCTGTGGCCGTTCGCCTCGCGGCCTTCTAGGCACCTTACGGCATATCGCTTGCAAGGCGAGTGCCAGAAATAGAAAAGCCCGCCGGGCGAAGGCGGGCCTTTCAGCCTTAACGGTGCGGCCGAAGGAGGGCCGTGGCATGAGAAATAGTCAGCTCACGCGCAGAACACAAGCTGCGAAATCGCATATACGCGCGAAATCTTACAGTGATTTCCCCGAAGCCCAAGAAATTCCTCAGCGTACCCCTGAAGAGCGCCGGAAATATGAATTTTCCCAAGCGCGACTGGCCCAAGAAGGCAAGCTCGCAGACACTTGGTGGCCCCTCATGAGTGCCGCGATCCTTGAAGACGCGCGACGGTGCGAACGTATCCGCCTGGCCGCCGAAGCCGACCTTATGAACGATCTTGAAGACTGGCAGAGGCAGGCGCGGAAAGCCAAACGCGACGCCAAGCCGGTCATGTCACGCGGGGCCATGCTGGCGCTCGCCAAGCGGAGGGCCGCAGAATGAGCCATGTTGCAAAACGGCGCGCCGCCCTCTTGCTGGACGATCCCGCCATCTTCAATCCGGAAACAAGGCATTGCTTGTGCGCGGACAATTTAGCGACTCGGAGTCCGAAAGGCAGGTGACGCGGCTTCACGGCGTCCGCCTTGCTTCGATCAATGAGACTTCGCGTGGCGACGTGTTCGATGACTACAAGGTCAAGAAGGTGACTTCGCGGGAAAGGATCGCCGCGCGCCGTCTGTACTCTGAAGCGTTCGATTTCATGCCCACTCATTCCACCTGGTTGCGGGGCAACTTTCTTCCTGGTGTACAGGATGCCGGGGACGGCTTTTGGCGGCGCCTGGTGCCCGTGGAATTCGGCCAGCAAATCCCGGCTTCGGAGCGGGTGGCAGACCTCGATAGGCGTATCATTGCCGAAGAGCTGCCCGGTGTGATGGCATGGGCCGTGCGCGGCGCCCTTCAATGGCAGGAGTCGGGGCTGGGCATACCGGCGCCGATTGTTGCGGCGGTTGAGTCGTATCGCGAGGCTACCGACCTCTTCGGCGCCTGGTTGGACGAATGCACGCGGCGGGACCCCCGATCAAAAACGAAAACGTCTGAGCTGTTCGACTCGTGGACTCACTACTGTCACCGCAGCGGCGCGGGCGCCGGGTATGTGCGGGCGTTCGCGGACGAATTGGTTCGGCGGGGATTTGAACGCGACAAGAGTCGGAAGCATGGCGTTCGGATGATCGGCATTGCGCTTACGGGGGGCTTCGATGAC
>NZ_ARYM01000052.1 GCF_000685315.1 Hyphomonas polymorpha PS728
CAGCGGATGCAGCGGCGTTTCGGAAGCGGTCATCAGATATATCCGGTCAAAAGATATACCAAACTAGGTTGCGCCGCTGCGCTTGCCAAATCTTTCCTTGGGGCAGGCCGCGTCACCGCTGCGCTTGCTTCAAGGGGCGGGGCCCCCTAAGTCTCGGGCGAAGCACTGCATTCTCACGGAGACGGGTCCGATGGCCGCCATTCTCGACGTCATTCTGGTGATCCTCAACATCATCACCTGGATCATCATCATCCAGGCGATCCTGTCCTGGCTCATCACCTTCAACGTCATCAGCCTGAGCAACCCCACCGTCCGTTCCATCTGGTCGGGGCTGGAGCGGATGACCGAGCCGGTTTACCGCCCGATCCGCAACCTCCTGCCGCCGATGCAGGGGCTGGATCTGACGCCGCTGATCGTGCTGCTGATCATCTTCTTCCTGCGCCAGGTGATTGCCCGGTATGCGTATGGCCTCGTGCCGTTCTGATCTGTCCGGAACTGTCTGGATTTCTCCCAGATGCGTCACAGGCTGACCGTGCGTGTTCAGCCCAAGGCCTCGGCTGACCGGCTGGAGGGCTGGGCGGCGGACGAGGCCGGGCGGCCCTTCCTGAAGCTGCGCGTGCGTGCGCTCCCGGCGGAAGGCGCGGCGAATGCGGCGGTCGAAGCGCTTGTGGCAAAAGCGCTCGGCCTGCCGAAGTCTGCCGTCAAAGTGGTGACGGGCGGAAAAAACCGCCTTAAAGGCCTCGACATCGAAGGGCCAGAAGCGCTCGCGGCCCGGATCAGCGAACTGGCAGGTGGCAGCGATGGCAGCAGTAAAGATTGACGGCACCGCCGTGGCGGCAGATGTGCGGTCTGCAGTGGCCGCAGCGGTTTCCACGCTTCCGGGGCAGCCCTGCCTGGCGGTTGTGCTGGTCGGCGAAGATCCTGCCAGCGAAGTCTATGTCCGCAACAAGGTGAAGATGACGCAGGCCGCTGGCATGGTCTCGATCCATCACCGTTTGCCGGCCGATGCGACGCAGGGCGAAGTGGAAAGCCTGATCGAACGCCTGAACGCGGACCCGGACGTGGATGGCATCCTGCTGCAACTGCCGCTACCCAAGGGTTTGGACGCCGACGCGGCCATCGAAAAGATCGATCCGGACAAGGATGTGGATGGGCTGACCGAAGTGTCTGCCGGGCGGCTCAGCCTGGGCAAGCCGGGCCTGCGGCCGTGCACGCCGGTTGGCTCTGTCATCCTGGCCAAGCGCGCGCTGGGCGAGGACCTTTCGGGCAAGCATGTGGTTGTGATCGGCCGCTCGATTCTGGTGGGCAAGCCGGCCGCGCTGCTGTTCCTGGCGGAGAATTGCACCGTGACCATCGCCCACAGCCGCACGGCAAACCTTGCCGAAGTGTGCCGGGGCGCGGACATTCTGGTGCCTGCGGTGGGCCGGCCCGAGATGGTGCGCGGCGATTGGGTGAAGCCCGGCGCGGCGGTCATCGATGTGGGCATCAACCGCGTGCCCGCGCCGGAAAAGGGCGAGGGCAAGACCAAGCTGGTGGGCGACGCGCATTATGAAAGCTGCGCAGAGGTGGCCGGGTTCATCACGCCGGTGCCGGGCGGGGTGGGGCCGATGACGATTGCCTGCCTGCTGCGCAACACCGTGCTGGCCGCCTGCGCGCGGCGCGGCTGGGCCGTGCCTGCCGGGCTGTGAGCCAGCCTTTCGCCCCGCCGGAGACGGCGCTGTTCAACACGCTATGGGAAAGCCAGGGCGGGCAGTGTGCCCTCTGTGGCCGGCCGATGCCGCGCCACCGGTTTGAGGTGGCCCATGCCACGCTCTGGAAGAAACAGCGGCCGAGCTTTGATCACATCCTGGCGAAGGCGCGGGGCGGATCGGACCGGCCGGAGAATTTGCAGCTGGCGCATGCCGCATGTAACTGGCGCAAGGGGCGGGGATAGGTTCCACGCAGCACGAAGGGCCGGACGCAG
>NZ_ARYM01000053.1 GCF_000685315.1 Hyphomonas polymorpha PS728
CATGGTGATTGACGGCGACCCAGTCGAGCCGTTGTCGAAGATCCTTTTCGGCCTGTTCCATGAGCGCGCGGGTGAAGGCCGTTAAATCTTTCATCTGCCCGGAATCCTCGGGCGAAACGATCAGGCGGAACTGGCGCCGGTCGTCGCGGGCCCGCTCATTGAATTTAGTCGCATCGCTTACCTCTCCGTCGCGATCATACAGCGTACCGCGATGACCGTCCCGGTCTGTTCCCTCCCGGTGGATATAGGAAAGGTGTCGGGCGAAGGCTGCATTGCCTGCCGGGCCAGCTCTGGCGATATGGACCTTGACCACAACGCGGCGCTGCCGGGCATGAGACCAGTGCCGCGCCATGGCGGCGGCCGCCTTGCCTCGTCCCTGAAACCGGACGGCGCCAGCCTGGAGGCGGCCTCCGTTATGGGCGCGTGGCTGACCTTTGCGCACCGCCCTGGCAAGACGTTTGAGCTGCGTGGTCTGGCGTAGAGGCGTCTGCGACCCGATCCGCCCGAGGCGCGGCGTAAAATCCTTCTCGTCAGTCATCGGAGCAAGGGCACACCGGCGCCTCTGTCCGCAGGCTGTCTGGCCGTGTGTCACCTGAAAAAGGATGTGCAGACAATACATTGGGGCTGGCCGTGGGACAGTCCCTTAATCTTGCCCTCCGCGCCTCCACCCCCCCGGTGTGTCCATCTGAGGCCATTTCCGTTGCACTGGCCAGCGTCCAGACAGGACGGGCGACCCCGATGAGGCCAGTGCTCTCCTGTGCGCCGAAGTAGCGGCCATCGAGGGATTCCGGATGATCGGCCAGCAGAAAAATGTCGTCCGGTCCCAGAGTGCGACACCCCTGCCAGCGCGGCAGGGCGCGGTCCGCACTGTCGGCTGAAAGGGCTATTGCAATGGGCGCGTCATTCACCCAAACGCGGTGTCCGCACCGGCAGACGGTGTCCCCTTCAAGCGCGATCACGCGTTTGAGCAGGGGCCAGTTTCGGCCGGTATAGCGCCGGTCCTCAATCCAGCTCCTGAGCGGGCCTGAGGGCAGATAGGCGACCAGAGCGCCCCGCTGGATCGGCCCATTCTGATCGATCCAATAGAGCCCGGTTGGCACGCTTTCTGTCCGGTTCCAGATCAGGCTCGGCGGGCCATCGGGCGGTATCAGAGCCAGCAGGGACAGAGCGGACAGACCGGCCACACAAAGGCGCTTACCGGTCATCGCGAACCCCTGAGGCGATGTATCGGCGTCGGCGCCGATAGGTGAGGAGGTCTTCGCCCAGATACCAGACCTTGCTGCCGATCTTGTGGAAGGAGGGGCCGGTCCCCAGCGAGCGCATATTGGCGAGGGTTTTGGGCGTGAGGCCGAGATGACCGGCGGCTTCGTCGGTCGTCAGCCAGGCATCAGGCTTCGGCGGCGCAGGACTGGGGCGCAGAGGCGCGGGCGGCTTTTCCGGCGGGCTCATGAGGGCTTCTCCCTTGAGGTCTGTTGACCGTCAGAAGATACCTCTGAGCCGGGAGGACCGGCAGGGACCAAGCGGGCGGCACGCCGCGCGTCCGTCCGGGTTAACTTTAGGCGGCACCCGTCTGTTCACAGACAAAAGCCGCCCCGGAGGAAACTCCGGGGCGGCTTGCCGGGGCTGGATGGACCGGCTTAGTCGCGCGGGTTCCAGAGGATCACGTGACGGCCTTTCTTGCCTTTGACGGGCGCGAGATTGGCGAAGATTTTTCGGGGGCCGATCTGCGGGTCTGCCAGCGTGATCGAGAGGTAATCCCGGCCCGACTGCTTCGCCTTGCGCATCCAGCCGCCGCC
>NZ_ARYM01000054.1 GCF_000685315.1 Hyphomonas polymorpha PS728
CGACAACGTCCTATGAAAGGAACGAAAGCTGGAATGAGCCAACAGGTCAGCAGTGCGTGACAGCCAATCAGCTTCACGCTCTTTTTCAAATTCACCCAGGCGTCTTCTGTCGTCAAGGAATCAGTTCTTCCATAGCAAACACAGGGTACGCTGGATTGCGGCCCTCACCGTCCTCAAGACGAGATCCGAATACCCAGGCAGAAGACCCGAACATTATCTACGAGGTCATGACGATGCATGCCTCAACGGCACTTGCAGAGCGGGGTCCTTCCGCCTGGGACCGCGTCCTTCGAAGAAGGGGCGGTAATCTGTCTCGGTCTTGATGACCGAATGTGCGGTGCGTGCGATCTTTGCGGCAACGGCAGTGAGTGCTTTGCGCTTCAGGTGCGGATCGCTGTGATCTCTGGCGATGTATCTTTCATACTTGTCGCGGAAGCCGTTCTCGCGCTGCCGAATGGCGACCTGTCCTGCCATCCAGAATGTCCGTCTCAGCCTGGCATTTCCAAACTTGGAGAGTTTGGTCTGCCCTCGGAATATACCTGACTGCTGAGTCGAAAGGTTGAATCCGCAAAACTTAAGAAACTGCCGGTGATGCCCGAAGCGGCGCAGGTCCCCGGCCTCAGCCAGGATGGTGAGCGCGTTGATCGGCCCGATGCCTGGGATGGTCCTCAAGCGTACGAAGTCCGGATGTGTTCCAAGCAGGTCGCTGGCTTGCTGTTCGATCTGATCACGTTGGGCAATCAGATGTCTTCCCTGACCGAGAACGAGACGAAACATGCGGATCGCTGGCGTCTCCGGATCGACCGGCAGGCCAATGGAATCAGCGGCTGTGGCGTATATATCAGCGAGCAGTCGAGCTTTTGATACCTTCTTGCCGACAACATCCCAGGCCGCTTCGATGAAAGCATCTTCGGACATGCACGTGATCGATCCCGGCGTGGGGAACTGTTCGAGGAAGGCGAGGAACCAATCGCTGCGCGAGTTGCCCATGAAGCGCTCAGCCTCGGGAAAGTAGAGTGGCAAGTAGTGTGTTCTCAAACGATGCCAGAACTCAGTCTTTGTTTGTGAGATGACGGCATGGGTCTTCGACAACTCTTGAATGTCGTTCACGCCGTGCACGAGCGGGTCATGCCAGATCTGGGTTAGCCCAGTCTGCATCATATGCAGCATCACCTGCGCATCCTTCGGATCGTTCTTGTCCCATGAGTTGTGCATCGCCTCGCGCGTGCGTGCCAGCGACAGCGAAGAAATGAGCTTCAACTCAAACCCTGCCTGATGGAGCCGCCACGCCAGCGGCCGATGATAGTCGCCCGTCGGCTCAAATCCGACCTGAACCGGCACGCCAAAGGCGGTGAGCGTCTCGACAAATCTGTCGATATCTTCCCGCACGTTACGAACTGTGAGGCGTTTGCGACGCCGCCTCCCAGGGACAGCGATCAAAACTTCATTGCGATGCTTCGCGATATCAATCGCTATCAGAACGGGTTGCCCTGTCTTATGATGC
>NZ_ARYM01000055.1 GCF_000685315.1 Hyphomonas polymorpha PS728
CGTCGCGGGTAGCGCTGAGCCCCGGCATTTCACTTTTCGCGAAATTTTGAAATAGGAATCGGTTCCTATGAGACCCACCACGTCAGACCTTTTGGGCGAAGAGCCCGCAGAGCAGGGCGGCGACCTGGCAAATGCGCTTGTGGACCGCTACACGCTTGCCGCCGTGTTTGGTGTGGCGCCGTCCTCAATCAGCCGGTTCGTCGCCAATGGCATTTTGCGCCGGGCAGAGCCCGGAAAGTTCGCTCTGGCCGAATGCGTCCAAGCCTATGTCACGATGAAAGCCGGAAAGGTGCCGCAAGGCGACGTTGCCCGGCGCCAGAAAGCCGATGCCGACCTTGCCGAGCTGAAAGCCGCGCAGATGGCAGGGAAGCTGTTGGACGCCCGCGAGGTAGAACGCGAATGGTCTGCGACGTGCCGCGACCTTCGCGCGGCCATCCTGGCGCTTCCTGGCCGCCTGTCAGCCCGCCTGCCACACCTTGGCCATGCTGACCTTGCCGCCGTCGACTCCGAACTTCGCGAGGCGCTAGCCGCGCTTGGGGGCGCTGATGACTGACACCCTCGAAGCCGTTCGGCGCCGTTCGCTCCGATCCCTGATCCCGCCGCCGAAAATCGACCTTCCCGATTGGCTGGAAGAAACGATCCGCCTACCGGACACGGTGAGTGCCACGCCGGGGCGTCTTCGTCTCTGGCCGTTCCAGCGGGGCATTGCCGACGCCATCAGCGATCCAGAAACCGAGCGGGTGACGCTGGTGAAATCTGTTCGCGTTGGCCTCTCAACCCTGCTGACGGGCACGCTGGCGAACTATGTGGCCAATGAGCCCGCGCCCATCCTTCTGCTGTTGCCGACCGAAGCCGATTGCCGCGATTATGCCGTCAGCGACCTTGAACCGATTTTCGAGTCAACGCCTGGCCTTCGCGGGCTGCTCACCGATGAACAGGAAGGCGGCCGCAATACCATTTTATCGCGGCGCTTCCCCGGCGGCTCTTTGAAGATTGTTGCCGCGAAGTCCGCCCGCAACCTTCGGCGCCATAACGTCCGCATCCTGCTGATTGACGAAGCCGATGCGATGGAAGTCACGCCGGAAGGTGACCCAATCACGTTGGCCGAACGCCGGACTCTGTCATTTGGAAATCGCAAGATTGTCATAGGCTCGACTCCCACCCTCGAAGATACCTCGAACGTGCTGCGATCCTACGCGGCCAGTGATCAGCGCATCTTCGAAGTGCCGTGCCCGGAATGTGGCGCATTCTTTGAAATCCTCTGGCAGCATATCAAATGGCCGGAAGGCGAACCGGGCGCCGCCTGGTGTGAGTGCCCGCATTGCGCCGAACAGATCGAAGAGCGCCGGAAACCGGACATGGTAGCAGCGGGCGCCTGGCGCGCGACGGCGCCGCACGTTAAAGGGCATGCGGGCTTCCGGATTAACGCGCTTGTTTCGACGCTGGCCAATGCGAGCTGGGGACGCCTGGCG
>NZ_ARYM01000056.1 GCF_000685315.1 Hyphomonas polymorpha PS728
TGTCCGTCGTCATGTATTTTGAGACAGAAGGCTGCCTGACTTAAGGAGGGTCTGGCGCATCTGGGTTTGAGTTAAGCAGCGGATTGGGCGTGCTGCAAGCGCCTGAGTTTCATCGTCCTCCTTTTGATTTTCTCACGTTCGAGCAGGATCGTTTGCCCGCGGCCGGTGTAGACATCGGCGGGGGTCAGGTTTTTCAGGCTCTCGTGATAGCGCTGATGGTTGTAGTGGCCAACGAACGCGTCGATCTGCGCTTCAAGGTCTCCGGGCAGGAAGTAGTTTTCCAGCAGGATGCGGTTCTTCAAGGTTTGATGCCAGCGTTCGATCTTTCCCTGCGTCTGAGGGTGATATGGCGCGCCGCGCGTGTGCTTCATGCCCTTGTCGGCAAGGTAGTCTGCCAGATCACCAGATATGTAGGATGGTCCGTTGTCGGATAATAGGCGCGGGCGGTGAACGACGTTGGCGGTACCGAGCCCAGAAGCTTGGAGCGCCAGGTTGAGCGTGTCCTGCACATCACTCGTCGCCATGCCGGCACAAAGCTTCCAGGCGATGATGTACCGCGAAAAGTCATCGAGCACCGTGGAAAGGTAGAACCAGCCCCAGCCGATGACCTTCAGATAGGTGAAGTCCGTCTGCCAGAGCTGGTTGGGCGCCGTGGTCTTGTCGCGGAACTCACTGGCAGCTTTCATCACGATGAAGGCCGGGCTAGTGATCAGGTCATGTGCCTTCAGAAGCCTGTAAACACTGGCTTCCGAGACGAAGTAACGCTTCTCGTCCGTGAACGTCACCGCCAACTCCCGGGGCGAGAGTTCCGGCTGGTCGAGGGCCATTTCCAGAACCTGATCGCGCACGGCTTTTGGGATGCGGTTCCAGACGCGGCCGGACCCGCCGCGCCGGTCTTCCAGTCCCGCATCGCCAAACCGTCGATACAGATCGTACCAGCGATAGAAGGTCGGCCGCGACACGCCGATCTGGTCGAGCGTCTTCTTCACCGGCTGGTGCGAGTTCTCGACCAGCCGGATGATTTCAAGCTTTTCGGATGCACGGTACCTCATTCTTGGGCATCCCCATCCCCGATCACGCTTTTTTTGAGTATGCGGTTTTCCAGCGTCAGGTCCGCCACAACCTCCTTCAGGTCGCGCATCTCACGCTTCAGGCCCGTCACTTCGCCAGATGTCGCCTGCCGCTCAGTGTCACCCGACAGCCGCTTCTTGCCGGCTTCGAGAAACTCCTTCGACCAGGTGTAATACAGCCCCTGCGCAATCCCCTCACGCCGGCAAAGCTCGGCAATCGAGTACTCGCCGCGTAGGCCTTCAAGGACAATCCGGATCTTCTCCTCGGCTGAAAACTTCCGCCGGGTCTGACGCTTGATCGCTTGCACATGCTTCTCGGCCGAACTCTCCTGCGGCCCGGATTTCTGTCTCATCTTCACTC
>NZ_ARYM01000057.1 GCF_000685315.1 Hyphomonas polymorpha PS728
CCATGCGTGTTGCGATTATTGGTACGGGCTATGTTGGGCTTGTGTCTGGGGCCTGTTTTGCTGATTTCGGGCATACGGTGACCTGTGTGGACAAGGATGCCGGCAAGATCGAGAAGCTGAAGGACGGCGTCATGCCGATCTATGAGCCCGGCCTCGACGCCCTGGTGGCGAGCAATGTCAAGGAAGAGCGCCTGTTCTTCACCACCGATGCCAGGGAAGCGATCAAGGACGCCGATGCGGTGTTCATCGCGGTGGGCACGCCCTCGCGCCGCGGCGATGGCCATGCCGACCTCTCCTATGTCTATGGCGCGGCCGAAGAGATTGCCGGGCTGATGGACGGGTTCACCGTCGTCGTCACCAAGTCGACCGTTCCGGTGGGCACCGGGGACGAGGTGGAGGAGATCATCCGCAAGGCGCGCCCCGAGGCGGAGTTTGCCGTTGTCTCCAACCCCGAATTCCTGCGCGAAGGCGCCGCCATCAAGGACTTCAAGATCCCCGACCGGGTGGTGGTCGGCACCGAGGATGCGCGTGCCCGCGAGGTGATGAAGGAGCTTTACCGGCCGCTCTTCCTCAACGAGACGCCGATCCTCTTCACCTCACGGCGCACCTCCGAGCTGATCAAATATGCGGCCAACGCCTTCCTGGCGGTGAAGATCACCTTCATCAACGAGATGGCTGACCTCTGCGAGAAGGTCGGCGCGAATGTGCAGGAAGTCTCCCGCGGGATTGGCCTGGATGGCCGGATCGGGGCGAAGTTCCTGAATGCCGGGCCCGGCTATGGCGGCTCCTGCTTCCCGAAAGACACCCTCGCTCTCACCAAGACGGCGAATGATTATGGCAGCCCGGTGCGCATCGTCGACACCGTGATCGACGTGAACGCCGCCCGCAAGAAGGCGATGGCCGACAAGGTGATCGCCGCGATGGGCGGGGATGTGACCGGCAAGACCATCGGCGTGCTCGGCCTCGCCTTCAAGCAGAACACGGACGATATGCGCGACGCGCCCTCGCTCGACATCCTGCCCGCCCTGCAGGCGGCCGGCGCGCGGGTTGTGGCGTATGACCCCGAAGCGATGAAGGAGGCCGCCCATCTCCTCAAGAACATCGAGTTTGCGGGCAGCGCCTATGCGGCCGTCGACGGCGCCGACGCAATGGTCATCATCACCGAATGGGACCAGTTCCGCGCCCTCGACATGGGCCGCATCAAGACCGCCATGAAAGGCAATGTCGTCGTCGACCTGCGAAACATCTACAGCCCCGAAGACATGGCCAAACGCGGCTTCGCCTATACCTCCATCGGACGGCCTG
>NZ_ARYM01000058.1 GCF_000685315.1 Hyphomonas polymorpha PS728
GGTAATCCTCCCAGAAATTAATCGACTTGAAAACTGGACTTCTCCGGCGTTGATTATCGACGGAGACGAGAATGAAGAAATCGAGATTTACCGAGCCCCAGATCCTTGCGATCCTGAAACAGGGCGAGAGCGGCGTGCCTGTGCCTGATCTCTGCCGCGAGCATGGGATCAGCAACGCAACCTATTACAACTGGCGCAGCAAGTATGGCGGCATGGACGCCTCGCTGATGTCTGAGATGAAAGCGATGGCGGATGAGAACCGCCGGCTCAAGAAGATGTATGCCGAACTGGCGATGCAGAACGAGCTGCTGAAAGATGCTCTCGGAAAAAAGTAACTCGGCCATCTCAAAGACGAGAGATGGCCAGAGAGGCTGTTCGGAAGAAGGGGGTGCCTGTGGCGCTGGCGTGCCGCACCTTTGGCATCAGCGAGACCTGCTATCGGTATGAAGCGAAGCTGTCGAATGAGAATGCCGAAATCGCGGACTGGCTGGTCAGGCTCGCGGCCTCGGATACGACCCGGCGCTGGGGCTTTGGTCTGTGCTACCTGTTTCTGCGCAATGTGAAGGGCTTCCCGTGGAACCATAAGCGCGTTCGCCGCATCTATTGCGAACTGGAGCTGAACCTGCGGATCAAGCCGAAGAAGCGGCTAGTTCGGGAAGTTCCTGAGCCTCTGGCCGTTCCGGAGCGGCCGAATGAAATGTGGTCGATGGACTTTATGGCGGACCAGCTCAGTGACGGGCGATCCTTCCGGACACTGAACGTTCTTGATGACTTCAACCGTGAAGGCCTTGCCATTGAGGTCGACTTCTCACTACCGGCGGCCCGCGTGGTGCGGACACTCAACCAGATCATCGAATGGCGCGGAAAGCCGATGGGCATTCGCGTCGACAACGGCCCCGAAAATGTCAGCGCCGCACTGCAAACCTGGGCGGCAAAGCGTGGCATCGGGATCTTTTACATCCAGCCCGGCAAGCCGCAGCAGAATGCCTATGTCGAGCGCTACAATCGGACGGTCCGCCAGGAATGGCTCGGCCAGTTCATCTTCAACACGATCGAGGAGGTCAAGGAACACGCCACCCGGTGGCTATGGTCTTACAACAACCAGCGCCCGAACATGGGTATCGGCGGCATCACCCCCGCCATGAAACTCAAACTTGCCGCGTGAAGTCCAGCAATCCGGTCGCTTAAAAATGGGATGATTACC
>NZ_ARYM01000059.1 GCF_000685315.1 Hyphomonas polymorpha PS728
TTGCCGCCCGGCATGGACGTCAAATTCAACAGCCCGCAACAGGCCCAACAGTCCACGGAATACCTGCAAGCCCAGCTTCGCGCCGTTGCCGCTGGCCTTGGCGTGCCGGAATTCATGCTGACCGGCGATGTCAGCAGGGCCAATTATTCGAGCCTTCGCGCCGCGCTGATCCAGTTTCGCGCGACTATCGAACGCCAACAATACACGCTCTTGATCCCGCAGGTGATGCGCCCGCTTTGGGAACGCTTTGTCACGTCCGCCATTCTCTCCGGCGCCGTGGCCGCCGAAGACTTTGAGTCCAGCGTTGCCGATTACATGGCTGTGGAATTCCACCCGCCTGCAATGCCTTGGGTGGACCCTCTGAAAGATGTGCAGGCCACGAAAGAGGCCATCGCGTCCGGCCTCATGTCGCGCCGTCAGGCCGTCAGCGCACAAGGCTGGGCTATCGAAGAGCTGGACGCCGAAATTGCAGCCGACAAGGCGAGGGAAGAGTCCCTTGGCCTCGCGTTCGGCAGTGCCACGCCCAATCCTCCGGAGTCTGACGATGACGCTTGACCTTATCGAACGCCGCGCGGCGTCATTCGCGCCCTCTACGTTCAACTCCGAAGAGCGCACCGTTGAGGTGATTTTCTCAACCGGCGCCGATGTGCTGCGCCCCGGCTACACCGAACGCCTGGCCATGACGCCGGACGCCGTGGACCTTTCGCGCCTGGTTGGCGCCCACGTTCTCGACTCCCATCGCAAGGGAAGCCTGGCCGATGTAATCGGCGTTGTGGTCAGCGCCGAAGTGCGCGGCGGCAAAGGCTATGCAAAGATAAAATTCTCTGAGCGCGCATCGACCATCATTGCCGACGTCGCCGCTGGAATCATCCGTCATGTGAGCATCGGCTATTCCGTCCAGAAATGGGCGGACTCTACCGATCAAAATGGGGGCCGCCTCCGGACGGCCCAAAAATGGACCCCGATGGAAATATCATTCGTTCCGGTCCCTGCCGACCCCGGCGCTACTGTTAGGACTATTCCGAACATGGAAGACGAAAACCTTACGCCGGAAACCCCGGCAACCCCTGCCACGCAAACGCGCGCGCAGACCAATGAAGCGATCCGTTCGCTTGCGGTCCAGTCCGGCCTTGATGCCGCCTGGGC
>NZ_ARYM01000060.1 GCF_000685315.1 Hyphomonas polymorpha PS728
GGTCGGTCAGGCCGGACGCTTACCAAAGAACTGCGCTAGAAGCAGCAGTGTCCAATGGGCGAAAGTCCATGGGGTGGATTCTCTCCGATCCAAGAGGGTACACGCAAACTGCTTCTGACATGAACGCGCGGAATGAAGACTTCAGGAGGGCCGCCAAAATCATAAAGGGTTGGCGGCGTGCCACAAAAAATCGCTACGCAGATTTTGCAATGAAGTCCTTTCATATTGAGCAAGCAGTGTATGCGCACTTTTCGAGCAACCCAAGTACGACAATATTTGACGCCGTTTTCGAGGTAATGAGATCAATTCCCAGCTTAATAAGAAAGGCTCAATTTCGTGACAGAGCGAACGGAAGAGTATTTATAGATGCTTACGTTGAGTCTCTAGAAACTCCTCAACGCGACCTAATCGAAGAAGCTGCGGATTATTTTCTAATGCAGCTGGAACAAGTAAAAGATGAAAAAGGAATAAGCTCACTTTTCACAGGGGGTCGCTATCGACGGCCTGCAACCGAGGAGTTTCTGTTTGATAAGGGCATACCAACATTAGTTCAGTCTGAGATGCGTATTGTCGCCAAAGCGCTTCAGGGAAATGGATTCCCTCAGAAGATTCTTGATGCTGTTGGCTGGATAGCGAAATCTAGACACATTGAATTTCGTGTTCGCGAGCCCGCGCCTGAATGCGACTATATTTTGTGGAAAGTGAGGAATGATAATTCCAGCTCACAGCCTCGGGGCGAGATCACCAAACATCACACCCAAAATGATCCCGAACGCACAGCGTATTTCGGAAGGCATTATGTAGAGGCGTACGCCATTCTCGCGGGAGTATGCATCGCTCGAGCACGACAAGAAGTTGTACTGCAGACGCAGCATCAAGCAGAGTAAAGCAGTAGTCAGTTACCCCCAACCCCACCCGCGTCAGTGGCGGTATCGGCGCGGCTAAGAGGGCGGAAAGGCTTTCCTGGCCGGTTGCGCGCCAAGGGTCGGGGGGTAATCATCCCATTTTTAAGC
>NZ_ARYM01000061.1 GCF_000685315.1 Hyphomonas polymorpha PS728
ACCGGCGCCAGGAACGCCTCCCAATGGGCCTGAGTATTGCCGGCAAAGGTCTCGCGGAAGAAGGCCTTCAGCGGCTCCTGCTCATCGCCGGGCGGGATCTTCGCATAGGGGAGCAGGTCCACCCGCCCCAGGGCGGTGAGCAGGTTCTCTGCAAACTTCACTTCCGAGCCACCGATCACGATGAACCCGCCATCCGAGGTCGGATAAATCGAATTCATCGCCGCCCCGCCAAAGCTGCGCATCTTCTTCGGTTCGGGCGCCGCGCCCTTGCCAAAGGTCGGCCCCAGCACGTTGGGCGTCCAGGCAATGGCGGCGTCATACATCGACATGTCGATATAATCGCCCTCGCCTGTCTTCTCGCGCCGGTAGAGCGCCATCAGGATCGCCGACAGCGCCATCAGAGAGGCGGAGGCATCCGCAAAAGGCACAGGCGGGGGCGCGGGCTGCCCATCGCTGAGGCCGCGCCCCAAATCCATCAGCCCCGTCATCGCCTGCACCACCAGGTCATGCGCGGGCTTCTGCACATGCCGCCCTTCCTGCCCGAAGGCCGAAATCGAGCAATAGACAATCTTGGGGTTCCTCGCCGAAACGGCCTCATAGCCAACGCCCAGCCGCTTCACCACACCGGGCCGGAACGCCTCGACAAACACGTCGGCCTGCTCGGCCAGCTTCAGCAGAAGTTCGACGCCCGCAGGGTCTTTGAGGTTCAGCTTCAGGCTGCGCTTGCCGCGCGCCACATTGCGAAACCACACAGTCGTCCCGTCCGGCGCCCGCTCGCCAATCTCGCGCACCGGCTCGCCCACGCCATTGGCCGGCTCCACCATGATCACGTCGGCCCCATGATCGGCCATCATCATCGTCATGTGCGGCCCAGGCAGGAAGGCCGACAGATCGAGAACCTTGAGACCGGCGAGTTTCATG
>NZ_ARYM01000062.1 GCF_000685315.1 Hyphomonas polymorpha PS728
CGCAGGCCGCCGCGCATCCGCCGGGACGAGACGCTGAAGCCGGAGATCCTTCGGGTCTTCAACGAGAACTTCACCGTCTATGGCGCTAACAAGGTCTGGCACCAGATGAAGCGGGAAGGCTTTGACGTGGCCCGCTGCACCGTCAGGCGCCTGATGAAGGCCATGGGTCTGAAGGGCATTATCCGCGGCAAGCCGCATCGCACGACCTACAGCGACAAGGTAGCGCCGTGCCCGCTCGACCATGTGAAGCGCAACTTCAAGGCTCCGGCGCCGAACCGGCTCTGGGTCAGCGATTTCACCTACGTCTCGACCTGGGCTGGATTTGTCTACGTCGCCTTCGTCATTGATGTGTTCGCCCGCCGCATTGTCGGCTGGCGGGTCAGCCGGACAGCGCATGCGCGCTTTGTACTCGATGCTCTTGAGCAGGCCCTGCATGACCGGCGGCCGGGCATCGGCAGCGGACTTGTTCATCACTCGGATCGTGGCAGCCAGTATGTCAGCATACGGTATACGGAGCGTCTGGCGGAGGCAGGCCTCGAGCCGTCGGTCGGCAGTGTCGGTGATAGTTATGACAACGCCCTCGCCGAGACGATCAATGGACTCTACAAGGCCGAAGTCATCTGGCGGAAAGGTCCCTGGAGATCCATGGACGCGGTTGAATACGCCACGCTCGAGTGGGTCGACTGGTTCAATCACCGCCGCCTGCTCGAGCCGATCGGAAACATCCCTCCGGCAGAAGCCGAGGCCAACTACTTTGCAGCCCTGAAGGAAAACGCTATCGCTGCATGACTCCAACCAAACAGCCTCCGGGGTTACCGGCGCGGTTCA
>NZ_ARYM01000063.1 GCF_000685315.1 Hyphomonas polymorpha PS728
CTATGTGTCCGGGCCGGACAAAAAAGTGCCTGGCAGGGGCAGAGGGACTCGAACCCCCGACCTGCGGTTTTGGAGACCGCCGCTCTACCAACTGAGCTATACCCCTAAGGCTGGAAGGCATTTGCCCCAACTCTGTGATTGCTGCAAGCCTGTGCCTGATAAAGTCACAAGGGAGATTTCACGCCATGGCCCGCCTGCCCTATCCAGAAGACCTCAGCATCCTTGCCCCCGGCGGCGACAAAGTGCTCGGAAACCTCGCCCCATTGAATGTTTTCAAGATGCTGGCGCATGCGCCGCATATGCTGAAACCTTTCGTTTCGATGGGCACGGCTTTCCTGATCAAGGGCAAGATGGACCCTGTTACGCGCGAATGCGTGGTCCTTCGGGTGGGGTATCTCTCCGGCGCAAGCTATGAGACGACCCAGCATGAGGCGATTGGCCTGGCTGTCGGCATGACGCCCGCCCTCATTGAAGCCGTGAAGGAGGGCCCGGACGCTTCGGGACTCACGGAAGAACAGAGGATCGCGCTCAGTTTTACCGACCACCTGGTCGCCAATCCCGGCCCTTCCGATGCCCAGGTGGAGGCTGCCAGAGCGCATTTCGGGCTTGCCGGTCTTGAGGAACTCGTCCTGCTGATCGGCTATTACATGATGGTCTGCCGCTTCCTGGAAACCTTCGGAGTCGACATCGAAGACGGCGGGCCGAAGGGCACGGCCATCGTCGACCGCAAACAGCCATAAAAGAAAACGGGCGGCAGTTTCCTGCCGCCCGCTTCGCTTTTCGCCGGAGCGAGAAGCTTATTTCTT
>NZ_ARYM01000064.1 GCF_000685315.1 Hyphomonas polymorpha PS728
CGCTTTGGCGGGAGGTTGGGATGCCATGGAAGGACGGACCAAAGATGGATGAACGCCTGCGATTTGTGGCTCGCCGCCTGGAAGGTGAGTCGATGAGCGATTTGTGCCGGGAGTTCGGGATATCCCGGAAGACGGGCCACAAGATCTTCAACCGGTACAAGGAGGAAGGGGTGATTTCGCTATGCGACCGCTCGCGCCGGCCGGTGCGGTATGCCAACCAGCTTCCGGGCCAGATCGAACAGGCGATTGTCCAGGCCAAGCAGGACAAGCCGAGCTGGGGTGCCCGCAAGATCCGGGAGCTGCTGGTCCGGCGCCTGGCGGGCGATATCCGCATCCCCGCAATCAGTACAGTTCATGCCGTGCTCGACCGGCACGGCCTGGTGAAGAAGGCGAAGCGGCCGCGTCAAAGGGCATTGGGAACCGCCCTGTCATCTGGCAGCGTTCCCAATGCCCTTTGGTGCGTCGACTTCAAGGGCGAGTTCCGGCTCGGCAACCAGGCCTACTGTTACCCTCTGACCGTCTCCGATCACGCCTCGCGCTTCATCCTTGCCTGCGAGGCCCTGGAAAGCACGAAGGAGGCCGGCGTGATCGAAGCCTTCCACACGCTCTTCCAGGAGCGGGGACTGCCGGAGGCCATACGCAGTGACAATGGCGTGCCCTTTGCCAGCCCCAACGGGCTCTACAACCTCTCCCGTCTCTCGGTCTGGTGGCTGAGGCTGGGCATCGCGATCGAGCGCA
>NZ_ARYM01000065.1 GCF_000685315.1 Hyphomonas polymorpha PS728
CCGAGCCCTTCGGCCTTTCTGCCCTACCAACGGAAGCCCGCATCCTGACTTGTGGCGTCGACGTGCAGCGCGACCGGCTAGAAGCGGTCATTCTGGCCTGGACGGCAGACGGCGCGGCGCTGGCGGCCTCGCATGATGTGTTCTGGGGTGATCCGCAGGGGGATGACGTTTGGGCCGAACTGGACGCGCACCTTAGGCAGACCTGGCAGCACCCCCTTGGCGGGCAGATCGGCATTTCCGCGACGGCCGTGGACTCGGGCGATGGCGAGACCACCGATGCCGTCATGGCCTTCTGTAAGCCGCGTTTCGGCCGCCGGATTTACGCCATCAAGGGCGCCGCTGGAAATCGCCCGGCTATCGAGCGCAGTAAGTCGCAGGCGGGGCGCCTGTTCATCGTGGGCGTGGACACTGTGAAAGGGCAGGTGTTCAAGCGTCTGTCAGACCCTACGCAAATGCGGTTTTCAAGCGACCTAGCGCCCGTCTTCTTCGAACAGCTTACTTCGGAGCGCCGCGTGATCCGCTACCGCCATGGCCGCCCCTACGGCCAATGGGAACGGATTAAGGGAAGGCAGGCCGAAGCGCTGGATTGCATCGTGTACGCATTCGCCGTGCGCGG
>NZ_ARYM01000066.1 GCF_000685315.1 Hyphomonas polymorpha PS728
TCCGGCCTTGATGCCGCCTGGGCAAACCAGCTGATTGACGCGGAAGCAACTATCGAGACGGCCCGCGCGGCCGCCCTCGAAGCCATGCAAGCCCGTCAAGCAACCGTCCGCGTTGCCAGCCCTCAGACGGATAGTCCGGAAGTGCTGACGCGCAACCTGGCCGATGCTCTGTTCGCTCGCATCACGGGCGCCACGCCTGCCGAGCAAGCCCGTCAGTATATGGGCCACACGCTGGCAGACGATGCCCGCGCGATTCTCATGGCCCGTGGCGTCTCGCTCACCGGCATGAGCCGCGAAGCCATTCTGGAACGGGCGATGCATACCACGTCCGACTTCCCGAACCTGCTCACGGCGACCGGCAACCGGACGCTTCGCGCGGCTTATGAAATCGCACAAAGCCCGCTGAAACTGATCAGCCGTCAGACCACGGCGGCAGACTTCCGGCCGGTTAACCGGCTTCAGATCGGCGAGGTTGGCGGCCTACAGAAACTCACCGAGTCCGGTGAAATCAAGAGCGTGACGCGCGCCGA
>NZ_ARYM01000067.1 GCF_000685315.1 Hyphomonas polymorpha PS728
AGGAGAGGCCCGATGGGCAAGGCAAAGTTTGAGCGTACGAAGCCGCACGTGAACATTGGCACGATTGGCCACGTTGACCACGGCAAGACGACGCTGACGGCAGCGATCACGATCACGCTGGCGAAGTCTGGCGGTGCGACGGCGAAGGCATATGCCGACATCGACGCGGCGCCGGAAGAGAAGGCACGCGGCATCACGATCAACACCGCGCACGTGGAATATGAGACGGCCAACCGTCACTATGCGCACGTCGACTGCCCCGGCCACGCTGACTATGTGAAGAACATGATCACCGGCGCGGCCCAGATGGACGGCGCGATCCTGGTGTGCTCGGCTGCTGACGGCCCGATGCCGCAGACCCGCGAGCACATCCTGCTGGCCCGTCAGGTCGGCGTGCCGGCGCTCGTCGTGTTCCTGAACAAGGTCGACATGGTTGACGATGCCGAGCTGCTCGAACTCGTCGAGATGGAAGTGCGCGACCTGCTTTCGTCCTACAACTTCCCGGGCGACGACATTCCGATCATCAAGGG
>NZ_ARYM01000068.1 GCF_000685315.1 Hyphomonas polymorpha PS728
TCCGGCCTTGATGCCGCCTGGGCGAACCCGCTAATCGACGCAGAAGCAACTATCGAGACGGCCCGTGCGGCCGCACTCGAAGCCATGCAAGCCCGTCAAGCAACCGTCCGCGTTGCCAGCCCTCAGACGGAAAGCCCGGAAGCGCTGACGCGCAACCTGGCCGATGCTCTGTTTGCTCGCATCACGGGCGCCACGCCTGCCGAGCAAGCCCGTCAGTATATGGGCCACACGCTGGCAGATGATGCCCGCGCGATCCTCATGGCCCGTGGCGTTTCGCTCACCGGCATGTCGCGTGAAGCCATTCTGGAACGGGCGATGCATACCACGTCCGATTTTCCGAACCTGCTCACGGCGACCGGAAACCGGACGCTTCGCGCGGCGTACGAAGTGGCACAAAGCCCGCTGAAACTGATCAGCCGTCAAACCACGGCGGCAGACTTCCGGCCGGTTAACCGGCTTCAGATCGGCGAGGTGGGCGGCCTTCAGAAACTCACCGAGTCCGGTGAGATCAAGAGCGTGACGCGCGCCGA
>NZ_ARYM01000069.1 GCF_000685315.1 Hyphomonas polymorpha PS728
AACTCCAACGCCGCAGCCCTCACCTCCCGCGCCCGCAGGGCGTGGGAGGTGAGGGCCTTCCGCCCTATCCAACAAAATTCCGCTCAAACCTGCAGCAGACACGCGGGAAAAACTTTATTTCCCCACCCCCTCCGCAGGCGGACGTATACTGCAAGGCATGTCGCCTGAGATCGCCCGCCTGTATGCCCACGTATTGCCAGTCTTCTGGCCATACCTCTGGCTGCAGCTGCGCTGGATCTTCAAACGTCAGGATGGTGAACTCCGTACCCTGCTGATCTCGGTCAGCAAATGGGGCCACGTTTATATCGTCCAGGCCGGCGATCATGGGCGTGCCTACAGGAAACCCGCCGCCGTAAAGCCGAGCTGGGACGATCCCGTCTGGGAAAGCCACATCGCGCCGAACTTGGCTGACGTTTTCCAAAAGGAAGTCAGCACGCTCGGCCTCCCCCGCGTGTGGGGCTTCGAGGGATCAGAAATCGCACTGCGATTTCCCCTGGAAGGCCCCGCAGGGGCGGAGGGGGGAG
>NZ_ARYM01000070.1 GCF_000685315.1 Hyphomonas polymorpha PS728
GTCTGTAGTGTCCTTGCCTCGAGATCAACATATCCGAGGTCATATTGCATGAACGAGACGAGCCATATTCCGTCATCGACTTCCTTCAGGCCGACGCGTTGACCGGCGAGGACTGAGGAGATGTTGATCTTCTTCCGGTGCATGCACAGGCGTCCGCAGGCAGTGATCAGGGCCTCGTGATCGTGGAACGGATACTCGATGTCCGGCAGGCCGCTGAAGGGGCGCGGTGACGGGGTGTAGACGCTCGCTGGGCAGGCCATGGCGAGCCCTTCATGGGGCCGTTCGGTGTTGAACTCCTGGATGAAGTGATCGAAGCGGTCCTGCTGCTGGAGATGATTTGCGGCGGCCGGCTTTGTGGTTTCATTCTTCAGGGTGAGATGCATGCGTTCGTGGCGGCCGTTCTGCTGAGGATGTCCTGGCCGGATGCGCTCGATCGCGATGCCCAGC
>NZ_ARYM01000071.1 GCF_000685315.1 Hyphomonas polymorpha PS728
CCCTGCCACTTCCCCCGCTGGCGCAGGGAAAGAAAAGGCGGTGCGTTTCCGCGCTCAATTCAAGAGGGACAGAGGTTTCCCACGAAGGATCGCTCCACGGCTTTCGTGTGGGCTCAACTGATCTGTAGGCGGAGGGGTTTGGCGCGGCGTCGCCGAGATATTCGATGTGCACGCCGCCCCACCACATCACGCGCAGCATGGCGCGGCTGCGCCCGGCGGCGCGCACTTCTTCCACAGCGCGGGCGAGCTGCCAGATCAGCACCGGCCAGAAGAAGGGATGCACGAACGCGAAATATCGCGCGAGCGCAGGTTCCTTTCTGAGGCGGGCAAGGCTGAACATCCGCCAAGGA